>QBVW01000022.1 GCA_003284215.1 SAR86 cluster bacterium AG-313-D11 | reverse complement strand
TTTATTGAGCAATTTAATTTCTTTCAACAGTTTCTCTAACTGTTTCTCAATTTCTGTAATCTGTTGTTTAACTGTTTTCTTTGCCATCAGTAGTATTTAGGTAGTTAAGAATATAGTTCTCTAATAGTTCAACTCTATGTTCATAGAATCTTCTTTGCAGAGGAGTGCAGAAGAACTCATTCTTCTGTAGATATTCGTATTTAATATTTTCAATTTCTTTCATGTATTCATTACAACGATTTGATTTTCCTATTGTCATTGTTGTGTCCCAATATTGTTTTAATTACTTCACTCGTTGCACTCGTGAAGAAGAACACTTCGTGTTCTTTACCTTATCTTGTTAAATTGTTTTTGATTCTATGAAAAAGATGCAGTTCACCCATCAAAGGGTGAACAACATTCTTGATTCTGATGTTTCAAGATGCCTAGAACAAAGACTCTTTCGAGTTGCAGGATAGTATTCTCAATTACTCTCTTGTCACACTGCCATCGGATGTTCTGTAATCAGTTCTAGATAACTACAGACTCATTGAAGGTTGCGAACAGTAAACATTGCCTTCTCACTGCCACTTTGAAGAATGAGTTGTGGTGACTCAAGTTGTCTAGTTCTTATGTTTATAGCATGAGGTTTGTCTAACTCAATAACTGACCTTCTCATATATACAACCATTTATGTTGTCTTCATTTATATTTAGTAAATTTGAAGTCTTAACCGACTACAGAGGAGATAACTAGTAAAGTAATGACTAGTGATGTAGTTCTAAAGTCTTATGAAAATGCAAAAACAAGAATGCAGTAAAAACAGGGGTTTCAGAGAAGTGCAAATCTCTATTTTTACTGGTTCTCAACTACTTACTTTAGAACTATTTAATTCTGCAAATACTTTACTCTATGCATGGTATTTTAGTATAATGAGTGTAGTGATTGCAGAATTATGAATTATTTAGATTGTTATATAAGAGTATCTACTAAAGAACAGGCAGAGGATGGCAATTCTCTGAACAATCAAATTCGCATCGGCAAATCTGTCGCAAAGAAACTCAAACTCAAGTTTAGATTAAGAAACGAAGGTGCAAGAAGTTCTACTATTCATTATCGTGAAGTCTTTGAAGAACTTAAAGATGAAATCAAACAAGGCAATGTCACGCATGTTTGGTGTTTAGACAGAAGTCGTATGTTTAGGGACATGATTGACTCAATGATGTTCAGAAAAGAATATCTTGAAGCATGTAAAGTTCATCTATACGAAGGAGAGTATGCAAAAGAAGTTCAATTCAGAGATGAGAATGAAATGCTTACATATGACATTCTTTCTCGTTTACAACAATATGAAAACAAAGTTAGAAGTGAAAGAAGTCAAAGAGGAAAGATAGATAAACTCAAACAGGCAATCGCAACAAACAAATCTGTTTATCTAGGTGGAACTGCAACATTCGGTTATATAAACGAAAACAAACAATGGAAGATAAACAAAGATGAAGAGAAGTGGGTTAAATGGATTTTTAATGCATATGACACTGGTAAGTCTACTGTTGAGATAAAGAATGAATTAGATAAGAAAGGAGTTAAGACAAGAAGAACTAAAAGTGGTCTTTGGAATCTTGGAACTTTGCAGAAGATGTTAAGAAACAAGACTTATACAGGCATACATTCTGTTTATGTGAAGAAGATTGATAAAGAGTATTCATTCAAAGTGCCAAAGATTATTACAGTATCTCAATACAACAGAGTTCAAAAACTCCTTGATGCAAGATTAAAGAATGCATCAAACACAAAGAAACACTTCTCACTTCTTGATGAAATCTTCTTTTGTGAGTGTGGTGTTGCAATGGGTTCAAATCATCAGAACTATAAGAAGAATGGATTCAACATAAGTCAAAAGAAATACTTTTGTCGTTCTCATGAATATCACTGGAAGAGCAAGACAGAGAATAACTGCACTAACAAAAGAGCATTAGTAATGGAAGAAACAGATAAAGTCATTCTTGCATCAGTTAAGAAAATTGTTTCTAACAGCAATCTCATGAAAGAAAAAACAAAGAAGGCAGTATTAGATGAAAAAAATAAAGTTGAATCAGATTATCTTAATGAGAGAGAGAAGATTGAAAACAAAATTCAAAGAATACAGAAACAAATTGACTCTATTGAAAAC
>QBVW01000021.1 GCA_003284215.1 SAR86 cluster bacterium AG-313-D11 | reverse complement strand
TCTTTCTGTTTCGAGCATTAGTCCGCCTAGGATTGCCCTTTCAAGCTCTCTGACTTGTTCTGTATTTTCTATGGATTTACTAGACATAAATATGATTCTTACATCATATTATTAAGATAACAACTACTCTGGCTGAACAGATACTTCAACAACACATGAAACTTCAGGATGGAATAACAAAGTAATTGAATAATCTCCAAGCTCTTTTAAAGGTCCATCAGGTAGTTGAATAACGCTTTTATCTACATCATGCTCGATCGTGCTAAATGCCTCTGAGATCTCTCTAGTTCCAACTGAGCCATATAAAGCGCCTTCCTCAGTTACTTGTACTTTAATTTCAACCTTTGACCCAGAGACTGCATCAGATTTACCTTGGGCATTTGCCATCTCATCAGCTGAAGCTGCTGCTAATTCTGCTTTTTTGCTTTCAACATACTTGAGATTTTCATCAGAGGCGAACATAGCTTTCTTCTTTGGAATAAGAAAGTTTCTGGCATATCCTGAGCTTACCTCAACAACATCTCCAATTTCACCTAATTTTTGGATTTTATCTAAAAGTATAATTTTCATAATTTATTTATGGGAGTCTGTATAAGGTAGTAAAGCTAAAAAGCGAGCAATCTTGATTGCTTTAGTTAATTTTCTTTGCTCTGAAGCGCTAATATTAGAAACTCTTGCAGGTATAATTTTTCCTGTCTCAGTTATGTATCTTTTTAAAAGATCGACATTCTTATAATTAAAGTTTTTGCTGTTAGATTGGGTCATTATTCGTCATCCTTTGATTCTTCTGTTGCAACAGGGTCAGCTGCTGGTTTTATTTCTGCTTGAGAGGCTTTTGATTTTTCTTGACTTTGATCCTCTTCTTGAGGAGATTTTTTAGCTTCCCTTGATTCTACAAGCAACAATGAATCTTCAAGAGATGGAGAGTCAACTTTTAACATAATATGACGAATTACAGAGGTGTCATATTTTAGTTTAGACTCAAGCTCTAAAGCTGACTCAGATGGCCCTTCTATTTGAAAGATAGCGTAATGCCCTTTGTTGTGATTTAAAATGCTATAAGCAAGTTGCCTACGACCAATGTTCTCTAGCTTGTTAATTTTAAATTTAATATCGGTCAGAGTCTTTTCAAATTTGGTTTGAAAATCATCAAATTTGGTAGATAAATCAGGGTTGAGTATTAAGGTTAATTCGTAATTATTCATATTATTCCTTATGGGTTAGTAGATTTTTTGAACATCAAAAAACCAAGGAGCGTGAATTCTATGCCAAATACATCTAGCAATCAATAATTATTTTTTAGGAAACCAAATGCTTTATCAAAAAAGCTTTTATTATTTTCCAAGGTATAGCCCTGCTTAATTTGATCAAAACCAAACCCAACCAAACCTAAAGCTGTTGCATATATTGGATTTTTTAGCACAGATTCCATGCCATTAAATTTTTCTGGAATACCTAGTCTTACACTTGTTTGGAAAATAGATTCAGCCAATGCAACAGCTCCTTCCATTTTTGAAGTGCCGCCGGTGAGCACAATCCCAGCCGGGATTTTATTTTCAAAACCATTACGTTTAATTTCTGCTTTAACTAAATCAAAGAGCTCTACATACCTTGGTTCGATAATTTCAGCTAAGGATCGTCTTGATAGGTCTTCTGGAGGCCTACCACCAACTCTCATTACTTCTAAGGTTTCTCCATCTTGGGTAAGTTCAGCTGCTGCGCAACCATGCTTTTGTTTTATATCTTCTGCCTGGGCAGTAGGAGTTCTCAAGGCTACAGCTATATCACTAGTTACCTGATCACCTGCTATAGGAATAACCCCGGTAAATGATATCGAACCAGAATTAAATACTGCAATATCGGTTGTACCTCCACCAATGTCCACCAAACAAACCCCAAGCTCTTTCTCATCCTCAGATAAAACAGAATATGAGCTGGCAAGCTGCTCTAAAACAAAACCATCGACACCAATGCCACATCGTTTTACACATTTTTCTATATTCTGTATTGCATTATTAGCGCAAGTAACTAAATGAACATGGGATTCTAATCTAACACCAGACATTCCAAGCGGCTCTCTAATAGAGTCTTGATTATCAATTACATATTCTTGAGGAAGAACATGAAGTACTCTTTGATCTGAAGGTATTGCGACTGCTTGGGCTGCTTCAATAACTCTATCTATATCACTTGCTTCAACTTCTTTATCTTTTATTCCTACTATTCCGTGAGAATTTAAACTGCGAATATGATTTCCTGCAATCCCAACATATACATTCTTAATTTTTCCTTCAAAGGATGCCTGAGCTTGATCTATAGATTTTTGAATTGCATCTGTAGTTGC
>QBVW01000020.1 GCA_003284215.1 SAR86 cluster bacterium AG-313-D11 | reverse complement strand
AAGAGCAAGATCCACGATCTGAGCTCATAAGAAGACTGCAAGAATACCAAAGATATAAAAGTGCATCAGAATCTATTTCAAACTTGCCAAGATTAGATAGAGATTTTTTTCTTGCATCGACTGGCTTGCCAAAATTTAAAGAGCGTGAAGCATCTTTAGATATTTCATCTAAAGAGCTTGCAGCAATATTTCATGAAGTTACCTCACGTCCTAAATTTTCTGCACATCATGAAATTCACTTTGAAGAATTATCAACTCAAGAAAGAATCGCTTTAATCTTATCAATTCTTAATAAAAGAAATGTAATTCAATTCTTTCAAACATATCAAAAAAAAGAGGGTAAGCAAGGGGTTGTCGTTGCTCTATTGGCATCTTTAGATTTAGCTAAAGACGGGCATGTTGAACTTATCCAAAACAAAGATTCAAATCAACTGTATCTTAAATCAACTAATCGCGGAGTTCACTAGATGACTAATATTGAAAACTTACCTAATCTTGTTGAATCTATTCTTTTCGGTGCGGGAAGACCGATGCGTTTATCGGAGATTAAAACACTCATGGGATCTCAGAACATAGAGGTAGACTTGCCAGGCATAAAAATGGCTTTAAATTTGTTAGAAGAAAGATATGCCGATAGCTCTATTGAAATAAAAGAGGTTGCATCAGGCTTTAGAATGCAAGTAAAAGAAAATTATGGAGATTGTCTATACCCTTTATGGAATGACACATCCAGCAGACTTTCCAAAGCATTGATGGAAACTGTATCAATTATTGCTTACAAGCAACCTGTTACCAGGGGTGATATTGAGGATATACGAGGCGTTACAGTTAGTACTCAGATAATAAGATCTTTGCTCGATAGAGAGTGGATCAAAGTATCCGGCTATCGTGATGTTCCAGGTAGGCCAGCTTTGTATGAAACAACTAAAGCTTTTCTTAATGATTTAAACCTAAAATCAATAAATGACTTACCTCCATTGCCTGAGGCTTTGCCAGCAGAAGATGCCTTGGATCAGCTAGAAGCTGGCTAACTCTATGCTGCGATTGCAGAAGTTTTTGGCTCAAGCTGGCTTAGGTTCTAGGCGCTCATGCGAACAACTAATTAAAGATAATAAAGTTTATGTTAATGGCAAGTTAGCTGTTTTAGGAACTAAAGTATTAGAAACTGATGAGGTCATCTTTGACGGTGAAAAAGTTCTTTTAAAAACAGCTGATCTAAAAGTTATTATGCTAAATAAACCACGAGGAGTGCTATCTTCAAAAAAAGATGATAAAAAAATTAAGCTTGTTTTTGATTTTTTACCAAAAGTTCAAAATGAACCTGACTGGATTGCAGTTGGCAGATTAGATATAAATACTTCAGGCTTGATGCTGTTTACTAACGATGGAACCTTAGCACATCAACTCATGCATCCCTCATTTGAAATTGATAGGGAATATCTTGTTAGAGCAAGAGGTTATTTTAATCAACAAAAGAAAAAAAACATGTTGTCAGGAGTTAAAATTGAGGACAAAGTTTATCAATTTTCAGATATTGTTACTGGAGAAAAACAAAGCTCGAATCAATGGTTTTCAGTTTGCATGCTGACTGGTAAAAATCGTGAGGTTAGAAAACTTTTTGAATCTCAAGACTTAGAGGTTAGTAGACTGAAAAGAGTGAGGATTGGACCAATTTTTCTACCTTCAACTCTTAAAGAGGGCTCGTGCATTAATTTAACTGAATCTCAAATAAAAGAACTTCAGAATTATGGAAAGTGACCATGCTCACAAAATCCTCTTAAGAATTTCTAAAGAAAAAAATTTTGATTTATTCCACGAATATCTTCAAAAGTCTAAGCCAATTAAAATTGCTTTAACATCACTAACCTTTGTTGAATATCTTTCATCAGTTATTGTGAGCCAACAACTTTCTACCAAGGCAGCCAAGACTATCTGGTCAAGGGTCCATCCAATTATTAAGACTCATACAAATTATCAAGATTTAGATAGTAAATTGCATGAAGCTGGACTTTCAAAATCAAAAGTAAGTTATGTCATTGGACTGATTAACAATTTAAATCTATCTTCTCTTAAACGAACTGATTTAAAAGAACTATCAAACAGTGAATTTGAAAGCTTGCTCATTGCAAATAAAGGGATTGGGCCTTGGTCAGTTCATATGGCTAGAATGTTTTATCTTGGAGACACAGACGTCATCCCAATTAATGACCTTGGTATCAAGCATGCGCATGAATATTTTTTTTGTGAATATGTAATGAATGAAAACTTTTATGAGCCCTTTAGGCCTTGGAGAACATATTTGAGTCTTTTTATGTGGAAGTCACTTTCTTAGATAGATCACTATATTTAAAATAGTGCTCTTTTGACTGAGAGCTATCCTCGCTAAAAAACCACAAATAACAATTCAAAAGGTCATGAGGAGTTTTAAGCGATTTAGGATCTTCAGCAGGTCTTGCAGATGACCTCATTTTTGTTCGGGTTGCCTCAGGATCAAAATTAAATACTTTGATGGATGATGTGGTTTCAAGCTCATTCGCATAAATTTCTGCCAAGCCTTTTAAACCAAATTTTGAAACTGAGTAGGCACCCCAAAAAGCCCTACCAATATTTGCCACACCTGAAGAAGTAAAAATAATTCTTGGTAATGTAGATTCTTCAAGAATTGGTTTTAGGATTTTAGTTAGTAAAAAAGGGGCCCTTAAATTAATATTTAACACTTCATCCCACTTTGATAATTCATAATTCGCTAAAGTGGTCATCGTGCCTAAGATTGCAGCATTATGAACAATGCCATCTAAGGATTTATATTCTTCACTGATTGCTCGTAAAATTTCATGAGATGATTCATTGTTTAATAAAGCAAGATCAGCTTGTAAGATCAAATGTTTTTGAGAGTCAAAAGAACAATCTAGCCGGTCATAAACTTCATCTAATTTCAAAGAGTCTCTCC
>QBVW01000019.1 GCA_003284215.1 SAR86 cluster bacterium AG-313-D11 | reverse complement strand
TCTGCTTCCCAAGCTTTTGTCCATTCAGAAACCAACTGTCTGGAGTGCTTTCCTGTTCTGCTTCTTGATCTAGTTGTTTGACTAGAAGTTGCAGCAACCATTTTTTCTTTTATTACAGGTGGAACTTCAGATTCAGCTGTTGTTAACCATACGGACCCACACCAAGCACCTGATGCTCCCATGCTCATTGCAGCTGCCATTTGTCTTCCAGTTGCGATCCCTCCAGCAGCGAGAATCGGGACATCACCATATGGTTGAATGGCCTCGTGAACTTCCGGAATTAAGACCATGGTTGAAACGCTGCCACAATGACCGCCAGCCTCTGTGCCTGAGACAACCAAAATATCTACGCCTGCTTTTACTTGATTGATGGCGTGTTGTGCGGTGCCCAGAAGAGCTGCAACTTTTACATTATTGTCTTTTCCCATTTGCACCATCCAGTCAGGCGGGACGCCCAATGCATTTGCAATTATTTTGATCGGATGACTAAATGCAACATCCAGCAAAGCTTTTGCACCATCTGCTTTAGTATTTTCGGCCATATAAGTTGCTGCTGTTTTGATTGTTCGCAGTTCATCAGCTTCAATGTCATGCTGTTCTAGGATGTCTGCTCTAAAATCTGCATACTCTTGGGGAATCATTGAGGTTAATTTTGCAGCATCAAATTTTTTATCTTTATCAGCCATTTTGTTGGGTATTAATACATCTACCCCGTATGGAAGCCCATCGATATGATCATCGATCCATTTAAGCTCTTCTTCTAATTGCTCTGGAGTCATCCCAACAGCGCCTAGTACACCACATCCACCTGCTTTAGATACTGCTACCACTACATCTCTACAATGGGTAAAAGCAACCAGAGGGAATTCAATATCAAGAAGTTCACATATTTTTGAGTTCATTATTTTTCCTTTATTGATAATAGGCTGATTTTAATATTACCACTCGGAATACACAAAATGGAATACATCCAGCATAATCAGTCATGACAAATAGAAATAATTCAATATGAAAAAAATTAAAATTGATTGCTCAATGATTACTCGAGATCCAGCAGAAGCTTCAAAAGCAAGCAAAGAGCTAGAAGACCTCGGATACGATGGCGCTTATACATTTGAAGGACCACATGAACCATTTCTGCCTCTTGCAGCAGCTGCTCTTGCAACAGAAAAGTTAGAACTTTTAACCTCAATAGCAGTTGCATTTTCTAGGAATCCCATGACTTTAGCTAATATTGGCTATGACCTTCAGTTGATGTCTAAGGGTAGATTTACACTCGGCATAGGATCTCAAATAAAACCTCATATTGAAAAGAGATACTCTATGCCATGGTCATCACCTGCAAAACGAATGAAAGAGATGGTTGATGCTATTAAAGCTATTTGGGGGTGTTGGCATGAAGGCAAAGATCTGGATTTTAGAGGAGAGTTTTACCAACATACACTGATGACTCCTATTTTTAATCCTGGAGAAAATCCATTTGGCCTTCCGAAAATATATGTCGCAGGCGTGGGACCATTAATGACTCAAGCTGCAGCTGAATCTGGTGATGGATTTATTGTGCATCCTTTTCATACAACTAAGTTTCTTGAAAACATTACCTTACCATCTGTAAAAAAAGGACTTGAATTATCAACAGCAAAAGAATTTGATATTTCACTGGGTGTCATGGTTGCAACGGGTACTACCGATGAAGAAATTTCCAAGGCAAGGGATGCCTGCAAGGCACAAATTGGGTTTTATGGTTCCACTCCTGCCTATAAAGTAGTTTTAGAGCAACATGGCTGGGAAAGTATTCAGCCAGAACTTAACAATCTGACTAAAAAAGGATTGTGGCAAGATATTCCAAATCTCATTTCAGATGAAATCTTAGAGAGCATCGCAGTGACTGGAACCCCTGACGAAGTTTCAAAAATAATTTTTGATCGATATGGTTCTATTGCTTCAAGAATAGCCCCTTCTATTTTCTCAGGAGATCCTGAGGTAACCAAAGCATTAATTCATGCATTAAAAGAAAAATTATGAGCAAGTCTTTGCTTGGAAGATTAATGCTCGATCTGGATGGAACCTCGCTTACTCAAGAAGAAAATAAATTACTGCTCAATCCACATGTAGGGGGCGTGATTTTATTTGCAAGAAATATCTCTTCAAGAGATCAAGTTCAAGAGTTATGCGGAGAAATAAGAAAGATCAATCCAAAGCTTCTTATTGCAGTAGATCAAGAGGGGGGAAGGGTTCAGCGTTTTAAAGAAGGCTATACAATTTTGCCGACTATGCAAAAATTATCTGCATTTTTAAATTCAGATAGTGATAAAAAATTTCCATTTGCAACTGATTTAGGTTGGTTAATGGCCTCAGAGGTGATTGCATCTGGATTAGATATAAGTTTTGCACCTGTTTTAGATCTAGATGATTCCAGAAGTTCTGTTATTGGAGATAGATCAATAGGTGATAATCCAGAGCAGGTTATTGCTATTGCAAGCGCCTTTATTGAAGGCATGAATCAAGCGGGAATGCAGGCCACTGGTAAGCATTTCCCTGGACATGGTGGTATCTTTGCTGACAGCCATCTCACTTTTTCTCAAGATACCAGATCTTTATCAGAACTAGAGAGCCATGACTTACTTCCTTTTGATGCTTTAAAGCTTCAACTTGGCGGGATAATGACGGCTCATATATCTTTTACAAATATTGATAAAGAGATAGCAACTTTTTCAAAATTTTGGTTGCAAGATATTTTAAGAAATAAAATGGGATTTACTGGAATAATCTTTAGTGATGACCTCTCAATGAAGGGCTCAGATTATGTTGGAGGCATTGAAGCCAAAGTGGGTAAGGCATTAGAGAGTGGTTGTAACATGGTATTGATTTGCAACGATCGACCTGCAGTTATAGAGGCAATCAATTTTCTAGAGAAAGAAAACATTTCTCAGTCACAAAAAGTAACTAGATTAAAAGCTTCAGAATCAATTTCTTGGGCAGACTTAGAAAATGATGCAAGAAGAATAGATATAATAGATAAACTAAACATCATAGAAAAATTAAAGTTATGACCTCTTTACCAGACCTGTCTGATCAACATTCTGAGCAAATCCAAATCGGCAAACTTGCATTGCAATCCTTTGGGAGCAGGGATTCAATTGCTGGAGAGATTTATACAGTTTCTTGTTCAGATGATAACTCTGTTGTGAAAGAAGCTCTTTCTCGAGAGGGAAAAAATAAAGTTTTAGTTATTGATGCCTCTGGCGTAACTCATGCCTCCATGATTGGAGACCAAATTGCAGAATCTGCAGTAAAAAATAATTGGGCAGGCATTGTCGTTAATGGCTGCGTTAGAGACGTTGAGGAGCTGAAGAATCTTCCTATAGGTATCTTTGCTAAGGGGGTGGTTGCTCAAAAAACAAATAAAAAAAACCATGGTTTTGAAGATGTGTTAATTTCATTTGGAAGCGTGGTTATAACTTCTGGGAAATGGATTTACATCGATCAAAACGGGTGGTTAGTTGCAGACAACAAGCTAGAACTTTAAATCTTTAATCGTTTGTTGTTTTTCTAACCAAATTGCATCAACAAATGTTTGGAAGCTTTTCCTGTAATCATCTTCCTCTTCAAAAGATCTATTTTTAAGGTTTTCGGGTAAAGCATAAGTCTTTGCCACAACTTTAGCTTTGCTTAAGTCGCCGCAAAGAAAGTCCCATGTCGATCTTTTTTGAGTTGCATACACTACTGTAAAATCAATCAAAGTATTTACTTGAGGCATTCCTGATAAAGCAATAGCCAGAGCTCCTACTTTTGGCTTTAATAAATCAGAATAAGGGGACTCCTGCGCAGAATGCTTTTCGGAAGTAAATCTAGTTCCTTCAGCAAAGCTAAATGCTGAAGAGGGATTTCTAGAAAATCTTTTTGCAGCTTTCTTTGCATTCTCATAATCAACCCTTTTTAATTCTGGAT
>QBVW01000018.1 GCA_003284215.1 SAR86 cluster bacterium AG-313-D11 | reverse complement strand
GATAGGACGCCATGATTTAATGGTGTTTATTCTTGCAGAGGATGTAACTAAGCTTTCGAAGGTGCTTTATGAAGAAATTTCATCATTACCTGGAGTAAGATTTTCTGAGTCATCCATCGGGCTAAAATACTATAAATATGACTATCGATGGGCAAGGATATTAGATTGAAATACTTAAATAAATTAACTATTCCCGCATTAATTGAGACTCAAGCTGAAAGGCTTTCATCAAAGCCAGCATTAATTTCTGATGATAAAATTTACTCTTTCAAAGATTTGCATAACCTCTCAACAAATATTGCTACTCACTTGGTAGATCTTGGTATATCTCACGGAGATAGGGTTGCAATTTGGGCTCCAAATATGACTGAGTGGGTGCTTGCAGCTATTGCTATTCATAAGGCTGCTGGAGTTATTGTCCCTATAAATACTAGAATGAAAGGGAAAGAAGCCGCATACATTTTAAATAATTCAGAAGCTAAAATTTTATTCAGTGTAAAAACTTTTCTTGGAGTAGATTATTTTAAGCTACTTGAGAATGAACAATTACCACATTTACAACATCAAATTTCGTTAGACGATAATGAGATAAGTGGTTCGACATTATCGTTCCTTAACTTAAAAGAAAACAGTTTAAAAGTTGAGTTACCTGAAGTGAGTGAAACCGATATGGCTGATATTATTTTTACATCTGGCACAACAGGAAAGCCTAAGGGTGTAATATCTTCTCATTTACAAAATATTAAAGTATTTGATTATTGGTCAACTTATATTGGTTTAGGTGAGGATGATCGATATCTTATCGTAAATCCTTTCTTTCATACTTTTGGTTACAAAGCTGGCTGGCTTGCTGCAGTGATGCGAGGTGCAACAGCTTATCCATTCCCGGTATTTGATGCCGATCAAATAATCGAAACAATTAATAGGGAAAAAATTTCAATGCTACCAGGTCCTCCAACACTTTATCAATCCATCCTAACAAGCTCATTAATAGAGGATATGGATATTTCCTCTCTGAGATTAGGAGTTACTGGAGCAGCATCTATTCCAATCCAACTTATCAGGGATATGAAAGAAAAGTTAGGATTTGAAACAGTCATTACTGCCTATGGACTTACAGAAAGTACAGGTGTTGTAACCATGTGCACGCCTGATGATGACTATGAGACTATTGCAACAACTTCTGGTTGCGCCATTGCTGATGTGGAGGTTAAATGTGTAAATCAAGATGGCCAAGAGATTCCGGTAGGTGAGCCCGGAGAGATATTAGTAAGGGGCTATAACATTACGCAAGGCTATTTTAACAATCCAGAGGCTACAGCAGAAGCTATAGATAGTCAGGGTTGGCTCCATACTGGTGATATTGGAATACTTGATCAAAATGGCTACATTAAGATCACTGATAGAAGTAAAGATATGTTTATCGTGGGCGGATTTAATGCATATCCTGCAGAAATAGAAAATATCCTTTGTGATCATCCTGCAATCTCTCAAGCTGCAGTCATCGGTATTGAAGATAAAAGAATGGGTGAAGTTGCTAAGGCTTTCATTGTATTAAAACCCGATCAAGACTTAAGTGAAGATGCTCTTGTGCAATGGTCCAGAGAAAATATGGCTAACTACAAAGTCCCAAGAGATGTTGAGTTTGTAAAAGACTTGCCGACAAATGCTGCGGGAAAAATAATGAAATACGTTTTGAAGGATGAATCGTGAGAATTGTTATCTCCAAAGATAATGATAAGTTATATAGATCTGAGTTACTTTCCTTTGATCCCTCAATGGAAATTATTGCACTTAACCCCTTAGACTCAACAGATCCAGACTGGGAGACTATCCCAGAATCAGATGCTTTATTTATGTGTTATCAGTTTTTATTTGCTGCTAGGGATAATCCAAAAATTCATGAGGCCTTATTGAGCTTAGCTAAACGAATGAAATTTCTTCAAAGCGGCTTTGCTGGTATGGATGCACCAATACTGCAAGATGTTTTACAAATTGAAAATGTGCACATTGCTAACGCTAGTAGTGTTTATGCCATTCCAATTGCTCACTATGTTTTCTCGCAAATCCTCAGATGGAACAAGAGAATCGATCATCACATTGAATATCAGCAATCTAAAAACTGGACCCCAATATCAGGAGATGGTGAGCTTACTAATAAAACCATGGTGATCCTAGGTTATGGAGGCATTGGCAGTCAGGTGGCTAAGCTAGGAAAAGCTTTTGGAATGAGAGTAACTGGGATAAGACGCAATCCGCAAGATGATGAGCATGCTGATGAAGTGTTGGGGCTGGATCGGTTTGAGGAGTTACTTCCATTAACTGATTACTTAGTTCTTTCATTGCCAGATAGCACGCAAACAAGAGATATTATCAATGCAGATGTCCTAGAAAAACTTAATAACTCTGCCATGTTAATCAACGTAGGTAGAGGCACTGCAATTAATGAGCAAGATCTTTCTTATGCACTCAATGCTGGAAAAATTGCCGCTGCTGCATTAGATACCACTAAGGTTGAGCCTCTTGATGTCAACTCTTCACTTTGGACAGCTAAGAATTGTTTTATTTCAGCTCATGATTCAGCTCATTCATTATTATCTTTAGAGCGAGCATTTGAGTTATTTTTTCAGAATATTAAAAATATTAAAAATGATGATCAAATAGTAAATCTTTACTCAGAATAAATAGAATGACTGGGAACATCCATGAAATTTTTAGCAAACCACTGGCAACTATTGAGCAAAGGATTAAATAAATAAATAAAATCAGTTACGTTTTCTTAGAATTTTAGCCATGGTTGATGTGCTTATTACACTCCCGTCTTTATTTAAAGATTCTGCAAGTTTGCCCTCACCTTCAGGAGCATAAATATTAAAAAGAACTAGAGCTCCTTCTGCTCCTCCTTGTTCCATGTGAACATCGCCTGGTTCTTTATGTGCAAAATCTCCAACAACTCTTACTCGCTTACCAAGCTCTTTTCCAGTTTTAATATCAATATCGGTAACATGAAGCTCGCCTTCTAGAACTAAAGAGCTAATTTCTGCAGTGTGTCTGTGAAAATGACAGTAACAATTCGGCTCCCACTTAACTAATATCTCCAAATGCCCGTCTTCTCTCGCATCTAGAATTGCGTCAGAGTAGTCTATAGGGTAATCAAAATTATCTCCCTCCTTGTAACGTTTCCATTTAAGGCTCTTGTTATCTAACAGATTCATGATTGCAGTCTAGCTTAGTAATTGTATAAATGTAAATTCATAGAAACTGTCATTGTGGTATAGGATTCCATCCTATCCATTAGTATTAGTTGATATCTAACCATCCATTTTTTTTACGCAAAATTTGGTGCCCTCTCCAGGAATCGAACCTAGAACTACTCCTTAGGAGGGAGTTGTTATATCCGTTTAACTAAGAAGGCTTGTTTTACGCGTCTGTAATATTAAAAATATCTATATTTGGACCATCAACACACATTTCAGTGACTGCAGCAATAGTGCCATCCTCTGTTCTAAAAGCTAAATACTTTTCATAGTGCTCTTTTGAATCCCAAACCTCAGTTAAAACAAACTTATGTATTTCGTTAACATGGAATGTTAGATTGATGTTTTGACAGCCATCAAATGCTCGAGTGACCTGAAAAGCTTCAGTGCAAATTGCTGTAAATTGATCAATTAATCCATCTTTTAATTTTCCGCTAAGTAAAACACTTACTGACATAATGACTCCTAAAAAAATTATTTTTCAATGTTAAATTAAAGAGAAGCTAATATAAAGTTTTGCTGAAAATATACCTTTCGAGTTAAAAATATTAGAATAGGGCGCAAGGACAATTATCATGAGCAATAAAATCACAATTACACTTCCCGATGGATCTCAGAAGCAAGCTTCTGCTGGTATCAGTGGACTTGAAATTGCAAATATGATTGGCTCCGGTTTGGCTAAAGCTGCTGTTGCGTTTAGTGTAAATGGTGAGCAGAGAGACCTGAGTGATGTTGTCAGTCAGGATGCTGAAATCTCTATTTTTACAATCGACTCAGATGAGGGTTTGCAAATCATGCGTCATACAGTCGCTGCTCAAGTGTTAGCACGTGC
>QBVW01000017.1 GCA_003284215.1 SAR86 cluster bacterium AG-313-D11 | reverse complement strand
CTCCTAAAATTTCAGTATTGCATTTTTTAAATTTCTTATAGTTATCTCTAAATTCTTGGCCCTCTGTAGTGCAGCCAGGAGTTGAATCTTTCGGATAAAAGTAAATAACAACATTTCTATCTTTATAGGTTTCATTTGATATGGTTTGCTCGTTAGTTGCTTCGGCACGAAACTTAGGGCATTTTTTTCCTTCTAAATTTTTGATCATCATTTCCTTAAAAAAAAGTGTATAGTTTCATTCTTTACTGAAAACATTAACGATGCAACCCCTCCAAGGCAGTTTTGTAGCTCTAGTCACCCCCATGAACGCTGATGGAAGTTTAGACTTTAATGCGCTGGGAGACCTTATAGAGTGGCATATTGAATCTGGAACTAACGGAATCGTTGCTGTTGGAACAACGGGTGAGTCAGCAACTGTAAGCATCCCTGAACATATAAAAATTATTGAAAAAACCATAAGTTTTACCGCAGGAAGGGTGCCGGTAATTGCTGGAACGGGAGCAAATTCAACTCAAGAAGCGATAGATCTCACTCAGAATGCTGCATCAATTGGCGCAGACTATACCCTTATAGTGACTCCATATTATAACAAACCTAACCAAGAAGGTTTATTTCAGCATTTTTCAAAAATTGCAGACTCCGTAGATATACCGCAAATTCTATACAATGTTCCATCCCGTACAGCATGTGATTTAAAGCCAGATACTGTTAGGAGACTATCAAATCATCCGAATATTATTGGGATTAAAGAGGCTGTAGACGACGCAGAAAGATTGGCAGAGCTTATTTCAATCTCTCAAGGTATGGACCAAAAACATTTTTCAATTTTCTCGGGCGACGATCCAACTTTCAACCACTTTATGTCTATTGGTGGAGATGGTGTAATTTCTGTTGCTGCAAATATTATCCCTCATCATATTGCTAGGATTTGTTCATTAAATTTAAGCAATCAATTTAATGATGCCATAGAATTAGATTCAAATTTTAGAAGTTTATATGAACTTTTATTTATTGAATCAAATCCAATACCTGTGAAGTGGATGTTGCATAAAATGAATAAAATTCAATCTGGTATTCGACTTCCTTTGATACCTTTAAGCAACGATTTACATGAACAAACAATTAGGGAGATGGTAAAATTAAAATTGATATGAATATAAAATATTTAAAAGACTCTCTTCTTTTCCTTGCTATTTTTTCTATTACATCGTGCTCTTATATTTCAGGGCCAGAAGGCCTTTTTCCAGAAACAAAAAATAAATTTTTTGAAGAAGAAATTGCACCTGATTTAAATTTACCTTCATCAGAACTTATCATCGAAAAAGATGATCATTATCCACCAATAAATCAAACTATACCTGTAGCTGAGGTTCAAAATATTCCTGTGCCTAGGCAAATATTTTCTTCTGGTGAGTCCAATGAGGTCCAATTAAGGCGTCTTGGCGAACTTATGTGGGTATATGTTGAAACTCTGCCTTCAACATCATGGCCAATTACAAAGAGCTATTTCGAAGCTTCCTCTATGGAAATCATTGAAACTGATCCAGATGCAGGCATTATGCTTATTGAGTATTCTGACTCTCTTAATTTAAAAATCACAATCGAACACGGCATAAAAGAATCTTCAACAGAAATTTTTCTCTCTTCATATTTGGATGACTCGAATTCTCCAAACGCCACTGAACCTGAATTCATTCAAGCTGAACTCAGTAAAATAGTTGAATTTTTTGCGAGCTCTGCATCTTCTTTTTCTGGGACCTCATTGGCAGCTCAAAATCTAAATGATAGAAAAAAAGCAAAGATTTTTAATTTAAATGATAGAACTATTATTGAGCTGAATCTTGGATTTGACAGAGCTTGGTCCGCGATCAGCAGAGCACTAAATGCTGGCAATATAACCTCTAATGATATTGATAGAAATAATGGAATATTCTTGGTGAGCTATTCTGTTGAATCAGAAAAGAAAGGCTGGTTTTCCTTTTTAAACTTTAATGATGACCAAAACGATGGATCACTCTTGCTTGGAGAAGCTGCGGAATTTAAAATAATTCTTAAATCTGAAAATCACAAGACTAATATATATGTCGAATCTTTAGAAGGGAGCAACGAGGATGCCGAAGCACTTATCTCTAAAATTAATGAATTATTAAGTTAGAAAATTATGGAAAAAATATCTCAAATAACTACTGGTAAAGCTAAATCTTTGTTTACTACTAATGAGCCTGATCAATTAATCATGGAGTTCAGAGACGATACCTCTGCTTTTGATGGAAAAAAAATAGAAGCTCTTGATAATAAAGGTAAAGTTAACAATCAATTTAATGCTTTTGTAATGGAGTTCTTGGCATCTAAGGGGATTGAAACTCATTTTATTAAACTCCTTTCAAATCATGAATCTTTAGTTCATAAGCTTGAGATGTTTCCTATTGAGTGTGTTGTTAGAAATAGAGCTACAGGCTCACTTTGCAAAAGACTGGGTATTGAAGATGGACTTATACTAGACCCTCCATTGTTTGAATTTTTTTTAAAAGATGATGATCTAGGGGATCCCTTAATCAATGATCATCATATTGAATCATTTGGTTGGGCAACCCAAGAAGATGCAGATGCTATGAGGGATTTAACTCTAAAGATTAACGATATTCTTATTAAATTTTTTATGGAAGCTAATTTAATTTTAGTAGATTACAAACTAGAATTTGGAAAATTCCAGGGCAAGATGCTTCTTGCAGACGAATTTACACCAGATGGTTGTCGTTTGTGGGACAAAGATACATTAACAAAAATGGATAAAGATAGATTTCGCCAAGATCTCGGTGATGTCATAGAAACCTATGGAGAAGTTGGTGAACGTCTTGGGATGAAGATAAAACTTGACTAAATGACTCAGGTATTGATAATACCTGCATGAATTTCACAACTAAAAGTCGATATGCCGTTAATGCATTAGCAGACTTAGAATATCTTTCGAATTATGAGATCCCGGTTTCTTTAAAAGATATTTCTGATAGGCAAGGCATTGATTTAACTTATCTTGAGCAATTATTTAGAAAACTAAGAATCGCAGGCATTGTTAAGAGCGTTCGTGGAAGAAATGGAGGATATTTATATGCTTCTCATCCTCAGGAGATCAGCATCAAACAGATCATGGATGCTGTTGAAGAAAACTTAGATGCAACAAATTGCGCAGGTACTTCTTCTTGTCACGCAGGTTATCAATGCAATTCTCATAAATTGTGGGATGACTTAAATGGTGTAGTTGATAAATTTTTAAGCGATATTTCTATTACTGATCTTGTAGAAAGGCCTAGAGATCCCCATATACCTCTTAAGGAAATTACATCATGAGCAACGAAATCAATTTACCAATCTACATGGATTACGCATCTACTACACCAGTAGATCCTCGTGTTGCAAAAAAAATATCTGATCATCTTACCCTGGACGGAAACTTTGGAAATCCTGCTTCACGCTCACACAAGTTTGGCTGGAAAGCCGAAGAGGCAGTTGAAGAGGCTAGATCTCATGTAGCGAATTTAGTGAATTGTGATCCAAGAGAAATAGTTTGGACTTCAGGAGCTACTGAAGCAGACAATTTAGCCATCAAAGGTATTGCCAATTTTTATGAAAAGAATGGTAAGCATATTATTACCTCGAAAATAGAACATAAAGCTGTTCTAGATCCTTGTAGACAGTTAGAAAGAGATGGTTTTGAAGTGACCTATTTAGAGCCTAATGAGGGTGGCCTAATTACACCTGAGGCTATTTTAAATGCAATCAGAGAAGATACCGTGCTTATTTCAATTATGCATATCAACAATGAATTAGGCACCATCAATGATCTTGCTGGCATTGGAAAGATTGCACGTGAAAAAGGTATCTTTTTCCATGTAGATGCAGCTCAAAGTACTGGTAAAATTGCTATCGATTTAAATTCTCTTCCAGTTGATTTAATGTCATTCTCAGCTCATAAAACATATGGGCCTAAAGGAATAGGAGCTTTGTTTGTCCGAAGAAAGCCGCGAGTAAGAATTGAAGCCCAAATTCATGGAGGCGGACATGAAAGAGGTATGAGATCTGGAACACTAGCAACACATCAAATTGTTGGAATGGGTGAAGCTTTTAGAATTGCAAAAGAAGAAATGGAAGATGACAAGAAAAAAATCCAATATTTGCATGACAAGTTTTATGAATCTATTTCAAAGATTGAAGAGATATATGTCAATGGAGACATTGATAATAAAGTTAGCAACATTCTAAATATCAGCTTTGCTTATGTCGAAGGAGAATCATTAATCATGGCTTTAAAAGATATTGCAGTTTCCTCAGGATCAGCTTGTACTTCTGCCAGTTTAGAGCCATCCTATGTTTTAAGAGCGCTTGGACGAAAAGACGAGCTTGCATCAAGCTCTATACGCTTTTCATTTGGAAGATTTACCACTGAGGAAGATGTGGATTACACATTAACTTTAATCAACCATGCTGTTGATAGGCTGAGAGAGCTATCTCCATTGTGGGAAATGTATTTAGATGGAATTGATCTTGATACAGTAGATTGGCAAACCCACTAAATATTGGGAGGTATTTATGGCATATAGCAAAAAAGTTGTAGACAAAT
>QBVW01000016.1 GCA_003284215.1 SAR86 cluster bacterium AG-313-D11 | reverse complement strand
CCGCCGTGACAGGGCGGCGTTCTAACCAGATTGAACTACCGGACCGCGAACGCTTGTGAATGATAGCTTTTTTTGATTTTTCTGCAACTTTTTTTTACGTACCTTTTTGATAATATATTGTCAAATTTTATTAATAAAAAATAGTAATAAATGTACGCAAAAGTTTTATTTTTGCTATGCTTATTGAACTGTCCATGGGGGAGAGTATTAATATATTAATAAAAAAGGAGTATTAAATGAAATTACTTATGCTTTTAGCTGGGGTAATGAGTGTTCCTACTTTTGCTGCATCAGGCGGAGATCTCAACGCAAGTGATTACGTTGGAGTTTCATTCTGGTTAGTTACAGCTGCTTTGTTAGCTGCAACTGCGTTTTTCTTTGTTGAAAGAGATCGCGTAGCTGCAAAATGGAAAACATCATTAACAATTTCTGGTTTGGTGACAGGTATTGCATTTTGGCATTATCTCTATATGAGAGGTGTCTGGATTGAAACTGGTGAAACACCAACAGTATTTAGATACATTGACTGGTTGCTAACAGTGCCATTGTTAATTATTGAGTTCTATTTAATCCTGAAAGCTGTAACTAATGTTGCTGCTTCACTATTCTACAAACTATTTGTTGGTTCTATAGTGATGCTAGTGTTTGGTTACATGGGCGAAGCGGGAATAATGAGCGCAATGCCAGCATTTATTGTTGGAATGTTAGCTTGGTTATACATGATCCATACACTTTGGATGGGTGAAGGTGCTGAAGCTAGAAATGCTTCTGGCAACGCTGCCGTGCAAACTGCTTATAACACTATGATGTGGATCATCATTGTGGGTTGGGCAATTTATCCTATCGGATATGCATCAGGCTACTTAATGACTGGCGGAATTGATGCGTCATCATTAAACCTCATTTACAACCTAGCAGACTTTGTTAACAAAATCTTATTTGGTGTTGTTATCTGGTCAGCTGCTGTAAGCGACTCTGAAAGCTAATACTTATTAGTTGAATAAAAAGCCCGGATTATCCGGGCTTTTTTTTGTTTGATTGGTGGGTGATGACAGGCTCGAACTGCCGACCCTCTCGGTGTAAACGAGATGCTCTCCCAACTGAGCTAATCACCCAATATTTAAAACAGTGCCTTTAGTTGGTCTTCCATGCTTTGATAATCCCAAAAGGCCCGTAATGATACTATTTTATCATTTGAATTTACACGGTAAATTACAATCATTTTTGTTTCTATTTTTACCTCTCCTACAACGTTTACTATTTCTGCATAGTTAGCGCACTCTTCTGCACACGGAATGGACTCTAAAATATTAAATTCTATGTTGCCATTGGCGATGACCGTGTCATAAAACTTTTCAATTGCAGCAATTCCTTGATGACCATTGCCCTCTGGATCTAATGGACTTTTACCAATTGGATCTTGAACTATGGCATCTTTATCAAAGAGAGATAACCAATTTTTTTTGTCTTTCGCTACAGCATAATCTCTTGAAAGAAAGCCTAGCTCTTGTGCTTTAGTTTTGGGTTTCATGCTTTAGCTCCATTGTGGGTTTAATCTCTAATCTAGCAAAATATATACCAAGTAATGCAAGGATGACAAAACATAATTGGATAAAATTTAGGAATTCATAAAATACTATTGCCCCAAAAATAGTCGCAATGATTGGCTGCATGAGCAAACCAATAGATCCAAGAGAAGCTGTGATCTTTGGAAGGCTGTAAGTAATAAAAAACTGACCGCCAACTTGGCATAGAATAGCCATTGCTAATAAGTTATAAAATTGAGCTAATGAACTGGGTAAAAAATCTCTTGATTCAAACAAAGCAAATACTAGCCCAAACATACCAGTGAACAGTGTGGTGTAGAAAATTATATTTATTGAGCTCTCTTCACCTAATCGGGAAATAATCAATAAATACGTAGCATATAAAAATGCTGCCATCAAAGCTATTCCATCTCCCATTAAAGCTCCCTCCGTCTTGATGTTAGAAAAATATATAAGTCCGAGCACCCCAACAAAAGTTAAAACAAAAGACAAAATAAATTGTCTTGAAATTGATTCTTTGAATATTAAGACAGCAAAGATCACCATGTAAATAGATGCAGTGTTTACAAAAATTGTGGCATTAGCCACCGAAGTGAACTCCAAGCTCCAGTGCCAAGAGCTCATATCTCCTGCAAATGCGAGTGAAGCTATTAGCACAAGAAATAGGTGCTTACGACTTTTTAACTTAAAGGCTTGAGAGCCATTGTAATAAAAGTTTATTAACGCTAGAAATGGAAGAGCCAAGAACATCCGATAACATAAGTTCCAAGAGGGAGATAGCTCGCTCCACCTTACAAATAATGGAGCCAATCCAATGAGGCTTGCTCCAAGGCACAAGATAAAAAAATTCTGTACTGACTTTAATTGTGATGACATCGATATATACTTCGTTTATGTGTGCTGACATTGTAGAACATGGCGATGAAATTATCTCTGTTGGGCAGCTGAACCAACAAGCAAAAAAAATCTTAGAAAATCAATTTAGAGGTGTGTCTGTCATTGGGGAAATTTCAAACATAGCACGCCCTTCCTCGGGGCATATCTACTTCACTTTAAAAGATGAAGATGGTGCTATTCGCTGTGCCATGTTTAGAAATCAAAATTTAAGATTGAACTTTGATCCACAAAATGGTGATCAATGTATTTTAAAGGGCCAAGTCAGTCTCTATGCTCCACGAGGAGATTATCAATTAATTGTTAGCTCAATGCAGCCTGCAGGGGCTGGGAATCTCATGCATCAATTTGAAGAGCTTAAGAAAAAATTAGATGCGGAAGGTCTTTTTGCTCAAGAAATAAAAAAACAAATTCCTTTGCAGCCCAAACATATTGGGGTCATCACCTCTGAATCCACCGCTGCATTTCAGGATATCCTTACCACCATTCAAAGACGCGCTCCTATAAGCCAAGTGTCTCTAATTCCTTCAATGGTTCAAGGTGATACTGCCCCCAAGACCTTAATTGAAGCTTTGCAAAGTACTCTAAACTACAACAACCTTAATCCTAAAAATGCTTTTGATGTAATTTTGATTTGCCGAGGCGGAGGATCCATAGAAGACTTATGGGCATTTAATAATGAAAGCTTGGCAAGAGAAATATTTGACTATCCTCTGCCCATCATTTCTGGTGTCGGTCATGAGATTGATTTTACTATTACAGATTTTGTTGCTGATCTAAGAGCTCCTACTCCAACAGCAGCTGCTGAACTTGTAACAGAATATTATTTCCAACTTGAAGATAAGCTGGAAGAATGGATTGCAAGCCTAAATTATTTAATCCAGGCAAGATTAACTGAAAAATCTCAGGCAATCCTCTTTGCGTCACAAAATTTAAAAAGCCCACTCACCATGTTAAAGGAACAATCTCAATCTCTTGATAACGTCGAGATTCGCCTTGCAGCTATTACACAAAGTATAATGAGTCGCGCTAAACAAAACTTGCAACTGGCTGCTGCTCAAATATATCAATCAAGCGCATTACAAAGATTTGGGAAACATGAAGATCGCCTAAAAAATAATCTCAACTCACTGAATTCACAAATAAAGAATTTAATTGATAAGAAAAAATTGATGTTAGTGAGTATTAATTCTAATCTTAAAGCAATAAGTCCTTTGGCTGTTCTTGACAGGGGTTATGCAATAGTGATGAATGAGAATGGGCAAGCCTTAAAATCCTCAAAAGATCTTAAGGTTGGTGATAAAGTAACTACCCGTCTTGCAGATGGAAGGTTTATTTCAAATGTTTCAAAAAAAGATTAAGACGTCCAAGCTTCTAGCGCTGTTGGCTTTGATGGGCACTCAAACTTTTGCAAATGATTTATTTCAAGGTCAAAGCGGAGAAATCATATCGATTCCAGCAGCAGCTCAAGAAAAATATGATGTCTTAACCTTTAAAACCTCTTCAGGAACAAAACAATTGGTAAGCCTCCCTTTTGTAAAGCAAGATCTTGTGATTACCAGACATAATGTAAATGTGAAAGTAAATTGGGTGAACTTTGGAGAATCAAGAATTACTATTGCTGATGAAAGCAAGGTTACCTTAAGCAAGGAAGATCAATCTAGAGCAACCAAAGAAGCCATAGAAATTAAAACAGCCTTAAGCAATTCCACAAAAGAGATTACTCCTTCCTTTGATTTTATTGCTCCAGTTCCAGGAATTGTGACATCGCCATTTGGCAAACAAAGATTTGTTAATGACCTGCCTAGATCGGCTCATTTGGCGCTAGATCTTCGGGGGGCTGTCGGGACTCCCATTGTTTCTCCTCTTAAAGGTAAGGTAGTTTTGATAGGTGATTATTTTTATACAGGCTTAACCTTAATCCTTGATCATGGCTACGGTCTATTTTCCTCGTATGCGCACATGAGTGAAATAAAAGTAAAACTAAATGATTTGGTTGAGCAATCTGATGAAATTGGTTTGGTTGGAGCAACCGGGAGAGTTACAGGACCACACCTGCATTGGACGGTCTACTTTGATGGAAATAAAGTCAATCCAGAGTCTTTAATTCAAAAAGGATATTTAAACTCCATTTTGTAAGTCTTCATATACCAAAGATAGACTTGCTTCGTCTTGAGGTTTTAAGCTGGCAAAAACAACCTCTCCGTCTGGAGAAATAAAATATGTTGCTGGAAGTGTTGAAGGAGTCTGTATCCCCCACACAGTTTTTGGATGAGTGATAATAGATGGGTATTCAATGCCAAATTTTTTGATTTGTGGTCTCAAGTCTTTAGCTTCAAGCCGATCAAAATTATATGCAAAGACTTCAACCTCAGGATATTTTTTTGAAAAAGAAACTATTTCAGGTATCTCTTTAATGCATGGTGGGCACCAATCTGCCCAATAATTAACCAAAACCCACTTACCATTTAACTCAGATGAAAAGATTGGCTGAGAATCCAAAATCTTAATAAAATCTTTATTTTGTTTATTATTAACCAGGTAAAAATCTATGTAAGATGCATCATCAAGTAAAATTAGTTCTTTGCATAATCCAACTCTTAGAGATGCTCTGATATCTTCATCTGTGCCTAAAAATCTCTCTCCACCAATTCTCTCTCTTGCTGCATTTAATTCTTTAATTCTCATGGCGCCATCCATATTTCTAGTTTCACCGATGATATTGCATGTGAGAGTAGCAATTTCTTCTTTTTCTGATTGTGGCATGCTACATGAGTAAAGAGTAAAGCAAGAAACTAGAAAAAGACAAAACAAAGTTAATGGTAATTTAAATTTCATGTTTTATAGTATTGCAAAAGGAAACTATTATGCATCAAAAATATCTTCTAATCTTATTTTATTCTGCAACGGGAGCGGTCAAGAATTTAGCGCATGCGCTGGCTGATGGCGCAGAAAAAAAGGGGCTTGAGGTCAAGATTAGGACGGTGCCAAAAGTTTCTGCTGTTGTTGAAGCGGTAGAACCAAATATGCCCAGTGAAGGCGAGATCTATTGTACCAAAGAAGATCTTGTGAACTGCTCTGGATTAGCGCTTGGTTCACCAACCAGATTTGGATCTATGGCGGCTCCTCTCAAATACTTCTTAGATTCAACTGGAGATATTTGGTCAAATAATGAATTAGAAAATAAACCTGGATGCGTTTTTACCTCAACCGGATCTCAACATGGCGGTCAGGAGATCACCTTATTTAATCTCATGACTTATATGCTTCATCAAGGCATGATTTTTGTTGGCACACCCTACTCCATCCCTGCACTTAACAATACCAAAAGTGGTGGAACTCCCTATGGGCCATCTCACGTAGCTCATGCAAAACAAGGGGCTTTAACTCCTGATGAAAAGGAAATAGCTATTGCAACAGGATCGAGAATGGCTGAATTAATTCTTCAATTGAATCAAAATGAATCTTAGAAAGAATTTTCTGATATTAATTAGTGCTCTGCTAATTACTCACCTAATACAGGGATTGTTAATAGGCACTCCCTGGATTGGTATATTAATTTGGTCAATTCCCTTAATGTACTTTGGCTATCAAGCTTATAAAAAACCTGCAGCAAGAATCTATCAAATCTTTGGCTTTATTATTTTGATTTACTTTATGAGCGCTTGTCTTATCGTTTTTGGGCTGCCAAATCCCAGCTTATTAAGCTGGTTGGAGTTAATTGAAATAGTGGCTCTATTCCTAGTTGCAGTCTATGCAGCGCGCGAACAATTAAATGTCAAGTAAACTTGACAGTCAAGTGAGCTTTACATATCATGTAAATTATAACGCTTGAGTTGAAGGTCGAAATACTCCCTAAAAGTTCAAAGATCTATTCCCCTATGGTAGAAAGA
>QBVW01000015.1 GCA_003284215.1 SAR86 cluster bacterium AG-313-D11 | reverse complement strand
AGCATTAATTGTAGAGGGTGGGGGAAGCAGAGGCGTCTTTTCGTTTGGCGTCATAGATACATTTATTAAAGCTGCATATAACCCATTTGATATTCATTTAGGCGTTTCTAATGGTGCAGTAGTACAGCTATGGTATTTGTTAAAAGTGGCTGATTACAATCTAGATAAAATGCTATTTTCTGCATCCAAAAACTATGTTCGATACTCTAATATATTATTTAATAAAAGCATTATGGATTTTGAAAAATTATATCAAGATGCTAATAAAGTTTTTCCAATTAATTTTGATCGACTGCAAAATCATTTAGATGGTAAAAGTTTTTTTGTTGTTGTTTCTGATGCTGTGAGTGGAAATTCAGAGTACATTGAATTATCTAGAGAGAATTATATCAACGAAATGCTTGCAACTGGTTCCTTGCCTATATTAATGAAGAATCCAATTTTGTTGGAGGGAAAAAGAAAATATGATGGTGGAATCACTGATCCTATCCCTGTTAAGAAGGCTTACGAATTGGGTGCTCGTGAAATTGTAATCATACGAACATACGAAGAGACATTTATAAGAAAAACTAAGCTAGAAAATTATATTGCTGCCTTCGCCACAAGATCCTATCCACATATTTCAAATGCATTAAAAACTAATACTTCGACTTATAATTCTGCACTAGAATTTATTAATAATCCGCCTGCAGACTGCAAGATCATTCAGATTTGTCCGCCAAAAAGATTAAAGACAAAACGAGCTACCACCAATATAAACGTTATGAAATCAGATTACCAAGTGGGCATCAAATGTGGAGAGAGGTTTTTAAAAAGCTATTTTTAGATGGCTTTACTTTGTTTATTTAACCAAGCAGACATTCTTCCTCCCAGTGGCGCATGAAGCTGCTCTTCACAAAATAAAACAATCTCAGACAATTTCCTTAGATCTATATTTGTTGAATATCCCATTTGATCAAGCATATTTGCAAGATCTTCAGTAGCTAGATTTCCAGCTGCGCCCGGTGCAAATGGACATCCGCCCAATCCGCCGATACAACTATCAAATTTTCTAATTCCTTCAGCAAGTGCAGCACATACGTTGGCTAGCGCCATAGCACGTGTATCATGAAAATGACCAGATAAAATTTCATGGCCAAATTCACTCACACAGTTCCTAAATAAGAGTCCAACACTTGATGGGTTTGCAGCACCAATAGTATCTGCAAGAATAATTTCATCTGCTCCTGAGGAGAGCATTTGGCTTGCAATATCTAAAACTATTTTACTATCGACTTTACCTTCGTAAGGACACTCCCATGCAACCGACACATAGGCGCGTGTTCTTAAGTTAGAAATCTTTGCTTCTTTTAAAATATTGCAAGAGCTTGAGATAGTCTCGCCAAGGCTCATATTAATATTTTTTTGGTTCATTGTTTCAGTAGCAGAAGGGACAACAGAAATAATCTTTGCGCCTGCTTCTCTTGCGAGCTCAAATCCTTTGAGGTTGGGAACTAAAACCGAAATTTCACAGTTATTGATTTCTTGAAGGCCCAGCATAATTTCAGGAGCTCCATCCATGGCTGGAACCGCTTTAGGATTAACAAAGCTTGCAACTTCAATGCCCGGAAGATTAGCTTCTATTAATTGATTTATTAGTGTTAGACGATCACGGGGAGTAAGAATAGTTTTTTGGTTCTGCAGCCCATCTCTAGGACCCACTTCATTTATAAATACAAACTCTGCACTCATTTCTTCATCTCAATTATTTGCTCTTCATCTAATTTAATCAATTCCTCTTCAGAAAAACCTAACCATTTTTCTAAAACCTCTTTAGTGTGCTCTCCAAGAAGAGGTGGCGCAAGAAATTCCTCATCTACGACTGAAGATAGTTTAATTGGATTACCAGGAATTTTTGCAGAACCTCCTTCAGGATGAGGAACATCTACAAGCATATTTCTATATTGAGCTTGCTCGTCATGAATCGCTTGTTCTAAATTATTCACTCTGGCACATGGAACAGATTCATTTTCTAATTTTTTGAGCCAGTAGTCAGAATTTTCTTTTAAAAGTTCTTTTTGAATAATTGACTCTAATTTATCCTTATCTTTTTGTCTTTCAAAAGCTGTTTCATAGATTGGATCTTGCAATTCAGGATTTTTAAATATTTTTAGCAATCTTGGCCAGAACTGATCACCCACTGCAGCTATGACAATAGGAAAATCTTTTGTGAGAAATGAATTGTATGGCATGTGAACAAAATGCGAGTTGCCAATAGGCTCAGGAACAATACCGGACATTGTTTGCATGGTTGCCATATAGTTCAACATTGAAATCTGACAATCTAACATTGAAATATCAACATTTTGACCAACCCCTGAATCAGCTCTATTAATTATTGCTGCCTGTATTCCCATGACTGCAAACATACCACCTCCTAAATCACCGATTGGAATTCCAGCCCTCATAGGTTCTAGGGCTGAGAGCCCAGTAATTGACATACCTCCTCCTAGTGCTTGAGCAATCTGATCAAATGCTGGTCGTTGAAAATTAGGACCCGATTCACCAAAACCACTTACAGTGCATGTAACAATTCTTGGATTAATTTTTTTTAAATGCTCAAAGTCTATTTTTAATTTCTTTGTTACTCCTGCTGAGAAGTTACTTAATACAACATCAGCTTTGGTTACAAGCTTATAAAATATTTCTAATCCCTGAGCACTCTTTAAATCAATTGCTACGCTTTTTTTATTTCTGTTAAGAGTATAAAAGTATGCACCCATTCCATTCAAAGAATAATTAGGATCATTTTCAAGCAGGCGTCTTGTACCTTCCCCTCTGATTGGAGGCTCTATTTTTATTACTTCACATCCTAGATCAGCGAGTATCATTCCACCATATGGACCGGAAAGCATATGGGTTAAATCAAGTACTTTGATATTGTTTAATGGTTTTTTCATAATTGTTGTTTAACATTATATATCCTCTTAGATGAAGAAAAATATAGGTTTAAAAAACATATATTTTTTTTGTTATAAATGGTTTAAAGCCCCTTAATTACTGCATTTGTTTTAATAGTTATTTTCATGTATAAATTAGATATATAAGTTTTTACTGAGGGGTAGAATATGACTTTTTTCAATATTTTCAATAGATTTATTTTTGCTGTTAGCTTCCTTTTTATATCAATAAGCCTACTTGCTGAGCCAACTTTAGAGGAGGTCGTAGTATCTGCTCGTAAGGTTGATGAAAATTTGCAAGATGTTCCAATAGCCATGAGTGTTTTTACCACCAGCGATATTGAAGATGCCGGAATAGAAAGACCTGAGGATTTTATTGCCTTAACGCCTAATGTTGTAATGGCAAATACCGTTAATGTTGGAGACACTTTGGTTACGATAAGAGGTCTGACTTCAACAAGAGATGCTGAATCAAATTTTGCATTTGTTGTTGATGGAGTGTTGCAGACTAATCCAAATGCTTTTAATAGAGAGCTACTTGATATTGCGCAAATCGAAGTACTTAAGGGTCCACAGGGCGCGCTGTATGGAAGAAATGCTACTTCAGGCGCAATCCTGATAACAACCAAAGCTCCATCAGGAGAATCAGAAAATACTGCTGTGGTTGGAATGGGAGTTAATAACTCATCAAAATTGCAATATGTTAACTCCGGAATGTTGGGTGAAAACGTTTATACAAGATTTTCAGTCAGTACTCGTGAAACTGATGGAGAACACACGAATATATATAGCAATTCTCAAAATGTTGATTTCTTTGAAGACACAACTGTTCGTGGCAGGATCTTGGTTGATAATGATACAAGCTCATGGGATTTCAGAGCAGGCATAAGTGAGGCTAATGGCGGAACAATTAATTTTAATGCAGTTTTTGCTCTTCCAGCATTCCAAGGTTTCGGAACTCCGGGCGCAGATCAATTCTTCAAGGATGTTAATTCGCATGAATTTACTTATATGTTCAATGTTCCTCCTGTAAATGAACAAGAAACAGCAGACTTTTCATTAAAATATACTGAAGATTTAGCTAGTGGAAGAGAGTTAACAGCAGTTCTTGCTTACAATCACTTAGAAGAATTTTTATTATCGGATGGAACCTCTGGAGCTTTTGGAGGTTATTTTGGCGTCCCAGCATGTGCTGCATCTAATACAGCTAGTAATTTAGCACTTATTAATTCTTTACCTCCAGGATTCTCATTTGCAGCTCCAGGCACAGCACCTTCTGGTGCAAATTCAGTGCTTGGACCCTATTTGCCTCATACATGTGACGGTTATCAGTTTCAATCAAGAGATCAAGATGATATTTCAATTGAGGTTAAGTTAACTAGTGAGCAAGATCAGTCAACTCGATGGTTGGTTGGTGCTTATTACGCCGAAATTGAAAGAGATGTTGCTGTGTCTTATGGGGCAGATTTAGGTAAAGGTTTTGAATATAAATCTTATGTTCCAGCAAGCGGAAAGAATCCTACTGACCTAATGTTTGATGACTCATTTAACACTGACGTCTTTTCTTTATTCGGGCAAGTTTCATTTGATTTATCAGATGTTACCGAGCTTTCAATTGAAGGGAGATATGATAAAGAGAAAAGATCTGTAAATAATAACGTTCCTGGTGCTGCGTCAGCCCTTTACTATGGTGGCGGAACACCTATTAATCCTGCTATGGCATCTGTAGGAGACACTATTCCATCTAGAGATAAGAGTTATGATCAATTTCAACCAAAAATATCTTTAACAACTCAAGGTGAAAATACAACTGTTTACGCATCTTATGGTGTTGGGTTTAGATCAGGTGGCTTTAACTCATCGGGTAGTGCAGCCTTAATTAATTCTCAGTTAAATATTCCTGTTGGGGCAGGGCTTGGAGTATCTGATTCTTTTGATAAGGAAGTTTCAAAATCCTTTGAACTTGGCTTTAAAGGAAGATATCTTGATGGCAGGCTTGAAATTAATGGAGCTTTGTTTGAAACAGATGTTGATGATAATCAATTCTTTGAATTCTTTGCTGGGCCATGGGGTTTGCTAAGAGTTGTAACGTCAATAGATCAACTAGATATAAGCGGTTCAGAGTTGGATTTTAAATATGCTCTAACAGATACCTTGAGACTAGATGGGGGAATAGGCATTACAGACGGTGAAATTAAAAAGAATGATCATCGACCTAGTACTGTTGGGAACAATGCGCCATTAGCTCCCGAGCATACATTCAACCTCGGATTACAATATGAATCTTCTTTTTCAGCAAATTATGACTTAGTTTTAAGAGCCGACTATATGCAAGTTGGAGAGACATGGTTTCACACTGTGCAAAATAATCAACAGCCTGCAGTGTGGGGAGCATTATTAGGCTTCCCTGTTAATTCAGATATGAGCAAATCTGTTCGTGATGAATATAGCTTAATTGATTTAAGAGCTTCATTGATTGGAGAGAACTTAACTTTAACTGTATGGGGAAGAAATATTGCTGATGAAGAATATCTTGCTGAGGTAATTCCGGCACCTGAATTTGGTGGATCATTTATTCATGAAGCACCTTATGCAACATATGGCATAGACTTAAAATATAACTTTTAATTAAAGGATCAACATTTTATGTCTTATCGGTTAGGTGTTGATGTTGGTGGAACTTTTACCGACTTTTTATTAATAAATGAGTCGGATGGTTCTACTTATACAGCAAAAGTTCCATCTACACCTGAGGATTCTTCAATCGGTGTTCTTAATGGTGTTGCAAGGATATGCGAGCAGTCAGGAGTTAATCCAAAAGATATTAAACTAGTCATGCACGGTACTACCGTTGCAACTAATGCTGTGTTAACTGGTAATGGTGCTAAAGTTGGCTTATTAACCACTCAAGGCTATGAAAGCGTTCTTCAGGTAGCCCGCTCTTTTTGTCCTGGAGGGCTTGGTGGTTGGGTTAGCTTTATGAAGGGTCCTTTATTAGCTCCTTTGGAGCTTACCTGTGGAATCAAAGAAAGAATAGATGCTTCTGGGGAAGTTTCTACTCCATTAGATGAAGATCATCTTAGACATCAGTTGAAAACTCTGAAAGACACAGGAGAAGTTGAGGCATTAACCATTAGTTTCGTTAATTCTTATATTAATAATGAGAATGAGGTTCGAGCTGCTGAGGTTGCTGCTGAAATTTTTACAGATATTCCAATATCTATTTCAAGTGAAGTAATACCTGAAATGCAAGAGTATGAAAGAGCTGAAACCACTGTATTGAACTCATATGTTCGACCTCAAGTCTCTAGTTATGTTAATAATTTACAAGCAAGTTTAGAAAATTCTTTAGGTCATGATGTTCAGTTGTCTATACTTCGATCAGATGGTGGTTTAGCTTCAAGCCGATCAACTGGTGATTCGCCAGTGAATCATTTGATGTCAGGACCAGCGGGAGGTGTTGCTGGAGCAATACATTTTTGCAATCAAGCTAACTATGAAAATATTTTAACATTTGATATGGGAGGCACTTCAACCGACGTTGCATTAATTCAGAATTCAAGAGCTAAAGTGAGAAGGGAAACTTTAGTGGGAGATGTCCGAGTAAAGGCCCCGTCAGTAGATGTTAGAACTGTTGGTGCAGGAGGTGGCTCAATTGCATTTGTTCCCGAATTAACAAAAGCTCTGAGAGTAGGTCCTGAATCTGCTGGTGCAGTTCCTGGTCCAGCTGCCTACATGAAGGGTGGTGACCAACCCACAGTTTGTGATGCTAATATTGTTTTAGGTCTTCTTCCTAGTGATGTTCAACTAGGCGGAGATATGATTATCGATAAAAAAGCAGCTGAAAAAGCTGTTCAAATCATTGCTGATGGCATTGGAGTAGATCTGATGGAAGCAGCAGAAGGAATTATTAGAATTGTAAATGAGTCGATGTTCGGAGCATTAAGGCTTGTTTCTGTAGAGCAAGGCTTTGATCCAAGAGATTTTGCTTTAGTCGGCTTTGGAGGTGCTGGCCCCCTTCATGCAAATGCATTGGGCATCCTATCTAATTCTTTCCCAGTAATTATCCCTCCGGGACCGGGAGTTTTGTGTGCTTATGGTGATGCAACTACTCAAATCCAAGATGAAGCTTCTAGATCTTATTTGGCTATGGCACAAGATATAACAACAGATAAATTTCTTAATGATTTAACCGATTTAAAAGATAAAGCTTCTCAATCCCTAATTAAAGATGGAGCTGATGATTCTAGCCTTGAGGTCACCTATCAAGCAGATGTGCGATATGCAGGTCAGGCATTTCAAATTACTGTTGAGTTTGATGAAAAAGAATATAAAACAAAAGGCATTCAATTAATTACTGACGCTTTTGATGATGAGCACTATCAATTATTTACCTTTAAGTTAAGTGATGGTCATGAAATTTTGATGATCAGGGCAATAGTAAAAGTTTCTCAAGCTGAAATTAATTCTACCTCAAACGTTTCATCAGATATTTCTCTCAATGATGCTGTGATTCAAGACTCTCGTTTTTATCACGAGTCTCAATGGCATGATGCAAAAATATATGATCGAAATAAATTGCAGGCTCAACATTTAATTCCAGGACCTGCCATTGTTTCTGAGATGGATTCAACTACGGTAATATTGCCAAAGCATGAGGCTATTGTTGATGAAGTCGGTAACTTAATTATTAATCCAATAAAATAAATATGCCAGCAAAAATAATTGAAACTAATGACTCTCCTCTAAACACTATAGATGTGGATGGTATTACAGTTGATTTAATTGAAAATGCTCTTAAAAATGCCAGGGAAGAGATGGATGCATTGGTTAGCAGAACTGCTTTATCACCAGGAATAAGAGAGCAGGGAGACTGTTTTCCAATGATAGCTAATCGTGAAGGAAAAATGGTTGTTGGTCAGTTTGGTTCATTTATTCATGGCTTTACTGAGGCATATGATGAGGAAATAGAAGAGGGCGATATCATATTAACTAATGATCCATATATGTGTAACGCAGCAGTTTCCCATCTTCCAGACTGGATGGTCTTAAAACCGGTATTTAGAGATGGAAGGCATGTAGCTTGGTCAGCTATGTTTGGGCACATGTCTGATAATGGCGGCATGGTTCCAGGATCTATACCCACTGAGGCAACTACAATTTTTCAAGAGGGTATCCGTATTCCTCCAATCAAACTTTACAAAAAAGGGGAGCTCCAATCAGATGTTTTGGAATTAATCTTGCATAACGTCAGAACCTCTCAATGGAATCGTTTTGATCTTAATGCTTTGGTTGCAGCCTGTAATACTGCTGCAAAAAGATGTAATGAAATTGCTGATAGATTTGGCGATGATGTATTTTGTTCAACAATGAAGATTATGTTGCAGCGTAATTATGATGCTATGAAGCACATCATCTCAATGTTTATTCCAGAAGAGCCTAGAGAGTTTTCAGACTATATTTGTGATGATGGTATGGGTATGGGACCCTATAAAATTCACTGTAAAATGTGGCGAGAAGGAGATGTAGCAATATTTGATTTCGATGGCACTGATCCCCAAGCACAAAGTTCAGTTAATTTTTATCTCAATGAAGACATGTTTAAGATGTTCTTTGGTTCCTTCACTATAAATGTGGTTGATCCTCAGATCGTCTTTAATGATGGTTTTTACGATTTAGTGGACGTGAGAATACCACAAGGAACTCTTTTAAAACCGAATTATCCAGCCGCACTCTCTGGAAGAACACATGCTCTGGGAAGAATCTTTGATGTTTTAGGAGCTTTACTTGGAATGGGTGCGCCAAATGAAATGTTAAATGCTGCAGGATTCTCTGATTCGCCTCATTTATTTTTTTCAGGCTATGACAACAAAGGAGAATGGTTTCAATTATTTCAAATTGGATTTGGTGGAGTGCCAGGAAGACCTGTTGGAGATGGGCCAGATGGACATTCATTGTGGCCTTCATTTACCAATGTTCCTAATGAGTTTGTAGAAGCTTATTTTCCTTTAAGAGTTGAGAAATATGAGTTCATAATTGATTCAGGTGGAGCTGGTCTTCATAGGGGCGGCAATGGTTTATCTGTCGCATATAGATTCTTAGTTGATGGACATATAGGCATTCATGATGATAGATGGCTCACTTATCCTTGGGGAGTTAACGGAGGCAAACCAGGAATGCGCTCTACCAAATTACTTGTCAGATGTGATGGTTCGGAAGAATACATACCTGCAAAATGTGAAGATGTAAAAGTGCAAAAAGGAGACCTGCTTTACTTTAATACTTGGGGTGGAGGAGGCTGGGGAAATCCATTGCTTCGCGATCCCAATCTAGTAGCCTCCGATGTTTCAAAAAAATTAGTTTCTGCAAAAGGCGCTCGAAGATATGGCGTAGTCATTAACGATGATCTTACTTTAAATGATAAAGAAACTGACTCTTTAAGAGCAGAGATGTCTAAAGACACAGTAGAAGATGAGATGTTTAATTTTGGTGGGACCATTGAAGAGATTAAATCTAAAAGCTTGGAAGAAACACACTTAGAAGCTCCTGTCTCTCCCACATTTTCTCAGTAGCCATTGAGCACACTTGAATCACATTCAACTGGAATAGGAAGAACTCCAGCATTGATTGTTGTTGATATGTGTAGGGCATTTATCGATGCATCATCACCTCTCGGCTTTGAGTGTGATGAATTAATTCAGGCAAATATAAATTTAGTAAATAAGTTTAGATCAAATGATTTACCCGTAATTTTTACAACTACTGTTTACAATGATGTAACTGAAGCAAGTGTATTCCGAAAAAAAATTCCAGCTTTAAATATTCTTGAGCCAGGATCTGATGCAGTTACTTTTTACAAAGATTTATCACCAAATATAGATGAAATTCTTATTGAAAAGAAATTCGCTAGTGCATTTTTTCAAACTAGTTTAATTAAAACTCTTCATAAACTGCAGGCAGACTCTATCGTGATTACTGGAGTTACTACTAGTGGCTGCGTTAGAGCAACAGCTGTTGATTCACTGCAAAATAATTTTCTAACTACTATTGCAGAAGATTGTGTTGGCGATAGAGATCTAGATGCACATAAAGCAAATTTATTTGATTTGCAGGCTAAAT
>QBVW01000014.1 GCA_003284215.1 SAR86 cluster bacterium AG-313-D11 | reverse complement strand
TCAAGCCCGGGAATTATATTAACAGAGGAGAAATATGCGCTGTGATTATAGAGCTTGATCCAGTAACTTTCATAGCAGAAGTCCCCGAAGCTAAGATAAAAACTATAGTCAAAGGCCAAAATGTATCAATGCAGCTTGTAACAGGAGAACTTATTAAAAGTCGTTTAAGCTTTGTATCTAAAAGCGCCACACCATCCACTAGAAGCTTTAGGGTGGAAGCAGAGGTTGAAAATCCAAATGGATTAATCAGAGATGGTATTACTGCAACCATGCAAATTAGTACAAATAAAATTCTTGCAACTAAAATTTCTCCATCAATCATGCTTTTATCTGATGCTGGATCTCTTGGAGTCAGGGTTGTAAATGATAATGCTATTGTTGAATTCATACCAATTAAAATTTTAGAAGATACTCAAGATGGTATTTGGATTACAGGAATTCAAAATGCCTCAAATTTAATAGTTCGTGGCCAAGGTTATGTTGAAAACGGTCAACAAGTAACACCCATTCCTTTCAGCGAGTCATGACAGGAATAGTAGATTTTGCTTTATCCAAAGCAAGAACTACTCTTGCATTAGCCGTAGTTATAATAATTGCAGGTGCATATGCTAGATCAACGATTACAGTTGCCTCAGAACCAAATATTTCACTTCCTCTTGTAAGCGTTTCGGTCTTCCTTGATGGCGCCTCTCCCGAAGATGCTTCTCGATTAATTGCTAGACCTTTAGAAACAAGATTAAGAAGTGTTCCAGGGATTAAAGAACTCTCCTCGTCTGCTCGTTTAAGTTATGCAAGGATCGTTGGTGAGTTTGAAGTTGGGTACGATATAGACACTGCTCTTCGAGATATCAAGCAAGCAGTCGAAGAGGTGAAATTTCAGCTTCCTAGGGAAGCAGAAGATCCACAAATTAGAGAATATTCATTTGCAATGTTTCCTGTGATGAATTTGAGTCTTGTGGGCTCAGCATCAATGAGAACAAAAGTATATTTCGCTAGAGAATTGCAGGATAAGTTAGAAGCTATCAGTGAAGTTTTAGCTGCAGATCTGGAAGGTGCTCCTGAAGAAGTACTTGAGGGGGTTATCGATAAGTCAAAGATGGAAGCTTATGGAATAACTTTAAGCCAACTGTATAGTGCCATTGCAAATAATAACTTAATCATCCCTGGTGGAGCCCAAGACACTGGGTCTGGAAAGTTTAATATTGAAGTACCTAGTATTTTTGAAACGGCTGAGGATGTATACAACATTCCTATTAAAGTTACACCAGATGCAGTTGTGACTCTTAGTGATATAGGAGAAATAAAGCGTACCTTTAAAGACTTTTCTTCATTTGCAAAAGTAAATGGTGAGGATGCTGTGACTCTCGAAATAAGAATGCGGGTTGGTGCAAATGCTATTGAAGCTAAAAAAGAAATTCTCAAGGTGAAAGAAGAATTTGAACAAATTATTCCAGCCAATCTCTCTGTTGTAAGAACCAATGATGACACTGTTTGGGCTGAGGTCATGGTATCTGAGTTGGAGGGAAATATAATTACCGCAATATTCCTTGTTATGATTCTTGTAATTGCTAGCATGGGCGTAAGAGTAGGCATGCTGGTTGGTCTATCTATTCCTTTTTGTTTCCTTTTAACATTTATCATCTTAAAGAATTTAGGTATTGAATTTAATTTTCTTGTAATGATGGGGTTATTGCTAGGCCTCGGAATGTTAATTGATGGAGCCATAGTAGTTACAGAGTATGCAGATAGAAAAATATCTGAGGGGCTTGATCGAAAAGAGGCCTATCGACTTGCATCAAAAAGAATGTTTTATCCTATCATTTCATCAACAGCAACAACCATCGCTGCTTTTACTCCTCTTATTTTTTGGCCAGGTTTCACTGGACAATTTATGCGATATTTACCAATCACAGTATTTATAGTCCTCAGCTCTTCAGTTGTCTACGCAATGATTATCACGCCAGTGGTTGGATCTATATTTGGACAAAGAAGATCAACATTGGTGTCTGGAGAAAGTGAGCAAACTGGAGAGATTCTTTTTGATAAAATATCTGCGTTTTATTCTAAAGCGCTTAACAAGTTTGTTAAAAATCCTGGTGAAACCATCATAGCCGTTCTTATGCTCCTATGGTTTTTTGGATATGCCATGTACGGCAATTTTAATAAAGGAACTCTCTACTTTGCAGATGTTGATCCAGTTGCGGCAGAAATTAATATACGCGCAAGGGGGAACTTCTCTTCAACAGAAGCAAAGGAAATCATGGAAAAGGTTGAAGAAAGACTTTTAAATGTTGAACATATCGAAAACTTATACATGACTACAGGATCTCAGTGGTTTAATGCTGGTGGAGACACCATGGCAAGAGGTTTGATGGAAGTTGTAGATACCCAATATAGAGATGTTTCAGGAAACGAAGTATTCATAAAAGCACAAGAGGCAACTGCTGGTATTCCAGGTGTAATTGTAGAGGTAACTCCCGAAGAGGGAGGCCCCTCTTTTGGCTCTCCAATCGAATTAGGGATTTTTGGAGATAACGAAGAATCTGTAGCTAAGACCACAAAAATTATCGAACAGTACATGATTAATGAAGTGGTTGGATTAACGAATATAAGATCCACTCTGCCTTATTCTTTAATTGAATGGAAAGTCGAAGTAAATAAACAAAAAGCAGCTCAACTAGGTGTCAGCATTGCGGATATTGGGGCGTTAGTTCAGATGCTCACCAATGGATTTAAAGTTGGAGAATATAGACCTGATGATTCTAAAGATGAAATAGAAATTAGAGCTAGATTTGATACTAAAAATAGATCTTTAAGTGGCATTGAAGAGCTGAAAGTGAATTCAATAAATGGCCTTATTCCGATTAGTACTTTTATAAAATTAGTGCCCACAGAAAATAGACAATCAGTTGTTCGAAGAAATGGAAAGTTTTTTCATGAGATAGGTGTTGCCATAGATAAAACTCAGCTAGATAGCTCCGGGCAAGTGATTCTGGTCTCAGATAAAGTCCAAGAAATGAGTAAATGGCTATCTACCCAAAAATTCGATGCAGGAATTACTACAAAATTTAGAGGCATGCAGGAAGAAACTGAAGAAGTCACAGAATTTCTTTCAATTGCTGCTATCACCGCATTGGCTTTAATGCTTATCCTTCTAGTTACTCAGTTTAATAGTTTCTATCAATCAACCCTTGTTCTAAGCGCTGTATTTATGTCAATAGTTGGAGTTTTAGTGGGACTACTAATTACAGGAAAACCGTTCAGCACAACTATGACTGGTATAGCGATTGTTGCCTTATCTGGAATAGTTGTAAATAACAATATTGTGCTGATTGACACATTTAATAGACTTACAGGAGAATTTCCTAATCTTAAGAGAGAAGATGTGATTATTAAAACATGCAAGCAAAGATTGCGGCCAATTCTGTTAACAACAACTACGACTATTTTTGGCCTTCTACCTTTGGCAGTAGGTTTAAGTATTGATGTTTTAGGTAGAGAAATTATAGTCGGTAGTAGAGTTGTGGGATGGTGGCAAAATCTAGCTTCATCAATTGTATTTGGTCTGGCTTTCAGTACTGTTCTTACTCTAATTTTTACCCCAGCTGCACTCATACTTCCCTCAAGAATTCGAACATGGCTAGAAAATCGATTTGAATTCTTTAAAACTTCAAGTTAAGTGGTGAATAAAAAATCATAAGTTACAATAAGCAATGACCAAAAAAGATACAGTAAATTTTGAAGCCTCTCTAAATAAGCTAGAACAAATCGTTGCTAAGCTTGAAGATGGAGATATCAGCTTAGAAGATAGTGTTAAATCATTTGAAGAAGGTATTGGGTTAGTAAAAGAATGTCAAAAGCAACTTTCTGCGGCTGAGCTAAAGGTTAAAAAACTTTTAGATAGTGGTGATTCTGTAGATCTTGATAAATAAAATTTAATTTATGTCTTTAAGCTTTCTATCTGAATGCAAAGAGAAGGTATTTCAACGAATAGATGCCCTCCTCCCAGATACCAATAAAATTATTTCCTCTATGAGATACTCAGCTCTGGCAGATAGTAAATGTATTAGAGCTGGATTAATTTTTGCATCTGGAAATCTAAATAAAGAAATTTCTGAGTTAGCATTAATTGATATGGCAACTAGCATTGAGCTAATGCATACCTACTCTCTCATTCATGACGATCTACCCTCAATGGATAATGACGAAATGAGAAGAGGGCAAGCATCAAATCATATTAAATTTAATGAAGCGACAGCTATTCTTACTGGCGATGCACTGCAAGCTTTGGCTTATGAGAATATCGTGGCATCGCCTGAAATAACTCAGATACAAAAAATATCATCGATCAAGGCTCTTGCAGATGCTTGTGGGCATAAAGGCATGATTTTAGGCCAGCAGTATGACTTAGACGCTGAAAATAATGAATACGATGATATTAAAAAAATTCATGAGCTAAAAACTGGAAAGTTAATTAGAGTGGCAATGACTATGCCTCACATGGGTAATGAAAAACAAAAGAAACAGTTATCGATTTTAGATGAAATTGGTAAAGACCTTGGACTTGCTTTTCAGATTATAGATGATGTTTTAGAGGTTTCCTCAGATTCAGGCACACTAGGAAAAAGCAATCAGTCAGACTTATTAAATAAAAAATTAACATATGTCAGTGTCTTCGGAAAACAAGCATCTATAGACCAAGCCCTTGAACTATCAAGCCAATGTATCTCTAAATTAGAAAAATTATTTGATCGGGATGAAATTGGTGACTTGCTTGAATTGGCAAAATTTATGGTTGAAAGAAAGAGCTGAAATGAAAATATTCTCTGAAATTCCCTCAACTCCACCTAAAACACTAGTTTTAGATAAAGTAAATCTGCCTGAAGACATTAAGAATCTAACGCCGATCGAACTCAAAACATTGGCTGATGATGTTAGAGCACATATGCTATACAGCGTTGGTCAGAGCGGGGGCCATCTTGGTGGCGGTTTAGGAGTGGTAGAGCTAACAGTAGTTTTACAGTACCTTTATAATACACCTGATGACAAAATAATTTGGGATGTAGGCCATCAAGCATATCCCCATAAAATTCTAACTGGAAGAAAAGAAAATCTTATCTCAATACGTCAGAAGGATGGGCTGGCTCCATTTCCAAGTCGTGGGGAGAGTCCATATGATGCCTTTGGTGTTGGACATTCAAGCACATCTATAAGTGCAGCTCTTGGTATGGCGATAGCAAATAATAATACCAATAAAAAGGTTGTTGCCATTATAGGTGACGGCGCCATGACAGCTGGAATGGCCTTTGAAGGCTTAGCTCATGCAGGTCATATTAAGCCAGATATGCTTATTATTCTAAATGATAATGATATGTCTATCTCAGAAAACGTTGGCGGATTAAACAATTATTTTTCAAGAATTTGGGCATCAAAAGTTTATAAGGGAATTAGAAAAAGTGGAAAAAGCTTTCTAGAAAACCTACCCCAAGCCCATCACATTGCAAGAAAAGTGGAAACTCAAATGAAAGCTATGGTAGCACCTGGAAGTATTTTTGAGGAATTAGGTTTAAATTACATTGGCCCAATTGATGGGCATAACATTGATGAGCTAATAACAGTTATTGGTAATTTAAAAGATTTTGAAGGTCCACAATTTCTCCACGTGATTACCAAAAAAGGTGCAGGATTAGATCCAGCAGAAGCAGACAGAATAGGCTTTCATGCAATCGGAAAAATAAAGCCATTGGATGCATCCAATAAAAAAAATGGGCCAAAATATCAAGATGTTTTTGGACAATGGATTGTTGATATGGCCAAAGAAGATGAAGAATTAATAGCCATCACTCCTGCGATGCGAGAAGGCTCAGGACTTGTAAATTTTAGTAAAGAATTTCCTGAAAGGTTTTATGATGTTGCAATTGCCGAACAACATGCGGTAACTCTTGCTGCTGGAATGGCATGTGAGGGAAAAAAGCCTGTGGTTGCAATCTACTCAACTTTTTTACAGCGAGCTTATGATCAATTAATCCATGATGTAGCTTTGCAAAATCTAAATGTTCTCTTTGCAATTGATCGAGCTGGATTAGTTGGCGAGGATGGCCCAACTCACTCTGGAAATTATGATCTGACATATTTGAGGTGTATTCCAAATATGCTCATTGCAGTTCCATCAGATGAAAATGAGACAAGAAAATTACTTACTGCTGCTTTTTCTCATAACGGTCCAGCAGCTGTCAGATATCCAAGAGGTGGTGGAATCAACGCAACAATAGAGCATGAACTAAATCCTGTTGAAATAGGTAAGGGGAAAGTAATTAGTGAACAAGTTTCAGAAATACTCATACTTAATTTTGGAGCCTTAATAGGAACTGCATCGGAAGTTGCTCAAGAGCTTAATGCCACCCTATTAGATATGAGGTTTGTGAAACCATTGGACAAAGAATTGATTTCACAGCAATCCAATGGCAAGAAAGCTATTATCACAATTGAGGATGGAGCCATATCTGGAGGCGCCGGATCAGCAGTCAGTGAATGGGCTCAAGAAAATCAAATGAAGCTACAAATCATCATATGCGGCATTCCTGATGAATTTGTTGAGCATGCAAGCAGAGAGGAAATGCTTGAGATGACGGGTCTCGATAAAAAAGGAATTTTGGCTAAAGTAAAAGCTAGCTTATCTTAAGTGGCCCATCTTATCTCTTTTAGTATCGAGATAATGTTTATTCTTGTCATTCTCACCCTCGTGAATAGATGTTCTTTTAGCCACGGATATGCCAACCTCTTCTAAAGCATCTACTTTTTTTGGATTGTTAGTAATGAGATTGACTGAAGTAATTTTAAAATGCTGAAGTATATCTAAACAAATATTATATTCTCTTAAGTCAGCTGGAAAACCCAATAATTCATTAGCCTCTACTGTGTCGTGACCCTGATCTTGCAAAGCATATGCTCTGATTTTATTAACCAGGCCAATACCTCTACCCTCTTGTCTTAGGTATAAGAGAATTCCTGATTTATTTTCTGCTAACATTTTTAAGGCTGCTTGCAGTTGAGGCCCACAATCACATCTTAGGCTATGTAATGCATCTCCAGTTAAGCATTCTGAATGAACTCTGCACATAACAGTATCTTGTTGATGAATTTCACCGATGGTCAAAGCAATGTGATCTTTGCCATTGGGTTCTTCAAAAACTGAAATAGTGAAATCACCAAACTTAGTAGGTAATTCTGATTCAGAGACAAATTTACAACTATTCAATTGATTTAAATTATGATTAAAATTGCGTAAATTATACCACCAGCAATTAGTCCTGCTATCAAATCGTCAAGAAGAATTCCAAGCCCTCCTTTCACATTTTTATCTGCCCAAGAAATAGGCCATGGCTTCCAAATATCAAATAATCTGAAAAGCAAAAAAGCAAATAAGTAGTTCATGATTCCGTGAGTGACGAAAGATAAAGTGACCAGCATTCCAGCAACCTCATCAATCACAATCGATGAATGATCTTTGGAATCACTATCTAATGATGCTTGGGAGCATATCAACCAAGAAAATAAGATAAAAATTGGTAAGATAATATGAGTTGATGGATGCAAGAACTCTGCAAAGTACCATAAAAGCACAGCAGCTAAACTCCCCCAGGTGCCTGGTGCTGGACTTAATAAACCCACTCCAAACCATGTTGCAAAAAAATGAGAAGGTTTCTTTAGGTTGGGAAAGTTCATCCTATTTAAAATGATCCCAGCTCCGAAACAAACCAAAACGATTCTTATTTATTATTAATTTTTTACCACCCATAACACCAATAGTATGACATTTTTCATTAAGGGAATTTAGATTAGCTTGAAGGGTTGATAATTTTTTTGGAGGCACGGTAAACAACAGCTTGTAGTCATCACCAAACTCCAAGCATTGCTTGGTAAATTTTTGATCAACTACAGGCACTAGATCTAAATCAAGATTGCATCCAACCCCTGAGCTTGAAATTAGATGAGAAAGATCTTGAACAATGCCATCGGAGATATCGATTGCTGAAGAGGCAATGGATGAAATTTCTTGCCCATAGTTTATCTGCGCAGTAGGAAATAAATAAGATTTAGTTTTATTATTTAATACCTTGCCTTTCTTGTAATCTTTAAATCCAATGTATCCAGATCCTAAAGCACCAGATAAACATAAAATATCTCCAGACTGAGCATTAGATCTCAGTAAGATTTTTGTATGAGGTTTGCCCAATACTGTTACGCTGATCTGTAAGGGACCTTTTGCAAGATCACCACCAATTAACGGGAACTGAAATTCCCGAGAAATTTTCTGTAAACCCTTTCTAAAGTTTTTCATCCAGCTTGGATTAAAGTTTGGCATTACCAATGAGAGATTGAAGGCGACTGGATTACCACCCATCGCAGCTATATCGCTTAAAGCAGTTGCAACGGATCTGTATGCAATTGATTCAGCAGGCATGGATTTTAAAAAATGCACTCCAGCCACTGAAGTATCAGTGCTAATGAGTAATTTTGAATTGGCTGCAATAACAGCACAGTCGTCACCAATAGCAAGATTAATGCCATTACTTGTTAAATAAGAAGTACCTATGCCTGATAGGTACTTCTTAATAATTGAAAATTCTGAGCTTATATTAACTTGGGTATCTTTCGAATAAACCAGTTGCACCCATGCCGCCACCTACGCACATAGTTACAATGCCGAATTGTTTATCTTGATTATTCAACTCGCGAACAATATGACCGACTTGTCTTGATCCTGTCATGCCGAAAGGATGTCCAATTGAAATTGAACCGCCATTCACATTGAGTTTATCCATAGGGATACCTAGTTGATCTCGACAATATGCAACTTGAACTGCAAAAGCTTCATTGAGCTCCCACAAATCAATATCTTCAACGCTCATATTATGAGATTTTAAAAGCTTAGGAACAGAAAACACTGGTCCAATACCCATTTCATCAGGCTCACAACCCATGGTTGTAAATCCTCTGAAATAAGCCATTGGCTTTAAGCCTAGCTCAAGAGCTTTTTCTTCGCTCATAACAAGCGTTACGGATGCACCGTCAGATAGCTGAGATGAATTACCTGCAGTAACTGAGCCGTTCTCAGGATCAAATACTGGTTTTAGTGCTGCAAGGCCTTCCAATGTAGTGCCAGGTCTATTGCACTCATCTTTATCAACTGTGTAATCAACTTCCTTAGATTCGCCTGTTTCTTTATTCATCAGCATCATCTTTGTGTCCATTGAGATAATCTCATCAGAAAATTTACCAGCTTCTTGTGCAGCAGCTGTTCTTGTTTGACTTTCAAAAGCAATCTCATCTTGAGTCTCTCTAGAAACGTTATATCTATTAGCAACACATTCGGCAGTCATGCCCATTGGATGATAAATACCAGGGTGACTCTCTGCTAACTTTTCATTAACAAAACCATCCATATTTTGTTTACCGGAAAGCATAGTAATTTGCTCAACACCACCAGCTATAACTGTATCGTAACAACCTGCCATAATTTGACTTGCAGCCATGGAAATTGATTGCAATCCAGAAGAACAATATCGGTTAACTGTTGTGCCTCCTACCGTCAGTGGAAGGTTAGATAAAACTGCAGCATTTCTACCAATGTTATGCCCCATTGCACCTTCAGGATTACCACAACCCATGATGACATCTTCAACCATTTCCGGCGGTAAATTAGGATTTCTATCTAACATCCCGTTGATAATATGAGCTAGCATGTCGTCTGGACGAGTCATATTAAAGCCTCCTCGATGAGATTTAGCTAGACCAGTTCTGACGCTATCTACAATAACTGCTGTTTTCATGTACTTACTCCAAAATTTGTAACGAGTTATTCTAAACGATCGTCGTCATTACTTAAAGACTTATACCAATTTGGTATTAAGTCGATGTTGAGTTCTTTTGCTTTAGAAAATATATATGGAAGTGTGATGGGGCTAAAAGGTAATACCAATAAAATACCCAAGCCGAGATTTTTGAATATTTGCTGTAATTGAGAGTTTGCTTCACTAAGCTCATCTTCTGAGGCTGAACCTTCGGCATATTTAATATAAATATCAAGCATTTTTTTATTTTCACGATTTTCGACCAGAAAACTTTCTTGAAGCTTTGATAAAGTTTTATAAAATCGTTGAGTAAATATTTTCATCTAAAAAAAAGCCCGGAATTAATCCGGGCTTTTATTGTATCTAAAATTTTTAAATTTAGAATTCCATTCCAAAACTTATCCCCATGGTTCTTGGATTGTTGTAATTCACAAACTTGGAACCACCTTGAAGATTAGATGCTTTGTAGATTCCCTGCATAGATCTATCATCCTCAAGATTCTTAACCCAAAAGCCTACATACCAATCACCATCAAATGGATTATAAGTGACGTTTAAATCTGTAAATTCAGATTCAGGGACTTGAAGATGAGCGCTATTATAAATATCTGCCTCTCTTTCACCCATGTATGAATGTTGAATTCTAAAGTCATACACACCTGAAGATGCGAATAATGTTTTAGTAACTGCTAAGTTATATGAAGTTCCTGGAGCTCCTGGCAAAGTATTACCTCCAACATCTTGTGGCATTGCATTAGTACACATCACACCTCCAAGAGGGTTAAAGAATGGTGAATTACATGAATAGCCAGCAAACTTAAAGACAGGCCCTCCATCAGTCCAACCAACTTGCATTAATCCATTGGTGCCTGGAACTATATCTACCATGTTGCCAGTGGCTGGGCTAGGAATCCGCATTGTTCCTTTATTAATATTCAATGGATCAACCAACATAGCAACACCATCAACCTCAGCAGTAACTTCAAGAAAGTTAAAATCAACTCTGATAGTTGGGGTAAGCAAATATGATAGTTCTCCTTCAAACCCTTCGTTGACGGCATCAAAATTAGTATTTCTTGATGAAGCATCAGTAATCGCAGAAATGATCATATCTGTGTGCTCACCATTAAAATATGAGAGATTGGCAAGTAATCTACCACCCATCCACATTCCTTTGGTACCTAATTCAAAATATGCAACTTCTTCAGGATCATATGGATCAACGGTTGCAGTTTCGTTTGGATTTGAGCCACCTGCCTTACCGGCTGTAGTGTAACTTGCATAGACCATAGCATCATCGTTAATGTAATGCTGTAATGCTATTTTACCTGATACTTTATCACTTGCATTCGCCGAAAGAATTCCAGGATAACGAATGTATTCTGGGTTAGGTCCTGTCATAGTTGCTGGAGCATTTTCTCTAAAGATTCTTGCGCCACCTCCATTATCGCCCAAAGCACTAAATTGACTATCGAAAACAGAAAAATCATCATATCTAAAGCCAATAGTTAATTCGGTTGCTTCACTAAGATCAAAGTAAAGTTCTCCAAATATAGCCTCAGAAGCTTGCTTGTTATGAGAGTCCTGAAAGAAGCCTTGCATGATATTTGGCAAAGTATATTTTGGTCCTGCAGCCAATTGAGGAAGCAAAGTTGGCAATGCAGCAG
>QBVW01000013.1 GCA_003284215.1 SAR86 cluster bacterium AG-313-D11 | reverse complement strand
TCCGATCTCCCAACTGGCTTAAATTTTAAACTGCCCATTGTTCAGAATGTCAAAAAATATGACTCAAGGCTGCAGACTCTGGATGAAGAGCCAAATAGAATCCTAACAGTAGAGAGCAAATACCTGATTGTTGACTCGTTTGTAAAATATCGAATAACTGATGTTCGAACTTTTTACGATGCTACTAGCGGTAGTTTTATTAACTTGAATAATTTACTCGGTCAAAGAACTGCGTTTGAGCTTAAAAATCAATTTGGCCGAAGAACTGTGACAGAACTAGTTTCAGGTGAAAGAGATCAGTTGATGAGTGATATGCGAGAGAATTTAGGCAATTCTGTATCTGATCTAGGTATAGAGATTATAGATTTTAGAGTTAAAAGAATCGACTTACCGCCTGAACTTAGCAACTCTGTTTATGAAAGAATGCGCTCAGAGAGAAATAGGCTAGCAGAGGAACTTCGCGCTGAAGGAAATGAACTTTCCAATGAGATCAGGTCAACTGCAGATAAAGAAAGAGTCATTATTCTAGCAGAAGCCTATAAAACTTCTGAAGAAATTCGAGGAGAGGGCGATGCTACTGCTGCAGCAATCTATGCAGAATCATTCTCCAGAGATCCAGAATTTTATGAGTTCACTCGAAGCATGAAAGCTTATGATGCAACTTTTAATAATAAATCTGATGTATTAGTGATTGATCCTAAATCTGATTTCTTTAAATACCTGAATAAATCAAAAGGTAATAATTAACACTCTATGAGCAACAACACCCTTATTTTGGGCTTGCAATGGGGTGATGAAGGTAAAGGAAAAATTGTAGATGCACTGGCAGAAAATTCTGAAGCGGTGTGCCGCTTTCAAGGTGGTCATAACGCAGGGCATACCCTTAAAGTTGATGGTGAGCAAAAAGTCCTTCATTTAGTTCCATCTGGCATTCTCCACCCCTCAGTTCACTGTGTCTTGGGTAACGGTCTTGTTTTGTCTCTTCCAGCTTTAGCGAAAGAAATCCAGGAATTGCAAGAGAGTGATATTAATTTTGAAGGTCGTTTCTATGTCAGTGAAGATTGCGCATTAATTTTGCCGACTCACATAGCAATTGATCAGGTTAGAGATAAAGAAGAGGGTATTGGGACAACCGGAAGGGGGATTGGTCCAGCATATGAAGATAAGATTGCCAGACGTGCAGTTCGTTTTGGCGATTTAAAAAATCTTGAAGAACTCAAAATAAAATTATCAACATTAGTGAATTACCACAATCAAATTTTACAGAATTTATACAAAGCTCAACCCATAGCCTTTGAAGATGTTTTTGAAGAGTTGACCAACAATATAGCCCTTTATAATAACTATCATTGTAAAACTCAAGATCTTTTAAAGCTTTGGGTAAAACAGGGCAGGAGTATTCTTTTTGAAGGAGCTCAGGGCTCAATGTTAGACATTGATCATGGAACCTATCCCTACGTTACCTCCTCGAGCACAACTGCCGGCGGGTTATCTTCAGGATTAGGTGTGGGCCCCCGACATATTGATTCTATTTTGGGTATTACCAAGGCATATACAACTCGTGTTGGTGAAGGGCCCTTTACCACTGAGTTATTTGATTCTAATGCGGAACAGCTGGCAAAGGTAGGTCATGAGTTTGGTGCAACAACTGGTCGTCCAAGGAGATGCGGGTGGCTAGATTTAAAAGCTTTAGAAACCATTGTTTTTATTAATTCTGTAACCAATCTTTGTATAACAAAATTGGACGTTCTAGATGGCTTTGACGAGATCCAGGTCTGCATTGACTACGATCAAGATCAGCTTCCTATTTATAAAACATTTACTGGTTGGAAGCAGGATACATCTAATGCTAAATCTTTTGGCGATTTACCTAAAGCAGCTCAGGACTATATACTGTTTATTGAAGAGACTTTAGATTGCCCAATTGGAATAGTTTCAGTCGGACCTTCAAGAGATCAAACAATTTATAGAGACTAGCTTTATTTATTCTGGAGAGATATGAGAAACCTACTAACTTCAATTGTTCTGCTGTTTATTTTTTCAGTAGCTATATTTTTTAGTGGCGCAGTTTTAAAAGCCTTTGGGACTCTAGATGGCCCAGGAGTGATAGAGGGAAAAGTTCTCCCAGAAAAAGCACTTGAAGATAGAGCTACTAGAATCAATATTGTGAAATCAGAACTAGAGGTTTTGGATGAAAAGCAAATTTTGTTTGGTGATCTTCATGTGCACACAACCTATTCAACAGACGCATTCATGTGGTCTTTGCCCTTTATGAATGGCAAAGGAGCTTCACCTTTAGCCGATGCATGTGATTACGCAAGATTTTGTTCAGCTTTAGATTTCTGGTCTATTAATGATCATGCCGAGGCCAGTACTCCCAGGAAATGGTTGGATACTAAACAAAGTATTCAACAATGCAATAATTTATCAGAAGGTACAGATGATTTAGTTAGTTTTTTGGGATGGGAGTGGACACAAGTTGATCCGAATCCTGAAAATCATTATGGGCATAAAAATGTAATTTTTTTAGAAACCGATGATGCTTTGGTGCCGCCCAGAGCTATTGGTTCAGGTGGAGTAGCTCCACTAGTAATGAGACTTGGCTTACCTTGGACCATGTCTGCTTTGCCTGCAACATTAGATTTCAGAAATAGAGATAGGTTTTTTGCATTTGATAAATTTTTTGATGAAATCCAGGCAACGCCTATATGCCCTGAGGGAGTCAACACAAGGGATCTTCCAGTGAATTGTTATGAGGAAGCAACTAATCCAAATATATTATTTCAGAAATTAAAAGATTGGGAGTCACCTTATATGGTCATTCCCCATGGAACAACCTGGGGATTTTATACCCCACCGACATCTGATTGGAAAAAACAATTAAAAGATTTTAAAGATGATGAGTCTCAATTTTTATTTGAAATTTACTCAGGTCATGGCAATTCTGAAGAATACAGAACTTGGAATGATGCAGAAATAAGCCCAAATGTTGAATTATTTTGTCCTGAGGAAACTAAAGGCTTTTTACCAACCTGCCAACAGGCAGGTAATATTATGGCTGAAAGATGTGAAGACTCTGGTATGGATGCGCAAACATGTCAGTATTTAGTTGACCAAACAAAATTATTTGCAGCTCAAATGGGCTCCACTGGATATGCAGCAGTGAATGAAACAAATCCAGATGATTATCTAAATGCTGGGCAATGTAATGACTGTTTTTTACCGTCCTTTAACTACAGACCTCTGGGTTCTGCACAGTATGTATTAGCATTAAGTGATTTTACTGATAAAGAAAATCCACAACGTTTTAAATTTGGATTTATTGGCTCAAGTGATAATCATGGTGCTCGACCAGGAACTGGGTATAAAGAAATCGATAGACTTTATAATACTGAAGCGAATGGTTTCAATGATCCATTGTATGAAAAAATGAGTGATCTTAGGCGTCCTAAAGGGGAATTAGAACCGTCTTATGTTGATTTAGGCAACACGAGTCTCAACAGTATTATGGATTTAAATATAGCTACGGATGCTGAAAGACAGAGTGCATATTTTATGTCTGGAGGGCTAGTTGCTGCTCATTCAACATCTCGAAAGAGAGAATCAATTTGGGATGCTTTAGAAAGAAAAGAGGTTTATGCAACCTCAGGACCTAGAATTCTTTTATGGTTTGATGCTGAAACTCAATCTGAATCCTTATCAATGGGGTCAGAAGTGAGCAGCAATCAATCACCAGTCTTCACTGTGAAAGCAGCCGGTTCTCTTAAACAAAAACCTGGTTGTCCTGACTATAGTAACAATGGACTTACTAAAGACCGATTAGAAAAGATATGTAATTCAGAGTGTTACAACCCTAGCAATGAAAGAAGATTGATTACACGTATTGAAGTTATCAGGATTTTGCCACAAGAATATGAAAATGAACCAGTTGAAGGTCTTGTAGAAGACGTTTGGAAAACATTTCCTTGTAATAGTACGAGTTGTCAGATTTCTTTTTCAGACGAGCAATTTTCAGTTAGTCAACGAGATGCCGTTTACTATGTAAGAGCTATTGAGGAGCCTTCACTTAAACTTTCAGCGGATCCGCTGGGATGTGAATTTGATGAAAATGGCAAATGTATCAAAACTCAAATATGTAGAGTGGGAGTCCGTGAGAACCGTGGAGAATGTCTTGCACCTGCAGAAAACAGAGCATGGTCCAGCCCAATTTACGTTAACTATTCTTCTTAAGCCAGTCTGCTTGATTTGTTTTTAACCAATCATCCAGTTTGGCATTTACAAACTTATAAGAATTTGGATTAGAAAATTTCTTTGCTAGACGAATACATTCATCAATGATCACAGGATGCGCCAATTCATTAGCGCGTATCTCAACTATTCCAAGCCATAAAATGGCTTCATCTATCATCTCAAGATTCTCGCCCTCATTATTTTTTAGATCCCTCGTAATTTCTTTTAGATCATTTGATTGTTCAAAAATATTTTTTAATCTTTGTTTGAAGTAATTAAAGTTTATTTTTTTTGGTGTATTTTCTTTAAGGAATTGGTCCATTAGAGAGTTTAAATTTGATTCATGAAATATATATTGATAGATTGCTTGCACCAAGCATTCTCGAGTTTTGAGCTCTTGTTTATACTTCCCTAGATTTTTAGACATTTTCAGGCCAGCATTTCAACAAGTGATTGAGCGATCTCTCTGCCTTTATTTAATTTTGAGGGATCAGCACGCTCTTCAGCTTGTAATAAATTCTCAGTAGCAATTAAGCCAAAACCAATAGGCTTATTTAAATTAATGCTTAGCTGCATCAATCCTTGAGCGGTTGACTCTGAAATGAGCTCATAATGAGTTGTTTCTCCTCTAATTACTACTCCATATGCAATTACTCCATCTGCATGAGCTAATTCTTTTTGAGTTGCATGAACTAATTCCCAAGCACCGGGAACATATACAATCTTTACGTTGGTGAATCCCAGTGCTTCAAGATGGGCTCTTCCTGAATTTAATAATTGATTTACGAGTTCGGCATTCCACTTTGACGCAACTATAGTAATTTTTTTATTAACATCAATTTTTTTTGATGAGTAGGTAAATCCATCTTTGCTCATTGTTCAAATCCTGTCACTTCAAGATCGAATCCAGATAATGATGGGTATTTCACTGGAGTTGCAAGCAATTTTATCTTTTGCAAACCAAGTTCTTTAAGAATTTGTGAACCTATACCCACAGTCTTGGTCTCAGGTTTAACAGAAGATTTGGTGCCCATTAAATCATTCATAACTTCGTCAGCATTTTGATAATTACCAATTAAAAGTAAAACACCACATTTTTCTTTACCAATTCTTTTCAGCGCTTTGTCAAGATTAAGCCTCTTGCCAAATTCTTCAATACCAATTAAGTCATGTAATGTATTGGGAACATGAACTCTTACTAGGGGGGAATCTGACGAGGTAAGATCACCTTTAACAAACGCTAAATGGAGGTTATTAAAAATACTATCTCTCCATGCAGAAAGCTCAAACTGAAAACCATCAATTGCAACAGTTTTAGAGTATTCCATATGTACAGATTTTTCTTTGAGGGTTCGATAATGAATTAAATCAGCTATTGTTCCAATCTTCATTTCATGAGTTGAAGCAAATTTCATCAAATCATCTCTTCTAGCCATAGTTCCGTCATCATTCATAATCTCACATATAACACCAGCTTCCTCAAGACCAGCCAACCTCGCTAAATCACATGCAGCTTCTGTATGGCCTGCGCGACTCAAGACGCCTCCTTCAAAAGCTCTTAATGGGAAAATATGACCAGGTTGAACTATATCTCCTGCTTGAGCATTTTTTTTAGCTGCTGCAACTATTGTTTTGGCTCTATCTTCCGCAGAAATACCCGTTGAGATACCTTCAGCTGCCTCTATGGAAACCGTAAACCCAGTCCCATGTTTTGCTCTATTATTATTAGTCATCATTGGGAGATTGAGCTGGTCACATTTCTTAGGAGATAATGGCAGGCACACTAAACCTTTTGCTTTGCTAATCATAAAATTTATTTTTTTATCATCTACAAGTTCTGCTGCGCAAACCAAATCACCTTCATTTTCTCTATCTTCATCATCAAGCAAGATAACCATTTTGCCAGCTGCAATTTCTTGAATGATTTCTTCGGTTGTATTGAATTCCATTTCTCTTATATAAGCACGAAATACTTAAATACAATTAAACATTTGTATTGTAGTAAGTTGTCTTAATATCATCTTTAAATTTTTCCTGCTTCACCATCTTTAATTTTTTCGATGCTTTTATGCTATCAGGCGCATTAAGACTTATAGCATCTTTGCTTTTTGCACCTAAAAACATGGGTGCAGTATATAGCACCAATTCATCAAATAAATTATTAACAATAAATGTATTTAAAGTTTTCTGACCGCCCTCTACTAAGATACTAGATATATTTCTATCCAAAAGATCTTGCAAGAATTTCTTTAAAAAATTTTTATTCTTGTATTCTAAATACTCTATATTTCCAAACTTTTTAGCTGGTTGCTTGGATGCAATGATAATCTTTGATTTGCCAGCAAAAATTTTGCTTACTTTTTTTGATTTCTTAAGATTTCCAATAATAATTTTTACTGGTTGCTCAAGAACCTCGTTCTTAGTTAAACCTAGTTCATTTTTAGCCAATCTGACGGTGAGCGATGGATTATCTTGCTCTGCTGTATTTCTTCCCACTAAAATTCCTTTAACCATTGACCGAATGTGATGACTATTTTTGCGTGATTCAGGGCTTGATATCCAGCTGCTTTCTCCGCTTTTTAGTGCAATTTTTCCATCTAATGATTGAGCGCTTTTAAGAATTATATAGGGACGAGATTGCTTCTGATTTGTAAAAAAAATCCGGTTTAATTCGTTACACTCTTTTTTAAGCAGGCCTACTTTTACTTCAATTCCCGCTTTTCTAAGCAATTTAATTCCTCTCCCATTAATTTTTGGATTTGGATCAAGGGTTCCACAGAATAGTTTTTTAATTTGATATTCAATCAATGCATTTGAGCATGGAGGAGTGTTTCGTTCAATTGAGCATGGCTCAAGGTTTACATAGACATCGGATCCAGCAATAAGTTTAATAGCTTTATTTGTACCAAATTTTTTTTTGCAGCTTTTTATAGCATTTATTTCAGCATGATTTTTACCATATTCTTGATGCCAGCCCTCACCAATAATTTTATTATTTTTTACAATTACACACCCAACCATTGGATTTGGCTGAACTTTTAGTTGACCCTTTTTTGCAAGCTCAATGGCTCTAGCCATAAAGTCCAGGTCTTTCATTTTTTCTTTGTCTTTCTTTTAAGCTTTTCTTTGGATAAAGAAGATATTTCTTCAGCAAACTCTTGTATGTCTTGGAAGTCTCGATACACAGATGCAAATCTTACGTATGCAACTTGATCCACTCTTTTTAAATTACGCATGACAATTTCACCTAGTTGTCTTGAGGCAATTTCTCTTTCTCCAAGCTGACGTATTTCAGTTAATATACTGCCAAATACTCCATCGACTTCTTCGGCAGAGAGCGGTCTTTTTTCAAGAGCTCTTAGCATTCCAGCTTTAAGCTTCACACCATTAAAAGGCTGCCTTTCTCCGTCACTTTTTACGATCCTTGGAAGAGCCAAGTCAGCTGTTTCAAAGGTTGTAAACCTGGCATGACAAACTTCACATTCTCTTCTTCGCCTAATCTGAGAACCATCTCCAACAAGCCTTGAATCAATAACTTTAGTATCTTGAGCCTGGCAAAATGGACAAAACATAATTATTTATAAACTGGAAACCTGGCACACATTTCTATCACTTTACCTTTGATTAAGTTAATTTTTTCCTCGTTCTCAAGATTAAGAACAATATCACAGATCCAATTGCTCAATATTTCTACTTCCTCACTTCGAAAGCCTCTCGTAGTTATAGCAGGAGTGCCTAGGCGAATGCCAGAGGTTACAAAAGGTGATTGTGGATCATTTGGCACTGCATTCTTGTTGGTAGTAATATTTGCTCTTCCCAAAGCAGCCTCGCAATCTTTACCTGTCAACCCTTTGCTAATTAAATCTACCAAAATAATATGATTTTCAGTCCTTCCAGTTACCACATCTATACCTCGACTCTGAATTATTTCACACATCAGCTTTGCATTATCCATTACACGCTGTGTATATATTTTAAATTCTGGCTCTAGAGCTTCTTTAAAACATACAGCTTTTGCAGCTATAACATGCATCAATGGACCCCCCTGAGATCCAGGAAATACGGCAGAATTTAATTTTTTTTCAAGTGCTTCATTAGATTTAGCAATAATTATTCCTGATCTTGGGCCCCTAAGTGTTTTATGAGTTGTTGAAGTTATCACATCAGCATATGGAACTGGTGATGGATATAATCCTGCAGCTACAAGTCCGGAAACATGGGCCATATCGACTAAAAAATACGAGCCCACTTCATCAGCAATATCTCTAAAAATCTTCCAGTCTATCGTGCCAGAAAAAGCTGAGAAACCTGCAATAATTACCTTAGGGTTATGTTCTTTTGCCAGATCCCTTACTTGATCGTAATCAATATCATGGGTTTCAGGATGAAGGCCATATTGAAAGGCTGTATAGTTTTTCCCCGAAAAATTTACTTTTGCACCGTGGGTTAAATGACCACCATGATCAAGACTCATTCCTAGGATAGAATCATTAGGCTCAAGCATAGCAAGAAAGGCTGCGGCATTTGCAGATGATCCTGAGTGCGGCTGAACATTTGCATAATCAGCTTTAAATAAGTCCTTTGCTCTTTGAATTGCAAGCTCTTCAGCAATGTCTACATATTCACACCCTCCATAATATCGCTTATGAGGATAGCCTTCAGCATATTTATTGGTTAAAAGACCGCCTTGCGCTTCCATAACTCGCTGACTAGCGTAATTTTCAGAAGCTATTAGCTCTATATGCTCTTCTTGACGTTTCGATTCTTGATTAAGCGCCTGCCAAAGTTCAGTATCATATTTTTCAATGGTCTGTGAATTAGAAAAAATTGAATCAGCCTGAGATTCCATTTATTACTCCAAAAGTATTAATTATTTTAATTAAAAGTAGAAATGCTTATTCTAAATTATCTATGGCTTGTTGTGGGAAAAAGGACGCGATCTTTTAGGAAAAGTTGCTTTGCAAATTTTACAAGTAAGCCCATGGCATTTTTGAGCTTGGCAAAACTCTCTACCCCAAAATATTATTTGTAGATGCAGTTTATTCCATGAGTCTTTTGGAAAAACCCTTTTTAAGTCTTTCTCAGTTTGCTGAACATTCTTTCCTTTGGTAAGACCCCACCGTTGGGCCAGTCGATGAATATGTGTATCTACAGGGAATGCAGGGTGTCCAAACCCTTGACTGATAACAACTGATGCAGTTTTATGCCCAACTCCGGGTAGTTTCTCCAGAGCCTTGATATCCTCAGGAACTTTGCCATCGTATGAATTACACAAAATATTTGACAGCCGATGGATAGCTTTAGATTTTTGAGGCCCTAAACCACATGGCTTAATGATGCTGTATATTTCCTCTGGACTTTTAGCGCTCATCGTCTTTGGATTCCTTGCAAGTTTAAAAAGTTTGGGAGTTACTTTATTCACTCTTTCGTCTGTGCACTGAGCAGATAATAATACTGCTACTAAAAGCGTAAAATTATCTTTGTGATCAAGTGGAACAGGAGTTTTGGGATAATGCTTGCCCAAAATTTTCATTACAATTGAAGCTCTTTCAACTTTGGTCATTTAGATTAAATAAGTTGCTTTGCTGATATTTATAATACAAATTTTAAAACATTAGCCATATCTATTTTCATTGATTTGACTGATTAATACCTTTAACATCTTTGCACAACTTCATACTATTTCAAGCTTTTAACACTTAATCCTTATATCAACAATGCAAGACTACAAAACAGACAATCCATTTGATATTACATTAAGTGAAGATCAGCAAATGACTTGGGATATGCTAAGAAAGTTTGCTGAAACTGAAATGCGATCTCAGGCAAGACAAGCGGAAAGTAATGGCAGGCCAAGCGAGGATCTGCTTGAAAAGATTAAAGGCCTAGATTTAATTTCCCTCATCATTCCTGAAGATTTTGGTGGCATGGGTTTAGCTCAAGACTCTGTTTCAAATGCTTTGACTTTAGAGGCTCTTGCTTATGGAGACTTGTCATTAGCTATGTCAATTTCAGCGCCGCTATTAACTGCTCAAATTATTCTTAACCATGGTAGTGAGGATCAGAAGTCCGAGTACTTACCTCAGTTAGCTGATGGCTCAATTTTTAATGTAAGCCTTGGTATTAATAATGCATCAGTTGCCGCTGATCCATATCAATCTAGCGTCAAGGCAAACGAAAGTGGAGATGAAGTTATTTTAAATGGGGCTAAAACTGGCTTAGCCTTTGCGGACGATGCTAAGACCTTTTTAATTTCAGCAACCAATGAGTCAGGAGAATGTGAATTGTACTTTGTAAACAAAGATCAGGAAGGCATTGAGCTTCATGCAAAAGAGTTTATGGGCTTAAAAGGTATGCCGCTCTCACAAATAAATTTTTCTGATTGCAGAATAAAAACATCCCAAAAACTTGGGGGACATAATTACTCCCTTGATTATAAAGCTCTGATTGATTCCTCTCGCATTGGAATGTCGGCACTCGCTTTGGGTGTATGCCAGGCTGTTCTTGATTATGTTGTTCCTTACACAAATGAGAGAGTGGCGTTTGATGAGCCAATTTCTAACCGACAGTCTGTTGCATTCTTGATCGCGGATATGGCTATTGAAACTGAAGCATTAAGACTAATGGTATATAAATCTGCAGCATTAAAAGATCTTGGAGCAGACTTTCACAAACAAGCATCATTAACTTATAGATTTGCTTCGCATCATGGAATGAAAATTGGTACGGACGGAGTTCAACTTCTTGGAGGTCATGGTTTTACGCATGAGCATCCTGTAGAGCTCTGGTATAGAAATTTAAGGGCAATTGGAATTTTTGAAGCAGGCGCAGGAGTTTAAAATGATACATCCACTTTTACCAAATCAATTACAAAAAACACAAGAGACCATGAGAATGGCTGCAGAATTTATTCTGCGTCCAATTTCAAGAAAATATGATAAGGCAGAGCATGAGCCACCTCTTGAAATGGAACAACTCAATCAAGCAGCGGCAGCACAAAAAAAAGATACGGGCATGGGAGATGATTCAGTAAAATCCATGGACCTTGGAGGCAGAAGTCTGTGGGCGGTTATTTCTTTAGAGCAAATGTGCTGGGGTGATGTTGGATTATTTCTTGCGCGGCCTGGAACAGGTTTAGGGAATGCAGCCATTATGGCAGTAGGAAATCCAGATCAAAAAGCAGAGTGGGGAAAAAGATGGGCTGCCATGGCGATTACAGAACCTGCAGCTGGTTCAGATTCAAAAAATATATCAACCACTGCAGTTTTAGATGGCGATGAGTGGGTGCTAAATGGAGAAAAAATATACGTTACCGATGGAGATCGTTGCGACTGTGTTGTTGTTTGGGCAACCCTTAACAAAGATATGGGCAAAACTGCTATCAGGTCTTTCATAGTGGAAAAGGGGACTCCAGGATTCACCGTTGCTAGGTTAGAGAAAAAATTAGGCATTAGAGCGTCTGACACAGCAACTTTAATCTTTGATAACTGCAGGATTCCACGAGCAAATTTATTGGGCGGCAAAGAAGAAATAGAAACAGATATCAATGCAGCTAAAAAATCTTTTGGTGGTGCTATGCAGACTTTTGATAATACAAGACCCATGGTAGCTGGAATGGCTATTGGTTTGGGCCAAGCAGCTTTAGATATGACTAGAGCCTTGCTTGCTGAAGAAGGCTATCAAGATAATTTCGGAGCATCGATGCATCAACAAACCGCTCTTCAAAGTGAGCTAGAAATGCTCGAAGCTGAATTAGAGGCTGCAAGACTACTTGTCTATAAATCTGCTTGGATGATGGATAATAAATTGCCAAATTCTAAAGAGGCCTCGATGGGCAAGGCTAAAGCCGGACGAATTGGTAATAAAATATCCCTAAAATGTGTTGAAATATGCTCTATGCAGGGGTTTTCAGAGGATCATTTATTGGAAAAATTCTCTCGAGATTCAAAAATTCTAGATATTTTTGAGGGCACTCAGCAAATTCAGCAACTCATAGTTGCTAGACAGGTTTTAGGTAAAAGCTCGACGCAGCTAAAATAACCAAAATTTATTAGTATTATAACAATTATTTATATATTGATTTGCTAACTTTAAAGCATTGCAATGGTGTATTCTTAAGGTATATTACTTAAGTATAAGTTCAATTTAATCAACTTAAGGGGGAGATTATGAACAGATTTTTATGTGCATTCGCACTTGTATTTACCATAGGTTTTAGTGGTTTGATCACAGCTCAAACTAATGAAATTGAAGAAATTGTTGTTACTGTAACCAAAAAGAGTGAGTCCACTCAAGACCTAGCGTTATCAATTACTGCCTTTTCAACAGATGATGTTGAGGCAAGACAGATTGTAGATGTTCAAAGTTTATCTCAGAATATTCCAGGCTTTGTTCATTCAAAAGCCATTGGAAGTGGAGCGAGTTATGCCATGCGTGGTTATGGAAGTTTTGGTGTTGGAGCAGCTACAGTTAGCTCATTCGTCACTTCTTCTAACGGACACAGCATTGGCAATAGCACACTTTCTGATATTGGATTTTTTGATATTGATCGATTGGAAGTTTTAAAAGGTCCTCAGGGAACTTTGTATGGAAGAAACGCTGTTGGAGGTGTTATTAACTTTGTTACTGCCAGGCCAACTGATGAGGCAGGTGGATACCTCA
>QBVW01000012.1 GCA_003284215.1 SAR86 cluster bacterium AG-313-D11 | reverse complement strand
GACTTAACTATTCTTGTAAAACCGTCAAAAACTACCTCTCTTCCTGTTGCAGAAAATACATATTCATCTAAATGTATTTTGGCATTAGTTGCTAAATATTCTGCATCTGGCAATTGTGAACCAATAAATTGCTGCCAAATTAGTTCATATAATCTTTTTTCTTCATCTGATGATGAAATTAAACCCTCAGATTTAGTTGATGCATTTGTAGGTCTAATTGCTTCATGAGCCTCTTGCGCATTTTCGCTAGAAGAATATATTCTTGGAGCATTGGTAAGATACTTATCTCCAAGGTTAGTTTCAATATACATTCTTGCATCTGCAATTGATTCAGGAGACAAAGCAGGTGCATCAGTTCTCATGTATGTAATGAGTCCATTTTCATAGAGTTTTTGAGCTGTTCTCATAGTTCTCTTTACATTAAAACCAAGTTTTGTACTTGCTGCTTGTTGCAATGTGGATGTAATAAAAGGAGGTTTTGGTTTTGATTTAACAGGTTTTTGGGTTACCTCACTTACAAGCAAATTTGAGGAATTAACAAGTTCTTCAATGTTTTTTGCCTCATCAGCTTGTAACAAAGGATCAGATTTTTTTCTATTAAGATTAAATTCGATGCCAATTTTTTTATCATTTTCTGCATTGAATGAAATCTCCCAAAACTCATCTGGTTTAAACTTTTGGATGCTATGTTCTCTTTCTACCAAGAGCCTTAATGCAACAGACTGAACTCTTCCAGCAGAAAGATTACGGGCTACTTTTGCCCATAATAGTGGTGATAGCTCAAAACCAACAACTCTATCAAGAAATCTTCTTGCTTGCTGAGCTTCCACAAGACTTGCATCAATGTCTTTTGGATCTTCAAAAGATTCCAAGATTGCATCTTTGGTAATTTGATTAAATCTCACCCTGGAGTAGTTAAATTTATCTGCGCCTAGCGCCTCTTTGAGGTGCCATGCTATTGCTTCACCCTCTCTATCCAGATCGGTTGCTAGAAAAATTGAATCCACTCCCTTTGCGGCTGTTTTTAATTCTTTAATGACTTTTTCTTTTTCGGGAATGATTTCATAATTCGCAGCCCAACCATTGTCTGGATCAATGCCCATTCTTCTAATAAGTCGTTTGCGCTCATTAATTTTTTTTAGTCTTCGTTTCTCATCTTCAGGAAGATCCTTTGGAATAGTATTTCTCTGAGTAGGTTTTTTTGACTTGCCTTTTGGCAGATCTCTGATATGTCCAACACTCGACTTGACGATGTAATCTGACCCTAAGTACTTAGAAATAGTCTTAGCTTTGGCAGGTGATTCAACTATAACGAGAGTTTTTGACATATTTTAATTTACTATAATTTGCAAAAGTTCATATTTTTAATACAGTTTCCTTAATTTTCAAAAGCTCTTTAATGCCAAGCATTTCATTCCAAACGATTGCTATATTGGACTGATAAAAAATAATTTCAAGTACAGAAGACGGTAATTGAGAAATTTTTTCTTCAACTATTTGGAATTGTTGTTCATATTTAAAGGAAATGGGCTCATAAAGTTTAAGATTATTTTCTATTCTCAAGTAGTGCAAATTCTTATGATTAGAAGTATTTTTAATTTGATATATAGCTACTTGGGGGTTCCAGTTTTTAAATTTTTTTCTTAATTCATTTGTAGAACCAATCTTAAAGCCCTCTTTAGCAGCAGACATTCTAATTATACTGAGAGCTTTCATTCTTCTCGAAGGCTTTAAAAAACTTATTGCGCCAACTAAAAAAAGCACAACAAAAAGAGAAATTAATAATTCCATAAGAAATTCTAGTTCAATATTTTTTTTATAATTTTTGGGCCGTCATAAATAAAGCTTGTATAAATTTGTACTAAGGAGGCTCCTTTTTCTAATTTCATATTAAAACTTTCTTTATTATGCACTCCACCAACTCCAATTTTGAAAAGCTCAGGCTCTCTTAAATGCACTAAAGAAAGAAGTTCATTTGATTTTTCAAGCAAAGGTTTGCCGGATAGGCCGCCCGAAAGGTCTCTCTTGGATTGAAAAATTAAATTACTCTTTTCAATTGTGGTATTGGAAGTTATTACCCCATCAAAATTAAATTCTTTAATAGCCTTAGTAATTTCAGAAATTACATCTATATGTTCATCTGGAGATAGTTTAATAAAAATAGGCTTGAAAAAATTTTCAGTTTTGCGGACATCTTTTATAGCCTTAAACAATGGTAAAAAATTTTCCTTGGCATGCAAGGATCTCAACCCAGGAGTATTTGGTGAGGAAATATTAACTGTAATATAATCTGCATAAGCAGAAACTTTCTGAAAACATTCAATATAATCATTGACCCTCTTTTGACCTGTAGAATCCTTGTTTGCGCCAATGTTAATTCCAAGAACTCCATTATATTTTCTTCTCTTTACTCTTTCTAAAAGGTAATCAACGCCTTTGTTATTGAAACCCAGTCTATTTACAATTGCTTCTTGATCAGTGAATCGAAATACTCTTGGCTTTGGATTGCCAGGCTGTGGTTTAGGAGTAATGGTTCCAACTTCAATAAAACCAAAACCCAATGCTCCCAATGAATTTATAAAATCTCCATTTTTATCTAATCCCGCAGCTATACCAAGTTTGTTTTTAAATTTAAGGCCTTTGAAAGTGAATGAAGTCCCAGAAAATTTCTGAGGAAAAAATATGCTGATTAGTTTTAATTGATATAAAAGTTGCAATGAATTAAGCGCAATTGTGTGAGCAAGCTCAGGAGGCACCATTCTCAAGAATGAGAGCAATATTCTCATTTAGGCAAAAAATCAGATGCTAGATGGGCAATTGCTTGAACATATCCTTCCTTGGAGCCGCAATCAAATTTAATACCATCATAAAGATATCCATTGATATCATGATCTTTTAACATTAATTTAATTGCATCTGTTAGCTGAATTTCTCCAGCAACTCCAGGATTTATGATCTCTAAATAATAAAATATATGATGAGATAAAACATATCTACCAAAAACAGCCATATCTGAAGGAGGATTTGATTGAGGTTTTTCAATAATGCCATCAAGAAGAAATAGTTTCTCTTTTTTGGACAAATCTGCAGAAGAAATAACACCATACATACTGATATGCTCTTTTAGAACTTTATTCAATCCTATTACAGAAGAATTAGTTTCTTGAGCAATGTTTATTAATTGCTGAGTGGCAGAAGGATCATGAATAATCAGATCATCTGCTAGTAAAATAGCGAAGAATTCATCTTGTATTAAATGTTTAGCCTGAAGAATTGCATGTCCCAAACCTTTCTGTGATTTCTGCCGCACATAAGTGAATGTGACATCTTTGAATATATTTCTATTTATCTTTTTTATGGCATCTTTTTTACCTGAATTCAGTAATTTTTCTTCAAGCTCAAGATTTGCATCAAAATGATCTTCAATTGCTCTTTTGGTATGACTGGTAATAAAAATTATTTCTTCTATTCCTGCCATGACAGCTTCCTCAACGGCATATTCAATCAGAGGCTTATCAATAATTGGAAGCATTTCTTTTGGAATGGCTTTAGTTGCAGGCAAGAATCTTGTTCCAAGACCAGCAACAGGAAAAATTGCTTTTTTAATCTTATTTTGTGTTTTCATCATATTTGAGCTTACCAGTATAAGAAAACCTTGAAACAAAAAAATTTAATAATGAGCCAATAATGATTCCAGAGACTTGCAATAGAACTATATTTTCAACATAAGATTGAAAAAAATAAACTATGGACACATTAATGATCATGCTAAAAGAGTATCCAAAATAAAATTTTAAAAACCGCTGATATTTTAGTATTTGACTCTTGTGAAATCTCCACAAAAATTTGCCATGACAAAAATAGTTAAAAACTACTGCAGTTGAAAATGCCAGAAAAGATGAGAATGCTGGAGAAAAAAACTCTAAATATATTACAAAAGAGCTCAAATTTATTATTAAGCCAAATACTCCAATAATTACAAAAATAGAAAGTTTTGTTGAAATTATTTTTTTTAGAGTTGCAATCATTTAAAATCGGTTGGAACTCCAATAATTTTGCTAGGAGTGTCGTCTTTTGGTGAAAGCATTTTATCTATTTTTTCCTCAAATCCATATAAAGAAAATACATCTTTAGCAATTTCACGCACTTTTTTGCCATTCCCAGAACAGATATTAACTAATGCTGGAAAATCAACTGACCTTGCAAGACGAATCAATTCGCTCATTACTTTTGATGCTTCTAAAAAATCTCTAGTATTTTCTAATCCAGGTATTGAAGAAAAATCTTTACTCTGCGCTCTTCTGTGAAGACCTTTATAAAGAAAGTGATCTCTTGTATTTTTTCCAGTCACACTAAAAACTCGTGCAATTGATAATTTGGTATCTTCATTTTTCTGTCTTGAGAGACTAATTTCTGCATCTAATTTTGATTTACCATAAATACTTGTAGGTCTTAATGAGGAATTCAAATCAAGTGGCTTTCTGAAAGAGTTATCATATACATGAGATGTAGAAACAAAGATAAATCTTTCAACTTTTGCAATTGAGGCTGCTTGATAAAACTTTTGTGCATATTCTGAATTAAATAAAAAGCATTTTTTTGGAAAATTCATGCACCAATTTATATCAGTTATTGCTGCCAAATGAATATACTGAGTTATAGATTTATCTTTGAACTCTTCAACTATCCTCTCCAATGGATCTTCTAACCTCGAATTGATTGTCAACATTTCTTCTGAATAGCTCGCTGTTGAGCCAATACCTCCTGAGAAACCTGAAATACCAAGAATTTTAGAACTTTTTATCAAACCAGTACCTTACAGCAATTTGAAAGATTGCAAAAAAAGATCCTAGCATTTCTTTAAAATCGGTATTGCTCTTTCCAAGTTTTCGATTCTCAAAAATAATTGGGAAGGCTGCAATTGAAAAGTCATGCTTTAGGAGCTTTGCAATAGTTTCACTTAAATTAATATAACCTTTGAACATAGTTCTGGATTTTGATAGGTGAGCTACAGATTTTCTATTATAAAACCTGTACCCATTTGTATAATCATGGAATTTCCAGCTGATAAGAATTCTACATAAAAAATTGGCAAACCTGCTAAAAATCCTTCTTTTCAATGGCCAATTAATAATTTTTCCATCGGGATAACGCGAGCCTAAAACAAGATCAAAACCGTTAAAAACTATGTTTAATCCAGCTTGGATTTCATTAGGGTTATGAGAAAAATCACAGTCCATCTCGACGAAATACTCAAAATCAACTGATGAAGAAAGCCCCCATCTCATTCCCTCCCATACAGCGCCCCCTCTTCCGTCTTTTTCAAAACGCTTAATCATATGAAGTCGCTCACGGTCAAAATCAGGCATGAGCAATTTCGCCTTTTCCACAGCTTTGTAGGTACCATCTGGACTATTATCATCAACAACAACTATATAAAATGATTTTGAAATCGCTAAAATTGAAATTATTAAATCAACTATATTCTCCTTTTCATTAAAGGATGGTAAAACAATTAAAGCTTTCAAAATGAACTAAGTTTAGCTGAAACAGCATTAATGGACTCTGAAAGTAATTCAGTTATTTTTGTGGCGTGACATCCAATCATAAATCCTCGATCAGAAATAATTTGTGCATTTGGATATGACGTTAGTTGTGAAATATATTTTGCAGCTGGTTGATTGGCAAAGTTTCCTGTGATAATTGGTCTGGTCTCAATTCCGGAATTTTCAAAAATTTTAACAACCTCACTTGGTAAAACTGGGCAATTTTCATCTATTATAAAAGAAATATTCATCCAAGAATGATTTCGACTTTCTCGTTTTACATTTATACGATTTCTATTTGCACCAGCTACTCTTAACCAATCAATTCCTTCAAATGCATCAATAATATATTTTGCAAAATGATCTCTATGAGAAAGTAACTCGTCCATTCTACCAAGTTGAACTAGTCCAACCGCTGCCTGAATCTCCATAGGTCTTACATTAAAACCTGGCATTAAAAATAAAAACCTTTTGTCTAAATTTTTGTATTGATTTGAAAATTTTTGAATATCCGAACGATTACGAACCCATCCATGAGCCCTCATAGATTTTAAGTCATCACTTAATGCTAGTGAATTTGATGTGATAGTACCTCCCTCCATTGTGGTTAAGTGGTGAGAAAAAAAATGTGAAAAAGTACCACCTTGACCAAATGAACCAACATGTTTTGATTTATCAAATGCACCAAAACTTTCACAACAATCTTCAAGTAAAAATAAATTATTTGATTGGCAAAAGTGAACATATTTACTCATATCGCATGCATATCCCAAAACATGAATTAGAAAAATGGCCTTAGTTTTATTGGTGATCTTCTTTTTAGAATCATCCAAATCCATAGCAAGACTATCAAGACATATATCAACAAGCACAGGCTTCAGCCCAAATTGAACTAGGGGCCAAATAGTTGTAGGCCATAAAAGCGCTGGAACTAATACTTCATCTCCTGGCTTTAAAAGATCTTTTTGAAAAGAAGAAACAATCTGCGAATACACTAATAAAAGATTGGCAGATGAACCAGAGTTAACCATTACTGAGTGAGATGTTCCAATCCAATCTGAAAAAGCTTCTTCAAACTCTTCGACCCTCTCACCCATTGTATAGTTTCCGGAATCTATTACAGAAAGCATTGCATGCTTCTCTTCTTCGCCGAAGGAATCATCAGCTAGTGGCAGTATGTAATCCATTACTTAAACTTGCCAGTTTTATGGTATTCAAGATCAGACTCTATCATTATTTCTGCTAGCTCTTGAAGAGAAGTTTTTGGCATCCAATTTAATTTTTTTCTAGCTTTCGAGGCATCCCCTCTTAAATAATCTACTTCAGCTGGTCTAAAGAATTTTTTATCACTTCTTACATACTTTTCCATGTCAAGATTAAGTACATTAAAAACAATCTCACAAAATTCACGAACAGACTTAGTTTCACCAGTTGCCAAAACGTAGTCATCAGGCTCATCTTGTTGCAACATCATCCACATTCCCTCAACAAAATCCTTGGCATATCCCCAATCTCTTTCTGCATCTAAATTCCCTAGCACAAGCTCTTTCTGAAGACCAAGAGAAATCGCTGTAGCGCCAAGGGTAATTTTTCTAGTTACAAAATTTTCTCCTCTTCGAGGTGACTCATGATTAAAAAGTATTCCATTTGAGATAAACATGTCATAGGACTCTCGATAGTTTTTAGCAATCCAATGTCCATAAACCTTAGCTGCTCCATATGGAGATCTTGGATAAAATGGAGTGGTTTCACTCTGAGGGTTTTCTTGAACTAGTCCGAACATCTCACTCGAACCAGCTTGGTAAAATTTGCAATCCAAACCTGAACTTCTTACAGCCTCTAATAATCTAAGAGTGCCTATACCTGTTACATCAGCAGTATATTCTGGAGTATCAAAACTTATTCCAACATGGCTTTGAGCTCCAAGATTATATATTTCATTAGGCATAATTTTTTGAAGCGCATGGAAAATAGAGGAAGAGTCACTTAGATCGGCATAATGCAAAAAAAAGCTTTGTTCAGGTCCTCCTATCGGATAATTATCACGATCAAAATATTTTTCAATTCTAATCCTGTTAAACGTACTTGCTCTTCTAACAAGACCATGAACTTCATAGCCCTTCTCTATTAAGAGCTCAGCTAAATAACTGCCATCTTGACCAGTTATGCCTGAAATAAGGGCAACTTTCTTAGATTTTTTATCCATAATATCAATATATTTATTTAGAATTTTTTACAGCAAACTCTTTAGCTACAATTTATTTTTCTGAGTTGTAATTATAGACAATAAAACGAGCAAACATAAGTGAATTGGGACGGTGTATCTCGCCTGCACAGAAAATGGAACATGAACTGCTGCAGTATAAAAAATATAAGAGTATAGAATTAGTATTTCTGACGAAACCGTTTTCAAATTTTTTAAAATAAAAAAAGTTGAATATAAAAAGCCACAAAAAATAATACTGAATGAAATTGCAAATGCAAGGATCATCTTTAATTTTTCAAAAAAACTATTGGCATCTGTAAAATTAGAAACATTAATACCAGTAAAAAAAACTCTAAAAAAATTATAAGTCCTTGTGCTTAAATAATATAATGGATCCTTTTTAATATTTTCTATAATTACAGCATTCAAAAGCTCTTCTCTCTTGATGATGTAGTTACTTGGATAAGTTATGAATATTGTCGGGTCCTCTCTCATGTAGGCTAAGTCAATCCTATATGAAGGACTTAATAAGATATCCAATTCTTCATTAATCTGGTTCCATTCATTCTCAAATGAAATCACATTGGATAAGTACTCTTCATCTGAAAATATAAAGGGATTTGAGAAATCTGAGACTATAGAAGACTGATAATCATCAAACTGTGATTTGTAGCCTACCGGTAATTTAAAATTCCAGTACCCCATATGAGCTATTGTAGCCATTCCCTCTATAGTTGTAGGTTTAAAAACACCATGATTAGCGTAATTCCATGCTGAAAATGGCATCAATCCCAATAGGAAAAAAATAATTATAAAGATATAATTTTTTAGATTACTTTTTAAGATAATTGCTAAAAATATCAATAAAAATGGTAGCAATAAAAATGCAGGCTTTGTAAGCACCAAAAAAGAAAATGTAAACCCAGTCAAAGCATTTACAAAAATATTCTTTATATCTTTAACTAATAAAATGTATATATTGAAAATAATTATAAAAATTGTTAAAGATTCTGAGGAAATTAGAGCTGAGTAATAAGGAATTTGAATACATATTGTTGATAATGCAATGAAAATGTATTGTGAAAGCTGCGATTCACTTAGTTTTTCTATAATTTTTATAGATAAAATTATAGAAAAAAAATACATAAACAACTGCGCATATTTTACAAATAAGCTAGTTTGAAATATAGCAAGAATAGATGCTAAAAATAATGGGTAACCTGGAGATCTAAGAGTAGCAGGATAATAGTTCTCCAAAAAAAAATAAGAAGAAAATTTACCATTCAAAATACTTTCTGCTAAAGCAAGGTAATCATTTTGATCTGGAAATGAAGAATTCAAGCTTAGTGAAAAAATAATTCCAGCAACCAGGAAGTTAATAATTAAAAAGATTTTTGGATTTAATTTAATAATTGTAGATTGGAGAATTTTCATGATTGTTTTAAATTAAACATTGCAAGTATACTATTAATCAGTCATTTGATTGCTTTAAACTTTTCCATGGTGCTGAATTAAACTATCGCTAAAATCTTACATTAAATGAAAATTTCAAACACTATAAAAAGGGCTTTATTCTCTCTCACTTTTTTATGCTTAATAGTATTTTCACTTATTGCTGGAGCAATTATTGAAAAATTCAATTTATTTCCAATAACAACTCAGTTAAGCCTCTTTCTTGAAAATTCAGGTCTCAGCGGTCTGAGATCTACGGTAAAAGATTCAGTTACAGGCGCTGATCAAATTCAAGAAAAATATATATCTTCTAATTATTATGATTTAGTTCTTAAAAAATATACCAAACCAACTTATGAAGATTACGGAGGCATAGATATTCTCAATAAAAAACTGTTTTACGTTGACAAGCGTGGTAACGGATGGATTCTAAACAATGAAAATTTTGAAAAAGTAATTTCGAAGCCATTAAACTTAAATGAAGAATTATTTTTAGAAGTCTTTGGCGCAAGTGCCGTCTATCAGTATGGCGTTAAAGATTTGCTGGTAATTCAAAAAAATGATCTCTCGAGTAATAAAGTTTTTCTAAGTGCTACAAACTTTAATAAAAATGAGGACTGTTATTTTCTTTCAATTTTTGTAACTGAAATTGATAATGATTTCATCCAAATTGGAGACTGGGAGAATATTTTTAATTCACGTCCATGTTTAAAAAAACATAAAAATAATTCTTTTGCGGGAAGTTCTGCAGGAGGGAGATTAGGACATAAAGATAATTTTTTATACCTCAGTCTTGGTGATTTTTACTTTGATGGAGTAAATGAAAAAGATATTACTTCTATAAATGGTTCTGACTATGGAAAGATAATAGAAATATCATTAGATAATTTAAAAACAAGGAATTTTGCAATCGGTTTAAGAAATCCGCAAGGAATGTTTATTGACCACAATGGAATATTTGAGACAGAGCATGCGCCTCAAGGTGGTGATGAGCTAAATTATATTAGCTTTGATCAAGCTAACAATAATAACTATGGTTGGCCGAATTCTACTTTTGGTGTAGATTATGGAAAAAAAACATGGCCTTTAGATCCCAGTAATAATAATCATATGACTGAAGGCTTCATAGCCCCAATAATGTCTTGGATACCCTCAATAGGTATATCAAATTTGATCAGATTCTATTCAAATGATGGCCTATCTAGATGGAACGAAGACCTTATAATAACTTCACTTAGAGAGAAAAGCATATTCAGAATTAAATTAAATAATGTGAGGCCTATAATGATTGAAAAAATAGAATTAGGTTTTCGAATTAGAGATTTAGTTCAAGAAAAAAATAGTATATTTATCCAAGAGGCAGGATCCAAATATATTTGGGAATTAAAAGAGAGCTCTTAAATTTTTTTCAAAAAATTTACAACTAAAGCAGTAATGAATCCGCATATCAGTCCAACCAGATGAGCTATATTTGCAATGTTTCCAAAACCAAAAACGCCTAGGATTCCTGTAAAGCCTATTAAGAGCCAAAAAAACATAAAAACATATAAAGCATTTGGTAGGTCATATCTTTGACCTCTATTATCCAAATCCAATATAAAACAATAACCCAAAAGACCATAAACAGCTCCACTTAGTCCCCCAAAGAGATAGCCGCCAGTTATATAATATTGACCAAGATTGCTTGATAAAGCTGAAATACAAAATAAAGTAAAAAAGATTCTCTTACCATCAATAATTTCAATTTTTGATCCCAAGATATAAATCCATAAACAATTAAATATTAAGTGAGTAAGTGAAAAATGAAGAAAGGTTGGGGTGATAAGTCGCCACCATTCATGAGAAACCATATAAGTATTCTGAAATGATGGATATACATTCGACCCATTGCTTTTTAGAAAAAGAAATGGCTCCAGCAGACTGCTATAACCAAAATTTGTTAAAAAGCTTAGTAATACAGCAACAGCAATAATGTAAAAGTATAAGGAGCTAGTATTCAAGTCTAATAAGTTTTCTTGGCGGTGATATCCAGACTCCAACCAAGTTTTTCTCTGCAGGCTTCATAAAAATCATTATCAGAGGGATGGATAATTTTTAAAGATGAGTCCTTTTTGGAAATATGAATAGAATTATTATATTCAATAGGTATATCTTTTTGGCCGTCTACACAAACCATCGCATGATCTAAGGGCCCTTCAATGAGTTGAATCTCCATAGATTTGTTGTTGGAAACTATTAATGGTCTGGATGAAAGGCTCTGTGACATCATAGGTATAATATTCCAAACATTTAGTTCAGGATGAACTATTGATCCTCCTGCAGATAATGCATATGCCGTTGACCCAGTTGGAGTAGCAACGATCAGTCCATCTGAACGCTGTTCATAAACAGTCTTGCCATCAATCAATAATCTAAATCTCATCAGCTGAGCATAAGATCCAGAATGAATTACTACTTCATTGAGACCAAAAGCTTCTTGATCTGAGAATTGCGCTTCAACCAAACTTCTCTCTTCAAGAATATAATCACCTCTGAAAACATCATTGATAACAGATTCAAAGTTTTCAATATTTATATCAGTAAGAAAACCAACAGCACCCATATTTATTCCCAAGATTGGAGTCTCATTTTCGATAAATTTTCTAGCTGCCCCCAATAAAGTTCCGTCCCCACCAAAGACAATGATCAAATCGACTGATTTATTAAATTTTTCAAGATCAACGATGTCCACACCCTCAAAGTTAATCTGATCAGTTGAATAAATAGTTTTAGTGTTTTTTACCAAAACACTTAGCAATCCGCTTACAACAGAGGATTCGTCAGATGAGAGGCTTTTTTTTAAAACAATGCCTATATTTTTAAACATGCAAGCAATTATACTCTCTGATGTCAATTTAGAAGCAAATTTGTGAATACATTTAGTGAAATTATTAAGCTAATAAAAGCTAGCGAGTGCACAGTTATTTTAACTGGTGCTGGAATAAGCACAGAATCTGGGCTGCCTGATTTCAGAAGTGATAATGGTTTTTGGAACAAAAATCAGCCTATTCAGTTCAATGAGTTTTTGCTGAGCGAGGAAAAACAAAGGCTGTCATGGGAGAGAAATATTGAGCTTCATTCGCTTCTTAAAAACATAAAGCCAAACATAGGGCATGCTTTTGTTGAAAAAATTACCAACATGCAAAAAAATAATTTTCTAATAACTCAGAATATTGATGGACTCCATCAAAAATCAGGGATCCCTAAAAACAAAATTATAGAAATTCATGGCAGTGCCATAGAAGCTGCATGTTTGGAATGTCAAGCAAAACAAAATATTTTAGATTTTCATGATGCTATTAAATCTAAAGCTCCATTACCAAAATGCAATTTTTGTGGGGGCATTGTAAAAGTAGCCACCATCTCATTTGGCCAACCTATGAATGAAATGGACATGATGCATGCCTCAAAGATTGTCGAAGAAAGTGATTTAATGATTGTTATGGGTTCATCTTTGAAAGTATTGCCTGCAGGAAAGCTTCCTAATTTAGCAATGCAATCAGGCTCAAAGCTTATTATTTTAAATAGAGAAAAAACTCGGTATGACCAAAGCGCAGATATAGTGATAAGTGACGAATTACAGAATATATGTAGTAAGCTTCTCGAAAAACTTTAGTTGTGCATTAGGGCAGCTCTACCAAGAATTTTACCATTCTTAAGGTCTTCTAAAGTCTGGTTTGCTTGAGAGGCTGGTCTTTTCTCTACTGGAATTGGATCAACTTTTCCCGATCTTACAAGCTCCATCAGCTCATGCATATCTCCTGGGCTGCCAGTGTATGAGCCTTGCACGCCTCTTTCCATAATTGGGATCAAAGGTAAAGGGAGTTTTAACTCGCCTCCATATAGCCCCACGATAATATACTTACCGCCTTTTCTTAAAAGATTGGTTCCAAATGCAGTGGACTGCTCTGAACCAACAAAATCTATCGCAACAGATGCATTGCCACCAGTGATTTCAAAAACTTTCATCATTGCATCCTCGTCCGTAGGATTGATAGCAGCTGATGCGCCGTTTTCAAGAGCTAGTTTGAGCTTTTCTTCATCCACATCTACAACGATTGGATTGCAATTGAATGCTGCCTTGGCAATCTGTAATCCCATCATGCCTACGCCTCCAATACCAATGATAATTAAATCATGATCTGAAGTGTACGGGGCACCTTTTTTAAGAGCACTATAGGCTGTCAGGCCTGAGCAAGCATAACTCCCAGCTAAATGTTCAGGCGTATCCCCTGCATCATGCAAATATTTTGAATGAGGGACTACAACATGATCTCCAAAACCACCAGGCTGCATAACACCAATAACAGGACCTGTATTACACAAGTGTTCATCACCATTAGCACAAACATTACAATCGCTGCACCCAATCCATGGATAAACAATTCTTTTATCTCCAACGTTAATATTTGTTGCTTCTGGCCCAACTGCTACAACTTCTCCAAAGACCTCATGTCCTAATGTGAATGGATTTGGAACAGGCACAGGTAATTCATTGCCGCCACCTAGATTAAATGCACCCGAGTGTATATGCACATCAGAATGGCACACCCCGCAAGCTATAGTTTTTATAATTACCTGACTGCCAGTTGGCTCAGGTGTTGGAGACTCGACTTCTTCAAGTGGCTTTCCGGCCTCTGGAGCTTGGTATGATTTCATATTTTAAATTGCCAAAAAAATGATTACTTGATTATAATAACTCCTCTTTAAATATGCGCAAGCAATCAAAAAATATGGAACATTTAGAACAATTTAGGCAAGAAGTCAGGGATTGGTTAGAGGAAAATTGCCCTCCCACTATGAGAACTCCCCTAGTGCCTGAAGAAGAGGTTTGGGGCGGCAGAAATGCAGAATATGTTAATCCTGAATCGAAATTATGGTTAGAAAGAATGGGAGAAAAGGGTTGGACTGCTCCTAATTTACCAAAAGAATATGGTGGTGGAGGTCTAGATAGGGATGAAACTAAAGTCCTTCATCAAGAACTCTTTAAAATTAAAGCAAGGCCTCCGTTAAATAGCTTCGGTATTTGGATGCTCGCACCATGCATAATTGAATTCGGTTCAGAAGAGCAAAAAAGAGAGCATCTCCCAAAAATTATTAAAGGTGAGATTAGATGGTGCCAAGGTTATTCCGAGCCTGGTTCAGGCTCTGACTTAGCCAGCCTCTCAACCAAAGCAGAGGATATGGGCGATCATTATTTAGTCAATGGTCAAAAAGTTTGGACTTCCTATGCTGATAAAGCAGATTGGATATTTGCTCTGGTAAGAACTGGTCCAAAAGAGCCAAAGCATAATGGAATTAGTTTTTTACTTATTGACATGGCTACTGAGGGAGTTAGCACCAAGCCAATTACACTCATCAGTGGTAAATCACCATTTTGTGAAACTTTTTTTGATAATGTCAAAGCGCCAAAAGAAAATCTTGTTGGGGTAGAAAATTCTGGCTGGACAATAGCCAAAAAACTCTTGCAACATGAAAGAAACTTTATTTCCAATTTTGGTCTTGCTGGAGGCGGTACTGGATCTGGAGCAGATGTTGTAAACATAGCAAAAAAATATTTAGGTGAGGCTAACGGCCAAATAGCCAATTCAGCTCAAAGAGAAAATATAACATTACACAAAATGAAAGAGCATGCGTTTGGATTAACCCTGCAACGCTCTGGAGACGAAGGCGCGAAAGCCTCAGCTGCATCATCAATGTTTAAATACTATGGAACCGAGCATAATAAAGATCGGTATGAGCTTATGATTGCTGCAATGGGAAATAAAGGCTTAGGCTGGACTAATGAAGGCTTTTCAGATGATGAGCAAGCCATAACGAAAGCTTGGCTAAGAACTAAAGCTAATTCAATTGAGGGAGGAACTTCTGAAGTTCAGCTCAATGTTATTTCCAGAAGAGTTCTAGATCTGCCCAACTAAGGAACCCATGAAATTAATACTTACAGAAGAACAACAGTTTTTAAAAGATACAGCTCAAAGTTTTGCTAGAGATAAAACTCCCGTGACCCATTTTAGAGAGTTGCGAGATAACGAAAACAGCCAATGCTGGGATGAATCAGTGTGGAAGGAAATGGTTGAGCTTGGCTGGTCTGGGATTCTTGTGCCAGAGCAATTTGGTGGTTCAGAATTTGGTATGGCTGGTATCAGTGTAATTATGCAAGAATTAGGTAAAACCCTGACACCCTCTCCCATATTATCAACATCCGTTCTTGGTGTTTCAGCCATCAATATGCTTGGCTCAGATGAGCAAAAAGAGAATTATCTGCCAAAAATAGTAGCCGGCGAATTAACAACAGCTTTAGCCATTGACGAAGGCAATCACCACGATCCTTTTGCCATTGACGCCACTGCAGTTCTTGATGGAGATGAGTGGGTATTGAATGGAAAAAAAGTATTTGTTGTGGATGGCGCAAGTGCAGATAGTATTCTGTTAGTAGCCCGAACCTCTGGTAAATCAGGAGAATCAAATGGAATTTCCGTATTTGCTGCTAACAAAGATAGTGCTGGCTTGGATATCACTAAGATATCAACAGCTGATTCTAGAAATTATGCAAACATTGAAATGTCTGATCTTAAATTAGACCAAAATGCTTTACTCGGTGAGCAAGACTTAGCTGGCGAAACTCTTGAGAAAATTCTTGATTTGGGTCGCATTGCGATTTCAGCAGAGATGTTAGGAAACACTGAAGAAGCTTTTGAGGTTACGGTTAATTACCTCAAAGAGAGAAAGCAATTTGGTGTGCAAATTGGATCCTTCCAAGCTCTTCAGCACAGAGCTGCAAAAATGTTCTGTGAAATTGAATTAACTAAATCAGCAGTAATTGCTGCCATGCATGCTGCAGATGAAAATTCAAATGAACTAGAAAGACTCTCTAGTCTAGCTAAGTTTCAAGCTGGAGAAACCCTCCATCTAGTAAGCAATGAAGCAATCCAAATGCATGGTGGTATAGGTGTAACTGATGAATATGATATTGGTTTCTATCTTAAAAGAGCGCGAGTTGCTGAACAGATCTTTGGAACCTCAGAGTTTCATCAAGCAAGGTATGCAGATATAAGCGGTTTCTAATGTCCTCAATAAAAACCTTACTCGAGACAATGCGCATGCTTCGAGATAAGGATAATGGATGCCCATGGGATATTGAGCAGACTTTTGAGTCGCTCTCTCCTTGCGTTGTCGAAGAAGCGTATGAGGTCTCAGATGCCATCGCTAACAAAGATTATGAAAATCTTAAAGAGGAGCTTGGAGATGTTTTACTTCAAGTTATATTTCAGGCAGAAATAGCTGAAGAATTAAAGTTATTTAACTTTGATGAGATAGTCGATGCATTAAATAAAAAATTGATTAGAAGACATCCTCATGTCTTTGCTGGAGCCTCAAAACCTCTTTCAGCTATAGAGCAAACCCAAGCATGGGATGCAATAAAAGCACAAGAAAAAAAACCAAAGGATGCTCGCAATACTTTTGCTGATATACCTGCGTCATTACCCCCAATTTTAAAAGCAAAAAAAATACAAAAAAAAGCCAGCAAAAAAGGTTTTGATTGGAAAGAAAGCATTGATGTTATCGAAAAAGTTGAGGAAGAGTTAAAAGAGCTCAAACACGAGATCCAGCAAAATAATAAAGAAAATAGCCAAGAAGAATTAGGAGATTTACTATTTTCTATCGTTAATTTAAGTCGACACTTAGAAATCGATGCAAGTGAAGCTATTAATCAAGCTAATCACAAATTTGTAAAGCGCTTTAGATTGATGGAGGAAGAGATTGCAAAAGATAATCAGGAAATAGGCAATCTAAACTCAGATGAGCTTGAAGAATTTTGGGTTAAAATAAAGTCACATGGGTAAATTAAAAGGTTTTTTTATAGGCATCCTAACCTTTTTTGCAATTTTAATTATTCTCAGTTTGTGGTTAATCCCCCTTTCAATCACAAATATTCCTAGAATTATTCCTTATAAAAATTTGAAGATTTATTTAGGGTCCATTTCAAATAAAATGGGTAGCGCAACTGTCGCTAGCATTACCTCGGCTTTAAGAATATTGCATAAGCTTGAATGGGACTTCCAAATACCCAAGGATGTGAATAC
>QBVW01000011.1 GCA_003284215.1 SAR86 cluster bacterium AG-313-D11 | reverse complement strand
AAGAGAGGGATATTATGCTGATTTAGCAATCTTGGATCAGGATAAGCCCTATCAAGTTTCCAAAGAAAATATTTTGTATAAGTGTGGTTGGTCACCATTTGAAGGCCACAGTTTTAAATCCTCTATATTTATGACAATTGTTAATGGCAATATTGCTTTTCAAGATGGAATGGTAAGTAAAAATCTGCCATTTGGCATGCAAATAGAATTCGATAGATAGTATTATTTTCTTCTTTTAAAGCGTTATAATTCCTGTCCAAAAAATCGGAGAGTTGGCTGAGTGGTCGAAAGCGCCTCCCTGCTAAGGAGGTATACGGGCAACTGTATCGAGGGTTCGAATCCCTCACTCTCCGCCAGTTCTAAATTTCTTTTTCCATTCGAACCATTGGAACAGTCTTGCCAAAATTTGACTCATAGAGAATATTTTCGATAGGTTTATATCCCTGAGCTTTATAAAGGAGTACCCCAGATTGAGTAGCCATAAGTTCACACTTCTTAAATCCAAGTTTTATTGCAGCTTCTTCACCTAAATTCATAACCAATGAACCAACACCCATTCTGATCCATTCGGGATGTGTGTACATAGCTCTTATACGCGCAGAATCTTTCTTAGGATCTAGAAATTGATCATCTCTGTTCGGCGTATGATTGCCACCAAATAAAGTTTCCCTATTGCTCCATCCACCGCACCCAATGAATACGTCTTTGCTGAAGATCATAAAATATGTCTCATCTTTAATAAGTTGATCATCTAAACCCATGCTATCAAAAGAGGCCTCTAATTGATCTTTTGTTAGAAGAGGTCCTAGGAGCTGATTGATCGAGAGAGTCATTAATTTTTTAATGGCTGGGATATCATCAAGAGTTGCGATTCTATGAGTGAACTCATTCATATTTTTGTATTTTAATCTCCATGATTATTATAGTAACTGTTAAAATCTTTTTATAAATTTCTCCTATCTTTAAATTTTATGAGCTCTTCAAATTCAGAAAATCCTATGTCTGCATTTGATGAAACTCTTGAAGATATTTTGGAGCTGCTTGAAGAGGATGCCCAGCATTTCATCTATCTAACCGGTGCAGCGGGAACTGGAAAAACAACATTGATTGAGCGTGTTAAGGATGAGTGCTTATTAAAAAAAATGGTTGTAGCTCCAACTGGTGTTGCTGCATTAAATATAGGCGGCAGCACTATTAATTCAGCATTTAGGATTGGTTTTGATACCTTTCCAGTTATCCAAGAATCAAAAGATCCGCGCTTTAAAAAATTATTAAAAAATCTAGAGCTGCTCATTATCGATGAAATTTCTATGGTTCGAGCGCCCATGCTTGATGCTATTTCTGAAACCCTTCAAATACATCGTAATTCATCCAAGCCATTTGGAGGCATACATGTGCTTGCTTGTGGTGATTTGTTTCAGTTACCGCCTGTGGTTAAAGAGAACGAGGAAACTGCAATTTTTGAAAGATATGAATCAGTCTATTTTTTTAGTGCAGATAACTTCCAAGCGATTGATAAGCCTTTATTTTTTGAGTTAGTAAGCTCTTTTAGGCAGCAGGATGACAAAGAATTTTATGACTTGCTTAATAATGTTCGCCTTGGACAAAATCTTGAGGAGTCTATTAAGGCAATCAATCAGACTTGTCATAATCCAGAGTTTGATACTGAATCTTCACTTATTATTACTTCAAGAAAGTACCGCGCAGAACAAATCAATGAAGAAATGTTAAGTTTAATAGATGGTCCCGCAACTGCAGCTAAATCAAAAGAGCAAGGTGAGTTAAATGAAAATGATCTACCTGCTCCCAGAGAACTTCGTGTTAAAGAGGATGCCAAAGTTATGTTTATTAAAAATGATCCTGATGGAAGATGGGTCAATGGAACAATTGGAGTAGTAATTGATTGTTCAGACAAAAATAAGAAAGTTATTAAGGTTAAAGTTGGGAAAGATGTATTTAAGGTCAAAAGAGAAGAATGGAATAAAGTTAGATATGTCTATGACGAATTTAATGACGAGATGGAAGAAGAGGTCGTGTCATCTTTCAAGCAGTTTCCGCTTAAATTAGGTTGGGCGGTTACCATTCACAAGGCTCAAGGTTTAACTCTTGAAAGTTGCTCTGTAGACTTAGGGGACGGAGCTTTTGCTACGGGTCAAGCATATGTAGCTCTTAGTAGATGCAAAACCTTAGACTCTTTAAACTTATACAGAGAACTCAAAGTCAGAGATGCTCTGGTTGATCCAGACATTCAAGATTTTCATGCAGAACACTTTGGATAGTTCTACAATAGAATTTTACTTTTCTAATTGAGTGTATGGAAAATCTGATATCTCATATTTCAGCATTAATAATTAAATTTTCTGATTTTGTTTGGGAATGGAATGCTCCATTTTTGGTTGGTGCTGGTATATATTTTCTTATTTTCTCAAAACTTACACCTTTTAAATATATCCGTCATGCTTTTGACTTGATAAGAGGCAAGCATTCAAAACAAGAAGATATTGGAGAGGTTACGCATTTTCAAGCTTTAACCACAGCATTATCCGGAACCATTGGGCTAGGAAATATTTCTGGTGTTGCTCTTGCTATCGGTTATGGGGGTCCAGGAGTAATTTTTTGGATGTGGGTGACTGCCATTGTTGGTATAGCAACTAAATTTTTTACTTGTACTTTATCTGTTATGTATAGAGATGTGGATGAAGATGGCACAGTTCGCAGCGGGCCTATGTACATTATTAAAAATGCACTTCCAAAGTCTATGATGCCATTGGCCTATTTTTTTGCAGCGGCTGGTTTAATTGGTGCCTTGCCCGGATTCCAGAGTAATCAAATGGTTCAAATGCTTGAAACCATACCAATATTTGATTTCAAATATTTTAATTTAATTGCTGGAATAGTTTTGGCTGCAATTACTGGAGCTATAATTTTTGGTGGATTGGTTAGAATAGCAAAGGTTTCTCAATGGCTTGTACCTTTTATGAGCATCTTATATTTTGGCTCTATTATGGTTGCGCTAATCTTAAATTTTGACGCGGTCATTCCCGCATTTCAAATTATTATCAAAGATGCTTTTACAGGCTCTGCAGTTGCTGGGGGAAGTGTTATAGCTGTCATTATCATGGGTGTCAAAAGAAGTGCTCACTCCAATGAAGCAGGCATAGGAACAGAGTCACTGGTTCATGGTGCCGCAAAGACCTCAAATCCAGTAAAACAAGGTTTAGTAGCTATGCTCGGGCCTATTTTTGATACTTTGATAATGTGCACATCTACTGCATTGTTAATTATTATTTCAGGCGTTTGGTTAAATATAGACTCAGGTGTTGAGGGCGTTAAATTAACTGCAGAAGCATTTAGTGCTCTTCTCGGTCCGGTGGGATATGCAGTTTTGCTTACGTGTGTTGTCAGCTTTGGAGCCAGTACAATCTTTACTTACTCATTTTATGGCTCTGCTTGCGCTCAATTTTTATTTGGTAAAAAAGGAGTAAAGGTTTATCAGTGGGTCATTATTTTCTTTGTTGTCGTCTTCGCAGTAATACCTGTGAAGACCGCCATTGCTGTTATTGATCTTTCATTCGCATTTATGGCGATACCAACATTAATTTCATCGGTTTGGTTAGCACCTAAGGTGATTGAAAAGGCAAAAGATTATTTTGCAACTTTGGATTCCGAGACTTCATCTGCTTAAGTTTATCCGTCTTTTAGAATCTCTCTAGCTGCATTTTTTCCTGGAAGACCTGTCACACCGCCACCAGGATGAGTGCCTGAGCCACACATATACAATGATTTTAGCGGCCCTCTATAGTTTCCATAGTTCATTAAGGGTCTTGCAGCCCACATTTGATCGAGAGACATTTGCCCATGCATAATATCTCCGCCAATGAGTCCAAATTTTTCCTCTAAGTCCAGTGGCGACAAAATCATCATCCCCAAAATAGACTCTCTAAAATTAGGCGCATGCTTTGTTACTGTTTCAATAATAGTATCGGCAGCAGCCAATCGATGATCATGCCAAGAGGCTCCATCTGCTAGATGTGGAGAGAATTGCTGGCAAAATAGGGATGCAACATGCTGGCCCTCTGGAGCTAAAGTATTATCCATGGTTGAAGGAATTAACATTTCCACAATTGGCGCAGAAGACCAGCCATGAGACTTAGCATCAATATAAGCTTTATCCATGTAATCAAGCGTAGGAGCTATCACAATACCGCTTTGATGATGTTCAGCTATTTCTTTACCAGGTAGAGCACAAAAATCTGGCAATTCAGAGAGAGCAACATTCATCCTAAACGTCCCAGACCCACACTTATATCCATCCATACTGCGATTAAATTCTGAATCTAATTCACTTTCATCAATTAATTTTTTATATAGGAGTTTGGGATTTAGATTTGAGATTATTTTTTTAGCTTTTATTGCACTTCCATCATCTAATTGAATTCCAATAGCGGCACCATCTTCAATTATTACTTTACTGACCGATGCACTAGTATAAATTTCAACTCCAATATCTTTGCATGCTTTTTCCATGGCTTGAGTGATTGCACCCATACCACCGATAGCATGTCCCCAAGCACCTTTTTCCCCATCAACCTCGCCAAACACATGGTGGAGTAATACATATGCTGAGCCAGGTGTATCTGGGCTGGCATAATTTCCAACAATTGAATCAAAACCAAAGGCAGCTTTTATGTGCTCATTTTCAAACCATGAATCAAGAAAGGATCGTGCACTTTTAGTAAAAAGATCATACACATCTCTATGTACTTGATTGCCTTTGGTTGCTATTGGCCAAAGTTGCAAAGCAGCATTTAATGCAGCCTTGATACCTTGTTTTGGATTTGGTGGTGTTTTTATTGAGAGGTCTCTTAGCACATCGGCAACTGCTTCAATTCGGTCATAATATTCAGGTAATCTTGCAGCATCTCTTGCTGAGAATCTTCTAAATTCTTCCTGTGTTCGCTCTAAACCTCCACCAAGTTTTAAGTATGTGGAGCTGTCTATGGGTAAAAAATTTGAAATAGGACGTTTAACAATCTTTAAACCATATCCTTTCAGATTCATATCTTTAATAATTTCTGGATTCAATAAACTGACCGTATAGCTTGCAACTGAGTTTTTAAATCCAGGATGAAATTCTTCAGTTATTGCTGCGCCTCCTACAATCGATCTTTTTTCATAAACATGTACTTTTAAACCCTTTGTTGCAAGATAATAGGCACATACCAAACCGTTATGTCCGCCTCCGATAATAACCGCATCTATTGAATTTTGAGAATATGCCATGCATTTATTATACCTTTCTATGAATATTTCAAATAAATAATGTATATTTAATGATAAGTATATTTTTGTTAATGAAGGAAAATTAGAATGAAAACAAGATTTAAATTAGCTTTACTAGCTGTACCTTTTTTATTTGTAATTTCATGCACTGTTTCTGAGGATGTTATAGAACCTTCAGTTGCCTGGGATGCCACGAACTACACAATGTTCAACGAATTTATGGAATGTTCTCCTGGAGAAGATTATAGCGAGGAACTAATGATGCAAATGATAGCTGACTGGAGAGACATTGGGTTATCAGATTCATTGCTTGGTTCTTGGGGTTATGCTCCTGCTAGTGAAAATAACACACTTACCAATGGTGAGTGGGAGTTAAGCTGGACATCAAAAGAGGCAGCAGATTTGGCTTGGAGTGAATGGACGGCAAGCGAAGATGCTCAGGCTTGGGGAGATAAATATGCCTCTGTGCTTCAATGTGATGCAGAAAATAGGAATGGTTACGAGTTTGTCTTTCCATACAACCCATATAATTTTGGACCTACATCTGAAGACGGTTCTTTTGCTGCAAACTTTATACCATGCACCCTTAATGATGGCATGGATCAAACAAGCCTATCTAATGGATTAATTGCATATAATAATTGGTTGGATGCCTTAGATGCTGATGCAGTCGGCGGTTTTTATGCATACGGTGTTTATGTTCCTGTAGATCCAGAATCAGAATTTGATTATTGGTTCGGTAACTTTCATATAAATATGGATGGCATGGACACAGGAATGTCTTTGTGGGACGAAACTGGAGGAGCTGCTAAGGATGCATTAGACAATGCTGGGACATGTGCAAATCCTGAAATATTCCGTGGACAGGTATTTTTTGATCCTGCAAATCCAGATTTCTCATAGATCTTTCGTGAGAATAAAGAGTTGCAAATAGAACTCTTTATTAAGGAGAGACAGGCTTTAAATTTTTGAAAATTTCCATTTCTTCAAATTGTTCAAGCATGCTTTGAGAAATTGAAACCAATGATTGATGTTGGCCATTCGAATCTATCTTCTCCTCTACTATGCAACCAGAATCAAATAACTTTGATCGCACTGATGCTTGTATAGGAGAGAATTGAACCCATCCTGACAATAGGCCTCCGAACAGGTTTTCAGAAACTGTATTTTTTAGCTTTTCAAGGCCTTCACCAGTCTCGCTTGAAATTTTGATTTCAGGATGCAAATTATTTGCTGGCCATATGTCCTCATTTGCAATCAAATCAATTTTATTTAGGGCCCTAATTTGAGGCATAGATGTTACCCCTAACTCACCAAGGATTAAGTCCACTTCTTTGATTTTATGATCTCTATTTGCATCAGCAGCATCAATTACATGAATCAATAAATCAGCAGATGCCAAATCATCTAACGTTGCCTTGAAGGACTCAACTAATTTAGTTGGAAGATTAGATATAAATCCAACAGTGTCAGAAAAGAGAACTGTTTCCAATGTTTTAAATTTGAAATCAGCTCTTCTAGTAGTTGTATCTAAAGTTGCAAATAATTTATCCTCAGCTTGCAGGCCGCCTTTTGTAAGCAGGTTAAATAGTGAGGTTTTGCCAGCATTTGTATATCCAACCAAAGCTACCAATTTATTACTTCCTTTCCTTCGTGAATATCTATTTAAGTTTTTTTGATTATGCTGTTTATCTAATTTTTTCTTAAGTTGTTTGATTCGATTGCCAATCAATCTTCGGTCAGTCTCAAGCTGAGTCTCTCCTGGGCCTCTTAATCCAATCCCACCTTTTTGTCTTTCAAGATGGCTCCAACCCCTAACTAATCTGGTAGATAGAAAGCTGAGTTGAGCAAGTTCAACTTGCAGTTTTCCAATATCACTCTGGGCTCTGGCAGCAAAAATATCTAAGATAAGACCCGTTCTATCAAGCACCCTTGCACATAATAATTTTTCTAAATTTCTTTCTTGTGAAGGGGAAAGCTCACAATCCAAAACAACTAATTTAATATCCTCAAATTCAACAATATTCTTTAGCTCATCAGCTTTTCCCTTGGTAAGAAAATGGCTTGCAGATACAAAGTTTTGTTTTGAGAAAATATGATGCTCAACTTTTAGTCCAGAGGATCTAGCTAGCTCAATAAATTCATTAGAATTGAATTGCTCGAGATCATCTTGATTTGATCTGAGCAAATCAACTGAAACAATTATCGCTCTAAGGTCAGATGGGGCAGAAGTTTTTTCCAAATTTAGTTAATTAAGTTATCAATTAAATGCTTTTTTGATTGTACGAAATATCAATGTAAAAACATAATTTTAATTTGCAAATTTGTTTCTATTTCTACACAATCCATTCTTTTAATTATCAAAATAAAATATGAAAGATTTATTTCCATACGTTGGCGAAACCATAACTGTTACTCAAGACATGTGTGATTTCAATGGTCACATGAATGTCAATTTTATAAAAGAGGTTTTTGAACAAGCTTGGAATTTTGCCAATGATGAGTTTGGTTTAAATGAGGAATATTTAAAAAGTGGCTTTTCTAGCTTTACTCTTGAGGATAATTACAGATTTCAAAAAGAATTCCTTCTAGGGGATAAGATTTTCCCTGCATTTAGATTATTTAATGTGAATGAAAAGCTTTACCATATGATAGGAGTCTTATTTGATAAGGATGGCGTTATTTCAGCCATGTATGAAACTGTGGAAGGCCATATTGATATGAAAATAAGAAAAATTGCACCAATGGATTCAACTAGGCTTGCTAGGGTTGTAGCAATCAAAAAAGCTCATGATCTAACAGGCGAGGTCCCTTATAAAATAAGGCTTAAAATTAGAGATTTATAAAAATTATATTAGGAGAATTTATGAATAATAAATATGCGCTTATTACTGGTGGAACTGCTGGAATAGGTCTAGATATAGCTAAGGAACTCGCTAAGCAGGGTCATAATATTATTCTAACCGCTAGACGAGAAGAAAGACTGAAAGAAATTTCTGCCTCCCTTAAAGAAGAGTTTAACATTGACTGTAATTATATTGCTGCAGACCTAGCGCAAGTTTCAGCTCCAGAGACGATCTATAACTTCTGCTCCAAAAATAATTATATTGTCGAAATCTTGGTAAATAATGCCGGTTATAGTATTAATAAAAAATTCCATGAAACCGATGAAGATGAAGAGGAGCAATTCTTAAGAGTTTTAGGTATTGCGGTAGTTGCTCTTACTAAAAAATTTATTCCAAGCATGATAGAGCATAAGTATGGAAAAATAATGATGGTTTCTTCTCTTGCTTCATTTGCGCCACCTTCATCAGGGTGGGGTGCCCTTTATGGACCTGTTAAGACTTTTGTTAACAGATTTGGAGATGCAATAAATATCAATTATCGCTCTCAAGGAATTTCTGCTACTAATGTATGCCCCGGATTTACGGTCACTGAGTTTCATACTGCTAGCGGTATGCAAGATGCTATGGACAAAGTACCAGCTTTTATGAAAAAAGATTCAGAAACTGTTGCAATTGGAGCAGTTCAAGCAATGTTAAAAGGAAAGAGTGTTTGGGTTCCAGGAGCATTAAATAAGCTATTGGCATTTCTTTGCAATATTTTGCCAACCAGCATTGTCATCAAGATGAGTTCAAGCTTGGCTGGAGGCCGCTATGAATGAGGCTATAAATATTTCAGAGAAAAGAATTTTGCCAACATTCTTACTATTTATTATCTTATCTTGGCCTTTAGGAGCCCATAGATTTTTTTTGAGACGTTATGCATCTGCTATTTTGTTCATCATTACAATTGGTGGTTGCGGTATTTGGTGGATAGTAGATTTTATATTAATAGTTACTGGTTCAATGAAAGATGATGAGGGAAAGCTCGTAAAACTTTGGGTTGACTAGGCTTGACTTAAAATTGAATCAGCCACAAAAGCATTATCTTTTCTTTCTTGTCCAAATGTAGACACAGGTCCGTGACCTGAAATAAATAAAATTTCCTCTCCAAGGGGCCAAAGTTTTTTAGTGATAGAGTCTAATAAATCTTGATGGTTGCCTCTAGGCAAATCAGTTCTTCCAATTGAGCCACGAAATATAACATCACCAACAGCAGCTAGCTTTGATTCAGGATGATAAAAAACAATATGCCCTGGCGTGTGCCCTGGACAATATATAACTTTCAGGGTTTCGTTACCTAGCTTTACTTCATCTCCATCGTCAAGCCATCTATCTGGAGAACAGTTTTGAGCTTGCATGCCAAACATCTTTCCTTGAGATTCAAGTGATTCAAGTAGAAATAAATCTTCGAGATGCGGCCCCTCAATTTTCAAGGAAAGAATCTGTGCCAGTTCAGATGCCGCGCCAGCATGATCAGCGTGACCGTGAGTGAGGAAAATCTTTTCAGGAATCAAATCATTATCTTTTGCTGCCGACAAAAGTATATCTATGTCTCCACCTGGATCAATAAAAGCGCATTTTTTTGATTCCTCGCAATATAAAATTGGTGCATTTTGTTGAAACGGCGTAACTGGATGAATTAAAGCTTTAATTAGTGACATATGTGTATTTTATAGAATTTATTCATGAGAATGCATGCTTTTATTGTTTTTATGATAGTTCGTAAATAATGCATGAATAATTATGTATAAATAAATTGAATGATAGAATTAACAGTGGAAACATAAGATATTCATTTATTTTTTTTGAGGGAGCAACATGAAAATTCAATCTTTGAGTTATTTACTCATTGAAACAACCAATCTGCAGGAATGGTCTGATTATGCAAAAGATGTTGTTGGTTTAATGAAAAATGATTCTCTCAGTGATGAGCATAACCTTTATCTTCGTATGGATGAAAAATCTTTTAGATTTCATATCACTACTGGCGATAAGCAAAGGTGTCTTGCAGCAGGCTTGTCATTAGAAGATAAAACGGCTTTTGAGGAGGCTAAAACTGAGCTAGAGCAAGCGAATATCGCTTATGAAGATATGGGAGCTGAGATATCAAAATTAAGATGTGTAGACGAGTGCATTGGCTTAAATGATCCAGCGGGTAACAGACTTGAACTATCCTACGGAAGCAAAGATTCCTCTGAGCCATTTTTATCAACTCAGGACATTAAAGGTTTTATAACCAAAGGACTTGGTTTTGGCCATGTTGTTTTTGCCGCACCAGATTTAGAGACTGCCCATAGATTCTATATAGATGTTTTAGGTTTTGGAGATTCTGACTATATGAATTTTCCAATGGGACCAGCGCCTGATGCGCCTGAAGTTAAATTAAACTTTATGCATTGCAATAATCCCAGACATCATACTGTTGCTTTGTATGAATCTCCAATTCCACCATCAGGCCTTATACACACCATGGTAGAGGTTAACAGTATTGATGAAGTTGGTCATGGACTTGATAGAGCTATGCAGAACAATATTCATATTTCTTCCTCGCTGGGTAGGCATTCTAACGATATGATGGTTTCATTTTATATGCAGACCCCCTCAGGTTTTGATTTAGAATTTGGCTATGATGGATGGCAGGTTGATTGGGATAATTTTGATATACAAAAAAGCAAAATACCAAGTTTCTGGGGACATGCTTTTTCACCACCAGAAAGTTAGAAATGGACAAAATAGTTTCACATAAAGATGTAATTGATCAACTCTCTAATGGCATGACTATAGGAGTTGGTGGATGGGGTGCTCGTAGAAAACCTATGTCCCTAATTAGAGAAATTTGCCGATCAGATATTAAGGATTTAACTGTTGTTAGCTATGGTGGTCCTGATGTTGGCTTATTATGTGCTCATAAAAAAATTAAAAAATTAATCTTTGGTTTTGTTTCATTGGATATGATTCCGCTGGAATCTCATTTTCGTCAAGCACGTCAAAAAAATGAAATTGAAATCATGGAACTAGACGAGGGAATGGTGCAATGGGGATTACGAGCAGCTGCAATGAACTTGCCTTTTCTGCCAACTCGGGTTGGTCTAGGCACAGATGTTTTAACCTATAATCCTGAATTAGAATATGTTACCTCTCCATATAGTGATGGTGAAAAACTTGTTGCAATGCCAGCACTCAAACTTGATGTTGCCTTAATTCATGTCAATAAATCTGATGAAAAAGGTAATACTCAAATAGTTGGGCCTGACCCGTTTTTTGATGAGCTCTTTGCAAGGGCTGCTAACAAAACTTTTATATCCTCTGAAGAGGTTGTATCGACTCAAGACTTAGGCGGCAAAGATGGCGCTATATTTAACAGGTTTGAAAGAAGTCTTGTGACAGGAGTTTTGCATGCACCTTGCGGTGCCCACCCAACATCTTGTGCCCCAAACTATGGTTTTGATATTAAACATCTAAAAGAGTATTCAGAGGCAGCAAAGTCTTTTGATGAATACAGTTCCAAGTATTTAAATAGGACCCATAAAGATTATATTGACTCTGTTGGGGGCTCCGAAGCAATTCTAAACATTCCTTTACCACAATTTTAAAAATGTCAGAATCTATTACATTATCAGAAATTTGCATTAGTGCATCTTCGAAGGCCTGGGAGGGTGAAGGAGAAATTCTTGCTACAGGCATTGGTTTGATACCAAGAATTGCAGCTGGCCTAGCGAAGCTAACACACAATCCAGACTTGATGATGACAGACGGGGAGACTTATTTAATTTCTAAACCAGCGCCTATGGGCAAAAGAGATATTTCTTATGATCAAGTTGAGGGCTATATGAGTTACAGCCGTGTATTTGAAAATCTTTGGGGCGGGAAAAGACATGCCATGGTTACACCAACACAAATAGATTCCTTTGGGCAAACAAATATTAGTGCTATTGGCGATTATGATTCTCCAAAAGTTCAGCTTCTTGGTGTAAGAGGTTTTCCAGGAAACTTCATTAATCATAAAAATTCTATTTTCATCCCCAATCATTCTGTAAAAACTTTTGTAAAAGGCAAAGTAGATATGGTTTCAGGAATGGGTTATCAGAACAAAGAATTATCAAATGGAAAGTTTGAAATTAAGCTTGTAGTAACTAATTTAGGTGTTTTTGATTTTAATGGAGAAGATAATAGCCTTCAGCTGCTAAGTTTGCACCCAGGCGCGAGTGTTGATGATGTTATTGAAAATACAGCTTTTGATGTAATTATTAACTCAGATAAGGCAACACAAATGCCTACGAATGAGGAGCTTGCTTATATTCGAGAAGTGCTTGATCCTCAAGGTATTCGCAATTCAATTTTTGGAGAATAAAAATATGCCTAGAAGTAAACCTACAATCACATACAAAAAGAAAGATGAAATTGCCATTATTTCTATGAATAGGCCAGAATATAATAATGCGCAAAACGGCAAGATGACTTATGACCTAGATAAAGCTTTTAAAAGAGCTATAGACGATGATGAGGTTAAGGTTATTGTGCTAAAAGGTAATGGTAAGCATTTTTCAGCGGGACATGATATCGGAACACCTGGAAGAGATGTTGATGTTGAGTACGATCGAAAATCTATGTGGTACGACCACACGAATAAGCCAGGTGGAGAGTTTTGGTATGTTAGAGAGCAAGAAGTTTACTTGAATATGTGTAGGCGCTGGAGAGACATGCCCAAACCAACAATTGCTATGGTGCATGGTGCATGTGTTGCAGGTGGGTGCATGTTGGCGTGGGTATGTGATCTTATTATTGCGTCTGAGGACGCTTTCTTTGCCGATCCAGTTGTACGTATGGGAATTCCAGGGGTTGAATATTTTGCTCATCCATATGAGTTAAATCCAAGAATCGCAAAAGAATTTCTATTTCTTGGTGAGAGAATGTCTTCATCAAGAGCTTATGAGATGGGCATGGTCAATAAGGTTGTTCCTTTGAAAAATCTTGAGTCAACTGTTATGGAGATGGCCAAAAAAATATCTGCAATGCCAAGACTCGGATTAACTTTAACCAAGCAAGCTATCAATCATGTTGAGGATCTTCAAGGCAAACGTAATGGGATGGAAGCTGCTTTCGCATGGCATCATTTTTCTCATGCGCATAATGATTTAACTACTGGTAATGTTTTATCAGGTTTTGATGCAAAGAAGATGGCTAAATCTCAGCGTACCAAAACCAAAAAAACTCCTTCAAAAAAAACAGCAGCTAAAAAGCCTTCTGTAAAAAAGAACAAAAAATAGAAGAGAAAAATTATTAATAAATTAACTGACATTTTAGGTTGTGACTATCCGATTATTCAAACAGCAATGGGTTGGGTGGCTATGCCTCAGTTAGTTGCTGCGACTTCAAATGCTGGTGCTTTTGGGTTCTTAGCTTTAGCTACTGCTGGGCCTCAGGAAGCAATTGAAATGATAGATGAAACAATGAGCCTGACAAACAAACCCTTTGGCATAAATTTTCATATGTTTCAACCAGGCGCTGATGAGATTGTTCAAGCAGTTTTGGATAAAAAAATTAAAGCCGTGAGTTATTCAAGATCCCCAACGCCAGATTATATAAAAGCTTTTAAACAACAGGGGATTATCTGTATACCAACTGTTGGCGCACTTAAACATGCAATCAAAGCTGAGCAGTTAGGCGCTGACGCTCTTGTCATACAAGGCTCAGAGGGAGGTGGTCATACTGGATCAACACCTACAACCTTGTTGCTTAGTTCTGTTCTAGAAAATGTCCATATTCCAGTAGTCGCTGCAGGTGGGTTTCGAGATGGATCAGGGTTAGCTGCATCTATTGCATGGGGCGCATGTGGCATAGCGATGGGAACTCGCTTTATGATGACTCAAGAAAGTCCTGTTCCAAGTGAAACAAAGAAAGCATATGTTTCAGCTGAGGTTGATGAAATCAAAATAACAAAAAAATTTGATGGCTTATCTCATCGGCTTATTTTCAATAAATATATAAAAAAAATAGATCGATCCAACCCCATTTCATTATTTTTAATGTCTGTGACTTCTGCTTGGAAATATAAGCAAATTACTAAAGCATCTTTTGGGGATCTCCTTAAGTCTTTTTTTGCAATGCTTAAAGGAGATGATTTAACCATTTCACAATCAATTATGTCTGCAAATAGCCCAGCAATTATCCAAAAGGCAATGGTTGAAGGTTCTCCCCACGAGGGCGCCATGCCATCTGGTCAAGTTGCAGGTATCATTACTAACCTTCCTTCATGCAAAGAGCTTATTGATCAAATCATGGGAGAATTTAATATCGCTGCAAAAAATTTCAAAAAGATTGAGGAGAAATCATGAGCGTTGAAACCTCCATAAGTAATCATGTTGCTGAAATAATTTTAGATTGCCCGCCCGTTAATGCACTAACTTCAACTGAATGGCTAGATCTAGCTACTAACATTGATAATCTTGCTCATAATAATGACGTAAGAGTTATTTTAATATCAGCTAGGGGTAAAGGTTTTTGTGCTGGTGCAGATATTAAGGAGTTGCAGGAGGACCCAACAAAAATTACAGATGTTAATGACGGCTGTTGGAAAACAGCAAGAGCAATTCATGTTTCAAATGTTCCTGTAATATCAGCATGTCATGGATTTATTCTTGGAGGAGGAATTTTACTTGCTGGAGCTTCTGACATTGTTTTAACAACTGAGGATTCCTATTTTGGCCTACCTGAAATTGATAGAGGTGCGCTGGGCGGTGGAGCTCATTTAAGCAGACTGTTTCCGCTCCAGGCAGTTAGAAAAATGATGTTTACTGGAAAACCTATTTCTGCTCAAAGAGCTTATGAATACGGCTCGATTGAGTCTTTGCATCCAGACTTAGAATCTGTGCATGAAGCGGCACTTATTATTGCAAATGATATAGCGTCTAAAAGCCCTACAGCAATGAATTTAGCTAAAAAGGCTTTAAATGAAATTGAAAATGGTAATGTTGATGAGCATTACAAGTCAGAACAAACCTTTACTCTAGAGCTATATAAATCCAGGGATTCGCAAGAAGCTCGAGATGCATTCGTTGAAAAAAGAGACGCAGATTTTAAAGATGAAAATTAATTTTACAAATGAACAAAACATATTTAGAGATGAGGTGCGCACTTGGCTAGAAAGTAATGTTCCTAAGACACCACTTTTATCATTAGATACTAAAGAAGGTTTTGAGCAACATAGAGAGTGGGAAAGAACATTAAATGAAGGAAATTGGTCAATGGTTACCTGGCCCAAAGACTATGGAGGACGAGGCCTAGACTTAATTCAGTGGTTAATTTTTGAAGAGGAGTATTATCGAGCTGAAGCCCCTACAAGGGTAAATCAAAATGGGGTTTTTTTACTTGGGCCAACTTTAATGGAATTTGGTACCCATGAGCAAAAATCTAAATTTTTAAACGCTATGGCAACTGGAGATCATATCTGGGCTCAAGGTTGGTCAGAACCAGGCGCTGGAAGTGATATGGCTGCTATTAGAACAACAGCAGTGCTAGAGGGCGATTATTATAAAATTAATGGGCAAAAAACTTGGTCTTCAAGAGCAGCATATGCTGACTGGACCTTCGGCTTGTTCAGAACAGATTTAGATTCTGAAAGACACAGAGGTTTATCTTTTATATTAGTCCCATTGGATTTGCCTGGTATTACTGTCAGACCCATACCGCAGTTAGATGGAGAGCCTGGATTTGCAGAAATATATTTTGATGATGTAAAAGTTCCTCTAGAAAATCTACTTGGTGGTGATGGTGAGGGCTGGAAGATTGCAATGGCTACAGCTGGATTTGAGAGAGGTCTGATGTTAAGAAGCCCGGCGCGCTTTCAACAAACGGCTTCAAAACTATTAGAACTTTATCTTGCAAACCAAGATGATTGCTCTCCCATGATTCAGGCTAAGGTCGTAGAGGCTTGGGCTCAATCAGAGTCATATGCATTAAGCATTTATCATACTGCATCAAAAATGCTTGCTGGAGGCTCCATTGGCTCAGAATCTAGTTTAGGCAAGATTTTTTGGTCTGAACTTGATCACATGATGCATCAAACAGCATTGAAAATATTAGGAGCTAGCGCAGAATTGTCTCAAGAATCTAAAAATGATGCGGCTAAATGGATAAAGGGCTTCATGTTTTCTTATGCAGGACCAATTTATGCTGGTACTAATGAAATTCAAAAAAATATTATTGCTGAAAGATTATTAGGGCTTCCTAGGTAAAGAATGAACTTTATTTTTACAGAAGAGCAAATCCAATTTAAGGATGCTATCAAATCATTTTTAGCTGAAGAATGTGCTCCCGCTTCAATTAGAGATGGCTGGCAAAAAAATCAATCTTTTAATTTAGAACGATGGAAAAATTTGATTGAGTTGGGAGTCTTGAGCTCAAATCTTCCTGAAGAAAAAGGTGGCCTAGGCATGGAGCAAGTCACATTGGCTTTGATGGTTGAAGAAATGGGTTATGCGGGACTGCCTGAACCAGTGGCAGAGCAAACTTTTTTAGTAAACGATGTTATTCCTTTTCTGCCTCAAAATATCACTGAAGCTGTTGAAAGCAATTACAATGATGCCGCTCAATATATTGCTCTTGCGCATCCTTTAGCCCCGAATCCTCTGTTTTTAAATAATGCAGCTGGACTTATTTTGCTTGATAATTCCGAATGTAAGTTCATTGCAAAAGACGATATGGATTTTGAAATCATATCCTCTAATGATCCCTCTAGAGAGCTCTTTAAAGTAAGCTCAATGAAGAATGCTATTTGCGCTTCTGAAAATTTTGATGAACTTAATTCTGCGGTTTCTGCAAGAGGCACATTAATGACAGCAGCTTTGTTAATTGGATTGGCTCAGAAAATGATAGATTTAAGCTCCGTTTATGTTTTAGATAGAACTCAATTTGGGAAGCCAATTGGATCATTTCAGGCTGTCAAGCATATGTTAGCTGATGTAGCGGTTAAAATTGAATTTGCAAAACCTGCTGTTTATAGGGCGGCTTATTCTTTGTCTGAAAACAATCCTAAATCTGCTTTACATTGTGCTCACGCAAAACTTATGTGTGCCCAAGCGGCTGAACTTGCATGTAAAAATAGTATTCAGGCTCATGGGGCAATGGGCTATACATGGGAAATGGATCTTCACATATACATGAGAAAAGCCTGGTCGATGATGGCCTGTTGGGGTAATGAAGACAAGCAACAAGAGATAATTTTTAAGACACTATCTTCCACTAGTGAAGAGCTTGGTGTTTTATATACTTTTTAGGGAGATACAGGTATGCAAGATGCATTCATAGTGAGCGCGCTGAGAACACCAATAGGCAAAAAGAAAGGCACTTTATCAAATATGCATCCTGCTGATTTAGGGGCTGTAGTTCTTTCTGCAACCTTTGATCAAGTAGATTTAGATCCAGGATTAGTTGAGGATGTAATTTTTGGTTGCGTTGATACAGTTGGACCTCAAGCTGGTGACATAGCAAGAACCTGTTGGTTGTCTGCAGGTCTTCCTGAGCATGTTCCAGGCACAACTGTTGATCGTCAATGCGGCTCATCTCAACAGGCTGTTCATTTTGCCGCTCAAGCGATTATGTCTGGCACCTCTGATGTAGTTATCGCTGGTGGCGTCCAAAACATGAACTTGATTCCTATATCTTATGCAATGATTGCTGGACAGGCACTAGGTTTTGCTGACCCATTTTCTGGATCTAAAGGCTGGGTCAACCGCTATGGTAATAAAGAGGTAAGTCAGTTTAATTCTGCACAGATGATTGCAGAAAAATGGAATATTTCTAGGTTAGAGATGGAAAACTATGCATACCAAAGTCATCAAAAAGCCATGAGCGCTATTGAAAAAGGCTTGTTTAAAAATGAAATTGTTTCAGTTGAAGGCTTTGATACCGATGAGACTCCAAGAGCAGAAACTTCATTGGAAAAAATGGCTTCTTTAAATCCTCTGATTGATGGTCATGATATTACAGCCGCTATTTCTTCGCAGAATGCAGATGCATCTTCAGCTATTTTGATTGTTTCAGAAAAAATTCTTAAAGAGCATAACCTTACTCCCTTAGCCAGAATAGCGCATATAAGTGTTAGAGCCGATGATCCAATCTGGATGCTTACCGCGCCGATGCCTGCAACAGAATATGCAGTCAAAAAATCAGGAATCCAATTAAATGATATTGGTTTGGTTGAAATCAATGAAGCGTTTGCATCTGTTGCTATGGCTTGGCAGAAAGAAATGGAGTACCCAATGGATCAAATTAATATAAATGGTGGTGCAATTGCTCTTGGCCATCCACTTGGAGCGACAGGCGCCCGATTGATGACTACCATGGTTCATAATATGAAAAGAAGTAATATTAAATATGGTTTGCAAACAATGTGTGAAGGTGGGGGCCAGGCAAACGTTACAATTTTAGAGAATTGCTCATGAATAATTTAATGAATCCAAAATATCCTGAGGGAAGAAATCTTTTTCAAGACAAGAATATCTTAATAACTGCTGCTGCTGGCTCTGGAATTGGTTTTTCAACTGCAAAGCGATTTCTTGAGGAAGGAGCGAATATTTTTATTTCTGATGTGCATCAAGGCAGGCTAGATGAAGCAATAGATGGTTTGCGCAAATTGGAAATGGGTGAAGTAAATGGATGTCTTTGCAATGTTACCAAAGACGAAGAGATAGAAACAATGTTTAATGAGGCTATTGCGTGTTACTCAAATTTAAATGGTGTGATTAATAATGCTGGGCTTGGTGGAGAGTCTGCATTGGAAGATATGACCAATGATGCTTGGGATCTGGTAATGGATGTTACTCTCAATGGCGCCATGAAAATTATGAGAGCTGCAATTCCAGTTCTGAAAGATACTCAAGGAGTTATTGTTAATAACGCATCAGTGCTAGGTTGGAGAGCGCAAGCAGGACAATCTCATTATGCAGCTGCAAAAGCTGGAGTCATGGCTTTAACAAGATGTGTTGCAATGGAAACTGTAGATTATGGAATCCGAATTAATGCAGTAGCACCAAGCCTTGCAATGAATCCGCATTTATCCAAGACTAGCTCAGATGAGTTAATAGCTGAATTAGAATCAAAAGAAGCCTTTGGAAGGGGGGCTGAGCCCTGGGAAATAGCAAACATTATTTTATTCCTTGCATCAGATCTTTCTTCATACATGACAGGTGAGATTATCTCCGCATCATCTCAAAGATCATAGATGGAAAAGCTTGCCTATCAACTTTGGAAAAAAGATGATGATAGTTTAGAAACTTTTAAAGAAGCGCTTCTTAACAATTTAAGTAAAGATATTGCCAAGTTTGTTTCAGCATTACAAATTAATATCGCTGATGCTGATGTTGAACCAGCAAATAATTTAGCACAATCAAACTATCATCCCGCACCAAATGCAGTGATATTTATTAAAGTTAAAAGTTACTTTTTAGCAGATACACTTGAAAGTCACTTGGCAAAAATTACAAACAAAGTTAATGGCTTTGTTGTGAGTGAATCAATTATTTTAGATAACCTAGAAAAAAGCCCTTTGGGCTCAAGATCAGAGGGGTTTTCACAGGTGGTTTTTTTGGAGAAGCCAGAAATAATGTCTGCATTTGATTGGTTTGATCATTGGACCAATTTCCACACAAAAATTGCCATTCAAACTCAGTCTAATTTTATTTATGTGCAAAATACGGTCGTTAGACCCTTGCAGAAATTATCTCCCCCTTTTATTGCGATTGTTGAGGAGTGCTTTCCAGCAGAGGCTATGACAGATCCAGAAGTTTTTTATAACGCTAAAAATCATCCAGAGCAACTTGCAAAACATGCTCAGATCATGATGGAAAGTTGTGAGCAATTTATAGATTTTAAAAAGATTGAGGTAATTCCTACAAGTCGGTATAGAATAATTTAAATATATAAAGAATTTAAGAGAGAGAACAATATGAATGATTTAAAAGTTGCATTGGTTACTGGAGCTGCAAGTGGCATGGGTAGAATTTCTTCTAAAAGGTTGGCAGCTGATGGTGTGCATGTTGCAGCTGTAGATGTTAACGAAGAAGGATTAAATGATCTCAAGCAAGAATCAAATAACATCTCTATTTTTCCGTGTGATTTATCTGATTCAAATGCCGTCAAGAGTATGGTTCAACAGGTCCAATCAGAAGTGGGTTCAATTGATAGAGTTACTCAAGCAGGGGCAGTAATGCCAATGGCTAGAATTCAAGACTTAGACTCCATCTCAATAAATAATTTAATGAGAATTAATTATGAGGGCACTGTAAACATTGTGAGCAATGTTTTGCCATCAATGCTTGAAAAAAATACTGGGCAAATAATACTCTTTGGTTCAATTGCAGGAATGTGTCCGCTCGAAAATATGTCAGCTTATTGCGCTTCTAAAGCAGCTGTAAATATTTTTGGTGAAATCTTGGCTAAAGAGGTCAAAGATACAAATATTAGAGTTATGGTAGTTTGTCCAGCTCAAACTGATACTCCTTTAATGAGATTTGTTGATGAGACTGATGCACCTGATGCGATTAATACTGCGGTAAAAAAAGGTATGCTTTGTGATCCAGAGGAAGTGGTTGATCAAATCGAAAAAGATTTACTGACTGATAAAATTATTTGTTATCCTTCAAAAGAAGCTGTATACGCAACAAGGATCAGAAGATTTTTTCCTAATTATTGGTGGAAATTAGTTGCAAAAAATTCATAATAAATAAGCCCATGCAATATATAGAACAATTAGGCCCAGATAACAGAGATCTTTCCATGTTTCCAGGAGAGTATGGATTACCTTATTTAGGTAAAACAATTGAGATTGTGAAGGATACCCTTGGTTATTGTAATTATCATTATGAAAAATATGGGCCTATTTCACGATTAGATATGGTTCGTAATCAGAGGGTATTGATGTGCCTAGGACCTGAGTTTAATGAAGCGGCTCTATTTGATCCAAAAGGTAATTTTAGTGCCGCAGGCGGTTACGGTAGCTCATTGGGAACCTTATATCCCGAGGGTATGTTGGTCCGCGATGATAAAAAACACAAAAGAACTAGAAGAGCTTCTCAACCAGCGTTTAAGAATGATGCCTTAAAGACATATGTTGAGATGATGAATCCTATTCAAGAAAGACGCATCCAAGATTTACCTGTTAATGAAGAGTTTATTTTTTACGATAATATTCAAAAAACATTAATGGATGTAGCGGCCAAAGTTTTCTTAGGTCTAGATGAGCGTAGCCCTGAAGCACAAAAACTCAATGATACCTTTGAAAGAATCAACAAGGGTTTAATTACACCTTTTCCCTATGATCTCCCATTTTCACCTTTTAGGAAATCATTGGCTGCTAGACAAGAGTTAAGAGACTTTCTAACTTCAAATATTCCTTTAAGAAGAGGTACTGATAGGAAAGATATGTTCTCAAGGTATTGCAATGCTCAAGATGAAGATGGTGAATATCTAGAAGATGTCGATATTGATGGCCACATTGCATTCTTGTTATTTGCAGCATTTGATACCACGACCAGTGCGCTAACTAATATTTTGTATTACTTAGGAAAAAATCCTGACTGGCAAGAAAAAGTTAGAAATGAATTATTTGGAGTTAAAAATGAGATGCCAACCTTTGATGATATGGCTGAAATGACATTAACGGAATATGTGTTTCAAGAAACTTTGAGATTTTATCCTTCTGTAATGATCCTGAATAGAAGAACTACAAGAGATGTTACTGTTGCTGGACATGATATCCCAGCAAATACCGTCATAATGCTAAGCCCTCCATTTACTCATAGAATGGAAGAGTGGTGGTCTAACCCTTATGAATTTGATCCCATGAGATTTTCTCCAGAAAGAGCTGAGCATAAAAAACACGGCTTCAGTTATATACCCTTTGGCGGAGGAGCCCATAAATGCATTGGAATGCATTTTGCGATGATGAATGCAAAATTATATTTATTTAGATTATTAAAAAATTACAAGGTCACGCTTAGGGATAACTACAATCCAAAATTTATGCATGTGCATTTACCAAGACCAATTGATGGTTTGCCAATTACATTAACCAGAATTTAATTTAATGATACCCCAAGGCTCCTATATTGATGTCGAGGATGGCTTTAAGTTTCATTATTATGATGAGGGAGATGGAGATGTAGTGGTCTTGTTGCATGGAAGTGGAACAGGTGCTTCAGGACATACTAACTTTAAAAATAATTTTTTTGCCTTAAAGGAAGCTGGCTTTAGGGTAATTTTACCTGATCTTCCTGGATATGGCTTTTCAAGCAAACCAGAGGATGAAATTTATTCGTTAGATTATTTTAATACTAAAATCCTTCAACTCCTTGATGCATTGAATATTCAGTCCTTTTCATTGATTGGGAATAGTCTTGGTGGGGCATTGGCCTTGGGTCTCGCTCTTAGTGATTCTGAAAGGGTGAAAAAACTAATTTTGATGGCTCCTGGTGGAGTTGAAGATCAAGAAACTTATAACAAAATGCCAGGCATACAAAAGCTTCTTTCAGATTTTTTAGGAGGCGAAATGAGTCAAGATAAAATAGAGGGATTGCTGTCTCTTTTTCCTTATGACCCCTCAATTATCACAGAAGAAATGGTAGCAGACAGAATGGAGATTCTTCCATTAATGAATTCTCAAGTTTTAGCTTCTATGGCAATTCCAAATATGGAGAAAGATCTTTCCAAAATTAAACATCCCATTCTCGCTTTCTGGGGAGTTAATGATCAATTTATTCCTGTCTCAGGTTCAATGAAGATCGGAGAAAACTGTCCAAACGCTCAGATTATGCTTTTTAGTCAATGTGGGCATTGGGTTATGATTGAGAAAGAAAAAATCTTCAATGAGGCCTGCGTTAATTTTTTATCAGTCTAAATTATGAATTTAAATACTATTAATGAGATAGCGTCTGAACTTTTCTTGGCTTTAAAAAATCAAAAAACAATTCCACCTCTTTCTGATAAATATGAAGAAATAGATATAAATGATGCCTATCAAATCTCGCGTAAATTTCTTGCTATGAGAGAAGATCAGGGTCAAAAGGTTATTGGAAAAAAAATTGGTGTTACAAGCACAGTTGTTCAAGAGATGCTAGGAGTGAACCAGCCAGATTTTGGTTTTTTAACAGATGATATGTATGTTAAAAATAAATGTGATTTTTCAATAGAAGATTCCTTGATTCAACCCAGGGCAGAAGCTGAAATTGCTTTTATTTTAAAAGAAGATATTCAAGGACCTGGAATTACTAAGGAAGATGTCATTCTGGCAACTGAAAAAATTGTTCCATGTTTTGAAATTGTTGACTCAAGGATAGATGATTGGAAAATTAAAATTCAAGACACCATTGCTGACAACGCATCTTGTGGAATTTTTGTTTTAGGCGAGGGGTCATCTTCCCCAGAAAAGTTCCCAATGGATGAATTAGAGGTAATTGTTCACAAAAATGGAGAATTTTTGTCATCAGGCTTTGGTTCTGCTGTTCAAGGTCATCCAGCAGAAGCGGTTGCATGGTTAGCTAACACTTTGGGTGAATATGATATTCCATTACTTAAAGGTGAGTTTATTTTATCTGGATCGCTAGTTCCTCTTGAGCCCGCAATAGCTGGCGATAGTTTTTCATTAGAGCTTAAGGGTGTCGGAACCTGCGAAATTAATTTTATCTAATTATGAGTAAAGTCAAATGTGCAATTATTGGATCTGGGAATATCGGAACAGATCTAATGTTAAAAATTATTAATACCTCTCAATCTTTATCTTTGAATGGAGTAATTGGAATAGACCCTGAGTCTGAAGGCCTTGCAATGGCAAAATCTCAGAATATTGCTATTTCATCATCTGGCCTAAAGGGCTTTATGGAAATGGATGAGTATCAAGACACTGAAATATTTTTTGATGCAACATCTGCTGGTGCTCACAAGAATCATCATGATTTAATTATCAATGATGGTAAACAGATGATAGACCTCACTCCAGCAGCTATAGGCCCTTATTGTGTTCCAGTTGTTAACCTAACTGAACATTTAAAAGAAAAAAATGTAAATATGGTTACTTGCGGTGGTCAGGCAACCATTCCTATGGTGGCAGCAGTTAATCAAGTTTCTAGTGTTAGGTATGCTGAGATAGTTGCATCTGTTTCTTCAAAGTCTGCTGGGCCAGGAACAAGAGCTAATATTGATGAATTCACTCAAACAACTAAGCTGGGGCTGGAAAAAGTTGGAGGGGCAGACAGAGCTAAGGCAATTATAGTACTTAATCCTGCTGAGCCTCCTTTGTTAATGAGAAATACTGTTTTTACTTTGTGTGATCCGATTGATCAGCAGTTGGTTAAAGAGAGTGTTGAAGCAATGGTAGAGCGTGTTCAATCTTATGTACCAGGCTATCGTTTAAAGCAAGAAGTCCAATTTGAAAGATTTGGCTCTAATAATCCCTGTTCAATTCCTGGTTATGGTGAATTTGAAGGTCTAAAAGCATCGATTTTCTTAGAGGTAGAAGGTGCTGGACATTATTTACCAACCTATGCAGGGAATTTAGATATTATGACTTCTGCTGCTATGGGAACTGCACAAGAATTAATTAAACTCAACTTATGAATAAGCTTTATATACAAGATGTCACCCTGAGAGATGGCATGCATGCAATCAGACATCAATATGGTTTAGATCATGTAATTGAGATTGCAAAGGCATTGGATGATGCTAAGGTTGATGCGATTGAGGTCGCTCATGGAGATGGTTTATCTGGGTCTTCTTTTAATTATGGCTTTGGAGCTCATACAGATAAAGAGTGGATTGGAGCAGTGGCAGAGAAATTAAATCATGCAAAACTTACAACTCTTATTTTGCCCGGAATTGCCATAAAAGAAGATCTTAAATGGGCATGGGATCTTGGAGTTAGATCTGTTCGAGTCGCAACTCATTGCACTGAAGCTGATGTTTCAAAACAGCATATAGAATTTGCTAGAGAATTAGGGATGGATACGATTGGTTTTTTAATGATGTCGCACATGACTTCACCATCTAATTTAGCAGTGCAAGCAAAGTTAATGGAATCCTATGGAGCTGAATGCGTTTATGTTGTTGATTCGGGCGGCGCATTAAGTATGGCGGATGTTGCTAACAGGTTTAAAGCTTTTAAAGATATTTTGAATTCAAACACGCAAACAGGAATGCACGCGCATCACAATTTGTCTCTTGGTGTGGCCAATTCTATTGTTGCTGTTGAAAATGGTGCTGACAGAGTTGATGCAAGCCTTGCGGGAATGGGAGCTGGGGCAGGCAATGCTCCTCTTGAGGTGTTCATTGCAGCAATTGATAGATTAGGATGGTCCCATGGCACTGATTTATTCAAGTTGATGGATGCTGCCGAAGAGCTTGTTCGGCCTTTACAGGATAGGCCCGTTAGAGTAGATAGAGAAACTTTAACATTGGGTTATGCGGGGGTTTACTCCTCATTCTTAAGGCATGCTGAATCAGCCGCTGAAACATATAATCTTGATACAAGAGAGATCTTAGTTGAGTTAGGAAAAAGAAAGATGGTGGGCGGCCAAGAGGATATGATTGTTGATGTAGCTTTAGACTTAATTAAAAAGAAATCTAACTCATGAAAATTGGCATGACCCTTCCGGTCATGGAGCCCAATCTTACAAGGAAAGACTTAGAGAATTGGACCATTCGTATTGATGAAGGACCCTGGTCTCACATTGCTCTTGGAGAAAGGATTCTATTCCACAATCCAGAATTTATATCTACTTTGAGTGCTGTTGCTGCATGGACCAAAAGAGTTGAGATTATTGCAACAATATCTGTTTTAACAATGCATAACCCAATACTAAGTGCCAAGCAGTTTGCAACCATTGATATGATTTCAGAGGGAAGATTTACTCTCGGTGTTGGTGTGGGAGGAAGAGAAGAAGACTATACGGCTATAGGTTCAAATTGGTCTGGTAGAAGATGGACCATACTTTCTGAAAAAGTAAAAACTATGCAGTCAGTTTGGTCAAGGAATTATCATCCGAACCTAGGACCGCAACTTTTTTCAAATTCTGGGCCACAAATTTTGGCTGGGGCAGTAGGCCCTAAAGCAATGGAAATGTCTGCTGATTTCGCTGATGGATTAGCTGGATTTTCATTCAATGCAGATATTGAAGAAATTAATGATTCTTTCAGTCGAGTCAAAGATGCTTTTAAGAAAAATAATAAATCTCCAAGATTGGTTACAAGTTTTTGGTTTGGCCTAGGCGAATATGGTCGAGCGGATATTCAAACTCACCTTGAAAGATATTTGGCATGGATGGGCCATGATTTAGCAAAAGATCTATCTAAAACCGCAGGCTTTTCGGGCAATCAATCTAACTTACATGAATTTTTACAATTAATTAAGGCGACTGGAGCAACTGACGTTATTTTGGTGCCAACTTCCAAAAATATTGATCAATTAATCGCAGCTGAAGAAGTTGTCTCCAGTTTTAGCTGAATATCTAATATAAATTGACAAATTAAATCAACTTGATACTCGTTGATTATTTTGTGTATCTATATAATAGTATTTATAAGTTTTAAAAATATTGGGAGAATATTTTGACTGATCAAGAGCTAATAGCGCCTGAGCTTCCAGAGCAAAAAGACCCAACAACCAGTGGTTATGAGTCTGGCTGGTATAAGGTTGCTGAGAGTGAAGAAATTGCCTCAATGAAGGCAATACAGGTTGATGATTTTCCAACTCAGATTGTTGTTTGGAGAGGGGAAGATTTAACTTTAAGAGGACTTGATTTATATTGTAAGCACATGGGAGCTTCTTTAGCTTGTGGTGAGGTGAATGAAAACAGTATTCAATGTCCATTCCATGCATGGAGATGGGCTGGAGATGGACATTGTGATCAGATTCCCTATGCAAAAAGAATTCCTCCAAAAGCTATTACTCGTTCATGGGAAGTGATTGAGGATGGTGGGATAGTTTATGTT
>QBVW01000010.1 GCA_003284215.1 SAR86 cluster bacterium AG-313-D11 | reverse complement strand
AGAGCAGTTAAAGTAAAGGGGCATGTTCAAGAGGTACTAGAAACTGTGCAGGAGTTATTAAAATAAGCCTTAGGAAGCTGAGTTTTCTGGCCATGAATTCCAGATAGCCTTAATTAGGGTTGCAATTGGGATTGCAAAAAATACTCCCCAAAAACCAAACATACTTCCAAATACAAAAACTGCAAGCATTATAATTACTGGATGAAGCTTTACTGCATCTGAAAAAAGTATCGGTACTAATAAATAGCCATCAAGTATCTGCAATATTATATAAGCACCCAGTAAAAGCCAAAAATCGAATGTAAGTCCAAACTGAAGAAGTCCTATAGCTACAACAGGAATAGTTACAATAAAAGCTCCTAAAAAAGGTATAAGAACTGAAAAACCAACCAAAACCGATAAAAGAGCAATATATTGCAAGCCAAAAAACATAAAAATGATAGCAGCAGCTACGCCAACAATTACAATTTCAATTGCTTTGCCTCTTGCGTAATTGCTTAATTGATCATCCATTTCAACCCAAACATTTTTTAGCATGTCTCTATCTTTAGGCAAAATAGCTAAAAAGCCTGAAATAATTGCTTCTCTGTCAAATAAAAAGAAAAATACGAGGATAGGCAGAAGAATTAAATTTATGGCAACGGTAACTGTATTTTGAATACCGGCAATAGAAGCTTTTAAAAAGTCTTGTGAGATAGATGTAACCTGCCCGGAAAGACTTTGTAAAAATGTTGTAATTTGATCAGAAGAAATTAAATCAGGGTATTTTTGCGGAATGTCCTGAACAAATATCATAGAAGAGTTTACCCATTTAGGAATTTCAAGAATCAAGGATTGCAGCTGTTGATATACCATAGGACCCAGCCAAACAATCATTGCTACACCAACTAGTAAAAAGAAACAGTATGTAAAAATTAATGAAGCTAGTGTGTTCATCCCATACTGCTCCATACGAGATTGCATACCTATAAGTAAATAGGCAAATATAAGGCTTATTAAAAACGGTGTTAAGATGTTGCCCAAAAAAAATAGGGCTAAAAAGGAACCAGTTAACAACAATGCGAAAACAAGAGTTTCTTCATTCGAGAAAACTTTTTTTAACAGGCTATTTAACTCTTCTAGCACTTTTTATATTTAAAATTGTCATAGAAATGCTATGTTAATTGAAATTACTCAATAGGTTAAGTTTAAAAGCAACTTAAAAAATACAAAAATCATGATTAGTCGTTCTATTTTTCTATTATCCTTAATTACTCAGCTTTTATTTGCTCAGGAAAAAGATTTAAATTTGCCCAGCTTAGGAGATAGAGTTTCTGGAGTAATTTCTCTTGAACAAGAGAAAATTTTAGGTCAAGGTTTTTTGGAACAAGTTTATGCTCAAGCTCCATTAATTAACGATCCAATAATACAAGAGTATACCGAATTATTAATATATAGACTTTCAGAAACCTCTCAGGTAAAAGACCGACAATTTACAATAATATTAATTGATGAAAAATCGCTAAATGCATTCGCCGCTCCCGGTGGAGTAATTGGGGTAAATGGAGGTTTATTTTTAAATGCTGGAAATGAAGCTCAACTTGCTTCTGTCCTAGGTCATGAATTAGCTCATTTAAGTCAACGTCATTTTGCTAGAAATATATTGCGGGGCAAAGATACAAATCTAGCATCATCATTAATCATGGTCTCCGCTATAGCTCTGGCTATTGTCTCAAATAATCCATCTGCATTTATAGCTGGACCAGCAGCGCTTGCCCAACAACAGCTAAGATACAGTCGTATTTTTGAGCGGGAAGCTGATAGATATGGTTTTAATAATTTAATTGCTGCAGGATATGATCCCAGGGGAATGGGAGAAATGTTTGAAAATATGGCAAAAACAAGAAAATTAGCAGGTGATAATCCCCCTGAATTTCTCTTAACACATCCAATAACTTCATCAAGAGTAAGTGATGCCTTCAATGCTGCTGAAAGAATAGAATTTTCAGGCGGCAAAAAAAATACAATTGATTTTGAATTTATCAAAGGAAGACTAAAAACGCGGTATTACTCAGCATCGCCACAAGCTGCTGCTAGATATTTTAAAAAACTATATCTTGATAACTCTACAAATGAAAATAAATATGCGTATATAACTGCACTTAAGGCTAATGGCGAGGCTGAGTTAGCAATAGAACTTGTAAATGAAATGTTAGAAAAGTTTCCTAAAAATCTTATTTTAAATACTACAAAATCAGAGATACTACTTCATGAACAACGTATAGATGATGCCCTTAAAAATATTAATGAAGTTCTTAATATTTCTCCGAAAAACTATCCTGCATCTATTATCAAATCAAAAATTCTGAGTGCAAAAAAAGAAACTATTAAAGCAGAAGAAATTCTAAGAGACCTTCTTATTAAAAAAAATCGTGATCCAGGTTTGTGGCTTCAATTATCAGAAGTTCAAAGGGTTGGTAAAAATATTATTGGTTATCATTTGAGTAGAGGAGAATATTTAATGCTTTTGGGTGATTATGAAAATGCATTAAATCAATTTAAATTTGCATTAGGGCTTTCAAATAATTCATTTCAAACATCAGAGACAATCATGACAAAAATACAGCTTGCACAAGAAAAACTCAGTACGAGAAGAGGTTTTTAATTGCTAATTTTCTCTTTCGGAGGAATCTTGTAACCTAGCATTGCTAAACAAGCTGCAAATGGAATAGCGAACAACGGAACCTGTGAAAAAGCTAATCCAAAAGATTTAGAAAAAAGAATAAATCCACTGCCTGAAAAATCTCCCATTCTCACCAAAAATGTATCAACCATAACTGTTGATTTATATCTGTCCGTTCTTTTTAAATAACTAAAGACTAACTCTCTTGTTGGTTTGTTAATTCCGTATTCAAATAGTCTTAAAATAATTGTTATAACAAACACAAACCCTATTGAGGGATTTAAATAATAGCCAATATATGCTCCCATAAATAGAAGGCCATAGAACATCAGAATAGTTTTGGGTCCAGCAAATCTTATAATTACGGAAGTTAAGAAAAATTGTGTAAATAATGTAAGGATGGTTACAGTTTGCTCAATCTTGGTAAAGAAAATAATTCTATTGCCTCCGTCTGAGGACCAGGAATTCACTATTTCTATTGAGGTAACCCAATGAATAGTCATCATTGCGGTCCAAAAATACATATATAATCCAATAGATCTTATCTGCGAAGAGGAAATTAGATTTTGAAGAGCATCAAAACTAGTGCCGCCTGCCGCCTCATCAATACCCTCTACAGATTCAAATCTTCGAAGCAAAATAAGCCCTGTTGCAAGGGCCAGCATCAAAAAAATAATTGAAATTAGCGTAAAGAAAATGATGCCCGATTCATTAAAAGTAGAAGCCAATTGTTTAGAAATCTCCGAGCCAAGAAATGCTCCCAAAGATCCACCCGCAGCAATAACACCAAAAAAATTCGCTGCACCTTCTCCACGAAATAGATTAATAATTACTACCCAGAAAATAGATACAACAAAAAAAGAGTAGACATTACACCAAATATAGAAAATTTGGCTTAGCCAAATTGCTGAAGATAGATTAAAAAATTTCCATAATAAAATAAATATCAATAAATTAAGGATAAAAAATGAATAACACCCAACTAATACTCCTTTTAGATTTCTTCGTGAAGCAAGCCATGAATAAATTGGATTTAAAAGCAGCATTACAAATGCGCCAATACCCAAGAGATACGGAAGTATATCTGAGTTCTGAACAGCCATTTCATTTCTAACAGGTCTTAAGATATACCAAGAGCATAAAACTAAAAAAAAGAAAAAACCGGCAAGCCCAGACTCTTTGGTGAAAGATAAAGAAAGTCTTTTAATAGATGTTTTGATGGAGCTGATTAATATGGACATATATTAATTCACTAAAAAGATGGTGGGTCGCACAGGATTCGAACCTGTGACCAATTCGTTAAAAGCGAACTGCTCTACCAGCTGAGCTAGCGACCCGAGAAAGGATTCCATAAAAAAGATGTGATTATTCCATATTTTCTAATAACTGCAAGGCTAAAGAAGAGGCAGCATTCTCAGGAAATGTTTGAACAACAAATTGATATTTAATTTTTGCAGCACCAACTTCATTTGACATCATTAAAATATCGCCAATTTTTTTATGAGCTAAGGGTGTTCGCCAATGATCAGGGAAGTCAGAAGCCAATCTTTGAAAAAATCTTTCGCTCTCTAAAAGATTAGATTCTAATAATGAAATTTCTCCGAGCCAGAATAGACTCAAAGGAATTTTTTCATCATCGTTGAAATTGTTGGCTAAATAATCAAAAGAACGCTTGGCAGCTTGAAAGTCTTTGTCATTTAACTCAGAAATCGCTTGATCATAAACCTCATCGATACTTTGACTGTCATTAATTCCCTCAAATCTGAATGTACTTTCATCAGAATTAATTTCTGCATTTAAAGAGATGACATTTTCTACCTGGTTTTGATCTTCGCTTAATAACTTTTCAATTAAGTAAGCTTGAGACTCAAGTTCGCTTCTTAAGCTAGCAAGTTCTCCCTCAAGCTCTTGAATCTTTAGGAATAATATATCTGAAGCTTCAACCTCTTGAGAATAAATATGTAGAGGTGCCAAAAAAAAGAAAGCTAGAATAAATTTCATTCAAACTAAATACTACTTTATTTCGACTCTTCTATTTTTTGACCACGCAGTATCATTAGAGCCCAGAGATAACGGTCTTTCTTCTCCGTAGCTTTTTGTTACTAACCTATTTCTTTTTATTCCATTTGCAATAAGGTAGTTTGAAACAGACTCAGCTCGTCTTTGACCGAGGGCCAGATTGTATTCCCGAGTTCCTCTTTCATCAGCATGGCCTTCAATTGAAATTGTAATCTTGGTATTTCTTTTCATTAACTCGCTAACACCTTTTAAAGCTTGTATTGATTTGGCAGATAAACTGAACTGATCATACTCAAAGTAAACTACTGCATTTGCAAGCACTGCTTGAGTGGCTGTAGATTTTGATGTTATGGAAACACCAGCAACACTTTGGTCTGCCACTGCCTCTTCTGTTATTTGAAGAGAGCTACAACCAGCGAAGATTAGTATTGTTGATAAAGCGAAAAATGTATTAATTGATTTATTCATAATAGTTGTTCCATTGTGTACGTTATCTTAAAAAATTTGACCAAGAAGGCTCTCTCACTTCGCCATTTGAAGCAGGCAACTTAAACTTTGCACCACTAAGACTAAAACCAGCAAGCATACTTAGATCTTTTTCTCTAATTCCATAGATTACCATATTACCGTTAGGAGCAACACTGGGTGATTCATCCATCTTTGCCTCAGTTAAAACTCTTATAAAGTTTTCCCTTTTATACTTGAGGGCAATATGAAATAAACCATTGGCAGATCGATGTACAAAGATTATCCCCTCCTCCTTAGGAAGATAAGAAGCTTTTGCATTGTAGGTTCCTTCAAATGAAATGCGTTTCGCTTTTGGATTTAATTTTCTAAGATCTAATTCATAAATTTGGGGTGAGCCAGATCGACCGCTTGTAAAAAGAATTTTATTTCCTTTAGGAGACCATGAAGATTCTGTATCAATTGCAAATTGATTAGTCATCCTAGTCAATGTTCGATCACGCAATCTTAAAATATAAATTTCTGCATTCCCATCTTGATAAAGTGTTAATGATAGATATTTTCCATCAGGTGACCAAGAGGGAGAACTTATCTGTGTATTTTTAGAGAGAACTGACTCTCTTTTACCAGATGCAATTTCTTGAATAAAAACTTTTGCCATGCCTGTTTCAAATGAAACATATGCAACTCTTTTTCCATCAGGTGACCAAGAGGGAGATATTATAGGATCGGAGCTTGATAAGAGAATTTTTTCATTAGCACCATCAGAATCGGCCAACATAAGTTTATAAGTAGAAATAGATTTAGAATCCTTTGTTTCATTCACATATAAAAGCTTAGTTGCAGCAATACCTTTAATTCCAGTTATTGATTCATAGATTCCATCGCTTGTGTAGTGAGCAAGTTGTCTAATTTGATTTGGAATACCAAAAACTTTTGAACTTCGCACTTTTCTTTTTTTATGAACATCATAAATTTCATAATTAATATCCAGAGAATTATTAGCTTTTACAATTGTGCCGGTAACTAAATAATCCATTCCAAGTAATTTCCAATCGTTATAAATCAACTCTTCATTAACAATTTTGACAGGCAATAATAATTCTTCGTCAAGAACTGAAAATTCTCCTGTTCGAGTCAAATCATTTCTTATGATGTTATGAAGTTGTTTAGAAATCCTTGAATTACCTTCAAACGGAATCATTGCTACCTTATATTGATCCTCAGAGCCTTTAGTAATTTCTAAAAATAGCTCTCCATAACTCAGCATTGGAATAAGCAATAATATTCCCAACAAAAAATTTTTTTTCATAATGGGTTAAAACTTATGGCTATTACCTGAAATTCCTTCTCATATATGGTTTTTGGAATTGAACTAAAAAAATTAAATGTCTCAACTCTTCTTACAGCTTGTAAAGCTGAGTTATCAAACCTTATGTTGCCGCTACTTTTAATAAGGTCTACGTCTGTAATTCTTCCAGAGGAGCGAATTTTCAGCCTTAAATTTGCAACTAAACTATCGGGTATATTTCTTGGTTTCATCCATGCATCCTCTATCATAGAAATAATTCTTTGTGCATACATTGAGACTTCTTGTTGCTCTTTATCAGCATTAATTTCACTCTCTTCTACTAATAAGTTAGCAATATTAGATTCTATCAATGCATTACCTTGAGGAGTTTTAGTAACATCTTGAGTTTTGGAATAGATAACATCTTGAGATGATTGATTTTGAAGACTGGTATCAAATTTGGTTGAAGCCGGATTTATTTTTGTTATCTTTTGAGATGGCAAATCAAACTTTAGCTCTATCTGCAACGGTTTTGATATAAGAAGTGACTGAGTAGAGTCAGTATTAAAGCTTCCATATATATAAAGAAAAATAACAGCATGGATACAGAATGAAAATAGAGATGCTTGTAAGTATCTATGATTCGCTATCATAACCGGAAGTAATAATTCCTATTTTTTGAATTCCCAAGCTCTGAATGCCTGCCATGCCCTTGGCTACATAATCAAAAGGAACGTTAGCATCACTTTTGAAGACGATTTCAATATCTGGATTTGCTTGATAAATAATTTTGGCCTTGTTTTTTAATTCCATTAGAGAGATGGGTAGTTGTTCCTCTCCCAAATTAATAAAATACGCTCCTTTCCTATCAATAGAAATGACAAGTGGCTCACTAGATACTGACATCTTCGTTGTATCAGTTTTTGGAAGGTTTACTTCAATGCCCTGAATGAGCAAAGGTGAAAGAACCATAAAGATAATCAAAAGCACTAACATTACATCAATGTATGGGACCACATTAATGTCTGCATTTAATTTTTTTCTTTTACCGATTCTATATATCAAAGCTTTGCTTTAACCGTTTGTCTGTAGAGAATGCTTGCTAACTCTTCACCAAATACAGAAGATTGCTGTAATTGAGTATCAGAATCTGAAGCAAACCTATTGTATGCAATCACTGCTGGAATTGCTGCGAAAAGGCCTAAAGCAGTTGCAACGAGAGCTTCTGAGATTCCAGGAGCAACAGCATTGATTGTTGCTTGAGTAGCATCAGAAAGACCTTGAAATGAATTAATAATCCCCCAAACTGTTCCAAATAATCCAACATATGGGCTCACTGACCCTACGTTAGCTAGAAAAGGAAGGTGATGCATTAATGACTCCTCCTCTCTTGCTAGGGATACTCTGATAGCTCTATTAACACTTTCAAGATCCTCAATTGTTATTTGCTGACCCTCACCAAGTCTTAAAAATTCCCCAAATCCATGCTTAAAAACTCGTAAAGAGCCAATCAATGCATCTTGGGAAACTTCATCAATGCCTGCATATAGCTCATTAAGATCCTTCCCAGACCAAAACTTTTTTTCAAATGCCTTATTAGCTTCTTTAATTCGGTTTAAATTAAAGTGTCTTTCAAAAATTACAATCCATGAAACTATTGACGCCATCAACAATAAGATCATTACCAATTGAACAATCAAACTAGCCTGAAGGAATAAATCTATAACTGAAAAGTCACTCATATTAATTCTTAAATAAATTTAATAATCCTATAGGAAAAGCTTTTGGTTTACCGGAATCATTGTTCGTAAAACAAACTTCAACTTCTCCCTTGCAAATGAGTGTATCATTTTTTGAATTCAAAACAGATTGAAAAAATATAGTTCTTGCCTTGCTGACTAGCTCTATTTCAGTTTTTACTGTCAACTTATCTTCCAATGCTGCTGGAGAGTGATATGAAAGATTGATAGATTTAATAACATATAACTCATTACTATTTGAAATAGCGTCGACTTGAGACAATTTGTTGTCAATTAGAAACTGAGAACGAGCTCTCTCTAAGTATTTAAGATAGTTAGCATGGTAAACGACGCCCTGAAAATCAGTATCTTCAACGTATACCCTGCAATGAAAATCTTTAGACCTGAAACGAGGATTCATGTTGCTCAATATCTACTTGAAAAAGGTATCGAAGGATTTCCACAAAATCTTCCCACATCAAATCAATCGTCATAGGTGAAAAATCAAGCTCAGGAATTAAAGTTCCTGCGAGTATTCTAACTTTAATTGGTCGACGATTAAATTTATATATTAAAGCTGGGAACTCTCCCTCGCCTGTAGCTGCCAAAACTTGATCCCACCAATCCTGAGATGGTTCTGCCCCATCGCCATATCTTTTGCATTCTAAGCACCATCTGCCTAATTTTAAATCAGGCAATTCTTTGGTTCGTGTTTGCTCGAGAATCCTTTTAACAGGTTGATTTAATCCTAATTGCTCCACAAGAAGATTGCCAATCTCTCTTTCAAAATTAGCTCCTTTAGTTCTTGAGTTAATGGCCACAATTAATCCTCATCTATGAAATCTTCAGGAAATTCAGCATTTGTATGCACCTCTTGTACATCATCAAGGTCGTCCATGAAATTCATAATTTTTAGAACTTTTTCAGATGCCTCTTGATCTAAGTTTACAAGAGTGTCGGCTCTCATGGTATTTTCAGCTAATAATGTTTCAATATTCTGTTTCTTCAAAGCCTCGGTAATAGATGCTAGATTTGCTGGAGTAGAAATGATTTCAAAATAATCTTCTGTCACATTAAAATCATCTGCGCCTGCATCTAATGCAATCTCCATGATGTAATCTTCGTCATGAGTCAGGTCCACTTGAACTACTCCTAGCTTATTAAATAGGTATGCAACTGAACCATCTGTTCCCATATTGCCTCCAAATTTTGTAAAAGCATGACGCACATCTGCAACTGTTCTATTTCTATTATCAGTCATCGTTTCTACAAGAATAGCAACACCATTGGGACCATATCCTTCGAAAGTTAACTCTTCAATAACACCCATTTCACCTGTTCCAGAGCCCTTCTGAACTGCTCGTTTAATGGTATCTTTAGGCATATTTGCAGCATTGGCTTTATCCAAGGCTAGTCTGAGCCTTGGATTATCACTTGGATCAGGACCGCCTTTTGCAGCAACTGTGATCTCTCTTATTACTTTAGTCCAAACTTTCCCACGAGATGCATCTTGCCTTGCTTTTCGATGCTTAATATTTGCCCATTTGGAATGTCCAGCCATCTATTGCTCCGGTTCAAAAGTTGACTTAATATTCAGCTCATCAAGCTGATCATCAGAGACTCCACCGGGAGCATTAGTAAGCAAACAAGATGCACTTTGTGTTTTAGGAAAAGCAATTACATCACGAATATTGGTTGTATCAGATAACAGCATTACAATTCTATCCAAACCAAAAGCGATTCCTCCATGAGGCGGACATCCTGATGACAATGCTGATAGTAGGAAACCAAATTTTTCTTTAGCCTCATCAGCAGATATTCCCAGTATAGAAAATATCTCTTTTTGCATTGAAGGTTCATATACTCTTAATGATCCACCGCCAAGTTCATAGCCATTCAAAACAAAATCATATGCACATGCCAATGAATTATCTGGATCATTTTTTAACTCATCAACACTTACAGCAGGTAATGTAAATGGATGATGCAAAGATGTTAGATTATTTTCTTTATTTCTTTCAAACATCGGAAAATCTACTATCCAACATGGAGCCCATGCAGAATTAATTAAACTTAAATCTTCACCAAGTCTTTTAATCAGAGAGCTCATTGTGAGATTTACAATATCTGCCTTTCCAGCGCCAAAAAATACAATGTCATTATTTTGAACATTTATAGATGCAAGGATTGCATCAATAGTTGTTTTTTGAAAAAATTTAAGGATTGGTGATTGCAGTCCATTTTCTTGATCAAGATCTACAACTTTTATGTATGCAAGGCCTTTAGCGCCTAACTTACCAACATAATCAGTGTACTCATCTATTTTTTTTCTTGTCATAGATGCAGCTTCTGGAACCCTTAAAGCAACAACTCTTGAGCTAGAGTCATTTGCAGGAGCAGAAAATACTTTAAATTCTTCATCTTTTACAAGCTCCGAAATATCATTCAACTCAAGTGGGATTCTTAAATCAGGCTTATCACATCCAAATTTTTGAATAGATTCTTTGTATGTAATTCTTGGTACTTCAGTTTTATGATAGTCAGTAAATTCTGCTAGCAAAGAAGTAATCAAGTCCTCTCCAAGCTCTATTATTTCTTCGGTAGTAATAAATGAAGCCTCAATATCAACCTGAGTAAATTCAGGCTGCCTGTCTGCACGCAAATCCTCGTCTCTAAAACACTTTGCTATTTGGTAATACTTATCCATCCCACCTATCATGAGCAATTGTTTAAATAACTGAGGAGATTGAGGCAGTGCAAAAAACTCACCAGGATGCACTCTACTTGGAACTAGATAATCTCTTGCACCTTCCGGCGTGGCTCTAGTTAAGATTGGTGTTTCAATTTCATGAAAATTATTATTTTCTAAAATAGACCTTATTTTTGAAGTTATTTGTGATCTCTTGACCAATCTTTGATTAACATCCGGTCGTCTTAAATCTATGAATCTATGTTTCAGCCTTACATCTTCATTAACCTCTTGATAGTCATCAAGAGGAAATTGGGGAGTGACAGCTGCACTAAAAATTTTTAGACTTTTTGCCTCAATCTCTATTTCTCCTGTAGCCATTTTAGGATTGATGGCCCCTTCGATTCTCTCTCTCACTGATCCTTGAATATTAACCACATACTCACTTCTACATGAGTCAGCGGTATCAAATATTTCTTTTAAATCAGGATTAAAAACTACTTGAACTATTCCATGCAAATCACGAATATCTAAGAAGATTACTCCGCCGTGATCTCTACGTTTATGAACCCATCCAGAAATCTCTATATTGTTACCTATATCTGAACTATTAATATCTCCGCAATAATGTGAACGCATTTTTATCTCTCTTTTTTAGGTTTTTTTATCTGAGCTTTTGCTTTTAGATTTATCAGTAGTTTTACTTTTTTCTTTAGGCTGTGTTGATTTTTCATCCTTAGTATCTACTATATTCTTTTTAGAGCCAGTTTTAAAATCAGTTTCATACCAGCCTCCACCCTTCAATCTAAACGAAGGGGCAGAAACTAATTTTTGAACAGTTTTTTTATTACATGCAGGACATATTTCAATAGGATTATCAGAGAATCTTTGAATCATCTCAAATTGATGCTCACATTTTGAGCATTTATATTCATAAATCGGCATAAGTCTCTAAAAAAATATAGAATTATAAACTAAATGAAAATTCAAATATAAAAAATGTTTTGGTCTAAGATTTTTTTGCCCACCTTAAAAGATAACCCGCAAGATGCTGAAGTTATTAGCCATCAACTCATGTTGCGATCAGGAATGATTAGAAGAGTCACATCGGGGATATATATCTGGCTTCCTCTTGGTTTAAGAGTGTTAAGAAAAGTTGAAAATATCGTAAGGGAAGAAATGAATAATTCTGGAGCTCAAGAAGTTCTCATGCCTATGGTTCAGCCAAAAGAGTTGTGGGATGAAACTCAGAGATGGGAAAAAATGGGTCCAGAGCTACTTAGAATTCAAGATAGGCATGATAGAGATTTTTGTTTAGGTCCAACACATGAAGAAGTAATTACAGATCTAATAAGGAACAACATAAAAAGTTATAAAGAGTTACCGCTTAATATTTATCAAATTCAAACTAAGTTCAGGGATGAGGTCAGGCCAAGATATGGCGTTATGCGAGGAAGGGAATTTTTAATGAAAGATTCATATAGTTTTAACCTTGATGAGGGTTCATTAAACGAAACCTACAATTTAATGAAAGAAACATATAAGAAAATTTTAGAGAGATTAGGATTAAAGTTTAAGATCGTTAAAGCGGATTCTGGAGCAATTGGTGGAGATGCCTCAGAAGAATTTCATGTTTTAGCTGAGAATGGTGAAGATACTATTGCAGTAAGTGATGCTTCTGATTTTGCAATCAATACTGAGCTATTATTAAAAGATGGAGATGATTTAAAATCTCTTGAGGGGAAACCTTCACCAGATGGGGAAGGCATTATTGAAATTAAAAAAGGAATTGAGGTTGGTCATATATTCCAACTTGGTAAAGTCTATACAGACGCTATGGGAGCTGATGTTCTCGATCAGGAAGGTAAAGCAACAAATCTATTCATGGGTTGTTATGGTATTGGTGTATCTAGACTTGTTGCAGCTGCAATTGAACAAAATTATGATGAAAAGGGGATAATTTGGCCTGAAGCTATGACACCATACGAAGTAAACATTGTTGCTATAGGGTTTGATAAAGATGAAAAAATAGCAAAAGCTGCAACAGATTTATATAACAAATTATCATCTATGAAATATGAGGTCATGCTTGATGATCGAAAAGATGGTTATGGAACTAAAATGAAAGATGCTGAATTAATCGGCATTCCAATTAATATTATTATTGGGAAACAGTATCTTCAAAATAGCGAAATAGAGCTCAAACACAGAGATGGCCAAAGCTCTATAGGCAATGTTGAAGATATAATAACTATCTTTGAGCACTACAAAGGTAGCTAATTAAATTTTTTCAATAATTGTTGCATTTGCTGTGCCACCACCCTCACAGATTGCTTGCAAACCATATCTTCCATTTGTTCTTTCAAGTTCATGCAGCAAAGTTGTCATTAATTTCGCTCCAGTTGCGCCTAAGGGGTGACCCAAAGCCATTGCTCCACCATTTACATTTAATTTTGACATATCCGCTTTTAACTCAATAGCCCAAGATAACGGAACAGGAGCAAAAGCCTCGTTAACCTCATAAAGGTCAATATCATTAATATTTAGATTAGTAGCTTTTAAAACTTTATGAGAGGCAGGTATTGGTCCTCCTAGCATCATTATTGGATCATCGCCAACAACACTAATACCAACAATCCTTGCTCTTGGATCAGCTTTTACTTTTTTAAGTCCTTCATCATTGCAAATCATAAGTGCAGCTGCACCATCTGTAATCTGACTTGCATTACCAGCGGTAATGACACCACCCTCAGTAACTGGATTCAAGCCTGATAGAGCTTCTAGACTTGCGTCATATCTGATGCCCTCATCATTAAAAACCATATCAGTTTTTCCTTCGGCATTTTTAGCTTGAATAGGGAGTATCTCTCTATCAAAATACTTGCCTTCAACTGCTGCTGCAGCTTTTTGGTGGCTACTTAAAGCAAACTTATCAAGATCTTCTCTAGACAAGCTCCACTTTTCTGCCATCAACTCTGCACCAGTAAATTGAGAAAAGAAAATGCCTGGATATCTTTCTTTCATACCATCTGAATCAAATGGCAACCCATGACCAGCTTCATACCCATCTTTGATACTTGCACCTATAGGAACCATAGACATAACCTCTACTCCTCCACCAATTACAACATCTTGAGTTCCAGACATTACCGCTTGAATTGCAAAATGAATAGCTTGTTGAGATGAGCCGCATTGTCGATCAACTGAAGTTCCAGGGACAGACTCGGGCAAACTTGAGGCAAGAATAGCATTTCTAGCGACATTACCTGATTGAGCACCAACTTGGTCAACGCATCCAAATATGACGTCGTCAATTAATTCGGGATCAATGCCTGACTGATGAACAAGCTCATCTAAGACTTTTGCACCAAGATCGGCTGGGTGCCAATGACTTAGACTTCCATTTTTCTTTCCTCCAGCCGTTCTAACTGCTGAAACTATGTACGCACTATTTGACATGATACTCTCCTATATTGAGAGTATCTTAATCAATTTCTATGCGTCATAACAAGTTAAAGGTTAATTATTTCTTAGCGGTTTTATTCACTGATGGAATGTAAGCTTTTCTAATTTCTTTTACTAGACTATCTCTAATCTTAGTATTTTCTTTTAAAAATTTACTTGCGTTTACTTTGCCTTGTCCAATTTTTTCTCCATTATGGCTATACCAAGAACCAGATTTTTCAACCAACTCAAGCTTTTGCCCTAGCTCTAGAATCTCACCTTCTGTATTAATTCCCTCTCCATACATGATTTGAAACTCGGCCTGCTTAAAAGGAGGAGAGACTTTATTCTTAACAACTTTTACTCTGGTTTCATTTCCAACAACTTCTTCACCTTCTTTAACAGCACCTATACGTCTTATATCTAGTCGAACTGATGAGTAAAATTTCAAGGCATTACCTCCTGTTGTGGTCTCAGGATTACCAAACATAACTCCAATCTTCATTCTAATTTGATTAATAAATATAACCATTGCATTAGAACGCTGAATGTTACCTGTAATTTTTCTTAAAGCCTGTGACATCAATCTAGCCTGAAGACCCATGTGATGATCGCCCATATCACCTTCAATCTCTGCTCTTGGAGTTAGAGCCGCAACAGAGTCTACGACAATCAAATCTACACTTCCAGATTTGACAAGCATATCCGTTACTTCTAATGCTTGTTCACCTGTATCAGGTTGAGAAAGTAAGAGCTCATCTACGTTTACACCTAATTTTTCAGCATAGTTTGGATCAAGTGCATGCTCTGCATCTATAAAGGCTGCCGTACCACCAGCTTTTTGACATTCAGCAATAGCTTGAAGTGTTAATGTTGTTTTTCCGGACGATTCAGGTCCAAATATCTCTACAACCCTTCCCTTTGGAAGGCCGCCAATACCTAGTGCTATATCAAGACCTAGTGAACCAGTAGAAACCGATGGCATATCCACGATTTCTCTATCTCCCATTTTCATTACGGTTCCTTTACCAAACTGCTTTTCAATTTGAGATAAAGTCTCGTTTAGGTTTTTATCTTTATCTGACATAATTAACTCCTTTACTGTATATTTGTACAGTATATTACAAATTTAATAAAAGTAAATTAAATATTATCAAATTCATGCTGACTTGTTCAGAACTCGTTGTTAAAATCTTTCTAAACCTAACTTTTCATCACAAACAATGGCATTCATAGTTACTGAATCATGTATCAAATGTAAGCACACAGACTGTGTTGAAGTATGCCCCGTTGATTGCTTCTACGAAGGTCCAAACTTTTTAGTCATTCATCCAGAAGAATGTATCGATTGTGCTTTATGTGAGCCTGAGTGCCCTGTTGATGCGATATTTTCTGAAGATGAACTTCCAGAGGATCAAATAGATTTTATTGAGATTAATGCTGAGCTGAGTGAGGTTTGGCCTAATATTACCGAAGAAAAAGACCAACTGCCAGAGGCAGATGAATACGCAGAGATTAAAGATAAAAAGCACCTTTTAGAAAGATAGGTTTAAAATTTTTTAAACTTAAACCTTTTAAATTGTAGTCAAACTACATAAATTATTGCTTTTAATCATCTATTTTAAAGCATTTATAAAATTATTGACAAATTATATGTATTTATTTTTAATGCACTACATAAACGTTGCCTTGATAAAATCTTGTATGTATTAGGCATAATTCATACTTATATACTTTATACGCCCAGCAGACTAAAAATAATATGGAGAATACTATGAAACATTTCATGATGTTATTATGTTTAGCTTTATCCCCTTTATCGTTTGCTTATGGAGACGACACAAGTGGTGATGGAACTAACACTGGAAGTAAAAGTAGTGGTGGAGGTTACGGCAGTGGTTCCGGAGGAAGTGCAGCAGCACTTTTAGCCGTTGGCGCAATTGTTTACTTCATGAGAAGAGGCAATGATGATAATGATCAAGCAGAATTTGGATTTGTAAAAAGCATTAAAGAAAGTAAATTTGATATTTCCTTTGGTGACAATAACTACTTCAAAGATGATTTTACAAACTATTCATATGACTTCGGTTCCTCTAGTAATAAATTCCAATTAAATCTGACATACAAATTTAACTAAAAATCTATGCCCTCTCAATCCTATGTTGATTTTGAGGGCATCAATATATATTTGGTGATTGCTAATGAAAATCTTTTTTTTAATTCCAGTTCTTTTAATCAACAGTCTCATTGCAAGTGAAGCAAATGAATCAGTAAAAGTTGCGGACCTTACCGTAATGGAGCTCAGAGAAATCGTTCGTTCCATTGTGCAAGACAGTATTGAGAAATGCGAAGTTAACGGGACCATGGAAGGAAGAGCGAAAGTTAACTTGAAAGTCGAAGGAGAGGTTAAAGCTAAGATGACATGTGATTTCAACGAACTATGAAAATTTAGATTCTCGCCTTTAAAGCTAAACTTCTACTCAATTTATCAAAACAAAAATTCCAAATTATCACTCCTGAGCGGCACGCCTCCTTTTCTTAACTGAAATTTTAACATTGGGTAGGCTGCCTCAGAATTACCAAGCTGAGCAATCTTTGCCCCCTTATCTACATCTTCTCCAGTCTCAACAAATATTTTATCGCAATGTGCATATAAACTAAGATATCCATCAGGGTGCGAAATCATAACTAAATTTCCATAACCGGGAATGTCAGGCCCAGAAACAACAACCTTGCCACCACTAATTGAGTGAATAGAAATGCCTTTAGGTTCTTTAAAAATAAGCCAAGTTCCATCTTTTATACCTGTTCTTGACTTATTACCTAATGGATGGTGCCACTCATTAACTTTAGACTTTTTAATAAAATCTCTTTTGGTTAATACACCAGAGACAAGTAATTTTTGATTTGGATAAATGGTATATGGCATTTTTAAGTTATTATTTTTTATTAACTGCTCTGTATCTAAATTTAAATTTAATCCAATTGACCAAATAGAATCGCCTGATTGAACTATGTAATAATCAGTTGAGGTTGAGTGAGAAAAATTTTTATAAGATTGCTTTAATAAATCTAAGCTAGAGCAACTTGAAATAATTAAACTTAAAGTAATTATTAACTTAATATCAAATTTGATCATAGCAAGGATATTCCTGACGAAAGTATAAGGCCTGAAAAAAAATGCATTAATGTTAATTCATGAGAGGCATATATTGATAAAACGGCTTTAGGTAAAAGCAAAAGAGAGACCAGACAGCCTAACGCAAACGGAGCCAATATAGCAAAATCAAAGATTGCAACTGCCTGAATGATGTGGCTATAAACTCCTAAAATTACCAACATGGCGCTTCCAGAAATACCAGGTATTAAAAAAAATGAAAAAGCTAATATCCCACTTAAAAATAGGTAAGCAATAGATGTATTGCCTGAGCCCATGTTTAATTCTTGCAATGCAAATCCAATGACAATACCCAAAGACAAAAATATTACTAGCTTCTTATCTTTAATGAGATCTTTTAAAAAATGAATGATGTAAAAAGATAACACAATCATTAATAAACCCAGGGATAAGAAAAATAATTCTTCATAATTGTCTAATAAGTAACTAATAGCTTTAGAGCATAAAATGACAGCAAGCATCATAGAAAATAACAATGGCACGGAAACATTAAATTGAAATGTTTGTGAAAGAGACCTGATGTTTAAGGTTAAATTTTGCACTCTTAAGTTGCTTAAAATTGTCATTAAGTTTGGATAAATCTTAAAAATTATAGCCACAGTAGCTCCAGATATACCAGGTATAAGCTCTGCAACTCCCATAAAGAAACCGGCAATGGAATATTTAATTTGATTATTAATACTCAAACCTCCCCATTAGAAACGCCTGGAAGCATTGGAACAAATGCAACGTCTTCATGGATTATTTCTTCATTTTCAGTTTCGCTTTTTTTAGTTATTACATAAAGTTTTTGCTTCCCTTCAAGGCCAACTGGAAGAACAAGCTTTCCCCCAACTCTCAATAAATCAAGTAACTCCTCTGGATATTGTCTTGGCGCTGCTGCACAAATTATTCCATCAAATTTCAAGTCTTCGCCCCAACCGTTAAATCCGTCAGCATGTTTTACAAGGACATTTCTAATTTTTAACTCGCTTAAATTATCACGTGATTTTGTAACCAAAGGCTTGATTCTCTCAAGTGCAAACACATCATTTGCAAAGTGAGACAAAACTGCAGATTGGTAGCCACATCCTGATCCTATCTCAAGAACCTTATTTAGCACTTTACCTCTTTTTGACGTATGAGAAAGCAAATGCTCTGTCATTCGAGCAACTATATAGGGTTGAGAAATTGTTTGTTTATAACCAATAGTTAATGCCATGTTCTCATATGCTCTGCTCCACAGCGCTTGATCCAAGAAAATATGCCTGGGCACTTGGCTTAGAGCATCAAGAACACGAAAATCTTTTATCCCCATGTCTAGTAACTGCTGAATCATTTGATCTTTAACTCTTGTAAAGGTAAAACCAGAATTACTCACAATCGAAAACCTCCCTGTAAAGATCCCAATTAGTCACATCTGCACTTAAATTATAATCAAGGATTGAAATAGAAATATAATTCTGCTCAATTGCTTGAATGTCTGTTCCAACCTGACCAGATAAAAGTGAGCCAGAGGGGCCAAAACTATAGAACTTAGAGGGATATTTTTCTCTAATTAGATCTGGTTTGTCTGGCATGCCCCTCTTGCCTAATGTTGTTATTCTTGTTCCTTTAATATCTGAGGACGACAAATCAGGAAAATTAACATTGACAAGTAAATTTTGATCAGACGGAAGTTTAGAAACCTGATTTGTAATTAATAATGATTGCTCAGCAATAAAACCTAAATTTTTTGGAACGTATGTCGCTACAGAAAAAGCTACGGGAACAAAATCAAGCCTTCTTCCTGAGATAGCAGCACCAACCGTTCCAGAATAAAAAATATCTTCTCCTAAATTTGCTCCTAGATTAATCCCTGAAACAATCATTTCAATTGGCTCTGGAATAACCGATAGCAATCCAAGATAAGAGCAGTCAGCGGGAGTTCCAGAAACAGAAAAAATATTTTTGCTAATTTCTTTGACCTCTATTTCTTTTCGTAAACTTATTGCAGCACTCATACCGCTACAATTTTCTTTTGGAGCGATTAGAAAAACTTTATGCTCAGAACACAAAGATTTAAATAATTCAGTTATTCCTGAGGCTTCATAACCATCATCATTTGTAAGCAGAATATTCATTAAAGATCCTTTAAAGAAGCTATGGCATATACGGCTATACCATTGCCATCACCAATTACTCCCATCCCCTCTGTCGTGGTTGCCTTTACCCCAATAAAACTTTTATCAATACTTAAAATTGCTGCAAGAGATTTTTTTAGCTCGTCAACATGAGGGCCAATCTTTGGTTGTTCACATACAATTACAAAATCAACATTTCTTGGCAGTAAGCCGCCTTCATTTAACAAATCTAAAGTCCTCTCAATAATTTTTAAACTACTAAGATTTTTATTTTCTGGATCAGAATCAGGAAAATAGTAACCAATATCTTTGAGTCCAGCAGCGCCAAGCAAAGCATCAGAGATAGCATGTAAAACAATATCTCCATCAGAGTGCGCCACTATGGAAAACTCGCATTCTATGAAAACATTCCCTAAAGTAAAACCATCTCCTGACTGAAATCTATGAAAATCTACCCCTCTTCCAACCCTAAAATCATTTCCAAAGTGATGAGCTAAATCATCTGCATATGTAATTTTTATATTTGATCTTTCCCCTGGCACCGCTAAAAGTTTAAATCCTGCATACTCCATTGCTTGCGACTCATCGCTCATATTAAGATTTTCCTTTTTTAGCTTATCAAGTGCTGATTGGAGGGAATTACGGTAAAAAATTTGAGGAGTTTGCACATGGAAAAAATTTTCTCGCTCAACGGGAATGACATCCGCACCCTGCTTCATTCGCAGTGAATCAGTTGCTGAGATTACAGGAAATACTCCTTCAATAGATTGATCGCTAGCAAACTTAGACAATAAATCTTCAAAATGAGTTTTTTTTAACCAAGGCCTCGCAGCATCATGAATTACGACAATCTCTATGTCTTGATCAACCTTAGCCATAGCATTAAATACTGATTCACTTCTTGTGCTTCCTCCCTCAACAATTTTAATTCTTGGGTCATGATAAAATGATTGAGATTTAATTAAATTATTATTTTGATTAACGGCAATTACAACTAATTTAATACCTGATATTCCTAAAAATAAATTAACAGATTGCTCTAGGACAGTTTCATCTCCTAGCTTAGAAAATTGCTTAGGCATTGAACCACCGAAACGACTGCTGACGCCTGCAGCCGGAATGATAACTGCAATATCATCTATCTGGTTCATTGGGTTTTTTCTCCTTGAATTTAAGAAAATGCTCATCTTGATAGATTAAATTTAATTCTTCTCTAGCAAACTTTTCTGCATAAGCATCATTCTTTTGTTTACTCTGAATCTCATTTTCTAAAAGATTATTTTCTTCAGTTAAAATTTTATTTTTGAGAATAAGCTCTTGATTCTCGTCCTGAAGAGCCAGGAAATTTTTTTTGCTATCAATACCAAAAAAAAGATTATACAAAGCAATAAAAATTAGTAAAAGAACAAACAGATTTAAAAATTTAACTGATAACATTTTTGGCAAAAGTTAGATCAGATTGCTCAGCTTCAATCCATAGTAATCTATTGTATTTTGCCACCCTGTCAGATCTGCAAGGTGCACCTGTTTTAATTTGACCTGTTCCCAAGCCCACGCAGAGATCTGCAATAGTGCTATCTTCTGTTTCACCTGATCTATGAGAAATAATGGATTTAAATCCATGCTTATTACCTAAATGGATAGTCTTCATGGTTTCTGTGATAGTTCCAATTTGATTAAATTTAATTAGGATTGAGTTTGCTAAAGAATCATCAATCCCTCTTTGAAGCTCTGCTTCGTTGGTCACAAATAGATCATCTCCAACTAATTGACACCTATTACCTAGAATCTTAGTAAGATTTTTCCACCCCTCAAAATCGTTTTCATCCATTCCGTCTTCTATTGAAATGACAGGGTACTTAAAAGTAAGCTCAGCAAGATAGTCAGAAAATTCACCAGAGGTTAACTTGATAGATTCACCTTGAAGGTTATAAAGACCCTGATTGTAAAATTCTGAAGCAGCGCAATCTAAGGCAATCCCTACATCCTTACCTTCAGTAAGATTATTATTTCTAATAGCTTGAATAATGAGCTCAATAGCTTCTTGATTGGAATGAAGGTTCGGAGCAAACCCCCCTTCATCCCCGACACTAGTGCTCAAACCTTTTGAATTTAGAATATTCTTAAGATCAGAATAAATTTCTGTTGACCATTGCATTGCCTGAGAGAAATTATTAGCTCCAATAGGCATGATCATAAATTCTTGAATATCGATATTATTATCAGCATGCTCGCCGCCATTGATAATATTTAACATTGGAGTAGGCATTTGCATCATTGGTTTTTTACCATTGATGTCAGCAAAGACTTGATTTATGTATTGATATAACGGTAGGCCCATTGTTTGTGATCCAGCATCCAAGACTGCTAATGAGACGCCTAAAATAGCATTAGCACCAAGTTTTGCTTTAGATGAGGTGCCATCTAAAGCAAGCATTTTCTCATCAATATCTTGTTGATTCGTTACATCCATACCAACCAATGCCGGGGCTATTATTTCGTGTATATTTGCTAAAGCTTTACTAACTCCTTTGCCCATATACATTGAATCACCATCTCTAAGCTCTAAAGCCTCTCTAGATCCGGTTGACGCGCCACTAGGAACCATGGATGTTGAATAAATTCCATTATCTAAAGTTACTTTACAGGAAACTGTTGGAGTTCCTCGAGAATCTATAATTTGAATTGCCTTGATAGAGTTAATTATGGACATTAAATATTACTATCCTGATTTTTTATAAAATCATCTAGCTCAGACAATTGGGATAAGACAGTTGGAATCTCTGCAGTTGAAATCGCACAAGGTCCATCACATTTTGCTGAGTCAGGATCAGGATGCGCTTCTATGAATAGTCCTGCTATACATTGACTGAGGCCAGCTTTGGCTAAGGGGAGAAGATATTCTCTTCTTCCTCCAGCAGCATTACCAAGGCCGCCAGGAAGTTGCAGAGAGTGGGTTGCGTCAAATATTACAGGGACATCAAGATCTTTCATAATTTGGAAATTGAGCATATCAACTACTAAATTGTTATATCCAAAAGAGTTGCCCCTCTCGCAAAGAGTGACATTATTATTCCCAGCCTGATTACACTTCTCGATGACATTCTTCATCTCGGGCGCAGAGAGAAATTGAGGTTTTTTGAATTGAATAATTTTCTTTGTTTTAGCGGCAGCCACTACTAAGTCAGTCTGTCTGCACAAAAATGCTGGTATCTGAATTACATCACAAATTTTTGAAACTGGATCTGCTTGAGATGGCTCATGAATATCAGTAATAACAGGGGCATCAAACTCTGATTTTACTTTTTCAAGCATTTTTAAACCTTCATCAAGCCCCGGGCCCCTAAAAGAAGAAATAGAACTTCGATTTGCTTTATCAAAGGAGCCCTTGAAAATCCAATTAATGTTTAAACTTGATGTAGTTTCTGCAAATTTCTCTGCAACAGCCATTACCACTGACTCTGACTCTAAGACATTTACTCCAGCCATAAGCGTCATAGGCTTGTGATTTCCAATAATAAAGTTTTTGATTTTTAGGTCGCTCATCTTTTTATCTTAATAGCTTTTGCAATAAAGTCGTTAAAAATTGGGTGGCCGTCTCTTGGATTAGAAGTAAATTCTGGATGAAATTGACAGCCTAAAAACCAGGGATGTTTCTTAATCTCAATCATTTCAGCTAAGTTACCATCTAGCGATGTGCCAACAATGTCCATTCCACTTATAACTAATTCGTTTTTGAACTCTGGATTCACCTCATATCTATGACGATGTCTTTCAGTAATCTGCATTTTTTTATACAGTTTATGAGACAAGGAATGCTTTTTAAGTAAACACTTCTGTCCGCCCAATCTCATGGTCCCTCCTAAATCAGAGTTTTCATCTCTATGCTCAACTTTGCCTGATGCATCCTTCCATTCTGTAACCAGTCCAATGACCGGATATTTGGTCTTAATGTTAAATTCAGTACTATTAGCATTTTTTAGCTTTAAAACATTTCTAGAAAATTCAATGATCGCTATTTGCATTCCCAAACAGATTCCAAAATATGGTATTTTGTTCTCTCTAGCAAATCGACACGCATGGATCATTCCTTCTATGCCCCTACTTCCAAACCCACCTGGCACAAGGACAGCTTGAAAAGATTTTAAAACTTTTGCTACATTTGCTTTAGTTATTTTTGCAGCATCTATCATGTGAATTTCAACTTTTGCAAGGTTCACAATTCCAGCATGATCAAGAGCTTCGTTTAATGATTTATAAGAATCTTTTAGATCAACATATTTACCAACAACGGCAATGGAAACTTTCTTCTTGGGATTTAATTTTGCATCAACCACTCTTTTCCAATCGTTCAGTCTGGGAGATTTTACTTTTAATAAGTTTAATTTTTTGAGAAGAATTTTATCTACACCCTGAGCATATAAAAGCAATGGTATTGAATATACTGTTTCTGCATCATGCATTGAAATGACACTCATAGGATCCACTGAGCAAAATAAGGCTATCTTTTTCTTTTCATCATTTGGCAGCTCTTTTTCTAATCTGCAAATTAAGCAATCTGGCTGTAAGCCAAGAGACCTCAGCTCCTTTACAGAATGTTGAGTAGGCTTTGTTTTAAGTTCCTCAGATACTTGAATGTATGGAACCAAAGTAAGATGCGCTAGTGCAGTATTAGATGATGGGAGTTCAAGCATCATTTGTCTGATTGCCTCAATAAAAGGTTGGCTTTCAATATCACCTACTGTTCCGCCTATTTCTACAATTGCAATGTCAGCACCTTTGGCACCCTCTTTAATTCTTCTTTTGATTTCATCTGTGATGTGAGGAATGACTTGAACAGTTCCTCCTAGATAGTCGCCTCTCCTTTCATTTTTTATAACTTTTTCGTAAACCTTTCCAGCAGTAAAGTTATTTTTTTTACTTGCCTGAAAACGCACAAATCTTTCATAATGTCCAAGGTCTAAATCGGTTTCAGTTCCATCATTAGTAACAAAAACTTCGCCATGCTGAAAAGGACTCATTGTTCCAGGATCAACATTGATGTAGGGATCAAGTTTATTTAAAGAAACTTTTAAACCTCTTGCCTCAAAAAGAGCTCCAATTGATGCTGCTGCAATACCCTTACCAAGGGATGAGACAACACCACCAGTTATAAAAATGTACTTTGTTTGAGCCATCAGTTTTTAAGTTATGATGGGAATACAGAATATCAGATTCTAGTCCTAATAAAAACTAAGTTAAGCAGATTCTTCAAATAAAGGCCTAGATAAATCAGCCCAATCAATATCAGCATCACTTTTGGCTTCTGCGTATTCTAAAATACCAAGATCTTCAAATTTACCAACAACAGAATCTCTTAAGAGTCCAATTCTTCTTAAGTTTGGCATGACTCTTTGAAAAAGTAGCTTTTGGAAATGCTTAGTAATATCAGAATTTAATTGAAATTGCCTTGCATCCTCAGCATTCCAACCAAAATGTTCAAAAACATCCATTGAAACTAGTCTTTCCCTGCTTAACCAGCATGCCTCGTATGCAAATTGAGCACGGTCTTCTTTTTCATCTTCTGATAAAGTTTCAACAAATTCTTCTAAATAATTTATTCCAAAGGTAACGTGTCTAGCCTCATCCCGAATGATCAAGCCCAGCATGTCTCTTAGCACTGGATCCTTGGTAAGCTCTCGGGAAGTTTGAAATGCAGCAAGTGCCAATCCCTCAATAATAATTTGCATTCCAATAAACTTAAGATCCCATCTTGGATCAGTAAGAATTTTATCTAAAATTGATTTCAAAGCATTACCAATTGGATACATAAGTTTAGTTCTTGTTTGAATATACTTATTAAAGGCTTCTACATGTCTAGCTTCATCAAATGTCTGAGATGCTGCGTAAAGTTTTGCATTATAGGTAGGAGCACATGAAGTAAGTTGAGAAGCAACCAAGAGAGCTCCTTGCTCCCCATGAAGAAATTGACTCTGACTCCAAGCAATCCGATGATTTAAAAATTCTAGTTTTTTCTTATCAGAAAATTTATTATACGGAGCATAATCATCCCAAAATATTGGGGTTGGTTCAGTCATTGGTTCAAAAGGCCTAGACCAATCCACATCAACTTCAACATTCCAATTCAGCTCTTTGCCTAATTCGTAAAGTTTTTTAATCCTATTATCCTGAACAGTATAATCCCAGTTATATGCTCCAGATAATGGAGTATTAAAAATCTCTGCAATATCATCGGCAACACCCTCGGTCATATATGGAGGTAGGTCCTCTTCTAGTTTTATATCTCTTGGATTATTTTTTGTATATTTTATTTTCATATATTTAAATATTGCCTTTTAACTCTTTGACTCATTTTGGTCATAAGCTCATAAGAAATCAAATGATTTTTTTTAGCATTCTCCAAAATTGACAAATCAGCAGACCATAATTCACACCAGTCTCCAATTTTGCAATCAGGAATTTCTGTAACATCAATAGAAATGAGATCCATGCTAACCCTTCCAATAATTTGAGATTGATAACTGTTAACTATTACAGAAGTTCCATCTATTGCCGTTTGAGGAAAACCGTCAGCATACCCACAATACACAATAGCAATCTTTGATGGTTTCTTGGTCTTTACCCTGCCACCGTATCCAATTCTTTCATCTTTATCTAAGGATTGGATAGAGATAATTTGACTCCTAAATGTCATAGCAGTTTTTAAACCAGGGAAGTCAATACCTCCATACATAGCAATTCCAGGTCTAACCCAGTCATATGCTTGATCTGGAAAATTAAATATCCCTGCAGAATTTAACACACTTCGTTGCATGCTATTTGCTACTTGATTCCACGCATCATCAAAATTCTTAAGTTGAGTATTATTTAACTCATCTTCTGGATTATCTGCACAAGCTAAATGCGTCATCAAAGTATTTGAATCCTTGAACAACCAATGACATTGATCAAATTCATCTAACCCGATACCGAGTCTATTCATTCCAGTATTTACTTTGATCCAAAACAGCAAATCATCTTGATATTGCTTTGCCAATGGCAATTGAGAAATGGAATGGACAACAGACCATATATTATTTTTCTTTAAAGCATCATAGGCATCTGATGAATATACCCCTTGCATGGCTAAAATTGGCTTTGAAGATACCTCTCTTATCTTAAGAGCCTCTCCCAATCTAACCACACCATATCCATCTATTACATCATCCAATGCCTGAGAAGCCTTCTTAAGATCATGTCCATATGCATTACTTTTAATAATGCCCATGATTTTGCAGTTTGAATGCAGATTGCTTCTAATAACTTGGATGTTATTTCTAATAAGCTCATAATCAATTATAAGCTCAGAATTTGGTTCAATCATTGTATGGAGTCGTAATAGCTATCAATAGCAAAGTCTTCAAACCTGGTATATTCTTTAAGGAAAGTAAGATTCACCTTCCCGATCGGTCCATTTCTTTGCTTGCCAATAATTATTTCAGCCTTGTTACCTTCTTCAGAGTCTTCATTATAAACCTCATCTCTGTAAATAAATAAGATTACATCGGCGTCTTGCTCAATTGCACCTGAATCTCTTAAATCTGCCATGATAGGTCGTTTATTAGGTCGTTGTTCTACAGCTCTATTTAACTGAGACAATGCAACGACAGGAACATTGAGTTCTTTAGCAAGCATTTTTAGAGATCGAGAAATTTCAGAAATCTGATTTACTCTATTTTCTTGCGATGCTGGCAATTGCATCAACTGCAGATAATCAACAACTATCAAAGATAATCCATTAGGTTCTTGTCGAGCAATTCTCCGGGCTCTTGCTCGAAGTTCCATAGGCGACAGCATTGAGCTATCATCTATGTAAAGAGGTAAATCCTTTAGTTTAGAGGATGATTCCATAAACTTTTTGAGGTCTGCTTGATTCATTGAGGCTGATCTAACTTTTTGTTGATCAATTTTAGCGTTACTTGCTAGTAATCTGGTAGTCAAGGACTCAGCTGGCATCTCAAGACTGAATACCAAAACTCCACCAGAAATATCTTTGTTTAGAACAAAGTTTTCAACGATGTTCATACTCAAAGCTGTTTTACCCATGCTTGGTCTAGCAGCAATAATTATCAAGTCTCCGTCTTGCAGTCCCTGTAATTTACTATCAATATCTTTATAACCTGTAGATGCTCCAAGCAAAGAAGATCCATTTTTTGCAATTTCATTCATTCTTTCAATTGATTGAGGAATAAGCTCATCTAACTTCT
>QBVW01000009.1 GCA_003284215.1 SAR86 cluster bacterium AG-313-D11 | reverse complement strand
TATTGTCTGTCCTTGATAATATCCAAATAAATACCACCAAGCTGATTGACGCAGAAATTATGTATTCTTTGCATAGCTTGATGATAAGAATAAGATTGATAAAGCCCAACAACATCATCTTGTAACTGACCAAGTTCATGCAAAATCCATTTATCTAGTTCAAGCAGATTATTCAGATCAATTGAATCTTTTTTTGTATCAAAATCATTAATATTTCCTAATAGAAACCTAAATGTATTTCTAATTCTTCTGTATTGGTCTGAAACTCTTTTAAATATCTCATCTGAGGCAACCATTTCACTTCTAAAATCAGTTGAAGCAATCCATAACCTTAAAATATCAGCTCCCAAGGTATCCCAAATTTTTTGAGGTGAAATTGTATTACCAAGTGATTTAGATTGTTTTCTGCCCTCATCATCTACTACAAACCCATGAGTTAAAACAGAGCGATAAGGGGCCATTCCGTTAGTAGCAATCCCAGTCAATAAAGATGACTGAAACCAGCCCCTATGTTGATCTGATCCCTCTAAATAAAGATCTGCAACTACGTCTGCACCATATAACTTATCCAAAACGCACATATGGGTTACACCTGAATCAAACCAAACATCCAAAGTATCATGGACTTTTGAATAAGACTCAGCATCATCAATCAATGTATCCAGCTTTAGATTATCCCAGCCCTCAATCCCTTCTTTCTCTATCACATCTGCAATTTGATTAAAAAGAAGATTTTGCTTTGGATGGATTTCACCAGTTTGGTTGTGAATAATTAAAGTAATTGGAACACCCCAATTTCTTTGCCTTGAAATACACCAATCGGGACGGTCCTCAAGCATTGATAGAATCCTTTCTTCTCCCCAGCTTGGTTCCCAATTCACATCTTTAATAGCATTAATTGCTCCATCGCTAAGACCAGATTTTTTCATAGAAATGAACCATTGTGGCGTTGACATGAATATGACTGGTGTTTTATGCCTCCAACAGTGGGGATATGAATGATCATATTGTTTATGAGCCAGCAATGCCTGACTCTCTTCTAACAAATCGATCACTACAGGATCCCCCTTTTTAGTGCTTAGCCCGCTTAAGGGCCCATAGTCCTCTTTAAAAAGCCCACGGTTATCTAAAGCTTTTACTGATTCAAGACCGTGCTTTATACAGATGAAGTAATCATCCAACCCATGCGCTGGTGCAGTATGAACGCATCCAGTTCCACTCTCTGTAGTAACATGATCTCCATGTAAAAGTTTTGATTCTCTTTTATACAAAGGATGGACCATTGAGATATTTGTAATATCTTTTCCTTGAGCAGATCCGAGAATTTCAAGGCTCAAACCCCATCTTTCTGAGCATGCTTCTAAAAGATCTTTTGCAATTATAAAATATTCACTTTTTCCTTTTGCCAAAACATATTCAATATCTGCATTAATACAGACAGCTACATTTGATGGAATCGTCCACGGTGTTGTGGTCCATATAACAAAATAAATCTCTTCAATTCTTTCCATTTGAAATGATGAACAAAGCGAATCTATGGACTGAGACAAAACCTTGAATTTAACATCAATTGAATGTGAGCTTTTGTCCATATACTCTACCTCAGCCTCTGCTAAAGCAGATCTACAGTCCATACAAAAATGCACAGGCTTCTCACCTTTTTCTAAATGCCCATTAGCAATAATCCTACCTAATGCGCGAACAGTATCAGCCTCAAAACTTTTATTTAATGAGAGGTATGGATTTTCCCAGTCTCCTAAAACGCCCAAGCGAATAAAATCCTCTCTTTGCTTTTCAACTTGAGTTTGTGCATATTCTCGACAAGCATTGATAAATAATTTTTTATCTCTGACAAGATCGCTGCCTTTGCCATGCTTCTTTTCAACATTTAGTTCAATAGGCAAGCCATGGCAATCCCAACCTGGAACATATGGAGCATCTTTTCCTATAATACTTTGAAATTTAATTGTGATGTCTTTAAGCGTTTTGTTTACTGCATGGCCCAAATGAATATCTCCATTTGCATATGGAGGCCCATCATGAAGAATAAACTGCTCTTTGCCATAATTCTGCTCTCTTATTTTTTGATAGAGATTGATGGAGTGCCAAAATTCAAGAATCTCTGGTTCTTTTCTTGGCAAGCCGGCTTTCATGGCTAGATCAGTTTGAGGGAGATTTAGGGTATCCCGATATTCTTTACTCATAGAGAATTATTCCAGTATTAGTTTAGCTTGAGATATATCTAGAAGAATTTGTTCTTTTAAAAAATCAATGTTATCAAATTTCTTCTCATCACGAAGTTTATTTGTGAATTCTACAGTCAATCTACGTCCATAAATAGACTCATTAAAATTAAATAAATGGATTTCAAGAACAGGCTTGGAACCATCTACAGTTGGTCTGGTTCCCATGTTTGCAATTCCATTCAATAACTTTTCTCCTAATAAACATTTCACTGCATAGACGCCCGCAATTGGAAGTCTCTGCTTTGGTATCCAAAGATTTGCAGTGGGCACACCTATTGTTCTGCCCAGTTGTTGTCCATACACTACTTTCCCTGAAAATGTGTAAGGCCGCCCTAACAATTTCTTAGCCAGCTGAAAATCGCTTTTCAATAAAGCTTCTCTTATTCTTGTAGAGCTCACCCTAGATCCATCCAATAAAACTGTTTCGTTGGCAATGACCTCTGAGCCATTACTTTTACCCCAATTTTTTAGTAGCTCAAAATCACCTGCTCGTTGTGCTCCAAATCTAAAATCGTCCCCAATGATTAAATGCTTTAATTTCAGCTGAGCCAAGACTTCATCAAGAAAAGTCTGCGGGGTCATTGTTTTGAGAGATTTGTTGAATTGAAGAAAAAAAGCAAAGTCTATTCCAAAATTTTTTAAGAGCTTCACTTTTTCTCTCCATGGACAGATCCTTGGAGGTGGCGAAGATTTTAAATCTTTAGCTGCAAAATACTCTGAAGCATGAGGCTCTGTAAAAAAAACTAAAGATGCGCTTGAGCTTTCTTGAGCTTTATCTTTTACCTGCTGAAGGATTGCTTGATGCCCTAAATGCAATCCATCGAAATTACCAATGGTTCCACTCATAAACTGATTAGGAAACTTCTTATGAAAAGTTTCTATATTTCCTATTCCTCTAATTAAGTACATTATTTAAAATCAGCTGGCCTGACTCCCATTAAAAAACTTGCTCCAAAATAAATTGTCAAAGAGCCAATGACAGCAGCAGTAAGATAAAACAACCTTTGAGCTTGGGTAAATAGTTCAAAGTTAAAATATTGATTAAAAAGTGTCAAAAAAGATATCAATGCAATGCTGGCTATCAACACCTTAAAAGAGAAAATGCTCAAAATTCCAGAAAACGAAATCAATCCATCTTTTTTTAAAATAAGGCTTAAAATCATTACACTTACTATTGCAGAAATAGAACTTGCGATTGCTAAACCTAGATGACCAAATTCAAAATAAAATGCTAATAGATAGTTCAGACTTATATTAATCAATAAACTTAAAAATGCTATCAACATAGGAGTCTTAGTATTTTGCCTAGAAAAAAATGCTGGTACTAAAACTTTCATGGCCATAAAAAAGGGTAATCCAAATGCGAAACCTATTAAGCTTAAACTGGCCTGTTGTACATCCACCCATAAAAAAGCCCCTCTTTGAAAAATAGTAGCTAGCAATGGAGACGCAAATAAAATTAATCCAATCAATGACGGGATTGCTAAGAAAAAAATTAACTTAAACGCATGCTCAAGTTGCTCAGTAAAAGCTTGGGTTTCTTTTTTTGCATAAGCTTTTGATAGGCTGGGCAAGAGAACCGTCCCAATAGCAATGGCAAATATTCCCATTGGAAATTGTATTAATCTATCTGATACATATAGCCACGTTGGACTTCCGGTGATTAATAATGATGCAAAAATAGTATCAATTAATAGGTTAATTTGAGCTACGCCTCCTGCAACAATGGCAGGAAGAATTAGAATAAAGAATTTTTTGACACCAGAGTTTTGAATATCAATTTTTGGTACAGGAATTTTTTTAATAGTTGCTAGAGGTGCTATCTGGAAAAGTAATTGCAGAAATCCTGCTAGAAGAACCCCCCAAGCAAGAGCCATCACAGGTATTTCTATTTTAGGAGCAACTAGCCATGCTGAACCAATTAGGCTTAAATTAAAAATTAAAGGGGTTACTGCTGGGATAGAAAATTTATTGTGAGAATTTTGTATGCCCGCTGCAAAAGCAACAAGAGAAATCAATGCAAGATAAGGGAACATAATTCGTAGAAGACTGACAGCTAAATCCTGTTTTTGTATATCAAAATAAAAGCCTGGAGCAAAGATTAAAATAAATATTGGTGCAAACAATAAAGCTAAAGCGGTAAATATAAAGAGTATTGAGAGCAAAATACCAAATAAAGCATTTAAAAAGTCTTGACTACCTATATCGTCTTTACTAGCTATATACTCAGAATATATTGGAATAAAAGCTTGGCTGAATGCTCCTTCAGCAAAAAACTTTCTAAAAACATTTGGGATTTTTAGAACAACTACAAAAATGTCATGAAAAATACTTGCTCCAAGAAGATTGGTAGTAAAGATATCTCTAATTAAACCAGCTACCCTCGAGACAAATGTCCAGCCACCCACTTTAATGGTTGAAAAAATATTTAATTGAGAAGCAGTTTTGTCGGTCACTTACTTTGAAGGTGTTTCTTTTTCAAAATCTAAAGCAGCTGAATTAACACAATACCTCAAACCTGTTGGTTGAGGGCCATCTGTAAAAACATGGCCAAGATGCGCATCACACTTTGAACATCTAATCTCAGTTCTGACTCTTGAGAGAGAATAATCCTCTAATTCATTAATTTTATCGTTATTAGCAGCTTGATAAAAACTAGGCCATCCACAGCCTGCATCAAATTTTGTTTCAGATTTAAAAAGCGTCTCACCACAGCAAATACAAGTATATACCCCGTCCTCAACGTGATTCCAATACTGACCAGTGAATGGTCGCTCTGTACCACTTTCCTGAGTAACATAATAAGACTCGGGTGAAAGTTCTTTTTGTAGCTCCTCTCTTGATTTATTAGGCATATGTTTAATAAGAATTTTTGTTGCTATAAGTATAATCCATACAAGCGTTTTCTAAACTAAGATTTAATTTCCCAATTTCTCACCCAATATATAAAAATAGTATCTATGAGGGCTATTAAGACCTTAATAACGTATTTTGCCAGAGAGATAGCAAAGGCTTGGCTGAATGTTAAATCTGTTGCAAGAACCCAGGTAAATTGATATATCAAGGTATCTAATAGTTGGGATGCCATGGTGGAAAGATTGTTTCGAAGCCATAGTTTTTTTCCATTCGTTAAGTTTTTTAAATAATGGAAAAACCATACGTCAAATCTTTGACTAACAAGGTATGCAGTTAAAGAGCCAATAATAAAAATAGGTGAATAGTACGCCAGAACTGAAATAGCATCATGGACTTCTGCCGCCGATCCAGTTAAATCAGAGGGCAGAAACTTTGTGCTAAGCACCAAGGTCAGCATTACTGCTATGTTTGCAACAAATCCAAGCATTACTGCTCGATTAGCCTCATCCTTCCCAAATTTCTCGTTCAAAAGATCTGTGGCAAAGTAAATGCCTGAATATAAAATTGCTCCCATGCTGACATTAAACTGCATTCCAAATAGAGTTAATTCGCTAACTTTTCCGCCTTGAAGGTTACCGAGAACTATTCCAAGGATTACAGCACAATACAAACCATACTTACCAAAGAATCTATAGAGAAAGATAGCCAATGATAAATCGTAGAAAACAACCAATAACCATAAAGTTTCTTGATTTAAATTGCTAAAAAGGCTGTCCATTTGGAAGTCATTATTACATAGAAATTTATATTATTAGGTTACATTAATCGTTTACGAAAGTTAGAATTATTAGATTAATAAATATACAAGAGAGATAAATGAGTGAATTAGGTTTTTATAGATTTGCGAATTCGCACCCAGATGAAATTGCTATAGTTGAACCATCTGAAAAGATTTGGACAAGAGGTGAACTATTAGCAAAAACTAACCAATTAACGCATGCATTAAGAGAATTTGGGGTTAAGAGTGGCGATGTGGTGGCAACTGTTTTACCCAACTCAGTTGAATACTACATAGCTTATTTGGCTTGCGCACAATCTGGTTTTTATATGGTACCAATTAATTGGCATCTAGCTGGACCAGAAATAGCATATATTCTTGAAGATTCAGGAGCGAAAGCATTCATTGCGTCTGGTGAAGTGCCTGCCATGGAAGAGGCTTGTCAAAAAGCAGTTTCAGCTATTAATTTTCCAGAGCAAGGATGTATAAGTACAACCCAAATGAGTGGCTTTACTCACATAGATGAATTTATAAGCTCGCAACCAATTACTAACCCAGAAGAAAGAACTGCAGGTCAAGTTATGAACTATACATCTGGTACAACAGGAAAACCTAAAGGTGTAAAACGTGCATTAATTCCTGGAGATCCTGATGATGTTTTAAGCATGTTTGCAATGATACTTAGCTTCTTTGAAATTCAACCGCAAGAAAAGAATGTTCACATAGTTGGATCGCCTCTATATCACACTGCTGTCTTGGTTCACTCCACGGCAGCATTACATTACGGGCATTCTGTTGTGTTGATGGAAAAATTTGATGCGGAGCAAATGCTTTACCTTATTGATAAATATAAAGTTACAACAAGTCATATGGTTCCAACTCAATTTCATAGATTGTTGCAGCTTCCCGATGAAATAAGAGCAAAATACGATTGCTCATCAACTCGGGCAATGATTCATGCTGCTGCACCCTGCCCAATTCATACCAAGCAAGCAATGATTGAATGGTGGGGAAATTCCATATGGGAATATTATGCTGCCACAGAGGGCGGCGGAACAGTTGTCGATGCTAGCTCATGGTCTCAGTTTCCTGGGACTGTTGGCAAAGCATGGCCAGGCGCAGAAATAAAAATTATTAACGATGATGAAACCGAAGCCTCGCCAAATAATCAAGGTACAGTCTTCATGAAACTTGGTGAAGCAACAAAATTTGAGTACAAAGGTGATCAAGCAAAAACAAAAAAAGAGAGACTGATTTTAGATGATCAGGTTTATTTTACAGTTGGTGATATAGGGTATTTGAATGAAGAAGGGTATTTATTTTTATGTGATAGAAAGATAGATATGATTATTTCAGGTGGAGCCAATATATACCCAGCTGAGATTGAGAGTGCATTTCTCATGCACCCTGCTGTTGCAGATGTTGCAGTATTTGGAATTCCCAATGAAGAATGGGGGGAAGAAGTGAAAGCAGTTATAGAACTTAACAAGAATCATCACTCTTCAGATGAGTTGCTTGCTGAATTAATGAAGTTTGCTCAGGAAAATCTTGCAAAAATGAAGCTTCCGAGAAGCATAGATTTTATTAAAAAACTTCCCAGAGATGAGAATGGCAAGCTTTATAAAAGAAGGTTAAGGGATCCCTACTGGGAAAATCATTCCGCAAACGTCTAATGGAATTTAATGCTGCTGACATATTTGAAGGAGTTGTAGACAGGATTCCTGATAGAGAAGCAGTTGTTCTGGGGTCTACTCGTTTAACTTATCAAGAGCTAGATGCGAGAACTAATAAAGCAGCAAATGCCTTAAAAAAACTAGGGATAAAAAAAGGTAGTCATATAGGAATTTATGCTTTTAATTGCATAGAGTGGCTAGAGGTCATGCTCGGGGCATATAAATTATGCGCTATTCCCATAAATATTAACTATAGATATGTTGAAGAGGAGCTCAAATATCTAATTGATAATGCTGATTTGGAAGCTGTTTTTTATCACAAACAGTTTGGTACTAAACTCAATAATATTAAAAATGATCTTCCTGTATTGAAAGATTTTATTTCTATTAATGATGGTTCCGATTCTGGAGACGTAATTGAAGGAAGTTATGATTTTGAAGCTTTGATTTCAAATGAAGATAGCTCTAGGTTAAGTGTTGAAAGATCAGGTGATGATAAATACATACTCTATACAGGCGGTACCACTGGAATGCCAAAGGGCGTGGTATGGCGCATGGAAGATGTCTTAATGACTCTTGGAGGAGGCATAGATGCGGTAACAGGAGAAAAGTATCCTACGCCCGAGGCCTTTGCAGATAAATGCTTGCAAGAGCAAACAACTGCTCTTGCGTTAGCTCCATTGATGCATGGCGCTGCTCAATGGCAATCTTTTAATGCTTTCTTTTCAGGATGGAAATTTATTATTAATGATCAAATATCATTTGATGCGGATTATATTTGGGAAATTATTGCTAAAGAAAAAGTAATGAATCTAACTATCACAGGTGATGCTATGGGAAGGCCGCTTTGTGACGCACTTCCCTCTGCATTGGAGAAAGGTTTAGATTTATCATCATTATTTGTACTGGCAAGCACTGCCTCTGTTTTTAGCGCCTCCATCAAAGATACCATCCTGGAATATCTTCCTAATCTTTTTCTTATAGATGCTGTTGGATCTTCTGAAACTGGAGCAACAGGTGTGAATATTCATACAAAGGATGGAAAATTAAAAGACTCTGGCGGGGGCCCAAAATTTACAAAACCTAATTTTAGTGAAATTTTAAATCTTGAGACTTTAGAAATAATTCAACCTAGTGACACAGAAACAATTGGGTATTTGGCAAGGAAAGGTCATGTGCCCGTTGCCTATTATAAAGATAAAGAAAAATCTGAAAAAACTTTTATTGAGGTTAGTGGTGAGAGGTATTCAATACCTGGAGATATGGCTAAATATGAAAAAGATGGTCAAATGACCTTGTTGGGCAGAGGAAGTGTTTCAATTAATTCTGGTGGAGAAAAAATATTCCCTGAAGAAGTTGAAATGGCTCTTAAAGCACATCCAAATATTTTTGATTGCCTCGTTGTTGGAGTGAAGGATGAAACATGGGGACAAAAAGTAGTTGCTGTAATTCAAAGAAGAGAAATAGTTGATCTATCTGTTGAAGAAATAAAAGAAAGTGCCTCAAAATATATCGCCAGTTACAAAATGCCAAAAGAAATAGTTTTTTCCGATTTAATAGAAAGAGCTCCATCAGGCAAGCCTAATTATCAATGGGCTCAAAACCTTGCAAACTCAAAACTAAAGATAAAATAAATATGCGAATAGAAACTTATATACCTGGTTTATCAAAAAATACAGTTGAGATAGTGAAGCATGCTGAATCTCTTGGTTATGATGCGCTAGTTTCTGGAGAGTTAAATAACGAACCTTTTCTTCCCGTCCTGCTTGGATTAGAGCATTCAAAGAAAATGATCGTAAGGACTGGATTAGCTATAGCTTTTCCAAGAAGTCCAATGACTGTTGCAAACATGGGCTGGGACCTCCAATCATTTAGCGACGGTCGTTTCCAACTTGGCTTAGGCACCCAGGTCAAAGGTCATAATGAAAGAAGGTTCAGTGTGCCCTGGTCTCCTCCTGCGCCAAGAATGCGTGAGTATATCCTTGCCGTCAAAGCAATTTGGCATACATGGAAAACTGGAGAAAAACTAGACTTTCAAGGTGAGCACTATACTCACACTCTCATGACTCCAATGTTTACACCTCCTCCAATGGATTGTGATGTGCCTCCTATTTATGTTTCCGGACTTGGGCCTGGGATGGCAAGAGTTGCCGGCGAAGTAGCTGATGGATTATTGCTTCATCCTATGTGCTCTCCAAAATATATCAATGACATTATTTTGCCAGCAGTGATTGAAGGTGCAAAAAAATCCGGCAGAGATCCCAAAGAATGTGAATTACTTTGGGGTGGATTTATTGCCACTGGTGAAACAGAGGAAGATCTTAAAACAGCTAAGAGAAATGTTGCTGCAAGGATAAGTTTTTATGCATCAACAAGAACCTATAGACCTGCTCTAGATTTTCATGGCTGGGGAGATATCAATGAAGCTTTGCATAAATTATCTGTAGAAGGAAAATGGGAAGAAATGTTTGCTTTAGTCACGGATGATATGGTTGAAACGTTAGGATTCTGTGGTACTGGCGAAGAAGTAGCTAACAGCTTGAAGGATGACCTTGGTCCAATCTGCAGTGCAGCAATGTGGAATGAAGTCGAACATTTAGGTACTGATCATTCAAAAGATGAGCATGTAAGTCATTTGATTCAAATTGCAAAAGGATAAATGGCTTCTATAAAACCTCATGCCTATGCTGAGCTTCCTGAAGAATTTTATAACCTACAAAACTGGCAGGGCTTTGATAATCCATTGCTCGTCATTGAAAATGCACCACTAAAACAAGAATTAGGCTTTGAAAAAATTGAGCAACAAGAACTTTTAGATATTTTTAACGGCTTGTCATCAATTGAAAATCTAAAGCCCTTATCAATGGCTTATGCTGGTCATCAATTTGGGCAATATGTAGAACAATTAGGAGATGGCAGAGGATTATTGCTTGGGGAAATAGAGTCATCAGAAGGTTTGATCGATATTCATCTCAAGGGTGCCGGCAAAACTCCCTACTCTAGATTTGGAGATGGGCGAGCTGTTTTAAGATCTGTTATCAGAGAGTATTTATGCGGCGAGGCAATAAATGCATTATCGATCCCAACTTCAAGAGCTTTAATGATTATTGGTAGTGATGAAATGGTCATCAGGGAAAAAAGTGAAACAGCAGCAATGCTTGCAAGAACAGCCAAAACACACGTTAGATTTGGTAATTTTGAATACTTTCATTACAACAATAAACCTGAGTATGTAAAAGTTTTGGCTGACTTTTGTATAAATAACTATCCTTCTTACTTTTCAAGAACAAAAAATATATACGAAGAATTCTTTAAATCAGTTGTTGAACAAACAGCCTGCATGATAGCTCAGTGGCAAGCCTGCGGCTTTAGCCATGGTGTTATGAATACTGACAATATGAGTATTTTAGGAGAGACATTTGATTATGGTCCTTATGGATTTATGGAGGACTACTTCCCTAGTTATATCTGTAATCACTCTGATCATCAAGGAAGATATGCATTTAAGAACCAGCCATATATAGGATTGTGGAACTGTTCTGCCCTTGGTCATGCATTATCCTCATTAATTTCTGAGGAAAGCCAGGGGGAGATTTTGAAGACATATGAGTCAATATTTCAAAATAAATTGGCTGAGTTGTACCGAAAAAAACTTGGATTTACAAAATTACGCAATGATGATGCTCTATTAATTCAAGGTTTGTTAGATATCATGGAATCTGAAAAACTTGATTATACAAACACATTTAGAAATCTTACTCAGGCTGTAACTGAAGTTAAAACAAATGAACTAGATTCAGATGTTGCAATGTCTTGGATCAAATCCTTTCAAGAACGTCATAGCAAAGAGTCCATATCTATACCTGAAAAACTGTTACTTATGAATGCAAATAATCCAAAATATATTCTAAGAAATTATATGGCACAAGAAGCTATAGAAGCAGCTGAAAATTCAGATTTCTCAGCGCTTGAAACATTGATTGAAGTAATTTCATCTCCATATGATGGGCTCAAGAAATTTGAACATTTTTCTAACAGATCGCCAGATTGGGCAAAGGATTTAGAAATTTCATGCTCTTCTTAATTTATTAAAAAAATTCACGTCTATCTCTCCCTCTAGTTTGCTCATACCTTCAAATGAATAGAAATTAAAATCGTGTCTTGGTGGATGATTTGCTCTTTGCAATCTGAAGCCTTTGTCTAAATCTCTACTTGGCAAGCTTTTGAAGGCATCTGAAATTAATTTTAAGTCTAATTCTTGATGAAAAAGGGAGACCGGGAATGATATTTCTCGCATATCTTTAACTATATTTTTTAGCCCATATGGCCAATCTGCAAATTTCTTAGATTGCGCCGAATTAGGCTTTAGGCATTCAAATGTTTTGGCGCAGTCTGCAGCAATAATTTTACTACCATTCAACTTTCCTTCTATGCTATAGCCTGCGATATGAGGTGTTGCAATATAGGATTTTTTTATTATTTTTGCACTTGGAGTAGGCTCATTAATCCAAACATCAGAAATATAAATCAGGTCATCCGATTGAAGAATTAAAGCTTCGGATATTATCTCCCCTCTTGATGTGTTAATAAGAATTTTTTTTGAAACTTGCTTGGTATGAGATTCATTGATTAGATTAGATGTTGGATGTTTGCCTTTTTCAGACAAAGGGACATGAATGGTAATTAAATCACATTCAAGCACTCTATCTAAATCTACTAATTCAGGATGTGACAGAAATGGATCACATGCATAAACCTCAAAGTTCAAGGCTTTAAGAATTTTATATAGCCTTCTTCCAATATTGCCATAGCCTACTATTCCAATACTTTTCTTGATGTTAAACAAATTGTCCTTTATCAACTCTCCAATTGCAGCCATTACATAATGAATAACGCTAAAAGCATTGCATCCAGGAGCGTGAGACCAAAAAATATTTTGACTATCTAAATAATTAATATCTAAGTGATTAATTCCTGCAGTTGCAGAAGCGACATAGCTAATCCTAGTGCCCTCGCACAGCCTCTGATTGACAAAAAGAGTAGAGCGAACTAACAAGGCATCAATATTTTTTAAATCACTAGCAGAAACACTGTTTGAGTCGAAATACTTAAATGAATAATCAACATCAAGAAACTCGCCTAATCTGTTTTCAATTTGAGGGATCTGCGAATCTGCAGCTATATTGATCAATGGGATTTATCTCTAAAGATCATGCTTTTTAACCAACCTAAAAATGAATTCTGACCAAGGGTATAGCGATCAAGCAAGTCAAAGTCTTTAGCGAGCCTAACTGGGTCCTGAAAAAAATCTTCACGCGTTGTAAATTCATGTTCATCTAAATTTCTGATGAATACAGCAGGATTTCCGGCATAAATAGTATTTTTAGGAACATCCTTTGTAACAACTGATCTCGCTCCAATGATGCTATTTGCTCCAATTTTTACACCTTTACAAATCATTGCATCCTCACCTATCCACACATTTTCTTCCAATACTACCGGTTTAGGATCTCCAACTACCTTTGTTCTATCATAAATACCATGCCAATCTGCATCTGTGATGCATGCGCCATGACCAAACATGCATGAATCTCCGATAGAAACACTATCAGCGGCCATAATCCTGACTCCTGGTGATATTAAGACATAATTCCCTATATCCACCTTCCCATTCCATTCACCAGAATCCCAGCTAGTGATTTGAATGTAATCATCTGGTGCGGATATAAATGTGGGAAAGTTTCCAACCGAAATATTAGAACCAAATAATTTTACATATATTGGTTTAAAAAATACGGGGCCCCTTCCCAAGCTTTTAAATTGAGGGCGAAGAAATCTGTTCACATATATAACAATAAGCTTTGAGGTAATTTTTTTAAGCCAATACGGGCGGCTATCTTTTCTAATTTTGTCTCTCCAATTTAAACTCAGTCCTTGTATGATAAAGTACCGAGAAATTTCTGGGCTCATTTTTTTGAAAAATTTACTAAAAGAATTAAAGCAACTTCTTAAAATTGGAATTCCAATCTATGGATCTCAAATCTCATATATGGGAATGGGGGTCACAGATACAATTGTTGCTGGCCGAGCCAGCGCGCTAGATTTATCTGGATTGGCAATAGGTAATGCTCTCTCCATGCCTTTTTATTTTCTTCTTGGTGGTTGCCTATTTGCTGTTACTCCAATAGTGGCGCAGCTATTTGGGGCAAAAAAATATGAAGAAATTGGACAAAAAGTCAGAGAAATTCTTTGGGTTAGTTTAGTCCTAGGCTTCATTGGATTTTTTCTTTATAGGAATCTAAGTATTTTTATTCCGTTTTTTGATATTGAAGCAAATATTGCTCAAATTTCAGATGGGTATTTAAAAGCTATGTCATTTGGTTTTGTTGCTAACATGCTGTTCACCTGTCTTCGCTGTTATAGCGAAGGTATGGGTCTTACACTTCCAGTCTTCTGGGTTGCATTTATCGGTATGATATTAAATATTCCTTTGGATATTATTTTTGTATATGGATATTTTGGAATACCTCCAATGGGCGGAGTTGGCTGCGGGATAGCAACCTCAATAAACATAATAATTGGCTTATTTGTTTTGATATTAGTGATTCTAAAAAAGAAAGAATATGGTCCCACAAAATTATTTACAAAATTTTCTGGTCCTAATTCTAAAACCACCAAAGAGGCTTTAAAATTAGGTGTACCAATTGGATTTGGGGTATTTGTAGAGTTAAGTATGTTCTCAGGCGCAGCCTTGATATTAGGATCGCTTGGGGCAACAGTAATAAGCGCTCATACAGTAGCTATTAATATAGCAAGTGTTTTATTTATCTTGCCACTATCATTTGGTCTAGCTGCTGCAACCAGAATAGGCAATTTGGTTGGTGAGCAAGAACCACAAAAAGCTAAATATGCCTCACACATAGCCATAATGATTTGTTTAGCTGGCGCAATTATCAATACAATCATCATTCTTGCTTTGAGAGAGACTCTTGTTTCTCTTTATTCCGCCGATTTGGATGTTATAGCAATAGCAATAAATCTTTTGCTTTTTGCTGCAATCTTTCAAATACCTGATGGCATGCAAATGGGAGCTTTAGGAAGTCTCAGGGGCTATAAAGATACCTTTGCTCCAATGTTGATGTTAATTTTAACCTACTGGTTTATAGCCTTGCCTGCAGGATATTATTTAACTTATTATCGATTATTTAGTGATGCTTTGGGTCCAGCTGGTATATGGATCGGAATGATTACTGGACTAACGGTATTTGCAAGCTTGATCATTCCTAGACTTAATTATATTGCTAATAAGTTTATCGCCCAATCTAGCCCAAAACTTCCTTAGCTTTTAGACCAATCTGAAGTAAATTTTCTGCTATGTGTACGCCGCATTCTTCTAGTTTTTTAATTTTATCTGCTGCTGTACCCTTGCCGCCTGCTATGATTGCACCTGCATGGCCCATTCTCTTACCAGCTGGTGCCGTTTGACCAGCAATATATGAAATGACAGGCTTACTAACATTTTCTTTTATATAATCTGCAGCTTCTTCTTCAGCTGTGCCTCCAATTTCACCCACCATAACTATAGCTTTAGTTTGATCATCTTCTTGCATCATTTTCAAAACATCTATAAAGGAAGTTCCAGGGATTGGATCACCTCCAATGCCAACGCATGTACTTTGACCAAGACCAAGATCACTGGTTTGCTTAACTGCTTCATAGGTTAAAGTTCCAGATCTAGAAATAATACCTACAGAGCCCTCCATGTGAATGCTGCCTGGCATTATCCCCAATTTTGCTTCGCCTGGAGTAATTATTCCTGGACAGTTAGGGCCAATTAATATGACTCCAAGTTCATCAATTCTCTTTTTTACAATCAGCATATCCAAGGTTGGCACTCCTTCAGTAATACATATAATCAATTTAATTCCAGCATCAGCAGCTTCTAAAATTGAGTCCTTGCAAAATTGCGCAGGAACAAAAATAATTGAGGCATTGGGTTGAACTGCTTCCATGGCTTCATGAACTGAATTGAAAACAGGAGTACCTAAATGTGTTTGCCCCCCTTTACCTGGTGTTACACCCCCTACAATATTTGTGCCATATTCAATAGACTGTTCTGAGTGAAGAGTAGCTTGTGAGCCTGTAAAACCTTGAACTAAAAGACGTGTATTCTTATCTACCAATATACTCATTTGCTTAACTCCACAGCTTTTTTAGCTGCATCTTCTAGGTTGTTTAAACTCACAATTTCTGCAGTTGATTCAGCAAGAATTTTACTTCCAATATCTGCATTATTCCCCTCTAACCTAACGACCACTGGAATAGAGACACCTACTTCCTCAATTGCAGCCAAGATACCCTCTGCTATAAGATCACATCTAACAATTCCACCAAAAATATTTACCAGCACTACCCTGACTTCTGGATCAGCCAATATTAGTTTAAAGGCTTTGGATACCCTGTCTTGTGTAGCTGTTCCACCAACATCAAGAAAGTTAGCTGGAGACCCACCAAAATATTTAATTGTATCCATTGTTCCCATAGCTAAACCAGCGCCATTCACCATGCAGCCAATATTTCCATCTAGAGAAACATAACTCAAATCATTCAATGCTGCTTCTGATTCACGAGGATCTTCTTGAGACGGGTCATGCATAGCCTGAATTTCTGGTTGTCGATAAACTGCATTCGAATCAATATTAATTTTTGCATCTAAGCAATGAAGTTTTCCGCCTTGAGTAATAACCAATGGATTGATCTCAAGCAAACTTAGATCATGAGTTACAAATAAATCTGTTAATTGCGGAAGCATTTTTGAAAATTGCTTTGATTGCTCGCCATCGAGCCCCAAAACTGTCGAAATTTTTCTTGATTGAAATCCCATGGGTCCTGTTAAGGGATCAATAGGTTCATATATAATTTTTTCCGGTGTATTTTCAGCTACCTCTTCAATATTAACTCCGCCCTCGCTAGAGCCAATAAAAACGATTCTTTGTGTTCCTCTGTCTACAACGGCACTCAGGTAGAGTTCTTTTGCAATATCAGTACACTCTTCAACTAAAATTGAATTTACAAGCTGACCATTGGCATCTGTTTGATTTGTAGTGAGTCTTTTGCCAAGCCAATTAATGGCGAATTCTGCTGCCTCTTCAGGTGTGCTCACCAACTTAACACCCCCCGCTTTACCTCTTCCACCAGCATGCACTTGTGCCTTAACAACCCATTTATTGCCGCCTATATCTCTACATGCATTTACAACATCATCTGCAGATGTAATGACCCTATTTTTTGAAACAGGTAACCCAAACTTTGCAAAAAGTTCTTTTCCTTGATACTCATGAAGATTCATTTTTTTCTATTTCCTATATGTATTGCTTGTCCATTTACCGCCATTGCTGCTTCATGAAGGGCCTCTGAGACTGTTGGATGGCTAAAGATAGTTAACCCAAGGTCTTCTGCACTGGCTCCAAACTCCATTGCAACAACTCCTTGCTGAACAATATCTGCTGCCGATGGACCAAATGCGTGAACACCAAGTATTGTATCTGTTTTTTTATCAGCTATAACTTTAATAAAGCCTGTACTTTCCCCAGTAGCCAAAGCTCTTCCGCTTGCAGCAAATGGAAAAGATCCTGTTTTAAATTCTAATCCTGCCTCTGCGAGCTCCTCTTCAGTTTTACCAACCCAAGCAACTTCTGGATGAGTATATATAACAGAAGGAACTAAATCATAAGCCATGTCAGCATGTTTCCCAGCAATTCTTTCAACAACCATGATGCCTTCTTCTGAAGCTTTATGAGCTAGCATTGGACCTCTAACAACGTCTCCGATTGCCCAGATATTTTGAACATTAGTTTCACAAAAATCATTAACAGGAATAAACCCCTTTTCATCAACAGATAACCCACACTTCTGATCAAGCAGGTTATCTGTATTAGGTTTTCTTCCAACAGCAACAATCAACTTATCAACCTTTAAGTCGGAGATATTGCCATCATTTTCGTATGTTACATTGACAGCTTTCTCACTTGATGATGCAGAGGTAACTTTACATCCAAGATTAATATTTAATCCTTGCTTATTAAATTCTTTGAAAACATCCTTGGCAATTCTTTTATCAGCCATTGGCAAAAATTCATCCATAGCTTCTAGCACAGTAACTTCAGAGCCTAATCTTGACCATACACTTCCAAGCTCTAACCCAATAACCCCAGCCCCAATAATTCCTAATTTCTTTGGGACTGCTTCAAATTCTAGAGCTCCGGTACTATCAACAATATCTTTATGATTAACCTCTGCCACTGAGATATTAATTGGAGATGAGCCCGAGGCTATGACAATATTCTTTGTTTCAATAATCTCTGAGCTATCTTTAGAAGTAACCTCAACATGATTTGCATCAATGATTTTTGCATGACCAAGAACTTGAATAACTTTATTTGCTTTAAAGAGCCCTGAAACACCTGAGGTTAATTGACTAACAATTTTCTTTTTTCTGTCCATCATCTTTGAGATATCTAGCTTTGGTTTACCGACAGCTATTCCATGATCTGAAAAATGATTTATTGCATCTGAATATCTATGAGATGAATCCAGAAGTGCTTTTGAAGGAATACATCCAACATTTAAGCAGGTGCCTCCTAACTGTGAATTTCCTTCACTATCGAATGATTTTTCTATACAGGCTGTTTTTAATCCAAGTTGAGAGGCTCTTATAGCAGCAACATATCCAGCAGGACCACTTCCAATTACAATAACGTCATACATTTTTATGCCTTATAAATTTAAAAGGAGTTTTTCGGGTGACTCTAGTTGATCTTTTATAGCAATCAAAAATGCTACTGCCTCCTTTCCATCTAATAGTCTGTGATCATAACTCAGGGCAAGGTACATCATAGGTCGAATGATTACTTCACCTTCTATAGCAACTGGTCTATCTTGTATAGTGTGCATCCCTAAGATAGCAGTCTGTGGGGCATTCAAAATTGGAGTAGATAGCAAGGATCCAAAAACACCTCCATTTGAGATAGTAAAAGTACCTCCTTGCATTTCAGCAATTGACAGTTTTCCGCTCTTAGCTTTGTCTGAATAATCTAAGATTGATTTTTCAACATCTGCTAATCGCAAGTTATCTGCATCTCTAATGACTGGAACGACTAGTCCTCGATCAGTTGAAACAGCTACACCTACATCCTGGTAACCATGATAAACAATATCGCTACCATCAATAGATGCATTTACCACAGGAAACTTTTTCAGAGCCTGAACTGCTGCAAGCACAAAAAAACCCATGAAACCAAGTTTTACGCCATGTTCAGCATAAAAATCTTCACCATATTTAGTTCTTAGATCTTTAATTGGCTTTAAATCAACCTCATTAAATGTTGTTAACATTGCTGTTTCTTGTTTCACACTAAGCAATCTATTAGCTATAGTTGAGCGCAGTCTAGACATTGGAACCCTCTCTTCCAATCTATCAGTTGAAGTTGTAGGACCTAAAATAGGGACAGGAGCAGAAGTGTTACTTAGAGTATTAATTTCTTTTTCTTCGTTTGCAGGCGAATCAAGGTGATTGACTATATCTGCTTTCGTAAGCCTTCCATCTTTCCCTGTGCCATCAATATTATTCTCATCCAAACCATGTTCATTTAATAATTTTTTTACTGCTGGTCCATTTTTCTTAGACTTATTATCATCAATTACAGGAGTTTCTTTTTTGCTATATGAGCTTGGCTCAGAAAGATTCTCACTAGATGTTTCTTTCTCATTATCTGCCTGTCCTCCCTCTTCGAACTCAGCTATCAATTCTGCACTTAAGACAACCTCACCTGCAGGTTTCAAAACTTTGGAGATGATGCCATCAAATGGAGCTACAACTTCTAAGACAACTTTATCAGTCTCAATTTCTGCAATGACTTCATCTTGTTTTACGGATTCACCTTCTTTTTTAACCCAGTTTGCAATGGTTCCATCTGCCACAGACTCTGGAAATGTTGGTGATTTTATTTCTATTGACATAATTCTTCTCTAGGATGTTAAAGCTTCATTAATCAAAGCTTCTTGTTGTTGAATGTGTAGTTTGTTAAGACCCACTGCCGGTGCTGATGATGCTTTTCTGCTGACTAATTCTATTTGCTTAGAGTTAATTCTATCTAAAACTATTTGCAATCTATGGCGGTGACTAAACCACGCACCTTGATTGCTTGGTTCTTCCTGACACCAAATAAATTGTCTGGCATTCTCATAAGGACGCATAAGCTTTTCGAGTGTGTCATATGGAAATGGATACAATTGTTCTATTCTTAATATGGCAATATTTTTAAGCCCAAGTTCCTGTCTTTTAGATATTAAGTCGTAATATACCTTTCCAGAACACATTATAATTTTTTCTACTTTGTCTGGATTTTCATGAGCATCGTCAATAACATATTCAAATGATCCATCAGTAAGGCTGTCCAATGAAGAGACTGCCTGAGGATTTCTTAATAGGCTCTTTGGAGAAATAATAATTAGGGGTCTTCTCATTTTTCGGATAGTTTGTAATCTCAGAAGGTGATAAATCTGAGAGGGTGTGCTTGGAACACAGACCTGAATGTTTTCATTTGCACACAATTGCAAAAACCTTTCTAGTCTTGCACTGCTGTGTTCAGGGCCCTGACCCTCATAACCGTGGGGAAGTAACATTACTAACCCTGAAAGCCGTTCCCATTTATGTTCAGCAGAAACAATAAATTGATCAATAACTACCTGAGCTCCGTTAACGAAATCACCAAATTGAGCTTCCCAGATCACTAGCCCAGACGGTTTAGTGGCAGAATAACCGTATTCAAAACCAAGAACTGCTTCCTCAGACAAAAGAGAATCATAAATATCAATTGTTGTATCAGCATTGTTTGCAATCTTTACTAAAGGCATTGCGCCCTCTCCATCATTTTGATTCAAAACAACAGCATGACGATGAGAAAATGTGCCTCTTCTTATGTCTTGGCCAGTAAATCTAATGGGATATCCCTGATCTAGCAAAGTAGCATAGGCCATGTTTTCAGCAAATCCCCAATTAACTGGAATTTTTCCTCCAGCCATTTCAAGTCTATCTGTAAAGATTTTGTTAACCTGTTTCTGTAAGACAAAATTCTCGGGGGGAGTAAATGCTATTTGGGCAAGGTCACTGAACCTCTTTCTGTTGAATGTGGATTCTATTTTAGAATCACCTCTTTGATTCATATAAGGCGTCCAATCAAACCACATAGATTCATTGGGTTGTGTGGCCAAATTGTGCGCAACAGAGTCTCCATTTTCTATTGTGGATCTATATTTTTTTTCAATTTCATCACACTCAGTTTGGCTGGTAACATCCATTGAAATGAGCTTTTCTTGATATGATGTTTTAACAGAAGGATGATTAGCAATTTTTTGGTACATCATTGGTTGAGTTGATGAGGGCTCATCTGCTTCATTATGGCCCCTCCTTCTATAACAAAAGAGATCTAAGATAATATCTTTTTTAAAATTATGCCTGTACTCACAAGCTAATTTAGCAGCATATACAACCATCTCTGGGTCATCTCCGTTAACATGAAGGATAGGTGCTTCAACCATTTTTGCTACATCAGTTGCGTAAGGAGTTGATCTTGAATCTTCTTCACTGGAGGTGGTAAAGCCTATTTGATTATTTACTATAACGTGAATCGTTCCTCCAACTCCGTAACCTCTGGTTTGAGACATTTGAAGAGTCTCCATTACAACTCCTTGACCTGAGAATGAAGCATCACCGTGTATTAAAATAGGAACAACTAATTTTTTATCTTCATCATTGAGTCGATCTTGTCTTCCGCGAACTGATCCGAGGACCACTGGATCAACAATCTCAAGATGTGAAGGGTTATTTGCAAGAGAAACATGCACCTCTCCATTTGGAGTAAGAATGTTTGATGAAAAGCCAAGATGATATTTTACATCGCCTGAGCTTGCCCCCTCTAACTCAAAATTTTCTTCAAACTCTGTAAACAATTCTTTTGGGGATTTTCCTAAAACATTCACCAATAAGTTCAACCTGCCTCTATGAGCCATCCCAAAACAAATTTGCTCAGCACCAAAAATTCCACAATTTTGTATCAAACTATCAACCAAGGGAATAAGAGATTCAGCTCCATCAATTCCAAACCTTTTCATACCTGGATATCTAGATGCCAAAAATTTGGCAAGTCCTTCAGCTGAACTTAAACGCTTTAAAATATATTTCTGTTCTTCAGGGTTAAAATTTAGCCTTCCTAAATTTGGTTCCAATCTTTTTTGAAACCACTGTCTCTCAGATAATGATGATATATAGTTATATTCAATGCCAAGCGTGCCGCAATAAATTGTTTCTAAAGCTTGAATAATTTCGGCTAGAGTGGCAGATTGTTTTCCTATTTTTAATGTATCAGTATTAAAAATTTCAGATAGGTCTGAGTCATTTAGATTATGAAAACTTATATCTAAATCATCACAGTGACGAGTTGATTTTAATTCCAATGGATCTAAATTAGCTTTGTAATGCCCTCTATTTCTATATGCCTGGATTAATTGAATAACCTGAACTTGCTTTGAATGAGAATGCTGTTTTGCAGGAGAAACGTTAATAGGGGGATTGATCTCTTCTGCTTTAAATCTCTCGATAACTTCCTTGTGAGATACCTCTTCATCGCTATCATGCGTCTGAGGCAATGAATCAAAGTATATTTTCCAATCCTCAGGAATTGATGCAGGATCCTCTAGATATGATTCATACAAAGATTCTAGGTAAGAGCTCTGCACACCAGTAGTGTGAGAAGTAGACCAAAATGTCTCCATGTTATTCATTTTTAAGCTCAACTCATGCCATCAGATGCAATAATATTTTCTTTATTTTTTCCGGACAGTAACATTGACTTAATTTCACCAATGGCCTCATTTGGATTGAGTCCCTTAGGGCAAACGCTAACGCAGTTCATAATTCCATGGCATCTGTAGACACTGAATGGATCTGAGAGGCTCTGCAGCCTTTCTGCTGTTTTTGTATCTCTTGAATCTGCAATAAATCTATACGCTTGAAGTAGCGCCGCAGGACCAACAAACTTATCTGGATTCCACCAGAAAGAGGGGCAACTAGTTGAGCAACAAGCACACAAAATGCATTCATAAAGGCCATCTAATTTATCTCTATCTTCAGGAGATTGAAGTCTTTCTCCGATATCTACTGGCACATCATTTTGAAGAAATGGCTTGATCTTTTCATACTGAGCATAAAATTCGGTCATATCAACAACCAAATCTCTTACAACTGGAAGACCTGGTAATGGACGAAGATCTAGCTTATTTTTTTGAACAACTGAGGATAACGGAGTAATACATGCTAAACCGTTTTTTCCGTTGATATTCATTCCGTCGGAACCACAAACACCTTCTCTGCAGGATCTTCTGTACGAGATAGTGGGATCTTTTTCCTTTAATTGATTGAGAAGTTCTAAAACCATAATGTCCCTCTTTGGTTTTTCAAACTCAAAGGTCTGCATATAGGGAAATTTATCCTTCTCTGGATTATAACGATATATATTTATATGGATCATGGTTTATTCATTCTTAATATGTTCTAACTTTTGGTGGAAATGCTTCAACTTGATTGGGTTCAAAATTAACATGTCTTTTGCCTAAAATTTTTGTTGTAGGATCATATAAAGAATGACAGAGCCAATTTTGATCGTCTCTCTCAGGGAAATCTTCGCGGGCATGCGCACCTCTGCTTTCTGTTCTTTGCAGAGAAGAAATTGCCGTAGCTTCAGCAACTTCAAATAAGTTCTGAAGTTCTATTGCTTCAACTCTGTTGGTATTAAAAGCAGCGCTCTTATCTTGCAAATGAAGATTTTCTATTTTTTCCCTAATTTCCTCTAATGCTGAAACACCTTTTTCCATGTAATCGCCTCGCCTAAAAACCCCAAAATAATTTTGCATAACTTCCTGCAGTTCTCTCTTTACGCTAGAGACTTCATGTCCAGATGATGACTCATTTAATACGTTTAAGTTATGTAATGCTTTGTCAATATCGTCTTTATCGGCGTCTGCAACCCCGCCACCAGATTTCAACGCTTCATTGATATGCAATCCTGCAGCTCTTCCAAACACAACTAGATCTAAAAGAGAATTACCACCTAGTCTGTTTGCACCATGAACTGAGACACAGGCGGCTTCTCCCACTGAGAACAATCCTGGAATATAGTCATCTGCTGAACTGCTAATTTTATATGCTTGGCCATGAATATTTGTTGGAGTGCCTCCCATCATGTAATGACATGTTGGAACTACGGGAATTGGTTCATAGACTGGATCTACGGCTGCAAATGTTTTGGAAAGCTCACAAATACCTGGTAATTTTGCATTTAGAACATCTGCACCTAAGTGATCAAGCTTTAAAAAGACATGGTCTTTGTTTTCACCACATCCTCTCCCCTCGAGAATTTCTAAAACCATTGAACGCGCTACAACATCTCTTCCGGCAAGATCTTTTGCATTTGGCGCATACCTCTCCATAAACCTTTCACCATCTTTATTAATTAAATATCCTCCTTCACCTCTACATCCCTCGGTTACTAAGGATCCAGCACCATATATTCCTGTAGGATGAAACTGCCACATCTCCATATCCTGCGCAGGAATCCCAGCCCTCAAAGACATTCCAAGACCATCACCAGTATTAATAAGAGCATTAGTAGTTGACGAATAAATTCTACCAGCACCTCCTGTTGCTAAAACTGTTGCTTGGGCTTTTAGGTATGCAACTTCGCCGGATTCAATGGAAAATGCAACTACGCCAGTGACCTCATTAAACTTATTGAGAACTAAATCAACTGCAAACCATTCATTCAAGAAATTAGAGCCTTCTTTAACATTATTTTGATACAAGGTATGAAGAAGAGCATGTCCAGTTCTATCTGCAGCAGCGCAAGTCCTAGAAGCCTGACCGCCTTTTCCAAAATCCTTGGATTGGCCACCAAAGGGTCTTTGATAAATTCTTCCATTTTCAGTTCTAGAGAATGGTAACCCCATGTGCTCAAGCTCGAATACAGCTTTGGGGCCCTCTGAACACATATATTCTATGGCGTCTTGATCGCCAATATAATCTGAGCCTTTTACAGTGTCATACATATGCCAACGCCAATCATCTTGAGGGTCAGCGCTTGCAATTGCGCAGGTTATTCCTCCTTGAGCTGAAACAGTATGGGATCTTGTTGGAAAAACTTTCGACACCACAGCAGTCTTTAAACCAGATTTTGCTAACTCCAATGAAGTTCTCATGCCTGATCCACCCCCACCAATCACAAGGACATCAAATTCTAGTGTTTTAATATTCGATGAATTAAGAGTACTCAAAATTTAGCTCCAAATAGTTAATAAAATAATAAAAATAATTAATAATCCAACAATGCAAAATATAAGGGTGTAAATACCTCTGATCAAATTTGCGTATTTGGCTAGCTCTGGATGCAAAAACCCAAGGGTTCTAGATGTAAAGTAATCTGTTCCAACCGTCCACAGACCAATATAGGCATGCAAAATAGAAATAAATGCAACCAGAGTTGTTAAGATCAAAAATTCTAATTGGTTTGTAAATATCTGCCATGCGGTAAATTCCAATGGCTGATTTAAAAAAACAAAAGTCATGATCCAGAGGGAATAGCCCAGCAAGAATAGTGCTGAAAAACGTTGTATGAAAAATAAAGTTGAGCCCATCATATTAAAAGAGCTCAAAAAGAACGAAAATTATTAATAGGAACCAAATTGCAAAAACAATGTATGAGGAAAATCTGGAGGCAGAAAGAGATTCTCCTATATGAATATCTTGCAATAAATGACGAACTCCGGTTAATACATGATAAATAAATACTAATAAGCTAAAAGCAACAAATGTTGATAAATATACAGAATTATTAAGATTATTTTCTAGAGTCACAAAATCATTATAGCTTCTAGTAGAAAAATATAGTAGGTACAAAGATATAGGCAATGTTATAAAAAAAATATAGATGCCAGCAAGTCTGTGCGTAATAGAAGAAATTGCGGACACAGGAAGCTTAATCTTAAAAAGATTTATATAGACTGGCCTAGTTTTTTTGTGGTTAATAGACATATGTTCCCTTCTTATATCTAATTGTTAGAGATTGTAACAATCATTTTTATGTTTGCCCAATCCAATTCTGTAGTGGCATTTGATTTTATATGTATTGGAATGTCAATATCTCATTAAATCTTTTATTTAAAGCATTTTAGGGATAATTAAATGTAGTAATGCTACATTTTTTTTAATTACTTATTCTTTTTTGTATATTTAACTAGGCGTTTTTTCTTTTTTATCTGCCTTGTAGATAGTTGATTTTTCTTGCCCTCAAATGGATTGTCACCTTTTTTAAATATAATGCTAAGCTCAACACTGTTTAAGTTTAGCTCCTCCCTAAAAGAGTTTATTAAATAGCGCTTATAATTCGAAGGTATTTTGTTTGAAAAATTTGAATGTATTATAAATTTTGTTGGGTGGATACCTCCAAAATGGACATACCTCATTTTAATTTGTCTGCCTGAAATACTTGGTGTGTTAATTGAGTTAGTAAACTTTAAAAGTAATTTATTTAACTTTCCAGTAGAAAATTTTGTTTTAGCTAATTTATTTACCTTTGCAAGCTTGTTGAATAAATTTTTAAATCCTCGCTTTTGCAGTGCTGAAATTTCTACAAGAATGAGATCGTTTAGTGCTGAATTTTGAAATTTTTTAGTTTCTTTGAGATCAGATAAGCTGTCTTTAGAAAGCTCATCGATTTTATTCAAAGCAACCAAAACTGGCTTTCCATAACCTCTTATTAAATTTAAGATCCGAAGATCCTGATCTACTATCCCATCCGAAGCATCAATCAACATTAAAACAATGTCTGATTCATCTACAGCATGCATAGCTCTAACATAAGAAAAATACTCTACAGCATTGCTTTGTTTATATTTCTTTCTAATACCAGCAGTGTCAATAAAAACGAAGTTATCTTCATCAAATACAAAAGGAACATGAATTGAATCTATGGTTGTTCCAGGCACATCGGAAACAATTAAACGATCCTGCTTTGTGAATTGATTAATGAATGTAGATTTACCAGCATTTGGCCTTCCAATTACAGCTATTTTAGTCCCTTTAAGATCTGAGTTGTCACTAGCATTAGATTCTATAAATTCCTTTGATATAAAGGTCTGTAATTCCTTGATGCCTTGAGAATGCTCTGCACTAATCTCAAGTATCTCACCAGAGCCGAACTTTAAAAGATCTTCTTTTGCATTAGATCTTTTTTTAATATCAATTTTATTTAGGACAACAAAAAATTTTTTGTTCATTTTTCGTATTGATTGAAATAGATCTATATCATCAGCCGTAAGCTCTTGCGAGGCATCAATTAATAATAGAATTAGATTTGAGTCCTCAGCAGCTATTAGAGCTTGCTCAGTTATTGCAGCACTAAACTCTGTAACTTCAGAGCCAACTCCCCCAGTATCGATTACTAAATATGACTGATCTTTGATTAATGCATAACCGAAATTTCTATCTTTAGTCAGTCCAGAAAAATCTGAAACAATTGCATTTCTGGTTTTGGTTAACTTATTGAATAACGAGGATTTTCCTACGTTGGGTCGACCAAGAATTGCGATTGAATTTAACATTATAAAATGGCATCTTACAGATTAATTGCAAATATATTAGATTCTTGATCAACAACATATGCAAATTCTCTAAATGTAACAATGCTAATTATTGGTTTACGAGAAACTTTTTTTCTTCCCAGTGTTAATCCAGTTAATGGATTAACAGCATGGATATAGCCTTCAAGATCACCTACTAACATTAAATTTTTAAAAATCACACCGTTAGAAAGCTGCCTTCGTAAATAATCTTTAGAAACCCATGATGGAGATAAATCAGCAAGAGAAAATGATAAAATTGATCCATCTTCCTGGACAACCAAAATCATATTACTGGTTACTACTGGTGATTGAAATGATGAAGATTTACTATTCCAAACAGGCCTTTTTTGAGCAATATCAAAAGCAGTTAAATTACCTTGATAGTTAGTAGCAAATACTACTTGCTTTGCGAACACTGGAGATGAATCAGCATCTATAAGGTTTTCAAGCTCAGAAGTTCCTTCAACAAAAGAAATAGGCGCATCCCAAAGAAACAAACCTGTGTCTAATTGAAATGCTCCCAAACGCCCATTATCAAAGCTTGAGAAAACAATGCCCTCTTCAATAATAGGTTCGCCTGTGCCTCTTATTGTTAAAGCAGGAAGCTGAGATCTATATATCCATTTTTGTTCCCCAGAATTAGAATTTAAAGCAATTAATTCACCAACAGAATTTTTTACTATAATCAATGAAGCAGTAACTTTGGCATTTGATAATACTTCTCCACCAACATTTTTTTCCCAAATAATTTCCTGAGTTTCTGAATTAATAGCAATTACAAAACCATTTACATCTGAAACAATCAGCTTCCCAAAACCAGAGGCCATGCCCGAAGATAATTGACGATCTAAAGCAATTTTCCAATTGATTTTTCCTGATTGTGGATTTAATGAAGTTATGTTTCCCTCTGGATCAGCAACAAACATATTTCCAGAATAAAATGAGGGCTTAAAAGAAGCTAAACTGCTTTCTCCTTTAAAAGATTTTTTCCACTTAATTGAAATAGGAAATTCATTTTGAATAGACTTTAGGGCAATTGGCTCAATATTTTCTTCATCAGTATCATCAGACCAAAAAGCCAAGGTTGAGCATGAAGAAATCAGTATTAAGCAAATGCCTGATAATATATTTTTATACATTCAATTAATTATTAAGTTTGTTGATCTTCATCTTTAAAATAGATTGCTCAGATTCATTTTGAGTATTTTGAAGTGCTAATGAGTATTGATCTAACGCTAAGCTATCTTTCTCAAGGCCGATTAGCGCATCTCCTCTTACTTCATAAACAAGTGGATGCTCAGTATTAGAGCTAAATGACTCCAAAACCTCCAAAGCGCTAGAAAAATTATTTTGACTTAGTTCAATTCTTGCAATATTAATTCTTGCAATAGAATTAAGCATTTCGTTGCCAAATATACCTGATGAGACTCTTAACAATTCATGAAAATCTTCAAGAGCATTATCAAGTTGACCTTCTTTAGCTAGAAAAGAGCCCCTTATCATTCTTGCAAGCTGTGCATATCCGGTATTAGTATAATTTTCTTGCAACAAATTAAAATTCTTAACATCATCTGCTTCAATGGATGTTTCAGAGACTTGGCTTGAATACCATGCATCATAGAGCTTTGCTGCCTTTGAATTTTGAGAAAGAGTATATGATTTAAAGCTTAATGAAGAAATTAAAAATACTGATGCAACTATGAATATAATTAAGAAAGTATTCTTATTATCTTTAAAAAAATTTACAAGAGCTGAAAATCTTTCTTCATCTGAACTGTACTCTGCCATGATCTCTCCTAAAGATTGGTATATTTTTCTATGACCTCTTTTGAGGTAAGAAGTTCTTGCTCACCACCTTCGCTCAAGTCTTTCCATATTACTTGATCATTCTTAAACTCATCGTCTCCAATAATAATTACATAACTACAATTATTTTTATTGGCTCTTCTTAGCTGAGATTTTAAACTTCCTTCACTTAAAAACGTATCAAGGATAATATTATTATTAGCACTTCTTAAATCATCGGCTATTTTATATGTTTTTTTGGTAATCTGCTCTCCCGGAACAATAAATCCGACTTTCAAAGGTTGTTTTAAATGCTCAAGGGTTAGAATTTCAATTATTCTTTCAACTCCTATGGCAAAGCCTATAGCATGCATATCTTTCCCACCAAGCTGTTTTGAAAGATTGTCATATCTTCCGCCTCCAAGGAAGGCATCTTGAGCTCCAAGTTCTTTTGAAACAGTTTCAAATACAATCCCAGTGTAATAATCCAATCCTCTCACCAATGATTTATCAATTTGAATATCACAATGGTCAGTATAGGCACCAACAAGATTTTGCAAAAAGCTCTTAGAAGCATCTGATATAAAATCTTGAAATTGGGGACCTTTTTTAAGTAAGGCTTGAGTAGACTCTTCTTTTGAATCTAAGACTCTTAAAGGATTAGATTTTAATCTTGCATGATCTTTTTCATGTAACTCATTCATATGTGGCTTAAGAAAGCTAGTCAGTGAATTACAAAAACTCTCCTTAGCAAGCTCATCACCAAGGTGGTTAATTTTAATTGTATAGTCTGAAATACCAATTAATTTATTGATTTGTAAAACCATGCTAATTAACTCATATTCAGCAATGCCCTCTTCAAAGCCGAGGTATTCAACTCCCACTTGATGAAATTGCCTAAATCTACCTCTTTGTGGCCTCTCATATCTAAACATTGGGCCTTGATACCATAATTTATGTTTCTCCTGCTCTTGTTTTCTTTGAATAATTGCTCTAATCACACTTGCTGAACCCTCTGGTCTCAGACTAAGGCTTTCTTTATTACGATCTAAAAATGAATAAAGTTCTTTATTAACAATATCAGATGAGTTCCCTACCGATCTTGAAAAAAGCTCAGTAGACTCTAGTAATGGTGTACGAATTTCATGCGTATCAAAAGAATGAAATATTGACAAAAGCTTTGATTCGAAAATATGCCACTTCTCTAAATCTTCAGGAAATAGATCAGGCATACCTCTTAGTGATTGAATTTTCAATTTTTTAACCTTTTGCAATTATGTCTAAAGAATTTTTCTTTTCGAGCTGTTCTTTTACTTGCTCTTCTATTGTATCAACAAGTTTCTCATTGGAGACTTTTTTTGATGGGGCGCCATTGACATAAAGCAAATTGCTTGGCCCGCCAGTTAGTCCAACATCAGCTGCCTTGGATTCACCTGGACCGTTAACATAACAACCAATGATTGCCACTTCTAAATCTTCAGAAATACCCTCAAATCTTGTTTCAAGTTCATTAACCACCTCTATAACATTAAAGTTTTGTCTTGAGCAACTTGGGCATGCAACTATTCTTATGCCTCTACTTCTAAGATTAAGACTTTTCAAAATATCCCAGCCAATCTTCACTTCATCAACTGGATCTGAGGCGAGTGAGACCCTAATTGTGTCTCCTATCCCTTCAGATAAGAGCATGCCTAAACCAATAGACGACTTAACTGAACCCGCTCTATAACTTCCAGATTCTGTAATACCCAAATGCAAAGGCTGATTAAGCAATTTAGAAAACTTTCTATAACTATCTACAGTCATTTGGATATTTGACGCTTTAAGGCTTAATTTAAAATTTGAAAAATTATATCTATCTAAGATATCTACATGCCTTAAAGCAGATTCAACTAAAGCATCTGAATTGGGCTCTCCATATTTCTTTTGGAGGTCTTTCTCCAATGAGCCAGCATTAACGCCAATTCTTATTGGGATATCGTTATCCTTGGCGGCTTGAATAATTTCTTGAACCTTCTTTTCTTTACCAATATTGCCCGGATTAATCCTTAGGCAATCAGCGGAATCCGCAACAAGCAAAGCGATTTTATAATCAAAGTGAATGTCTGCAACGAGGGGAACTGAGACTAAACTTTTTATGGATTTAAATGCATTTGCACAGTCTTTATCCGGAACAGAAACTCTGACAATATCAGCTCCAGCTGCTTCTAATTCCTCAATTTGACTAACAGTAGCCTGAATATCAGCCGTATTGGTATTTGTCATTGATTGAATAGATATAGGATAATCTCCACCTACTCCAACACTGCCTACAAATATAGGATGAGTTTTTTTTCTTTTTATCCAGGAATTATTCATGCTTCTGGTTCCAATGCATCAACAGTAACATCAAGCTGAATTGAATCAAGTTTATCTTGCATAAAAAAATTATTAATTTCGTTATGCAATACACTGATGTCATTATCTATGGTTGAGTTGATATCTATTTGTAAATCTTCAGCATTA
>QBVW01000008.1 GCA_003284215.1 SAR86 cluster bacterium AG-313-D11 | reverse complement strand
GGAAAAAGAAGAGGGTGGATTCTTTTTTCACAATCAGTGATATTTTTATCACTCATTGGCATGAGTTTTATAGATCCGCTTCAAAACATTCAATTATTAGCACTGTTTGCATTTTTTGCAGCTTTTTTTGGCTCAATACAAGATGTAGCAGTAGATGCTTTAAGAATTGAGATTGGTGAAGCGAAGGAGCAAGGTGATTTAGCAGCCAGTTATCAGTTTGGGTATCGAGTTGCAATTCTTGTTGCAACATCTATGGCACTAATTTTTGCTGATTTATACAGCTGGTCTTATGTATATCAATTAATGGGCATCCTTATGTTTGTAGGATCAGTAGGAGCATTGATATGTCACGAACCAAATAATCAGGAAATTGCTATTTTAAGATTTGATGAAGCTCTCTTAGGGGCTTTCAAAGACTTTTTCAATCGCTTTGGTTTATGGTCTGCAGCTTTGCTTTTATTAATAATTTCAACATATAGGCTCACAGATATTATTATGGGGCCTATGGCGATGCCATTTTATTTGGATTTGGGATTTTCAAAAACTGAAATAGGAGCTCTTGTAAAAACTATAGCTCTGCTTGGATCAGTGATAGGATTTTTTGTTGGTGGCTTTTTAATAAAAAGAATTTCTTTGTTTGATGCGCTGTTATTTGGTGGGTTATGCGTCTTATTTACTAATTTATTTTTCGCCTATGTTGCAAGCGCCCAAGCAAATATCTCTCTTCTATCTTTAATTGTTGGTTTAGATAGTTTTGCAGCAGGACTGGTTGGAACTGTGAATATTGCTTTTTTAACTAGCTTGGTTTCAAAAAAGTATACAGCTGTGCAATATGCTATGTTGACATCATTCATGATGCTTCCGGGAAAATTTTTTAGTGGTTTTTCAGGTATTTTGGCTGATTATTATGTATCAAGCTCGTCTTTAGAAATTGGCTGGACATACTTTTTTTATACAACTTCTGCTATGTCTATTCCAGCATTGTTATTAATAGTAATTTATAAAAAAAAATATGTCTCTAATTCAGTATAGTTTTAGGTTTATTCTGGCAATTTCTATAGTAGTAATATCTATACTTTCTATTCAACATCTTGAGGTTGAACCCTCAGTCAATCTTAATGATAAATTGCTTCATTTTTCGTGTTTTTTATACCTAACAATTATTAGCTGGCTTAGTAGAATTATTTACAAGGAATTATGGCTTTATGTTATAGTCCTCGGCTACGGAATTTTGATTGAGATAGTGCAGATATATATACCTTATCGATCTTTTGAATTTTTAGATATTTTTGCTGATTTCACTGGGATTTTAGCAGGAAGTTTCTTTATAAATTTCTTTAAAGATTTATATCCAAAGTATTGAATTAATTTTTTTAAGCCATAAATAACTCTTAGCCTTTAGTTATAAGGATTATTGTTATTTTTAAAGCAGGAGATTTGAAATGAAATTGAAACCTTTACACGATAAAGTTTTAGTTAAAAGAACAGACGAAGAACAAACCACACCTGGGGGAATTGTTTTACCTGGCTCAGCTACAGAAAAGCCTTCTCAGGGCGAAGTCGTTGCTGTGGGGCCTGGAAAAAGACAGGATAATGGAGAGGTATCTCCAATGGGCGTTAAAGTCGGTGACCTAGTCATATTTGGTCAGTATGGTGGCAACGAAGTAAAAATAGATGGCGATGAATATCTAATGCTCAGTGAGAGCGATATTTACGGCATTTTCAGTTAAACAATTTAATCAATAATTAGGAGAGTAAAAATATGTCAGCTAAAGATGTAAAATTTGGAGATTCCGCAAGAGTTAAAATGCTTCAAGGTGTTAATATTCTTGCAGATGCAGTTAAAGTTACCTTAGGTCCCAAGGGTAGAAATGTTGTTTTGGATAAGTCTTTTGGTGCACCAACTGTTACCAAAGACGGTGTCTCAGTTGCTAAAGAAATTGAACTAGAAGATAAGTTTGAAAACATGGGCGCCCAGATGGTTAAACAAGTTTCATCACAAACTTCAGATGAAGCCGGAGATGGAACTACAACAGCTACTGTTCTCGCTCAATCTATAGTCAATGAGGGTCACAAGTCTGTTGCAGCCGGAATGAACCCTATGGATTTAAAACGAGGCATTGATAAGGCTATTTCTACAGCAGTTCAATTCGTTGAAAAGCTTAGTGTTCCTTGCTCTGATGATAATACTATTGCTCAGGTTGGAACAATCTCTGCTAATGGCGATCAAGATGTTGGTGGCATCATTGCAGAAGCAATGGAGAAAGTTGGAAAAGAAGGTGTGATTACTGTTGAAGAAGGGAACGGGATTGATAATGAATTAGATGTGGTTGAGGGGATGCAATTTGACAGAGGCTACCTATCTCCATATTTTGTTACTAATCAAGACAACATGACATCTGAGCTTGAAAACCCTTTCATACTTTTGCATGACAAGAAAATCTCAAACATTAGAGATATGTTGCCTCTACTAGAGTCAGTAGCTAAGGCTGGCAGGCCGTTATTGATTATTGCTGAAGATATTGAGGGCGAAGCTCTTGCAACACTTGTAGTAAATAATCTCAGAGGAACAGTTAAAGCTGCAGCTTGTAAGGCTCCTGGTTTTGGAGACAGAAGAAAGGCTATGCTTGAAGACATTGCAATCTTAACTGGCGGCACTGTTATTTCTGAAGAAGTTGGACTTTCACTTGAAGGTGCAACTATCGAAGATCTGGGAACAGCAAAAAGAGTTTCATTAGATAAAGACAACACTACTATTGTTGATGGTGCAGGCGATCAAAAAGCTATTGTTTCAAGAGTCAATCAAATTAGAACCCAGATAGAGGACACTTCTTCTGATTATGATAGAGAGAAGCTACAAGAACGAGTTGCAAAACTTGCTGGCGGAGTTGCCGTCATTAAGGTTGGAGCTGGCTCAGAAATAGAAATGAAAGAAAAGAAAGCAAGAGTTGAAGATGCTTTACATTCAACTCGCGCAGCCGTCAAAGAGGGTATTGTTCCTGGTGGAGGCGTAGCTTTGGTTAGAGCGCTGGAGTCACTTACAAAGCTTAAAGGCGATAATGATGATCAAAATGTTGGCATCAATATTGTTAGAAAGGCTTTTGAAGCTCCATTAAGACAAATTGCTGCAAATGCTGGTGAAGAATCATCTGTTATTGTTGCAAATGTTATTGATGGTGAAGGGTCTTATGGATTTAATGCTGCTAATGGCGAATATGGCGATATGATTGAAATGGGTATTCTAGATCCTGCAAAAGTTACCAGAACTGCGCTTCAAGCAGCTGGATCTGTTGCTGGAATGATGATTACAACCGAAGCCATGGTTACTGATATGCCGCAAGATGACTCTGCTGCACCTGCTATGCCCGATATGGGAGGAATGGGTGGTATGGGTGGAATGCCTGGCATGATGTAAGTTATTTGCAATGATTCAAAAAAAACGGGGTTTATTCCCCGTTTTTTTTTGCAAGATATATAATTATTTAATCACAACTTTAATCATAGGAGTTTAAATATGGAAGCGTATCTTGGAACAGTGCTAATAAGATTTGCTCACATTCTATTTGGAGTGCTTTGGATAGGCCTGCTTTATTATTTTAATTTTGTCCAAACTGAATATTTTAAGGAGTCAGAGGCTTCAGCCAAGTCTGATGTTGTTCAAAAATTAGTCCCAAATGCTTTATGGTATTTTCGTTGGGCAGCAGCATTTACATTTTTAACTGGTCTATACCTTTTATATTGGTTAAGCATCACAGTAAATATTGGTATTGTGCTTGGTGCATTGATGGGAACCTTAATGGCTGCTAATGTTTGGTTTGTAATTTGGCCAAATCAAAAAAAGGTTATTGCAGGCGCGCCCGATGCAGCAGATGCTGGTGCAAAAGCCGGGTTAGCATCTAGAACTAATACACTTTTTTCATTGCCAATGCTTTATTTGATGGTTTATTCCGCCCATGGCGGCGGTTTGCCAATGATTGCGGCAACTGATATGACTGGCTTATGGGTGGGAATAGCTATTATCCTTCTGATTGAGGCTAATGCGCTATTTGGAAAAATGAATCCACTCATAACATCTGTTAAGGCTGTTATTCACTCAGGAGTTTTACTGACCGTGATATTTGGTGCTTTAGTGCATTACTTATAGTCTTCTTACTTTTAAAAAAAGGGGAGCTTAGCTTCCCTTTTTTTTGATCTTCACTTTTGTGATAGAGTTTTCTTCTATATTCAGGACTTCTATTCTGTATTTATTAATTTCAAGACAAACATTCTCTTGAGGGATTTGATCTAAATAATCAGTGATAACTCCATTAACTGTTTTTGAGCCATCTTCATCAATATCCCAATTCATAAAGCTGTTTAACTCTCTAATTTTTGAATTTCCATCAGCAATTACTGACCCATCTTTTTTTCGTGTGAACTCCTTTTCTAAATCAGCTCTTGCAGCTCCAAATTTACCTACTATTTCATTAAATATATCTTCAATAGTAAGTAAGCCCTGAATCTCTCCATACTCATCGACAACCAATCCGAGATTATTATCCTGATTTTGAAATTGATTCAATTGCAAGGAGAGTGTTGTGCTCTGCGATATAAATGTAGTCTCTGATAGAATGCTTTTGACTTGCATGCCACCTTCAAGAGCCTCTAAAAATTGGTGAGAATCTTTAAGATGAAGCATTCCTATAACCTGATCAATAGATTTTTTAAAAACTGGAAGTCTGCTGTAATAGGATGAAGCAATAATTTTCTGAGCCGCTTCAATGTTATCAGTTATATCGATTCCGATGATCTCTGCGTGTGGCGTCATAATATCTTCTACTGTTAATTCCTCCATACCTAAAATCGACGAAAGCATTTCTCTGGATTGTATAGGTATTAAATCTCCATGTTCCTCTAACAAGGTTCTTAATTCATCTGAATTTAAATTATCATTTGAGGTTGATTCCATAGGATCCACATTGAATAGTTTTAGTATTCTTGAGCTGATGATATTTGTTAACCACACTAAAGGCTTTAAAATTGATACCAATGCTTTTAAAAGCCAAGAGGATTTAGTCGCGAAATTTTCAGGATAAACACTTGCTATTGTTTTTGGAGTTATTTCTGAAAAAATTAATATGACTAAAGTTAGAACTACTGAGCCCAGCAAAACGTTTCCGCCAAAATAATCTATCATGATTATTGTTACTAGTGCGGAGGCCAAAATATTGGCAAAATTATTACTAATCAATATAGATGAAAGCAAAATATCAGGTCTTTGAAGAAGCTTAAGAGCTCTTTTTGCACCCTTTTCATTCTTAGATAAATTTCGTAATTTAATTTTATTTGACGCCATCATTCCAGTTTCGGATCCGGATGAAAAGGCAGAAAAAATTAACAGCACAAATAGTGACAGAAATAAAAAAGAAATAGAGTTTGTGCTCAAGGAGATTTTATAAGTAGTTAATTAAAAAAATGGTATTACCAAAATATGCAAGAAGGACCATAGCAAAAGAGAGAATAATTCCCCTGACTGCATATCGCACTTTCAAGTTTGCATATTTTACCCCTAAAAACGTAAGCATATAAATAATCAAAGCAAATCCAGTAAAAACAATTTTAAATATTAACTCCATATCTAGTTCTCCAAGAACCAGTAGCCCGGAAATTAAAGACAGCACTATACCGCCAAGCCCAAATCCAATGAGAATAAAAATTTCGTTATATTCTCTTTCTACAGACTTAACATTTGAACCAATCTCACCTTTCTTGATTTTTGTGATGTGTCTTTCAAGCAATGTTGTCTCAAAAAAAGTAACAATAAGTATTACTATACTAAAGCTTGTAGCGGCTACATGGAGTCCCAGGATAGATATGCCTTTTGATGAAATCATGAAGCTCACTATTAATAGCAATGCTAAAAACAGCCCTATATAAATTTGTTTTGATGACTTCAACACAGCCCTAGATAAGAAATAGGCTATCAAAGCGATTAATGTAGTAATTGGAAATGACACAATCTTATATTTTTTTTGTAATCTTTATATATTAACACTATCAAATTGCTCAAGGTTAACCTAAAATACACACCTTTTTATTAATACATAAATAATTTTCAATTATGGTAGTAGTTAGACTTGCTAAAAGCGGAGCCAAAAAGAACCCTTATTATTTTATAACGGTTGCTGATTCCAGAAAACCTAGAGACGGTGCATTTATTGAGCGCTTGGGCTTTTTTAATCCTTCAGCAAAGGGATCTGAAGAAAGAATGAGATTTAATGTTGAGAGATTGGATCATTGGATTTCTCAAGGAGCACAACTTTCAGATAAAGTTTCTGAACTAGCAAAAGATGCAAGACTTTCTCCAGAAGAGCTTCAAAAAAAGCTCGATGCAAAAAAAGATAAAAGAATACAAAAGAAAGAAGCTGCAAAAGCTCTTAAAGTCGCTGAGTTAGAAGCCAAAGCTAAAGAAGCTGCTGAAGAAGAGGCTAAGGCCGCAGAAGAAGCTCCAGCAGAAGAGGCGGCTGCAGAAGAAGCTCCAGCAGAAGAAGCTCCAGCAGAAGAAGCTCCAGCAGAAGAAGCGGCTGTAGAAGAAGCTCCAGTAGATGAAGCTCCTAAAGAAGAGTCTGAAGAAGAATCTTCAGATGATGAAAAAAAATAATTCATTAGATCTATCACTATTTATCCTCATTGCCAAAATAGGCAAAACTAGAGGTCTCAAAGGAGAGTTTTTTCTAAGATCCTTCGCCCAGAATCCAGAAACCCTTCTTTGCTTTAAAAAATTCTATGCTTTTTCATCATCTGGCATGGATGAAGTGCATTTTGAATTTATTAAACAAAGTAACTCAAATATTATTGCAAAACTCAAGTCTATTAATGATATCGAAGAGGTTAAAGCGTTTGGTCAAAAGGATATATACATACTGAAGTCAGAACTCCCCCAACTTGAAATCAATGAGGCTTATTGGTTTGAGCTAGAGGGTATGCAGGTTCTAAATCTAGAGGGCCAACATCTTGGTACAGTGCATGAGGTGAGTAATTTTGGAGCCAATGATGTACTGATGGTCAAATCTATCAATGAACAAAAACAAAATCTTTTAATACCTTTTATAAAGCATAGAGTGATTATCTCAGTTAATAAATTAGAAAATTCGATTTTAGTTGATTGGCAGGAAGATTACTAAACCTTATGAATATTAATATCATCACACTGTTTCCTGAAATTTTTGAAGCATTAAATTATGGCTTGCTTGGTCAAGCTATAGATCGTGAAGATATTAAAATTAATATTTTGGATTTAAGAGAGCATCAAATTAACAAGCACGGACAAGTTGATGATAAACCATATGGAGGAGGAGAGGGAATGGTTCTAATGGCTGAACCGCTAGAAAGGTCGCTTAAAGATATTCCAGGCAATAATTTAGGCAGAGTTATTAATTTATCTCCTCAAGGGAAACTTTTAAATCATGAAAAAGCCAGAGAATTATCTTCTCTTAAAAGTATCACCATTATTTCTGGAAGATATGAAGGAATTGATGAGAGATTTATTTCGCAGTATGTTGACGAAGAAATCTCAATTGGTGATTTTGTTCTGAGTGGAGGAGAGTTTGCCGCATTAAATCTAATTGACTCCTTATCAAGATTTATTCCAGGGGTTATTGGTAATATACAATCCGTTGAGAAAGATTCATTAAGCCATGGTCTTTTAAAAGGACCAGTATTCACTAGGCCTGTAGATTTTAATTCAGAGCAAGTGCCTGAGATACTGTTATCAGGAGACCACAAAAAAATACAAGAATGGAAGGACAATCAAGCTTTGATAAGAACTTTTGAAAGAAGGCCTGAATTATTTAAAAATATAAAATTAACAAAAAAACAAAAAAAACTCTTGGAAGATTTGGCTTCTAAGCGTATCCTATAGCTCATTTTTTAGGCAAAATCATGGCAGATAAAGATAACGAAAATTTAGAAGCAACAACAACCGAAATTGTTGATGAAAACGAAACTGTTTCAGATAACCCTTCATCTGAAGACGTCCCTATGGAGGCAACAGATTCTAGTGAGCCTTCTTCTGAAGAACCGACAACTGTAGAGATCTCTCCAGATGCATCTCATACAGACGAAGTAGCCATAACTGATGAAGTATCAGCTGAGGATCAGCCTGAAGAAGAAACCGTATCAGTCACAATTGATGAAAAAACACCTGCCCAAATTATTGCATCATTTGAGGCAAATCAGTTAAAGGATGACTTACCATCATTTAGACCTGGTGATACCGTTGTGGTGTCCGTGAAAGTTAGAGAAGGTGACAGGACTAGGCTTCAAGCTTTTGAAGGAGTCGTAATGAATATTAAAAACGCTGGATTAAATTCGGCATTTATTGTCAGAAAAATATCAAGTGGCATTGGTGTGGAAAGAACTTTCCAGCTTCATAGCCCAATGATTGATTCAATTGCTGTGAAAAGAAAAGGTGATGTAAGACAAGCTAAACTTTATTACCTCCGTGAAAGATCAGGAAGGTCTGCAAGAATCAAAGAAAGATTAGACTAATGTCAAACGACCTAAAAAAGGATCGACTAATAGATTCTTTTTTATCAAACCTTCGACTGGAGAAGGGTTTATCCGAAAATACCATTAAAGCTTATTCGAACGACTGTTATGCTTTTAGCAAATGGTTATTTTCAAAAAATAAATATCAAGTATTAAGCGCGACTGAAAAAGATATAGAGAATTATCTTAAGCATTTTCATAACTCTCTTCTATCTCATACAAGTATCAATAGAAAACTTTCATCTTTAAAACATTTCTATTATTTCCTCAGCAAAAAAAAACTTTTAAAATCTAACCCTCTCGTAAATTTTTCCGGCCTCAAGAATATCAAAGCTTTGCCAAAGTCTTTATCAATTAGTGATGTAAATAGTTTAATTGATGTGCCTGATTGCTCCACTTTTATTGGATTGAGAGATCGAACCATGATTGAGTTAATGTATGCCACAGGAGTGAGAATCAGTGAACTTATTAACTTGCAATACAGTAATATCGATTTACATAGATCTTTAATTAAGGTTATGGGCAAGGGTGGAAAAGAAAGGATGATCCCATTTGGAGATAATGCTCTCTCATGGTTGATCGATTATATTGAATATAGAAGAAAAAATAATTTATCTCTTAATTCTCGAGATTTCTTTATCAGCCAACAAGGAAAGAAAATTACGCGTCAGGCTTTTTGGCATAGGATTAAGATATATCTTCAGGAAGCAGGCCTGTCTTTGGATGTCTCTCCACATACTCTTAGACATGCATTTGCAACACATTTACTTAATAATGGTGCTGACCTTCGATCGGTTCAAATGCTGTTAGGCCATAGTGATCTATCAACAACACAGATATATACTCATATTGCAAAACAAAGACTAAGCGATATGGTTAAACAACACCATCCAAGAGGTTAATTTTTTATGAAGATACTATTTATTATATTTTTTGTAATTTTTATGTCACATATACAATCTGATGAGCTGTTAATTTCCTCAAAGATAAATGCAGTGCTTCCTGAAGGAATGTCTGTTCAAAATATAAAAAAATCAAAGATAGAAAACTTATTTGTTGTGGATATTGGAGATCTTCAGCCTATTTATGCTTCTAAAGATGGAGAATTCTTTTTTTATGGAGAGTTGTATGCAGTAAATGGAAACGTGCTTCTAAATACTACAAAAGATGAAATTAACTCTAAACGCAAAAGTATTCTAGAGAAAGAATTGTCTGAGGATGATTTTATTAGCTTTAAATCTGAGGATGAAAAATATAGAGTTATTATTTTTACTGATGTTGATTGTGGCTACTGCAGAAAGTTTCATAATGAAATTAAAGATTTTAACAATCTCGGTATAACTGTCGATTATGTTGCCTTCCCAAGGTCAGGATTAAACTCTGATTCATACAATAAAATTGTTACAGCATGGTGTTCTAATGATCCAAAAAACACATTAACAAAAATGAAGCAAGGTATAGACATAAACTTATCCACCTGCCAGGATAATCCTGTTGAATCCCATTATCTTCTGGGTCAAAAGATTGGCATTACGGGCACTCCAGCTATAATTAAATCTAATGGAGAACTGCTTCCAGGATATCTTCCTCCTGCAGAGCTATTAAATAGATTAAATTAAATTATGGCTAAATTAAAAATAGGTATATGTGGCTGGGGAAATGTAGCAACCGGATTATACGAGCAACTTGTTAATGGAGATTCAATATATTCTGATTGGGAAATATGCTGTATCGGTGCTCGACGGGATAACCCAAAATGTGATCCAGGCTCTACAAAAATTTTAAGAGATATATTTGAAGTTGTTGAAGAAGACATAGATGTTCTTGTTGAGTTAATTGGAGGTGTTGAAACGGCAAAAGATTTAATTACCAGAGCTCTTAATTCAGGCAAACATGTTGTAACTGCAAATAAAGCTGTAATTTTTGAGCATGGTGAAGAGTTAATTGGTTTAGCAATTCAAAATAATGTAAAGCTCTTATTTGAATCTGCTGTTTGCGCAGGAACCCCTGCTATCAAAATGCTTTCCAATGATTTAATTGCAAATAAAATTTCTAAAGTAGCAGGAATGCTTAATGGCACAACAAATTTTATATTAAGCAATATGGAAGAGGGCGCTTCCTATGAGTCTGTTTTGAAGGAAGCTCAAGAAAAGGGATATGCAGAACCTGATCCCAGTTTAGATGTAAACGGAACTGATGCAGCTCATAAAATTGGCATCCTTGCAGCTCTAGCTTTTAATAGTGGCCTTCCTGCACCAGATTTTCATATTGAAGGCATAGAAAATATTCAATCTCAGGATTTTATATATGCAAATGATTTCCATATGACTGTTAAGCATCTGGCTGTTGCAAAAATCCATGAAAAAGGAATTGAATTAAGAAGTCATCCTGTCATGTTGAGCAAGGATTCGAGCTTGGCAGGATTAAGGGGTGTTAGAAACGGTATTCAATTTGATACAAATCTATTAGGCGAATTCCATGTAGCTGGTTCTGGTGCTGGTAAAGAGTCAACAGCATCAGGTCTAATTTCTGATTTATTTGCGCTTGCAAAATACAGTGAATCGCCACCAATGAAATATCCAGATTTTTCAAAAAAACCGTCACTGCATAGATTTGATAATTTAATTTTTAAATATTATGTTTATTTAGAAGTTAAAGATGAGCCTGGTGTTTTAGCGTTGATTAGTAAAATCTTTGCTGATCATACGATTGGTTTTGATAAGGTTATTCAAAAGGATCAATTAGAAAATAGTAATGTCCCCGTTGTAATTTTTACTGACCCAATTATCGAAAGTGAGATGCAAATCGCATTGAAGGATTTGGATAACCACCCAGTTATTTTACATTCCAAAATTATCAGAATTGAGGAGCTTTAATGCTTTTTCATTCAACTAGAGGTAAGGACTCAGGCAAAGATTTTGCATCGATTTTAATGCAAGGTCTTGCCGATGATGGCGGCCTGTTTATGCCAGATCACTGGCCTCAAGCAGACATAGATGAAATTAAGTCTAAATCCTCATTTGTAGAGATAGCTAAATGCATTGTGCCTTTATTTACAGCATCATCTTTTTCTTATGATGAAACAATTAGCATTGTTGAATCAACTTGGCATGATTTTGAGCATCAAGACCTAATTAATATCAAAGAATTTGATTCAGTATCAATTCTTGAGCTTTTTCATGGTCCAACTGCTGCATTTAAGGATTTTGGGTTGCAGCTTGCAGCAGCTTTTTTTAATAAGGTCTTAGAGTCAGAAAATAAAACAGCAATTGTTCTCGGAGCTACATCAGGTGATACTGGTCCAGCAGCAATCGATGCATGCAAAAGTTATAGCAGAATCAAAAGCTTTATTATGCTGCCAAATGGAAATATGTCAGATGTGCAAAGAAGACAGATGAGCACTATTCAGGCTTCTAATGTTTTTGCTTTAAGAGTTAATGGAACATTTGATGATTGCCAAGACCTTGTGAAGCTCGCTTTTACAAAACGTGATTTCTTGAAAACTGATCAATATTTATTAGCAATTAACTCAATTAATTGGACCCGAATCATCGGTCAAATCTGTTATTATTTTTATGCATATAATAAATTGCAAAAAATTGAAAATTTAAACTTCTCCATTCCAACTGGAAACTTTGGTAATGTATTTGCTTGCTACTCTGCACATAAAATGGGATTGCCAATCAGCAAAATCTCTGTAGCCGTCAATAATAATGATATCTTGCATCGTTTTTTCTGCAACAACGATTATTCAAAGCAACTTGTTCATGAAACTATATCTCCAAGCATGGACATCAGTGTTGCGAGTAATTTTGAAAGATTGGTATATGATTTTTTCTTAGATAGAGATTCAGCTAAATGTGCAGATATGTTCGATCATTTTCCAAATAATCCAATTGAGCTTGATAGCGAAATGTGGCGAAAGAAAGATTATCTCTTTGATTCAAGCAAAGTTAATGATTTGGATACAGCAAAAATGATTCAAGAAATTTATCAATCAAATGGCTATATCTTAGACCCTCATACAGCTGTTGCAGCGGTTGAAGCTTTTAAGACAAGTGATGCAAGCAATCATTATGTCGTTCTATCTACTGCACACCCAGCAAAATTCCCTCAAGTTTATGAAGAATTAGGTATAGAAATTAACTCATTACCATTAGCATTAAGAGGCCTGTTTGAAAAAAAAGAGAGTCTTTATAATGTTGAAGCTGATTACAGTGAAATTATTAATTTTATTAACTTGAATAACTAAATATTGCATTTATGGATATACCAAAGATAGTAACAGCATCTTCAAAAGATTTAGATCGTGTGAAGGGTGTTCTCAAGCTAGGCTTTGCTTCAGATGCTTTAATTAGATGGGTCTTTCCTGACGCATCATCATATTTAAAATGTTTTGATATTTGGATGGAGGAATTCTCAAAAATTGCTTTTGAAAATAATATTGTTTTCTCAGAAGAAAATTTTTGTGGATCGTCTCTTTGGCATCCACCAGGAGCTAAATTTGATAGCTCAGTGTTAGCTTCAACTTTCGAGTCGATTCCCTCCGATCGAATTGAAGAGGCTATCAAGTTTTTTGAGGAATTTGAGCAATATCATCCTGAAGATGCTTGGTATTTAGCATTTATTGCAGTTGATCCAGCCATGCAAAGAAAAGGCATTGGGTCTTTTTTGCTCAAAGAAGCATTGCAAATGATAGATCAAAGAGGTGACAGAGCTTACTTAGAGGCATCTAATGAGCAGAATAAGGCTTTATACGAAAGACACGGCTTTGTAGAAATTGGAAGAGTTCAATTTGAAAACTCTCCACCTGCGTTTCCCATGATCAGAGAGGCAATATAAACGCGTTTTAAATACTGTAAATATATGTTTTAATTTTTTACTTATAATTTAAATGGAGTAAAAAATGAAAAATCTGATTCTTACCTTTCTGATAACTTTTTTATCAGTAAATACTTATTCAATAGATATTAATGGAGAGGCTTATGCATTTACTGGGAATGTTTCTTCGATAACGCTTAATGAGTCCGGAGGAGTAATTAATGCAGTAGGGCAAACTGGACAATATGGAAAAGTTTGGCTGACTTATAATCTCAAAGCAGACAATCCAGGTAATCCAAACCAAGGCTCTTTTGCAGGTAGAGCAACAGCAATCGATGAAAATGGCAATCGAAATGGTGCTAGCAGGCAAGGAGTATGGGAAAGAAAGGGAACAGTGATGCATTTTAGATCTTTAGATGATGTGTCCGATGGAAATCAGTATCTTTGTATTACCGAAATCAACTTAATTGATGATTCTTTAATAATGAGTTTTTTTTCAACGAAGTAAATCTTTATTCCTTTAACTGTTTCATAGACTCGTTAAAAATATTAAAATGCGAGTCTATGGAAATAGGTGAAATTAAATCAGCTCTAACTGATCTCCGAGATCGCATGAAAGATCTCCGGGGGCATCTTTGACGTTGCTCATAAAGAAAGTTCTTTAGAAAGTATAAATAATAAGTTGTCTGATGAATCTACGTGGTCCAATCTGGAGCTTTCTCAATCTCTTAATAAAGAAAAAGCAGATTTAGAAAAATTTTTAAATTTTTTTCTATCAGTTGATGAGGCCATCAATGATAATCTAGATCTCTTAGATATTGCGAGCGAAGAATCAGATGATGCGTCTATCGTTGAAATAAATGAAGAAACTCAAAATTTAATTTCTAGCGTAGAAGATTTAGAGTTCAATAGAATGTTTTCTAACAAAATGGACCCTAATTCTGCATTTATTGACATTCAATCGGGTTCGGGTGGCACAGAAGCACAGGATTGGGCTGATATGCTTCTTAGAATGTATACAAGATGGGCTGAAAAGCATGAATTCTCTGTTTCAGTAATTGAGCATTCTCCTGGGGAGGTTGCTGGAATAAAATCAGCATCATTGCTAATTAAAGGAAGCTATGCCTACGGATGGCTTAGAACCGAAACAGGAGTCCATAGATTAGTCAGGAAGTCACCTTTTGATTCAGGCAGCAGAAGACACACATCTTTTGCATCTGTTTTTATTTCGCCAGAAATAGATGAGTCAATTGAAGTTGAATTAAATCCAGCTGATGTTCGAATTGATACCTACAGAGCATCCGGAGCCGGTGGCCAGCATGTTAATAAAACAGATTCAGCAGTGCGCTTAACACATATCCCAACGGGCACAGTTGTGCAATGTCAAAATGATCGATCTCAACACAAAAATAAAGATAATGCATTTAAGCAACTTAAATCAAAATTGTATGAACTTGAATTGCAAAAGCAGAAAGATGAGCAGCAATTATTAGAAGATAGTAAGTCTGATATCGGCTGGGGAAGTCAAATTCGTTCATATGTTCTAGATCAATCTCGCATTAAAGACTTAAGAACAAACGTTGAAAGTGGTAATATCTCTTCAATCCTAGACGGAGATATAGATATTTTTATTAAAGCCAGTCTAACCCAGGGAGTATGAATGAGTGATTCAAATATTGGTGGCGAAGCCTCTATCTTAGAAGAAAGACGAAGAAAGCTTGAAGAGCTTAGAGATCAGAATATAGCCTTTGTAAACAACTTCACTCCTGCTAATAAGGCTCAAGAATTGCATGATTCTCATGGTCACTTAAACAAAGAGGAGCTTGAAGATAAAAAAATCACTAATCTATCCGTTGCAGGAAGAATAGTCTTAAAAAGAGTGATGGGCAATGCCAGCTTTGTCACTATCAGAGATGGTTCAGGGGACATTCAGGCTTACATCAGCAAGAATAATATAGATACAGATTTATATAAAAATTTTAAATCATGGGATCTTGGAGATATTATCGGTGTCGATGGTAATTTATTTAAAACCAAAACAGAAGAACTAACAGTTGAAGCTCACTCAATTGTTCTAATCACGAAATCGCTAAGACCTATGCCTGAAAAACATAAAGGCTTAGCTGATATTGAAATTAAATATCGCCAACGGTACTTGGATTTAATGAGTAGCCCTGAATCAAAAGAGATCTTTGTTAAGCGTTCTCAAATAGTGGCATCTATAAGAGCATCAATGCTTGCAGATAATTTTCTGGAAGTAGAGACACCAATGATGCATTCCATACCTGGTGGAGCTGTAGCTAAACCCTTTATAACTAAACATAATGCTCTCGATAGGGAGCTCTTTTTAAGAATTGCGCCTGAGTTGCATTTGAAAAGGTTGCTTGTTGGTGGTTTTGATAAAGTATTTGAGATAAATAGAAGCTTTAGAAATGAAGGTTTATCAACGAGGCATAATCCAGAGTTTACGATGTTAGAGTTTTACGCAGCCTTTGCTTCATTTGATGGAACGATAGACTTCACTAAAAATATTATTCAGTCAGCATCTGAGGCAATTGGAAATGATAATCACATAGAATGGGATGGTGACAAAATAGATCTTTCTAATTTTTCGACTAAAACCCTTAATGATTTAGTGTTAGAACATAACTCTGATCTCAGTGCTGATGATTTGACTAATCTGGAAAAACTCAGAAGTTATTCCAAATCAATCAATGTCTCATACAAGGATACATGGGGGGTTGGAAAAGTTTTATTAGAAATTTTTGAAAAATCAGTTGAAGTCAATCTGATTCAGCCAACTTTTGTAACAGAGTACCCTGTAGAGGTTTCACCTTTGTCTAGAAGAAACAATGAAAACCCATCTATTGCAGATAGATTTGAGTTATTTATTGGCGGTAAAGAAATTGCTAATGGCTTCTGCGAGTTAAATGATCCTGATGATCAGGCAGAAAGATTCCGTGAACAGGTTAAAGCTAAAGAAGATGGTGATGATGAGGCTATGGGCTATGACGAAGACTATATCACTGCTCTGGAGCATGGTATGCCTCCTGCGGTAGGGGTTGGTGTTGGAATAGACAGATTAGTTATGATGTTAACCAATCAAAGCTCAATCAGGGATGTTATTTTATTTCCTCAATTGAAATCTTGAGTGATTACCATCTATATTTTTCAAAATTTTCAGGGTTAGCCCAGCCTTCAGGGTTATTCCAACCTCGCTTATTGTTATAAGTTTTTAGGTTGTAAGAATAGACTCTTGCCTGAGTTATCTCATTATTATGAGTAAAACCTAATTCTAAAAATTTTTGATGCTCGCTATTATCTTTTTTTGCCTTAAAAATTAATATTTTTTGCGCAAGAATATTTTTTATTAAGCCAAGCTGGGTTTTTGATATCGGTATATCATCAAAAATTATGCATAGGTCACTGGACGTTGCATTATTAGAATCAAGATGGGCAGGGTTCATTATAGATAAACTTTTTAGAGAATCTTCACAAAGCTTCGCAAAGGAGCTTAAATTTTTTTTGGTTATTGCTAAAACTGACGAGACCTCTTCGTTGTGGATGACCTCAAGAAGAAAATCATTTAATCCGCTTTTGCTCATTAATTTAATAGATCCTTAACTGCAGATCTTTCATCAATTAACTCATCAGTTGAAATTTTAATTTTTTCTTTTGCAAAATCAGACAAAACAATGTCTCTTACAACTTCAACTTTACCCTCTGGAGTGGTCATCAATGGCATGCCACAAATAATACCTTCTGGAAGATCATAGCTACCATCACTCATTACCGCTGCACTGAAGCAATCTCCAGACTCTGAAGGGTTCTCACATGCAACAACTGTATCCAAAGCAGCTTTTGCTGCTGAGGTTGCAGAGGAAGCTCCACGAGAATCAATCACAGCTTTACCACGCTGCTGCACAACCGGCAGAAATTCGTTATCAACCCAATTCATATCATCAATTAGATCTTTTCCTTGTGATCCATTTACTATGATATTTTCAAAATCAGGGTACATAGTCGGACTATGATTGCCCCATATAATCATTTTGCTAATTTCTCCTATTTCAGTATCAAGTTTTTTTGATAAGACTGATCTAGCTCTGCTTGAATCTAGCATTGTCATTGCCATCCATAATTGAGATTCATTATTGGCTGCATGTCTTCCAATCAAAGCATTGGTATTCGCAGGATTTCCAACTACTAAGATCTTTGCATTTGATTTTCCATATTTACCAATTGCTTGACCCTGACCCACGAAAATACCCCCGTTAATCTGAAGTAGATCTGCACGTTCTTCAATTTTTTTACCATTGAAAACAATTCCTCTTGGAATACTACCTACCAATAAAAACCAATCTGCATCGTGTGCGGCTTCTTCAAAGTTTGATGTGAAATTTACATTTCCCATATTGGGAAAATTAGAATCTTCTAGCTCCATTACTAGACCCTCTAACTTATCAACCACCTGAGGGATTTCCACTAGTTCAAGATCGACAATTTTATCTCCAAAAGTATGTCCATCGACTAATCTAGGTATTAAAGAATAACTGATCTGACCCGCTGCACCGGTTACAACAACTTTGACTCTATCTTTCATAACAATCCTTAAAAATTATTTTTGTCTATTATATTCCGAAACGTTAAATTAATTCGTGGGCCAATGACTTTTCTCGTCTTTTTTATTGAATGTTGCCAATTTTTTTGAGTTTTACCATCTATCAATATTAAACAGCCGTGAGCCTGAGCAATTGAGAGAGTCTCTTTACTAATTTTATTCCTGAATACAAGATCTCTTTCGCTGCCAAAAGAAATTGAGGCTATGGTTGGATTGTCTCCAAGCTCTTTCTCATCATCAGAGTGCCAACCCATTGAGTCTTTTCCATCTCTGTAATAATTTACAAGAACAGAGTTAAAATCAATTTTAAATTCCTTATATATTTTTTCTCGAATCATTGTTAAGTCCTTAGTCCAGCTTTGTCGATTTAGTTTTTTGCCTGAATATTTATAATTACATCCTTCATCACCTATCCAGCACTGTAATCTGGGTATTTTCGTCTCCCTTCCAAACATTTTAATTACCATTGATTCCCAGGGGAGTTTTGATATAAGTTTTGTGAGCAATTCATCGGAGTCAATTGGATTAAAAAAGTTATCTTCGATTCGAATTTTTAGATCGTTGTGCGCTACAATTTCATTCTTCATTATTGAGTAGTATAGATATGTTTTTATTAAATCCAATTGTCCAATCTAATGAGTAAAGTATTAGTTGTCGGAGGAGGTCATGCCGGAGCCAATACAGCCTTTGCATTAAGAAAGGATGGATTTGAAGGGGAAATCACTATTATCAGTGATGAGAGCTATCTTCCATACCACAGGCCTCCACTTTCCAAAGATTTTTTAAAACAAAATATTGCAATTGAAAAGTTGAGCTTTAAATCTGCTGACTTCTATAAAGAGCAAAAAATCAATATAAATTTAAATACTCGGATTGATGCTATTGATCTAGAATCCAATCTTGTTAAAACAAACGATGCTTCATTTGAATTTAATTATTTAGTTTTTGCCACTGGAGCATCTCCTAGATTATTGCAAATGGAAAATGCTGATTCAAAAAATTTATTTTATTTGAGGCAAATATCTGATGTTTTGTCCCTGCACAAACAAATTACTGCGGCCAAAGAAATTATCTTGATCGGTGGTGGGTATATAGGATTAGAAGTAGCCTCAGCAATGATAGAGTTAGGCCTGAAAGTTACAATCTTAGAAGCAGAAGAACGAATTCTAAAAAGGGTAACAAGTCCAGAAGTTTCAAAGTTTTATAATGATTTTCATTCCAACAAAGGTGTTGAAGTTATATGCAATGCCAAAGTAAATAATTTAAATGCAGAAAATCAAATGATTCATTCAGTATCTTTAGAATCTGGAGAAAGTCTTGCTGCTGACATAGTTTTAGTAGGCATTGGTGCAATTCCAAATACGCAATTGGCAGACTCAATGGGCATAGAATGTAGCAACGGAATCAGAACAGACCAATATTGTAGAACCTCAATTCCAAATATCCTTGCGGTTGGTGACTGTGCCTCTTCTTTCAATGCTCTATTTAATCAGGAATTCAGGCTTGAGAGTGTACCGAACGCTCTAGCGCAATCAAAAGTAGCATCGTCCTCTATTATTGGAAATGAGCTTTTCAATAATGAGCTGCCATGGTTTTGGTCTGATCAATATGATTTAAAACTGCAAATGGCTGGTTTATCAAGTGGTTATGACGAATGTCATATTATCGGTGATATTAATTCTGCAGAATTTATAGCGTGTTATGGCAAAGATGGGCATTTAATAGCGGTTGATAGTGTGAATCAATCTAAGCAATTTATGCTGTTTAAAAAAGCTCTTGGCAATGGTTTTCAGCTAGAGATGAGCCTAATAAAAGATAAAAATTTTCAACCCGAGTCCATTTTTTCTGGCTCAAATTAGTTAATATATATTTAACAACACGGAGATAATTATGAGTATTAGATTTGATGACAAAGTAGCAATCGTAACAGGTGCAGGCGGAGGCCTCGGAAAGCAACATGCTCTTGAGTTTGCAAGAAGAGGAGCAAAAGTTGTTGTCAATGATCTTGGGAGTGCTGTTGACGGCTCAGGAGGTTCTAGTGACGCTGCCAATGCGGTTGTTGAAGAAATTAAAGCTGAAGGTGGAGAGGCAATTGCAAATGGTTCTAGTGTAGCAGATCAGGATGGCGTATCTAAAATGGTTGCTGAAACCATGGAAAAATGGGGCCGAATAGATATTTTAGTTAATAACGCAGGAATTTTAAGAGATAAAAGCTTTCATAAAGTTACAATCGAAGAATTCAATCAGGTCATGGACGTTCACTTTCAAGGTAGCTTTTATGCCTCCCATGCTGTTTATCCAATTATGCGAGAGCAAAATTTTGGCAGAATAATCTTTACTACTTCCTCAGGTGGACTGGTAGGAAGTTTTGGTCAAACAAACTATGGTGCGGCAAAAATGGGCATGATTGGTTTAATGAATTGTTTAAAGATAGAGGGTCAAAAATATAATGTTTTCTCAAGCGCTGTTTCTCCAGTTGCTCTATCAAGAATGACAGAATCCTTAATGCCGGAAGGTATAGGAGAAAGATTTTTACCTGAGTATGTGACCCCAGCTGTAATCTATCTTGCCAGTGAAGAAAGTCAAAATGGTGCAATTATTGGTGCTGGTGCAGGTGTATTTACCAGATTCAGGATTTTAGAAACAATGGGTCTGGCTCTAGGAACAGGCGATGACATGACGCCTGAGAATATAGCAGCCGGTTGGGATTCAGTCTCTGACCTAGATGATGCAAGAGAATTATTCAGCGGTCCTGAGCAAACTATTAAAATTCTAGAGCAAGCAGATAAATCTTAGGCTGAGAAACTTTCTCGTTGCGACATGAGTTTAGTATGTCTTTCAATTTCTGGATAATCTTTAAGTTCTAAACGATTCAAACCTATAAAAAAATCGGTTGTTGTGATCATTTGAATATCTGCAAATGTATACCTATCGCCGGCTACAAATTCTGATTCTGAAAGCACGCTATTGAAATATTTAAGAGATTTAATTCCTATATTTAATTGAGTTTCACCATAATTCTTATTCTGAACTTCTAGTTTAGACATTGCAGGATGAAGATGTCTAAATCCCATTGCCAGAGGAATCATAAGCTCATTAAACACGCGAGCTTGCCACATTTCAATTGATGCTATCTCAATAGGGCTTTCTCCAAATAAGTTAGGCTCAGGGTAAAGGGCCTCAAGATATCTGCATATAGCAGTTGATTCCATGATGACTGTTTCGTCATCAAGTTGCAGGGCTGGAATTCTTGAGTTTGGTGCAATGGAGCGATATTCAGGCGTCTTATGCTCTCCTTTCATTAAATCAATTTCAATCATTTCAATATCATTAATATTTTTTTCAGCCATAAACATTCTTACTTTTCTTGGGCTGTTGGCCATTTTATTGTCATACATCTTCATTTTTTTCTTCTCCAGCTTTTTTATTATTGTAATAACCCTTAAATGCTATGTATGTTTGAATTAGATTCGCGATAACAAAAGCAGGTAAATCAACCAAAAGAAAAACTAAAGCTCCTGCAAACCTACTTATTCCGGTCAAAATATACCCATTGAGCCTAGTTTCATGCTTGACTGAGCTTACTAAAGCAAGGCTGAGGATGCTTAGTACTAAAATTACCCATTGACCATACTGCAAAAATCCCTCAATCATGATGACTCACCTTTAGCTAATTCAAGATTATTTTTTTCAGCATCTGCCCAGTCTTTCGGCAATTTGCGTGCAACGATCAAAAAGCTAATGATTGAAGGAATAAACATTAGCGAGGTCACAGTCATTGCATATCTAATTGATTCAACGTTGCCATAATTTGCATTATATAAATCTATCATCCAGCCTGAGATACTTGGTCCAAGCCCTAATCCAATCATATTTAAAATAAAAAAGAATAATGCCGTAGACATGGCCCGCATATGGATTGGAGCTAAGGTTTGCGCAATGGCAAAACTAGGCCCCAGATATATACCCATGAATAGTAAGAAAAATGATGTAAATATTAAATTCATTTCTACTGTAGGGGACCACCAGGCTGCGATACCAATTGGTAAGCATAATGTTATAGAAATAGCGGGTAGCCAACCATAAGCCCTGATATCTCTTTTGCCCCACTTATCTGCAAGTCTTGCTCCAAAAAATGCCCCTCCAGCGTAAGTAATACCGTTGATAATTCCGAGAATAATTACTAATGTTTGAAAATCAAAACTTGGATCTAGGGTGACAAGATATTTAGTATGAAAAGCAGATTTAGAGTAAGAAACAAATGATCCAAAAGCAATTCCAAAGCACATAGCCCACCAAGCCGGAATTCTAAGAAGAGTTTTTAGGGATTCAACAAAAGGAGGCTTTGCAATTTCTCTTTGATCATTAAATTCCATCGCCCCTCGAACAGGTTCACGAATTACTAGTTTTACAATTATGGCTAAGAGAATCCCAGAAACCCCCAAAAAAACAAAAATCTCCCTCCAATTCACTTCATCACTAGATGCGCCTATGAGAGCAGCTGTGACAAAATATGCAGCCATTACTCCAATAGGTATCCCCATTGCATAAACTCCAAGAGCGCTTGCTCTTTCCTCTTTTGGATACATATCAGAGATAATGGAATGAGATGGTGGGCTTCCCCCAGCCTCGCCAATACCCACACCCATTCGAGCAAGACCAATCTGAACAAAATTAGTTGCTAGGCCTGTTAAAGCTGTGAAGCCACTCCAGGTAGCTAAAGCAATAGAAAGTATGTTGACTCTATTATATCGATCGGCTAACCAAGCAATTGGTATTGCAACAGTTGTGTAAAATATAGCAAAAGCCAAGCCAATTAGTAGGCCTAATTCTGTATTAGTTAAAGATAAATCCTCTTGAATAAACGGAGCTAATATTCCAACTATCTGCCTATCGATAAAATTAAAACCATAGACAATGGTGAGCAATATTAAAACAAAAGTCCGATAGCCTTTTGTTGGCTGATTGAAATCAGTCATTCATGTTCCCCTAGTTTATGATGTTTAAATTATAAACTAGGGGGGACAATATTGTGGTGATTTAGAGCACTAAGCTTTACTTTACTCCCAGTTTAAAGCGCCACCTGTTTGATATTCAATGACTCTGGTCTCAAAGAAGTTCTTTTCTTTTCTAAGATCCATAATTTCTGACATCCAAGGAAAAGGATTCGTGGCTCCCTTAAACTCTTCCTCTAAACCAATTTGTGTTAGGCGTCTATTAGCGATAAATTGAAGATACTCTTCCATCATTGATGCATTCATCCCAAGAACACCTCTGGGCATAGTATCTCTTGCATACATTATCTCAAGTTCAGTGCCTTCTAGGATCATTTGGGCTGCTTCATGTTTCATTTCGTCATCCCATAAATGAGGATTTTCAATTTTAATTTGATTGATTACGTCTATCCCAAAATTTACATGCATAGATTCATCTCTCAGAATATATTGAAACTGCTCAGCTGTCCCTGTCATTTTGTTGCGTCTGCCCATAGATAAAATTTGTGTGAAGCCGCAATAAAAGAATATTCCTTCAAGGACACAATAGAAGGCTATCAAATTTCTTAATAACTGTTTATCAGTTTCTGTAGTTCCTGTTTGGAAGGTTGGATCTGATATTTGTTGAGTATACTTAAGGCCCCAAGCTGCTTTCTTGGCTACGCTGGGTATTTCTCTGTACATATTAAATATCTCCCCTTCGTCCATGCCAAGTGATTCAATGCAATACTGATATGCATGAGTATGGATGGCTTCTTCTAGACTTTGTCTGAGGATATATTGTCTGCACTCTGGATTAGTAATAAGTCTATACAGCGCAAGAACAAGGTTATTAGCCACTAATGAGTCTGCAGTTGAGAAGAAGCCAAGATTCCTTTTTACAATGGTTCTCTCATCTTCAGTTAATCCGTCTTCAGACTTCCAAAGGGCTATGTCTGCGGTCATATTTACTTCCTGCGGCATCCAATGATTGGCGCTTCCGTCAAGATATTTTTGCCATGCCCAGTCATATTTAAAGGGCACCAATTGATTTAAATCTGCATTGCAGTTAATCATCGCTTTATCATCTACTTGAACTCTTCCTGCCGTACCTTGCATTTCATCAAGCTCTTTAATGCCTTCTGACTCATCAAAATTTTCGATTGCTTTCCTGGCCATTTCAGCTCGCGAGCCTTCCTCAACATTTGATGGAGCTGATTCAGCATGCGCTGGCGCTTCTTGCACTATAGGCTGCGCTTGTTTTGCTTCTTCTGGAATAGCGCTTTTGATTGCAGGAGCTGCTTGAGCTTCTTCTTTATTATATTCATCCCAATTTAACATTCTATTTCTCCGTTATTTAATTACTGACATGCTTCACAGTCAGGATCATCCAAGGAACAAGCCTCTGGAACAGGCGCAGGGGCCCCAAGCTCATGGGGAACTTCTGGCGCTGCTTCTGCTTGAGCACTTACGGCATTTAGAGTGCCTTGGTTGATGGTTGATTTTTCAGTTGTTGTTGCTGCTATAGACCTCAAATAATAGGTTGTTTTTAAACCTGAGTACCATGCCATTCTGTATGTGAGGTCTAGTTTTTTACCATTGGCATTACCAATATATAAGTTTAATGATTGAGCCTGGTCTATCCATTTTTGCCTTCTGCTTGCAGCTTCAACGATATATTGTGGCTCCACTTCAAATGCGGTTGAAAAAAGAGTTTTAACATCCTCGGGGATTCTTGATATTTGACTTAAACTGCCTTCAAAATATTTCAAATCATTGATCATTACGTCATCCCATAAATCTAGAGTTTTAAGTTTTCTTACAAGGTGTGGATTCACAATCGTGAATTCACCAGAAAGGTTAGATTTAACGTAAAGGTTTTGATAGGTAGGCTCGATTGATTGAGTTACACCAGTAATGTTAGAAATTGTCGCTGTGGGGGCAATTGCCATTACATTGGAGTTTCTCATGCCATCTTTTTTTACTTTTGCGCGAAGTTGATCCCAATCTAGAGTTTCAGATCTATCAACTTTGATATATTCGCTACCACGATTTTTTTCTAAGATATCTATTGAATCTTTTGGGAATATGCCTTGGCTCCATAAAGACCCGTCATATGATGGATATGTGCCTCTTTCTTTTGCAAGCTCGCTTGATGCATGAATTGCATAGTAACTTATAACTTCCATGCTGCGATCTGCAAATTCAATAGCTTCTTCAGAACAGTAGGGTGAATCTTGCATATATAGGGCATCTTGAAAGCCCATTAATCCCATTCCTACTGGACGATGCTTAAGGTTGGAGTTTTTTGCTGTATCTACGGAGTAGTAATTAATATCAATAACATTATCAAGCATACGTAAGGCAGTTGTTACCGTGCGTTTTACTTTCTCTTGATCTAAAGCCCCATCTTTCATATGTTGTGGAAGATTTACCGATCCAAGATTGCACACAGCTATTTCATCATTGCTTGTGTTAAGAGTAATTTCAGTACATAGATTAGAGGAATGAATGACTCCAATATGCTGTTGTGGAGAGCGCAAATTACATGAATCCTTAAAAGTTATCCATGGGTGGCCTGTTTCAAATAACATAGTAAGCATTTTTCTCCACAGATCTTTGGCTGGGATAGTTTTATGTTGATCCATTTTGCCTTCAGCAGCTAAGACTTCATATTCTTCGTACCTTTTTTCAAATGCAAGGCCGGTTAGATCATGCAGATCTGGAGCTTCGCCTGGAGAAAAAAGAGTCCAATTTGCGTCTAACTCAACCCTTTTCATGAATAAATCAGGCACCCAGTTGGCAGTATTCATATCATGTGTTCTTCTTCTGTCATCACCAGTGTTTTTTCTAAGATCTAGAAATTCTTCTATATCAAGGTGCCATGTTTCTAGGTATGCACACATAGCTCCCTTTCTTTTACCGCCTTGATTAACTGCAACAGCTGTGTCGTTAGCAACTTTAAGGAAAGGAACAACACCTTGGCTTTTACCATTCGTTCCTTTGATATAGGAGCCTAACGCCCTTACTGGTGACCAGTCATTTCCAAGCCCTCCAGCCCATTTAGACAACAAAGCATTATCTTTCATAGCACCGAATATCCCATCAAGATCATCTGGAATAGTTGTGAGGTAGCAAGAGGAAAGCTGAGGACGCAAAGTTCCAGAATTAAAGAGTGTTGGAGTTGAGCTCATATAATCAAAGCTTGAAAGCAACCTGTAGAACTCTATGGCTCTTTCTTCTTTTTGGTCTTCTTCAACAGCAAGACCCATAGCAACTCTCATGAAAAATATTTGCGGTAGCTCATACCTCGTATCCTGATAATGGATGAAATATCTATCATATAAAGTCTGTAGTCCTAAATAAGTAAATTGATAATCTCTGTCGTGATCGATTGCTTCCCCTAACTTATTTAAATCAAAATCTTTTAGGATTGGATCCAGCATTTCTAATTCAACACCTTTATCTATGTATGCTGTAAATGCTTTAGGATAATAATCTTGCATTTCAGGGTGTGAGCTTTCTTCTGCAATGTCTAGAAAGGTAAGGGCTTCGCTTCTGAGTTCATCCAGTAAAATTCTTGCTGTTACATAGCTGTAATTTGGCTCTTGTTCCACTTTTGTTCTTGCTGACATTACGAGAGCTGATTTCATGTCACTGATTGAAACGCCGTCGTATAGATTTTTGATAGATTCTTCCAGGATTGCATCAGCGCTTACATCTTCTAATCCCTCGCAAGCATGATTTACTACAGAGGCCAACCTATCAATATCAAGAGGCACTTTTGAGCCATCTTTTTTTGTAACAGAGATCTTTGGTGCATCAATATTTGTTTGCTGAGGCGTATCCTTTGTTCTTTCCGCAGCCCTTTCTTCTCTGTATAAAATATATTTTCTAGCTACAATGTATTCTTCATTACGCATCAGCTGAAGTTCTACTTGGTCTTGTATCTCTTCAATGTGCAAAGTACCACCAGAGGGCATTCTTCTTTTAAATATTTCTTGGACCTCGGCTGTTATTTCTTCAACCTTTCTGTGTATTCTCTCGCTTGCTGCTGCATTTCCAGATTCATTTGCAAGAAACGCTTTCGTAACAGCAACCTTAATTTTGTCTTCTTCAAACGGAACAACTTTACCGTTACGCTTTATTACTCTGAGTTTTCCTGGTGCAGTAATATTTAAATCATCTGTAGGAATTGCTCCAACTGCTTCTTGCCCAACGCCGTCTTGAGTCTTTTCTAACTCTTGTATTGCCATTTTTATCCTCTATGTTTATTTCTTTCGTTGGTTAAATTTTTTTGTATTTACCAATGGGTGGGGTCAAAACGTCTTTTTTCTTAATGTCTTTAACCAATGCTAATATTCTTACATTGTGGATAAATAATCAAGCAAAAAACACAATATATTGTGAATTCTTTTAAATTTTTCACAATATGCTGTATAAATGGTGTTTATTGATTGTGAGAATAAAGTGAGTAAATTGTGGATAACTTTAAAATATTGGTGCATTTATGTCTGAATTAATAGCTATTGATCAAGGTACAACTAGCACAAGAACGGTGGCGTTTGATAAAGATTTAAATATCATGCATTCAGAGCAAAAAGAGTATCCTTTGATATACCCTAATGATGGTTGGGTGGAGATTGAGCCTAAGGAATTAATGAGATCTATCTATGCAACCATTGATCCTGTTTTAGACGCTTGTTCAGATGTTTCTGCAATTGGTATAACCAATCAGCGTGAGACAACCTTGGTGTGGGATGCAGATTCTGGAGAGCCTATTTACAACGCAATTGTTTGGCAGGATAGAAGAACAGCAGACCAATGCATGCAACTAAAACGAAACGGGCATGAGGAAGCTATCAAAAAGGCAACAGGGCTGTTGCTTGATCCATATTTCTCATCAACAAAAATATCTTGGATTTTAGATAATGTTGCTGGAGCAAGAAACAAAGCCAATGCAGGTAAGTTAAGGTTTGGTACGGTAGATACATATTTAATGTGGCAATTAACGGATGGAAATATTTATAAGACTGATGTCACAAATGCATCTAGAACCAATCTGTATAACATACACCTGAACCAATGGGATCCAGAACTTCTTAAAATTTTTAATATTCCAAGCTCAATGCTTCCAGAGGTGCATTCTTCTGACAGCAATTATGGGACCCTCATAAGGGGAGATAAAAGCATTCAAATTACTGGAGTAATTGGAGATCAACAAAGTGCATTAGTAGGGCAAAGGTGTTTTCAATCAGGTCAAATGAAAGCAACATTTGGTACTGGATGTTTTTTGATGGTAAATACAGGTGATGAATCTTTACAATCTACTTCAGGACTCCTCAGCACTCTTGGATACGGCCTCTCTGGAAATATATCTCACGCATTAGAAGGAAGTATTTTTTCGGCTGGAACTATTATTCAATGGCTTCGAGATAATATGGAGTTTTTTTCAGATTCTGCTCATAGCATAGATTTGCTTGATGTTAAGGGAGAGTCTAATGGTGTCTTATTTATTCCTGGGTTTACAGGAATAGGAGCCCCTCACTGGAATGCAGAAATTAGAGCAGGTTTTTATGGCATAACAAGGGACTCAACAAAACAAGACATGGTTACAGCCGCATTTAAATCACTAATCTATCAAGTGATGGATATCAGAGAAGCTTTAAAGGTTGATGGTATAGAGGTTAAGCACTTATCGATTGATGGAGGTATGGCTGCTAACACTAGTTTTTGTCAATTACTGGCAGACTTTTTAGGCCAAGAAGTGCACGTCCCTTCAAGCTTAGAGTCAACAGCTATAGGTGCTGCAATTACTGCAGGAATTGGAGCCAACGTGTTTTCTATTGATGATTTACAAAAAACACACTCTGGTAGCGCAACTATTTATCATCCTAGAGATAGTGTTTTTGATCAAAAGGATCTCACCGAATGGAGAAAATTACTTAGACTTCTTCTAGACGCATACAATTAAAAATGTAGTCATATATTCATCTATTAACAAAAAATTTCTCTATGGGGTTTTCTGAGCCTCCTACACGAGATATTTTAAAATTTATGTTATTTAATGTTTTTGTTTGGGACTTATTGTAATAAACTTGTTCCTCAAATAACCAAGCCCCCTAACTGGTAAAGATGTTTAATTTTAAAACTTTCAATAATATTGCTGAAGATGGCTTGGAGATTCTTCGCAAAAACGAATTCAATGAAATATCTGACAATCCGGAAGGGATTTTGCTTAGAAGCCATATTCTTGAAAAGGATGATTTTCAGGATAATCTTTTATGCATAGCTCGGGCGGGTGCAGGTACGAATAATATAGCAATAGATGAAGCAACCAAAAAAGGAATTGTTGTATTCAACACACCTGGTGCAAATGCAAATGCGGTTAAAGAGCTCGTAATATGCGGAATGTTGCTTTCCTCTCGGGGCATCATTGAAGGCATTGAATTTGCAAAAAGTCTTGAGCTTGAAGACTTTGAAGCTCTCAATAAGGCGATGGAAGCCCAAAAAAAAACATTTGCAGGTAATGAGCTAACTGGAAAAACCCTTGGAATAGTTGGACTTGGATCAATTGGCTCAATGCTTGCGCAAGCAGCCCATACACTTGGAATGAAATTAGTGGGATATGATCCCTACATTTCAATTGAGGGCGCATGGAGGTTACCTCGTGAGGTTGAAAAAGCTGAAACCATGGAAGCTCTTTTGCAACAATCGGATTATGTTTCTCTTCATGTACCGCTTGTTGAAGCTACAAAAAATCTTATCAACGACTCTAATCTTAAAAAATTCAAAAATGGTGCAAGGCTGATTAACTTATCGAGAGGAGGCATAGTTAATACCAAAGATGTAATAGCAGATCTTGAGCATGGAAATTTAGGAAGTTTTGTTACAGATTTTCCAACACCAGAACTTATTAAACGTTCGGCAGAAAAGAATGATGTAGTGTTATTGCCTCATTTAGGCGCTAGTACAAAAGAAGCAGAGGTAAATTGTGCAGTGATGGCCGCAAATCAAATGGTTAATTATCTTAAAGATGGCACAATCTTGAACTCAGTAAATTTTCCAAGAATTTCACTTTCAAGAGGCACCAATCATCGCTTAGTAATTATTAATTACAATGAACCAGGCATGATTAGTAAAATTGCTGATTCAATTGCTGCCTGCAACATTAATATTGCTGAAATGACTAATAAAAGTAGAGATGAAATAGCCATCAACTTAATTGACCTAGAATGCCAGGCAAGTGAAGAACTTATTAGCCAACTTCGATCAGTAGAGCATGTAATGAGTGTACGATCTTTAAATATAAGCGATTAAAATCTATACGTAATTTTCAACAAAGCTCTTGTCAAAGGGCACAATTTGATCCTCTTTTCCATCTTGAACTTTATTTGCCCAATCAGGATCAGATAGAAGCGCTCTTCCAACTGCAATTAGATCAAATTCATACTTATTAAGTTTCTCATGAAGGATATTTAAATCTGCAGTTTGAGTTTTATGGTCGCCAGAATAGAGTTTAATAAAATCTTTATCCAAACCAACACTGCCTACACTTATAGTTGGAAGTCCTGTTGCTTTTTTTGCAATTCCAGCCAAGTTTAAGCCTTTAGGTTCAAATTCTCCTTCCCAGAAACGACGATTACTGCAGTGAATAAAATCAGCCCCTGCATTTTTTAAGATATTAAAAAAATTATTTAATTCATCAGCATCTGATGTAATTTTTGCTTCGTAGTCCTGTTGCTTCCATTGGGAAACCCTTATACCAACTTTAAAACTATCAGATGTTATCTTCTGTGATGCCTCAAGGATTTCTTTGGCGAGCCTGGATCTATTTTTAATGGAGCCACCATATTCATCAGTTCTTAAATTGATTTGATCCCAAAAAAACTGATCAATTAAATATCCATGTGCACCATGAATCTCTACTCCATCAAATCCAATTTCCTCACAAATCTTTGCATCCTCAGAATACACTTCGATTAATTCTTTGATTTCCTCATGCGTCATTTCATGCGCAACTTTTTTATTTGGAACAACATAACCTGATGGAGTAAATCCTGGTACTTCTGGTGAAGGGGGCATGCCTGGCTTTCTAATTCCACCTACATGCCAGAGCTGACAGAAGATAGATGAATTATTTTTATGAACTTCAGATACAACCTTTTCCCACATTTTTTTTGCATCATCTGTTTCTAAATTTGGACAATTGGGGTAACCGCTTGCAGCTCGATGACTTACTTCCACTCCCTCTGTTAGTATCAGACCCACACCACCTTGAGCCCTTCGTGCGTAGTATGTTGGAGCATAGTCTTTAGGTATACCATTTGGCGAAAGATTCCTTGTCATGGGAGCCATGACAACTCTATTTCTGAGTGTTAAACCATTCATATTGTATTCAGAAAAAAGAGTGTTTTTTTGATCATTCATATGGATTACTTATGGTTGCTATAAAGGTGATCTATTCTAAGTTATTTTTTTTTAAAAAAATACTTGCCCACAGACAAAAATAGTGTTATTGGGACCGCATTAATACTTGCTGAAATATGCATTAGTTTCACCTAAATGTATTATAAATTACTGATATAAGGTCATTTTTTTATTAATTGATTAGTTTTTGACCAATTTGCATGAAACCTTATTAAATCAGTCTAAAATATAAGAATATTAAGTTATCCCAAGCTTTATCCACAGTTTCTGTGGATAAAATTTAATCACTTTTTAGAGTAATTTTTTTGAATATTTTTAATTTTCCCGATACATGGATAGAGCCACTTGGTAAAGGATTTTGTCAAGATTTTTTGGATGAGATTGATTCAAAATTTTCAAAATTAAATACTGGAAATGCGAACATTTTTCCACCAATTAACTCTGTATTTCGTGCGCTGGAATTGGTTCATTTTAAGGAGGCTAAAATATTAATTTTAGGTCAAGATCCTTACCATGGACTTGGACAAGCAAACGGATTATCTTTTTCAGTTAATAAAAAAATTGCGATTCCCCCATCTCTAAAAAATATTTTTCTTGAGCTCAAAAATGATTTAAATATTCCCATTTCCTCTCATGGTGATTTAACTTTTTGGGCTAAACAAAAAATATTATTATTAAATTCTATTCTAACAGTTGAGCAAGGAAGACCAAACTCACATCAGGAATTTGGTTGGGAACAATTAACTAATAAAATTATTTCTCAGTTGAGTCTAAGAGGAAATATGATTTTTGTATTATGGGGCAATATCGCTCAAAAAAAATTTCACTTAATTGATAAAAGGGAAAATACAATTTTATGTGCTCCTCATCCATCTCCTCTTTCTGCTTATAGGGGATTTTTTGGCTGCAATCATTTTTCAGAAATCAATAAAATATTAAAAGAGAATGGCTCCCGTGAAATTAATTGGGAACTGGATTAATTTATTTCAAAAACGGTCTATCTTTCCAAGGCAAGATGAAAAAATTGTTTCTTTGTATAGGTAACTCTGACCAATAACTATAAATTCAGAGACTTCTTTTCGATTGGAATGAATAATTAATCTAGTTTCTTTTTTTAATTTTCCCAAATATTCCATTCGTGCAATTATTTCTTGTCCTTTAAAACAGCCCTTGTTAAAACTAACCCTGGTATTGTGTTGTCCTAACTCATGAGGTCTGTACTTACCCGTTTCTTCAAGTTGAATTAGATGATCACCCATAATTTTTCGATTTATAGACCAATTATCAAAGCTGATAGCATCCAAATCGTTTGAATATTCATCATTTCCATCAATTAATAATGATAAAGATGCTAGATCTGAACTTAAAATGAGATGCTCATTTGGAAGCATTGCTTGATCTTTTTTTCTTGTAAAACCGATAACTTTAGCCGTGATGAGCTCAACTGAAACTTTATAAAATGGTAAAAATTTAGACATTTCTTTTAAAAAAATATCCTTTAGGTTTTTTTCAATGATGATCAGCCACTTATTTTGATCAAAAATAATTTCAAAGTTGCATAAAATAAAACCTTTTTCATTGCACAAAGATGAGATTTGACCTGTTTTTTCATTAACTAAAGTACAATCTGACGTGACCTGTCCTTGTAAAAGATTTAAGACGGAGTCAAAATCACCATTAAGATGAATTGCTGTAATATCCTCAAGATTTACAGCTCCATATTTTATAAACTCAGAATTTAACAATTTATTTAATTAACAATTTTAATAAAGATACTATATTAGATTAAAAATGAATACAGACATCAATAAAACAAAATGGAAGTGCAGAAGAGGCCTGAGGGAGCTTGATCTGCTATTTAGGAGATACAGTGAAGATAAGTTGGATTCCCTTTCTAAAGAGGATTTTGAGATGTTTAATAGTATTTTAGACCTTGAAGACCAGCTTCTTTATGATTTTATATTTAAGAATGAATCTTTAAATAGCCCCGAGAAAGAGAGCTTCATTTTAAGGAACTTAAAAAACTTCATACATAAGTGAAACTATTTCATTCCACCTTTGTCAAAATTATCAATTAAACATATGAAAAAGAATAAAGGGGATGAAGTGTTTGTAAATGAAATTAAAGCTGGAAACAAAATGGCATTTGAAGCCATGGTTCTAAAGTATCAACCAAAACTTATGTCTTCTTTAATTGGATACACAAAATCTCGTGATCAAGCTGAGGAGTTATGCCAAAAAACATTCATTAGAGTGTGGCAAAAAATTGACTCTTTCAGAGGCGATAGTGCTCTTTTTACATGGATTTATAGGATCGGAATAAACCTTGCAAAGAATGATTTTGCCAGCAGCTTTTCCAAAAGCTCAAAGATTACTGACTCCTTAGATCAAAATGAACATGACGTCCCTCAGTATCTTTCACCAGAAACTGAGCTTATAGCCATGGAATCAGAAAACAAGATCATGGAATTCATTCAAACTCTTGATACTGATACTAAAACAGCTTTTACATTAAGAGAGATTGATGGAAGAACCTATGATGAGATATCTCAAATTCTTAGATGTCCAATTGGAACGGTAAGATCTAGAATATTTAGAGCAAGACAATTAATACTAGAATATATGAATCAGGAGAATATTTTAAATGGATAAAGACCTAGAAAAATTATCTGCTTTGTATGATGGCGAGCTTTCATCTTCAGACACGCAAGAGAGCCTTGCTCAGATGAATGCAAATGAAAGCCTGAAAGAAACTTTCCAAAAATTTGGACATATTTCAGATGTGGTTCAAAGGCATTCAAAACAAAAAAATCTAAAAGTCTCATTTTTAAGAGATTATCTCAGCAAGATTAACCCTGTGATGAGCAATTTGGTAACAGCTGCGGCAACCGTCATGATTACAATAATAATTTTGTATCAGGTTGATAATGATCGTTTTGAAGTTGATAGAAATACTTCGCTGCAGCTTTCATCTGCACTTTCAAGTGATCAGGCTAAAAATCAATTGTTAAATGCTGATCAAAATATAATGGAGCATATAATTAATATTATGCAATCTAATCAATCCAATAACTCTCAGCAGGTTTCTAAAAATTGGATTCCAGTAGGCTTTTCGGTCAATCCAAATAACCCCAATCAATACTCAAATGGTAGAAATAATTTATTCTTTCATCTTGAAAATAAACAACTTGGTATTAAAAAGGTAAAATACTTTAAAGCAAATAATAATTGGATTTATATAATTCCATTGCAAGATGGGAGGCTGTTAACTGCATATGGAGATGTTCCTCCGTCAGTAGCTGACCCCATGATCCAATTAATTTATCAAAGGAATTAACATGAATCTTTTTAAAAATAAGGTTGCTCTTTTATTCGTTCTAGGATTTACATCTTTATTGAATGCAGCATTGCCGTCTAATATCTCAGAACTGGTTGAAGCTTCTGCACCTGCGGTTGTAAATATAACTTCTCGCAAAGAAGTAAAAATGCAGAATTCAATGAGAGGGTTTGATGAATTTGAAAGATTCTTTGGAATTCCCAGAGGTAGAGGCTTTCCTCAGCCTCAACAGCCTGAAACAAGAGAGGCTGTAGCATATGGCTCTGGTTTCATTTTTCAAGATGGCTATTTATTAACAAACTTTCATGTTGTTGATGAGGCTGAGGAAATCACTGTTTCTTTAAACGATAGAAGAGAGTTTTCTGCTGAGGTGGTTGGCATTGATCCTTTATCAGATCTGGCTGTTTTAAAGATTAAAGGTAAAAATTTACCAAAAGTCTCCATTGGCGAAAGTGAAAAACTTAAGGTTGGAGATTGGGTTGTTGCAATTGGATCTCCATTTTCCTTTGATTTTTCAGTTACTGCTGGAATTGTGAGCGCCAAGGGAAGGAGCATTCAGAATCAAAACATCGGAAATTATGTTCCATTTATTCAGACTGATGTTGCAATTAATCCTGGGAACTCTGGAGGACCATTATTTGATTTAAATGGAAGGGTTGTTGGAATTAACTCCCAAATCTATTCCCGGAGTGGAGGCTATCAAGGCCTTGCATTCGCTATTCCAATAGATGTTGCAATGGAAGTAGCTAGTCAGATTATTGAAGATGGAAGTGTTGCTCGTGGATATCTTGGTGTCAGGGTTGGAGAGGTTGATAATGATCTTGCTGAGGCGCTGAGCATGGAAAAACCCTACGGAGCACTAATTACTGATGTTGAGAAGGGTGAATCTGGAGATGATGCTGGTCTTCAAGCAGGAGACGTGATCATTGAATTTAATGGAAAAGAAATAAAATTTGGATCAGACTTGCCTCATGTTGTTGGAAGAATTCAGCCAAAAACTAATGCAAGTGCAAAGATTATTCGAGATGGAAAAAATGTTAATTTAAGATTTGTTCTAGGCGAACTACCTGCTGATGAAAGAACATTCATCCCAGCCAAAACTGAAATTTCCACTGACCCATTGGGACTAAAGATTGAAGATCTGTCCGAGGATAACTCTCGGCCAAATGATCCCAAAAATGGAGTTTTAGTTTTAAGGGTAAATAATGGATCTCCTGCATTTGGAAAATTAACCAGAGGAGATATTATTACTGAAGTTATTTCTCAAGGTAAGCGCTACGCTATAGAGGATGCAGAATCTTTTGCTGAATTAATTGAGCAATTTGATGAAGGTGACAAATTAGCAATTGTAGGACGTAGAAATAACAATAGATTCTTTGTTGCAGTAACCGTAGATTAAATCCATCCTAAATATATAAGAAAAGCTGATAAGACATCAGCTTTTCTTATAGAATAGTCATGCTTTTACTAGAAGATGAAAAATATTAGAAATTTCTCCATTATTGCTCATATTGATCATGGGAAATCAACTCTGTCTGATCGATTAATAGAGTACTGTGGAGGTCTCTCTCAGAGAGAAATGTCTGAACAAATTCTTGACTCGATGGACATAGAAAGAGAGCGTGGAATCACTATAAAAGCCCAAGCTGTAACGCTTGATTACGTAAGAGATGGGGAAACTTATCAACTTAATTTTATTGATACGCCCGGACATGTAGATTTTTCATATGAAGTTTCTCGTTCATTATCTGCTTGCGAAGGCGCTTTGCTGGTTGTGGACGGATCTCAAGGTGTAGAAGCTCAAACATTAGCTAATTGCTACACAGCGGTCGATCAAAACCTCGAAGTATTAGCTGTCATAAATAAAATAGATCTTCCTCAGTCAGAGCCAGATAGAGTAAAACAAGAAATTGAAGAGATGATTGGAATTGATGCCACTTCAGCTCCATTGGTTAGTGCAAAGACCGGTCAGGGAATAGAGGAACTGCTAGATCTTTTGGTGGATAATATTCCGCCGCCTGAAGGAAATCCAAATACAGATTTTGAGGCTTTAATTATTGACTCATGGTTCGATGCCTATCTAGGAGTGGTTTCCTTGATCAAGGTCATAAATGGCTCGATCAAAGAAGGTCAAAAAATTAAAGTATATTCAACACAGCAATCATATTTAGCAGATCAAATCGGAATTTTTTCACCAAAAAAGATCGCACAAAAAGAACTGAATGTTGGTCAGGTTGGCTATATGGTGGCTGGGATAAAAAATATACAAGGAGCACCAGTTGGAGACACTATTTTAGATTCAAAAAATGAGACCTCCAAACCATTACCTGGGTTTCAAAAAGTTTTACCAAAAGTTTTTGCATCTCTATTTACTGTTGATTCAGATGAATATGAAAAGTTCCGAGATGCTCTTTCTAAACTCGTATTAAATGATTCAGCTTTGATTTATGAACCTGAAGTATCTGATGCATTGGGCTTTGGTTTTAGATGCGGTTTTCTAGGAACACTTCATTTAGAGGTTGTTCGAGAAAGACTGGAACGTGAGTATGATTTGAATCTCATTTCTACCGCTCCATCTGTGCAGTATCAAGTGGTTAAAACTGACGGCGAGATTATAGACTGTGATAGTCCATCGCAATTACCAGTTCTTAGCAATGTCAACGAAATAAGAGAGCCATATGTTTTAGCAACCATATTGACCCCTAAAGACTATGTAGGAAATGTCATTACTTTATGTACACAAAAAAGAGGCACACAAAAAGAAATGACCTATTTTGGCAATCAAGTCTCTATTGTATTTGAGATGCCACTTGCAGAAGTAATAATTGATTTTTTTGATCGCTTAAAGTCAACCACCAAAGGCTATGCTTCTATTGAATACAACATCACAGAATTTAAAGCGTCTAACTTAATTAAATTAGACGTACTACTTAATAACGATGTTGTTGACGCTTTGTCTATTATTATTCATAAAGATTTTGCAATGAGTCGAGGAAGGGAAGTTGCAAAAAATTTACAAAAACTTATTCCTCGTCAAATGTTTGATATACCCATTCAAGTTGCCTTGGGCTCTAAAATCATTTCGCGTGAAACGGTTAAGGCTCTAAGAAAGAATGTAACTGCAAAATGTTATGGTGGGGATATCACGCGTAAAAAGAAATTACTGGAAAAGCAGAAAGAAGGTAAAAAGAAAATGAAACAGTTTGGAAGAGTCTCGATTCCTCAGGAAGCCTTTTTAAATTACTTCAATTCAGGAGAGAAATAATGTTTGCAGATCCAATCTTCTTATTATCTTTATTGGCAGTATTTTGTCTTATAGGAATTTGGATTTATCAAGTCCTACAGAACTCATTAAGCGATCAATCTCAGCAAATTATTTATATCGCAGGCCTCACGGCATCTTTGGTGGGGATTTATAGAATTTTTGTAAATGCTGGAGATCTAGGATCAGTTTTGCTTATCGGTTCATTCATTTGTTTAATTATTTTATTAATCGGCCTTTTAAGCAAAAATACTTTATTGAAAACAACAGGAAAAGGGTGGTTTATTCCAGTGTTTCTAATTTTTGTTTTACGTACCTTTATATACGAACCATACCAGATACCTTCTGGCTCTATGATTCCCGGGCTTAAGGTTGGAGATTTTATTTTAGTCAACAAACATAGTTACGGCCTCAAGATTAATAGAGTTGGAAGCACTTTTGCATTATCTGCAGATCCTGAATACGGAGATGTTGTTGTTTTTATACCTCCGCATGTGAATGTGCCATATATTAAACGTTTAATTGGAAAGCCTGGAGATACCATCGGCTACGTTAATAAAAAGATTTATGTAAACGGCGTAGCCATTAAGCAGGAGTTAATTTCAGCAACACAGCAAGAGACATTGTTAAAAGAAATTTTAGGTAATTCAGACAGAATCATTAGGATTATTGGTGGAAGCACCTCCTATCCTGAGGAGTTTATCGTGCCAGCAAATCATTATTTTGTAATGGGAGATAATAGAGATAATTCTAGTGACTCTAGATACTTTGGTTTTGTTCCAAGAGAAAATTTTATGGGCACAGGAGAGTTAATCTGGATGACATGGGAGTGCTGGACATGCTTGCCATCATTTGAAAGAGCAGGCTTTATTCAATAAGTTCTATGAGTAAAAATTCTATAGTGGTCAATAATTTATATTTGGAGTTACCATTATTTAAACAAGCCCTTATTCATAAAAGTATTTCTGCAACCCAAAATAATGAAAGGTTAGAGTTCTTGGGAGATGCAGTTTTAGAGATTGTAGTATCCGAGTATCTTTTTAATCGTTTTGAAGGATTGGATGAGGGCAAATTAACGCAAATGAGAGCATCTATCGTTAATACACAATCGCTTGCAGAAGTTTTTCAGCAATTAGATTGCAAAGATTTGCTGCAGACCTCTAAGGGAACTAATAAATTAGATGAGACGCATAAGCATTCTATTTATGCAGGTGCCCTTGAGGCATGTATTGGAGCAATTTTCAGCGAGTTAGGTTTTGAGGAGAGCAAGAGTTTTATTCTGCAGCTTTTTCAAAATAGTTTTTTCCTTTTAAATGAATCCTCAGAACTCAAAGATGCAAAGTCTAGATTGCAAGAGGCTCTCCAAGCTAAAGGAGCTAAACCACTTCAGTATTCAGTTGTGTCTAATAAAGAAGGCAATCATTTTAACTGTAGTCTTCAGTTCAACGGTAAAACTTTCGAGGCATCCGCTGCTATAAAAAAAGAATCTGAGCAGAAGGTTGCTGAAATGGTTTTGCTTGAATTAGGCGAGTCATGAAAAAGCATTTTTGCGGCTATATTTCTATCGTTGGTAAGCCCAATGTTGGCAAATCAACTCTTCTAAATACCATCTTGGATAAGAAAATATCTATTACTTCTCGTAAATCTCAAACTACTAGAAATAATATCTTAGGGGTAAAAACTGACGAAGAATTTCAAATGATTTTCTTGGACACGCCTGGAATTCACCTCAAAGCAACCAAAACCCTTAACAAGGTATTAAACCACTCAGCCTTAAGTGTTATTGAGGACTCTGACCTAGTTTTATTCTTGCTACAGCGCACCTCATTGCAGGATCAGGATCGCCAGGTTCTAAAGAAAATTAAAGAGACTAAAGTTCCTGCTATCTGTGTTTTAAATAAAGTAGATCAAGTGCAAAATAAAAATGATCTTCTACCTTTAATACAAGAGATTGATTCAATCTATCCTTTTAGTGACTATGTTCCTATTTCTGCATTGAAGCATGATGGCATCAAGGATTTACTAGAATGCATCAAGAAATCTCTACCAGAAAATAATCATTTATACCCAGCAGAGCTTGAAGAAAAAGAAATCCCTGATAATTTTTTTATTAGTGAGCTTGTTCGTGAGAAGATCATTCGGTCGCTTGGAGATGAGCTGCCGCATGAGACGTATGTGGCAGTAGAAACAAAGGCCATGGAAGGTAAAATGTTATCGATAGGGGTCATAATTTATGTTGCTAGAGATAGTCAAAAAAGTATTGTTATAGGCCATGAAGGCTCTAATTTAAAAAGAATAGGCCAACAGACTAGGGTTGAGCTTGAAAAAATGATTCATAAGAAAGTGCTATTAAAAACTTTTGTCAAAGTAAATAAGAATTGGAATAATGATGCTCAGTACCTGAGTAGTCTTGGAGTCGGCAGTAATCAAGATGCCTCATAACTGGGAGCCTTGCTTTCTTTTGCATGCTAGATCTTTTGGCGATACATCCATTATCGCAGATGTCTTTACCGAATCTTCTGGAAAAGTTTCTATTATGGCTAAGGGCGCAAAAAATCCTCGATCAAAGTTTTTTGGTCATTTGCTTCCCTTTTCTGCTCTGAGAATAATTGTTACAGGTAAATCAGAAATGAAGACCTTGACTCAGATAGATTCAAATTTTATTTCTACTTCAGTTAAGGGGCCGCATGATCTTTATACCTATCTGTACGTCAATGAGCTAATGATGCGTCTGCTACCTAAAGGGCTACCAAATCAAGAGTTATACGATCTATATCGACACTTTGTTGAGTTAGCTAGAGCAGATGCTATTTCTGAATTAGATCTTAGGATCTTTGAGTTAGACCTTCTGGATGTGCTTGGTTATGGGATTAATTTTGATACAGATAGCAAAGAAAATTCAGAGTTTAAAGATTCAATTATTTACTCATATATTCCAGAAAAGGGATTTCATCATGCAGGTGATCCAGAGGGGTTTTCTGCTCATGAGATTGCTGCAATTAAAAATAGAGCCCTTGAAGGAATTGATAAGTTAAAATTAAAGCAGTTATTGCAAGTGGCAATTAGTGCATGCTTAGATGGAAGGGAATTGAGTAGCAGAGATTTTTTTAAAAAAATTAGAATATGATTTACGGAATAGGTACAGATTTAGTAGATATACAGAGAATCAAAAAAATAAAATCTTTGTCAGCGTTTGCAAAGAAGATTTTAGGTGATCAAGAGCTTGAACAATATGCTGAATTAACAGATGGACCAAATCAATACTATCTTGGCAAACAATTTGCTGGTAAGGAGGCTTTTGTAAAAGCTCTTGGAACAGGCTTTAAACATCCAATCTTCCCCAAAGATATTCAAATCTTAAGAAATGCGGATGGCAAACCAGAAATCTTATTATCGGCTGATGCAAAATCTTATGTTGAGGACTTGGGCATCACTAAATCCCATGTTAGTCTAGCCGATGAAAGCAACCATCTTATTGCATTTGCGGTATTAGAAACATGAGTAAAATTCTTCTCTTAGGTCCTCCAGGCGCTGGAAAAGGTACTCAGGCAGATATTATTTGTGAATCTTTAAGCCTTCCCAAAATTAGTACAGGCGATATGTTGAGATCAGCTATTGCTTCTGGCAGTGAGCTGGGTAAAAAAGTTACAGATATTATGAATTCTGGGGGCCTGGTTTCTGATCAAATTATAATTGAGTTGATTCTTGATCGCATTGGTCAGGCTGACTGTGCGAATGGATTTTTATTTGATGGTGGCATTAGAACTGTTGGTCAAGCAGATTTGTGTGTCGAAAATAGTATTGAGTTTACTCATGTGATTGAAATCAAGGTTGATGATAATGTGATCATAGATAGGATGTCGGGAAGAAGGGTGCATCCAGGCTCTGGAAGAAACTATCATCTTGTATATCAACCACCTAAAAATGATGGCTTTGATGATATTACCGGAGAACCTCTTATACAAAGAGAAGATGATATGCCCGAAACCGTCAAACATCGCTTGCAAGTATATCAAGATGAAACCAAACCACTTGTTGCTTACTATCAATCTCAAGAAAGCAAAAGCACCCTTAAGTATATCGCTGTGGATGGCTCTCAACCTGTAGAAAAAGTATTTGAGGATATCGAGCAACGTTTTTAATCAAATGAAAGTTTTAGCTCTTGATGTCAGTGGAAATTATTCATCAATATCTCTGCTTAGCGATCAAGAAGTTAATACTTTTACTCAAACTCATGCTCGAAAAGAGAGACCTGACTGGGATAAACTTTTTTTAAGCATTGGTTTTGATTCAAAAGAAGGTTTTGACACCCTCGATGGTTTGGCTTTTGCTTGCGGTCCTGGCTCTTACACCGCACTTAGAATAACGGCCTCCTTTTTGAAAGCTATTGCTGAAGTTAAGAAATTACCACTCTTAGCAGTTTCAAATCTTGAATCAATGGCGCATGAGGCCTCTATGTGGATTGATGAAGCTGAAACAAAAATCTGTGTTGCCATAGAAGCAGACGTAAAAGAAAGTTATTTTTGCAGTTACCAGAAAGGTGATCACAAACTTAATCAAATTGCAGCTGAGAATGTTATGCAAATGGACAAGCTTTTAGAATTATTGCAAAAGGATAATTGCTATTTCGTTGGAACTGGCTGGCCAGAGGCTGCTGAGAATCATTCACAGTTTTTGTCTCAAGTGCTTGGAAGTGCGGAGCCAGTAGCAGTATTAGCAAAAAAAAGATTAGAAACTGGCGAAAGTTTTTTGCCTGAAAATGCAAATCCTGTTTACCTTAAAACTCCTGATTACAAAAAATCATGATGTCCGATTTTTTCCTTGCACTTCTTCTTGCTTTGATCCAAGGCCTCACTGAATTTTTACCTGTTTCTAGCTCAGCACATTTATTATTTCCTTCATTGCTTTTTGGAGCCAAAGACTTTGGCATTGTCTTTGATATTTCAGTTCATGCTGGAACTTTGGCCGCAGTAATTTATTATTTTAAAAAAGAGATTAATGGATTAATCCAGGCCTGGTTACCCTGGACAAAAAATAGAAACAAAGAAAATTTTTCACTGGGTCTTTACCTGCTTATTGGAACCTTACCAATTGTTGTAGTTGGGCTGCTTGCATCCGATTTGGTTGAATCTAGATCTGCAAATATTAATTCAATTGCTTGGGCTAATCTAATATTTGCTGGGTTATTATTTGCTGCCTTCAAGTTTTCGAGTCAATCTAAGTCATTAACTGAGCTAACTTTATTTACAGCTCTTATTATTGGTTGTTTTCAAGCATTGGCTGTTTTTCCAGGAGCTTCCAGATCTGGGATGGCAATAACGGGAGCATTAATTATTGGCTTAAATTTAAAAGATACCTCACGGTTTGCATTTATGTTAAGCATACCAACTATTTTGGGTGCCTTGACGTTAATGCTTGCTAAAGGAGCTTACTCAATTGCATTGAGTGATATGTTCATTATATTAACTGGTTTTATTGGCTCTGCTTTTATAGCATTTATTACCATTAAGGGTTTTCTTCACTTTGTTGCAAAGATTGGGATGACACCATTTGTTCTTTACAGGGTTGCTTTGGGTATCGTGCTTTTGCTCATATGATTGTGCCTCTTGTATACAAAGAGATAAGTCAACAGAACTTAGCTGAAGAAATTGCAAGCAATCTTGGAACAACCGCAAGCACCAATCAACAATTGATTGGCCAACCTCATTTTGATCTTTCAGAAGCTGGGCTATCATTTTTCCATCCAGAGGCAAGATCAAGCAATAAATTACTCATTGACTTTCATTCTGGCCCAACAGGGTGGCGTGTTAAGAGATCGAGTCATGAAAAACTAATAAAAAAAGCTTTAGGCAAATCAGATCTGCCCTTAAATATTTTAGATTGCACGGCTGGCATGCTACAAGATACTTTATTATTTCTAAGCTTGGGTCATCAAGTGACTGCCCTTGAGGAAAGTAGAATCTTATTCCACTTATTGCAAGATGGGATAAATCGAAGTGAAGATCAGGCTATTTTTACAAAACTTAATCTTATCAATACTAATGCATGCTCATACGCAACTCAGGCAAAGGGCTTTGATGTGATTTATTTCGACCCTATGTATCCGCTAACCAAGAAGAATGCTCTTGGTTCTGGAAAATTGGAGTATATTGCAAAGATTTTAGAAACAGAGTCTTTAAACAATGATCCCCTAGCCGATTTTGAGGTTTTGCAACTAATACCTGCTAAAAAAATGGTTGTAAAAAGACCAATTAAAGCTGAACCATTTTCTACAAAAATTAACTATCAAGTTCTAGGCAAAACAACTAGATTTGATGTGTATATTTAATTCAATCCCTTATCTGGCCATTACCTGAAACGATATATTTAAAGCTTGTAAGTTGATCAACGCCAACTGGACCTCTTGCATGAAATTTTCCTGTAGCAATTCCTATCTCACCACCAAGACCAAATTCACCTCCATCAGCAAATTGAGTGGAAGCATTAATCATCACAATTGCACTATCAATAGAATTTGTGAACCTGGATTGATTTTGTTCATTTTCACTGATAATTGACTCAGTGTGACCGGTCCCAAAATTTTCAATGTGATTAATTGCTTCATCAACATTTAAAACTGATTTAAGGCTTACAATTGGGGCGAGATACTCTGTTGACCAATCTTCTGATGTTGCTGGAACAGCTCTTTCATCAAAAATAATGGTTTCCTCACAGCATCTTACTTCACAGCCTGCATCTGACAATAACGCAACAAGTTTGGGTACAAAAGTTTGAGCAATCTTTTGATTAACAAGTATTGTTTCTACTGCACCACAAATTCCGGTTCTGCGCATTTTTGCATTCAAGCAAACTGCTAAAGCTTTCTCTTCATCCGCATATTCATCAACATATATATGACAAATGCCTTCTAAGTGACCAAATACAGGGACCTTGGCTGATTTTTCAACTTCAGCAACAAGACTTTTGCCGCCTCTTGGAACTATGACATCTATTGAACCATTAAGCCCCTCCAGCATCATGGTTGCAGCTTCTCTACTTTCAGAGGGAACGATTTGAATGCATTCTTTTGGAAGGTTTGCACTTATTAATGCATTTTGCAAAGAGTTAACTATTGCAGTGGCAGATCGTAGTCCATCTTTGCCACTTCGCAGAATTACAGCATTGCCAGATTTTAGACATAGCCCTCCAGCATCAGCAGCTACGTTAGGCCTGCTTTCAAAAATTAAACCTATGACTCCAAGAGGCGTTGCAACTCTCGTAATATTTAAACCATTAGGTCTTTGCCAGGAAGCGAGCTCCCTCCCAACAGGATCTTCAAATGATTTAATATCATTTAAAGTATTGCATATTCCCTCTAGCCTAGCTTTATCAAGGGCTAACCGATCAATGAAAGCATCATCTTTCCCGTTATCTTTTGCAGCTTTAATATCAATTTGGTTCACAGCAAGAATCTCATCAGTATTTTCATGAATCGCGGAGATAGCTAGATCAAAAAATTCATTTTTTTTATCACTGGTTACAGTGTTTAAAATGGCGCTGGCACTTTTAGCCTTGAGACCAATATCATTCAATGCCTTGGAGAGATCTTTATTCATTTTTTTATAAACCATGTAGATTTAGCTCTTCCTAATAGACCTCTGATTGGTTTTTTATTACCCCCAGAAGTTATCACCATCGCGCATTTATTTTTTAAACAAATTTCAGCTGCTTCAATCTTTGAAATCATGCCACCTTTACCCATATCACTTGCATTACCTGCCATTTTTTTTATTTTTGGTGTGATTTTTTGTACTTCTTTAATTATAGAGCTAGATTTATTTTTATTTACATCCTCTTCGGATGAATATAGACCATCAACCCTTGAAAGCATTACCAATAAATCCGCTCCAACAAGCTTGGCAACTTTTGCGGCCAACAAGTCATTATCCCCAAACTTAATCTCATCAGTTGCTGTGCTGTCATTTTCATTAATAATTGGCAAGCACCCAGCCTCTAACAGCTTAGCAATGGTTTGTTTTGCATTTTGAGACGATATTTTTAACTCTGTATCCCTAGGTGTTAAAAGCATTTGTCCGATAGGTATAGAAAATTTATTTAGACTTTTTTTCCAGGCTGACATTAACTCAATTTGACCATGAGCTGCCATTGCCTGAGATTCAGAAAGGCCTGGTTCTTTAGATAAATTAATCTTCTTTCTGCCCAGAGCTATTGCCCCAGATGAAACCACTAAAACATCGTGATGTTTTTTTAGCAGCCAAGCTATATCCTCACTAATAGCTGACAAAATTTCATGATTGACTGAGCCGTTCGGTTTCGCAAGAACTGCTGAACCAACCTTTATCACTATTCTCTGATATGAATCGGGATTTCGCATTTTTTTATTTAATTCAATATTGCAGTTTTTAAAGTTGATATTTAAACATAATAAAAATATTTCAAGAAATTTGACTACATTTTATTATTTTGTGCAGGCCTGGTGCCCCATACCTGAGTCGAACAGGTACTCCCGAAGGAACGCGATTTTGAATCGCGCGCGTCTACCAATTCCGCCAATGGGGCACGGCGGTCATTGTAGCTGAGTTCAACATCTTTTAGAATTAGCACCTCTCATGAAAACAGAAAAATTCAATTACGATCTTCCAGAGCATCTTATTGCTCAATATCCGCCCCTACAAAGAACTGATTCAAAATTGCTTGTTGCTCTTGAATCCATTCAGCATGAAATTTTTAAAGATATTGGCAATTATATAACCAGGGGAGATCTTTTAGTGTTGAACAAAACTTCTGTTATTCCAGCAAGATTGTTTGGAGAGAAAATTACCGGTGGAAAAATAGAAGTCCTGCTGGAAAGATTCTTATCGGATCATCGAACTTTAACTCAAATTAAATCGTCCAGAAGCCCAAAAGAGGGGGCGGAGCTTGTGTTTACATTTCAGGGCAAAAAATTTTTAGCTACTGTGGCAGGCCGTCAAGATAACTTCTTTATTCTAGATTGGTCTGATAACCCGAAGCCTTTATTTGAGCAATTTGGTCAAATCCCTTTACCGCCTTATATGAATAGGGCTGCGGAAAAGCTTGATGAAGAAAGATATGAGACTATTTACGCTGATCCTGATAAAAAGGAATCAGTTGCTGCACCTACTGCTGGCATGCACTTTGATCAGGAGCTCCTTAATGCTCTCAAGAACAAAGGCGTAGAGTTTGGTTATGTGAATTTACATGTTGGAGCAGGGACTTTTCAACCAGTAAAAACAGACCATATTGAAGATCATTTGATTCATAAGGAGTTAGTCGAGGTTAACTCTGAGCTAATTAACCAAGTTCAGAGAGTTAAAGGAAGCAAGGGAAAAATTATTGCTGTTGGGACTACATCCGTTAGAGCTATTGAGACAGCGTTTCAGGATGAGCCATCAGCGTTCAAAGGTGAAACTTCTTTATTTATTTATCCTGGCTATAAGTTTAAAGTGGTTGATCATATGATTACTAACTTCCATTTACCAAAGTCCTCTTTGTTAATGCTTGTAGCTGCCTTTATTGGGTATGAAAAAATGATAGATATTTATAAAACAGCTGTTGAAAAAGAATATAGATTTTTGTCGTATGGCGATGCCATGCTTTTAAAACATCATGAAGTTTGATGTTTCTGCCACTTCTGGTTATGCCAGGCGAGGCGAATTAGATTTTCCAAAGGGCAAAGTGCAGACACCTGCTTTTATGCCAGTAGGCACGAATGGAACAGTGAAGGCATTAGAAGTTGAGAACTTAGAGGAAACAGGTTCAGAAATTATCCTTGGAAATACCTATCATCTGATGCTAAGACCAGGAGATGAGTTAGTCAAAAATTTAGGTGGACTGCATAAGTTTGCTAATTGGGATAAACCTATACTTACTGATTCGGGTGGCTTTCAAGTGTGGAGTCTTGGAGACTTGGCAAAAATCACAGAGGAGGGTGTAAGCTTTCAATCTCCATATGATGGAAAGAAATGCTTCATGAGCCCAGAGGATTCAATGCAAATACAAGCAAATCTTGGATCGGATATTGTAATGGTGCTTGATGAGTGTACTCCTTATCCTGCAGAGTATTCTCAAGCTAAAGCCTCTATGGATCTGTCCTTGCGATGGGCAAAAAGATCACGTGATGCTCATGAATCTGACTCTGCTTTATTTGGAATTGTTCAAGGCGGCATGCATGAGGATCTTCGAATTGAATCATTAAAAGGGTTGGAGGATATTGGCTTTGATGGAATTGCGATTGGCGGATTAAGCGTTGGTGAGCCAAAAGAGGACAAGACAAGGATACTGCAGCACCTCGCACCTCATTTGCCAGAAACTAAACCTCATTATTTAATGGGAGTAGGAAAACCTGAGGATATTGTAGAGGCAGTTTTTTATGGAATAGACATGTTTGATTGTGTATTACCCACACGAAATGCACGAAACGGCCAGTTAATTACATCATATGGTGTTTTAAACATTAGAAATGCGCCGAGCAAGAATTCTAATGAACCTATTGATACTAATTGTGGATGTAAGGTTTGTAAGAATTACTCTCAAGCATATTTAAATCATCTTGATAAAACTAATGAAATGCTGGGTTCAATATTAAATAGTTTTCATAATATCTATTACTATCAAAGTCTCATGAAAGAAATTCGTCAATCAATTGAGACAGATTCATTCGCCAAGTTCATAAAAGACTTCTATAATATGCGGCATTTAGACGTACCCAAGCATTTAATCTAGGGAGATTGCATGAACGAGACACAGCAACAATTACCATGGTGGTTACCAGATCCTATCATTGTTTTTTTTATAGGTTTTTTAGCCCTCATGTATTTTATGACCATAAGACCTCAGCAAAAACGAATGAAAGCTTTGCAAGAAATGATGGATGGGCTTGAAAAAGGTGATGAGGTAGTAGCTGCAGGTGGCATTATTGGCCGTATTAAGGAAATTAAGGGCCCTTATGTCTCAATTGAAGTTAGTGAAAATATTACTTTTAAATTGCAAAAAACAGCTATTGCGAATACGTTGCCAAAAGGTACCATCGCATCAATTGACTAAATAAAGATCATGAATAGATTTTCAATCTGGACAAATACATTCATATTGATGGTGTTGTCTATTGGGGTAATCTATTCTTTGCCAAATTTATATCCTGCCAAACCAGCAATTCAGATTGCATACACTGATTCAGGTAAATCCGCTGATCAAATTTTATTGAATCAAGTTAAAGACATATTAGAAGACCAATCTACTGGTGTTGAATCAGTTGGACTGAAAGACAACAACATCATTGCAAAGTTTAATTCTTTTGATGATCAGCTTGCTGGCAAAGCCGCTTTACAGAAAATTCTACTAGATGAAGCAATTATTGCATTAAACCTTGAGCCATCAACTCCTCAATGGCTCAGAAACATAGGTGCCGGACCATTGAAATTAGGCTTAGATTTATCTGGCGGAGTGCATTTTCTTTTAGAGGTCGATATAGATAGCGCATTAGATAATCGCTTAGAGTCATTACTGAATGAATATAGGAAGAAATTTAGAGACGATCGCATCAATGTTGAAAGCTCAAGAAAAGATAATAAAGACTTAATATTTTCATTTCCAAGTGATGAGGATTACAACAAAGCGCTGAAAATTTTTAGCGAGGATAATATTACCCCCCTTGGAACGCCTCTCTTTGATTTAAGACCCAGCTCTGTAAGAAATCTAGTTGAACTAGCATATTCGCAGTCTGCTATTAAAGAGATTAGAGACTATGCTGTGGGTCAAAACCTTATGACATTGAGAAATAGGGTCAATGAGCTTGGAGTCAGTGAGCCGATTGTTCAGCGTCAAGGCAGCAGCAGAATTGTTGTTCAATTACCTGGTGTTCAAGATACAACTGCTGCTAAGAAAATTATTGGAAAAACTGCAAATTTAGAATTCAGATTAGAAGCTGCATCAACAACATCAAGATTAAGAAAAGAGGAATTTGATTGGCAGGACGAGCGAATGGGCTCAGCATTTTTAGAAAAAAATATTATTGTTGCTGGAGAAAGAGTAACTAATGCAAGTTCTGGTTTTGATGAAAGTGGATTTGCACAAGTTAATATCACCTTGGATATGCAAGGTGGGCGTGCAATGCAAAAAGCGACCAATGGAAATATTGGAAGACGTTTAGGCGTTCTTTTTGTTGAGCAGAAGAATAAATCAGTTCTTGCTAAGGATGCAGATGGTAACGATGTTATCGAACAGACCTCTTATATTGAAAAAGAGATTATCAGTCTTGCTACTGTTCAAGCTGTTCTTGGAACTGCATTTAGAATTACAGGAGTTGGCTCACCTCAAGAAGCAAGCGAGTTAGCTTTGCTGCTTAGAGCTGGAGCATTGGCGGCTCCAATGAAATTTGTTGAAGAAAGAACAGTTGGACCAAGTCTTGGGAAGGAAAACATTGAGTTAGGAGTCCGATCAATAATTATTGGCTTACTTTCAGTGATTGCATTTATGCTTTTTTATTATCGCTGGTTTGGATTTGCTGCAAATATTGCTCTTTTTGCCAATGTTATTTTGATTACAGGCTTTATGTCTTTATTAGGAGCAACCCTTACTCTACCTGGAATTGCAGGTATAGTTCTTACCATAGGTATGGCTGTTGATGCCAATGTGTTAATTTTTTCTCGGATCAGAGAAGAGCTCAAAGAGGGTAAAGATGCCCAAACAGCTATTCAAGAAGGTTTCGCAAGAGCATTTGTAACCATTATCGATGCTAATGTTACAACATTAATAGCATCGATTGTCCTTTATGCAATTGGAACTGGCCCCATCAAAGGTTTCGCTATCACCTTATCAATTGGTATTTTAACTTCTATGTTTACTGCGATCTTAGGAACAAGAGCCATTGTTAATTTAATGTATGGAAATAAAAATATTGAGGAGTTGAGAGTCTAATGAACTTTAATATTCCATTCATGAACTACCGAAGGTATGCAACGATAGCTTCTTTAGTTTTACTAATTCTATCTATTGGTTCACTGGGTTTTAAAGGCCTTAACTTAGGCTTAGATTTTAGTGGTGGGACTCTTATAGAAGTCTCTTATGAAGAGGCAGCTGACCTCATAGAAATCAGAGATCTAATGACCAACAATGGATTTGATGATTTCCAAGTTGTAAATTTTGGCTCAAATTCTGATGTTTTAATTAAAGTTGCTGATGAGAATGGCAACAGTCAATTGGGCGATGTGATTTACAAATTTTTACAGGATGCTAATCCATTGACAGAGCTTAAAAGAATCGAATTTGTTGGACCTCAGATAGGCACTGAGCTCAGAGATCAGGGTGGCCTAGGGATGCTCGTAGCATTGGGCATGATTTTGCTTTATGTTGCATTTAGATTTCAATATAAGTTTGCGCTCGGCGCAGTGGCAGCCCTTGCGCATGATGTCATAATTATTTTTGGGTTGTTCTCATTATTTTCATGGGACTTTGATTTGACTGTATTAGCAGCTCTACTAGCTGTGATTGGTTATTCTCTGAATGATACGATTGTCGTCTCTGACAGGATCAGAGAAAATTTTAGAGGCGAGAGGGGGTTTGAGCCTCATGAAATTGTTAATCGATCTATCAATCAAACTCTATCTAGAACACTGATTACCTCATTAACAACCTTATTAGTATTGTTGGCACTGTTTTTCTTTGGCGGGGATATGATCAAAGGTTTCAGTCAGGCATTAATTATTGGCGTGCTAATTGGAACCTACTCATCCATATACGTTGTTGCTAATATGTTGCTAGGAATGTCACTCACACAGGATGATTTGGCTATTCCAGAGCCAGAGGGCGCAGAGTTTGATGATATGCCCTAATGGGCTGTGAAATTTGGTTTGATGGCTTCAAGCATTTGTTTGAAGCATTTTGGAGTAGCGCAAAGGTAATGATCGCTCTTCTTGTAATCAGGATTACCTAAAAAATCACTTGTTAATGCTCCGGCTTCCTCTGCAATTAGCATGCCAGCAGCAATATCCCAAACCCCTAGGCCATTGGCCCAGAATCCATCCAATCTTCCTGCAGCAACATAGGCCAGATCTAAGGCTGAGCAGCCAGATCTTCTGATGGTCAAGCTGTGTTTATACAGAGTCCTGAAAGTTGCAATATTTTCAAAGGTATAGTCTTGTGTGTCGTTAACATGAGAAGTATTTCCTATAAGGGAATCCTTTAAACCATTTCTAGTACTGACCCTTATTCTTTCCCCATTTAACTCAGCACCTTTTCCTTTAGATGCGCTAAATTCTTCTCTGCGAGTAGGATCAATAATAACTGCATGTTGCGTTTGACCGTTAACAACACATGCAAGTGAAATGCAGTATTGAGGATAGCCATGGATAAAATTTGTTGTTCCATCGATGGGATCTAGAATCCATGTCGTTTCAGAGGTATTGACCTCATGCCCAGATTCTTCTCCTAAGAAATTATCATCAGGATAATATTCTTTAATTTTATCAAAGACTATTTCCTCAACTCGTCTATCAACCTCAGTTACATAATCAGTAGGGCCTTTTTTCATGACATTGAGCTTATGTACTTTTTTTACAGCAAACTCGAGTTCAGCTGCTCCAATATTTGCGGCAATAATAGCGACGTTGAGTAATGCGGGCTTTGACATGTCGCATATTGTACTGGAAATGACGATAATAGTTATATGAATCCGATTAATCGATATGTGCAAATAGTTTTAGTTGAGACTTCTCATCCAGGCAACATTGGCTCAGTTGCTCGTGCTATGAAAAATATGGGTTTAGCTAACTTAGCCTTAATTAATCCAAAAAAATTTCCACATGAAGAAGCAAATGCTCTAGCTGGCAACGCAATCGATGTATTAGATAATGCAAAAATCTTTACCTCAATCCAGGAGGCTGTAAAAAGTTCAAAAGTTATCTATGCTACATCGGCAAGAGATCGAACAATTGAATGGCCAACTCTAACTGCCAAAGACGCCGCATCAGAGATGCAAGAATTGGTTGCAAATGAAATTGAGGTTTCAATATTATTTGGTCGAGAGGATAGGGGGCTCACTAATGAGGAGTTACAACTGGCTAATAAACATTTAATTATCCCAGCACATCCTGAGTATCCAGTTTTAAATATTGCCATGTCTACTCAGGTAGTATGTTACGAACTTTATCAAGCTGCACAAAATAGCGCTGTCGAGTCTTGGCAAGATTTCCCAGAATACACTTCTGAAGAATTAAACAACCTAATTGACCACTTTAATGAAACGGTTGCAGCTCTGGAGCTTGTGGATCCAAAAAATCCAAAACAGATCATGACCAGAATGGAAAGAATGTTTCGCAGGCTTTACCCAGATAAGATGGAAGGTAATTTTTTAAGAGGTTTTTTCAAAGCTGTAAATAAGAGAATTAAATAGTTCTTTAAACCTTTTCAAGTAGCTTATTAGCTTTTATAATTGCCGCAATCTAGTCCCGTTCGTCTAGAGGCCTAGGACACCGGGTTTTCATCTCGGCAACAGGGGTTCGACTCCCCTACGGGATGCCAATTTCTTTGAGAACCCTATAGATATAACGTTTATAGGGTTCTTTTTTTGGTAGTGGGTCGATAGGGTTCTTGGCATCATAGAAGTTACTTCGTCTGCTGAAACCAACTACTTTATCTTTGTTGTTCTGCCACGCAACGAAGAGATTAATCACCACTTTTTCTACTATTACTTTGTAAGCTTTGCGATTGGTTCGTTGCATTGCCAAGCTGTCTAAAACTTCCAGAGTTAAATCATCAACTAGCGATTGATTGGTTTTAAATTCTAGGTGTTGGTCGAACTGAACAGAGTATCTCAATCAAAATACCCTTTGATGTGGAGCCAGTAAAAGTTTTTTTTGAACTCCTCAATTAATTCTTTTGGGTCTTCGTAATAATCTGAACTCCTATCTGTCATTGGAGCAGTACCAACATTAACGTACACATAATAAAACAACACTCCAATTATTGTTTCTCTGTCTTCAGCATATTTAGGTTGCATACGAAAATCTGCTCGGTAGACATGTGTCCATAATCCTAAATACACTTTCTCTTTAAAGAGTAATGTGTAATCACTTGGACTGCGTATATGATACTCGTATGTGTAATCTGGATTATTGTTCCGGTATCTGAAATCGTTAAATACCTCATGCACTAGATTTATCCAGTTAGATTCTTGTATCCATTCCTCTTCTGTTTTCATAGATGATTCATACCATGTTAACCAGTAATCCAATACCTAACAAACTTGCAAAGTTGCATGGTTCGTAAACTACATTTAGGATTAATTTAAACAATTAAAAAATATAAAGATTAGTAATTGTTGTAAACCAGTTAGGTTAATATTTAGATATGAAAAAATTATTACTAACAATATTGCTACTTGTTCCATCTCTGGAAGCAAGAGAAACATTTTATGAATGTACTAATGGCTATAAGCTCACAAAAGGAACAACAAATGATGGAATGTCTTATTACGAATTTGAGCTTGAGGGAACAGTGACTACCTACTTAAATTGTAATTGGATAGGCAGTCACAATTATCCTACCGATGAGATAGTTGGCACCTATGTCGGGAATTATCTTTGTGGCTCAGTTTCATCTAGTAAAGAATTAGCAGATGGTAAAACAGAATTAAATCTTCGCAGTGGAAATTTTTTCATCTCAAGAAAGGGTTCATGGGGAACAGAGAAGAGAACAACAATTAAACCCAAGAGTTATTTTAGAGTTGGCGAAGATAAGATTGATGAAAATACTGAACCTTATGAATGTGTATCGGACGATAGATAATGGCAGACCAAGATTTTTATTTACAAGTTGAAAAAGAGATTGCTTCAGGCATCCAAGATGAAGCGATGCTATCTAAAGCTAAGATAATGGCTGAAGAAAATGGATTAAGTTCTAATGTTAATTACACCAAGTTAAGAGTTGCAGAACTTAAATCTAATGATAGGAAAGAAACAGCAGCAGCCGTCGCAACTTTTTCTATAAAAACCTTAAAAGAGTTTATTCAAAAAGCGTTGCCATTTGCATTACTGTTTTTTCTTATTATGTTTATTCTTGCAATCCAATTTAATTGGTAGTTCAAACTATGAAAAACACCCTTGCTTTAGTTTTGATAGTCTTTGGAATCTCTGGCTGTCAATCAGCGGCTTATGCTTATGCACAGGTTTATGTAAATCCACTAATCTCAAATGAACGGAAGTTGTCTCACGCTGTTCAAATAAATGATTTTAAAAATACTCAGAAGTATCTAAAAAGTGGAGTCAGCCCAAATACAGTAGAGTATCATTGTGATATTAGTTTGATGTGTGCACCATCATTAATAGCTGCGTTCCAGCATGAAGATGGACTAGTTTCAGATTTACTAATGTCCTCTGGAGGAGATATAGACACAGTCTTTCCAAAAGAAACAGGCGGTCTCTTCTCAAGACAAACAGGTTTTAATCCCGAGACCCAAATGACAACATTAGGATATTGGGTGTTGATGAACAATGATAGTGCAGTAAAAAGAGTGTTAGCTTATAAACCAAACGTGAATGTCACATTTGATGCCTCCGATTCATTATTAATTAAGTCAGTTTTTAATGACAATCTAAATATCACGGAGGCACTGCTTGAAGCTGGAGCAGACCCAAACTATTCAAATACAAATAGTCTGAATTCTCTTACTGTAAGTGTAAGGCACGACAATATTAAATTATCTAAATTACTAATTAGCTATGGGGCAAAACCTGACGATAAGTTTTGGCGTGAGGTACGATTAATTAAATCAAGCACAGAATATATCAAGGAGGTCTATGCGGCTCTTGGCAATACCCTAGATGGGTCACTTTATATTGGGAACTTGGCTGATATGAATAATTCTGAAGCACTTCTGATTGATGCAGATGGTTCAAGGTATGAGGGATTGCTTAAAGATGGAAAGGCTAATGGCAAAGGAATCTTTTATAAATCTGATGGAACAACTTTTGAAGGCAATTTTGCAAATGGAACATTAACTGATGGAACTATCAGTTTGAATGGAAATATTACAAAGATTCAAAACTCAATGTTAGTTGATGATGGTTCTGCAAAACGCTTAAAAGCTGAGTACATAAAAACAAACAATCTCCAAAACTCTAATGAGGCTCTTAAAGACGTTGGTGAGTTTGTTTTAGGTCTAGCAATTTTACCTCTTTATATCGTTGGAGCTGCCTTAGCAACAGTTGATTGGTCAGAAGTAGCAGCTGATTTACCAGAAGCACATATGAGAGCTAAGCGTGAACAGCAAAGAATAAATAATGCTTATATACGAGGTGCTAATGCCCAAAGAGCAAGGTGCAATAATCAACAGGGTAACTGCTAATGAAACACACCCTTGCTTTAGTTTTGATGGTCTTTGGAATTGTTGGTTGTGCTACAACAACCGTAGGGTTGAATCAATACGCTTTGTTAGATGTTGAGGATATAAGAAACTCACAAGGTAACCACTATGTATTTACAGTTACTGAATCAGTCGCCCCGTCAGATATTGGTTTAGAAGTCTTACTATGTGGCGTTGCCCATAATGGAGAGCTTGTTGCTCAAATAGCAGAAGGAAGAAAAGAATGTTTATGGAATTATCAATTAGATGTTGCGGATAGATTTGTTACTGGATATCTAATTAACCCAGATACTTTAACACCAACATCAAAATGGTGGAGAGACGGCACTCTTTTAACCCTTCAAAAAGTAAAAAAAGGGCTACATCCCATTTCACAATATAAAAAGAATAGCTTCACAATATCAATATCTAAAAATGAGCTATATCAAGAATACAAGGAGCTTGTTGAGCCAGTAATGGTAGAGAGAAGATTATGAAAAACATCCTCCTCACATTGATGGTCTTTGGAAGCTTTGGAGCTTTTGCAGAGCCTAAATCTTGGTCTGAATTAGATGATGAACTTAATGAGGATATTGAGATATTACAAGAGCTAAATCATATTGAATGTGTTTTCGACCAATCAAGAAATATTACAGATGATGTTGGAACAAACGATACTGTTCCTGAAGGGATTTTTACTTCATATTTTGCATTTAACTCCTATCTTTTTTTTAGCAAAGATGAATCTTTAAAGTTAATAGCTATATTAAATCCAGATACCTCTAAGTGGATACCTCGACCAGGAGTGGCAGAAAAATTTAATATGACTGATAGTCAAATAGAATACTCATTCACTCCTACAGATGTATTAGAAAATTCTTTTGAATTAACAGAAGTCTCTGGATTAGTCAGCATAAACAGACTGAATGGGATAATGAACCTAGTAAAGAGATATAAGTATGAGATAACAGGAAAAACGAGAGGAATGAATATTGGCAATTATGCAATCGTAAAGCGAATTGGAAAAGGGAATTGTGACTCATATGACCCTTCGAAATCTAAGTTCTAATATGAAAAACACCCTTGCTTTAGTTTTGATGGTCTTTGGAATTGTTGGTTGTGCTATTAATCCTCCATTGCTTGTAGATTTCAGAGACCCAAATACTAAATATGGAGATTGGCATTACTCAACATCTACTGATGAGTTTAATGGCGATTTCTTATTAAGCTTAGTCCAATCAACAGATAACATTGCATACATGCGAATTATTACTTCAGCCAATACGAATCAAAGTCAATTTGAATATGTTACTGGTGATAGTTATATCTGTGCCCTTAACTCCAGTTTAAGAGCTAAGATGATTTTTTATAAAGATGGTAAAGAAGCACTACGTCAAGAACCCTTTTTAACAGTATCTTCTAACAACAAAGTGCTTGGTCGTACCAATCTTGGCAGTGGTGAGAATCAATTTAATCAACTATTAAATAGGTATGACCAATTAAAAATTAGAACCACTGATTCTTGTGGAACAGTTACTACAAATACATTCAATATCAAAGGCACAACACACCTTAGACCTATGGAGTCTTAAGCTATGAAGAAACTATTAGCCCTATTACTCTTATCGCCTTTGGCATTTGCTGAAGAAGTTTTCCTTCAATGTATTCCTTTGCCATCTGAAAGAGGAGTTGGTCGGTATGACTACACTTCTTCGGCAAAACAATTCTATAGATTTGAAAGCCCCACTAAAAAAAATATAACCAAGTTAAAAAAATTCAACACAGCTATCGATGCAAGTAGGAAAGTGTATTCAATTAATGGTCCATTCCACTATTTCGCAAGAGAGGATAGCTACGAGGGAGTTCAATTTAGTCGAATCTACAACAATCATTTAACACCTCTAAATGAAATTGAGTGGGATTTACATTTTTTAAATAAAACGACATTAATTATTAGTGGTTACTATAGCCAAGATATCGATAGTGAATATTTTTCTCATTGTGTGAAAGTTTCCAAGAAAACATTCGAAGATGAAATTGAAACTTTTAAATCAAACCAAGAAACTTTAAAAAAAACTCAGAAATTATTAAATCAAATTAAATAAGATGCACAAGCTCATTAAAAAAGAACCTACCAAGATAGACTTTAAAGAGCTTCATAAGCTTTGTTTTATTAGCAAAGAAGAAATCTATAACTCGACATATCAGGAGAAAGGCAAAACAAAACACCTGCTTGATAAGTTCTCTACAAGGTTAGGTAAGATTGATGAGATGCCATTTATTGGTTATATAGGAACTAACTATTCCAATCACAGCACCCAAATTGTATTTGTTTCTCGTGCAGAGATTGACTCAACCAACGAAGACGATGAGTTGTATGCAAATTTATATGAGTCTTTTGTGCAATTTAAAAATAGTGCTTCGAACTTAGAGTCTGCATATAGACAATACGCAGACAGCTACAAAGAACATATATTAAATTCAAGTTGTAGCAGTTACCTCAATCATTTTTTTAAAGAAACAGACTTAACCATTGATGATGTTGCTTTTGTAAATGCAGTGCCTTTTAAATGTTTGGATAATCCTTCTAAAAAACTTTATAAACCTTCGATTAAAGATTTCACCTCACGTTTTTTTAACATTGTTCAAGCTGACTGGATTCAACCTTTTGGATTAAATGATGTTCAGAGAATCTCTTTTGAAAGTAATTATGCTCCATACCAAATTGCTTCAGGTCTATCCATTACCAATAATGCAATTTCCTCACAGAACCAATGTTCCGAAAGAATGAATCATCTGCTCTGGTCTTATAAAAAATATGTAAGACCAAAATTGAGGATAGTTAAATGAAGAACATTCTTCTTATGTTTTATTAATGGAAACTGCTAAAAGACTGGATTTAGAAGAATACCAAAAAATTTTTATGGAGCTAATGGAAACAACTGCAGCAATTAATAAACTAGCTTCTTGGGCAGAAGACAGTAATCTCAAATATATCCATTTAAAAAAACAATTTACAAATGCTATTAAATTATATGAAGCTCAACGAAGCCAATGTTTTTTAACCTTAATTGAATACAAATCAAAATATGGTGAAGATACAAAATTAAATGAACTGCTCAACTTACTCAGTAAAGCAGAGGTAGAGATGAATAGATTTTTGGCAGAGGTTTATGAGTTTTCAAAAAATGAGCTATTCAATTATCAACTTGAGGAGATGGAATGAAAAACACCCTTGCTTTAGTTTTGATGGTCTTTGGAATTGTTGGTTGTGCTTCTGTTCCTAAAGAACCATTTGTATATGATGAAAATCTAGAGTCATTAAGGGGGTTTCATTACTACGAGGATGCCTTAAAAGATGATTGGTTTCTCCATGACAAGCTATTCTTAAATCTCGACAAAGTAGATAAATTTAAAGAATGTATGGGGTTAGATGTCTTAACCGACATCCATGTTCAAATCGTTACAGCTAGTTGGGTTCCTACTGGATGCACAGGAATAGCATTTTCTGAATTTGGTATTTTTATTAATAATGCTGTTGATGGAAAAGGACAAAATAAAAACATGCCAAGAAAGAATTACATCTCCTATGAAGAACTACTTTCTAACAATACGACCTTTAACATTATTAATGATTACGAATTAAAAATTCTTATCAACAATGGTTCGCGAAAAGTTCTCCTTGCTTCTGGTGTATTTGGAAATTTTGCAACTAGAATGAAAAAGATTTTTTTAGAGGGCAGAGATGAGCATCGTTACAATCCAAGAAAATATACTAAGATGGTTTATCAAGCCAACAAAACTATCCCAAAAAAGTTTTTTGAGTTAATTGATGAGTCAAACTCTGATTTGCTGACTGTGTTTCCCAACATCTCTCAAAGAAAAGAAGATAATTTTAGGAAATGTAACAAAATAGCTGATACTGAAAAATTTCTTGCCTACATTGACTTAACCCTTTTTGCACGAAATGGCTGTGAGGGAATTGCTTTTACAAATACTGGCTTCTATATCAAGCCAAGCAAGTGGTCAGAGGGAAGAGGACTTGGAGAAGGAGGAAGATATTTCTTTAGTTATTATGATTATATGATGTATGAATTTACTCCCACATCAACTAACTTAGGCGAAAGAAGCATAGCCCCAACCATTTTTATTAATACTGAATATACAAAGGTTTTTGATGTTATGCGTGATGGAGTCTCACTAACTGATGAGCAGATTTTAAATGAATTTAAACCAAGATATTCAAATCAAACTAATATGGAAGCTGCTAAACAAATAGTCCAAATAGCTCTACCTCTTTTTTTAATTAAAGAAAGTTGGTCAAGTTGCGATTTACCAAATAGACCTTCAAAACCTATTGCTTCTTCTCCTCGTTCTGTAAAGAGTAGCTACTCCTCTCGTTCAAAGAGATATAACAAAGCATTATCATCATGCAAAAAAAATAAAAGAGCTGCTTCTATCCTGCTCTGGTTTTGGGAAGATGTAGATAGAGCTATATTTGATTCATGAGAAACACCCTTGCTTTAGTTTTGATGGTCTTTGGAATTGTTGGTTGTGCTAGTGTACTTTTTACCGGGAATTTTATAGCAGAAGTTTCTGATGAAGTTGATGTTTTGGCTATGAGCTATCCTGAACAATATTCCTTACAAGATATTGAGTCTCTTAAATCTAGCAAAGATTTGGAGTATGAATACCTAGAAAGCAGAGTTGTTAAAAATGTAAATGATTTAAAGACTGGTGAACCTTGGACTTTTGCAGAAGCAATGAATCTTAAGACTGGCAAAAAATTTCATATAGGCAACATACCATTTGGCTTTCAAACGAAAAAATATAAGTATTCTGCTGTTGAACTAGCAAGACTTAACTGTGAGCTTTTATACCAAAGTGAATGTGTGATTTCGTTAAAGGGGGGTGATGGTCCAACTCAAATAATCTATAGAAATTTAGAAGATTATGAATTGCGTCAAGCTCAAAATAAACGAACAAAAGAAATTAACCGACAAACTAAAATAGCTACTAGAAAAAGAGAAGAAGAAGAAACAAAAAGAAGAAAACAAAATATTATTATTGGTCTCACCCAACGCTGTGAAGAGTATGGCTTTTCAGGTGAATCAAACATCAATGCTTGTATCCAAAGAGAAGCCCAGCACGATAAAGAGTTAGCCTTGCAAAGACTTGAACTGCAGAGAAGCTATGCTCAGAATGTAACTGAGCCTGTTCAAGAGGAAGAAGACTTACCTTTCTTAGTTAAGTTTTTAGGGGATGTAGCAATTGGAGTTGCTGAAAACTTAGCAGACCCAGCTTTTCAAAGAGACATGCAACAGCAAAGACAAATCAACGAACTGAAAGCAAATCAAAAAAATGATATCTTCAGAAACTGTAGACCTAACTGCTAATGAAAAACATCCTCCTATAGGGTAGGTAATTTATTAATTGTTTTAAGAGCTGTTTGAAAATCATCTCCTTCAGAGTAGTAGCCATATGTCATTGTTGCTCCAACAGTTGAATGTCCAACTAATCTAGCAGCGATTCTTTCTTCTACATTGGCTCTATCAAAGATCGCTTCCCCTACGGGATGCCAATTTCACCTGAAACCCCTTTAAATAGGGGATTTCAGGGCATCAAAAAAAACAAATATAGCCACCATGTAGCCATGAGAATTGGCTTGAAAAGCTGTAAGTTCGTTTTTAAATGTAGCCATATTTGTAGCCATAATGTAGCCACGGAGTACGATTTGTAGCCACAGAGAAGGCGAGTTAAATAGTTTTAAATTTAATTATAATTGGGCAATGATCGCTTAACTTAATCCAGTCAGCATATTTTCCTACTTCAACAGAATCAACATCTAAAGATTTTGAAAATACATAATCGATGTGGTATTTCTTTGTTTCATTTTTTGTATGAAAGAAGGTTGGATTGATTTCACTTCCAAATTTCTCATTTGTGAATGAGTGGTATGCGCTTGAAAAATTAACTTTCTCTAAAGCCGAATTAATGTTTTCAAAATTATTTGCATTATTTTCTTTATCCCAAATAATTGAGTTATTTAGATCTCCAGCAAATATTGAAGGATAGCTATCCATCGCAATCCATTCCTCATAATAACTTATAGCATCAATAGTATTTCCGCTGACATTATTACCAAATTTAGCAGCTCTATGATTATAAGCCCAGGCACCAAGTATTTTTAATGAATTAGTTTCAATAGGGAGAAAGTTAATAAGATTCTTATTAAACCTTGAGGAAAGGCGGGCACTAG
>QBVW01000007.1 GCA_003284215.1 SAR86 cluster bacterium AG-313-D11 | reverse complement strand
CTGACATTAAAGAGGATTACAAGGTTAAGATCATCAAGGAGTCAGAGCAAGAAGATAATTTTCAACTCTACAATCAAGGTGATTCAGGCTTTATAGATTTATGTCGCGGTCCTCATTTACCAAGTTTAGACAAAGTTGGAGCATTTAAACTCACAAAGATTGCTGGCGCTTACTGGAAAGGAGATTCAAAAAATGAAATGCTCTCTCGTATATATGGTACGGCCTGGAAAAATGAAAAAGATCTTAAAAAACATTTAACTCTTTTAGAGGAAGCTGAAAAGCGAGATCATCGAAAACTTGCCAAAGAAATGGATTTGTTTCATTTGCAAGAAGAGGCGCCTGGAATGGTTTTTTGGCATGCAAAAGGTTGGTCTATATATATAGCTTTACAGAACTATATACGTAATAAGCAAATTGCTAATGGGTATGAAGAAATTAATACTCCTTTAGTTGTTGATCGCAAACTTTGGGAGGCTTCAGGTCACTGGGATAAGTATCGTGAAAATATGTTCATCACAGAAATTGATGAAGAACATGCCAATGAGAAAAGAGTTAATGCACTAAAGCCAATGAATTGTCCCTGCCATGTTCAGGTTTACAATCAAGGCCTGAAATCTTATAGAGACCTTCCGGTTAGACTTGCAGAATTTGGATCATGCCACAGGTATGAAGCTTCAGGAACCATGCACGGGCTAATGAGGGTACGAGGTTTTACTCAAGATGATGGCCATATTTTTTGTACCGAAGATCAAATTGAAACTGAAACAGCTAATTTCATCTCATTATTATCTGAAATCTATACTCAACTTGGTTTTGAGTCATTTGACATAAAATTATCTACAAGACCAGAAACAAGAGTTGGCTCAGATGAGGTCTGGGATAAGGCTGAGGCAGCGTTAGAATCTGCAATTAAAAAACTTGATATCCCTTATACCGTTGAAGCAGGAGAAGGGGCTTTCTATGGCCCCAAATTAGATTTTGTTTTAACAGATGCTATTGGGCGAGAATGGCAGTGTGGCACTTTCCAGGCTGATTTTAATCTGCCTGATAGATTGGAGGCAGAATACATTGGCGAAGATGGCTCCAAGCATCAGCCTGTAATGATGCATCGAGCAATCTTAGGTTCTTTTGAGAGATTTATTGGTATTTTAATTGAAAATTACTCAGGCAAATTGCCTTTATGGTTAGCACCAACTCAACTATCAATTTTAACCGTCACAGAAGAAGTTAATGAATATGCTTTGAGCTTAAAAGAGCAGTTTGATGCTATTAATATTCGTGTTGAGCTAGATAATAGAAATGAGAAAATAGGTTATAAGATCAGGGAACATAGTAATGCTAAGGTTCCATTAATGGCGGTAATTGGTAAGGACGAAATGTCGGCCAAAACTGTGTCTATAAGAAATTTACGTGAAAATGAAACTAATACTTACGCTGTTGAAAAAGCTATCGAGCTTTTAAAGAAAGATTCTAGCTTGCCGAAATAAATTAAACTCTCCAGCCGTCTCTATCGAATACTCTCAGATAGGTAAGCTGATCATGCTCTGATTCATTAACTACTTTCACAAAGTCACCAGATTGAACAAGAATTACATCACCCGCAGTTAATGCAAATGAATCTTGATGCTCAATGCCTTCGCTTGGATCAGTGCCATGGCCTTCCATTGAATTCATATACTCTACGACTTCCATCATGCCTCTACCATTTACAATAATGTAGACAACATCTGAGTCACTTAATCTATGACCCACTGTAGATTTACCAGGTTGAATCACTGTTTTACTGGCTATAATTTTGCCTAGCAAGTCATTAGTCCAAACTGAATAATCATCAGTAACTTTATAAGGAGAGCCGCCGACTCTGAAATTTACATATTTTTTTGCCATGTCTGATTAATTTATTGAATGTGTAGTGAATTTGAAATTATTTCATCTAAATTGTCAACAAAATCTAAATAACCGAACTTGAAAGGTTAAATTAGTATTTTTTTTTGTAGTTATGCTACTAAAATAATATTTTAAGGATTAATTCATAAATATGTATATAATGAAATCAGCGCAGTTTTGACTAGCTTGCAAGCGCTATATAAATGTTGCTAAACAAGATTCCAATTTAAAGTATCTTTTTTAGCCAACCTTAATTGTAAATTTATTGGAGAATTAAATGAGTGATAAAAAATATACAAATCCGGCAACTATTGCACTTCATGCTGGGTGGAGAAAAGATGAAACTACTAATTCGGTAACCGTCCCGATTCACATGACATCAAGTTATCAATTTGATGATACTGATCATGCAGCCAATCTATTTGCTTTAAGTGAGCTTGGGAATATCTATTCTAGGATTATGAATCCTACAAATGCAGTATTTGAGGAAAGAATCGCTGAATTAGAGGGTGGAGTTGCGGCTCTAGGTCTTGCTTCAGGTCAAGCTGCTTCAGCCTATGCAATTCAAAATTTGTGCAGTCACGGTGATAACTTTGTAGCCTCATCGCATCTATATGGAGGAACTTATAATCAGTTTAAGAATCCGTTCTCAGATATGGGGATTGAGGTAAGATTTGTTGATCCAAGCGATCCGCAAAATTTTCTTGATGCTACAGATGATAAAACCAGAGCTTATTACGGAGAGGTTTTACCTAATCCAAGCTTCCAAGTGTTTCCTTTGCAAGAGGTTGCAGATCTTGGAAGACCACTAGGCATTCCATTGATAGTTGATAATACTGCAGCGCCTTTAATCTGTCGTCCATTTGACCATGGAGTAGCTATTATTATCCATTCTGCAACAAAATATATTGGTGGTCATGGTACTTCTATTGGAGGAGTAATTGTTGATGGTGGCGACTTTGACTGGGAAGCTCATCCAGACAGACAGCCTAAGCTTAATCAGCCTGATCCCAATTATAATGGAGTTATTTGGACTGAAGCGGTAAAGGCACTCGGGCCAATAGCTTATATATTAAAAGCAAGAACCACCTTGCTTAGAGATATGGGAGCAGCAATGAGTCCTTTCAATGCTTTTATGTTTATTCAAGGCCTAGAAACATTAAACTTAAGAATGAAAGAACACTCAGCAAATGGACAAAAGGTTGCAGAGCATCTTAGTAATCATGCAATGGTTGAAAGAGTTGCTTACCCTGGAACATCTTCAGACTTGCCAAAAGAAAGAGCAGATAAGTATCTATCTAATGGATGCGGTGGGCTCTTAGGTTTTGAAATCAAAGGCGGTCATGAGGCAGGTAAGAAGTTTATTAACTCATTAGAGATGCTTTATCATGTTGCTAACATTGGTGATTCAAGAAGTTTGGCAATTCATCCCGCCAGCACTACTCATTCTCAATTAAATGAAGAAGAGTTAGCCTCAGGCGGAATTAGCTCAGGCTATATCAGACTATCAATTGGACTTGAGCACATTGATGACATCCTGGCAGACATTGATCAAGCTTTAGCAAAAGCAGAATAATTTGGTGTGTCAAAAGATTTTCCTAATGTTAGCTATGTAATTATTGGCTCCAAGGAAAGGCTTTCCAGAGTTAAATCTTATCAAATAGAGGAAGGGGTAGAGTGTTTGCTTTGCCCCTTTCGCTCGATGGAAGAGTTGCCATCATTGCTAGACTTAAAAATTGCTGATCTAGATTCAACTGTTATTTCTATTATTCCAGCTGGAGCGTTTCCAAAAAAATATGCTAGGGCACAACTTGTTCATTTTTCCCGAAGCGAGTATCAGTTTTGGGGGTGGTATCATTTTGGTAATAAGTTTAAGGGAGCTGCACAAAGTATTGGAAAGATTAATACCTTGCTGAATAAAGTGCCCCAATTAGAACAAGGAATATTTTTTTCCAAATCATTATATTTTTCAGTGGGAGGTCTTGGTGATAGCGGCGCTAATCCATTTGCCGAATTAGCCAAAAGATTTTATCTACGATTAGATCCACAAAACCCACTTCCTTCCCTTACAATTAGAGCAAAATCACTTTTAAATTAGAATGTCATGAAGCTTTTTTCAGCTAAAAATATTACATATTCAATAAATGAAAATAAGCTTTTTCATAATCTTTCCTTTAGCGTGAATGCTTCAGAATGCTTGCACATTAAAGGAGGCAATGGTTCTGGCAAAAGCACATTACTTAGAATTATCCTAGGAATGACATCTCCATCGAAGGGTCTTGTTGAATCTTGTAATCAAGATTTAGACATCTCCTACTTAGGCCACAAAAATGCAATAAAAAACTATCTTACTCCAAGAGAAAATTTAGATTTAATTTTTAACAATATTGAGCTAAAGAATGCCTTTGAATGGGTGCAAAAATTCGGTTTATCTCATGTCCAAGATGAGTTAACTGCAAACTTATCTTTCGGCCAACAAAAAAAATTAGCTTTAATAAGAGTTTTAGCTAAATCATCAGAACTGATAGTTCTTGATGAGCCTTTTGTTGGTTTAGATCACGCTGCAGCCGATCAACTAAACAATTTTCTCAATACAAAATTGTTACAAGGAGTTGGCCTTATTCTTACCTCTCATATCAATCCAATGATTGATTGTAAGGTCTTAGAGCTTGGGAGGAATAATGCTGAGATTAATTAAAGCAGAATCCTTTAAACTTTCAAAAAAATTAAAGTCATGGCTGGGACCTTTATTGATTATGGTTCTTGTTCTTATAGCATTTCCATTAAGCATAGATATTTCTCAATATGATCTAGATAAGTTCTATTTTTCTATTATTGTCGTGTCTTTGTTGATGACGGCTTTTGTTGCAACAGAGGGAATGTTTGAGGAGGACTTTGAAGACGGCTCTCTTGAGCAAGAGTTTTTAATAGAAAAGGATTTCTATAAAGTAGTGTTTTCAAAGATTCTTGTATATGTTGCGTTTATCGGTATTCCAATTGCATTTATTGGAGCATTGTTTTCTTTTGCCAATGGTGTTGCTATTGTTAGTTTTGCTAAGATATTGTTATTACTCAGTCTTTCCAATTTACTGTTATTTAATTTGTTTGCTTTTGGGAATGCCTTATCAATTAACAAGGGAGCAATGTTAGGAGTTCTTACTGCTTTGCCGCTTGCGCTTCCAGTTATTATTTTGTTAGGACGCGCAATAAGAAGCATTCAATTTGACGAGGGCTTCACAGCGATAATTGCATTGATGACAGGTATAGGACTAATTATTTCAGCTATCATGCCAATTATTATCTCTGCAGTCTTAAAAACACATATAGATTAAGCAACTTAGGTTTATAATACTTGTTGTGATTACAGCATTCATTCATAAATTCTCTTCTCCAAAAAGTTTTGTAAATCTAACTGAGAAAATTTATCCATTCTTGATAATTTTTGGTGTATCTATGTTGATATTTGGATGGGCTTGGGGATTATTCTTTGCTCCTCAAGATGCCGTTCAAGGAAATTCGTATCGAATTATATTTCTTCATGTGCCATCTGTAATCTTCGCAGAGCTAATTTATTTCTTTATGGCTGTCTGTGCTTTAATGCACCTGGTCTGGCGAGTAAAACTCGCTGCTTATTTGATTAAATCTGCTGCACCAATAGGCGCGATGATTACATTTATTGGTTTATTCTCAGGATCAATCTGGGGTATTCCTACATGGGGAACTTGGTGGCAATGGGATGCAAGAATTACCTCAACATTAATACTATTCATTATGTATCTGGGAATTTTGACATTGCATGGATCTTTTTCTAATTTAGAAAAAGCAGACCGTCTTATGTCCATATTAGTAATTATTGGAGTTATTAATATTCCAATTATTAAAAAGTCAGTTGATTGGTGGTCAACTCTTCATCAGCCTGCATCAATTTCAGTCTCTGGGAGCAGTTCAATTGATCCATCCATGCTATATCCATTATTTATTTCAGTAATTGGCTTGGGTTTTACACTCATTGCTCTTGGTATTTTAACTAGCCGTTCCTATATATTCACTAGAGAAAAAAATAAAAGATGGGTTTTAGAACATGTTTAATTTAGCTTTTGATAATTTTAATGACATCCTATACATGCAAGGTCATGGCATTTATGTTTGGTCAGTTTATTTAATTGGTATTTTAATGATCGCTACCAGTTTTTTAATTGCCAACAAAAGAATTAAAGCTATACAAAAGAAAATTAAAATATCAAATGCTCCAAGTTAGAAAAAATCGTCTTTGGAAATTAATTATCATTCTTTTTTTATCTGCAGGGGGAATTTCATTAATTCTTTTTTCTTTAAATTCAAAGTTAGACCTCTTCTACACTCCTTCAGAGATGTTAATAGCGGATATTAAACCCGGCTATAGGATAAAATTAGGTGGAATGGTAAAGAATGGATCAATTCGAAGAGATGGTACATTGATTGAATTCTTAGTTACTGATTTTTCAGAGGAAGTACCCGTAACTTTTGATGGAGTCCCGCCAGATCTTTTTAAAGAAGATAGTGGTGTGGTTATCTTAGGATATTTTTTAGATGGGAGGTTTGAAGCAGAAGAAATTTTTGCTAAACATGACGAAAATTACATGCCTCCTGAGCTATTGATAGATGAAGTTAAAGCATGATTGGAGAGATTTCACACTTTCTATCTTTATCTGCTGTCTTATTACTAAGCCTTATATTAATTTTTAATTTCTTTTTCTTTTTTGCCAAAATTCACCCCAATCAGTTAATTCTTTCACTGAGGTTATTTAATCAAGCTTGCTGGTTAGTTTTTATTTCATTTGGCATGTACGTATATCTCGCTATAAGTGATGATTTTTCAATAGCTTACATAGCTAGCCATTCAAACTCTCAATTACCTATTTTTTATAAGATTGCATCAATTTGGAGTGCTCATGAAGGATCAATGTTTTTATGGATAGTATTTTTAACAGCCTGGAGTGTTCTATTTATAAATTCTCTTGACAAAAAGCATCCCTTAAAGAAATTGACCCTATTGATGTTGAGCCTGATTATTTTAGGCTTTTTATTATTTTTGCTCTTAACATCTAACCCATTTGAAAGAATCTTACCTTTTGGAGCAGTCGAGGGGGCGGATATAAATCCAGTTTTACAAGATCCAGCTTTAGCCATACATCCTCCAATGCTTTATTTGGGTTATGTAGGGTTTGTAATTGCATTTAGCTTTATTACAGCCTATTTACTTAATGGTGACTTTGATTTGCAATGGGAAAAAGAAATCAAAAAATGGTCTTTTGTTGCCTGGATCTTCCTTACTATTGGTATTACGCTTGGGAGCTGGTGGGCCTATTATGAGTTGGGCTGGGGAGGTTATTGGTTCTGGGATCCTGTTGAAAATGTTGCTCTTATGCCATGGCTTGCAGCAACTGCTTTTATGCACTCTTTATTTGCATCTTCAAAATCAAGTGTTCTAAAAACTTGGACTATGTTCTTAGGAATTTTAATTTTTGCCTTAAGCCTCTTTGGAGCTTTTATTGTAAGATCGGGGATAATTGATAGCGTACATTCATTTGCAAATGATCCTGAGCGGGGACTTTATCTTTTAGGCTTTTCAGGCTTTATTACACTTCTGGCATTAGGAATCTTTGCATATCGTCTTCCAGCTATCAATTCTTCAAAATTAGTTGTTACAGGTTCCAAAGAATCATTTCTTTCAATGAATAATATATTAATGGTTACAAGTATTTTTTCTATATTCCTTGGAGTGACCTATCCTTTAATAATTGAATCTATAAGCGGAGAAAAAGTAAGTATTGGACCTCCATACTACAACACAATTTTTGCGCCATTGATTCTTATTGCTGCTATGTTCATTATGGCTTCTATCGATGCTTTATGGCAGCGATCTATTACTATCAAAGCTCTATGCATGAACATAACAGTTCCAATAATTTTATCTCTGCTATGTGTATATATTGTCTGGAAAGTCACAGCAATTTTTTCAATCCTGCCATACATTGGGATTTTCTCTGGATTACTTATTCTTCTTAGTTACTTTTTAAGAGTAATTAATAATTTATTTAATAAAAAATTTATTAACAAAGGTAGTGGAATTGCGCACATTGGCTTGGGTTTGTTATTTTTTGCAGTATCTATGAATAGCATCTTAAGTTATGAAAAAAATTTAAATCTTGCGCCTGGTCAATCGATCTCAGTTAATGAATCAGTGCAAGAGTTTTTTTTTAAAGATATTCAGGTTCTGGAAGCTTCAAATCATGACATTATTTCTGCAGAGGTATCTATTTTTCAGGATGGAAGAACAATATTTCTCAATCCCCAAAAAAGAAAATATACCGTAAGAGGGCAGATTACCTCTGAATCAGCTATCCATGCTTCAGTAATGAAAGATACATATTTAACGATTGGAGATCAGTTAGAAAATGGTAGCTGGACTTTCTCATTAAAAATTAATTATTTTATAAAATGGATTTGGTTTTCAGCTACTCTTATGGTGTTGGGAATGTTACTCACAATTTTTAAAAAGACAGCACCGTGAATCAGTCTTTAAGATTTTTAATACTTCTTCTCCCATTAATAGTTCTAACTTTTTTTGCCAAAGTGCTTTTAGTGAATGAAGATATTAAATTACCAAATTTTGAGTCAAAAGATTTCCCCTTATTTCAATTGAATGATTTAAATGGAAATCCAGTTCAAAGTAGATCTTTAGAGGGCATAAAACTTATTAATGTCTGGGCAAGTTGGTGTATTACTTGTCTAGTTGAGCATCCGTTCTTAACTAATCTGTCAAAACAAAATATCCAGATTGTTGGATTAAATTATAAAGATTCTGACTCTAAAGCAAATGCATGGCTTCAAAAGCATGGTAATCCATATCTTTTTTCTATATTTGATCCTAGAGGTGACCTAGCTTTCGATCTAGGAGTTACTGGCGCTCCAGAGTCATATTTAATAATTAATAATAAGGTTGTAGGACACATTCAGGGTGAGATGAATCAAATAAAGTGGGAAACTATTTTTCTTCCCTTAATTCAGAAAGCTCAGCAAGGATCTTGATGAGTAAAAAATTTCTTATACTCTTCTCTTTTCTTCTGCTATCTACTCCCTCATTCAATCAGATGGTATATGAATTTAACGACTCTCTTCAGGAAAAAAGATTTTACGCATTGATTTCAGAAATTAGATGTCCAAAATGCACAAGTGGAAGTATTGCAAGTTCCGATGCGCCTGTTTCTCGAGATTTAAAAAATAAAGTTTATGAATTAGTTCTAGCAGGCTCAACCGATCAAGAAATCAAAAAATATGTCTCAGAAAGATTTGGTGATTTTTCAGATTATAGGCCTGCGCTTGAGGGGTCTAATTATTTTTTATGGTTTGGGCCATTTGTTTTTCTTGGCTTAATGTTGGTAATATTTTTTATCAAGCGCAGAGTTTAATGTTAATTATTATTGCTGTTTTAGTAATTTTATTATTACCTGTAATTTCATATCTGTTTCAGCCGTTTTCAAATCAAAAATCTTTTGTATTTTTAGCTACATTTATTATTTGTGGCGGATTTTTGTTAAATTTTCTGTCTCCTAATGCCTTGATAGGCTCATGGGTCCAAACAACTCAATCAGAATCTATTTATCGAACAATTGTTCGTAATGAAGACTTTGATAATTTTATAATTAACGAGTATTTAGACAATATCTCATCAGAAGATGAGTCTTTTATGCTTGGGGCTCAAGTTTTTTATAAGGCATTAGAACTAGGATCATTTAATTCTGCAGAAAGCATTCTTAAGACATTAAATACACAATTTATTTCAGAGAATTATCAAGTTCCCATTTTTAATCTTCTAGCTGATCTGAGAGACGAGAAATATCCAAATCTCGGAAATTCAAAACTCCTTGTATATACAGAAAATCCTCCAAATTGTAATTTATTATCACTGCAATTTTTTGCATCTATACCAGGTGGTCCCAATGTAAATATTGCAGCACTAGAAATTATCTCCCCAAATATTAATGAGCCTTTCAAACTAGATAAGTCACATTCTTTAGTAAGAGGATTTGATATTACTTCTGCCTTTTTGCAGCAAGAAATCATTAAAGTTGAAGCTCAAGCGCAATGCAATAACTCATCTTTCCAAGCATTTAAATCCATTGATTTAAAGTACTCAAAAGGCAATCAAGATGAATTATTTTTTTATGCTGACGAATGGTTAAAAAAGGAACAATAGTTTAAAATAGGTAGAGGTTATATTTAATGCAGCTTAAACACATTAAACTGGCTGGATTCAAAAGTTTCGTGGACCCCACGAGGATATCTTTTCCTACAAATATGGTTGCTGTTGTCGGCCCAAATGGTTGCGGTAAATCTAATGTTATTGATGCTGTTCGATGGGTTCTGGGAGAGTTATCTGCCAAGAATTTACGTGGCGAGTCTATGTCTGATGTAATTTTTAATGGCTCAGACCTAAGGAAGCCATCCGGTCAATGTAGCATCGAACTTTTATTCGATAATTCAATGGGTAAATTAGGTGGTGAATATGCTAAATATAATGAAATTTCAATAAAAAGAATGATGACTAGGGACGGCCAGTCTCATTATTCGATGAATAACATTCGATGCAGGCGAAAGGATGTGCAGGATATTTTTCTGGGAACAGGTCTTGGACCAAGAAGCTACGCAATTATTGAACAAGGGATGGTATCAAAAATAGTAAGTGCGAAACCTGAAGAGATGCGGGTGTTTATTGAAGAAGCAGCTGGAATATCTAAATACAAAGAGAGAAGAAAGGAAACAGAGCAAAGAATTAAGAAAACTAAAGAGAACCTTTCTAGAGTCAAAGATATAAGGGATGAAATTCAAAGACTGATAAATCGTTTGGAAAATCAAGCAAAAGCTGCTGAAAAGTATAAAAAATTTCAAGCTGAAGAAAAGGAACTCAAATTAAAAATTTCAATTTTAAATACCCTAAGCGCCAAAGCAAAAAAAGACTCCTTAAGCTCGAAAATATCTCAACTTGTTAATCAAGTTACTGTGAAATCTGCAGAAGTAAACACTCATCAAACCTCCATTGATCAAATTAAGACAGAACATGCTTCTGTTTTATCAGCTTTTGAAAGTGCCCAAAAGAATTTTTATATCATAGGTTCAGAAATCGCTCGATATGAAACTAATCTTCAAAACATCAATAAGGCAATTCTTGGATATGAAGAAGGTTTATCAAGAGCAAAAGTTCGATATGCTGAAGCTTTGGATAACGAATCCAGTATAGAAAATCTATCCCCCAAAGAACAAGCAATGAAATTGCTTGATGCCATTTCAGATGGCCTTAAAGATTTTGGTTCCAGCGCAGACGGCATTCGCATGAAAACCGTTGAGCTTAAAGATTTATTAACCAGTATTTTAAAGATTACTTCAACTCAGTCTAAGAACATTACTAATGAATATTTACTTAGACAAAATGAGATTGCTGAACAACTAGGTCAAGCAAAAGAGAATAAATTGAAGGCAGAAACTGATTTAGCGCAGTTAGTCGAAAAAAGCTCAACCGCAGAAGCTGAATTAAATAAAATTCGTCAGAAACAATCTGTTGTTGATGCGTCTATTCAAGATGTAGAAAATAAAAAATCTATTGCTGCTTTAGATCTCCGCTCCTTAGAGGAACAGTTAAATAATTTAAAGCTTGATTTAAGAACATTTGAGGTCAATTTAGATAATGCATCACAAACACTCAAAAAAGCTGGCATTTTAATATCTGATCTCAATCCTGGAGATTATGAGGCAATGGACCTTGCAGATTTGGAGTCCTCACTCGCATCAACCCAATCTTCTATTATTTCCTTAGGGGCTATTAATCTAGCAGCTCCTGATGAAATTGCTGAAGAATCAAAACGCATATCAGAACTAGACTCTCAATTAGAAGATCTGCATGAAGCCTTGGATAAGCTTCAAAGTGCAATTAAAAAAATAGATGTTGAATCTAAGATGAAGTTTGATGACAGCTTCAATGCGGTCAATTCCAAAATACAAGAAATTTTTCCAAAATTATTTGGTGGAGGCAAAGCTGCTTTGCAATTAATAGATGGAGATTCTTTTAATTCAGGAATTACGCTCGCAGCCCAACCTCCCGGCAAAAAAAATGCAACGATCTCTCAACTTTCTGGAGGAGAAAAAGCCATGACCGCGCTTTCATTGGTGTTTGCATTATTCGAACTAAATCCAGCTCCTTTCTGTATGTTAGATGAAGTTGATGCACCTTTAGATGATATAAATGCTACAAGATTTGTAGCAATGGTTGAAGAGATGTCTGATAGAGTCCAGTTCATATTCATTACACATAATAAAATTTCTATGGAGAAAAGCGATCATCTCATGGGAGTCACAATGCAGGAGGCAGGAGTTTCCCGTGTTGTATCTGTTGATGTAAAAGAAGCCCTTAAGCTAGCTGCTTCATAGTATGCCCAGCAATATACAAATTATCTTAGTTGTTGGGGCTGCAGTTCTTTTCTTGATTATCCTGTACCTCTTTTTTAGACCTTTATTCACTCGTACTTTAAATCAAAACTCTTTTGATGATTCTAAATCTATGATTTTCAAGGAAGGGTTAGAGCAAGGTACTTTAGGATTTGAAGATGATAATGACTTAATTCAGGAGCAGGAGTTAATTATTCTAAATTTAGTTTCTATGGACAAATCAAACTTTGATATGAATCAAGCCCTCACCTTGTTAAAAAATTTAGATGCAATACATGTAAATGGTTTCTTCAGCCACAGGGATTTAAATGGCAAGGAAGTTTTTAGAATTGCAAGCGGAATAAACCCAGGTCTTCTTGATCTAGGCACTGAGACTCATGTGCTTTTGATGGTTTTAGATTTATATCAAGTTAATGATCCCGTGAAAGCGTTTGAAATAATGCTTGAATCTGCCTCAAGTATTTCAGAAAAACTACATGCAAGTATTTGTGATTCAGCGAGAGCGCCCCTAAGCAAACAAATGATTGAACACTTAAACTCTAGAGCTCAAGCAATTAGCCATTTCAACTCCTCAAAAAATATTTCTGCATAATGAATAGGTTAAGTGAGAGATATATTTCTATACAAAAGACAATTCGTTCTCATGATTATGAGTATTATATTCTTGATGACCCTTCATTATCTGATCACGAATATGACGAATTATTCAGAGAGCTAAAGCAAATTGAGTCTGAGCATCCAGATTGGATTACTCCTGAATCTCCATCACAAAGAGTTGGAATAAAGCCTGATAAAGATTTTGCTACTTTTAAACATTTTCAACAAATGCTTTCGCTGGCTAATGCTTTTAATGCAGAAGATTTAAATAATTTTCATGATCGAATTCTTAAAAACTTAGGTTCACATAATCAGATAGATTATTTCTGTGAGCCCAAGATGGATGGTGCAGCAGTTTCTTTGATTTATGAGGAGGGTATTCTCACAAAAGGCGTGACAAGAGGCGATGGAGTGCTTGGTGAGGACATAACTTCTAATATCAGAACAATTAGATCTATTCCGCTAACACTTAAAGAGTCTAAAAGCTCTTTTCCAGCTCTGCTTGAGGTAAGGGGCGAAGTATTTATTAAAAAGCCAGACTTTGAAGCTTTAAACCTGAAAGCAGAAAAAAATCGCGACAAGGTTTTTGCTAATCCTAGAAATGCTGCAGCTGGCAGTTTAAGACAATTAGATCCTGCTATCACCAGCTCAAGACCATTAGCTTTTTTTGCCCATGGTATAGGATCGTGTCAGGGAAAAGAATTCAATGATCTACAAGAAATATTTTCAGTTTTTTTGTCATGGGGCTTGCCTGTAAACAATTTAAATAAACTAGTGTCATCTATCGATGAATGTCTTCAATATTTTCAGGACATAGAATCTTCTAGAAGCAATATTCCATTTGAGATTGATGGAGTTGTATTTAAAGTTAATGAGCTTTTTTTGCAAAAACAACTTGGAGAAATAGCAAGATCACCTAGATGGGCTATTGCCCATAAGTTCCCTGCTGAAGAAGCCTCAACTGAAATTGAAAATATTGAATTTCAAGTTGGAAGAACTGGAATTTTGACTCCTGTCGCAAAACTTAAAACAGTTAATGTAGGTGGCGTAAATGTAAGTAATTGTACTCTTCACAATCTTGATGAGCTAAAAAGATTAGATCCAAGAGTGGGAGATGGGGCAGTAATTAAACGAGCGGGAGATGTAATTCCAAAAATGGTTCGGGTTATTCCAAAAAAGAAAAATCGCGCAAATGCAATTAAAGCTCCACAAAAATGCCCAAGCTGTCGATCAGCAATAGTAATGAATTATCAACTTGAATGGATCGTAACCGATAGCAGTAAATCTAAACCTTTGAAGAAATTTTCAAGCCATTACGAGGCGCAAAACTTTTTAGAAATAAATAATTCAGTTAACTTGAGTATCTCAGAAAAAAGTCTAGAAACTCCTTTTATTAAATGCTCAGGAGGGAACAGTTGTTCTGCAATTTTTCAAGGCAAATTTACTCATTTCGTTTCAAGAAAGGCAATGGACATTGATGGACTTGGTCAAGAAATATTGCTTACCTTAATTGATCAAAAATTTATTAACGATTTTGCTGATATCTATTTTCTTAAGCGTCATAGAGTTGAGCTTGAGAAGTTAGAAAGATTTGGCAAAAAATCAGTAGATAACTTAATCAAATCTATCGATAGGTCCGCTTCAGTTGAATTACATAAGTTTGTCTTCTCCTTAGGTATTGAGGAGGTTGGTGAAACCACTGCACGAAATTTGGCTAATGTTTTTGGAAGTATGGAAGCTATACAAAAATCTTCCTTTGAAGATTTAATTGCAGTTCCTGATATAGGCCCTAGGGTAGCAGCAAAAATTACAGACTTCTTTTCTGATTCAGAAAATGCAGCATCATTAGAATTATTGCTTCCATGTTTGAGTATCACCAATCCAAATTTTCATACTGCTGCAGGAGATATGAAATTTTCTGGTCTACAGATTGCGATTACTGGAAAAATATCTCCAATGTCTCGTGATGAAGTTAAAAACTTATTAGTGTTAGAAGGTGCAAAAGTTACAAGCTCAATTTCTAAAAAAACAAATTATTTAATTGCGGGTGAAAATGCTGGCTCAAAACTTGTTAAAGCTAAAACTCTTAATGTTAAAATAATAAATACGAATGAAATAAATAATTTCTTAAATGACCCTAAAAAATTCTTTTAGCTCCTTTCTTTTAATAATTCTTATTACTTCATGTGTGAGCTCGCCACCAGAAAAACCTGATAATATTTGTGATATTTTTCAAGAAAAGAGATCTTGGTATAAAGCTGCTATTAAGACTGAGAAGCGATGGAAATTACCACCATATGTATTAATGGCAATTATTCATCAAGAGTCTAGTTTTCAAGCAAAAGTAAAACCTGAAAGGCAGCAATTATTTGGAGTAATACCATGGTTTAGGCCATCTTCTGCAGTTGGTTATTCTCAAGCTTTAAAAAAAACATGGCAAGATTATGAGGATGAGACAAGCAACAGAAGGGCTAGTAGAACTGATTTTGCAGATTCTGCTGATTTCATTGGATGGTATTCTAGCAAAGGGTTTTATCAAGGATTGGCTGCCTCAGACGCAAGGTCACTTTATCTAGCGTACCATGAAGGCTATGCAGGCTTTAAGATGAAAACATACAGAAAGAAACGGTGGTTAGTTGTGGTGGCTGATAGAGTTAGCGCACGATCTCAAATGTATCAAAAACAATATTGGGGATGTGAAAAAGAGTTAAAGAAAAAAAGATTTTTCTTTTTTTAGGATCACACTTCTCTAAGAGTTAAGCCCAGTGAAGTTGCTTCTTCTTTGTATGCTTCACCAGCAAGAATAGATTTTTTAGAATTTTTAGTAAGATATTCTTTGCTTACTCTAATCAAATCTTCAATTGAGCAATTGATAACACGTTGCCTCAATGCTAGTCTTTCTTTGGTTGATATATCCTCTAGATTAAAATTAAAATCATTTTTTGCTTCACCAACAGGTGAAAGGGGTTTATCAATAGAGGATACAACTCCTAGGATTGCTTCTTCAAGATGTTGATCAGTAATTGAGGTTTTTGACCATTGAATAGCATCCTTAAATGCAGTAAACGTTTCTGTACACTTTGGATCTCTATAAGAAAAGAATTTAAATGTATTAGTTGAAGTATCATTCGTAGCTCCCGCACCATATGCCCCTCCTTTTTCACGAATTGCAGTATGAAGGAAGCCATTCCTTAAAACAGTTGCCAAAACAGAAAGGGCAGGTGCATCAGGATGCTCTCTTGAAACGCCTTGAAATGCTTCAGCGCAATAGCAGACCTGTGACCCTGTAATCCATGCTATTTGTTCGTCAATGGGTTTTGCCAAAGATTGCTCAGCTTCACAAAAAATATTTTCAAATTCCATAGATTGATCTTTAAGAGCTTTTGGAGAACATGCTGTAAAAATTTTGAATGGCGAATGCAAAACTTTTGAATGAATACTTTTTAATATATTAATTAATTGCATAGCATCAGAAGCCTCTTTCATTTTTGAAATAGCAGCTTTGGAGTGATTCAGCATTTGCAGTCCAGACATTTGAAATGCTGAAGCAGAAAGCGTATTTAAGCTACTAGCTGCAGAATTCATGGCTAAAATGTGACCATTTTGATTTAATGATTCTTCATTTCGAGCAATAAAAATATTAAATAAATCTAATATTCTATTTTCCTCATCAAACCTAGCATTTTCTATGGTGTTTAATATAAGCCTTTCCATTTCATCGAAATTGTTTTCTAAAGATTTAGAAGAAATGGATAGTAAAAGTTTTCCAGGTCTGTCCTTAGCATTTGTGTGAAGTTTAAAGGAGGCATTTATGCCACCGGTAATACTTGATTGAAGGGCTTGAATTTCTTCATAAGAACTTTCTAGAATACCCACTTCAGTAAGAATAAAAGTGTATAAAGACGAGAATAGTAATTCTTGAGATGTAAGATTTTTACATGGAAATAAAAAATCAGAATACATCAGACCATTAGTCCCAACTTCATAGACTGACCTATTGTTTTTAAGAAAGGCTTCATGCGTATACTCGCGCATTAAGGGAATATCTTGCTTGGTAACTTTAGGTAAAATTTCTACATCATCAACAGCCTCCTGACGAGCTTTTAAAGCTTTGGCAAGATCATTGATTTCTTCTATCTCTTTATCAGTTAAAGTTTCCTCTTTACTTCTGAGTGATGATGAGAAGAAATTTTCTAAGTTCTCGTTAAAGTTTGGATCTGGTTTCAATTCATAATTCAGTCTATGTGGATTCTTTATTAGGCTGGTTGAAATCAATTCTTCTAAGTAACCTTTTTGAGATATCAAAGCTTTGAGTTTTGTAAAGTTTGTATCTAAATCCAGCATTGAGATTGGATCATCGTGATGTATACAGGCATTCATGCATCCAAGCATCAGTTGCAACCCATATGGCATCCCTCCACCTGATACTTCTCTTTGACCAATCTCTAATTGATGAAGAGAGGAATTGATTAAATCCTCTGAAACACCATCTATCACAAGTTTCTCAAGTGTAGTTAGAATTAATTCTTCAACCTCACCAGCTTGATCTTGGCCGACTCCCTCTAGGCCAGCCATGAACACAATTTCTTTATTGCTAGGCTCAATCCCCAAGAATGGTGAGGGAGATTTTCCTATTTTTGAAAGCTCCAATGCTTTCCTCAGTGGCGATGCCGAATTGTCGAGTAAAATATTCGATAAAAAATATTTTTCTAATAAATTTAATGGGTCATGACTATCGCCAAGTAACCAACTAATAACAACATGATGATTTGCTTCGTCCCCTGGTAGTGGTTGGTAGGTGCCATTAGCTTTCACTGGACTTGTAAATATTTTTGCGGGCTTGATTGTCAGCTGCTCTGAGGCAGGTGTAAATTTTTGGAAAACATTTTCTTCTAGATGTTCATGGACTTCATCTATAGAAACATTGCCAAAAGTAAAAAAAGTTGCATTGCTGGGATGATAGTGTTTTTGATGGAAGGCAACTAAATCTGTATGCGTTAAATCAATAATTTTTTCAGGGTCACCACCACTATTATGATGATATGTAGTTTCTTCAAAGAGATATTTAGACATTCCATGCCACAGTTGATCTGTTGGGGAGCTCATCGCTCCTTTCATTTCATTAAATACTACCCCCTTAATTTCTAATTTATTATCAATATCTATTTCAAGCCGGTGGCCTTCTTGAGAAAAATCAAGCGGATCTAATCTTGGAAAGAAAGCTGAATCAACATAAACATCTAATAAATTTTTAAAATCTTTATCATTTTGAGTAGCAAAAGGATAAGCAGTCCAGTCACTTGATGTAAATGCATTCATAAATGAATTAAGAGATCTTCTAATCATCATGAAAAATGGATCACGAACTGGGTACTTCTTCGAACCGCATAAGGACGTATGCTCTAAGATGTGAGCTACACCTGTAGAATCTTCAGGGATAGTTCGGAAGGCAACCATAAAAACTTTTTCATCATTATCTGCATCTAGATGAATGTGCTGCGTATTAAATTTTGAATGTCTATAAACTTGAGCATTTACATCTAAAAGCTCTATTTTTTTTGACTCTTTTAGTTCAAACATGGTTTAAAAATTAAATAAATGCCTTATATTAATTATATTAGAATCAAATTACTATTACCTATGACACAAAAAAAATATTTTTTAATATTTAGTTTTATAGCTTTTTTAACTTCTTGCACCACCACACCGTTTACAGAGTTAAATAGCAGAGATAACTTTCAATTAGAGGAAGGAACAAGTTTTAAAATTCAACTAAATAAAGATTCGATGCCCGTTGAGATGGACCCAATTTTAATTGAAAATTTGGGGGATGCTGTATTGTCATATTTAGAAGGGGTGGGGCATCAGTCTTCTGGAGATGCTTCTCTTACAATAGATGTTAGTGTCACAACAAAAGAAAAGATTAAATATGATGATTTCCGTTTTTATAGATATCCAATCTATAGAAGCTATCTGTATGAACCAGATAGAATTAGTTCTGTCCCAGAATTTTTTCTAAGAGTCTCATTGAAAGACGAAGTTTCAGATAAAACTCTATGGACTGGATTAACGAAATGGCGCAAAGGCTCTAGTTATGCTCCAACCGATATTCCATCTGCAGAAATGTTGGTGGAAAATCTATTAGTTAATCTTTAAATCTGAGTGGGTCTATAGCCAGGGCTATCCCAGAAGATATTGGGCTGGGTGAGTTGTTTATTTGAGATGCAACAAACTCTCCGAGCAAAGGTGCTAAGCTAAAGCCCCTCGAGCCTAAACTGCCAATAACATATATTTTGTCTTCTATTTTTCCTGCTATAGGCAACCTGTCCTTGCTTCCAACTCTAAAATTAGCTGTCATCAACATATTTTCTGCACCTGTAAACCCAAGATTAAAGTTTTTGTTAGTTTTCTCGATTAATTTATACCCAGCTTCATAACATACATCAATATTTTTAAACTCTCGTTCATGTGTAGAACCAATCCAAGTTACTCCATCAACTTCGGGTAAAATATAGCCAGCCGAGTTGAGTGGAAGATCTAAGTTAATTTGCTGATTACCTTTTAAACCAACTAATTGACCTTTTGAAATTTTTAAACCACATAAATATTGCTCTAAACCTGGACCATTTGCGATAATCAATTCATCAAAACCAGATTTTTTCTCTTGATTAGAAAAATGAATATCTATCTTTGATTTATTTTTAAGCCAATTTTTAAAACAATAATTGTAAGAAATTTTTACATTTGGACGTGTTAGCAATTCCTTGCAGATTAAATTAGGAAATAAGTAACCACCTTTTTTTACCAATAAACCATGAGATTCAAATCCGTATACTTTTTTCATTTTTTCTATATCAATAATTTCAAATAGATCATTTCGATTTAAATGCTTCATCTCTTCTATCCACTGCGCTTGATAATCATTTGAATGAGAAAACAAAAGACCAGTTTGCATGTATGCATTAGGCATCTGAGAATATAGTTTCTCAGCAAAAAAATAACTTTGCGCAGTTAGAAATGAATATGGTGAGTTATTAATTGAAAATCTTGGGTACAACGCAGCAACAGGATTCCCAGAAGCCCCAGCAGCAATACCATCTGCAGACTCAAATATTTCTATATCTGCTCCATTTTGTGCAGCTGCATAAGCTGCTGAACTTGCAGCAATGCCACTTCCAATAATACCTATTTTTTTCTTTTTACTACTTTCAGTATTGATGTCTGGATTACCCATAGATTTCCATCCAATCAGCTTATGACGCTTCATTCCATAGCCTTTAACCTTCTCGACTTCAAAAGCAAATTTTTTTAACCCCCGTTTAACAAAACCGGCCGAAGTAAAAGTACCAAAGGTTGCATCTTTTGTAGATAAAAATTTCATATATTGAAAAACTGAATTACTCCACATAGATTTATTTTTACTTGGATCAAACCCATCAAGATACCAAGCACTAATCTGATTATTTTTAAACCCAAGTAGATTTTTTAAACCTAACTCAACATCATTTTGGATAAGTGTTAGTCTAATTTTAAGAGAGGGGAAAAAAATTCTGTGACTATCATTATGAAAGGGATCATAACTTTGTAGAAAAATATTACATATTTTCTGAAGCTCAGGAAAATTATCTACGATCTTTAGTATCTGTGCTTTGGTTGGCAGCGCCTCATCAATTGCAAGATATTCCAAAATGTGGGAGTTTAAATTTTTATTTTCAAGCCAAAACTTTGCAGTCACTAAAAAATTTAGACCAAATCCAAATCCTAATTCACCGATATGAATTTGAGAACCATTTTTAATTCTTGCAAGAAGCTGATTAGGCTCAATAAAAATATTTGTAATTTCTGAGACCGCATCATCTTGAAAAAATCTATCTTGATATACATTAGAGTAGGGAAGGCTATCTTTCCATATAATCTCTTGGCACTTTTCTTCAAACGGATTTTCGAAACAGCTATAATGAATTGGCATTTAGGAGCAGCTTATGATCAAAATTAGTAATTTTATTCAGATATCTATTATATGCATTCTTTCATTAAGTTGCTCTAAAACTGATTCAGTCTCAACCCCTATAATTGAAAAAACTTCAGAGGTAGAAAAGCTATTCAAGCATTCAGAAGAGTTTACTCAAGCAATTTATTCATATGAAAACGGGATTCATGCCGCGGTTGGTTTTGGAATAGCTAACTCTTATTTTATCGAAGGGAGCGGACTAAATATTATTATTGATGCCACAGATAGTATTTATCAGGCTGAGAAAGTTTATGCAGAATTCAAGGCTATTAACGCTAATCCTATAGCTGCAATTATTTATACTCATAATCACGGAGACCATACGTTGGGAGCCAAATACTTTGTTGACCAGCAAGATGAGATTCCTCTTGTCATAGCACATGAAACAACAGCAAAATCTGTTGAAAAAATTTTTGGAATTTTGAATCCTATTATTTCATCACGTTCTTCCAAAATGTTTGGCACCACTCTTCCTGAGGAGGATGTGGTTAATGTTGGTATTGGGCCTTACTTAAGTGTAGGCAGGAGTGCTCCAGGATATATCAAGCCAAACGTAACCTTTGATAATGAATTGAAGTTAAACATTGCTGGAATTGCATTTGAATTCTTTCATGCGCCTGGAGAAACTGACGATCAGATTTTTGTCTGGTTACCAGAGTATCAAGCTCTCTTTCCAGGGGATAATATTTATAAAACTTTTCCCAACCTTTATACCATTAGGGGCACTTCTCACAGAGATGTAAATGCATGGGTAAATAGCCTTGATATGATGATAGCTCTTGAGCCACAGAATATATTTCCAAGTCATACATTGCCTTTTGCAGGTGATTCAGCCCTTGAGACATTGATGATTTATCGAGACGGCATTCAATTTATACACGATCAAACAATTAGACTTATGAATCAAGGTATGCACCCAGAAGAAATTATTGAAAACATAGAATTACCATCAGTAGTTGCTTCTTCTCCATATTTGCAAGAGTTTTATGGCACAGTGCGTTGGTCTGTTAAAAGCATATTTAATGGTTATTTGGGCTGGTTCTCAGGAAATATTTCAGAGCTTGATCCTACCTCGACCTTCAAAAAAGCTAAATTCGTCTCCGATATGATTGGTGGCTCTGATGCCTTATTTGCTGAGCTTGAAAGAGCCATTACTAATGGGGATATGCAATGGGCATTGGAGTTATCAGACTTATTACTTGCAATCGATCATCGTAGGTCAGAGGTTACAAAATATCGTGCTGAAGCTGCCTTGTATCTTGGACATATGGCCTCTAATCCAAATAAAAGGAATTATTTTTTAAGCGAAGCTCAAAGACTTTTAGGTAATCAACAATCAGTCAATATTATTCCGCCTGAAGCTTCTATGCTTGACCAGATTCCAATGGATATGTTTTTTGATGTTTTGAGAGTTAACTTAAACCCAGAAAAAGTTGACCCAAGTGAAATTATCACTGTTTGTTTTGAATTTTCATCTGGTTTAACCAAAGCTATGATATTAAGAAATCAAATTGCTCAAATTACAAGCCGTCTACCTATGGACTGCACTATCAATATTAAAACTGATGAGCAAATTTTGAAACAAGTTTTAGCTGGGATTAAAAATCCAATTGTAGAAATTGCTAATGGCAATCTAATTGTAGATAAGGATGTACAGTTCCTTAAAGTATTAACAGCATTTAGGCCTTAGTTGGAATATCTTTAAAGGCTAAACCTTTGTCCGCTCTAGGATCTTGAGGCAAACCAAGAACTCTTTCAGCTATGACATTTCTTAGAATTTCATCTGTTCCACCTGCGATTCTTAAACCAGGAGCGCCTAACCAAGCTCCTTGGAATGAGCTGACTCCGTCATCTTCATCTATGAGCATGCCAGCCATATCACCAGAATCAATCCCAAAGTTACCAATTTCTTGCAGCTTGTTCGCACTAACTATTTTTGTAATAGAGGCTTCAGGTCCAGGTGCTTCTCCTTTAGATAGAGCGGAAATTGTTCTAAATTTGGTGTATTTAAGGCCATTGGCCTGACAAAACCAATCAGCAAGTCTCTCGCGTACTGAATCATTTTTAATCAGGGCCTCTCCAGCATCATCCTGAGTTTTAGATAGAATCAAAGCCTCTTCAATATCAGAGCCTTTTGCATCACCAACCGCTAATCTTTCATTCATTAGTGTAGTGATGGCAACTTTCCACCCATCACCAATTTCACCAAGGCGTTGTGAGTCAGGAATTCGCACATCATCAAAGTAAACTTCATTAAAACCTGAGCCGCTTCCTGCTTGCCCTGTAATTTGCTTAATGGGTTTTACGGTGATTCCTGGTGACTTCATGTCAACAAAAAAGAATGTAAGGCCCTTATGCTTTGCTATATCAGGGTCATGGCGAACAACTAAGATGCCAAAATCAGAGTAGTGCGCCCCAGAAGTCCAAACCTTCTGACCATTAATGATCCAATCATCACCATCTTTTTCAGCCTTGCTTCTCAAGCCCGCAACATCAGATCCAGCAGCAGGCTCAGAAAAAAGTTGACACCAAATTTCTTTCCCCTCAGCCATTGGTGCGAGGTACCTATCCTTTTGTTCTGCAGATGCATATTGCATCATTACTGGGCCACACATACCAAGACCAATCTCAAATATACCGCCTGGGACATTAAATTTTGCTTCTTCTTGACCCCATATAATTCTTTCAATCGGCGAAGCTTCAATGCCTCCATATTCTTTAGGCCAATGCAACATTGCCCATCCAGCCTCATATTTTTTTTGTTGCCAAGCTTTTGCCACTTGAAGGTGATTCTCTAATGATGAGTCACTATGACCACTGCTTTTACTTTCTTTGAGTGAAGCATTAGCCTCTAACCATTCTCTGCATTGGGCTCTAAATTTAGCTTGTTCTGGTGTGTCATTAAAATCCATAATTTACTCCTTTACTAAAGTATTTGTTTTTTCTAAGCTTGTAACTAATTTTTCTTTCCATGTCGCTTCAGATCCAAGTAAAACTGAAAGAACCTTTGAGCGTTTATAAAATAAATGACAATCGTATTCCCATGTAAACCCATTCCCTCCATGGGTCTGAATATTTTCCTTTGAACATAATTGAAAAGCCTTCGTTGCACTTACTCTTGAAGTTGCTGCTGCTAGTGGAAGTTCAGCAGATTCTGAAGATAATGCCCAGGCACCATAGTAACAATTTGATTTTGCAAGAGTAATGGCAATGTACATATCGGCAAGCTTATGTTTAATAGCTTGGTAAGATCCAATTTGCCTTCCAAACGCAAATCTTTCCATGGAATATGCTTTCGCCATATCAAGTGCAGCTTGAGAGCCTCCAACCTGCTCGAATGCAAATAAAACGGCTGCTTGATCAAGAAGATGCTGAATATGATCCCAACCCTCACCCGAGGCCCCAATTAATTGAGATGGTGTATCCGTAAATTCGACTTTAAAGAAGGCCCTTGAAGTATCAATGTTTTTTTGCTGAGTCACCTTTACGGATGCATCATTTAAATCAACTAATCTAAGATCAGTACCAGTATTTGACTTCACAACCACAATCATTTGGGACGCCACTCCAGCATCTGGCACAGCAATTTTGACGCCATTGATTTTTTCAGACTCAACCGTAACAACAAGGTTAGATTCTGTTGCTTGATGCTTATCCTCGGCAATACCATAGGTACCAACAACATCTCCAGAGACTAATTTTGGTAACAAATTAGATTTGATGTCCTCACTGCCAAATTTGATCAGTGCTTCAGTGAAAAAATACACAGATGATGAGAATGGAACTGGCGCAAGAGACCTACCAAGTTCTTCAGCAATTACACAAAGCTCTAAATGACCCAAACCAAGACCTTCATATTTTTCTGGAACCCTTATCCCAGTCCATCCAAGATCAACAATTTTTTGCCAAAGCTCTTGATCACCTTCCAACGCATTGTCCATGACTGTTCGCGCATTATTAAGACCGCCTTCTTTGTCGAAGAATTTTTTGGCATCGTCCTGCAAAAATTTTTGGTCGTCTGAGAAATCTAAATTCATGTTGTTATTGCTGTAATATAGTTTTAAGTTAAGGCTTATAATTCTAAGTCATATTAGAACATATAATTTAATACAATTTAATATACATATTCTTATTGCTTATGAACATGAAAATATCGGCAACAAAAGATGGAGACTCTCATATTACCAAAAGCTCTAGTGGCTTGTTTCTTGGTATTGTGTTTGTCTTATTGTTGATTGGAATCCTTGCACTGTCTTTATGGGTTAATGAGCTTTCTAATGCTTCAAGCAAGGTTAATACGAAAGTAGAATCTAGACTTTTAATATTAGAAGAGCAACTACAATTAGCAGATTCAACTTCTACTGAATTTTTATCTGATATAAATTCTCAACTCCAATTTCTTGATAAGGAGATTAGGAAATTATGGGATTTAAGCAACAAACGCAACAAAGTTAATATTACAAAAATTACAGAAGACTTAAGTAGGTATTCTATTGCGCTAAAAGAGATAGCAATGACTCAAACAAATGACCAAAAAAATATAAATACTATTAAAAATCAATCGCAAAAAATTCAAGATAGAATTGAAGAAGTGGCTAAAATTAATCAGGACAATACAGCCATACAAAATCAAATAGCTGAACTCAATAGAAGTATTTTATTAATAGAAGAAAATATTCAAGCTTTCGACGCCTATAGAAGACAAAATAATGAATTACTTCAAGACATTCAATTGCAGCTCAATACCCCCTAAAGCTCGCTGTTCTAAATAAAATCTTTTTTTATTTTGTATCTAAAAAGTTTGGGGTTTCTTTAAAAAACAGGTATATTTTGATCTAAACATTCTTCAAATTGGAGGGGGATACCATGAAGAGATTATTTACACTAATAACTATTGTTGCCTTTACAGCAGTTCCAAGCATATCTTTTGCTCAAGAATCTAATCTTGTTCTCGAGGAAGTGGTTGTTACAGCTACAAAAAAAGAGGAAAACGTTCAAGACATAGCTCAGACTGTCAATGCGGTTTCTGGATCAGCTCTGGATGATTATCAGATTAGAGATTTAAGTGAATTAGCTCAGCTAGTCTCAGGCGTTGAATTTACCCAAATTGATCCAAGAAGACAAACTATCATAATGAGAGGTCAAAAACTTGATCCAGATGGTGGAAATGATCAACCAATTCAGGGCTATATGGATGAAATGCCTCTAAGAACAGGTGAAATGTTTCATCAGATGTACGACACTGAGAGAGTTGAGATTTTAAAAGGCTCTCAGGGAACTCTTCAAGGGGTTGTTGGTTCAGGTGGAGCTTTACACATCTATACAAGATCTGCGCAGCTTGGCAGTGGCGAGAGAAATGGTTATGTAAAAACTACCTTTGCAGACAATATGACCTCAATGCTTGAATTTGCGACCGATTTACATCTTTCCGACACATTAGCTTTCAGAATTGCTGGTGTTACCAATGATAGCAATGGTACAGAGACAAAGAATATCAGAACTAGTGTTGACGAAAGCCATTCTTTTGACTCCATCAGAGTAAGTATGTCTTGGCAGCCCTCTGATGAATTATCTGTAAGATATAAGTATCAAAATAGCGAAACTGATGTAATTTATCCTCAGGCTGTAGCTGGTACTGAAGGGCCAGTAACATTTGCTCAAAGAGTCAATGGTTACTTGCAAGGCATTGCGATGGCTGAACAGTTTGGGCTTGCTCCTCCAGGTTCAGCAGCTCAACTAGCTACGCTAAGAAGACCCTCTTTCAACGATATGCCAGCAGGTGGATTTAAGGTTGAGGATAGAACTGCAGTACATTTTCAAGATCCTCGACAAAATAATTCAGCCTTCTTTCACAATCTTATGATTGATTACGATATGGGCAGCCACGCTTTAGCTTTGAGATTCTCAAAATCTGAGAGTGATACTATGGCTATGTTAGATAGAGATTATGCTGGTTCGTTTGCCTATGGTTATCCGCAAGAAGTGAGAACTAATACTGGAATTGAAACCATTGAAGGAAGAATTTCTAATCAGGATAATGATAAATTTGAATATACGGTTGGATTCTTTTCTCGAGATTCTCAAACATACACAACATATGACATAGATCGTTCTTATACTGCAACTGAAGTCTTCCCAACATTAATGAAGCCATTAGTTGGATTCGATTACAAAACGCCTTCTAATGCTTGTAACGCAGCTAAGGCTAACCCAGCAATTTTTGCTGCAAGAGTAAATGTTTTAACCTGCATGATGATTCCAGTCGATGCTAAAACTGAGGCAATATTTGCAAACTTTAAATACAACCTATCTGAGAAAACATTTATTCAATTTGGTATCAGAGATCAAGAAATCAATAATTTCAGCGCTACTGACATGTACTTGCCATTAACGGCTGCTGTATCTGCTGCTGTTGGTGGAGGGCTGACCATTCCGTTTATTGCTCCTGAAAATCAGAATGGTTCTGCTGACTCAACTACTGGAAGCTTTAAAATTGGTCATTATTTAAACGACGATGTGCTTTTATACTTTGCAACAGAGCGTGGTTTCAGAAGAGGCTCTATTTCAATTCTGACTCAACCAGTCAGTCCTTCCTTGATTCCATTTGGGGATGAAGAAAATGACATGATAGAGATTGGTATGAAGGGTGAGTTCTTAGATGGAAGACTAAGATTGAATGCTTCATATTTCGATTATACCTTTGATGGTTTTCAGGCTAAGTGGGATGATGTAACAGCTAGATCATTTACCGCTGCAGGCCCAAGTTCGTTAATACAAATCCAAGGTGGAGTTTTTAATAACAATGATGCATCTTTATCAGGTCTTGACCTAGATTGGGCTTATATTGTTAGAGAAAACCTAACTTTGGGTGGAAGCTTTACTTCTGTTTCAAGTGAATTTGATGCAGGATCAGTAGGTTATGCCAATGATCCTAGCTACACTGGCATGGTTGCAGCAACAAGAGACGTAAGTGGTACGCCACTCAATGATGCAGCTGAGAGTTCATTATCATTTTATCTTGAGCACAACACTGCTGCTTACTGGGGCGGTGAGCGATATACAAGATACAATGTTAGCTGGAGAGATGAAAGATCATCTACTGTTAATCCTGATTTAAAAATCAAGGCTTTATATCTAGCTAATATTTTTGTAGGTTGGAGATCAACAGATGAAAAATGGGATGCTAGTTTATTTGTGAAAAATATAACTGATGATGTGGACTTGACTCACATACAATCTTATTTTTCTGATTACTCTATCGTTGGTGGCGACAGTCAAGCTTCTGAATTCTATCCAGCAAATGCGAATCCAGGAAGACAGGTAGGAGTAAACCTTGTATATAATTTTTAATTAATTATTAATATAAATCAAAACGGCAGCCTTGGGTTGCCGTTTTTTTTGTCTAAGTTATTTATGGGAAGAAATACATTCATAATTATTACTTTGCTTCATTTTGGTGGCTTGCAAAGCTCTGAGCTACAAACATATACCAATGAGGATAGACTGCCATGTAAAGTCTATGTGAAAGAAAAAATTCCCTTATTTGGAGATTTGCATGTTCATACTGCCTTATCGTTAGACGCAAATACTCAAGGGACGTTAAATACGCCAGATGATGCTTATAGATATGCTAAAGGCGAATCTTTATATCTTCAGCCATATGATGAGGATGGAACCAGTTCAAGAATTTCAAAATTAAGACAGCCTCTAGATTTTGCTGCGGTGACAGATCATGCAGAGTTACTGGGTGAAGTGAGGATTTGCTTAGATCCCAATAGTCAAAAATATACTAGCCTTCAATGCATGGCTTATAGAAATTTACCTAAACTTGCTTACTTTTACATGAATGCAAAAGCTAGCCTGGGCAGTCCTCTGGAAATGTGTGGAGAATCAAGAGAAATTTGTTTAGATGCAGCCCAAAAACCTTGGCAGGAAACCATTCAAGCAGCCGAGGATCATTATGATAGATCTCAGGATTGCACCTTCACATCTTTTGTTGGTTATGAATGGACCGGTGCGGTATATTCAGGCAGCAATCTCCATAGAAATATCATCTTTGAAAGTTCTAATGTTCCTCATCAGCCTGTAAGTTTTTATGAAGCTTCTGATAGGGCAGAGCTTTGGAAACAACTTGATCAGGAATGTAAAGACGACTGTAATTATATGGTGATTCCTCATAATTCAAATTTAAGCAACGGCTTTATGTTTGATAAACCAAATCAAAATGAAATATATCTTCAAAACGTTAAGGAGCCATTGGTAGAGATTTTCCAACATAAGGGTAGCTCAGAATGTGCGATAACTTCTATGGATCCATTATGTAATTTTGAACAGTTACCTTACAAAGATTTTAGATCTAAATTTCAAAATGATCTCTCAGAACCTCCAAAATCTAGTTTTGTTAGAGAAGCTTTAAATACTGGACTACTTATACAATCACAACAAAATATTAATCCCTTTAAGCTTGGCATTATAGGGAGTACTGATACTCACTTTGGAACTCCAGGATCTGTTGATGAGGATAATTTTCTTGGCGGCGGAGGTGCAGGAAAATCCTACAGAACGAAAATTCCTCAAGGTTTGCCAGACGACGTTGAATTTAATCCTGGAGGCTTAGCAGTTGTGTGGGCTGAAGAAAATAGTAGAACATCAATATTTAATGCTTTAAAACGAAAAGAAGTATATGGCACCTCAGGCCCTCGATTTTTAGTGAGATTCTTTATGGGAGAAAATCTTGGCTTGGATCTATGCAATAGCGCAAATGCAATTCCTTATTCCTATGAAAATGGTGTTCCTATGGGCGGCACTCTAGATTCTAACAATATCTCTAATGCTAGAATTTTTGTTTCTGCCAGTGCCGATCAGTCTCTAGACGCTCAATTTATTGAAAAACTTCAAGTCATCAAAGGCGTTGTCCGTGATGGAATGGTTGAAACTTCTATTCATGACATTAAATCTCATGAATCGAGTGATCTAGACTTAAATTCCTGTAAAGTTTTAGGTAATGGAGTCCGATCTATGTGTGCGGTTTGGGAAGATCCCAATTTTAATCAAGGTGATGAAGCTTATTATTATGTGAGGGTGATCGCTAACAAATCTTGTCGCTGGTCACATGACCTGTGTGTAAAAAATCCCCAATATTGCGAAGATGAAAATGATCTCAATATTCCAAAGTTTATTCGAGAAAGGGCATGGACATCTCCTATATGGTTAGAAAATTCAAAGGATATTTGACACATCCTTAAAAAATATGTTCCATTAGGTTATGAATAAATTAGCTCTACAGTTATTTCTAGTTTTAGCTTTCATTCCTATAGCAATATTAATTAGCTCTATCATTATCACTTTGGCCCCCTTATATTGTTGGGGTCTTGCCATCAATGCATATCGCTTCGGCAATACTAAGGAGTTATATTTCTGGTTAGCCATGGGCGTGGTTGCATTTTTCTTAGCATTATTTGTATTGGGAGTGCTTTAAGTAATGCTGAAGGCTTGCATAATTTTTTCAGCACTATGTTTATTTACTATTGGTTGTTATGTAATGTTTAAACCAGATTTAAGTGATCTAGGTTTTATTCCAGTTGTTGCCACAAATCCTGAGACTGCTTCAGAATTTAGGTCATTATTTGCAGGCTCATTTATTGCTTATGCATATTTACTGATTCGATATGCTTTTTCATACAACTCTATATCAATAGCATTAATTATTGCTTACATCATGGGGTTTATTGCTATTGGCCGCATTGTAAGTTTTTTTTATGAGGGGTTTAATATATTTGGTCTGTTAGTTTTTTCAGGCGAAATATTCTTAATGCTTATTCTTCTTTTGGCACATAAAAAAAGAAAAAATGAAATTTCTTATTTCTCATAATTTAAGATCGCATAAAACTTCTTAACATTTCTCGATTCTGTAATATAATTCTTTCTCTTTCTGGGGATGTGGTGGAACTGGTAGACACGCTTGGCTTAGAACCAAGTGCCGAAAGGCGTGGGGGTTCGACTCCCTCCATCCCTACCATTTTTTTATATATACTGTATGCATGAATGAGGTTGGTATATTTGGAAAAAAAGGATCTATTGCTAAATATGATCTCTCCAAAAATCAGCCCATTTGGGTCGGTATTATAGAGGCAGGGTATTCCCCATATTCTATATGTCAATATAAAGACTTTGTCTTAGTTTTTAGCTATACCAAATGGGGCACAAAACCAATGATTCATTGTTTTGATGAGAGCACGGGTATATTGCTATGGCAGACCATGGCAAAGTTACTTTTGGTATCTGGCTATCCTTTTTTTCCTCATTACCTTGATGGATCTTTATACTATTTAGCTTCTTCAAAAGAAGTTGGAAGACTAGATCTTCAATCGGGTGAATTGGTTTATAGAAAAAAATTTAAAAAACCTATATTTTCATCCTATGGAATGATCATTACTGGTGACCAAATTTATTTGCTCTCTACCAAGGATGCTAAGGTTCTTGATAAAGAAACTGGTCAAGTAAATGACTGTCCTGAAATCTTAGACAAGATTAATCTTAAAGATATTACCTCCTCTCTAGGGAATGGGACATCCTTCCTATCTTCCATATCTCTTACTCATCCCAAAGATGCAGGTGATGGGGGAGCAGGAATGATGGCAGGCGGGGATGCTGGTGGTGGAGGCGGAGGGGGAGAATAAATCCCTTCCAATAATGACTTATTTTGAGTTGACCTAAGATCATTTTTTTAAATCTTAATAGAATTAACTCCCTCAATTTTTATTAAACATTCCATCAAAACCTTTGGTATATTAGCTCTATGAAAAATTTACTATTACCACCTCTGGTTTTTCTTTTTATATTTTCATGCGCAGATCACCAATCTTATACAGATAGAGTATTGAATGCAGATAGTGAAAATGAATCATGGCTTTTGCATGGCAGAACTTATGATGAATCTAGATTTAGCCCATTGAAAGATATCAATGATTCAAATGTTCATGAGTTAGGATTGTCATGGTCTTTTGAGACTGGAACCAACAGAGGCCATGAAACAACACCTATCGTGGTTGATGGCATGATGTTCATCACTGCACCGTGGAGTGTAGTTTTTGCATTGGATGCTAAAACAGGAAAAGAAATTTGGTCATTTGATCCAAAGGCTGATAAAGCTTGGGCAAGAAATGCTTGTTGCGATGTTGTTAATAGAGGGGTTGCTGTTTGGGGAAACTCATTAGTTTTTGCAACCATTGATGGTCGTTTAATCTCTCTTGATAAGTTATCTGGAAGAGTTAATTGGGATGTTTTAACAATTGATAAATCTAAGCCATACACAATTACCGGTGCGCCAAGAATTATAGATGGGAAAATTATTATCGGGAATGGTGGCGGTGAGCTTGGAGTCAGAGGTTATATTTCTGCTTATGATATTCAAGATGGTTCCATGTTATGGAGATTTTTTACTGTTCCTGGAAACCCTAACGAACCTTTTGAGTCAGATGCTTTAGCAAAAGCGGCTGCAACATGGTCTGGTGGTAAATGGTGGGAGGTTGGAGGAGGCGGAACTGTTTGGGATTCCATGGCTTATGATCCAGAATTAAACCTATTATATATAGGGACTGGTAACGGTTCACCATGGAATAGGTATGTACGCAGTCCTGGTGGTGGAGACAATTTATACCTTTCATCAATTGTGGCATTAAACCCTGACGATGGAGAATATGTTTGGCATTACCAAACAACTCCAGGAGACAGCTGGGATTATACGGCCACACAGCACATGATCCTTGCTGATATGGAGATTAATGGAGAGCAGAGAAAGGTCATCATGCAGGCTCCAAAAAATGGTTTTTTTTACGTGATAGATAGAATATCGGGCGAGTTTATTTCAGCAAATAATTTTGTACCAACAAATTGGGCTTCTCATGTAGATCCAAAAACCGGAAGACCAGTTGAAATTTCAGAAACTAATCATGAATCACAACCAGCGTTAACTACACCTGGACCCTTAGGTGGTCACAATTGGCATCCAATGTCATACAGTCCCAAAACTGGCTTGGTGTATATTCCAGCCCAAGAGACAATCTTTATCTACTCAACAGATAACGAATTTGAATACAATCCAGGCACTTGGAATTTAGGTAATCAGATTGAAATGAGTTATTTGCCAAAAGACCCTGATGAGCTGGCAATGGTCGATGCAGCTACAGTTGGCTATTTGCTTGCTTGGGATCCAAAAGAGCAAAAAGAAGTTTGGCGAGCGCAGTATAAAAGACCATGGAGTGGAGGTGTTCTTTCAACAGATGGAAATTTAGTTTTTCAAGGAACATCAGATGGAAGGTTTGTAGCATATTCAGCAGATTCTGGTGATCTACTCTGGAGTGTTGATACTGGGCAAGGCATTGTAGCGCCCCCGATAACATACAAGATTGAAGGCAAGCAATACATTGCAGTGCAGGTAGGTTATGGTGGTGCTTACGCGCTTACCGGCGGGCTAGAGTCACCAAATGAAAACCCATCTCGAGATGGAAGAATGATGATTTTTGAAATTGGAGGCACACAGCTAGCAGAACCTGTTGCCACAATCGCTCAATTAAATCCTACTCTTTTTGAATTAAATGCAGATGCCCTGACCATTGCTCGAGGTGAGTATGAGTATCATGAACATTGTCAATTTTGTCATGGCGCAGGTGTCATTGGTGGAGGAGTTTTGCCTGACTTAAGAAAGCTAGATGCTCAAGGTCATGCTTCATTTCTGGGCAGTGTTTTAGGTGGAATCCATGGGAGTGGCATGGCATCATTTAAGGATGTTTTAAATGTAGAGCAAACTCAACAAATTCATTCATACATTAAAAATCAAGCAGTTTTGACTGGCATAGCAAGCGCCGCTGAGTAATAATTATACAAAAACTAGATTCAATTTATGAAAAATTATGATTTTATAATTTTAGGTGCTGGCTCAGCTGGATGTGTTTTAGCTAACAGACTCAGTAAAGATCCTAATACATCTGTATGCTTGATAGAGGCTGGCTCAAAGGACAATGATCCAAGATTGCACGTGCCTATTGGCTTTGCTTTTGGGATGACACAAAGCAAGTATAGTTGGTCCTTTGATACAGTTCCGCAAAAAGAATTTGAAAAAGTTACAGTAACTGAACCAGAATCAGTTGTAGTAGATTCTGCTGGTGGTACTCATAAAATGACTAGTGAGACTCAAGAGCATAGGAAGGGATTTCAACCAAGAGGAAAAACCTTAGGGGGATCAAGCTCAATAAATGCTATGTTATATGTGAGAGGCCATCGTTGGGATTATGATCATTGGTCCGAGCTTGGTAATGAGGGATGGTCATATGAGGAAGTATTGCCATATTTTAAAAAAGCAGAACACAATGAAATTCATAATAATGAATACCATGGTCAAAATGGTCCATTAAATGTTTGCGATATTGCTCATCAGCCTGAATCATGCAAATCTTTTGTGGAAGCTGGATCAAATTTATTTAACTACAATGATGATTTTAATGGAGCAGAACAAGAGGGATTTGGTTTCTACCAAACAACTCAGATCAATGGCAAAAGGTGTAGTGCCGCTAAAGCCTATCTTGTACCAGCGCTCGAAAGAGAAAACCTTACTGTTCTTACAGACACCCAGGTAAACAAAATCCTTATCGAAGAAAATCATGCCAAAGGAGTTGAATGTATTGGAAGTGATAATAATACCTTTTCATTGAATGCATCAAAGGAAGTTATTCTTTCCTCAGGAGCCTTTGGATCTCCTCAAATTCTTTTACGATCGGGTGTTGGGCCAGCTAATGAAATAAGTAGACACGGGATTGATCATTTAGTGGATCTTCCAGGTGTGGGAAAAAATCTTCAAGATCACATTGACTACATTACAGTCCATAAGTATGACTCAATGAAATTGATAGGTTTCAGTTTAAAAAATATACTTTTTAAATATCCTTACGAGGTTTTAAAATACCTTTTTAGGAAAACTGGTCTTTTTACCTCCACCATTGCAGAGGCCGGTGCTTTTGTAAAAACACATGATGAATTAGAAATACCAAATATCCAATTTCATTATGCTCCAGCAATGATTGTCGATCATGGCAGATCACTTCTTTGGGGAACAGGCATGAGCTGTCATTCTTGCTTACTAAGACCTAAGTCTCTTGGTGAGGTCACTCTTGAATCTGCAGATCCATTTGCAGATCCTCTAATTGATCCAAAATTTTTGAGTCATCCCGATGATATGAAAGATATGGTTGATGGCTACAAGATAATGATGAAAGTTCTTGGCAGTGAACCATTTGGTAAATACATATCCGAGCATACTCAAAGACCTATTGATATCAATGATGATGCTGATATTGAACAAGCCATGCGTGAAAGCGCAGATACTGTTTATCATCCTGTAGGTACATGCAAAATGGGAAATGATCACATGTCTGTGGTTGATAATAAGCTCAAAGTGCATAAAGTTAATGGGTTGCGAGTGGTAGATGCATCCATCATGCCAACCATTGTTGGCGGCAATACAAATGCCCCAACTATTATGATTGGAGAAAAAGCTTCTGATATGATTCTTCAAGATTGGAACATGCATTAATCTTCTAAAGATAGCTCCACATGAACTAATATCGATGGCTATGCTTAATAGTCTATAATGAACAATGGATAATAAATATGATATAGCCAAAGACTGGCTTCCTAGGTACACAGGAATGCCTGTGGATGATTTTGGAGATTATATTCTTCTAACTAATTTTCAAGATTATGTTGAGCAATTTGCTGAGAGATTTGAATGTAATATTCAGGGTGAAAATAGACCTATGTCATCCAGCACCAATGAAGCTGGTCTAAGCATTATTAATTTTGGTATAGGTTCACCCAATGCTGCAACAATTATGGATCTTTTGGTGGCAAGGCAGCCAAAAGGAGTATTATTTCTTGGAAAATGTGGTGGTTTAAAAGATTCATCTGAGATCGGAAACCTTATTCTTCCAATAGCTGCCATCAGAGGTGATGGAACATCAAATGATTATTTTCCTCCTGAAGTGCCTGCATTGCCATCATTTAAATTGCACAAATTTGTCTCTGACAAAATCTTAGATGTTGGAACAGATTATAGAACTGGAGTTATATATACGACTAATAGAAGAGTCTGGGAGCATGACAAAACATTCTTAAAAAAACTTAAAAAAAGTACAGCCATCGGCATTGATATGGAGGTCGCTACAATATTTATTGTTGGTCATTACAATGAAATACCCAGAGGAGCCTTACTTTTAGTTTCTGATGTCCCAGTAACACCAGATGGAGTAAAAACTGAAGAATCAGACAAAGCTGTTACCTCTAAATGGGCGAAGCAACATTTAGACATTGGCATTAATGCCATGACAGACCTAAAAAATAGCAGAGACAAGATCAAACATTTCCGTTATTAATTAACTAGGCTTCAGACATAAATAATATTCATATTTCTTTTTCAGCTTTGTAAATATTTAAAATTTCAATAATTAACGTGTATCCTAGTAAATCGATGGATAAGTTAATTAAATATTCTTTGATAACAGCAGGTCTGTATGCAGGAATAAGAGCAATAATTGCTTTATTTTTTTATGATCAATTTCCAATAGCTTTTCTTGCAGGTAGTTTAAGTCTAGAGCAAATGAATGAATACAGGGCAAGAGTTTTACTTCCTGCTTTTTATCTTACATTGGTTTATTTTATTTTTAGATATTTATTGGGCAAAAATCCTACTTCCCCTCTATGGCCTATATATGTTATCAGTGTGTCATTTGTAATAACTCAGATCATAGCCTTTTTAACGTTTCTTCCGCTAACTACAGAAACTGTTAGAATGTTAATTCTTACTTTATTTATTAGCTTTGTAGCTAGACAGGGTCACAACAAAAGAAAAAACGAAATTTTATAGGGCTTCTTATGATTTGGATAATTAGATTATTTTTACTTGCTTATGCAGTTTTATATTTTGGTATAGGTGCTTGGGCAATCATTGATCCAGTGAAAGATGCTCTCGAGCTTAGTTACGAGATTCCTTCATTTATGGATGCTGTTGGGTTAAAGGTTTCAGGAACTATAGGTTACTCAGAAGTTGCAGGTTTATATGGTGGCATCAATATGATTGTTGGATTGTTGTGCTTTCTTGGTCTTTTTAGCAGAGGCATCGCAACGTATGTTTTGTCGCTGCTTGCATTCCTAACATTTAGTATTGCACTGGGCAGGTATCTTTTTGCATTAATCCCAAGTACGCCTACTTTTTATAATACTTTTTTTATATTTGAGGTGGTTACTTTTGTTTTGTCGCTATCTTTTTTCTTGTATATGAAATTTTTATACAATCCCAGAAAGAACGGCGATGTAAAGAACGTAACTGCTGACTAAAACAACCCCTGAAGTTATATATAAACTTCTCTTGAAGTTTAATTTGGTCAATGACATGGCTAGCACAACAAAGGCTAAGCTTAAGATTGCCAAGATAGTGAAATCTCTTTCCATCACTATCGGACTGAGTTGAACCGAACCAAAAAATCCAATGATCGGAATGACAAATACTAAATTGAGCACATTAGAGCCAATAATATTACCGACCACCATTTGATGCTTGCCTTTTTTTAGTGCTGCAACTGTAGCTGCCAATTCAGGCAAGCTAGTTCCTAAAGCAATAATTGTCAGGCCAATAACAAGCTCTGAAATACCTAGCAACAAAGCAGTACTCTCAGCATAAATAATAGAAATATTAGCCCCAGCTATCAAACCCACAAGACCAACCATGGAAAGAAATAGACTTTTTGTAAATTCAGATACTTCTGTATCTTCCTCATCAGGCACACCATCTGTTTTCATAAGAACATACATAAACAACATAAATAAACCAATAAAACCTATGCTTTCCTCTGAGGAGATTGTGCCATCTGCAAGAGTCAGCCCGAGCAATAAAACAGTGAGACCAAAAGGGAGTAAATTCCATAAATGAGTTTTGGAACCAACATTAAAGTACAAACATGAGACCCCAAAAATTAGAGCAATGTTAGAAATATTTGAACCAATAGCAGTTCCAAGAGCAATATCTTCATTTCCATTAAGAACAGCTGATATACCAACAAATACTTCGGGTGCAGATGTTCCAGCGGCTATAAGTGTCAAGCCAATCACAAGGTCTCCAACTCCCAAATGTTTAGCTATGACTGAGGCATGATCAACAAATTTATTTGCTCCCCAAACAAGAATTATTATTCCTACAACCAGTAGGATGATATTTAAAGTTAACTCCATGACAGTATTCTAAAGGCATTACTATTGAATTCATAATCATTTCAAGAGAACATAAGCATTTAATAAATCATGTAAGGACAAGTATGAAAATAGCAGAGCTTTTTAGCGTTTCAGGAAAAGTAGCAATTGTCACTGGTGGCTCAAGGGGTATAGGTGAGATGATAGCAGCAGGTTTTTTAGCTAATGGAGTGAAGGTATATATTACGGCTAGAAAAGAGGCCGCCTTAATCAAAAAGGCTGAAGAGTTAGCAACAATGTATGAGGGCGAGTGCATTCCTGTGCCCTGTGATTTAAGCACCATGGACGGCATGAATGACTTTGTTGATTTTATTCAATCGAAAGAGGAGCATATTGATTTTCTTATTAATAACGCAGGTGCTTCATGGGGAGAACCTTATGCAGAGTACGCAGAAAAAGGGTGGGACAAAGTCATGGATTTAAACGTTAAAAGTATCTTTTATTTAACTCAGAAACTTACTCCCATGTTGGCAAATCAGGCATCTATTGCAGACCCTGCTAGAGTTATTAATATTGGATCAATTGATGGTTTGAATGTACCTGCTTTGGAGAGTTATGCTTATGGAACCTCAAAAGCTGCTGTTCATCATTTAACAAGAGTACAAGCAAAAAGATTGGTTGGAGAAAATATCCTTGTGAATGCAATCGCACCTGGTCCATATGAATCTATGATGCTTGGAGCTGCCGTTAATCATGACTATTCCTTAATAGAATCTAGAAATCCAAGAAAAAGGATTGGCTCACCTGAAGATATTGCAGGACTAGCGCTTTTTTTATGTTCACGGGCTGGAGCATACACCGTTGGTGCAATCATACCTTCAGATGGTGGGTTGGTTGGAACGGCTGGACATGATCTAAGCCAAACATGAGTTTCTATGAGAAATATTTTTTACCAAGATTATTAGATTGCTGTTGTGGCATGGAAGGTTTCCAAAAGAAAAGGGCACAAATTATTCCAAGGGTTTCCGGTAGGGTTTTAGAAATTGGAATTGGGTCAGGTCTTAACTTTGACTTTTATGATTTTGATAGGGTCACTGAAGTCATTGGAGTTGACCCTGCTTTAAGCTCAGTGGCAATTGCAAAATCTCGGGCTTCAAATTTTCACTCTAAAATTTCTTTTATAGAGGCAACCGCTGAGTCAATTGACCTTGAATCATCAACATTCGATAGTGTGGTTATTGGATACAGTCTTTGTACCATTCCAAATCCTATGCAAGCTCTTGGTGAAGCTCATAGGCTCCTAAAATCAGGTGGCTCATTATTTTTTATGGAGCATGGGCTTGCGCCTGAACCTAATGTTCAAAAATGGCAACATCGCATCACTCCATTTTGGAGAAAATTTGCTGGTGGGTGCAATCTTAATAGAAATATAGAGGAACTTATTCTTTCTGGCGGTTTTAAATTTAAAGACTTAACAAAAAAATATATCAGAGGCCCTAAGATAGCTTCGTATTTATATTATGGAGAGGCTCCTAAAGCTTGAGGGAGTTAACTTCCTCAAAAGACTCTGAAATAAGATTTCTCATCCAAATATGAGATCCATCATTATCGTCACTGTTGTGCCAAATCAAATATTGTTCCAAAGGAGGAACATTTAAGGGTATTTCGATATAGCTTAATCCGTGTTTTTTTGCAAAAGTTTCAGAACACAGCAAACATAGATCTGAAGACCTAACGATTTCTGGTGTTACTAAGTAATGCTGGGCTCTTAACGCAATTTCTGGCTGCAATTGCATTTTTTGCATTTCCATCTCTACAACAGAAGCACCTCTTTTTCTATTTGAAATATTGATATATTTTAATTTCAGCATTTCATCTAAGGTCAACTCCGGAATCTTAGTTACTGGATGATTGGCCCGGTGAGCTACCACAAACTGATCGATAAATACTTTCATGGAATTAGTATCTTTAGAATTGGGTATAAAAGGATCTACGGCAAAACTTAATTCATTTGTAGCCAGAGCATGGGGTACTTGATCTCTAGCTGTGTAGTAACACTCGAGTTTTATATTAGGCGCTTGTTTTTCAATCTTGCCCATTAAAATTGCAAGGATTCGACCTTCATTTATATCCCCAAGGGATATTCTGAAAGTTTTTTGACTAGTCTCTGGATCAAACTCATCAGGCTCATTCACACTCTTTTGCATTAGCTGAAGAGCATTCTGAATATCTTTAATAATATTTTCAGTTTTTTGGGTAGGGACCATGCCGGAGCCTGTTCTAACAAAAAGCTCATCATCAAATTTTTCTCTTAATCTTGAAAGTGCATTAGAGACAGCTGGCTGTGTAATGCCAACTACTTCAGCTGCTTTTGTCAGGCTGCCCTCGGTGTATATCGAGTTCATAATGACAAATAGATTTAAATCAAAAGAACTAATTTTCATTTTTTGCAGATCCTATAGCTTTGCATCTTGCTTGCAGTTATTATGGTTAATATAAATTAATCACTAATAATAAAGTTATTTTGTAACATTCACAATACTTATATTATAAATAAAATTCGTTAATAAGAGGAACATAATGAGAGATTTAAGACCAGAAGTGCAAGCATTTCTTGATAGGGTTCAAACATTTATAGATACTGAAATCAGGCCTAATGAAGCTACTTATGCTCAACAAGTTGAAGAGGGCGGTCGTTGGTGCGTTCCTCCCATCATGGAAGAGATGAAAGCTAAAGCTAAGGCTGAAGGCTTATGGAATTTTTTCTTACCTGGTTATGAGGGCGAGTTTGGAACCGGTTTAAGTAATTTTGAATACTCCCATCTTGCAGAAAAAATGGGTGCAGTAGGCATTGCTTCAGAGGTATTTAACTGTTCAGCTCCAGATACAGGCAACATGGAGGTTCTGGAGAGATATGGAACTGATGAGCAAAAAGAAGAGTGGCTAAAACCATTGCTTGCTGGTGAAATAAGATCTGCTTTTGGAATGACCGAGCCTGGCGTTGCTTCATCAGATGCAACCAATATGGCAGCAACAGCAGTTTTGGAAGGCGATGAATACGTTATAAATGGTGAAAAATGGTGGACCTCTGGAGCAGGCGATCCTAGGTGTAAAATTATTATCTTCATGTGTGTTACAGACCAAGATCCTGACTCTCCGCGACATAAAAGACATTCTCAAATATTAGTACCGATGGATTCAGAGGGTATTGAAGTGAGAAAAATGATGGAAGTATTTGGCTGGGATGATGCTCCTCACGGTCATGCTCATCTTAAATTTACCAATGTGAGAGTTCCTAAAAGCAACATGATTCTTGGCGAGGGCAGAGGTTTTGAAATAGCGCAAGGCCGTCTTGGACCAGGAAGAATCCATCATTGTATGAGAGCTGTTGGTTTGGGAGAAAGAGCTTTGCAAATGATGTGTGAAAGATCTCAAAGCAGAGTAGCTTTTGGTAAACCTTTAGCACAATTAGGCGGCAACATGGATATCATTGCTAACTCAAGAATAGAGCTTAATATGGCAAGACTCCTAACACTTCAAGCAGCTCATATGATGGATACTGTTGGCAACAAAGTTGCTGCAAGTGAGATCGCTCAAATTAAAGTGATTGTGCCAAACATTGTTTGCGATGTAATTGATCGAGCCATTCAAATGCATGGTGGTGCCGGTGTGTCTCAAGTTTTCCCACTTGCAAGAATGTATGCTGGAATGAGAACTTTGCGTCTGGCTGATGGTCCAGATGAGGTGCACAGAAGATCAGTTGCAAGATATGAGCTTGGAAAGTACTCTGAATATGATAAGTCAAAAGTAGAGTCATCTAACGTAAGCAGGTCTTAGAAGATAGTTGGTTAACAATTTAATTTTTTATGATACTGAGACAACAGGCTTAATAAAAGATTTTGCCCAGATACTCCAATGTGGTTCGATACAAGCAAATCGTAATTTAGATATTCAAGCTGAACAAAATCTAGGTTGCGCGCCCTTGCCTTGGTCAATACCCCATCCAATGGCAATGGTCACCAATAAAAAAACTCATCTTTTTAGCTCCAATGTATCTCATTATGAAATGATGCGAGATCTCAATCGACAATGGCGACAGTGGACCATTGATGAGCCAGGAGTGTTCATTACTTTTAATGGGATGGCTTACGATGAAGAGCTAGTTCGTAGACAATTTTATTGGAACTTGTTTGAGTCATATCTTACAAATACCAATGGAAATAGTCGCCTCGATATTTTGTTGATGATGAACAATATCGCTGCTTTTTCACCTGACTTATTAAATATTCCCTTGCACGATGGTGGTCCTGGAATTAGTTTGAAACAGGCAGATTTAGCTGAAGCTAACGGAATTGAAATTGGTGATGCTCATGATGCAATTGCTGATTGCAAACTAATGATCTCGCTTCTTAAAATCATTAATAATAAAAAACCTGAATTATTGGATTTTTTCTTTAGTATTGCGTCGAAAGCAGGCGTTCAAGAAGCTGTTCAAAAACCGGGTTTTTTGTGTTTAGGAGAAGTTTTTAGACGTGAAATATTTAGATATCCAGTGGTTCCTTGTGGCAGCAAAGCTCCCAATGACCTGATGTTTTTTGATCTTAGTTTCGATCCTCAAGAGATCTTTGATCTTGATACACAAGAAATCTACTCCATGGTACAAAAACCTGGCAAATCAGGCCCATTCAAAAAATATGGTATTAACAAAACTATACCGATATGTCCAAGTTCAATGATTGATGATAAAAACGCATTTGACATGGACTTTGAGGTTTTAGAAGCAAGAGCTAAGCAGATTAGAGAAAATACAGATTTTCAAGCACTGGTTAGTCAAGCTATGGCAGATAAAATTAATAATTGGAATAATGAATATGATCATATCGAGCAAATGATTTATGCTGGGGGCTTTCCTTCCAAAGAAGATAAAGATTTAATGGCAGACTTTCATCGAATTGATTCAGCTGAAGAGCGAATTAAAATTTGCCGAAACATCACTGATGAACGTCATAGGTCGTTTGCTGAAAGATTAATTTGTCAGTTTTATCCCCAAGCAGCTCCGGAAGATATGATGGGCCGCTACCAGTCACTTATCACTCAACGCTTAAATGAAGAGGGCCCATGGGGCTCTATGAGTAAGGTGATGACAGAGCTCGAAAAACTCTTAGAGAAAGATAACTCTTCAGAAACTCAAAGCATTCTTGAGGATACAAAAGAGTTCTTAACCCAAAGATCTGCATCTATAGATTAAATTTAACATTAGCTTTGTATCTTTTTTAGAGCATAGAGCTGGTTTCTCTTTTGACTGATTATAAAAAATGACAATTTATCATTTATATGTATAATGTAAGGTTCGTTTTGATTAATAGTTTTAAGAGATGCAAACAAGCGCAATAGAAGCACAGCCTAACCTCAAATCAGCACATACCTGCAAGATTGGAAAAGTATTTGCAGAGCGCAGAAAGTTACTTTCTCTATCTGAATCTCAAGTTGCCTCTGAAATATTCGTAAACGTAAATTATATTAAGGGTATAGAGCATGGTGATTATTCAATATTTCCAGCCAGAGTTTTTGCACTTCAGTATTTTAAAAAATATGCTAACTTCCTTGATTTAAAATTAGATTTTTTTGATATATATAATTCAGAGCAAGATTTGTAATACTCTCTATCCCCGATCAAAAAATTCTCCCCCTCTAACGTATTTCAGACTTATCTTATTATTTGTCTAGCTGTATAATGTCGAAATATTCTAGACCCGTAGCTCAGTTTTGGTTAGAGCGTCGCATTGACATTGCGAAGGTCGATGGTTCGAGTCCATTCGGGTCTACCACATTTAAAGTTTTATCTTATGTCACTTGATCATCGCTTCGAATTCAAATAGATTGAGCCAATGAGTAATTCAAAAACATATTTTCATAATTTTGAGTCTATCAATCAGGCAAAGAAATCTATTCTCTTTATTGCAGGTGCTGGCATGGATCATCGATTGGTTAGAGCGATTCAATTATCTGAATCTGAATATAATAAGCCTTTGATCATTGATCTTCCTGGTCATGGAGAATCAAAGGGATCCTCAAGTAATAAAATTGAATCTTATAGTGAGTTTTTAATAGATGCACTAGAAGCCTATGATCTTAAAAATCTTTCTTTGTGTGGTCATAGCATGGGAGGGCTTGTTGCCCTTGATATGGTGCTGAATCATAATTTTGCAGCTAAAGAACTTATACTAGTGAACAGCATCTATCCGACAAGAGTTGCTGATGCCTTGCTTGCAAAAGCTAAGGCAGGCAATGGGGATGCTGCAAACTTCATTATTAAGTATGGGTTATACAGAAGACTTCTTGGCATGAGGAATGCTTTCTCTGAGGCTGACGATCTAGTGATGCTAGATGATTTAAATGCATGCAATAATTATGAGCTTGATTTAAATGATATAAAAAACTTGGACATTCCCATTTCAATTATTCTTGGCAGCAAAGATAGGTTAGTTGACTTAAAGGCTGTAGAAAGTTTTATTGATATTGTGCCAAGTGAGACTTATACAATGGATGAGGTGGGACATTTCTCATTTTTTGAAGATCCTGAGGAGTTAAGCAGATTAATTTCAATGATTGTTTAACGCCTAAGTCCAAACAAATAAAATCATCGGAATTGAGATAGCCACAATCACGCATTCAAGCGGAAGACCAAGACGCCAATAATCTCCAAATTTATAATTTCCTGGAGCCATTACCAAGGTATTGCATTGGTGCCCAATAGGAGAAAGAAAAGCACAGCTTGCTCCAACTGCAACTGCCATAAGGAAGGGTTCAACCGGTTGCCCAACTTGAATAGCAAGATTGGCTGCAATCGGCGCCATGATTACAGCTGTAGCCGCATTATTTACTATGTCAGAAACAAACATTGTAATAACCAGCACCATTAAGATTAACCAAGGTAAAGCCATACCCTCGGTGCTAGCAGATATAAAGTTTGCAATATTTAATGAGATTCCAGAAGTTTCTAAAGCTTGTCCTACTGGAATCATTGCAGCAAGCATTACAACAACGGGCCATTCAATATTTCTATAAAGATTTCCATTTAAAACTTTGATTGATATGAAAGCTATAACGCATAATAAAAACGCAACAACTATGTCTATTACATTGAAGGCAGTTAGACCAATTGCTAAACCAAAAAAGACTAAACTTTTTAATAATCGACTTCTACTAGGAATTGTTTGGAGATCTCTTTCCATTAATGGCATAAGGCCTAAGTGTTTTATTCTCTCCTTGACTCCCTCATCATCAATAGTTCTGACTCCTAGCAGTAATACATCTCCAATTTTAAAAGCTTCTCTAGCAAGCCTAGTTCTGAATTTTGCACCTTGTCTCCATAATCCAAGCAGAGCAAGATCATCTGAGGCAAGTCTTTTCAGAAATTCATGTTTTCTACCAACCAGTCTTGAACCTGCTGTGACCATGACCTCAATTTCAGCTAAATCTGATTCTTTGACTGTGACAAGATCATCAGCGATCTCAAACCCTAGCGCCTCTTGAATAGAAGAAATATCATCTGGGGAGGTCTTAATAACTAAGATTTGCCCAGGTTGAATTTTTTTGCTCATTGAAACTCTTGAAACACCTCCGGTTTCGTTCACAACTCCAAGAACTTCTGTTTCAGGCCCAGACATTTTTTTAATTTCAGAAAGACGCATTCCGATAGCCTTACTATCATCTTTGACAGTAACTTCAAAAAGATAGTTTTTTAAATCAATGAGTCTAGTTTGATCATTTGTATTGTCACGAACTTTCACAAATCTAAAGCCTATTAATGCTATAAACAAAACACCCAATACGCTTACTGCCAATCCTACAAATGAATAGTCAAAGAAACTAAAAGCAACGCCTGTATATTCTTGCCTATATTGAGCAATGATAATATTTGGAGGTGTTCCAATCACAGTGTTCATACCGCCCAGAATACTTGCAAAGGCAAGAGGCATAAGAAACTTTGAGGGATTCCATTCCATCTTTTGACATAGCGATAGTGTAATAGGAAGGAGTAAAGCCATGGCTCCAATATTGTTCATAAATGATGATAAGAAAGCTGCAACAATCATGATCATAACCATGTATTGATTCTCTGAAAGAGTAAGACGAGAAATTAGGTTTCCTGCCAAACTTACCATTCCTGCTTCTTGTAAACCTCTGCTGATCAAGAGAACAAGCGCAACGGTTATCACAGCAGGATGTCCAAACCCTGTAAAGGCACTTTCTGCAGGCACAACTCCAAATAAAACTAGCGCAGCCAAGCAAACCAGAGTGACCCCGTCATAACGCCATTTTCCCCAAATGAGCAGACCCATTAAAACAGCCAAAGTCGTTGCAAGAATAGTTTGATCAGACATGCTTAATATGTACCCTTAAATTCCTTTTTTCAATGACCATCCTACCAAATAAATCCTTCATATAATGATTAATATTCTAGCGTTGAGTTTTTCATATTACAGACTCAAGCTATAATTATTGAATGAAAAAAATACTAGATACCTTGAATAAGTTTTTTGGAGTAGTGATTGCTATTAATATCTTGCATCAAATAGTTTCTAGTGCGGGTTATTTTGTGCTCGAAATACCAGCATTTAAAGTGTCGTATTTAATTTCAATAAGTATTTTTGGAATTGAGTTTATTTTAAGGCTTTTCAATGAACGAAAACTTTCGTTTCTTCTTTCGATTGATGGACTGGTTCTTATTAATCAAATATTTTTTTCCATCTATGATTTAAGAATCCTTAGATTATTTAGACTTTTTGATATTTTTAGTCAATCAAGGTTTCTCTTACCAACCAATACTCTTATTAAGACAATCATTAAACAACGCAATGCCTTGCTAGGTTCACAAATCATGGTGATTTCAATTTTATTGGTAGTTTCTACATTTATATATTTTTTAGAATCCTCGGTCCAGCCAGAGGTTTTTGGTAGCATTCCGTCTACCATGTGGTGGGGCATAGCGACTTTAACTACTGTGGGTTATGGCGATGTTGTGCCTATGACAGACCTTGGTAAGCTGCTAGCAAGCTTTACGATGTTGGTTGGGATAGGGATGTTTGCCTTACCTGCAGCCATTCTTGCATCTGCCTACTATGAAGAGATTCAAAAAAAGAATTTTCTCGTGAGCTTTGAAGCTATTGCATCAGTGCCGCTATTTCAAGAGCTTCCAATTGGAGCAGTTGGAAAAATTAATGAAAAGCTACAGGTTGTTTTGATAAGTGAGCATGAGACTATTTTCTCTAAGGGCGAGGAGGCTGATTCAATGTTTATCATTGAATATGGAAAGGTTAAAGTAGAAATTGATCAGCCGGTCTATTTAGTAGCAGGAGATTATTTTGGAGAAATGGGCTTACTTGGCAATGCGCCAAGAAATGCAACCATAACCGCTGCTGACGATACAAAATTACTTGAATTAACAAAGTTGGACTTGGCAGAGCTTACTGAAGAGCACCCTGGTCTGTTCAAAGAATTAGAGCTTAGCGTCTCGCAAAGAACTGCAGATTAGTCATCGCCCTTATCAGGCGCAGCCTGATGAGAGATATCTTTCTCTTGCAAGCCATCGGTTGAGTAGTCTGCAACATTCAAAGGATCTGTATTTTCTACATAGACTGAAGTTGAAGGGTAGGCAAATTCAGAGCCATTATTTCTAACGATTTTAATCACTTCAAAAATTAGGTTTTGCTTAATTTTAGAAAAATCTGTTAAGCCCACTGGGTCTGTGTAACATAGCACTCTCACATCAATGGAGCTTGATGCTAGTTCTTCAGTTCGAGCGAAGGATTCTTGATCAGGATTATTTATAAATTCTTCAGAGGTGGTAATAAAGTTTGTAATTTCTTCACAAATTTTTGCTAATTGTTCTTGGGTAGTAGAGTAAATCAGATTTAATGACCAGCTAATTCTTCTATATTTCATGTTGCCATGATTGATAACTTTTACATCTGAAAGATCTTTGTTTGGAACTAGCATGGGAGATGTATCAAACATTCTGATAAGGGTTGATCTAAAACCTATGTCTTCAACCATGCCATGAAGTGAACCCGGCACCTCGATTCGATCGCCCGGTTGAAACCTATTTTCTCCAATGATCAATAATCCAGAGATTAGATTTTTAAATAAATCTTGAGCACCAAGCGCAACAGCGACTGAGAATAAACCAAGACCAGCGACCAGTGGGCCAATTTGAATGCCAAAGATATCTAAAATAATACCAAGACCTATAATCCATATAATTATCCTCGCAGCTCTTTCAAGCCACATGGTCATGGATTTGGTTAATACAGCACTTGAGGTAAAAGCCTGAAAAATTGGAGCAATACTATTTGATAATGCACTAAATATTGTAAAAGCAATCATGGCTTTGACTAGATTAGTAGCAAAAATATCTGCCATGCCTGAAAGAGGGAGGTAAACAGCAATAAAGTAGAGAGCAACCGTCATGGGGATATATCCAAGTGGCTTCTTGAGTGACTCAAGCAATACATCGTCCACTTCAGAATCTGTATGCTCAGTAAGCTTTTCGAGCCAATTCAAAACTCTGCCTACAAAAAAGGCTCTACTTATAGCTCCAGCTATAAATATCAACATAGAGACAATAATCTCTGTTATACCAATGCCTAAAAAGCCTTCTTCCCAGACATTTGTAAAAATTTCTATAAATCCTTCCATAATTAATTTAAATTGTATGAAAACATGGTTGAGATTGATTCATCTGTTTTCTCAGCCAACATGGGTGGATCCGAGTCATGAAAAGATGAATATTGCATCGTTATCTTAAAATTTTCATTTACTTTAAAATCTAAGGCTAAGATGATACTTGCTTTATAGTCATTCTCAAAATCATCAATGCTAGGTTGAAAATATATTGTAGGTTTTAAGGCAATATTTTCTGCTAGCTCTAAAGAATTATGGAGATAAAAACCGAAACGCTCTGTGGTTTTAGATTGACCACTCAGATCGGTCTCATCCTCATTGAGCAAACCAGCTCCAAAGCGAGCTGAGTCTGATAGCTCATATCTAAGACCGCCACCGATAACTGATCTTTTTTTATAATTTCTAAAAGGATTTTCACTGTATTGAATAAAAACTTCCCAGTTAACAGCATCTTCACCGACTAAAATATACCTGCCATGCATGAAGGTTGCTTCATCCATCAGCTTATCATTTGACTTACGTTCACTTTGCTGGAGAATCAAAAAAGATTCCGTATCTTTAGAGTTATTATCAAACCTTAGTTGAACAGAGTAGAAATCTCTATCTCTATTGCCTCGCGATGCATTGAGATTGGCGCTGATATTAGTAAAGAATCCAACTTCACCTTCGCGTCTCAAATCTTCAATATTGACTATGGCCTGGCTCATAAGATTAAAAGAGCTTAAGCACATAACAAAGACTGTGAGGTATTGAAAATTACTTATTTTTAGCAATATAGACTCCTTCCCAATCAATGGCTGGCGGGTTTAAAATATATTCTGCAATTCTTGCTCTCATGTGCTTGTAGTATAGTTCAAGCGCATCAGAGGAAGATATTAATTCATCGATTAATAAATTGGCACTATCCCAGTTTTGAGCTCTATATTCATTCAAGAAAGTTTGATGTTTTTGTAAGAACCCTGCTGTAAATTTCATTTCTGGCTTAAAACAGGTATAAATTATTTCAGCAGAAGATTTTCCTTTAACTGCAATTTTATCAATTTCTATAATTGTAAAATCACAATCATGTATGTAAGTATTTTCGCCTACGATCATATGTAAGCCATAATTAGATGACTGACTTTCAAGTCTAGATGCTAAGTTCACAGCATCACCGAGGACGGTATAATCAAAACGTTTATCAGAACCCATGTTGCCGACAATGCAGTTTCCAGAATTGATACCAATTCCTATTTCAAGCTTAAAGTCTAAACCTCCATCTGTCTCAAGATTGAATTCATCTAAAGCCTCATTCATTGTATGGGCTGCTTTAATAGCTAATTGACGATGATCTTCTTGGTCGGTCGGTGCATTCCAAAATGCCATGATGCAATCACCCATGTATTTATCTATGGTGCCACCATGCTCTAAAATTGCATTAGATAACACCGTGAGTAATTGATTGATGAGCTGTGTTAAAGCTTCTGGATCATCCTTGTATTGTTCAGAAATTTTAGTGAAACCTCTAATATCTGAAAACAGGAAGGTCATTTCTTTTCTCTCTCCACCAAGAACCAATGATTCGCTAGATTCTGCCAAGCGATTAACCATTTCTGGGGAAAGATATTGTGCAAAGGCGCCTCTTACTCTGCTTCGTTCTAGCTCAGTAAACAGAAAATTGAAAAAGGTAACGGCAACATAAACACTCAATGCAATGATTAAAGGAGAGATTGGATCAACTAAAAATAATTTTGATTTAAAAAAATAATAACTTGAACCCGTGATTCCGCCAGAACCTAGGATCAAAACACTCAATCCACCGATAGGTCCTAGGGCTTGAATGCTTAGAGTAATTAGTACAGCTAATATAAGACCTGCAAGGAACTCCGCTCCAAAAAGCCAATCTGGCCTTTGTAAAAATTCATTAGCAAAAATTTGCTGAATAAATTGAGCAATGATTGTGACCCCAGGAATATTTTTTTCTGTAGGGGTAGATCTAAGATCGAGCAGGCCGGCAGCAGATGTTCCAACAAGTGCAACCTTGCCCTCAAAAAATTCAGGCGGTATTAATCCTGAGATCACATCCCCTGCAGAGACTGTAGGAATATTTTTTGTAGGGGCAAAGTAAACCCATACATTTCCTTCAGGTGTTGTTGGAATAGTGAGAGGGCCCAATTTGATATTGTTGATGCCTGTTTGAGCGCCATAGGCTTCCTCGCTTGAGGCATTAGAGGACTTAATCTGAAAAGTTGAGGCTCCCACAGCCACTCTTGTCATTTCCAGAGCAAGGCTAGGCACCAATTGATCATCAATTCTTTCAAAGGTAGGTAATTGGCGAACAATTGCATCATTATTACCTATGCTCATTGAACCAATTCCTGAAGCTGAGTCATCCAGCAGTTTGATATTATTTTGTGCACCCAGATAATTTCTAATAAATTGCTTGGGATTATCACCTTGAGTTACCAAGCCATATTTAGCCTGGTAAGGCTTAATGTTATTTTTATTATTTAAAGCCTGACCTAGAACAACGGTTCCATGATTAACGATGGCTTGAGCAAAAAGCTCATCATTGCTCGGTAATTTTGATAGTTCTTTTTTTGATGCTTCGGTAAGAGGGTAGCTGAAAATGAAATTTTCAGGATTGGTTCTGTCTGCTTCAGCAAAGACGATATCAAATCCTAATGCAGCTGCTGCATAAGCTTGATCTGTTAATTTTGCTAATTGATTTCTAGGCCAGGGCCACTGGCCAATTTCTGTAAGTGAACGATCATCAATATCAATGATGATCACAGGGTCTTCAGTGTAGATCTCTCTTGGTAAAATTCTTTGGAAGGTATCAAAAGAATAATTTTGTAGGCTGCTAAAAATTTGAAAAGGATTAAGGATCGGTAAAAAACTTACCAAGATTGCAAAAATTAAAAGGCCGTATCGAGATAGCTGCTTTAAATTTTTCTTCACGCTAAGTTTTAGTGAGGCTTAAAGAGAGTCAGCGACTCTTTTAAGATATTTTTTATGAGTTTTTTTGGGTAGATCTAGAAAATTAATTGAATTCATTAAATCTAGATAGACATGAATTGTTTTTCTACCTCTAAGCAATTCTCGCAAAGCATTTTGATAGGTCCAGTGGATATAAGATGAAGCCATCTTAAAGTGTCTTAAATTTTCATTATTTAATCCCAGCTCTTCTTTTTGCTTGATTGCTTCTTGCAACCAGCCAAAGGTAATAGGGTGAGTGAGAATCCATGCTTCATTAATGCTGGCAGGGTGATCAATAAGCCAGTTAGCTGTATAGGTATCTTTATACAAATCAATGGCAACGTACCAAGCATAATAAATCTTAAAAAGATTTGATGATTCTTTTGCTAGCTGTTTATCAAGACTTTCAGCTACCTCCAAGACAACGTTAATAATTGCAGCCTCATGAATCTCATCAAGATTATTGAAGTATCTGTAAAAGGTTCCGTAAGCAGTTTTGGATTCTTTGGAAATGCTTGATACAGAAATTTTCTTACCCTTATTAATGAGGTTTACAACTGCGTTAACAAGTTTGGCTTTTGTTTGCTCAGATTTTTTCATCATAAGATTATACCTCTAGGGGAGAGAATGCGCGTATTGACACCTTTCAAATGATATTTTGTCATTTTTATGTTTAAATACACAACAAATTTAGTGACTAAATGTCACTAAAAAACTTATGAAATTATCCAAGCTATTTTTATCCATGCTTTTTGCTCTCTTATGTATGGATTCTTTAGCACAAAATGTTGTTCCAACTATATCCGATCCCCAAGCATTAGAGGTTCTCGAGAAAAAAAAAGAGCAAACCTTTCAAAAGCTTTTCAAAGATCCAACAAACCTTTCTTTGTTATTTGAATATGCAAATTTATCCATTGTAGTTGGAGATTTAGAGGGCGCCATAGGTGTCTTTGAGCAGATGCTTATTTATGATTCAGAATTACCTAGAATCAGGTTAGAACTTGGAGTTTTATATTTCCGTCTAGGCGCTTTTGCTTTGGCTAACAATTATTTAAAAAGTGTTAAGGAGTTTAATCCACCCCCAGAAGTTGAAGCTAAGGTTGATCAATTCCTTGAAGCAATTGTCTCTGCTGAGGAGCCTTTTCAATGGCAACAAAACCTTAGTATTGGCTTCAAACGAACCACGAATGGAAATTCAGGCATCAATGCCGATTTTATTGAGATTGGTGATTTTTTATTAGAGGTTGATCAAGAGAGCAAAAGACAAAGCGATAGATCGTCTCTATATAACTATTCTTTAAGCATTGATCAGGACTTAAATCATCCAAGAGGCGATAACATTCAATACTTTTTTAGTTATGGCGCAGATCGATTCGATACTTACACTCAATTCGATGTACAAAGTAACGTAATTTCAGTTCGCAGAAACTTTAACTTAGATGAGAATTTCTTTTCTTTCTTTAATTTAGAGGATCCAGTCTTTGCGCCGAACATTAATTTACTGCGAGTTGTGTTAAACCGACAAGAAATTTTACGCAGTGGCCGTATTTCCCTTGATTACAGCGGTCAATTAGATAATGGTTCCTCCATGCTCTTTTCATATTACAGAGATGAGAAAATTTTTAGGTCAGGAAGACAAAAAAATGGCCGCATAAACGGAATAAGTTTTGGGCAGAGTTACGTTTGGTCTGGCCCTCAAGCCTTATATGGCTATAAGATCATTTTAGAAAATTATCGTGCAAATACAGACTATGAGTTTTATGAAAACTATGGTTTAGAGTTTAGTTATTCTCAGCCCCTGGGTGAAAATTGGCAATTTTCATCAAAGTACAGCTATCAAGATAAATCGCATGATAAGAACTATCCTCTTTTTGGTGCAAGACATGATCAAATGGAAAGTCTTCGATTCAATATGCTGAAATCCATAGGAGCTTGTTGGTCGTTAAATCTTGGTTTGATCTTCAATGACTCCAGAAGCACCATCAGTATTTATAAACGCAGGGCTAATAATTTTTCTGCACAAATAAACTATCAATGTTTCAAATAATCATGAAATTTATTCAAAATTTTCTTTCAGTTTATTTAGCAGTCAGTCTTTTTGCTATTGATGGTCAGACCCAAGAACAAATAGGAGTTGCATCTGCGGTTAATAAAAATACAACCGATTTAACTCTTGAACAAGAGCGTAAACTTATCGATGCGGGTTATGAGATTATTCAAAATCATACGATTGAAACTGATGGCATCGGGAGGGCGCAAATGTTGTTGCTTGATGGCACTGCATTTTCGATTGGACCTAACTCCAGTGTTGTTTTGGATAAATTTATTTATAACCCTGAGACTGCCGAAGGCTCACTCGAGGTAACAGCGCGTGGCTTGCTTAGAATAGTTGGCGGTAAAGTTACAAAAAAACAACCCGCTTTAATTCGAACAAATTCTGCCACGGTTGGTATTAGGGGTGGAATCGGAATTGTGCAGACCACAGGCCCGCAAACGAATGCAACCTTTCTATATGGCACAGAGATGACGGTTACTCCTAATTGTGTAGATTTAGATTCTTTTGGGGATCAATGCTCCCCAGATTTTGCTACGACGGTTACTGAACCAGGTTTTTCAGTCTCTGTTGAAAGTGAAGATTCTGAGCCAAGTGAGCCTGTTGCAGTTACTGAAGAGAGTTTAGATGCATTGCAGGAAGAATTAGAGGCACCCGAAGAAGCACCAGAAGAAGAATCTGCTGCTGAAGAGGAAATTTCAGAAGATGAGCCTGCTGCCGAAGAAACTCCTGGGGAGGAAACTCAAGAAGAAGAGGCTGCTCCTAGTGAAGAAACTGTAAGCGAAGAGACGCCGGCCGAGGAGACTGCCCCCGAATCAACAGAAGCTGAAACTGAGGCAGAAGTTGCAAGCGATGATGCTGGCGATTCAACCGACATTGAAGTAGATGAAAGTTTGCTAGACTCATCGGGAGTATCAGATGCCTCTTCAGATGTGGAGCCAGAAGATTTGGGAACAGCTGATGATTATGAGGCTGCTGTTGAGCTTGAAACCGTCGAGGCCGATGATGCCAATGAAGATCCAACCGGAGAAGTTGCAGAGGAGGTCGCAGAATCTACTCAAGAGACAACCGTTGAAGTTGCTCCTATTTTTCAAGTTAGTGCAGGTGAGTCCATTGAATCCATTAACGAAAATCTGGTCAATGAAACCCTCACCCCATTGGTTTTTATTAATCCAGGAGAATTAGCTTACACAATTGTCATTTCCGGTGATGATGCCGAACTCGTGGAATTTGATGAAGAAACTTTAACAATTAATCTTATAAGTGCGCTTGATTATGAGACTCAAACTACCCTTTCATTTACTGTGACCATTGAATCTGAAAATGCTGATATTTCTGAAATACAAGTGCTTTTGGATGTAACAAACATTGATGAGCCTATTGTATTAACATCTACTTTACTTGCTGATTCCTTTGCTGAAAATATTGATTTGCAATCAGCGATTCTCGAAAGCACAGCCATAGATCCTGAAGGTGGAGATATTTCATTCACTCTTTCTGGAGAGGGTAGTGAAAACTTTAGCGTGGATGCAAATGGGAACATTTCCTTGCAAGCTGAATTGGATTATGAGACCACTACCAGTTATGCGCTGACACTGACTGCCAGTGACGGAGTTAATGAGACTGTCTATGAAATTAATTTTAGTGTTATTGATATTGATGAGCCTGCTATTTTAACTGCAAGCACCTCAGCAACTAGTTTTGCTGAAGACAGTCTGACCGGTATAAACATAGGTACAGCCTCAGCAACAGATCCTGAAGGTAATTCTATTACCTATAGTCTTTCGGGAGCAGGCAGTGAAAACTTTAGCGTGGACAGTGCTGGGAATATTTCACTGGTCAATACACTGGATTATGAAACTGCAACAAGCTATACGCTTACCTTAAATGCATCTGATGGAGTGAACACAACTTCTTCTGACTTAACTATTACAGTCGATGATGTCAATGAAGCACCAAGCCTTTCGAATACATTGGCAGCTTCTTCCTTCGCAGAGAACATTTCAACGGGAACGACCATTGCAAATGCTTCAGCATCAGATCCTGAATCACAAGCTATTACCTATTCCTTAAGTGGAACTGGCAGTGAAAATTTTGCAGTAGATAGTTCGGGGAACGTAACTTTGATAGCTGGCTTGGATTACGAAACAGCCAGTTCTTACACTTTAACACTGAGCGCTTCTGATGGAGTTAATACTATAACTAACACTATCGCCATCAGTATTAGCGATGTCAATGAAGCTCCAAGTCTTTCAAGCTCATTGGCGGCTTCTTCTTTTGCAGAAAACACTGCTGCTGGAACTACGATTGCAACTGCATCAGCCTCCGATCCTGAATCACAAACCATTACTTATGCCTTAAGTGGGTCCGGTAGTGAAAATTTTGCGGTCGATAGTGCTGGAAATATTACTTTAGTCAGTTCTTTAGATTATGAAACAAGCACCTCGTACTCACTAACATTAACTGCTAGCGATGGAACCAATACTATATCGAACATTATCAATATTAGTGTTGCTGATGTGGTTGAGTTGTCTATAGCCCTAGCAAGTTCATCAATTAGTATTGATGAAAATGCTAGTTCGGGATCAAGCATTACAACAACAACAACCACCACCGAGGGCAGTGGTAGTGTGACTTATACCCTTTCTGGCACCGGCAGTGATAAATTTGCAGTCTCTTCAGATGGAACCATTACCACAGCAGCAAGTTTGGATTATGAAACCACAACATCATATTCATTAACTCTTACTGCAACCGATGGCACCAATACAGTGACGCAAAATTTCACGGTGAATGTGAACGATTTAAAAATTAATACCTTAGCAGTGACTTTGGCCAACAGCGGCGCAGCTTTGGCAGAATCCTCCAGTTCAGGCACTACTGTTGGTAGCTCAAGCATTACCAATCCAGATAGCGAAACTGTCTCTTACTCACTCAGTGGAACCGGCAGCAGTAATTTTGCCGTTGACAGCTCTGGTAATGTCACCACCAATGCAACCTTGGATTTTGAGACGGCTAAAAGCTACAGCTTAACTTTGACTGCCACCGCAGGAGGTAACACCACCACCGATGCCTTTACGGTTAATGTAGGTAACGTTGAAGAACTTGAATCGGCAGTCTTGCGCTATTCTGCTGACTATAACTCAGCCTCAAGAAGTGGCTTTAGTGCAACAGCAACTCGAGGTCCGTCTGGATCAAGCCTCGCTGCCTACACTTTAGAGCAAGTCGGTACCACCAATTCAACTGCCATCACTTCAGTGGACGATACGTCTAACAACTATGTTCCGGTGGAAATCAATTCTGGAACCGCACTCAATTGGCGTTATTATTTTCCTATTGATACTAGTGGTAGTGGCGAATTTGCTTTTGCGCCAAATTCTTCTGCACTCGATGGCAAGTATTACAGTCCTCTAGGCACGGTAGTCACCACCACCATAGCCAATGCTGACTTCCTGACTGCAGGACGACTAGAAGGCGCTGAATATTGGTTCATGACCACTGATAAGGCAGCTAGCAATATTAGCTTTAACTCAGCAATTGCTGGAGGAAAAGCTCTAATATTGTGGAATTATACTGAGGGTAGCAACGGTTACGATGGGGATTGGAGCAATGATAGTAATCAATGGGTAGATGCAATTACTGCAGCAGGTAAAACCTATGATGCAGTTCAGAGCACTAGCGTACCTGCTGATTTAAGCCCATACAGCTTGATCATAGATATAAGAATAAACACTACGAGCACAGATATCAGCGGGTATGAGAGCTTTTTGGAAACTTCTGGAAATGTCTTGTATGTCCTTTATTCTGAACAATGTTGTCAATATCAAACAAATGAAAGTAGATTAAATGCTGTTTTGTCTGCAATTGGTGGCGGTACTGCCACTTTTAGTTCTAGAGAAGCTGTCACAGATACTGAACCTATCAATTCTACTTATACAGGAAGTGGTGGTATAGCTGAAGCTTTAAATGGCTTTTCCATTAAATGTCAGGGTTGCGGTAGATATTTAAATAGTGCAGGTAACGGAATTAAATTGGCGAAATATTTTGGTTATTGGGGACCTAACGAAACCGATAGTGACACCAATGGTGTTTTGCTTGGAGTAAATGATATAAATTGGGATCACCAAACTCAGTATCAAGGGACTAATAGTTATGCGATCATGCAATGGATAGTTGGTTTGTCTGGTGATGGCTCAACCACCTCAAGTACCTACAACCTCTATGAGGATCAAGTCACCTTAGCCGGAGAAGTTTATAAGGATGCAAACTTTGTATCCTTTACCAATGGAAATAAAAGAGTCATTGCCATGGCAGTCATCCCGCTTGAAAACTTTACAGCTTCTGGAACCACGAATGATTATTTCTATCCTAATTTTATTCCAACTAATGTATGGTCTTATGGCGATGTTGGTCTGAATTATTGTGCAGGTACAGGTAATTCCTCTTCTGCTTGCGCGGCATCTTACCAACTAAACTATGACTTTGCGAGAATGGCTCTTAATGAAGCTAATATTATTTATACCAATAGAATGCCTCATACCAGCACCAGTTATCTGCCTGAAGGTACATCCATGTGGTGGCAGGTACTAAATCCAAGCGGAGTAGGGACCGGTCTTTGGGCGCAAATTTCTTTGAAAGATTCCTATGACGGTGCCTCAGGCAGTACCACTCGGGATGATCAACAGAGTCTTTTGAATGTGGTGATATCTAATGTGGATTATCGAAAAAATGATACAACAAGATACTCACCAGGAGATACTGGCTTGGGCATGGATGGCTATCATTATTGGTCTTATCAGGGTGCCACAAATGCAGATAATGATGGTCTGGGTATTAACTATGGTACTTCTCCAATTGAGTGTGCAACCTCCAATGATAGCGGCTGCTTTTGGGGTGATAGCTCCAATCAACCTGGCGGCGCCATGATTACATCTTCTGATCCCTATAAGTCAGGTAATATGACTTTGGGAGTTAATTATAACTCTAACAATGATACCTTCAGCACTGGCTCCTTTAATGTTTCTGCTGTGGTGCAAGACGTGAGAACTTCTGGCGTTGGTTCTGGAGCTTATCATAATCTGAGTGACTTTAGATCTTCAGATTTTTACTCCTCAAGTGCTACGGGCTACAGCGGATTTTTCAGTGGCATTTTAGAATTTGATGTCAGTGGCACAGGCAACTCTCAGCTGTCTTCGATTCGCTCAAGCAGCACGCTTGCAACCTTTGCGTTTGATACCACCAACGATGATGTGCAAGTGGTGGCTCCGATGACCATCAGTGCTGCTCCATCAAATAACTATACTTCCAATTGGAGCACCGTGGATACCGGCTCTATGACCTTGAAGTTTGGTGATGCCACCAACGATGAAGCAAAATCAGCTTACATTTCAAGTGAAGTCTTTGCAGCTGAGATTCAAGACGATGGCGCGCAAATTGATGGCACTTCGGGGGGTTCAAATAATCTAGCTGGAGTGATGGTTTCATACAATACATTAGATAGAGAGGATACTGATTTATTCCACACAGGCGGCAACGATTCGATGCCAGATACCGCTTATTCAACTTGGGGCTTTTGGGCCATGAGCGCGGTTGATGTCTCACCTAATTCTGGCACCCAGAATGCTTCGGTGCATCTGGGCACTTGGGTGGGCGGTGAAGTGGTTGATCAAAGTGAAATACCAACTTCCGGTTCAGCCTCGATGAGTGGGGCGGCGGTGATGAATGTGGCCTATCGCTATAATCAAACGGGCACCAATTACGATGTTCACAAATACACCACCACGGCTGATGTGGCCGCAACCTTTAATTGGGGCGGCAGCGGTTATTCTGGAACTTTAGCCTTTACTAATTTTGATGATAAAAATCCTATTGTTGATAATGCAGGCTTTGCCTCATTCTCAGTTGCTATTACCGGCACCGATAATACCTACACGGGTAATTCAACCGACAGCTTAGCTAATTCTTGGTTGGGTGGGGCATCTGTGGCTGGAGCCTTATACGGCGACTCATCGCCCGATGAGAGTGGCGGCAGGGTAAATGTAAACTTGTATAAATCAGGTGATACTGGCACGGCTGGAGCCAATGATTTTTATTTTGCTGAGGGGATTTATCTTGTTGATTAAATTGTTTGGTTGTAAAAAAGCAACATATCTTTATTATTAGGAGCTGACATGAATACGTTTGTAGATTTTTTTCTAAAAGTTAGAAACAGCAAAGCCTTTAGCGGCATTGTGATTGCTGTGATTGTGGCATCTGCTGTTTATGCGGGTGTTAGCTCTTATGACATCTCACCTGAGTACACGGTTTACTTAGATCTATTCGACTATGCCATTACCTTGTTTTTCTTAATTGAGATTATTATTCGAATGATTTCTGAACGCTCATTGGTTAAATTCTTTAGCGATGGTTGGAACATTTTTGATTTTTTAATTGTGACCATCTCCTTGGTACCAATTAATAATGTTGAAAGTGTCTTTGTGGCTAGGTTGCTAAGAATTATTCGAGTGCTTCGAATCATTACTGTTGTTCCAGCTTTCCGTCATATTATCGACTCATTAATTAAGACCATTCCCAGAGTAGGTTTTATAGCCTTGCTCATGTTCATCTTTATGTATGTATGGGGTGCGATAGGTACCATGTTCTTTGGCAAAGTTGATCCAGAAAATTGGGGCAATATTGGCTTGGCATTAATTACTCTTGTGCAGGTTGCCACCTATGATGATTGGGCAAATATCATGGCTCAAGTCATAGATGTCTATCCCTATGCATGGATTTTCTTTGTGTCTTTTATCATTGTTAATGCTGTGATTTTGCTTAACATGGTCATTGGCGTGATTGTCGATGTGATGATGGGTGGAACCGGAATCGATGAACTGGTCGATCCAGATAAAAAAGAGTCTACAGATTAGCTTGAGCTAAACAATCAGCAAAAGTTTTTTTATCAACATTGCCACCTGAAAGCATTACCAATGTTCTGGTGCCTTTAAATTTTTCCTTGTTTTCCAGCAAACATGCCAAAGCAACAGCACCGCTTGGCTCAAGTTTTAAATTCAACCGATCAAAGGCAAATTTCATGGCATTACAGACAGATTGATCCGATGCAGATAAACCCTGCACACCAAAATGCGTATTGATTGCAAAGGGTATTTCTCCAGGAGTAGGTGTGAGCAGGCCATCACATAATCCACCCCGGTTGGTGTCCATTGCAACTCTCTCATTTTTTTTAAAAGATAGCTGATGATCATTCCACTCATCTGGCTCAGCAGTAAAGACGTTACAACTAGGATTGATGTGCTTGATAGAAATACAAGATCCTGCTGTCAGACCACCGCCACCCGCACAGATAATGGCATTGTCTAGCTTAGGATTATTAGCGTCATGAATCACTTCATAGGCTGCAGTCCCTTGACCATAAATTGTTTCAAGAGCGTCATATGGATTAATTAATACTAGATTCTTTTCCTTGGCTATCTCTCTGCTCATGTCCTCTCTACTTTCTGTACGTCGATCATAAAAAACTACTTCAGCGCCAAGTGCTTTTGCATTGGCAATTTTTCTAGCAGGGGCATCTTTGGGCATCACGACTGTTGCTGGAGTGTTAAATACTTTCGCTGCGTGGGCAACGCCTTGGGCATGATTACCAGAGGAATAGGCTATCACACCACGCTTTAATTCTTTTGTTGAAAGTCTTGATATGGCAGAAAGGGCACCTCTCACTTTAAATGAGCCTGTTATTTGCAGAGATTCAGGTTTAAAAAGATATCGACCATCTAATTCCTCATTGAGATTTGGACAGCTAACCAGTTGAGTGTGGTGTATGTATGGTGAAATACGATGATAGGTTTTCACAACCTCGTCAAACCAAAGATTGGGCTCAAGTTTCATATTGATTATTTCTTATTAAATCTATCTTTAATTTGCAGTGGTAAATAAGCAATATAAAACAGAATAACGGCTAATGGAATGGTGCCAATTAAATGCAATGGAGGGTCTGGGAAATAATCCATCAAAGTGCCCTCAACAGGTCGAGCAGCAAGGTACCAATAATTTGCTGGGGGCCCAATTAGAAGATTGGCAATGTAGACAAATATTAAAAGTATCAGTGTGACTCCAATGACCATAGGAATATCGCTGAGCACAGGCCTGTCTTTATTAACCATCAATACATAAAAAACTGCTAATAAAATCAAGCTGTGACCCCAGAAAAAGGGCGAGTACTCCCCATGAGGAAATCCATAAATTAGATCTGGTGTTGCTAAGGCCATGGTTGCGCCGCATATGCCCCAAAAATAAGCACAATGAAAAAGAATCTTCGGAGCATTTTGTTTTAAGAGGTATACGATCATGGCAAGCATTGAAAAGTCACACATGTGCAGAGGGAATTCACCTTTCCAAGGCAGATCAAATAGCAACACATCGTAAATGGGCTGTGTCACCATATGTAAAATCATAATAGTTGCAAGAATTTTGCCACCTTGTATTTGTGTAGCTAGGTTTTTATTTGCATAGTATCTGGGATAGGCATAAATCACAGCGGCGCATATCAAAAGAGTAACAAGATGTTGCGTGCCGAATACTTCAAATGCTGGATAATTCATTCTGCATATAATATTTTTGAGTCTATATTAGCCCAGACTTTACGAAAAAACATCTTTTGTGAATGGCTTATGTGGTTTCGGTTGCAGAGTGTTTATTGGCTGGTTGAACCAATAGGTTGATTTGATTAGTCGTAGTTATATTTCACGCTACAGCCATATGCGATTGTTGTATTGATAGCCAATGATTGATTCGCTACTAGTTCTCTCAACTGGGAGCTGACATAGTTTTTGGCATCTTTAAACGAAGCATTAAAAAATTGCATACCACGACCAATATCATCAATGGCACCTTTGTACCTAAGTATTCCATTTGCATCAATCATGTACATATGTGGTGTAGTTTTAGCTCCATATAACATCCCCACTTCACCTGACTCATCAAGTATGACATGAGCAGGGCTAGCTCCTCTGGAATCGGTCAATGCATTAGCTTTATCTGCACTGACATGACCTTGATCACCAGGAGTAGAGGAAATAACACTTAACCAGATAATTCCCTCAGCGCGCGCAATCTTTTGAACATCCTGCATGTTATTTTCATCATAATGTCTTGCCACGTATGGGCACTCATGATTGGTCCACTCAAGAATAACCGGGCTACCTCTTAAATCAGATAACTGAATGGTTTGACCATAACTATTAACGGCAACAAAATTGGGTGCTTTGGTATTGATGGAGGGATTTTGTAATTGAATCTCAGCAGCACAAGTTGTGGCAACAGAGAATATGGCGACAAGAGTTAAAAAAAGTTTCATTGCATCGATTTAATAAGTAAGTCCTCGGTCAACACTGCTGGTAAAATTTTTGATTCCAGCATCCCCGGCTTCCAAAAAATGTACAAGGGAATTCCAGTACGTTCATATCTGGCTAATCCAATGGCTATTTCTTCATTACGATTGGTCCAATCAGCTTTAACATAAGTGATGTTTTGATCTGATAAATATTCTTTCACTTTGTCTCTTGCAAATGCAGTTTTTTCATTGGTTTGGCAAGTAATGCACCATGCTGCAGTAAAGTTTATTAAATAAGCTCGATCTTGAGCTTGCAAGTCAGACTCTATGGCTAAACTCCATTGCTCAGCGCTAGAATCTGTAACCAGCCCATTCGTGTTTTCAGGCAGGTTATTAAAAATTTGAGCGGCCGCAAGAATGGTTGCGAGCATCCCAATCCACTTCCACCGACCTTTGAATGTTGCAATCATCCAAATTGCAATTCCAAGAATCAATCCAAGGAGCAACAATAAAATTAGAGCGTCCCCTGAAGTTTGCACCATAAAGACCCACATTAACCACAGAGCTGTGGCTATCATTGGAAAAGCAAAGAATTGTTTAAGCGTTTCCATCCAAGCTCCTGGTTTTGGAAGGGCGCTGATCCAATCAGGTTTTAACGCTAATAATAAATAAGGTCCAGCAAAGCCTAAGCCTAGGGCAAGAAAAATAGGTAGCGTTGCGAAGGAGGGTTGTAACAGGGCGTAGCCAATTGCTGCCCCCATAAATGGAGCAGTACATGGAGATGCAACCACCACGGCTAAAACACCAGTAAAAAAAGAACCTGAGTAGTCATTTCGAGATTGCACAGAAGATCCTAAAGTGGTTAAGCCTGCAGCAAAATTAATATTTGTTAACAAAATAAGACCAATGCCCAGCATGATAAGCGTTAAAATTCCAACCACAACAGGAGATTGCAGTTGATAGCCCCAGCCGATCATAGATCCACTAGATCTTATAATGATTAAGGCTGTGGCAATTGATAAAAAGGTGGACATGACTCCACCAACAAATGACAGAGCATGATTTCTTATTTTCCTATTATCATCTCCTCCCATAGAGACAAAGCTTAAAACTTTAAGAGAAATAACTGGAAATACACAGGGCATTAAATTTAAAATCAAGCCACCAATTAAAGCAAACAATATGGCTTGCCATAAAGACATGCTTGAGGAAGATTTGAACTTTTCTTCAATTTGAAATCCTTCACCATTGATGCTCAAAATACCTGAAAATGAATCTACTTCATTGCTTAAAACTGGAATAGCAATTTCGTAGGCATTGTCTCCAAGGCTGATTAATTGCTGGGTAGGTGCATAAGCAAATAAATTATCCTGTCTAGGAAAAAAATACGCACTATTGATTGGTTGCGACGAGTTAAATGTAATTTTTAAATTATCCCCCTCAATAATACTTTGAGTTTGAACGAAATCTGTTGGAAGATTTTTAATCGCCTCGTCAACTAGAAAATTTGGTATCGCGGATGATAAATCAAGAGTTAAAGAAGCTTTTTCTGGGATACAAATATCTGCACAAATTAAAAAGTTAAAATCCACAGTGATTGAGGAGAGATCAGAATCAATTGCACGAAATACTTTGAATGGGAAAACAACATCACCTTCATAGCCAAATGTCATTAAAGGTGGGTAAGGAATGGTGATCGGAGTCGGCCATTCTACATTCTCAACAATCACACCTTGAGCAACTTCCCATGTTGCATCGAATGGGCTTCCAGAGTCGCCTGGATTTTCCCAGTAAGTATGCCAGCCTTCCTGCATCTCGAGTCGAACTCCAATGTAAAAAGATTCTTGTTGAGAATCTTGTAGATTGGTGATTAAGCTTGCTTTGGCATGACCTGTTTCAACTGGGTTAGAGGCTGCCAGGACGCTTAGAAAGAGACTGCAAGCTAAGAAGATATTTTTCATGCTTTTATGTTAAACCATTGTTATAAAAAAAGGGGGGCACATATGTCCCCCCGATCCAATTTAATTGAATTACTTACTACCTAGAATCTTAGGTGTTTTGATATCAATCGAACGAGGTTTTTGAGCATCCGGAATTATTTTTTCCAAGGCTAGAGTTAACATTCCATTAACCAAGTCAGCCCCATGTACTTCTACATTTTCAGCTAAAGTAAATTGCTGTTTAAAAGCTCTTTGTGCGATGCCTTGATAGACAACCTCATTAGAGTCATTTAACAGTTCTGCTTTAGGCCCTTTATGCTCAATCGTTAATACGCCTTCCGCCAATTCAATGTTGAGGTCCTCTCGCGATAGACCAGCAACAGCAACATCGATAAAGATTCGATTTTCATCTCTTCGAATATTATAGGGAGGATAGCTTGAAGATCTCTCTGTGGTTTCAGAGAATCTCTGCAATCTATCAAACAGGCTTTCAAAACCTAACACACGAGTGGTTAGGAACGGATCGGTAAAATTAAGTACCATAATATAGTCCTCCTTAGTAGCGACTAAATGTGCATACCCTAATGGCGTATGCGGTTAATAAACGTAGACCCAAATGGCATCTACAATACTTATTTAGGTGCTTTTAAGAAGAATTCAAGGAAAACAAGAAAGAATTTACTCCTTCCAGTGGGTAACAAATTTATCAATATCAAGTTGAGGGATCTTTTTATTAGTTCCAGAAGGGGTGCCAACATACAAATATCCAATCACTTCATGATCAGTGGTTAAATTAAAGTACTCTGCTATTTTTTGATTGAAAGAAAATTTACCGGTTCGCCAAATGCCAGCATAGTTTTTTGCATGAAGTGCAAGCAGGATGTTCTCCGCTGCAGTTGCAGTCGAAAGCATTTGCTCCACTTTAGGAACTTTTGGATGCTCAGTGATTTGAGAGACCAGGATGATGATCATGGGCGCTCTGTATGGCGCAGCTTTATATTTCTCCATTTGCAAAGGTGTGACATCCTGTAGTTCGTTCACTGCAAATTCTGTGAAAATCTTAGATAACTTATCTAAACCCGCGCCAGTTACTTCAATAAAACGAGAGGGCCTTAGCCAAGCATGATCAGGAGCACGAAGCGCTGCTTGATATATTTCAAGCATCTCATCTTTTGATGGAATGGGAGTCGACAATTCACGTGGTGAATTTCTTGTTAAGAGGTTAGTCATTGCATCCATTTTTCTATTCTAATAGATGAATAATTTTTTTATAAGAAATTCTCCAATTTTTTGTCTGATCAGATTAAACTTAACCCACAAACAAAATTAATCAAAAAAAATTTATTTATGGAAATTACTCTTTTATACACTTCATTAATCACAATTCTTACAATTTTTTTAGCATTCAAAGTCGGGATTGCAAGAGGAAAAACTAATACTCTGCTTGGCGAGGGCGACTCCTCTGAATTATTGCAATCAATTAGATCGCATGGAAATTTAATAGAGCATGCTCCTTTAGCATTATTGCTTTTGTTATTGCTTGAAATGCACGGCGTGACAGATTGGAAACTCCACTTGCTTGGATCTTCTTTTTTTCTTCTTAGAATTCTCCATGCATATGGACTTTCCATTTCAAGAGAAAGCACTCCTTATCGACTTGTTGGGGCATTAGGCTCCTGGGCGATGATGTTTGGCATGAGTATTTATGGCATTTATGTTTACCTTGTTTAATATAGATGAACTTTTTTTTAGAATTAAAGTCAAAATGAATATGATAGATTTTAAAAAATATATACTTATTAGTTTCATCGTACTCACGCCAAGCCTTGTGGCAGAAACAACCGATGATCCAGAAGTTGATATGATGGGATCAGTTTGGCAGTTAATTAAAAATGGTTCACCAAGCTCCTCATTTGGTAATGGACAAGTTGTATATTTTTTATCCAGCGACGCACACAACACCCATAGAAGTAGAAAATTTCAAACTTGGGATGTTTTTTCAATGGTCGATGGAAGAAACCTTGTGCGTTTAAAAAAAAATGAGAGCATCAAAATTATTGCATCTAAATTTAATGATTCGATATATGAAGTAAAACTTCTCGATGGTTTCCATAAAGGAAAAACCTATTATCTAATTGCAGATGAACTTGAAAAAAATTTTAAACAGGAGATAAAAGACAATGACAGCGTCTAAAAATATTATTAGCATCATTTTTGCCATGTTTATGGTGAGTTGTTCATATAGTTCCTTGCGACCTGAAATAGTTGATCGTTCTGATGCTCAAAGAATGCAAACGGTTATTTTTGCAACGGTTGTCTCAGTTGACCAAGTTATATTATCCGGTGATGGAGATACTGGTGCTGTTGCCGGAGCAATTATTGGGGGTGTTGCAGGCGCCTCAGTAACTGACTCTGAGACTGAATCAGACATTGCTGGAGTCTTGGGTGCTTTGGTTGGTTCAGCAGTGGGTTCAAAAATGGGAGATGCTGCGACTAGGAAGCCTGCCATCGAGTTATTGCTGGATTTAGATTCGGGTAAAACCGTTTCTATTATTCAAGAAGAAGGCAATTATGGTTTTGCTGTTGGCCAACGAGTTAAAATTATTAAAAATAAAGGTAAGTCGAGAGTCATGCCTTTGCAATGACTTCGGAAGCCTTCATAGTTATATATAATAAAGCCTTAGACTTAGTTTCTCGGCGAGAACACTCACGTCATGAGCTTAAGCAAAAGCTCAACAAACGCTTCCCAGAAACGATGCCCATCATCGAAGAAGCCCTCGATAAACTAGCTATTAATAATATTCTTGATGATGAACGCTTTGCAGAAATGTATCTTAACTCTAGAGCAAGGAAAGGCTTCGGACCAAAGAAAATTGAGATGGAACTGTATTCTAAAAAAGTTGATTCAATCTTTATTGATAATGCCATTGAAGCTTATGAAAGTTGGACAGAAAATGCTGAAAATGAACTAAAAAAGAAATTTAAAGGCGTGGAATCAACTGACTACAAATCAAAGATGAAACAAAAACAATTTCTTTTTAATCGGGGATTTAGCACCCAAATTATTGAGCGGATTTTATAAAATCACATGGTATGATTTACTCCTATGTCCTACCAGGTTTTAGCTAGAAAATATCGACCCTCAACCTTCTCTGAAGTTGTTGGACAAGAGCATATCTTAAAAGCCTTAGAGAATAGTATTCAGCATAATAAACTCCACCAAGCCTATATGTTTAGTGGGACTCGTGGCGTGGGCAAGACCACAATTGCAAGAGTTTTTGCTAAGTGTCTTAATTGCCAAAAAAGCGACATGCCACAAGTCGAGCCCTGCAATGAATGTTCCGCTTGTGTGGAAATAAAAGCTGGTCGCCATATAGAATTTTTAGAAGTAGATGCTGCATCAAGAACCGGTGTGGATGATATGCGAGAGCTTTTAGAATCTGTTCAATATAAGCCTGCAAATGCTAGGTATAAAATTTATCTCATTGATGAGGTACATATGTTATCTAAAAGTAGTTTTAATGCTTTGTTAAAAACTTTAGAAGAGCCACCACCTCATGTAATGTTTTTGATGGCTACTACGGAGGTAGAAAAAGTTCCCAAGACCGTTTTGTCCCGCTGTCTGCAATTAAATCTTAAAATCATTCCAGAAAATCAAACTAGAGATCATATTCAGTCTTTATTAGATCTAGAAAGCATCAAATATGATGATGAGTCTTTGGCTTTAATCGCCAGCTCTGCTCAGGGGTCTATACGCGATGGATTAACGCTTCTAGATCAAGCCATTGCTCATGGCAATGGAGTGCTTGAGTCAGATCAAGTAAAAGCATTATTAGGAACAATTGATCAATCCTATATTATCGAGCTCGTGAAGCATGTGGCTGCTTCCGATGGTGATGGAGCCTATTTAGCTTTACATAAAATCACTGAACTGAATGTTGAGTACGAGCAAGTCTTGAAAATTATTATTTCAGTTTTTCATAAAATTTCATTGCATCAGCAAATTCAAGATAGCGAAGATGAAAGTATTCAGCAATTAGCAGAAAGTATTGATCCTCAGATTACTCAATTACATTATGAGATTGCCTTAAATGCTTTAAGTAAATTTCATGTACATCCGCATCCAAAGCAAGCTCTTGAATTATGTATTTTGCGCATGCTTGCGTTTCAGCCTATCTCAGAGGGAGTAGTTCCAAAAATAGAAAAAAAAAATTCTAAATTAGCAGGTGAGCAATCTACAAAATCAAAAAAAAATGTAGTCGAAGCTGTTGAGATCCCAAGATCAGAGTCTAAGTCTGAAGAAATCGAAGTCATAGAAGAGCCTGAAGTGGTTTCAATGACTGAGGAATCAAGTATTCCATCAGACCTCGACATGCAAAGTTGGAACTCAATATTCAATTCATTAAATTTATCTATGTTCGTGAGCCAGGTTTTTTCAGAGTTTGAGTTTGTGAGTTTTGCAGACAGTGTCTTAACTTTAAAAAAATCAGATGAGCTTATCAATCCAACCGAAGGATTAAAAACTGAATTCTTAGAAGCTATTTCAACTCAATTGGGTCAAAAAATCTCGTTAATAATAGAAAGTGGAGAGGTGATAGCATCTCCTGCAGCAGTTGAGGTTGAGAGAGTGCAAAACCAGCTTAACCAAGATAAAGATGCCTTGTTAGAGAATGCAGCTGTCAAAGATATTCTTGATTCATTCGGTGGAAAGATCATTGACGAATCTATTAAAAAGGTAAGCCCATGAGTAAAGATTTACTATATGAGCTAATCGAGGCCTTAACTATTTTGCCTGGGGTTGGGAAGAAGTCTGCTCAGCGCATGGCGTTATTCTTGCTTGATAAAAATAAAGATGGAGCTTTGCATTTAGCTCAAACGCTAGAGGAGTGCCTAGATTCTATTCAACGGTGTGAGGTATGTCGGCAATTGACATCAGAGCCTATCTGTAGAATTTGTAGTGACGAATCGCGGGATGCATACAGCCTTTGTGTTGTTGAGAGTCCCTCAGATGTTTTGGCGATCGAATCTACTGGAGGCTTTAAAGGGAGATACTTTGTTTTAATGGGGCGTCTTTCGCCAATTGATGGGGTCTCACCTGACGATCTTGGCATCCCGGATTTATTGCGACATATTCAGGGCGCAAAGATTGAGGAAGTGATACTTGCTACCAGTTCAACTGTCGAGGGTGATGCAACAGCATCTTTTATTAATGATCATCTTGAGAGCGTTAAAGTTTCAAGAATTTCCTATGGCATTCCTATTGGAGGAGAGTTAGAGTATGTCGATGGCAACACGATTGCGCGAGCTATCCAAGGGAGGATTGTAATTTAATGTCTATCAAACCAGATGTATGGATTAAACGAATGGCTGAATCAGAAGGCATGATTGAGCCTTTTTCTGAAAATCAGGTTCGAGTTGATGACAAGGGTGAGAAACTTATCTCGTATGGTGTTTCTAGCTTTGGCTATGATGTTCGCTGTGCTAACGAGTTTAAAGTTTTCACAAACATTCACTCAGCAACCGTTGACCCAAAAGTTTTTGATGATAATAGTTTTGTTGATATCACCTCAGACGTATGTGTTATTCCACCAAATTCATTTGCGCTTGCCCGAACAGTTGAATATTTTCGTATTCCTCGAAATGTTTTAACTATTTGTTTGGGTAAATCAACATATGCAAGGTGTGGCATCATTGTAAATGTGACTCCTTTAGAGCCTGAGTGGGAAGGGCATGTAACATTAGAATTCTCAAATACTACTAATTTACCCGCAAAAATTTATGCTGGAGAGGGAGTGGCGCAAATGATTTTCTTCGAATCTGATGAAGATTGCGCTGTCAGCTATAAAGACAGAGGTGGGAAATATCAGGGACAAACAGGCGTCACGCTTCCAAAAACTTAATACAATTTTTTGAGCTCAAGCATGGTATCTCCATCTTGATCTTCGTCCTCAACTTTTATAATTAAGTAATCAAGATCTGGCGCTAAAAAGTAGCGGGTGGTTCTATTATCTTGCAATCTAATTCTCTCTACAATGATGCAAGGATAATCAGTGCCATCTACTTCAAAGCTTCCATTATCGACAACTTTGTAGTTATTCGCTTCGATCGCTCCTGTCTTAAGATCCGGAAGCATCAAGGAAAAATCTTTAAGTCCTGCTATAACATTTCTCCTAATTTGTATTTGAACATTCAAGGGATCAAATACATTTTTATTTTTTAACAATGCTTGGCTCCATTCAAATTTACCTTTTGAAGTGAGAGTTCCTGAAGATCGATCAAAGGTTAAAGTTCTTTTGTCTGATCGTATTAAAACCTTAGCATCAACATAATATTGTTTAGAGGAAATAAGATTATTTTTTTCAAAGAAATCTGAAATAATTTTTATTCTTCCTAGCGGGAACTTAGCATTAAATTGAATGGTTCTTTTGCCTTCTTCCTCATGGGTAATCAGCTCTCTGATTCCCTTCATGGAAACTCGAGAATTAGTAAAAACATACTCTCCCTTATAGTCAGGAATATCTTGAGCTACCAAGTCAGCCGTAATAAAAATAAACAATATTCCAAGATATTTAAACATTAAAAAACTCCATATGATTTGGTCCAAAATGGCTTTCAGCCTCAAATTTAACTTGATCGCCTTGAAGGGCTATATGTCCTTTTACTATGTCCGCTATAACTTTTGGATAGATGGCATGCTCAATTTTGTGAATTCTATTAATCAGCTTTGCTTCAGATTGAGCAGGATCAATCTTTAAAGCTCCTTGCGAAATAATAGGCCCTCCATCAAGCACATTACTAACATAATGCACTGAAATACCGTGCATTAAATCTCCATTTTCAATTGCTTGTTTATGAGTATTTAGTCCAGGATAGTCTGGTAACAAAGAAGGATGAATATTAATCAATCTTCCATTTAAGGCTTCAGTAAAATTACTTGATAGAATGCGCATAAATCCAGCAAGGACAACTAAGTCGGGCTCAATGGGAAGAATCTGCTCTAATAGAGCATGATCAAAATCTTCTCTTGAATCAAAATCTTGATGTTGAATTATTTTGCTCATCAAATGGAATTTTTGAGCTCGCTCTAAACCTTTTACGTTAGGTTGATTTGAAATTACCAACTCAATAGAAGCAGGAATACTCCCAGTTTGACATGCCTTAGCAATGGCTTCGAGATTTGAACCACTACCTGAAATCATTACAACTATTTTTTTCATGCTTAATTGTATTGAATTTGCTCTTTAAGATCCCCTTTCATTATGGAACCAATTTCGAAGGTGCGTAGCTTATGAGCTGACAAAATCTTTTTTGCTTTTAGAATTTCTGTTTTTTCCAAAATACAAACCATTCCAATGCCACAATTAAATATCCTCAGCATATCTGAGTCTGAAATTTTTCCTTTTTCCTGCAGCCACTTAAAGGCTTTTGGAAATTTCCATGATGACAGATCTATATTTGCAACCAATCCATTTTTGAGAATTCGAGGAATATTTTCTGTCAAACCACCTCCAGTTATATGCGCCATACCTTTGACATTAGTTTTTTTGATAAGTTCTAAAATTGGCGCAGGATACAAATGGGTTGGTTTAAGTAGATCGCGCATTATTGACTCTGAAGCCTTATTTTTTTTTAGAATAGAGCGTATTAAAGAATAACCATTGGAGTGAGGGCCGCTTGATTCGATGCCCAGTAATACATGGCCAGGTTTAATATCTTTGCCATCAATCAGATCATTTTTTTCTACAACGCCAACAGAAAAACCAGCTAAATCAAAATTATTTTTTGCATAATGACCTGGCATTTCGGCTGTTTCTCCGCCAAGAAGAGCACAGTTACTTTTTTTGCATGCATTTGCAATACCTTTAACAATTTTTGCGGTAGATTTTGGTTCAAGTTTTGAAGCGGCAAAGTAATCCAAGAAAAACAACGGCTCAGCACCACAAGTAACCATATCATTCACACACATAGCCACTAAGTCTTGTCCAGTGAGGTGAGTTTTATTATGAGCTTGACTAAGCGCGACCTTGGTGCCAACACCATCAGTGCAGCCTACCAAGACAGGGTTCTTATATTTAGATCCAAGCTGAAAAAGACCCGCAAATCCTCCAATTCCACCTAGAACTCTTCGATCGTGAGTTGCATTGACACTTCTTTTAATTGAATCAACTAGCTCATTACCTTTTTCAATATTTACACCCGCCTTAGCATAAGGATCTGTAGGTTTTGTTTTACTAGTCATTTACAATAAAAAATATGATTCAAAAAATTAAAATCTTATTTCTGCTAAATTTCCTTTTAGTAAACGTAGCTTTTAGCAAAGAGTTACCAGCACTATTTGAAGTTAAGATTCCTGCTGATCAGTATACCAATACTAACGATGGATTAAATAAAGCATTTAATAGATTGATCCAAAAACTCTCAGGCTCTAGAAGTAAAAAATTTCTTTGGAGAATTAGCGATGCTCAACTTAACAAAATTGATTTCGTCTCCTCTTATTCAACAGAGCTCATTGAAGAGCGTGAGTTTTTAAATGTTAAATTTAACCGCGAAGCTTTAATACCTGAACTGCGAAAAATAGATATACCTTTGATAGGTTTCAATCGTCCTGTGCTCTTGATCTTATTAAAAATTGATACAGGCGAATCAGCACCTATTTTTCTTGATAGCAACGTACCAAGTGATATTTTATCTATTGAAATTAAGCAAATATTTAAAGATATAGCTCTTGAGAGAGGAGTTTATCTGGAGCTACCAGAATTTGACTTAGAAGATCAAAATTTACTCAAGCAAGCCAATGTGCTTTTCTCACCATCAAATTATATTCAAGAGAAATTTTACAATGATGCGTTTTTGGCTATTGAGCTTATAAGAGTAGGAATTAATCAATGGTCATTTAATGGAGATTTGCAAACTCTCTCTCCACTGCAAGAAAAGGAAGTAGCAGCATTTTTTCAAAACGCTATTCATGATTTCTTGGATGATTTGCTTGAGGTTAAGCCGCTTGAGCCTGGTGTATCTGGAGAAAGAGTTATGGTCTCGATTCAGGGCCTAAAAAATTTTACAGATTTCCAATCAGTTGAATCAGAGCTGAATAACATTTTTGCTATCAAATCTCGATCTTTCTATGCTTTTGAGCGAACCAAGATTGATTACAGCACTCAATTATTCCGAACAAAAGATGCATTGTTTAAGGAGCTTAGAGGCAGCACTAAATTTTTAATTAAAGAATATGATCCTGATAGCAATCAATTAAAACTAGAGTATTTAAATTAGCCATGAGCAAATATTTTATTTTTATACCTAATTTACTTTCCATCATTAGAATTTATTTGATGTATCCTTTGCTGACTTTTATTTCTGAAGAAAATTATCTTTTTGCTTTATATGTTTTTGCTATTGCAGCTGCAACAGATGGTTTGGATGGCTATCTCGCAAGAGTCATGGATTGGCAGACAGATCTTGGTAAGATTCTTGATCCCATAGCGGACAAAGTATTGCTCATCGGAACAGTTTTAATTTTGTGGATGAATTCATATGTTCCAATTTTTGTATTCATAGTTTTTGTACTGAGAGATTTTATTATTATTATGGGAGCGGCATTCCACATGACGGTATATGAAACCACCGCACCAAATCCAAACATATTTGGAAAAATAACAACCTTTGTGCATATTGGTTATTTGGCAGGTGTTTTTGTTGATATTATTTTTAACCTGAATCTAACTAACTTTTTTATTGATTTTTCAGTAGCTTCAATAACTGTAATAAGTTTATTTATATATGGTTTAAATTGGTTTAAATTAACAGCTCAGTTGCATCGTGAATAAACCAACCCAGCTTATTTTTCCATTTCAGATTAATCAAAAGGCATCTTTTGAAAGTTTTTTTTGCATCCCAGATAATCTGCATTTGATAACAAGACTTTCTGAAATAGTTTCAAGCGATTCTGCTCATGAATTATTTATTCATGGTGAAAAGGGCTCTGGGAAATCATTTTTAATGCAAGCCATATGTAATGAGCTGAGCACATCAGGGAAACAGCTTGCCTTTATCCCTATGAGTAAAGCTATAAATATGGGTGTTGAAATATTTCAAAATCTAGCCACTTTGGATGCAGTGTGTATTGATGATCTCCAAATCATTCTTGCAAATCATGAGTGGGAAATGGCTCTCTTTAATCTGATCAATGAATGCCAGCAATCTGAATGCAGCCTAATGCTGTCTTTTGGTGGGACAGAGCTCATAGAGGAAAATATACAACTGCCTGACTTACTATCTAGAATTAAGCGCATGGAATTCACAACTTTGCATGCTGTGCGAGATGAATTTTTCAATCAAGCAATCAATTTTGTAACTCAACAACTAGACATCAATATAGATCAGCCAGAACTAGAGTTTCTTTTAAAGCATCAGACTCGAAAATTTTCTCTCCTTGTTGAGAATATAATTACTTTAGACAAGCAAGCGGCTTCTTTGAAAAGAAAGATTACTATCCCCCTCATCAAAGAAACGCTCAGTCTATAATTTTTATATTATCAAAAGACGCTTAATAATTGCTTAATCTATTAGTCAATTGATATCTATCAGGCAGTCTTCGCAAGTTAACAATGCTTTTGGCTGCTGTATTCCTGTTAAAGTTTCATAAATATTTGCCAGGCCATTGAGAGCTGTTAAAACTTTTGGCTCCCCGATTGAAACATCAAAATTTTCAAGTAATTCTTTGATGATCAGTTCTTCTGGAGAAAGTTTTTGCCCATAATACTCAAGTTGATAATCTTCTAATTCTGCCATATTGGCCGCGTAAGCAATTGCATCATCAATGCCGCCAATCTCATCTATCAAGCCTATCTCTTTAGCACTGGTTGCAATCCAAACTCTGCCGCCTGCAATTTTATTAATATCTTCAAAGGATTGCGATCTTGATTCAGCAACAAAGTTAACAAATCGATCGTATGCACCGGCACCCCAGGCAGCAAATATTTTATCCAAGTCATCATCGATCGCTTGGGTTGGATCCCAGCCACCATGTTTGGACGTAACAACGCCATCAAAGTTAACTCCTATGTAATCCATCGCATTTTCCAACGTCGGCAAAGCAATTGCCACACCGATGGAACCAGTGATCGTTGTAGGTTCAGCAAAGATGTAATCCGCTGGAGTTGAAATATAAACCCCACCAGAGGCAGCATAATCGCCCATAGACACAATTACATTAATACCCTTATTTTTTGCTGCAAAAAGCTCATCTCGCATCATTTCGCTAGCAATAATAGATCCACCAGGACTATTAACCCTGAAGACAATAGCTTTTGTATTTTCATCTTCATGGGCAGATCTAATTTGTTTTACGACACCATTAGCACCAGCAACACCCTGAGAAATTTCTCCTTCCATGATTGCGCCTTCAACAGTTATTACAGCAATTTCATTATCACTATCTGATTCGTCTTCTTTAATTTGTTTTGCATAATCATTGTATGAAATAGTTTTATAGGTTTCAGTTTCAGCCTCTTCGTCTAATCCAAACTCTTCAATCATATATTGACGAAATTCCGGAAATGACTTGGTGCCATCAATGATATTGTTTGCTTGCGCGTATTTAATATTGCCCATTGCAGCTTCACCAAAAAATCCAACATAGTTGTCAGCAAAAGATTGGATGTCATCTGATTCAATTCCTCGTCCTTCAGCCATCAATAATTTCATTTCACCCCAAATAGGATTGAGCAAAGCTTCGCGTTGCAATCTGTCATTATCTGACATGTCTGTTCTGGTATTGCCTTCAACTGCGGATTTAAAGTCACCTTGCGAATAATTATGAAAATTAATTTTTAGATTCTCATAAAGTTCTTTTTGGTAAGGACGCATGCCACCTAGACCTTGAACACTAATACTGCCTACAGGATGAACCCATATTTCAGAAGCTTGAGATGCCATCAAATAAGAAGTTGTAGTAAGACGATCATTCATTGCAATCACTCTTTTGCCTGAATCACGAAGAGCTTTGAGTTCTTTTGCGATATTAATCGCAGTGGTAGGACCTGCAAAACCTGTTGATGAGAAATCAATGAATACAGCAGGGATAGAATCATCAGCAGCAGCCGTTCTTATTAACTCTATAAGATCCCTTGTTTGAATCTGATCAGTTGAACCATCAGCCATAAGACTAGCAAGAAAATCTGAGCTAAATACCTCTTGATCTACAACAGTCCCACTAGGAGCAATGAAGAGGACTCTTCCACTTGGATCTTTTATTTCAGGACCAGAAGATGTAAATGCTCCAATAATTAAGATTGTAAAAAAGATTAAAACAAATGCCGTACCAAGGTTTAGCATGATTGTTCTTGCTTTGTCTAAAAATCGACCAAGCCAAGCAAAAATAGATTTAAGTGCATTCATAAGTTATCTCCATTGAGTTAAAAAATTAAAAAAAGAAATATTGAAACGAGTGTTTTTAGAAACGCCAACAATAAAATTGTCAAAAGAACTGAAAATGTAACAAGGATTAAAACCAGAGACAGTATAAAAGTAAATATAGCTAGAATAATTGAAATTATTTCTGAAAGAA
>QBVW01000006.1 GCA_003284215.1 SAR86 cluster bacterium AG-313-D11 | reverse complement strand
TGATCTTTTTTGATCGCAACATTAAGAGTTGTAGAATCCTCCAAGCTAATTTCAAAATCTGGTATTGACGGTGATATTTCAAGAGATTGGTTGATATCCAAGACAAAGCCCTGAACATCGAGACGACTCAAAAGAGACTTCATTGTTGTATTTTCAACCAATTCTCCATGATCGATAATTGCTATGTTCTTGCATAATTGTTCTGCTTCTTCTAGATAATGGGTGGTTAATATAATGGTCGTTCCGCTAGCATTGATTTCCTTTAAGAAATCCCACATCTCTCGCCTAAGCTCAATATCAACACCAGCAGTTGGCTCATCAAGAATTAAAAGTTTTGGCTCGTGGATGAGAGCCTTTGCTATCATAAGCCTTCTCTTAAAACCACCGGATAAAGTTCTTGCTTGCTCATTTCTCTTTTCCCAAAGGCCAAGACGCTTAAGCGTGATTTCAGCTTTTTGATTAGCTTCTTTTAGTGGAATACCGTAAAAGCCTGCTTGAGTAACAACAATGTCTAAAACTTTTTCAAAATTACTAAAATTAATCTCTTGTGATACCACTCCAAGTAGGCGTTTGGCTTCTGGAAAATTTTCATCTGTATCAATATCAAAAATTTTTACCTTACCTGCACTTTTAGTAACAAGTGATGCAATGATTCCTATTGTGGATGACTTGCCCGCTCCATTAGGTCCTAGCAAGGCAAAGAAATCACCCTCTGTTACTGCAAGAGTTATTCCTTTAAGCGCAACAACACCTGAATCATATGTTTTTTTAAGATCAGTGATCTCAAGTGCTGCTTTGTTCATGCAGACTCTTCTTGATCACTACCATCTACGACAAGAGATAGAAATAAACCTATTAAAAGTGATACCCATAACGGCCCTAATTCAACTGAAAAATTGAATATAGACAATTCAAAACTGTGGGTGTTGAATGAAATTAAAAACGCAATAATTAACGCTGTTGCCATTTCTGAATTTTGCTTGGGTATGCCCATGCCCACAAATGCACACGCAAATCCAGTAAGAACTAAGGTTAATGCTAGAGCCATGCCCATTAAAGGCTCCATAAGAGTTACAAATGGGAGAGTAAAATATAAGAATGGTATCCCCATAAGATAGTAGGAACCAATGCCGTCAAAAATAGATGGCATGGCCTCGGGCCCTTGCTTCCATTTATCTGCAACCACAACATGCACTCCTGTCCAAAGCGCTCCTTGAGTAGGAAAGAATGGGTTGATAATTGTACCCAAAAGATTCCTGATCCCAACAGATAAATGTGATCTATTGAGGTCTATGGGAAGTATTTGATCTGTTCTATGTTTCTGAGCATCTTTTAATATTTCTGTGCCAGTCACTAAATCTCCAAACAAAAGCATATATCCTATCAAGACCAGTGGGATTGCATCCTTGTACATTTCAATGGAAGGAAAGCCAATAAAAAATGGTGAAGTTTTCTCTATTAAACTCCCTAAGGCTGGAACTTGCCATCCCCACTGAATATCAAAAGTAACTTCTTGAAGATAGAAGGCTATTAAACCGGCCACTACAAATCCCGGCAAAAGCCCTAACGAACCAATAAATTTAAAGAATTTATTTTTTGCGCCTAAATTTTTAAAAGGGTTTGAGAAAGTAGTAATAACACAAAGCACTAAGGCAACAGTCATTGAGACAGGTTGCAACATATATTTACTTTCAAAATCAGTAATAAAGACCTGATTAAATGCTGCTAATGCAGCCCCCAAAATAATACCCGCTTTAAGTCCATTGGGTATTTTTTCAACCAAGAGTTTACCCCAGCCGGTTAACCCCAAAACTAATACCAATATCGTAAATTCAATACACATTGCAGCCATGAATTGAAATGTTTGGGGATTGTAGGCACAAACAAGATTATTATTTATTGTTTGGCATGGAGCAGCTCCATACAAACCAGCTGCAGCTAGAGCTCCGATAACAATTGGCACCGCGGGTGTTATCCAGCCTGGAGCCATTGGTTCTCCAAAAATTAATGGGCCAGCTGATATTAAGGTGCCAGATATGAGACTCAATGCAATAGCTTCATTAAAAGTTAGTCCCATGGCCATAGCTATTGGAGCAGCCGCAAATGCTGTGGCCCCTGAAATAACTAAACCTTGAATAAATTCAGCTGATCTAAATGTGATATGGATAAAAGGTACTCTGAGGGTAAATGGACCCCATTTGATTCCATCGCTTTTAGATGTGTTCATTTTGATAGTTCCGACATTCCCTCTTCTAGACCTTTTAAAGTTAATGGAAACATTCTGTTATCCATAAGTTCTCTAATAATACACAAAGAAGAGGTGTAGTCCCAATGATCATCGGGAACAGGATTTAACCATGCAACTCTATCAAAATGAGAACATAAGCGTTTGATAGTTGCCCCACCAGGTTCTTCATTCCAATGCTCAATGCTGCCACCGGCATTAGTAATTTCATAGGGGGCCATAGTGGCATCACCCACGAAAATTACTTTGTAGTCAGCACTGTATTTGTTAATAATATCTTGCACTAAAAACCTTTCTTGGGTTCTTCTTCTATTGTCTTCCCAAACAGACTCATAGACACAATTGTGAAAATAGAAATATTTTAAATGTTTGAATTCGGTTTTAAGAGCAGAAAAGAGCTCTTCACATAACTTGATATAAGGATCCATCGACCCACCAACATCAAAGAAAATTAAAACCTTAACGTGATTAGTTCTTTCAGGAATCATATTAATATCTAGGATTCCAGCATTCCTAGCTGTAGATTTGATTGTGCCATCCATGTCCAACTCATAATCTGTGCTTTGGCGTGCAAACTTTCTTAATCTTCTAAGAGCAACTTTAATATTTCTGGTTCCTATCTCAACTGAATCATCTAAGTTTTGAAACTGTCTTTGTTCCCAAACCTTTACAGCCTTTTTTTGGCCACCCTCACCACCTACTCTTACTCCCTCAGGATTTTGACCATTATTACCAAAAGGAGAAGTTCCATTTGTACCAACCCACTTATTGCCACCTTCATGCCTTTCTTTTTGTTCTTCAAGTCTTTTTTTGAATTCTTCTAGAAGTTTTTCCAAACCGCCTAAAGATTGTATTTTTTTTAATTCTTCAGGGTCTAATTCTTTTTCAAATGCTTTGCGCAACCAATCCTCTGGGATTAAAGCCTCAAATATATCCTCTAAAGTTTCTATGCCTTTAAAGTAAATCTCAAAAGCTCTATCAAATTTATCATAGTTTTTTTCATCCTTTACAAGGATTGTTCTTGAAAGAAAATAAAAATCTTCCATGTCAGCAAAGGCAAGATTTTTTTCAAGCGCTCCCAATAAATCTAGAAGTTCGCGCAACGTACAGGGAACTCCTGAGGATCGAACTGTATGGAAGAGATTGATCAGCATTTATTTTGTTTGCTCTCTTCTCGACATGAATGCAAGTCGCTCTAAGAGTTGCACATCCTGCTCATTTTTAAGCAATGCACCATACAAAGGGGGTATTGCTTTTGATGTATCAGCATTCTTTAAAATTTCATCTGGTAACTCGTCGGACATAAGCAATTTTAGCCAATCAATTAATTCTGATGTTGATGGCTTTTTCTTCATTCCTGGAATCTTCCTGACATCAAAAAATAAGTCTAAGGCATCTTTAACGAGAGCCTTCTTGATCTTAGGGTAATGAACTTTAACAATTCCTTCCATGGTTGGACGATCTGGAAATTGAATATAATGAAAAAAGCATCTTCTTAAAAATGCATCTGGTAACTCTTTCTCATTATTAGATGTGATGATGATTAAAGGTCTTTTTTTAGCCTTAATAGTTTCACCAGTTTCGTAGCAATAAAACTCCATGCGATCAAGTTCTTGTAACAGATCATTTGGAAATTCGATATCTGCTTTATCAATTTCATCGATAAGCAAAACAACCTGCTTATCTGATTCAAAGGCGTCCCATAACTTACCTTTTTTAATGTAATTCTTAATATCTTTTACTCGCTCATCACCAAGTTGGGAATCCCTGAGTCTAGTTACAGCATCGTACTCATATAGACCTTGAGAAGCTTTGGTCGTTGACTTGACGTGCCATTCAATTAGCTCCATACCAAGTGATTCAGCCACCTCGATTGCCAACAATGTTTTCCCTGTGCCTGGCTCTCCTTTAATAATTAAGGGTCTCTCCAGTGCTATAGTTGCGTTAACAGCCATGCTGAGGTCTTCAGTTGACACATAATTTTTTGTACCAGTAAATTTCATTTGGTTTCCTTTTTATAATTATGAAGAAATTTTTTCTTCTGATTTTAAGATTTTTGCAAGCTGTCTGCTAGTAGCAACTAAGCTTCCGTTCATATCCCATATATAACAATCTTGTTCAAAATATCCGTTACTTATATCTTTTGCAATACCATCAATAAATAATAGATTTGTTTTGGGAAGCTGGCGAATATTGCAAGTTAGCGCAAGCGTAGGGACCCAGCCCAAAGGACCATATTTATTTTGAACTACAGGCGGCAAAATGTCTGCTAAATATGAAAGAACAAATGTATCAGCTACCCCTCCCTGCAATTCTAAATAAGCAGAACATCTAGCTTCGGCTGTATCAGTTGAAATCTCTCTATCCCACCATGCATGATCTGGATGAACTGACATATTTAATTGTTGAATGAATGAAGGAGTTGAACCTAATTTAAAATTCTCATAGTTCATTACTTTAAAATCATGTTTCTGAACGGAATTCAAGATTTCAGGCATTGGAGTGCTTAAGCCGCTGTGACCTTTCATGTACTCAAAATCAGAACACAAAGAAGAATATAAGCATGTTATTTTTTTATTCTGAATCAATTTAACCTGACCCATTGAAGAACCTCTTGAGGTTCTAAGTATTTCAACATGCAGCTCAGCTAACTCGGGTTCAGTTCTATCTAAATAATATACGTTTGAATTAATTGAGCTTGGATGAGGAAGCACTTGCGTTAAAGCTTTATTCATTATCGCAAGGAGATAACCCCCATGAGGTGTATTGCCAACGAAATATTTTGGGTCGGGCGTGAAAGAAAAAACAGTATCTGAAACTTTCGTCAGATCTAAAGCTGCTTGAAATTGTTCAAATTGGTTCATATTGATAGATAATTACATCATTATTGTAATTGATAGAAATTAAAAATGGCTGGATTTATAGACATTGCTTGTAATTTTACTCATGAATCTCTTAAAGATAACTTGAATGAAGTAATAACAAATGCAGAACTTGAAGGCGTGGAAAAGTTTGTTTTACTTTGTGCAAGCTTAGCTGATCTTGAACTTATTAAAGGGATCCAAATTTATGCACCAGAAAAATTCTTTATCACAGCGGGCATTCACCCCCATCACGCAAAAGAAATTCTTGATAGTAATTACGATGATCTTCTAGACAGGCTTCAATCAATTAATCCAAATGCAATTGGAGAAACTGGATTGGATTACTTTAGAAATATATCTCCTCCTGATGTCCAAAAAAAATCTTTTAGCATGCACATAGAAATTGCAAAAGAACTTAATCTGCCGCTATACCTGCACCAAAGAAATGCCCACGATGGTTTTATTCGCACTATTAAAGAGAATAGAAATAACTTTCCAAAATTTATAGTTCACTGTTTTACCGGAACACAAAAAGAATTGGATGAGTATCTTGAGTTAGGAGCTTACATTGGACTTACTGGATGGATTTGTGATGCAAATAGAAACATTGATTTACGTCAGTCAATTAAAAATATTCCTATTGATAGAATGATGATAGAGACTGATTGCCCATATCTTATTCCTAGAAATCTGCCTATCAAGCCTAAAAAAAATATCAATGAACCTAAATATCTTCCTCACATTGCCAATGAGATTGCTGACCTTATTGGAGTTGAGATAGATGAATTAAAACTGGCAACACGCAACAATGCCATCAATTTTTTTAGCTAAAACAAGATCTATCTAAATTATATTTAGCGCATATTTCATCGTTGTTTTCTCCTGCTTTAACTGAAGCATGTTTGATATCAGCAGCTGTATCAGAAAATCTAGGCGCAGGTGCAGGCTGAATAATTCCATCCACTTCCACAAACGAATTCCTTGCTTTCATATGATGATGTTCTGGAGCCTCGGATAAATTTAAAACTGGAGCAACACACGCATCAGAGCCATCAAAAATTTCTGCCCATTCATCTCGAGTTTTTTCTTTAATTTTGTCTCTCATAATTGCTTTTAATTCTGGCCATAATTCTTTATTTTGCTGATCTTGAAATTTAAGATCTAAGATATCTAGTTTCTCTAGTAGCACTGAATAAAATTGAGGTTCTATTGAGCCAACTGCAAGGAACTTCTGATCAGCACACTCATAAGTATCGTAAAAATGTGCTGCCCCATCAAGCATGTTAGATTCTCTTTCATCCAACCAAAAACCAGAGGCCTTAAAAGCATAAAACATTGACATTAAAACAGATGCCCCATCAACCATCGCAGCATCAACAACCTGACCTTTGCCACCTTGCTTAATATTAAGTAGAGCAGAAACAATACCAAGAGCAAGAAACATACCACCACCACCAAAGTCTCCTATGAGATTTAAAGGAGGTGGAGGTGTCTGATCTTTTCTGCCCATAGAATTAAGCGCACCAGTTAGCGCTATGTAATTGATATCATGCCCAGCAGTTTTAGCTAAAGGGCCGTCTTGTCCCCATCCAGTCATCCTGCCATAAACTAGATTTGGATTAACATTCAAACATTCTTCAGGACCTAATCCTAATCGCTCCATAACCCCAGGTCGAAAACCCTCAATCAAACCATCTACACTTGCTAGAAGTTTTTTTATCTCAATTACAGTCTGGGAATTTTTTAAGTCTGCAGTTAATGATGATTTAGATCTGTGTTGAAAATCAATTGTGTTTCCATGGCCATGTTGAGAGGATCTATCAATTCTAATAACTTCAGCTCCTAAATCAGCTAAAATCATTCCGCAAAATGGTCCGGGGCCAATGCCTGCAAATTCTACAATTTTTATTCCACTTAAAGGTCCTGACATTTATAACTCCCGACTTGAAAAAGCATCAAAAAAATATAAGAGAAATGGTAACAAAGTTAAAGATGCAAAAAAAGAAACCAGCAGCGCAAAGGCTGTAAACAGGCCAAACAAGACAGTGGGTGTAAAACTAGAGAGAGCAAAAATAGAAAACCCAGCAGCTATAGTTGTTGCCGTATAAAAAACTGCTCTACCCACAGAGTCATGAGAGTTTAAAATTCTCTGGTCATTAGTAAGATCTTTATTAGTAACCTCAGTTTTATATCTATAAAGATAATGAATAGTGTTATCAACTGCCATCCCAACGCTGATAGCAGCTACAGTAATTGTCATGATATCCAGTGGAATGCCCAATATTCCTAACAAGCCCAATACGGAACCAGCGGTTATTAAATTTGGTGTCAATGCAATTAGAGTAATTTTTAATGATCTGAAGAGAAGCAATATCATTAATCCAATCACAGCAAAAACCAAACCCAACGATTTGATTTGTGATGAAAACAATGATTGCAGCATATTGTTATACAAAACAGCTAACCCTGTTACTTGAAATTGCTCTTTATCTAAATTAAATCTATTGATGAGATCAAAGTTAATTTTTTCTAACAGTTCTTTTCTGTTTAATGTTTTAGCAGACTCAAGCACTCTTGCAGAAATTCTTACTTTTGAATCATCTTGATTTATATATGAATAGAGCAAAGTTTCTTTGATATCTTCTGGCAAGACAGAACGCAGCAAGGCTAACTCCAAATCATTCAAATCATTATCATCATTAATCATCCTAGCTAATTTAATGCCGCTCGCTACACTCAAAACTTTTCCCATTTCTGGAATTTCATCTAAGTAATCATGAATTTCTTCTAATTTAGCAAGGGATGTTGCATTCCACCAATAACCAGATGCATCACTTGATTCATCTTCAAATAAGCCATCTTCAAATAAGTCATCGCCATCAAAAGCTAAATCATCAAATATTTCTTCAGCCGGCTGATCAATTAGAATGTCTAATGTTGCAGTGCCGCCTAATTCTTGATCAAGCAATAACATGCCCTGATATATCTCCGTTTCAGGAGAAAAATAATCTATAAATCTATTTTCAACTTCAAGCTTTGAAATTCCATAAATCAAAGAAATTGAAACAACAAGAAAAAGAATAGCAATCTGTTTACCATTATTTATAGCTAGAAATCCTAGTCTTGAAGGAATTTTGTTAATTATGTCTAGTGAATGGGTGCTCATAGATTTAATTGCAAGCTTCATTGCACTTGGCAAGAAAGTAAAAGTGAAGATAAATGCAAAAATCATTCCTACTGACATCATTTTTCCAAATTCTATAACAGGCTTGATATCCCCCAACATCAATGAAAGAAAAGCAATAGCAGTAGTTAAAGCAGCAAATAAGCAAGGTATAACCATTTGATTTAAGGTTTTATAAATAGCATCATCTACCGATTCAGAATTACGAGAAACTTCAGTAAATCTAACCAATACATGCACGGTCAAGGAAATGGTCAATATAAGCAACAAAGCAATGAAATTAGACGAAATTACACTTATTTTCCAATCCATTAACCCAAGCACGCTTGCTGTAAATGCTGTTGTCACAAAGGCATTGCCTAACGGCAAAAAAACAAACCATATGTTTTGAAAAAATAAATAGAGCATTAGACAAAAAACTATAGCCACACCTGCACCGAATATCATTAAATCTGATTTGATGAAACTCATCATATCAGTCGCTATCATTGAAGCGCCGCCCAAGAATAAAGCTCCATGATCACTATTTTGCTGAAGAAGATCCCTTATTTGAGAGATTAAATGCGCTCTTTGTTTTGCTTCATCATCATTGATTTGAGAGATTTGTTTATTTATATCATTGAGCTCATTTTTTTGATTCAATGAAAGATTCTTCAAAGCACGTAATTCATATCTCTTTCTAATTAAATCTCTGTATAAAGAATTCTCTGAAAGAGTTACTTGTATTGCTGTAGTGTCCCCAGAAGGACTGATGATAAGTTCTGAGTATACTGGATTACTGATAATCTCTTCTTTAGCAGCAGGTAAATCGATGTCTTCAGATTCAAGGGTTTTAAGGCTATCCATTAAGTCTTCAAGAGGAACTTTTGGTTGAAAAAATATTGGAGCATCAAGAATTGTTAGAACGGATTCAACGCCTGGCAATTTTTCTAATTGAGTATCTAGACGCTTAATTGTTGCGAGAGATTGAGGTGAGAATAAGTCAGACTTCGGACTAAAAGTTATGATTAAAAAATCAGAATTACCAAATATTTCACCAGTCTCTCTGTAAACTTGAAAGGCTTCATCCCCCTCTATCACCAATGCGTCAGAAGAAGCATCAAGTTTAAAATTCTTCAAACCGATTGATGCTGAAAGGAAAATGGCTGCTATAAAAGCCATAACAAGAACTGGTCTTGTGAGAATAAATTGGAAAATTTTATTCATGTAGATAATTATTTTCTTGAACAGTCTGGCGAAGAAAGTATTACAGGATTTGCATTAAATTCTTGAATTGTAAAGGCCTGAATAGATAGTGCATGAATTTTTTTCATGGTTTCAACTAAAATTTGATATACAAGCTGATGTCTTTTTACTTTTGTCATTTCAATAAAATCATCGGAAACAATTACTAATTTAAAGTGTGTTTCGGAATTAATAGGAACATTATGCATTGCACTTTCATTTTCTAAAAACATAGTCTCTACACTTAGCTCAGTATTTAATTTTGCAACAATGTCATTATAGAAGCTCATTTAGACTCTATTTTTAAAAGATATTCTTTATTCAGTTTTCCTAAAGCAAATTCGCCAATTGACCCATCCTGATGAACCACTCTATGACATGGAATTAAAAGAGGGATTGGATTCATTTTACAAGCTGTGCCAACTGCTCTGGCTGCACCCGGGATACCAATCTTAGAAGCTAAGGCTCCATATGATAAAGTTTGACCTCTTGGTATCTCCATCAAGCCTCTCCAAACCTTCAGTTGAAATGAAGTACCCTGAAGATTGAACTTAGGCAGTTCTTGCAATTCATTAATACTAAAAAATTTATCAATAAGTCTTTGTAGAATCTTGTCTACTGGATGAATTGAATCCATCTTATTTAAGAAAATTAATTTTGTTAGCAATGAATCAACATACACTGAGTTAAACCTGCCAATTGGAGTAGTTAATGATTTAATTTCCATCTAGCAATTTTAACACTGACAAGAAGATGAAATAATAAAATATATCAATTACTGGTGCGGCATCCGAGATTCGAACTCGGACCATCTGCTTGGAAGGCAGATATACTAGCCATTATACTAATGCCGCGTTTTGAGGAAATCGTATATTACACTATCTTTGTATGAATCTTAAAGAAATTAAATGCTCTTTAAGTTATTCATGAGCATTTTTAATTTAATTAGCTTAAGATCAATTATGGTTTTTGATTTTCATCATCTTAAAAAAGCTAACATAAATTACCTTTCTCATGGAATTAGAGTAATCAAGGTTTCGATTACTCTCATTGGGCTAGGTATCATAGGTATTATTCATGCCTTTTTCCCCTTTACTTTTGTTGAAACCGTTAGCAATGGAATAAAAAAGATTGCGAACGATATATCAAAATTTTAGATTAAAAAACTTTATATCGACGAAAGACTTTAGATGATTGACAAGCAGATTGCTCCAGTAACAATTTTTGAATTTCTTTGCTGATCTGCAATGCTTGCCAGTCTTGAACAAAAACTTTTCTAGATTCTAGAGATGAAAATAGATTTGTCCATTGAAAACTATTGTTGGATTTTAATTTCTCAGAATAGAATATATTTACAGATGAGTTATTTTGAATTAATGCATCAGTAAATTGCTCAAGAACTAACTTGATTGTTGCGTAATTAAATCCATCTTTATATTTACATTCTAATACTTCTGCAATTGCGGGAGAAGAAACAATAGCTTCATTTGTTAACTCAAAGGAATATCTTGAAATACCAGAAGTATTACAAATAGCAATTTCATTAAAATTTAAAGCTGTAAGAGCAAGGTTAAATTTATCCAATGAATTAACTTCATTGTGTTTTAACAAAAGTTCAAAAGATTGAGTTTCTGTTTTATTCTCAGTCACTGGAAACAAGAAATATAATTCCTCTGCGTCACCTCCCATCTTTTTAAAGCTATCAACAAATTTTGGTATAAATCTCTCAACAGAGTTGAGAGTTTTATCGGCAACTAAATTACAATTGAAAGATGATTCTTTGAATGAATATTCTGGTTTAATAAAGTTGCTTAGTTCTAAATTAGAGTTATTGACGTCGCCATCACAACTTGCAAGCAAGACAACAAAAATAAACTTAATATAGGATTTCAATTTAGATTTAAAATATTTAAATAATGAGATAATAATATTATGAAAAATTATATATGCATACCAATTATATCTTTGTGCTTGATACTAATAAGTCCTACAAAGGTTTTTGGCTATAAATATGGGCTGGGCTCTTGCTTGGATCAAGATAAGGAGCAGAGCATTTGGTCTTCTATTGAAAAAGAGGATATAGATGGCTTTATATTTCTCGGGGATAATGTTTATGGGGATCTAGCAAGTGGGAAATTATCAAAGATGCAAAGAGCCTATGAAATTCAAAAAACAAAACTGCCTAGATGGCTTATGGATGATAAAGAAATATTAGCAATATGGGATGATCATGATTTTGGTCTTAATGACGGTGGCGGAGATTACTTTTATAAAAAAGAAGCAGAAAAAATGTTTTTAAACTTTTGGAATATTTCTCAATCTGATCCAAGAAGAAAAAGAGAAGGTATTTATTTTAAACAGATCAAAATAATTGAAGGTACTGTGGTTGAGATAATTGGCCTAGATACAAGATACTTTAGATCGAAACTTAAGGGTAAAAAAAATGCTTACAAACAAAACACTGATTTAGATGCAACTATTCTTGGACAAGATCAATGGGCTTGGCTTGATTCCTCTATCTCGAACTCCAGTGCTGATGTGATTGTAATTCTTTCATCTATTCAAATTTTAGCAACTAATCATCCTTATGAAAAATGGAGTAATTTTCCTTTGGAACGAAGCAGGTTGCTTAAATTAATAGCCGATGCTTCAAAAGACAAAACTATTATTGCTATAACTGGTGATAGACATAAATCAGGTATTTATCAAAACAATAATTTTGTTGAGATTACAGCTTCCTCTCTTAACAAATCTGCATCAAAAGGAATAGAAACTGATCCACTGTTGATTGGGAAAACATATCCGATAAAAAACTATGGGCTTTTAGAGATTGAGCCCAGCAAAAGTCAGATCACAATCTCGATTCATAATAAAAACGGGCAAACGTTAGATTCAAAAACAATTAACATCCATTGATAAAGATAGTATTGTTTAATATTAATAATATTTAAAAAGTAAAAAATATGAAAAAAATTGTTTTGCTCTTCTGTCTATCGATATCCAATCTCATATATTCAGATACCCTTCTTCATGTAGGAAACTTGATAGACACAAATAATGGAGAGATAACCAAAGCCGTTACTATAAGAGTTGTCGGCAACAAAATAATCGAAGTTACTAAGGGTTATGCAAACCCAAGAAAAAATGATGATGTTGTAAATCTAAAACAATCGTATGTTCTGCCAGGGTTTATGGATATGCATGTTCATCTTACATTTGAATATGCTCCAAAAGCTGAAAGAGAATTAAGTGTAGAGCCTGAATTTAGTGCTCTTTTTGCTGCAAATGCAGCATCAAAAACATTAATGGCTGGATTCACGTCAGTTAGAAATCTTGGTGATGATGGTATGGAGACTATTTCACTTCGAAAAGCGATTAATCGAGGGCTTGTCAATGGACCAAGAATCTTTACGTCAGGAAAAACCATTGCAACCACAGGTGGTCACGGGGACCCTACCAATGGGATGTCCAAAAATGACTATTCACCTCCGACTCCAGAACAAGGAGTAATTGATAGTTCAGATGATGCAAGGAAAGCTGTAAGACAAAGATATAAAGATGGAGCAGATGGAATTAAAATTACCTCTACTGGCGGGGTATTGAGTGTAGCTAAATCTGGTGAAAATCCACAGTTTACTGATGAGGAACTCACTGCAATTATTTCAACAGCAAATGATTATGGGTTATGGACAGCAGCTCATGCACATGGAAAAGAAGGTATGAAGAGAGCTGTAATTGCAGGTATTAATTCAATAGAACATGGGACATATATGGATCAAGAAGTTATGGATTTAATGAAGGCAAGAGGAACCTATTATGTCCCAACGATAATGGCTGGGGATTGGGTGGCTGAAAAAGCTAAAATTCCGAATTTTTTTCCAGCTCTTGTTAAGCCTAAAGCAGAGAAAATTGGTCCTCTTATCCAATCGACATTTGCTCAAGCATACAAGGCTGGTGTGAAAATAGCATTTGGAACAGATTCAGGAGTTTCTAAGCATGGCGATAATTGGCAAGAGTTTATTCTTATGACAGATGCTGGTATGTCCAATAAAGATGCATTAAAAAGCGCCACAATCGAAACAGCAAAGTTGTTGAGGGTGGAAGATGAATTAGGACAAATTAAGCCTGGAATGCTTGCTGATATTATTGCTGTTCAAAACAATCCAATTCAAGATATCTCGACTGTTAAGAATGTAAGTTTTGTTATGAAAGATGGGGTCATTTATAAGCAGAATTCTTAAAAATGAATAGTAGGCCTAAGATTGTGATCTTGGGAGCTGGCATGAGCGGAATAGCTTGCGCCCTTCGTCTTTATAAAAACTTTGATGTGCAAATTTTTGAAAAATCAAAGGGTGTAGGCGGAAGACTTTGTGCCAAAAAAACTAAAGAGGGATTATTTCATTTTGGAGCTCAATATTGCTCAGCTCAATCGAGTGCTTTTCAAAATTTTTTAAAAGAAAATGATGCAAAAAAATTTTTAGGATCTTCTTTTGATATGAATACTAATTCTTGCATTGACACTCACAACTACTTTGTGGGAATCAATGGAATGCATTCTTTCCTAAAAAATTATAATCAAATTTTAAATATGCACTTTAGTCAAAAGGCGATCAAGGTGGATGAGAAAAAAAAGTTAGTATATTTTGAATCAGGCAATACTGAGTCATATGACATAGTTATTTCAAGCCTCCCTCTTCCCCAAGCACAAGAAATCTTTGAGGCTGAAATAGAACATGATGCGACATTTAATCCATGTATATCGATGGGCATGATTTTAAAGGGACAAACTCACAATGAACACAACGCATATAAAAATATTGATCAAGATATTTCATGGCTTGGCTCAAGTAAATTTTATAATCCTGGAGATAATGAAACTTGGGTTTTGCAGTTTTCACCACAAACGAGTCTAGAAAAGATTAATAACTCTAATAATTCACTTGAAGTCATATGCAATGATGCTGTTCAGCATACAATTAAAGGAAAATATGAAATCATGCATTGTGGTGTTTTTAAATGGAAATATGCTTTGTGCAAAAGATCAAATCTTGAAAAAAAATTTACATCAATGTCTGATAATTCATTTGCAATTGGGGATTGGAATATTTCACCCCGTGTTGAATCAGCATACATTTCTGGAAGTGAATTAGGGAAATTTTTAATAGAGACACGATCATGAAACAAATAGGGTTAATTTTTCCAGATGATTTATCTACAAATAATGAAGTTCTTACCAGTATTAATAAAACTGATTCATTATTACTTTACGAACCTTGCGAAACATTTTATAAATTAAAGCATCACAAACATAAATTAGTTTTACTGATTTCAGCCTTGCGTCATTGGAAAAAAGATTTAGAAAAAGATTTTAAAAATATCATTCATATCAAAATTTCTAAGGACAGAAATATAGATTTAATGCATGATTTAGAGGCGCTGCATAAAAAAAATGAATTTGATCTTTTGCATGTAACACAACCAAGTGATCATGGAATATTAACTCAACTTATGTTCTTTGGCTCCAAGCATAATGTGGAGTTAAAGATTCATCCAGATAGAAAGTTTATCGACTCAATTGAAGGATTTGCTGAATGGTCAAAGGACAAAAAATCACTTGTTCAGGAGTACTATTATCGGTGGTTAAGAAAAAAATATAGCCTTCTCATGGAAAATAACAAACCATTAGGTGGGAAGTGGAATTTTGATAAAGAAAATCAAAAAAGCATCTCAAAATTGAAGCAGTTACCAAAGCCAAGGCAAAAGCTTAAGTCTGATGAAACAACTATATCAATAATGGTTGAAGTAGAGAATTGTTTTCCAAATTCACCAGGAAATTTAGAAAATTTTAATTGGGCTGTTACTCATAAAGAGGCTAGAAAACAATTAAAGAATTTTTTAAATCATTATTTTCATTCATTTGGTGATTTTCAAGACGCAATTGATAAAGAAAATACTACCCTGTTTCACTCACTATTATCTCCATATATAAATTCTGGACTGCTTGATCCGATGGAATGCATAGTTGATGCTATAGGTCACTTCAATGAAACAGAACATAAGATACCAATAAATGCTTTGGAAGGCTTTGTAAGACAAATTCTTGGTTGGAGAGAGTTTATTAGAGGTGTCTACTGGGAGAACATGCCTCAATACAAAGAAATGAACTTTTGGTCACATAGTAATAGCCTTAACGAAAATTGGTACTCGGGTGAGACAGGAATTCCTTTGCTTGATGATGCAATTAAAGAGTCTGCAGATACTGGCTATACTCATCATATTAATAGGCTGATGATCATTTCTAATTTAATGAATCTTTCAAATATTAACCCAAATGAAATTTATAAATGGTTTATGGAGATGTATGTCGACTCAGCGGACTGGGTAATGGTTCCAAATGTTTTTGGAATGGGCACTTATGCCGATGGAGGAATATTCTCAACCAAACCTTATATCTGTGGGTCAAGCTATATGTTAAGGATGTCAAATTACAAAAAAGGTGAATGGTGCGATGCGGTAGATGGTCTTTATTGGAGGTTTATAGAAAACAATAGAGATTTTTTTGCTAAAAATCCAAGACTTGGGTTAATGCTGAAGTCACTTGATAGAATGAATAATGAAAGGAAGATTAAAATTTATAGTGCAGCTGATGAATTTATTGAGAAGAATACTGCCTAGAGATCTTCAAGCAAAAACTCAGATGCAGCTAAACTCATGCCAGCATTATCATGAGCAATGCTTGGAACAGTCTGAAATCTCCATCGAAACGGAAGATTATTTTCCACTCCTAATTTAATTAGATCATTAAAAAAATTATTTCCTCGTTCAAATCTATGCTTCCCCTGTTTTCTTGCTTTTCGCGAAGAGAGTAATAAGTGATGCCGTGGATCAGTATCAGCAGCACCTAAAAACACTCCTCCTTTAAGTCTAAGAAACCATGCTAGTCTCTCATCAGGAACGTTCATATTTTTAATACCAAATGGGTAGGGAATTTGATCATCTACAAAAGTATAAAGTCCTGCATTTGCCATTGCCGCTTTTTCAACCCTTCTTTCATCGCTCAGCAAGAGATATCTATGCACAAATTGAGATCCGCCAGAATGACCATAAAGTCTATAAGTTGTCGTTGATAGTTTTAACTTAGCCTTAAAATAATCAAACAGGGTTCCCAGAGAATCAGTTAGATAAAGTGATTCGTCTTTGAGCATCCTGCCTCGTTCAGTGGCCATCATTAAATATACATACTCTGGATAGAATTCTTTTGAAAATTTTGGTGCTATAAGCACAACATTTCTATTGTTAGCTAAAGGCAGCCAATCATTTAAGTATTGCTCTGCTGTTCTTGAGGCTCCATGCATAATAAAAATAATTTTCGTATTTGCATCTATTGAATCAGGTTTTGAGTAATAAATTTGTGCATCAGGCTTATCCCAATAAGAAAAGGTTGTTTCTTCTATTTGTCGGGCAAGAAGATCAAAACATAAGAAAATGAAGGAAATTAGAATAAGTTGCTTCATTAGTGTTGATGGGTTTTTGGTAATTCTGGAGCCTTACATTTTCCACGCTCCCAATCTCCAGGCTGGCAATCATAAATAATTCTTCCATGATCTTTTATTAAATAATCTAATACCTGATGAGCATGAGCGCCAAAACCAAGAGATGCATCTTCTTGCAAATCTTCGATGGGAATAGTGTAACTTGTCCAATCTTTTGGAGCTCTCCATCCGGGAGGCGGAACTAATTGAGCTCTTACGCCTGATATGGGATGAAGTGCTCGCCACTCTCTAATGTTATTAGCCATTATTTCAACTAATTTTGGATATTCTTCCGCAAGATTATTATATTCATTTGGATCAGCACTGATATCAAATAATTTATTTTCTACATTAATGTCTAATAATGAACTTGTTATAACTTGAACCAATTTCCATTTATCATTAAAAACTGTTGTATGAAATTCGCCATAATTGGGAGTCTCAGATGCAAAATAAACTTCTTTATCGAGCTTAACTTTTTTTCCATCTTTTATAGCCGGCCACATATCTCTTCCCCAAATTTCCTTTGTATTTAACATAGGAATTCCTGAAGCACTTGCAAGAGTGGGAAAAACATCCATCACAGTCATTATTGATTCAAAGTTTTTTCCTGCTTCCAGCTTGCCTTTCCACTTTACAGCAGCTATAACTCTGATTCCTCCCTCATATGTATCTCCTTTGCCTCCCCGGAGTGGGAAGTTATCAGCTCCGCCTCCAGCATATGCAGCTCCACCATTATCACTACTAAATAATATTATGGTATCTTCTTCAATACCTTCATATGCTAAAGTCTCTAAAACTTTACCTATTGCTTGATCTAATCCGTCCACAACAGCTGCGTAAATAGGTCTTGCACTCGGAAGAAAGCCGCCCAATGTTCTAGTTCGATCAATTGCAGCACTTCTTGTAAGCTTTCTTGTATCCTCTAAGTTCTTATATTTTTCAACAAGATCGTCTGGGGCTTCTAAAGGAGTATGAGGAGCAATAAATGGCATGTAAAGAAAAAAAGGTTTATCTTTATCTCTTGCTTTAATCCACCTGGAAGCCTCATCAGCTAACAGAAATGTTTCATAACCTTCATCTGAAATAGTTTCACCATTGCGTTGAAAGTCTATACCGCCTTGATTTGCAAATGGAGGAAAGTACCCTACTTCTGTATGCATATGACCATAAAAATCATCAAAACCTCTAGCATTGGGATGAAATATTTCTTGTGAATGCCCGAGGTGCCATTTTCCTACCATAGCAGTTTGATAGCCGGCCGCCTTAAAGGATTCAGGCATGAAATGTTCATCTGGATGAACTCCATTGTTCATCCATGGCATCACGACAGAATATGAAATTCCAAGCCTTAATGGATCACGCCCTGTCATCAAAGCTGCTCTAGTTGGACTGCATATAGGTGTTGTGTAAAATCTATCTAACGTTAAGCCTTCAGAAAATAAAGAATCAATTGCCGGAGTATCAATGGGGGCCCCTCTTAATGAAATATCAGCCCAACCTAAATCATCCACTAAAAATATAATTACATTCGGTCTTTTTTCTTCTGCATTAGCCATAGTACAAATAGTGACCAAGCTAATAATAAATAATTTAAAAGTCATATTCATCTGGATTAAAGTTATTTGTCCAATTCCAATATTCTACCAGTCTCCATGGAGAAGTAGTCACAACCTTACCTGTTGAATTTTGATACCAGCTCGATACTTTTGGATGCTGCCACACCATTTGACTGTGCTGCTCATCAAATCTATCTTGGTATTGTTTTTCAATATCAGGCTTTACCTTGATAACTTTGCAGTCATTGTCCATCATGAATTCAATTGCTGAACAAATATAATTAATTTGGCATTCTGAGTTGAATATTATGCTTCCAGCATGAGCTAAATTAGTGCCCGGACCATACATAGCAAAAAAATTTGGCATAGATGAGAAAGTTATTCCTAAATAGGACCGAGGAGAATCTTTGTAAATACTTTTGAAGCTGCCTGAACCTCCGTCAATATCAATGGGATCAAAAAAATCTTGAGCTTTAAAGCCTGTAGCAAAGATCACAGTATCAAACTCATGTTCCTTCTCAGAGCTAACAATGCCTTTTGCACTCATGCACTCAACTCCCTCTGTAAGCAAAGTAACATTAGGTAGATGCAGTGCTTCCAGCCATGCGCCATTATCTTGTAGCATTCTCTTTCCAAATGGAGGATATTTTGGAATTACCTTATCAATAAGCGATTGATCAGAAATTTGCGCTAACATAGCATTTGTAAATAACTCTCTCATTTCATCATTTTTTTGATTAATAGAATCTTCTCTATCTTTCCATGAAGAATCAATAAATAGAGAATCAAGTAGTTGATCTGACCCCGGATAAAAAAGTAAAAATCTATACCATCGTGAGTAAAAAGGTAAGTTTTCTAATAACCATTTTTTTTCTTCATCTACTTTTTCATGGTATTTAAGATTTGGAAACATCCAAGGAGGTGATCTTTGAAAAATTGTTAACTCTTCACAGTATTTTGCAATGCTTGGAACTATCTGAAATGCGCTTGCACCACTTCCAACTACAGCAACCTTTTTTCCATCAATTACATCAGAATCAGGCCATTTTGAAGAATGAAACATATTACCCTGAAACTTATCTAAGCCTTTGATATGAGGAATTTTTGCTTGATTGAGTTGGCCAACACAAGAAATAACAATATTTATCATTTCCGTATTACTTCTTCCATCGTTAAGTGACACTACTTCCCATGTTTGAGTTAAATCATCAAACTTCATATCAGTAACCTTGGTTTCAAAGTATGTGTTCTTACGAATATCATATTTATCAAAACATCTTTTAAAATAATCTAATAGCTCTGGCTGTTGAGAGAAATGTTCTGACCATTGATGATTTTCTTCAAATGAATATGAATAAAAATGATTTGCGATATCAACTCTTGAGCCTGGGTATTTGTTTTCATACCAAGTCCCGCCAAGATCAATATTCTTTTCATATATTTTAAACTTTATCCCTCTTTCAGCTAGTTTAATTGCGGCAAGGATTCCAGACATACCAGCCCCAACAATCAATACCTCCAAAGTTGTTTTTGTAATTCCTAGATCTGACTTTGAGTCATGAGATGCAATATTTAAATCGCTTAACATCATGGGAATGTAATCTGAAGACACGCTCTCTCCCACTATAAAATTCATCATCTGATTAAGCTCTTCATTAGACGGAACGTAAATATCATTAGCCTCATGGGTAGAAAAAAATCTACATATTTCTTTGAGGGCTAAATTTTTAATTATTTGTTTGTCTTCCTTGGATAGAAATCCCTGCGTTTCACCTAGCATTACTTGATTAGGTTTTGGTAATTTATCTAATATTGAAATATCTCCTGTAAAATGAACTAACAATACTGCAACAACAGGAAAACTGGCTGAATCTAATGCACTTTCTAGTGTTTGCTTGTTAATATTCATGTTAATTTAATTATGCACTCAAAAACATTCGGATTTATAGCGAAAATTTAAAATGTCTCAGTATTTAGAAATCATTCAAAAGATACACTCCTCACCTTTTAGATTTGTTTTAGTATCAAGCGGTGGAGGCACTAATGCGATATCAGAAATATTAAAAGTTCCTGGAGCAAGTAAATCAGTGTTAGAGGCATATGTTCCCTATGCAAAGGAGTCTTTAGATTATTATCTTCTTAAACAACCTGATCATTACTGTAGTCTAGGCACAACTCTAAGCATGGCAGCAAAGGCTTACAGTGCAGCAAAAAAAATTGATCCAAATACAAAGCCAAAAAATCTTTTAGGTGTCGCGGTCACTGCGTCATTAGCAACAAATTATTCTAAAAAAGGAGAGCACAAATTTTTTATTTCTATACAAACTTATAAATATTCCTCTAGCTTTTCTTATTCATTTGTAAAGGGAGAGTTAACACGAGAAGAGGAAGAAAAAGTTGTTACTGACCATATAATTGATGCCATTGCACAATCATGCAAAGTGCAAGATCACAGGATTTCTGAGAGCTCTTCTCTTAAAATTAAAACCGTTAAAGCTGATAAAAACTGGGTTAAATTAGTCGACAATAAAATTGACTTTGTATCCTCATCAAATCGTGTGCCTGAGCTAATTTTTCCAGGATCATTTAACCCATTCCATTCAGGGCATAACTCTATGAGTGAATTGGCTGAAAAGAAAACTGGCCTTGGTCTAGCTTATGAAATATGTATTCAAAATGCAGATAAGCCGCCTCTTTCTTATCATGAAATTGAAAAAACACTTAGTCAGTTTAATAATGAGCACGAATGGGTTCTAACTAAAGCAGGAAAATTTACTGACAAAGCAGCCCTATTTCCAAACTCAGTATTTATTATTGGAACTGACACACTTAAAAGAATTCTTGATGAGAAGTTTTATCTAAATCGTCAGGATATGCTTAATCAGTTAGATTTATTTAATAGTCATAATATAAACTTCTTAGTATTTGGTCGTAAGATTATGAATAAATTTATTAGCCTTGACTCAGTCACCATACCGGAGCATATTGCAAAAAGATTTTCAGGATTTGGCGAGGAAATATTCAGGGATGATATTTCATCAACGCTTATAAGAAAGGAACAAGAATAAATCTTGTGATATAAAAACTATTTGCTATGAGGAGGTAATTTTGCTTCAACAAACCACTCATGGATTTGTTTGGCAGGATTAAACTTTTTTAATCTTAGCTTTTGATTCTCTATTACTAATTTCTTAGTTTTTACTGCTAGGTAGTGATAGGTGTGACTATCCCTTGATTCACTTTCGGGAATTAGATAAACCTTTGTCTGTTTTTTTTTGCTATCTGCCATGATGGGAATGATTATACCCAAATCAGAGGTATTTCCCACGAAAAAATTAAAATATTTTTTAAATTTCTATCTTCTAACAACCCATTTAACCTAAAATAAGCTGTCTAAAAAATTATGTTTTATAAAGCTACATTGTTAAATAAATTAATTTCTATTTTTATCTGCTTTTTTTCACTTCATGTATTGAGTGAGAGTATTGATCTTGATGGTCTTATATCTCCAGATGAGTGGAATAAGGCAACTGAATTTGATTTAGAGTATGAGGTGATGCCATCTAGAAATACACCTGCAGCATTAAAAACTAAAGCTTATCTAAAGTTTGATAAACAATATCTCTATATAGGTATTAAGGCATATGGTGATCCAAAGAAAATAAGGGCAACATTAAAAAATAGAGATCAAACTTGGAATGAAGACTATGTTGCTCTGATGGCTGACCCATTTAGGGATGGCAGATATGGTGTACTAGTCGGGGTCAATGCATTGGGGGTTCAGTTAGATGAAAAACATATCAGCAGTGCTGGCCCTGATGATTCATGGGATATTCTTTTTCAATCTGCAACTGCATTTCAAAATGATGGTTATTCTGCTGAATTTATTATTCCCTTTGCAGAGCTTCAGCTGCCAGATACTGAAATACAAAAATGGAAAATAGGCTTTATAAGAAAGTCATATGAAGCTGGAATTCAAACTGTTTTTGCTTCATTTAAAAATCTTCCTGCAGAAACTTGCTATGCATGCCAAGCAGATGAAGAAATTATTTTAGGTTCTCCAGAAAAGATTTATAGAAATTATTTATATCCTTATATATTTTTAAATCAAAATGGTGATAGGCCTGTAAAAGATTTTAAATTGCAGAATCCTGATTATGAAATCGGCATAACTGGCTTATATGATCTCTCAAAATCTTCATCTATTGAGTACACAATCAACCCAGACTTTTCTCAAGTTGAATCTGATGTTCCTATGATTACCGCTAATCAAACTTTTGCCATGTCCTATCCTGAAAAAAGAACTTTTTTTCTTGAGGGGTCTGAATTGCTTAAATCAGATACACAAACTGTTTATACGCGATCAATTACAAACCCTTTGGGTGCAGTCAAATACATCAATCAGGGTAAAGATAATACAGTTTATTTATTGCAAGCTACAGATACTGATTCTCCCTACTTAGCAGCTGGGCAATATAAATCTTATAAAGGCAATGCAGGTAAAAGCAAGGTATCAATAGGAAGATTTAAAAGAAATTTAGGCAATAAATCACACATCGGATTAATTGCAACACATAGAGATTACCAAGTTGGTGGATCTGGCTCAGTGTTAGAGTTTGATAGCCTTATTAACCTCTTGGATGATTATATTTTGGATCTTAATTATGCAAGAAGTGATACTCAAGAGGGCAATGTGAATTTCATTGAAACTGATGATACTTTTGCAGGTAGAACGTATGCAATGGATGGAGAGTCATTTTCAGGAACAGCGAAAAATTTTCGTTTGAGGTGGGCTGTTGATAAAGCCAACGCAGGCATAAGATTTTCAGATGTTGCACCAACATACAGAGCTCATGTCGGGTTTGTTGGCAGGAATGGTTATAAGAATCGAAACTATTGGTACGGCAGGACCTATAGATCTCAAGGAACCATTAGGAAAATAAATTTTAATTTAAATAACAGGAATAGATTAAATTCTAAGGACAAAAAAATTCTAGAATTTTACGAGTTTCAGATTGATCTTGAGACAAATTTTAATTTTACTGGAACGATTGAGTGGCAACATAAGCCTAGCGAGAGATTTAATGGTATTCAATACGGCGAGCAAAGAGATATTGAGATAAGGGGTCAATATCATCCTTCGGAAAGCTTCTTTACTAGTTTTAAGATAGAAAAAGGTGAATCTATAGCTTATAGAATTGATAATCCAGAAATCGGAGATTCAACAGAATATAATCTCTATAATGTCTTTAGATTCTCGGATAAGTTTAAGATTGCACTTGGGCACAGATACTCAGAGTTAAAGAATAAAGTTACTGATGAAGAATTCTATGCAGGTGAAATTAATAGATTTGAATTGGATTATCAGATTGATGGTGCGTTATCTACAAGAATCATTATTGAAAAAAATGATTTTAGCGATGACTACTTTCTTGAGGCTTTATTTCAATGGAAGCCTAATCCTTACACGATATTTTATGCAGGTGGTACTCAATTCTATGAAGAGCCAAATCCTTTCAGCAACAATATCAGACTCGAGACCTCTCAGATATATGCAAAATTTCAATATTTCTATAATCCAAATAGCTAATAGCTATTCAACAACTTATAACCTTCCCCGTTGCTTTACCATCTTTAATAATGATGGAGCTTAGATCAAAATTGATTCCTTGTTCACTTACAAATAATCCTCTTACCTGTATATTTTTTTTATCAAGACCATCATTTTCTAAACATGAAACTGGAATATTTATTGTTGTCCAGTCAGTCATTAACTCTGTTGGGAGTTTGAATGATCCATTGCAATCATTTCCACATCCTACGCTGAAGTAAAGATCTGGATTGTCCAGACTGTTGACCCTGATAATAATTTCGTAAAAAGGAGAATTCATGCTTGAAAGATTTACAGAAGAGTCTGCAGAAACACCAAAAGCCTTCAAAGACTGATCATCTATAAATAATATATTCTTTGCATCATCTTGTCTTTGATAATCAAACCGACTAATTTTAATTTTATTATTTTTGCTAATAAAATCATCTTGTAAGACAAATTCTGGGACAGATTTAGTCACGACAAATTCTTTTCCTGGAATCGAGGCTGTTCCCAAAAAAATATTTACTAATTCGAGCTTAGACAAGTTGTTATTAATTTGAATTGTCTCCAATTGAAAATCTGATTTATAAGAAAGGCCATACCCAAATGGGAATAAGGGCTCATATGGACTGTCTTGAAAGTTTAATACTGATTGATCTTTATTTTTTGGCCATGAATAAGATAGTTTGCCAGTAAAGTCATAATGCACTTTATTTTCTTTTGTAAAAATTACATCTGCAATGCCTTCAACCGCTGAGCCAGGAAGCCATGCAGCTATAAAGGCATCCGAAGCATTTAAATACCTATTAACTACCAAAGGTCTACCAGAAAGAAATATGCTTAGAGTGGGAATGTTTTGCGAGCTAAGAACCTCAAGTAATGGAAGAAATTTTGGATCAGTAGCTGCAAAGGAAACATCTTTTAAATCACCAAGCATCTCTGCATATGGCTCCTCTCCAAAGATACCTATAACCACATCAGGATCTTTATTAAATTTTCCATTATTAGAATACTCTATTGTCCCACCTGAAAAATTTATTGCTTGCTCCAAAGCCTCATAAATTGAATTTACATTTATAAAATCACTATTAGAATTTTCTCTTCCTTGCCATGTAATAGTCCAACCACCTGTTTGTGAAGAAATTTTATTTGCTGCATCACCAATAATGCCTATGTGCTGTTTGGGGTTCAATGGGAGCAATTGGTTATTATTTTTCAATAGCACCAATGATTCTCTTACTGCCTGACGGGCCAACTCAATGTGCTTTGGATGACCTAGATAATTTTCTTTAAATTTGTGAGGCATCCTTCCATTAAATAAACCAAGCCTTGATTTAACAGTTAAGATATTTCTTACAGCCTCATTAAGTCTACTTTCAGAAATATCACCTGATTTTACTTGTCTAATTGTGTGCTGAAGCAAATCTTTCCAATTTTCAGGGGCCATAAACATATCAACGCCAGCATTAAATGACTTAGCACATTTTACATTTGAGCAACCTTCCACTTGACCATGACCATTCCAATCACCAACAATAAAACCATCAAACTGCATATCTTGCTTCAATATGTCTGTGAGCAATTCTTTGTTACCGTGAAGTTTCTTACCATTCCATGAATTAAAACTAGCCATAACAGTTTGAGCGCATGCATCCAGAGCATCAAAATATGGATATCCGTGTATCTTAAGTAAGTTTAGCTCTGAGACTCTTGTATCACCCTGATCAATTCCTTCAAAGGTTCCACCATCACCCAAAAAATGCTTTGCAGTTGCTATTACATGATTATTGTCTAATAAATAATCTCCTTCACCTTGAAGCCCAAGAATAAATGCTTTACCTAGCTGTGAAACTAAAATTGGGTCCTCGGAAAATCCTTCATATGTTCTACCCCATCGATCATCTTGAGGTACTGCAATTGTTGGTGCAAATGTCCATGCTACTCCTGTTGACAAAACCTCAAGCGCTATTACTTCGCCAATTCTTCTGATTAGCTCAATATTTCCAGTTGCACCAAGACCAATATTGTGAGGAAATAATGTTGCGCCTATAACATTATTATGACCATGAACTGCATCAGTGCCCCATAAAACTGGAACCTTAATACCTTTGTAAATAGGCGAAGCATCATAAAATTCTTTACTTAGTTTTTTCCAATCGTCAGCTGAACTATATTTATCTCCATTTGGAGCAGTATTTCCTCCATTTAAGATTGATCCAATTTTAAATTGCTTTACATCTTCTGGTGAAATAAAGTCTAGATCTCCTTGTATCACCTGGCCAACTTTCTCCTCAACAGACATCCCATTTATAAGCTGCTCAATAAGATCTGAGTTATTAAAGTTTTTATATTCGCAAGAGTTAGATCTTGACCAATCTGCCTGCCCAAAGATACTAGATACCTGAAATAATAAAATGATTAAAAATAAATTTTTCATATTTTTTAATTGTTATATATTTTATAAAGTGAAATCCTCAATATTATTTAAGCTCTGCACTAATTTTATTAATAAAATTTAAACTGCCGTGCAAGCAAGTCATTTCTTGATTGATAAATGCAATTGGTATTTGCTGGAGAACATCTGAATGCATTGATTTCCTGTTAACAAGAAAATTCTCTAAAAATAGATCTACATCAAGAAATTCCTGCAAAGAGCGAATTAATCCTCCCGCAAGATAAATTCCTTTTCCTGGCATGTATGCTAATGCAAGTTCTGAGAGGATTCGTGCAAGTGATGTCAAGAAGATATCAACGCTCTTTTGTGAAGAGTTATCAGAATAAACGCTTGTTACAATTTCCTCTGGTGATTTGTATACGCTTTCAAAATGCGAGTAAATTTTAGCTAGACCGCTACCAGAAATTAAGTCTTCAATAATATTAAATTCATCTGCATTATGCAGACCAAGCTCTGTAAGTAGTTCTGGTATAGCAAATGAACTATTCCCAATCTCTGTTGGGAGCACGATATTATTATTAATTACTAGAGCTGCTCCTAATCCAGTGCCTGGACCTAGTATTAAAGCTGTATCATTAAAAGAGTTCCCCTTATTTATAAAGCTCATATCTGTATTCGTAAAAAGTGATAAACCATGACCAATTGACTCCCAGTCATTAAGAATATGGCAAGAGTCAACTTTAAATTTTTTTAAGATCTCAGCTTCATCTATTTTGAATTCTCTATTGGTCATTGATATGGAGTGATGAAGTTTAGGGCCTGCAACAGAGAAAACTAGATGTTTAATTAATGCATCTTGATCCAAAAAGCCACGTAACAAATCGTCAAATGAATCTAAACAATCTAGATGCTGCTTATTTGCATTGATGAGTAATGACGAGCCTATATCTGCTGAAGCTGTTCTGATATTTGTGCCGCCAATATCAATTAGCAAGACTCTGCTATTTGAAAAAATAACTTCGGGATTAATTACCATAGCAATAAATAAGTAATTATTAAAATAATGCAAATGACTGCTGTACTAAAATTAAATGAGCTTTCGGTTTTAAAATTAATACCAGAGATATCGATTGCTTTCTCTTGATCAGTATATCCTTGCAATAAAGATGTAAGATAACAAGTGAAACCTGAAATTAAAAATACTACACCCATTCTATGAATGAATGGATATTCTGGAAAAAAAAGAAAGATAGATAAAGACAAAATTAGAGACGTTATTGCCGCAACAAGAACGCTTAAGGTAGTGGCCTTTTTCCAAAATAAAGCAACTAAAAAAATTACTAAAATTCCTGGAGTAAAAAATCCTGTAAAATTTTGAATGTATTGAAATGCAGATTCCATACTTCCAAGCAGTGGTTGAGCGCATAGAACAGCAACAAGCAAAGCAATCCACGACATGTTTCTTCCCACATTAACTAATTTTTTTTCTGTTGGAGGAAATTTAACAAAACTGCGGTAGATATCCATTGTAAAAATAGTACTTATACTGTTTGTCATCGAGGCTAAGGAAGAAACTATTGCTGCGATCAATGCAGCAAAAGTTAAGCCCAGGATACCATTAGGTAAGAGGGACATCATCATTGGGTAAGCTTGGTCAGATTTCTCTAAAGTTGGATAAATAACTGCTGCACATATTCCAGGAAGCACAACCACAAAAGGCATTAAAAGCTTTAAATATGCTGCAAACATAACACCTTTTTGAGCCTCAGATAGAGATTTAGCACCCAAGGCTCTTTGGGTTATATATTGATTAAATCCCCAGTACGCAAAGTGCGCTATCCACAGACCACCAATCAAAACCCAAACACCTGGCAGATCTTTATATGCGGGGTGGTCAGAGGAAAGAATCATGTCAAACTTTTCAGGAAGTAATTGATATACCTGAGTTAAGCCATTAACAACTCCCATGCCCTCAGAGATTTGATTCAATGCAATATACGAAACGGATAAACCTCCAAAGATTAACAAAACGACCTGAATGATGTCAGTCATAGCAACCGCTTTAAGCCCACCCCATAATGAATATGCAAGTGACAGAAGCGCCAAAAGAATCAATCCATAAAATAAATCCAATCCAGTTAATGAGCTAATAGCAAGAGAGCCTAGCCATAATACGCTTGTCAAATTTATAAAGATGTATACCGATAACCAAAAAAAAGATAAGACAAGGCTAACTCTTCTATCGAATCTTTGCTCAAGAAACTGAGGCATAGTGTAGATTTGTTTTTCTAAAAAAAGTGGTAAGAAATACTTCGCCATCACAATCAAGGCAATGGCTGCCGTAAGTTCGTATGTTGCTATGGCCATACCTACAACAAATCCTTGCCCAGACATTCCAATAATCTGTTCTGCTGATATATTTGCAGCTATTAAAGACGCTCCAATAGCCCACCATGGTAATGATCTGCCTGCTAAAAAATAATCTTCAGCCGTTTTTTCTACACCCTGTTGAGATCGAGAAACATATTGAGCTAGAATGATTATTCCAATACAGTAAAAAGCGACAATAAAAATGTCTAAATTACTAAATAACATTAATCCATTACCTCATTGATATCGTTGTCAAAATACATTATCGTTAAAATCAACTATTTAGGCAATAACATTTAAAAAACACATGGCTGCAACAATAAAAGACGTTTCAAAAGATGCAAATGTTTCTATAAAAACCGTTTCTAGGGTTATTAATAATGAAGCCAATGTTGCGGAGAAAACAAAAAAAAGAGTCTTATCATCTATTAATAAACTTGGGTTTAGGCCTAATAAAAGTGCCCAAAGCCTAAGATCAAAAAGGTCCTTTATTATTGCGTTACTTTATGACAATCCGAATAAAGCATACTTAGCTGACGTTCAAAGCGGAATATTTAATGCATGTAAATTAACTGGATACAACCTAGTCATTCAAGAGTGTGACTATAAATCATCTGATTTAAAAAAAACTATCTTTGAATTTGTTGAAGATTTAAAAATTGATGGTTTGATTTTAACCCCTCCTCTAAGTGATATGGATGACTTTCTTGAGTATTTAGATAAACATAAAATTGAGCACGCAATCATAGCACCGAGCATATTAAAAGCTGAATCCCTATACGTATCTTCTAATGATTATGAGGCAGCATATACATTAACCTCAGAAATTATTAAACATGGTCATAAGAACATAGGTTTTATAAAAGGCCATCCAAAGCATTCAGCTTCTGAGCTCAGATTTAATGGCTATACTGACGCAATGCAAAATTACGGTTTGAAGAAAAATAATAGCTGGATCAAACAAGGTAATTTTAGTTTCAAGTCTGGATTTGATGCTGGGGTGGAGATCTTTAATTCTATTAAAATCCCAACAGCTATTTTTGCAAGCAATGACTCAATGGCAGCGGGAATCATGAAATCTGCTCAAATGCATGGATTAAAAATTCCAGATGATATCTCTCTTGCTGGATTCGATGATTCGCCGATTGCTCATCAGATATGGCCAGCGTTAACAACCGTTAAACAGCCAGTTGAGAAAATGGCAAATCACGCAGCAAAAATATTGATGGCTAAATTTGATGGATTGAATGAACAAAGCCAGCCCAAAGAATTTAAATCAGAGTTAATTGTGCGTGAATCTCTAAAAAATCTTATAAATTAAAAGATTCACTTATTCCTGCAACTACAAACTCTATTGCAAGGGCTCCAAGCAATATTCCAAATATCTTCTGAACAACAATAATAATTGTAGGTCCAACTTTTTTTGATAGGCTTGCAGATAGCCACATTGCGAAAGCAACTAAAATGATAATTATCAAAATTGGAATAAAATTAATAAGTATCTCGGTTGGACTATTTGTGTTCGTTTCGGCAATAAGAAGAGCTGTAGTCATGGCACCAGGCCCTGCAATCAAGGGAATAGCTAGAGGAAAAATTGCTAGTGATTGAATAGATTCATCATCAAGAGCAACTTCAGCTGTATTCTGTCTTCTAGTCTGCCTTTGCTCTAAGACCATTTGAAATGCGATTGCAACTAAAAATAAGCCACCAATAATTTTAAATGAACTCATTGAGATACCCATGATATCCAGTAACGCAGTTCCAAATAGATAAAATAAAGATAATACAAAAAAAGAAACCAGGGTTGCTTGAATATATATTTTCTTAATATCGTCTTTATTTACACCTTGGGTAAGACTCGCAAAAATTGGAACAAGAGCAATTGGATCAACGGCAACAAATAATAAGATTGTATTTTCAAGAAGCTGATTAAACATTTTAGGTTGCTATTATTTGAATTGAGTCAGTATGTGAAGCAGAGTAAATACCTGCTATTAAAACAAATTTAAGAGACTTTTTAGATTTCTGACTAGCTAATAAAATTGTTTTCATCTTTTCAATTGTGAGTGATTGATTGGTAATTGATTTTATATAATATGGCTTCATACCTCCTATCAAACTTAAATGAAGAAAAGTATTCCTACTATTTGTGAAAGCATAAACAGGCATACGAAACGGCTTTGTATTTGAAACAACGTTTGCTGTTTGCCCCGACCTAGTAATAACAATGATTCCGTCTGCATTAATTCTTTCCGCAAGATCACGAGCTCCTTTTGCAATATTTTGCCAATCAGAATTATCTTGAAGAAATTTTTCGTAACCAAGGGTTCGGAAATGTTCAGTTTTAGATGCAATTTTCTTGAGCATTTTGATGCACTGAATAGGATATTTACCTATGCTTGTTTCACCAGAAAGCATTACTGCATCAGCTCCTTCATATATTGCATTTGCAACATCGGTAACTTCAGCTCTTGTAGGTGTCGGATTATGTATCATGGACTCCAGCAAATGAGTAGCAACAATAGATCTTCTGCCCCATTTTGCAGTTGCGTACATAATTCTTCTTTGTATGTTAGGTAAATCGGCAAGATCAGTTTCTATGCCCAAATCACCTCTCGCAACCATTACTATGTCTGCAGCTTTTGTAATTTCATGTATATTATCTAAGCCTTCTTGATTTTCAATTTTTGCAATGATTTTTATTGATGACTTTTTTCTTTTTAATATGGATCTTAAATTCAATACATCTTGAGCAGACCTTACAAAGGATAAAGCAATGAAAGTAACATTATGTTCAATGCCAAAATTTATATCTTTTCTGTCTTTTTTTGTAATTGACGGTAAATCAACCCTAACGCCTGGCAGGTTTACATGACGTTTACTTCCTAGAGTTCCTCCATCTATAACCTTGCATTTAAGATTTTCATTATCTTTAGCTAATACCTTAAAGTTGAGCAGCCCATTATCAATACTTATTTTAGATCCTTTGGCTACACTCTTTATAAGGCCCTTGTAATTAATCTTGATCGATGAAGTCTCAACATCAATATCATCTCTAATTGTAAGATTCACAATATCGCCCGTTTTTAAGTCAATATCAGATTGGTTAATGCCTGTTCTGATCTCTGGTCCTTGAGTATCTAACAAAGTTCCAACTGGACCATATAATTCAGCTTGATTTTTATTAAGTTTATTTATTAACTTTATGACCGTTGCTGCATCAGCTTGTGATGCATGTGACATATTAATTCTTGCTACATTCATACCTGCTGCATGAAGGTCTTGCAATGATTTGTATTTATTGGTACTTGGGCCAATAGTTGCAATAATTTTTGTTTTTGTGATCTTCATGATCGAGATGATACTCTGTTAAAGGTCAAAGTGAAGTTCTTGTGAGAAGATTCAGGGCTTAACTTTATTACAAACAAAAAAAAACAGAGCTAAGCTCTGTCTTTTCAGTTCGAGATTGGAAGGGGTCTAAAGTGAGAATCTCTTTAGCTCCTTGGAGGCTTTCTCTTTCCTCCTTGGTGGGTTACTAAGCTCTTTTTTATCGTCGACTCTTAGTATCGCTTTCGCCCTTCGTCTCTTCCTTCTCTTTCTCTCTTACTCCCGTCTGCAGTTGTTTGTAAGTCGGTCCGAGTTGGTCTATTAAATATACGCCTTTAGTAAATAGAGTCAACACTTTTTATTAAAAAAATATAATTAATTTGATGGAGATTCAATATTCCATTTATTTTCATAAAAATCTGCTAAGACTTCAAAAGCTAATTTTTTATTTCCAGACTCATCTATCAAACCTTTTCTATTATAAAAATCTTGAATTCCTGGTAATGGTCTTAACATGGCCCTAAAGTCTTTAAAGACCCATGGACTAATTCCTTTAATTTGGGGATTCTTAGACAACATTTCTAATTGATGTTTGTAGAGTTGTGCTTGATACTCTTCGGACCAAATTTTATTTGAATGATTTCCATATTTTGCCCCAGCACCAAATTCAGATATATGAATGGGCTTATTAAAAACAGAGCTGATTTTTATGTTAGGCATAACCTCAAACATCAATTTCCTGAGCGTGCCTTCAGAAATCATCATTTGTTCTGTAAAAAAAGTTACGTAATACCAACCGAAGTATTCATTGTATGAAATTAGATCTACGCTTTTGCCAAGTGGATCGTCAATTGAAATGGAAAAATTTAAGTTGCTATCAATTGGTATATTTGCTTGAGCTAAGATGGATTGAAAGATAATTTTTTCTTTTGGGCTCACCCATGAAGATTTAATTCCCTGTAATGCTAAAACTAAAACCAATGCTTTAAACTGTTCTTCACTTCCAGACAAAAGAGCTGCTGTAGTTAATCGCGTTGAGTCAATAGCCTCTATCTCAGACAGAAGTGTATTCAAAAATCTCATTCTTGAAGAAGATAATGGGGTTTCATTTGCCACAGACCAAACCACCACAGATGCCCTATTTTGATCTCTTTGCACCAATCTTTTAATTTGGTTGGTTGCAATATTTAATGTCTCAGAATTATCCCAATCAATATTCCAATAAACAGGAACTTCTTCCCACAGCATTAGGCCCAGTTTATCTGCAGCCCTAGCTAAATGGCGAGTATATGGATAATGCGCCGCTCTGACAAAATTAATATTAAGGTCTTTGGCCGTTAAAAGAAGGTTTTCAAAATGATCTTTTGAAAAAGCCGGGCCTGGTATTCCAATAGGCTCAGAATGCATAGCAATTCCCTTAAACTTAATCTCAATATTATTTAGATATATATTTGGCCCATCTACTTTGATGGAACGAAATCCTATCTCATCAGAGATACTTTCTTGATTAGAAGAAATGATTATGTCATATAGTTTTGGGTCAGTTGGTGACCAAAGCTGTGGCGAAATTTCTATATTTTCTCTGACAAATCCATCAGCATTGGTAAGAAATTCTTTTTTAAACTGAAGCTCAGGAATTTCTAGCACTATCCTTTGTCCTGATAACTCCTTGCTCATCTCTAGATTAAAAAAAGCGTTAGATAAATTTTTAGGATTTAGCTGCAGATATGCATTTTGAATAAAGTTCTTTGGAGTCTCGACAATATATACATCACCAACAATCCCTCCCCAAGGCCACCAATCAGTTTTTTGCGTTGGCACAGAGGACTGATTAAGAGTATTGTCGGTTTGTACCAACAAAATATTTTCTCCATCTTTTAAATATTTGGAGATTTCAAAATTAAATGGGACATAGCCACCTTCAAACTCTCCAACAATTAATCCATTTATAAATATCTTTGTAGTAAAGTTGCTTCCTTCAATGTAGAGATGAGTTAATAACTGTTTTTTTGGCACATAATTAAATTTTTTGAAGAGCCAGACTGGACCTCTGTAAAAAAATAGTTTTTCATCCTCAGCATTCCAAGCTCCTGGAATATTAATTTTTGAAGCAGTTTCGAAATTATACTCAATCAACTCCATCCCAGTTTTTTGAATTTTATTTTTAGGAAATCCTCCAAAGAATGACGACTCAGGCAAGCCATTATTCATAGGATCAACTATGTAACTCCATTCTCCATTCAATGTAAAAATTTGTCTTGAGTCTATCCAGCCAATTAGATGATCTGGGGCAGGATAAACAGGTGCTTCTCTTCCAAAAAAACTATCTGCATCAGATTGCTCTTTTGAAGATAGATTGAGTGTAAAAATTATGGCAAAACTTAATAAAGTTCTTAAAATAAAGACATCTCTCATTAATTAATTCCCTCCACTAAAACGACGTGTCGGTAAGAAGAATTTGAGGAATACTTTAAGGCGTCTTGATATTCGCTAGATTCATAACAAAGCTTTGCCTCATTCATTGAGTTAAACTCAACCAATACAGTTCTTTCGTATGGTCCGCCCTCTAACTCAATCTGCTTACCGCCCCGCACAAGGAAAGTGCCTCCATAATTATTAATCGCTGGTCCAGCTAACTTGATGTATTCATCGTACTCATCTGAATTATGAACATGACATCTTGTGATCCAATAAGCTTTCATTAAGCTTTAAATTTTAATCTCATTTCATGCAAGATCGGCTCAGTATATCCGCTGGGCTGAACCCTTCCTTCTAATGCTAGATTGCAAGCTGCTTTAAATGCAACACCCTCGTAGGATGGTGCCATAGGTTGATACGAAGGATCGCCAGAGTTTTGCTGATCAACTACCATAGCCATTCGCTTCATGGTTTCTAGCACTTGATCTGCGGAGCAAATAGAGTGATGCAACCAATTCGCTATGTGTTGACTGGATATTCTACACGTAGCTCTATCCTCCATCAGTCCTATATTATTTATATCAGGCACTTTGGAACATCCAACTCCTTGGTCTACCCATCGAACCACGTAACCTAAAATGCCTTGGGCATTATTGTCCAATTCCATTTGTATATCTTCCGGAGATAAAGAGCCTGGCTCTGACATTACTGGGATTGTTAAAATATCATTAAGACTTGCTTTGGTGCGTTCAAGCAATATTTGCTGGCGATCAGATACTAAAATTTGATGATAGTGCATCGCGTGAAGAGTTGCGCCTGTAGGCGAAGGAACCCATGCACAGTTTGCCCCAGATTCTGGATGCATAGTTTTAGTTTTATACATATTCAGCATTTCGTCTGGCATTGCCCACATACCTTTGCCTATCTGCGCATTTCCCTTGAACCCAGTCTCAAGACCTGAGTCAACATTCCAGTCCTCGTAAGCAAGAATCCACGGCTGCTGTTTCATTTCTGCTTTGGGAATCATTGGGCCAGCTTCCATGCTCGTATGAATTTCATCTCCAGTTCTATCTAAAAATCCTGTATTAATAAAAATGACTCTATCTTTCGCAATTCGAATACATTCTTTCAGATTAACCGTGGTTCTTCTTTCTTCATCCATAATCCCAACTTTCGCAGTCAGCTGACTCAGATTTAGGGATTTTTCTACCGCTGAAAATAAATCACATGTAAATTGAACTTCATCAGGGCCATGCATCTTTGGCTTCACAATATAAATACTTCCTGCTTGAGAATTTTTAATGTCGCTATCACCATTTAAGTCATGCATTGCGATGCAGATTGTAAACATCGCGTCCAAAATACCTTCAGGGATTTCTTGACCGTTCTGATCAAGGATTGCAGGGCTGGTCATTAAGTGTCCAACATTTCTAACCAGCATCAAGCTCCTTCCTGAAAGCGTAAGATTCGAACCATCTGATGCAGTATAGTTTCTGTCAGCATTGAGAGAGCGTGTCATTTCTACACCTCCTTTCATAAAGGTTTCTTTTAGATCGCCTTTCATGAGACCTAACCAATTTCTGTATACTGAAACCTTGTCCTCTCCATCGACTGCTGCGACTGAATCCTCACAATCTTGAATCGTTGTGATTGCAGATTCTAGCAGGACATCTTTTATGCCCGCAGGGTCTGTTGCACCTACTGAATGATTAGGATCAATTTGAATTTCAGCATGAAGGCTGTTGTTTTTTAGCAATACTCCCGAAGGCTGATCTGATGTCCCTTGGTAACCTTGAAATTGCTCACTGTTGACAAGAGTCGTGATCTCTCCACTCATAAGGCCAATTTCCAAAAGGCCATTATTAATGTTAAAAGAATTAGCCTCTACATAACTCGAACTCTCAAGGGGAAAATTTTCATCTAAAAATTTCTTTGCAAATTCAATAACTTTATCTCCTCGAAGAGGATTATATGCACCAGCTCTTGAGGCTCCATCTTCCTCAGAAATCATGTCTGTACCGTATAAGGCATCATAAAGACTTCCCCATCTTGCGTTAGCAGCATTCAAGGCAAACCTTGCATTCGAAATTGGAACAACTAATTGAGGTCCTGCAATTGATGAAATTTCTGGATCAACATTCTGTGTTGAAATACTAAAGTCTTCGCTCTCTTCTAACAGATAACCAATATCCTTCAAAAAATCTTTATATACATCTAAGTTTTTTTCTAAACCGGGGTGAGCTATATGCCATGCATCAATTTGTTCCTGCATAGATTCTCTGATCTCCAGCAACTCTTTATTTCTTGGATGAAATTCAGCAATAATTTGCTCTAAACTGATCCAAAAATGTTCTTCAGATAAATCTAACCCTGGTAGTACCTCAGATTTTAGAAATAATTCTAGGTCTGTTGAAACTGATAATGAACCCTTTGTAATATATTTGTCTGCCACTTTTTTTTCGCTTATGAAATTAAAATAAAGCTATAGTCTAGCAAATAAAAATAGTGGCCTAGTATAAAATTAGCAATTCAATTAATAATTTCGTTTAATCAAATAATATTAGTAATCATGATATTGAGCTAAAGATAAAATGTTTATTGTAAAGTATGACATAAATAGTGTCATACAATAAAAAAGGGGTCTCAAGACCCCTTTTTTCATATATTAAATATATTTTTTATCTAATTACGGTGCCGGAATACATTCTTGAATTCTCACAAGAATAGGTCTCCCTAACAGCTTTATTCTCATCTGTATTATTTACATCTGACCAATAATGATCAATTGCTTTACCCCATTCTTCCCACTCAGGTGAGCCATAGGATAATACGAAATCGTAATCAGCAAGTTGCGCAGGAGCTCCATTACTAGGTCTTATTAAACGAGCGCTATTTTTAATGCCTGCCTTATGAGAAATTTTCATTTGATTGCTTAGATTGACATAGGCGTCTGTTAGAGTCTTGCCTTCTTTCAAATTACAGTAACGATAAGATACTGGATAGGCCTCTGATAAATCCTCTGGGCTAAAATTAGACTCTAAAACCCATTGAACTGCATTAAATGCCTGGACACAGGTTACTGGTATGGAATCTCTTACTTTTTTAAACCCATCACCAAACCAGTTATCTAAAGCTCTACCCATATTTGTTGCTGTGTCAGTATGTCCAACCCAAAACATATCAAAATCAGTAAGTGGTGAGCGGTATCTAGGGACCATAATTGCTGCATCGTAACCAGACTCATCAGTGGCATCCATGACCTTATTCCATGACTTAGACCATTTCATAAAATCATCAAAGGTTTTTCCATCGTTTAGATTGCACATCAAGTACTCAGCCCTGATAGGATCAGGCACTTCTTGAGATTGAACAAAAAAACTTGAAACTAATAAGCTAATCAAAAATAAATTTCTCATAATTTTCACTCCTATGAATTTGGATAGTTGTAAGTAGCCATAACAACCATCATTGTTGTTTTCTTAACCTCACGTTTAGCATTCTTTGTGAATATTTTAAAAGATTCGCTTTGCATAAGATTTTTCTGCTCCTCTACAGCTGCTTCTATGTTAGTAGAGCCAGTATATGCGTAGTGAGAATAGTAATTATTATCTCCATGAGTATGGGCTCTTAAACCATAGGAACCAGAAATATTATTATCAGCTACTTGAGCATCAATAAGCTTTTTCCATGCGCCAGCATATTTCTTGGGATTTTTAACAGACATATAATAGGTTGTATATACGGCATTATCTGTTTGTTTATCATTACCTCCGCTTATAAGCTTTCTATTTAGAGATTGTTCTACAGGCTCTGAAATACTCTGAACATCATCTAAAAATGCACCGAATACAGGCGTGTAAAACATCTGAGTGCCGTTAGCCATATCGGTTTCTGAATCATAGCTAATAACAACAGCATGAGTTGCATCATCATAGCCATTAAATGCAAAGTGACCTAAAGTAACTGTTCCGGGAAACTTCTTTCCAAAATCAGAACTCATTAAACCATCAAATGATTTTGCAAAAGCAGACACATCAGACACCTTGATTGAATAGGATGCAATGTAACCGTCAGCTTGCAAAAATTGAAATGACATCATAAAGATAGCCATTGGTAATAAAAAAAGCTTTTTCATTTTTTCTCCAAATTTAAATTTTGTATAAATATTTGTGTAACTCTTATTGAGAATGATTCTCATTTGTTTGTCAAGGCATGATAACTATATACCCAAAAAAAAGGCCCTATCAGTAGAGCCTTTTTAATCTTTTTTTTACTAAAAGTTATAAGTCCACCTAACTCCATAGGTTGCCTGCTCCCTTGCCCATATATTTTTATTGAATCCGAGGGGTGCTGTAGCCTCGCCAATGTGCATAATATTTTTTTCATCAGTTATGTTTTGGCCATAAATATCAACACGCCATTTTGGATCATCAACTGAAGGTGTTATAGAAATAAGAGCATTGTACTCCGTCCACGAGGGAACTTTATCCCATTCAAGGTCGAACAAGGTGGTATAGCGCTCATCTTGCTTGTAGGCATCTAACCTAAAATTAACAAAATAATTTTCAGTAACCATGGTGTATTGGATGCCTAGATTCATTGAAAGCTCAGGGTGAGTTAATGAATTGCCACCAATATCTGAGAGCAATCCATCTTTAATTGCATCAGCTGGATTACATCCAAGTATCGCGCAAGCAGTATTTACCATAACTGAGGAATAAAGATCTCTAGATGCTGTCAACGATGGTAAATGACCAGGTGCTACATTAGGCAAGAAACTTACAGGTGTTGGTTGGCCCGTGACCCTATCACCATGAAACTCAGCAGGCACAATAAGTGCTTGAGCGGCGCCCCATAAACCACCCTGCCACATATTCCAAATTGTAGTTGCTACGTCTTTTCTTACAACAAAAACCTCACCATCAGCAGCGTTTTTCATAAGATGCCAATTGCCACAACCTGTTGTCAGGCAAAGGTCAGCATTTGCTGGATTCATAATCATTTCACCGCTAGCAATTTCTGAATTCTCCCATGCGATACCCATGTTAATTTGCCATTGAGGAGCATTAATCGGAACCCAAATAAATTCACTTTCTAGGCCCATCATATCAACATCGATTCCTTCATTGACCCGTGTTTTATTCTGGATTTTAGTGACTTGATAATCTTCAGCATCATATAAATAGGCTGCTGCATTCCATCTCATACCCTGTGCTGGAAAATCAGCTTTAAAACCAACTTCAAACGCAGTTAATTCTGTAGAGGGAAATACCTGAGGGGTGTCTGGATATTTTGCAGGATCTAGCGCTGGGTTAAATCCACCACCTTTAAATCCTTTAGAGATTGATCCGTAAACAAGTGTGTTGTCATTTAAGACATAATCAACTACAAAACGGCCTGTATTATTTGCATATTCTGTTTCAGGATCACCAACTGCTCCCGAGGCATACCATGATTGACCAAATGCAGGAATTTCATTACCTGGTAAAGGAAGTGCAGTAAATCCATTGCCTTGACTACCAAATCCAACTACGCTTAAAAATGGTGAACGGCCATATTGTTCTTTGTAGTCTTCAGTTCTTCTTAAGCCCAAGGTGTATTTCAATCTATCATTAGCTTGATAATAAATCTCGCCAAAAACAGCTGAACTTCTTGTAGCGGCAATGCTAGAGGTTCTGTATAAAGGTGCATATAGCTGCACAGCACCTTGAGGGAACCCTGTTAAGACGGTAGGTGGAAATAATGCTAATGCATCTAATCCATTGGCAGCAATATCGTATACGCTTAAGCCAGATGCCTCAGAATGAATTGCTCCTAGTAAGTAATTCCAGTTTCCATCTAAACTTGATTGCAATCTTATTTCAGTAACTTCATTTTCACCATCCGGATTATATTGGCGATCATAACCATCAGGATAATTCATAGTGTCGACAAGACAGCCACCGTATGATCCCAAAGTACCATCATCAAGATTACAATTTGGACCATAACCGGTCATAGGTACATTTCCACCAGGGAAAAAAGGATTATCCTTAAATCTAAGTCGATCGTATTCTTCTGATTCATACACTCCAGTTCGATCGTACAGCCGATCTTTTCTCGAGTGAGAAATAGTCATATCCCAGCTATCATTAATTGAATGATTAACAATCAGCTGAGTGATGTCTTGATCAATAATATATCGAGGATTACCTCTATTGTTTGACTGCCAAAAGCCTTTAGGTGCACCAGACATATCTGTAACTGGAGTGTAGTCTAATATTCCGCTTAAAATTGCTAAATTTTCTACATAAGTCGCCATGGGATGGGTTAACTCATGTACTTGAGGGCCACCTGGAGTACAACCAACTGCAACCGATGGATCACGCTTACAATATCTATTATTAACATAGTGACGATTAGAGTCCTCTTCGTAATGATCATGGACAAATAAAATGTCTGTGTTATCACTTAACTGCCAAGCAAAGGAGAATCGATAAGCGGATGAATCTCTATTATTAATGTGAGAAGTAGGAGCCTTTGAATAAATGTTTTTAATATCACCATCGCGCTCAACAGACATGAGAGCAAACCTTGCAGCCATGGTATCGCTTAAGGGAAAATTTAATGTGTATCTCAATTTCTCTAAGTTGTACTCACCAAGATCGACTGACACCATTTGAGTCATTTCATCAAATTTCGGTCTTCCCGTAATTAAATTAATAGCTCCGCCAACAGAATTTTTGCCATAGAGTGTGCCTTGAGGACCCCGAAGCACCTCAATACGCTCCATATCTAAAAACTCACCGTCTTGCATGGTTGTAGAGCCAACTGGTAAGTCATTAACATGTATTTCAACCCCAGATTCAGAAGTTTGAGATACAGCTAGGTTTGTAATGCCGCGAATATTAAATGTACCGCCGCCAGAATCTCCACCCTGAAAGTTCAAACTTGGAGTGACAAGTTGCAAATCAGAGCCAGATTGAATTTGTTGGTCTTCAAGCATTTCAGCTGTTAATGCTGTAACAGCAATTGGAACGTCCTGAAGGCTCTCTTCTACTCTCTGAGATGTAACAATTACTTCTTCAATAGAGTTGACTGGCTCATCTTGAGCGCTGATTGGATTTATAAAACAAAATAAACCGCAAGCTATTGCAGTAAATTTTAAACAATGAGAAAACATGGTAATTTTCATAACTTAACTCCCCCTAAAAAAGTAAGTATTAAAGTAAAAAATATTTCAAAAATTATTATAAATATTTTGTATATATATCAGTAAACATAATAAATCTTATGAATGCAATGAAAAAACCTTATTTTTTAGAATTTTGTTAAACACTAATATTTCAGATCTTAATAACAAGATAAAATTCTATATTTAGTAATACAATAACTAGAAGATTTATTACCTTATTAAAAATGCGATATTTATTTTTCATTTTGCTTATCAGTTCATGCTCGTATGATAAAAATACAAAAGAAGCAGACTTAATCATAAGTTCAAACAATGTAATTTTAATGACAGGCCATAAGAAGGCTCAGCCCCTGTCAGTAGCTATCAAAAATGAAAGAATTATTTGGATTGGATTGCATAAGGATGCAAAACATATTCAAGGAAAGCATATTAATTATGGTAATCAGGCGGTATTGCCAGGGTTTATTGATGCGCATGGTCATGCTTCTTACTTGGCATTTGCCACACAGGTTGCCAATATTGCCTCTCCTCCAGTTGGAAAAATAACTACCATCAAGGATCTGCAGATAGAGCTCAAAAAATTTATTGAAAGCTCTAACCTGCAGCCTGGCGAATGGTTAATGGGCCTTGGTTATGATGACTCGCTTTTAGTAGAGCAGAGACATCCCACAAAAGATGACCTGGATGCAGTCAGCACAGAGCATCCAATATATCTTATTCATGTATCAGCTCATCTTGGCGCAGCTAATTCCTTGGGTTTGTCATTAGCAAATATTGACGCAGAGACCCTTGATCCACCTGGTGGCAAAATTCGAAGGTACGAAAATTCCTCAGAACCCAATGGAGTGTTTGAGGAAACTGCTGCATATCCTCTTCAGCAATTAGCAATGAGTGCCTACAAAGATCCAATTGGAAGCGTGAAAAAAGCTATGGAAATATATGCGATGAATGGTATCACCACCGCTCAAGATGGAGCCTCGAGCCTAGAAACGATAAATTTAATGAAGGCAGCTGATGCCCAAGGAGCTATTGATTTAGATATTATAAGCTACCCCATCGGTCAAAATGGTTTAGATAAAAATCTTGATTCAATTAATTTTGGCAACTATGAAGGTAGATTAAAAATTGGTGGCATCAAACTAATTTTAGATGGCTCTCCGCAAGGAAAAACTGCTTATTTAACTGAGCCCTATTACAAACCTCCTCACAGCGAATCAGAATCATACAAAGGCTATCCTTTAATTCCTCAACCAGAAGTTTCAAAATGGGTAAAACAATATGCTGAACTAGAAATTCCCATCATGGCTCATGCCAATGGTGATGCTGCAGCTGACATGCTGATAAAAGCTGTTAAAGATGCCAAAATTTTGCATGATCATCGGACCATTATGATCCATGCCCAAACCGTAAGGGAAGATCAACTAGACCAAATGAAGGAGCTTAAGATTATTCCGTCTTATTTTTCCACTCATACCTTCTATTGGGGAGATTGGCACAGAGACTCTGTCTTCGGAGAAGATCGTGCTATGCGCATCAGTCCTACAAAATCTACTCTCAACAGAAAAATGCCTTTTACTGTCCATAATGATGCGCCAGTTGTTCCTCCGGATATGATTAGACTGCTTTGGTCGAGCACAAATAGAGAGACAAGATCTGGGAAAGTCTTAGGTGAGGAGCAAAAAATTTCTACCTATGATGCTCTTGCAGCAATGACAATCAATGCAGCGTATCAGCATTTTGAGGATGACATCAAAGGAAGTCTTGAGATTGGTAAACAGGCTGATCTAGTTGTGCTTTCTGAAGATCCTCTCAGCATTGATACTAAAGATATTTTAGACCTTAAAGTTGTTGCAACTTTTTCTCGCGGAAAAGAGATATTTAACACTCAATATTAAACCTCAATCTTAATAAAGATATTGTTTAGAATTTTTTCTTTTGGGGCTTGCATTCTCCCCTAGCATTGATCGCCACTTTAGGGCTCTTGCCACGAGCTCCGTCTTTGTGCTTCAACCAGATATCAACCTTTAATTTTCCTTTTCCAGTAAACCAGTTAATAGAGTTTTTGACTTGATAAAAATCTACCAACAAATCATCGAAAAATGGATGTTGAGCCTCGTTCTCTAAAAAATGTATCACCGAAGATCCCTCTTCAGAAAGCTCAATTCTTGATGAGGCATCAGGATAGATCCAAATAGGTGACGGCTCAATAGAGTACTTTAATGATTGCAGTGTCTCGTTAGTCGCATCAATGTCCCAATACTGCACTATATAGACATCATCTTTTGCCCAGTCGCTCTCAGCAAAACTAGTTTTCGCTCTATCTAACAAAAATAATGATTGCTGAGTTTGTCTTGCAAGATTTTTAAAAAACTCTATCCCTTCAGAGAGATAGGTTTTTTTAAGGTCTTTAAAAGTAATCGAATACTCACCATTGAGCTCGCATATAACTTTAGATGATTCAGCTGAAGCTGAAAGAGAAAACATCAAAAAAATTATTGCTATAAGTAATTGTTTCATTGAATTAGTCTTTTTGGTCTAACAAGTATATTTAATAAATTTATGAGTTCTGTATCTACATATTTATTTTAGCATTTGTAACTATGTTAAAGTTTAGTTATCTATTTTTAAACATTAATAAATATTCTAGGAGATTTTATGTATAGATTGCTTTCAATTATTAGCTTATTTTTGCTCGCTCAAGTGGCATATGCAGGTCATCACGAATCCGGTCATATGAAACAAGGAACTGTCATTGGATATGAGATTATGGATGACGGTAAAAAATTAGATATTGTTGCAGGAGACACTTCTAACATAAAGATTTGGGTAGATTATGTAGAAGCTCATAATCAAAGAGATCTCGTAGCAATTGATGAAACCAATGCCGATGACTTGGTTGGCAAAGCTGCAAATGGCGTAATTGTTAATGGCTCCGCAGAGCACGCTGCGTTTCTAAAAAATTGGTTTGAAACGTCTAATCCTATTTGGGAATTTGTCTATGCTATGGCAAATGATGTGCCCCAAGCAGATGGCTCCATTCATCATTGGGTGACCTCTTCATACGAAGTAACCGATACCATTGACGGCAAAGAGATAGTTTCAAGGGAATCATTTGATGTTCGAATTGAAAACAATAAAATTAAAGAGATCATAGTAGCCTCAAGACTAGTTTTGCCAGAGTAAGATTATCTCCTGAAGCTCCTTTTTCTTCTGCTGCCGTGCTTGTTATAAACTACGGCAGCCTCTTTTTTGAATTCTATACTTTTCCTAATGCTCCATACCTTCTCCCGTGCGTCCCTTGCTGAGGATTTTAGGTCAACAATTTGAGGTGTGTACAAATCATTTAACTCTGAGGCATGAATAAGCTTTGGATCTACGTCTCGTAATTGCGGTAATATATTCTTTATCCAAATTGCATCTGGATCTTGATCTTCACTTTGTTTCGTAACTGAATAAATTCTTGGTAAATTAATACCAGTTACGCCACTTTGCATTTGAACTTGGCTTATATGAATGCCGGGCTCATAGTCAGTAAAGAGTTGAGCTAATAAGGGAGAAGTTTTTTGCCAGGGTTGCCACAAATTGTATGAGGCAAATGACATCATCATTGCCCTCATTCTAAAGTTTATCCATCCGTATTTTTGGAGATATTTCATACATGCATCTAGAAAAGGAAAGCCTGTCACACCATTGATCCATTTATCAATCAACTCATCATCATGATCTGATCTCAGCTGATCACACATTCTATGCATTGAGAAGAATTCAAGTTCAGGTTCTGTGTGTAATTTTTGAATAAAATGACAATGCCAATAAAGCCTTTTCTTGAAAGAATAAAGATCGCTTTTATTGTCTGACTTTGAGATAAATTGATTTAATGCTTGGTAAACCTCTCTTATCGAAATACTTCCAAATGTGAAATGAGGTGAAAGCCTAGAGCAGCTTTTCTCTGATTGAGCGGGACTAGACATTTTAACTCTATAATCTTTACAACGTTCAGATAAAAAACTCTCAAGCAACATTTGAGCCTGAGATGTTCCTCCTTTTTGAATGCTACCCAAATGAGCAAATGAGTCATTAAATTTGCTAATGAAATTTGAGAAATTTGATAGCTTTACATCATCTTTGTATTGTGATTTTTTAGGATTACCAAACATCCTTGCATTCATGATTTTGTTCCAATTCCTTGACCATGAATCTCTATCAAAATTATTTAACTGAAGACCAAAATCATCATATATATTTATTTTTCCAGGAAAAGAATCTTTAAATTTTAAAAACCCATCTCTAAAATAACCTATATCTGTGCAGTGATTTATATGAATAACAAAATCATCAAAATTATTATTAATCCAAACCTTTAGATCATCAAAGGAACCTTCAAAAATATTAACTTGAGAATCAAATTTTTTTAATCCTTGGTCTAGCTCAGCCAGGCAATCATTTGAAAACTTTAACTGTCTTGTAGACTTGCCATTTGCATGCCAATAAGCATCATCATAGAGATATATGACCAAATAATTTGATCTTGATGAGCCATTGTATAGTGCAGGATTATCACGCAATCTAAGATTTCTATTGAGGATAATAAGGTCAATCATTTATCCTTTAATAGTTATGAGTTTGTAATTTTCAACCCAAGAAAAGTGGAGCGGGAAACCAGGTTCGAACTGGCGACCTCAACCTTGGCAAGGTTGCGCTCTACCAACTGAGCTATTCCCGCTTTTGAGTTGGTTAATATACATCCAAGAGATGTAGCATTCAAGAGATTATTAGTTGCTTAATTTTTTAATGATTTTATCTCTATGTTCTCCTAAAGCTGGGGCTGTTTTGGTAACTTTCATTCTATTACCATCGAATATTGCTGGATGTGAAACAGCGTTCATTTTGCCTTGATGAGGGCTGTCCATTTGAAAAATTGTATTGCTTGCAACTACTTGTGGCTGATTGATAACCTCATCACGCGGTACATATGGAGAACAAGGTACATCATTTTCTCTCAATGCATTGATTGCTTCTTCAATGGTGTAATTATTAAATCTAAAAAGTGATTCTTGTAGGAGCTCAGTCATGTTCTGACTTCTTGCAGAAGCATTTGTAAATCGGGAATCTGTTTTAAATTCAGGCTTTCCAATGGCATTAAAAATTCCATACCACTGAGCATCAGTCATAGCAGCAATTGTAAAATACCCATCCTTTGCGGGGATCAAACTAGTGTAAGTAGATGATAATGGTGGGGCTGTTTGTACGTCTTTATCAAGCAATGTTTCATTCATCATGCCATCAGGCCATAAAAAAAAGATCGCTGAATCAAGCATTGATAGGGTGATATAGCTTGTTTCTCCAGTTCTCTCTCTTTTAAATAAGGCAGCAGTCAATGCTTGGCAGGCTGTATAGCCAGTAATTTTGTCACAGATCAATGTTTTCATATAAGCTGGCTCTTCTCCATTCGACTGGATGCTTGTTGCACCAGACATTCCTTGGATCACATGATCATAGGCAGGAGCCTTTGATAAAGGCCCTGTCTCTCCGAATCCGGAAATAGATACGTAGATGATATCTGGATTGACTGCTCTTAAGGCATCTAAACCAAGACCCAGTCTCTCATTGACTCCTGGACGATAATTGCTGATGAATACATCTGCTTCTTTGGCTAACTCAAGTAGAATTTTAAGCTCTGCATCATCCTTAAGATCTAGGTTCAGTGATTGTTTGCCTCGATTACAATTTGCAAAAATTGCAGAAAAGCCACCCTTTTGTGTGCCTAGATATCGCATAGAATCTCCTGATCCAGTCGGCTCTACTTTTATAACCTCAGCTCCCTGATCGCATAGAATCATCGTTGCTAGTGAAGCTGTAACAATACTTGATAACTCTAAAATTTTAATACCATTGAGAGGTTGCTGAATGCTCATTATGTTTTCTCGTAAAATGCTTAACTTTGATCATAAGTTTCAATTAATTAATTACCAAGAAAATAGCTAAAATAAATTCAGAACAAATCCTTAATATTTAAGGGAGAATTTTTAAATTATTTTTTACAAATATAAAAAATTAATATATTAAATCTAAGTATTATAAATAAAAATTATGTACCTTTTATTTTCTGAAAATTAGTTTAAAGTCATGTTTTCATAATTTATACACAGAGGAATTTCATGAATAAACACAGGTTAATATTATCTTTTATCTTTATTTTTTCGTTGGATGCATTTGGCCAGTCAAGCGATATTGAAGAAATAATTACAACTGCTACTAAAACAGAAAAAACACTTCAAGAAGTGCCAGTTGCGGTATCAGTTATTAGTGCTGATGAAATAGATAAAGCAAACGTAGTAGATGCATTTGATTTAATGCAAGTGGTCCCTTCTTTAGATACTAGGCAATACCAATCTTCTAAAAATGCCGCTTTCTTTATAAGAGGTTTTGGTAATGGTTCCAACAATAATGGTGTCGAACCATCTGTGGCCTTATTTGTTGATGGCGTTTATAGATCAAAAATGCAAAGTCGAATTAGTGACTTGCCAATGGTAGAGAGAGTTGAGGTTCTTCGTGGTCCTCAAAGTACACTCTTTGGTAAAAATGCTACAGCAGGAGTAATAAATATTGTTACTAAAAAGCCATCGTTTGAAAATTTTGGAAAAATCTCATCATCTCTAGGTAACTATAATTCTAGAAAAGTAAGAGCCTATTACACCGGGCCATTAAGCGACACTGTTGCATATAGTATTAGCGCTGATAGTCATCAGGCTGATGGTCATGCGAAAAATAAGTTCACAGGCAATGATACTAATAATAGAGACAGATACTCACTTAGAGCTGATTTATTGATTGAGGTCAGTGATGATACTCAGATTAGAGTAACAGCCGACTATGATGAATATGATGAATTCTGTTGTCAGGTAAGCAACGTATCTGCCGGCCCAGCAAAGGCAGTTGTATACGCTCTTGGCGGTCAGGCTGCTCCAAATAGTCCATATGATGATTCTGTATATTTTAACTTTGATTCATTTGCCAAAGGTGAAAACTCTGGAATTTCAATCAATTTAGTTAAAGAAATGGATAACATGACATTTACAAGTATTACCTCTTCAAGAGATTCAGACAGCCTTGAAAGTCAAGATATAGACTTTGATAGCTCAAGGATACTTAATCCAAACACTACAAATGTAAACTTATCAGCAAAATCTCAAGAATTTAGACTTGCTTCACAGGGTAACGAAAAAATTAACTGGTTGATCGGAGCTTATTATTACAAAGAAGATCTTAAAAATGACTCAGGTGTTGTTTTTGGCCCTGCGTGGAGGACTTATGCTGATATTTTAGTAGATGGATTAACTGGTGGTACTTTTACCTTAAATGATGTCGGGAATCTGATTGGTGTACCAGGATCACTTTTATTTGCTACAGGCCAAGAAAGCTCGGGTTATTTTACCCAAGACACAGAAACAACAACTTTTTTTGGTCAGGTTGATATTAATATCACTGACAAGTTAAGCGCTGTTCTTGGAGCAAGTTACATCGAAGATGAAAAAGAAGTTACCGGTTTAAATGTTAATACCGATATCTTTTCAAACCTTGGTTTTGTTGGAATTGGAACCGTAGGATTAATCCAAGCTGGAGTTGATCCTGCTACTGCAGCTGTCCTGGCAACAAATCCCACATTCAATCCATTGCTAGGATTTCAAGCTCTTCAATTTTTACCTGAAATGCAAGCCTTCCCAAATGCTGGGCAAAGTGGTAAATCCTCCGATGACAATGTTGATTACACTGCAAAACTCACATACGCATTGAATGAAAACACTTCAATATATGGAGGCATTTCTACAGGGTTTAAATCTACTGCATGGAATCTTTCTGTAGACTCAACACCTGATGCAGTTGAAATTGCTGCATTGGCTGCTGCGGGAACTCCAATAGCTGAAAATACAGCTCTAGGTCAAAGGTATGCATCACCAGAAGAAGCAGAAGTTCTAGAGCTGGGTGTAAAAATGAGACTCCCTACTGGGTATTTAAATGTAACTGCATTCAAGCAAGAGATAAAAGACTTTCAGTCAAATACATTCGTCAGCTCAGGATTTATTCTAGCTAATGCTGGGCAACAGTCTTCTGAAGGATTTGAGTTTGATCTAATGTTTTCTCCAGTACCAAGCATAGATATAACTTTCGGAGGGTTGGTCATGGATTCAAACTATGACTCATTTGTTGGCTCAGCAGCAGGTGATGTGAGCGGAACGAAGCCTGAAAATGTTCATGATGATTCATTGACTAGCTCCATTACTTGGAACTGGAACAGAGGTAATACAGATGGTTACATCAGATTAAATCATCTTTACTCAGGTCCAACATTTATCAGAATAGACCCTGCTGAAAATGCAGCTATGTGTGCTGCAGGAACATGCGAAAAGACAAAAGATACTCTCAACTTTAGTGCAGGAATTACAAGGGGTAATTTAGATATTATCTTTTATGGCAATAACATTAATGATGACAAATATCTTCATACAGCTTTCTCATCAGTTGGAGATCCCTTTGCATCATCTTTTGAAGGATACCCTAATGCACCTAAAACTTATGGAGTCACAGTCAGTTACTCTTTCTAAGGTCATGTCCCCCTTAAGTTTGATCAAATAGGATAGTAATAAAAGGAGCTCTAATGAGCTCCTTTTTTTTGAGATATTATTTAAGAGCTTTTAAGGCTTGTGACATTTTTTCTTGCAATGCTCCGATTGCTTGCAGAGGCCTGATCATTACTTTGAAGTCAACAATTTTTCCTTCATCATTCCAGCGAATAATATCAACTCCATTGACGGAAATATCTCCGATATAAGTCTCAAATTCTAGTACGCTATCTAGGCCATCGACAAGCTCACGAACATACTTAAATCTATCCATATCAAAAGTTTGGCCAGCACCCATTAAATAAAGCTTCGACATCTCTTTTCCCTCAATAGGCTTAAAAACTATTGGAGAAGTAAAGATACAAGATTCATCAAGAATTTCATCTAACAATTTGGGATCATTGGAGACTAAGCCTTCGTGCCACTTTTTTAAATAGGAGTGTGTTTTATTCATTTGAGTATTAGAAACTGTTGATGAGAAGGATGCAAGCAGTGGCTTAGGATAAAAGAAGCCCATGCAACTGAATTGTTAAAAATTTAAAGAGCGGCTAAAAGACTATTTTTTTCTTCTTAGCTTTCGAAGACGAGCATATTCACTTTGTAGCTTTTTTTCTGCTAAATCACGTCTTCGATGGCGTCTATCTCTAGCTGCTTCAGATTTTTGAATTCTGATAGCTTTATTCATTCTTCTTTAATACTCTCATAAAGAAAAAAGAAAAGCAAAACGTGTACTATGTGGATTTGATGTGCTTTTTGAGCCTTGCTTTAAGAATTTTTAAATCCAAGTTATAGGCTGAACCAGATGAAGAATTTTTTCTAGAAAGAGTGTTGGAAACTAAACTTGTTTCTCCTTGAGATTTAACTTTGGTATAGGCTTCTCTAAAAGGCAAACCTGATTGAACTAACTCATAAGCCTGGTCAGTCATCAACATATTCTGATCAATAAATTCTTTTGACCTTTGAGTATTTACTTTGATCGATTTAATCAAATCAGGTATTAAGCCTAAAGTTTTTGTTACGCAATGAATAGAATGAATAAGAGAGCGCTTTGTAAGTTGTAGATCACGATGATAACCACTTGGCAAAGATATTAAGTTTTCTAATTCAGAATAATGCCCTGCCATCACAGCATAATTGGCTCTCATTAACTCTATGACATCAGGATTGGACTTGTTAGGCATAATAGATGATCCAGTTGAATACTTAGATCCAATACTTAACAAACTAAATTCCTGGGCCAGGAAAATACTCATATCCCATGAAAATTTTCTCACATCCAACATTGGCTGTTTCAATGAACCAATCAACTCTAACTCAAACTTTCCTCTGCTATTTTGCACGTAAAGAGTGTTTAATTGTTTTCTTTTAAAGCTAAGTTCTTTTGTTGAAATATCACGCTTAATGGGAAGATTGACTCCATATCCTGCCGCCGAGCCCAGTGGATTTATATTCATCCATTCTTGGGTGGTAGATAGTAATTCAGCGTTATCAAGAAAGGATTCTGCAAAAGCTCCAAACCACAAACCCCAAGTTGAAGGCATGGCTCTTTGTAAGTGAGTGTATCCCGGCATAGAGTCAGATGAATGTTTTTCGGCTTTATCAAAAAATGATTTTGCTATCTTTAGGTTCATTGACTGAATAAGATCTAATTTCGCTCTTGCATAAAGTCGCATGGCGACCATGACCTGATCATTGCGACTTCGACCAGTGTGAATTTTCTGACCCAAAGAACCAAGTTCTTTTGTTAAATAATCCTCAATTGCCGAATGGCAATCTTCATATCTTGACGTTAACTTAAATTTCTTTGCTTGAAATAGCTTTGCAAGCTTTTGCAGTGAGGCAATAACTTTCTTAGCTTCAGATTTAGTAAAAATGTTAATGTCTTGCAATTCAAGAACATGAGCAATGGATGCTTCAATATCATATAAAAATAATTCCTGATCTAAGACAATATCTTCACTGGATAAAAAATAATCAATTGCAGAGTTTTTATCTTTTGAGCTTTGATTCCAAATTTTCATAATCAAATAATTCCTAAGTTATCGTCCCATCCGAAGGCAGAGTTTAAGTTTTGAACCGTTTGAGTTGCCGCACCTTTAAGAAGATTATCAAGCGCACAGCAAAATGTCAGCCTATTAATTTCTTGATCAACCGCAAAGCCACCCATTATTACATTGGAGGTGTTTTGAACATCTTGCAGGTTAGGAAGCTCTGGCTGAATGCAAATTAATTGCTCTGATTGATAATGTTTAACAAACAAATTATAAATTTCATCAGCTGACATTGACTCTAAAAGAATAAAATTTCCTGTCATCATAATTCCTCTAAAGAAATTACCAACATGGGGTGTAAATAATATTTCTGGATAACTATGAGCCTTTACTTCTTTTTCATGCAGATGCGACACAAGTGAATACGGGAGAATACTATCTTGAAGAGCCTCCTGATCATTTCTGCTATTTGGAGTGGCCCCAGCACCGCTATATCCAGAGATACCATATAAATGAACTGGACCTGCTAAAATATTTTTTAAGGGTTCTAGCATGAATTGCATTGCAGAAGCGTAACATCCAGGGTTACTGATTTTAGTTGATTGAACTGTTTCAGACAGCTCAGGCACTCTATATTCCCATGCCTGGTCAAAACGATGGTCTGCACTCAGATCAACAATAATGGCTTGGGGATTATGTCGATGAATCAGATCAACATAATTCTGGGATTCATTATTAGGCAAGGCCAATATAAAAGCATCCTCATCAAACAAAACAATTTTATCTAAACTTAAATCTTGATATAGCAATTCATTGCCAACATTAAGAGGAACTGACTGGCCTGCTTTAGAAGAAGAAAAAATTGAAGTAATATTTAAATACTTATGGTTAACTAGTAACTTAATAATTTCTTGGCCTACATACCCTCGTCCGCCTAATAAACCTATTGTTTTAGTATCCATTTAAATCACGCTTTTTGGTTTGTTAAAAGCATACTCAATACAATCTTTTAGAACGCTATAATCAGATATACCAATCCAGAAAATATGCCACTCATCTTGTTTTTGGCATCCCTCACAAATTGATGTGTAAAAATTATTAATAGGGTTATTTGGGCGTGAACGCCAAAAAACCTGTGGATAAACTTTACGCATTTCATGCCAGATACCCGCTCCTAAGCCTTCACCTTTTGCTTCAGGAATAACTCCAAACTTATCCATATATGGAATACTAAACTCATTCGAAATAGCTATCGTAGCCCTATTACATGAAGTCATAAAAATATTTAAACTACTCGGATCATCAAAAAAACTATGTACTAAACTGCCACCAAATGATGCCTCAATAATTTTTTTGAAATGCTCTTGAATCTTCTTGTCTGGAAGGCTGTACTGAGAAACACTATAGCCATGTTTTATCAGGGTGCCTGATCCAGAATCTGTAAATAGCTCTTTTGGTAGATTAATTGGTTCTGTGATAGAGACAGAGGCTGTCTTTGGAAGATGGTCTAATAAAGATTTAATTTGCTGCAGTTTTAACTTCATCCCGGAATGAAGCCATTCTTCTTGCATGAGCTCCTCATACTCAAGGGCCAAATTGATATTAGTAATCAATTGACCAGTTTTATTAAAAATTCCACCAGTCTCTGATAAGAAAATAGCTTTATAAGGATTGATAGCTTTAACTAATTCAACAGTGGCAATATCAGCATTAATATTTAACATGTCACTGTTTTGAAAGCCCACAGGCGCAATCACTGGGATGGAATCAGATTCCAGTACTTCATTAACCAGATTAATATTAACGGCTTGAATTGATCCAACGTAACCCAAATCAGGATCATCTATGATGCATTGAAATATATTAGAGACTAGGCCTTTTGCATATGCTCCTTGAGCTTCTAAAGCCTCTACAATCTTTTCATTGGTTTCCTTAAAGACTTCATGAGCAACATCTCTTACCTCTTGGGAAGTTACTCTTTGACCATTGATGAATGAAAAATCAATGTTCTTATCTTCTAGAGCTGCGGAAAGCATGGGGCCAGCTCCATGCATTATTACAGGCTTAAGGCCGACTTGATTTAAAAATACCAAAGATGAAATAAGATTTTCAAGATCATTTTCAATTAGAGACCCTCCAACTTTAATAACTGCAAAACGTTGTTCAGGGGAAGAGAATTTTTCAATGTACTTATTTATTTCTTTCTCAGAACCGATTGCACCAAGAAGTTTTAAAATAGTTTTTTTTATAAATTGATTGGGCGACTTAGTCATTGAATTATTTGTTTAAAATCAACTAATGCTTGATTTAGCTCATTAAGAGCTACTGACTCATTGGGTTGATGAGCATTAGCTATATCACCTGGGCCATAAACTATAGCTCGGTACCCCGCTTCACTAAATAATGATGCCTCTGTCCAAAAATTTACCGGTGCAGATAAATTTAAGCCCAGTTCATCAACAAATAATTCTAAATCATGAATATTTCCTGACGCTGGCAATGCGGGCGCAACAAATCCAGAGGTAAACTTAGAATTATTTTCAACTGATTCAGTGTTAAATTGTTTCAATAGCTCATCAAAGGATTGACCTGGTAAAGGTCTCATCCCAAATTTAACTTGGGCATGATCAGCAATAATATTGGGCTTAATCCCTCCCTCAACTAACCCTAAATTAAAAGCAATACCTTGCAGATCCTGAAATGATTTTTCATTGTATGATTCAGCAACTTTCAAAGCTGCATCTGACCAACGTGTTAATTTATGAATCGCATTATCACTCAAAGCTCTTTTTTCTGAACTATGCCCAGCAAGACCAAAAAACTCCTGGGTGCCAGTAAGAATGCCTCTATGACAGGTTACGGCCATATTTTGGGTAGGCTCTGCAACAATAATACCCTCGAAAACTGGTTTTGTTTTTATGTACTCTTTAACACAAGTACTTTGGCCGGCTTCTTCATCTGTAGAAAATAGAATTGCATAATCACTGAGTCCTTGTTCTAGCAATGTTAATAAACACGCTGCAGCTCCTTTGATGTCACAAGCACCAAGTCCAATTGCTTTTCCATTTTCAATAATTAAATTATGAGGGTCAGATTGCCACGCATCTCCAGGTGGAACTGTATCTATATGAACATTGACCAGATATTTTGGTGCGCCCTTGGCAAGAAGGATGTTAAAAGACCCCTCTCCCAGATCTGTTATCTGAGGATCAATAAAATCTAATGAGCTTAAATAATCAATGAGTCCTGATTGTTCTATGTTTCGAGGAGGATTCGAGGTGTCGCATGCAACTAGAGCCCTGAGATGTTTTAAGATGAGCTCTAAATCTGTATTCATTTTTTCTTATGGATGGAAGACCAAGTTGATGTGCTTTGACCTATTAGCTTAATGAATCCTTTTGATTCTGCTTCTGACCAAGTTGCAGACTGAGCATAAGAGCCCTCTGGGCTCTTAAGAATATTTTTTGATTTAACAGCAACCGCATCAACTCGACCAGGTGTAAGCTTCAAGGTAACTTCTCCAGAAACAGTTTTTTGAGAATCAAGCAAAAATGCCTCTAGATTTTCTCTTAAAGGCTCAAAATAAAATCCCCTATATACAAGATTGACCCATTCCTGGCCCACTTGAGTCTTCACAAAATTTTGTTTATCAGTCAAGACGGCTTCTTCCAAAGCTCTGTGAGCTGACATCAAGATTTCAATACCTGGTGCTTCAAAAACAAATCTACCTTTAAGCCCAATAATTGTATCGCTTGAAAAAACTGAGCGTCCGATGCCAAAAGAGCCTCCAAGAAGATTTAAAGTTCTAAGAAAATCAGCGCCTTGCATTTTTTTATGATTAACAGAAATAACTTTTCCTCTAAGAAATTTTATATTAAGAGTTTTCGGCTTTTTGGGATATTGATGAGGTAATTTACACAGCACAAAACTTTCGCTGGATGGTTCCTCCCATTCATCAATTTCGCTTCCAGAGATTGTTGCTCCCATGAGGTTTTCATTAATACTATATTTTTTATGTAATGATGAAACCTTGAAGCCTTTTGCTTGCAAATAATCCTCTTCGTAGCCTCTTACATTTTTAGTTATATTTTGAATCTCTCGTATTGGAGTAATAATGTTGTAATTCCCATGAGCCCTTATAGATAAATCAAATCTAATTTGATCGTTACCCATGCCAGTGCATCCGTGAGCAATATTTTTAGTCTTTAATTTTTGACATAATTTAATTGATTCTTTGACTATCAAATACCTATCAGAACAAAGTGCAGGATATTTATTTTGATAAAGAGCTCCGGATTGAATTAATGGAATAAGAATCTCAGTCCATAAGCTTTTTTCAACATTGATGTTGATGTGTTTTTTTGCACCTAATTCATTGGCTCTTTGGGTAATTGCATGTTCTTCTTTGGATGAAATGCCGCCAGTGTTTACAAATAAAGTATGGACTTCATACCCTTGATCAAGAAGATATGGAATACAAAAGCTTGTATCTAGGCCCCCTGAAAATGCTAATACTACTTTTTTATTCATAATTAATACCTATAAAATTTTACTAAGCATGGATTTTTGAACATGCTTTCTATTCGCCGCTTCTTTTACCGCAATACAATAATCAGCATCCATAACCCCATCAGTTGCTTTTACATTTCTTCTTAAGGGAAGGCAGTGACTAAAAACAGCATTGTTTGTAAGACTCATCTTTGATTCATCAACTATAAAGTGCTTGTATTGATTATTGATGGCTATCTGATCATCGATTTTTCCATAATGACTGAGACACCCCCAGCTTTTTGCATAGACAATATCTACATTTGAATATGCGCTATTAATATCATAGGACACTTCGAATGAGGCTCCCTCAGATTCACAATTATCTTTGGCAGCTTTTAAATATCTTTTATCCAGATGATATTCTTCAGATGGACATAACAATTTAACATTCATACCAAACTTACTAGCGATCAAGAGACTGGAATTAGCAACTGCTGTATTTAATGGCTTAGGATGATAAGTCCAGGTTAGTAAATAATCTTTACCTTGCAGATCACCTAAATGTTCTTGCAAAGTTAAAAGATGAGCAAGTTCTTGGCATGGATGCTCAATGGTCTCCATATTTACCACCGGCACAGAAGAATATTGTGCAAAGCTGTTAATGACTGAATCTGTCCTATCATGATCCCAATCATTAAACTCAGGAAATGCTCTGATCGCTATGCAATCACAATATGATGATAAGACTTGCGCAACCTCTTTTACGTGCTCTTCTGAGCCTCCATCCATTACAATCTTTTCTTCAAATTCAATAGGCCAAGCATCTTTTCCAGGTTGAAGGATTACAGCCGTTCCAGAGAGCTCTCTAATTCCAACCTCAAAACTAGTTTTAGTTCTAAGAGAGGGATTAAAAAATAACATGGCAATTGATTTATTCTGTAAAAGCGGTTGGTAGGGATTATTTTTAAGCTCAATAGCAAAATCAATAATGTCCTGTAGCTCTGCTCTTGACCAATTTTGAGTTGTAATAAAATTCTTCATCTTAGATAAAAAACCACACCATTACTGGGGGTTTTTAGATAGATCTTCGTCTTCTGCTAAATGGAGTGATGTATGAAACAGATGCAACCGCACAGCATTGAAAGCAAAGCGCTATTAATTGATTAGATGATCTTATAGATCCAACTGCATTATTCATAGAAATGAGAGTATGCAAGAAAAAATCTATAAATCCAAGATTATTTAGAAAAAAGGGAGGATTGCTCCCTTTCAAGTTTTAAAAATATATTTTACTTTGTTCCAGAAACAGAGCCTGAATCCTCTTTTAAAGCTCTAACATTTTTATAAAGGAAACATTTTTTAGAGCTTGATTTAAAGGTAAAGCCCGCAACACGACTTTTAGACATTGCAATTTTTGCGCAACTATCAACAGAAGCATATTTTTTTGAAGTTTTCACAGCAAATATTTTACCTTCAATACTGTATCCATCTTGAATTGCAATTTCTGCAAAGCTGACAGAGGGAATGATCAATAAGGCAAGAGCAGTTATGCATATTTTTTTCATTATAAGTCTCCTTTATGTTATGTTTTTTTAATATACGTAATATTTATAATGTTTACACTGTAAACATTAACAGTTGATATCATATGTTTACACCGTTCACATTGCAATAGACATAAGAATAAAAGTTAGTTTGAATAATTAAAAATTAGCTTATATATGTTGAACAAATAACTCTTTAAAAAGATAATATATTGATGTCATTAAAAGAATTGATAGCCAAAGCGCACAGTATTGTTCCAAAAATTTCTTGTAAAGATTTTACACAAAAATCTGGTGATTACCTTGTAATAGATGTCCGAGAGATGACTGAAATTAACGAAACGGGCAGCATAGCTGGTGCTGTGAATATTCCACGAGGGTTAATTGAATTGAAGCTCTCACCTGCTTCTGAAAATCAAGACTTAAGGGCAGATACACCGATTATTGTTTATTGTGGTGGAGGAAGCAGAGCCTCACTTGCTGGTAAGACATTAATTGATCTAGGGTTTAAAGATGTGCAAAATCTTGAGGGTGGTTATAGAGGCTGGAAAGAATTTTCTAGCTAATCCAATTTAGATAGCAGCTCAGTAAGATGCTCATAAGCAGCGTTCTTATATTCAGGACTCGCTCCAGCCATAACCTCGCCTTTCACTGCACAGCTTTCATAAGCAGTTCTTCTAAGCTTTGGATCAGAAAAATCTAATGATCTATTTTGAGGGTCATAGACTTTTTTAGTATCTGCGTTGAGCTTTAATTTACACTCAGCCCAACTATAAGCTTCAGGTATTAGTCTAAGAGGCTGAGGGCCGTCAAACGAATGAAAGGAGTTAGGATAAAGTTCTATATTTGCATTACCGCCCTGCTTGTTAATATCTGAAACTAAATCCTTGCATGGTTGAGGCGGTGTCCAGTTATCTTCTTCGCCGATATAAATTTGCATTAAATCCTTGTCCCATTGATTGAGATCAGGCAATGCTAGACATCCTGGATACCACATTAAATATCCAGCAAAAGATGCTCCGCTTTTGTTAATCGAATTTTGCAGTGGTACCCAGCCATTAAATAGGGTTGCAGTGCCGCCAAGACTCCAACCTGCTGCATAAATCTTTGCGTTATCAATTCTGGGGTCATCCCATAACAAATTCAAACTCATAGCCATGTCATAAATTACAGTTTCGCTTGTAACATTTATCTGATTTCCGACAGTGCTATCAACATTTCTTGAATCAAAAGGATGCATTGCAAAAACAATAAAGCCAGCCTGACGCATTTTCTCTAAATACTTCAAATGATGTGCTCGCCAGTTTGATGACCCATGAGAGGCAACAACAGCAGGATATTTTTTTAGTGAATTGTAGTTATCAGGGAAATGTAAGACTCCGAATATTTCGATATCTTTCTGAGCAATTAAACCACCACCAAATAAATTTTCAAATCCAAGTATGTTTTTAGAGGGGTATTTAACCTTTTCAGTTAGATAAGTTGGCTCGACATTGGCTGACTGAGAGCAGCCAAAAATAAAAAAAGATAAAACAATAAACTGAATGAATTTCATTGATCAATTCTATCAAAAAAAAGAGGGCTTAAGCCCTCTTTTCATGTTCTACCAAATGAAGATTAATACTTATATCTAAAGCCAAGCCTATAAATTGGTCCATGGTCCTGAGCTAAAAAGAGCATTTCAGGATATCTCGCATATAATCTTGTGTTTTCATCATTAAGATTTTGACCATCAACAAAAACTGTTGCATTTTCATTGATGCGATATGATAGCGAAGCATCAATTTGATCTCTTTCCATAACATATAATGGTTGATCATAATTTCCAAAACCAACAATGGTTTCACCTCTTCTATTTAATGCAATTCGAGCTGTAATTTTTTCATCTTCATAAAAAACTGAAGCATTTCCTGAGTCACCAAGACCAGGCAATATAAATTGTTTGCCAATTTTAGATCTATCAACATCAACATCACCACCATTTACAATAGTTGCATTGAACTGAGCACCAAAGCCAGTTTCACCAAATAAGTGTTGCAGAACAATCTCAAAACCATCGACATCACCCGTTTCTAGGTTAGCTGGTCTTGTGATTTGAAAGTTAGCCGCTGGATCACTTGAAGTTCCATCGATATATCCTGGTTCACAGCGCCACCATCCATCATAATCACAAGCTCCGTATGGAAATCCACCTGAAACATCAATTCCACGAGACATGGCTAAAGCAACCCAGCCCATGTGTTGTTGAGGAGTCATCCAACTTTGTGACCACAACGCTTGCTGAGAAACGCAGTCCATGGATCCCCATTCACCTGGAAATCCAGGATCAGGTCTTCCAGCTGCATCCCATGCATTTACACAGTTTTGTGCATATTGACCAATTTCAGAATAAGCAGGATTAGTTAAACCATAAAGATTTCCTGTTGTAATTTCGCTACTGATGAAGTCCTCAATCTCTTTAAAGAAATAATTTACTGAAAAGTAGCTTCCTTCTGCGTAATACCACTCATATGCTAAATCAAAGTTAGTTGACTTAAGCGGCTCTAATCCAGGATTTCCACCTGAAGCAGTTGGGGTAAAGAAATCTTTATTACCAAAAGATAAAGAAGATCTCATATCCTGAAGGCTTGGTCTTGCCATAGATCTGCTTGCAGAGAATCTTATAATTTTATCTTCTTCAAGTGCATATGACATTGCAACTTGAGGCAACAACATATCATTGCTTCCAGTTTTAGGAGCATCTACTGCCCCTCCTGTTAAGTATGTAAGGCCCTCGATCATGTCCCACCTGATGTTGGTTGGAGTTGATTCTAACCCTGTGGAAACAATATCAGAATCTTCATATCTTAAGCCTGCAACAACAAGTAAGGGCTTCTCATTAACAGTAAATTCCATATCTGCTTGCACATATAAAGAATTAAGAGATTCTTCAACCCTATCATTGGTATCAACTGGACCAGAATTAAAAGCACCAACATTTACCTGCCACGCATTTTTAGCTTCCTCTGGATCAATTGCAAAATAGTAATCAGATCCTCCATTTCTTGTAAATCCATCCATGAATCCATTTAATGAAGTTCTAGTAAATAAATAAGATGCAGCTGGTACGACTGGAGCTAGTGGAGTGTTCAACTCTGAGCGTACATCGCTAAATTCAGATTCTGTAGTGGTAATTCCGAATTTAACACCTTTTAAAAACCCGCCTAAAAACCCGCCATCAAGATTTAACCACTCGCCTTTGAGTTGCAATTGCTCCATCTCATTTTCTTTACTTGCATCTCTATAAAAAAGTCCTGAATGACTGAAGTCATTGACAGTAAAATCTTTTGAGTAACTAAAGGTATTGATACCAGTTGTGCCACCATTAACATGAGTAATAGTTGCATCAGCAGGCGTAACAAATCCCATTTCATTTGGTAGTTCTGTACCTAGCTTTTCAGCAGATGAATTATGAAAATCCACTTCAAAACTCAAAGCATCTGAAACTTGAATTGCAAGATTAAAACCTAATGAATTATTTTCACTTTCAGTATTGCCCCAAATCAACTGATGATCATAACCACGATCCCCAACTGTAACATCTGTGTAAACGCCATTTCCATTGATAGTACCAGCTGTAGTACCCCAGCCGCCAAGCCATGATCCAAACATTTGTCCATTAGAGCTAAAATCAACTTTTGAGTAGGTGTAATCTAAAGTTAGAACAGCAGACTCAAATTCGTATTGAGCTGTTGCTTGAGCATTCACTCTTTCTCTATCGTTATCTTTGATAATGTATGCTGAGGGCTCTTGATAGAAAGTCATTCCGTCAGCTCTCGCATTATTATTTTTAATACCGGCTGCACTTTTATCTACTCTAAAATATCCCTCAGTAGTGGCTATTTCTTCAACAGTCAACCAATTTGACTCTCTGGTACCTTCCTCAACATTATTTCTTTCTTGAATAGATCCTGAGAGCGAATATCCCCAATTTCCTCTGTTAGAGCTATGCACAAATGCAGCTTCAAGTGGTCTTGATGAATCTTTGCTTGAAGAATCATCCAGGGTGTTAATGCTAAAAGAAGTTAAATTACCGTTAATGTTTAGAGGCTTGGTTGTAACCATGTTAACTGCTGCACCAATTCCGCCAGAGGGTAAAGTGCTATTAACAGATTTATATACCTCTACAGCAGCAACTCCGTGGGAGGAAATATCACCAAAATTAAACGATCTACCGCCTTCATATTGACCGGGAACTGTAGGCATTTGTCTTCCATTCAATGTTACCAAATTTAATTCTGGTCCAAATCCTCGAACAGCAACTCTTGCGCCTTCAACATTGCTTCTGTCAATTCCCACACCCACAACTCTGGCTAATGATTCAGCAAGGTTACCATCTGGAAATTTACCAAAATCTTCAGCGGTTATTGCATCAACAATACCAACGTTATTTCTTTTAATGCTAATCGCATCCTCAAGACTTCTTCTGATTCCTGTAACAACTACTTCTTCAAGTCCGTCTTCATCAGAAGTATATGAGCCTGACGTTTCAAGCGAGCCAACTGACAATGAGCGTTGTTCAACTTGCTTCTCAATAACAGTTTCGGTTGATTCAACCGCGTCAGTTTCGACTGGTATGATTGGAATATCTGCTATTACCGTTAAAGGCAATATCAATAAGGATAGTTTGATAAGTTTCATTATTTTCCCCAATAATTAAATAGACAGTACTAAGAATTATCGTTAAATTGACAAGGTTGTCAAGCTAAGAACACAAGGATAAATCCTATCAATTTATGTGTAAAAAATATCTATTTTTTGAAAAGCAGAGTCATCCTGTCTGACTCTCCTATCGCTTCATACTTAGATCTATTTTGATCCTGCAATCGATAAGATGGAGGCAGTGTCCATACCCCCTTGGGATGATCAGCTGTATCATTTGGATTAGCGTTAATTTCAGAAGTAGCAACTAATTGAAATCCAACTTCTTGAGCTACCTTAATTGCAAGTGATTGAGAAACATATCCACTTGTTTTCATAAATTCCATACTTGAGCCCTCTGGCGCCCTATGCTCGACAACACCAAAGCGACCTCCATCCTTTAATGCATTGAATGCTTCTTGCATAACGGACTTCATTGCATCCCTGCTTAACCAGTTATGTAGATTTCTAAAAGTTAGAACTAAGTCTTGAGAATTTGGTTCAATGTAAGGTTCAGAAGGAGGAACATCTGCAGTTAATACCTGAACTCCATCAAACAAGGGGTTTGACTCAACCTTTGTATCAAATGAGTTTCTGGAGCGCTTATAGTATCCTCCGGCCATTGGATTATGATGGGTAACAGACAGTCGACCACTTTTCTTTAGATATGGTGCAAGAATCTCTGTATACCATCCGCCTCCAGCAGACAGTTCTAGAACATGCATTGAAGGAGAAATTTCAAAAAATGAAAGGGTTTTGTATGGATGTCTAAAAGAATCTCTTGCCGCATAGGCTTCATTCCTGTTTGAATCATTTATTGCCTCAAGCAATGAATCCTCATGATGAGCACTCTCAATAGAAGCAGAGAGAGTTATTGCAAAAATTAGAAACCCTAGACGTTGATAAATTCCTTTCATATATTTTCTCCTAAGTTAATAATGTTAATCTAGTATCAAAATTAATAATAGAAGAAAAAATGGAATGGTTTAAAAAATTTGATAATTTATTTTTTGTTATTGGCAGAACTTTGTTGGGTTTATATTTTATTTTTCCAGGATTGGGTAAAGTTTTCGACTTCACTTCTACTCTTGCGCTTATGCAGGAAAAGGGTGTGCCACTGAGCTCTATCTTACTTCCAGTAACGATATTGGTTCAAATTACTGGTGGTGTCTTTTTGATATTTGGAAGGCAGCTAAGAATGACATCTTTGCTTCTATTTGTTTTGACAATCTTAATCAATTTATATATTCATAACTTTTGGTCGCTTGCTGGAGATCCATCTCAAGCACACGAAATACAAAATTTTGTTAAAAACTTAGCGATTGCAGCTGGATTGTTAGTTTTAGCTACTAAAGATAAACACCAATAGTTTGTATTAACCCAACAACCCCTAACCAACCTACATAGGCTAATCGAGCTATTTTTGAATTTTGATGTTTCCAAACACCCAGAGCACCAAAAGCACCGCAAGCTCCAAGCGAGGGTACCCAAAATCCAGCCAAACCCAGGAAGCCTAGAAGACCCAATAATCTTATTGGGCCACCAGCTTGACTAGGATGAACTTTATTAAGAAGACCTGTTAAACCGATAAGACCAAATAATCCAATCAGACCCAGGTAATTCATTATTAATCTCTAGGACGAGACTCGTTGACAACTAATTTTCTACCATCAACCTCTGCATCATTGAGTGCTTGAATGGCATTTTCACCACCATCAGACATTTCAACAAAACCGAATCCTCGAGAGCGGTTAGTTTGACGGTCAGTGATGACTTTAGCTGAGGTAATCGTGCCGTGCTCAGCAAAAATTTGCTCAAGACTTGCATCGTCGATACTCCAAGGGAGGTTTCCAACATAGATATTCATAAAATTCCTTCTTAATGAAAATAAAAATGGAAGTGTACAGTATTTTTCTAGAGAAAACTTAATATATTAAACATTTAAAAACTCAGTTGTCTCTTGCCCAAACTCAGACCACCACTCCATACCCATTAAATGAATACGCTCCAGGTTTACATCTGAAGTGTCATCCATTCTTCGGTTCACTAAGCCTGTAGATGAATTAACTCTTAAATAACTTTTACCCATTAAATCACTTGCTATTTCGTCAAACATGCTTGATTCAAGCATAATGCCTAAAATATCATGCCTAAACCAATTCAAAGCTCCCCACTTCGCAGAGTTCTGTCCATTAATTTTTCTTCTATTGATACCAGTTCCAATGCTCAGAACTTTCACATCGCATCCTGGAAAAATTTTCTTAGCCTCTGCATATCCGAGCAAGGAAGGGTTATTAGCAACAATTCCTCCATCAATCAACCATGTTCCATCATCAATTTCTTGAGTGGAGTAATAAATAGGTGCAGCGCTGGTTGCACTTGCTGCACTTAACATCTTGATTCCAGGGGAGTCATAAGAGCTTAATAAACGGGGTTTTCTGTTTTCAACATCATAGCCTAAAACTGCAACAGGCTTTTTCGCCTCTCCAAGGGATAGATCTTGAAAATATTCCAATAATAATTCTCTCTTGCCCTTACCGTCATATTTTGGTTTTGTTTGCAAAAAAGAAGCATTGTCCCAAAATGATTTAGACATAGTTTTAGCTAGGTTTTCTTTTGACCAAAAATCTTCTAATGCAAAACAATTGGCTTCAAGCCCAGCAATATTCAAAACATTTATTCCACCAGCGCTAGTGCCAATAAAAAAATCAAAAATATCAAAAATTTTCTTTCCTGAAGCAATCTCAAGTTGCTTAAGAAAGATAACTGCTGCAATCGCTCTAACCCCGCCTCCATCAAGTGATAAGACTAGTTTTGTTTTTTTTGATGGAGTTAAGTATTTTAAAAAACGATGAAAGTCCAATGATCAATTGCTCCCCATAGATATTCTATTTAAAGTTTGACTGAGTCTAATTGCGCCTAAAGCAATTCTCTCTTGTACCATCTCAAAATGACTTTCCATATATTTAGTTGAAACAACTTTTAACTCATTATTTCGATAACCAACTGATTTTTGCATAGCAATGTCTCGGCTTTCTTGTGCCCAAGCCTCAATTTCGGCAGAATGATGATTATCCAAAAATTTATCTATTTTTTTAGTAACACCTATTAAAAGATACTCTTTGCCAAGCAAAGAGTCCATATGCTCGATAATTTGTCCATCCCAAACACTATGCATATTAGTTAGAGTCCCATCTTCAAATTCTAACTTATGATCATTCCCTCCTCTGTCCTCTGGGTAACCTACATGCATAGGTTGATGAACGTCTCCAACAAAATGCCCTATAAACCAAAGAGCTTCGGCTCTTTCACGAATAGTTAGGGAGTTATCATTAAAAATATTAACTTGCTTATGGAAAGCAGCAATAAGACATCCATTTTCTGGACATTTGGTCTTGTAAATATTTTGCTCTGAGTCAGGTAAATTTATGTAGTGCCAGATTCTTGTATCTTTCCTATCATCATTTTTAATCCAATCAGCCCAGAGGCATGCAATACCAAATGATTCATGCTCCTCAATTAGTGGATCTATATATTCTTTTGCTGAAACTGTTAATAATTTATATGCTTCATCACACACCATTTTATGTGCTTTCTCCCACCAAGCATTTAGATCAAATGAAAAAATGATCAATAAAGAAAAGAAAAGGTTTTTGCTCATCATTCAAATGTTTCAGCAGCCCTCTTGGCAATTGCTCGAAACATAGCTACATGAGCATCTTTGGAGTATTGTCGTTCTTGATTAAATTTATAATTTGACGAAGTTTTGGCAATCACAACGTTAGTCATTGGGTCTATGTATATGTACTGATTATATATTCCTGCAGCTAAATAGTCAGAAGAAGGAAAGCCAGGAACCCACCATTGATAGCCATAGCCCCAAGAACTTGAGGACAATTCATTTTCACCAGGCTGAAGATGAGGCCCATCTGGCTTATGGGATGCATGAACCCAATCTTCTGGAACAATCTGTTGATTATTCCATTTACCATTATTAAGGTACAGTTGACCAAATTTAGCATAGTCACGCAAAGTTGCATTTAATCCACCAAGAGCCCATGCCGCTCCTGTATCATCCACCATATAGTAGGCATCATGCTCCATCCCTATTTTGGTCCAGATTTTAGCTTCAAGATTCTTTGCAACAGGCTCGCCAGTAACCTCCTCTAGCAACATTGCTAACATTTGAGTATCAATACTCACATAATGATTAAATGTGCCTGGTTGTTTGCCATTTTTTAAATTTTTAGCAAAATCTCTCATGGAAGTTCCTTGAGCAAGAGCGCGGGCGAATTTGTTTATATCTGAGTTATAGTCTGCGTAATCTTCATTAAAAATAATTCCTGACGACATTTGTAGAATATCTTTTATGGGTATATCTGCATACCCCGTGTCATTAAAATCCTTAAGGTACTTAGTAATAGGATCATTTAGATCCTCAATGAGGCCATCATGATAAGCAATTCCAATTAATGCTGAAAGAAATGACTTAGCAACGGACCAAGAAATATGCTTTTGGTCTTTTGAATTACCCTGCCAATAGTTTTCATAAAGCAAGGCTCCATCATGCAAAATGATTAACCCATCGGTTTTAAAATAGTCTAAAGCGTCAATAAGATCTCGTTCTTCGCCATCCATTAAATATGATGAAGGAAGTTCAAAAGCCTTTGTTGGAAAGATATGCGATTTACTAGATGACTTTATTGGTGTGCTAGGAAAAATCTTGTTCATGTTTGTAAAATTGTTGACGATCTTATCTTCGTCAAACAAGTGAACAACGTTATAAACTCTGATTGCTTTAGGTATATATATCACCGCAGCAAAAAAAATAGCTATAAAGATTCCAATCAAGATTTTATTAAGCATAAGTACCTCCTACTGGAACATTGATTGTTCGAAAGCTTGGAGATATTCATTTGAAATCTCTTCTAATTGACGCTTGTAACCCTTATGAGTAAATATATAGAAATCTTTATTTTCAATTCCAGCAAAAATAGCTTGCGCAGCTTCAAGTGGAGATATGGGAAAAGTATTTTGCGCATCCTCAGCAGCAACCTCAAGCATAGCCTTGGGATCTGTCCCCGAATCTTCCGATCTCTGCTCCACATTTTTATTTGGAGTGTTTGTGAATGTGCTATTTACAATGTTGGTTGTTACCTCCCCTGGGCAAACAATACTTGCATCAATATTTGATCCACTTAATTCAGCTCTTAAAGAGGTCATGAGACCTCTGATACCAAATTTTGAAGCTGAATAAAGCCCTAACATTGGATAAGCTATAAAGCCTGAAGTAGAGCAAGTTGCAATGATATGGCCTTCCTCTTTGGTAGCTTGCATTTTTGGTAAAAAAGCATGCACTCCATTAAAACAACCACCTAAATTAATATTAATAAGCCAGTCATACATATCACGTGTTACTTGGCTTATTGGAGCAGGACCAAGCACTCCAGCATTATTAAATAACAGATGGCAATTTTGGAAAGTTTCAAATGTTTGGCTTGCAAGATTCTCAACTTCATTGAGATTGCTTACATCAGTCACTCTTGCAATGGCTTCTACACCTTTACTTTTAACTTGCTCAAGAGTTTTATTCAATCCAGTTTCATCAACATCCGCCAATACCAGTCGCATTTTATGACTAGCAGCCACTTCGGCTATTCCTCGACCAATACCGCTGCCAGCTCCAGTTATAACAGCAACTTTATTTTCAAAATTTTTCATTATTCCCTCGCTTGAATGGGCCCGTTAAGATTATCTTAACTTAAATAAAATTAAAAATACTTAACTAAAAAATATGCAGATGGGATGACAGCAGACCATAACATTATTGCAAGTAGAAAGGGTTTCCAGCTCAAAGATTTAAGCTCGATAGAGTCAAATTGGCTTCCAATGCAAAACAGGCCTAGTAGTAAAAATCCTTGACTAGTTAATTGCAGAATATTTATTGTTTGCTCATTAAAATTAAATAAGGTGTTAGTAATAATGGCAAGAATAAAAAATATTATAAAGCGTGGAAATTTGGTTACTTGAGCCTGCTTATTAAAAATCCAATTGGCAATAAGTATTAATGGGATAAGCCATATTGTTCTGCCTAATTTTAATGTAGCTGCAACTTGAGCGGATTCATTGCTGAAAATTAGAGCTGAGCCAATGACTGAGCCTGTATCATGAATAGCTAAAGCTGACCATGCACCAAACTCAAAATTATTCATTTCAAGATAACTTCCAATCATAGGAAATAAAATAATTGCGAGGGCGTTTAGTAAAAAGACAATAGTCATTGCTACCAGTAGTTCCTGAGGTTTTGCTTTTATAATTGGTGCCATTGCTGCCATAGCAGTACCACCACAAATAGCTGCGCCCGAGGACAGCAAGAAGGCAATTCGATGATGCACTCCAAGAATTTTACCGAGAAGAAGACCTGAAAAAAAGGAGACAATCACAAACATTGAAATCCAAGGTAAATATTCAGAGCTTACATTTAACGCATAAGGGAGACCTATAGTTGCACCCAAAAGCACAATACCAATCTGTAAAGGGATCGTACCCATTCGATGAGTGATGTATGTTGATGGAGGTTTAAGAAAATATGCAAAAAGGATCCCCATAAATATTGATAAAGCTGCGTTACCTATATACAAAGAAGCCAAAACAAGAAATGCGAATGTAAAATTAAGCAATTACTGTATCCTTTTTATAAAATAAATTATGGATATCTAATATTAAGCGTTATTGATCAAAAGAGACAACTTTTAATATTTAACCTATTTTATCTAATTATTTTTTTTCTTAATCTTATGCTTTCTGGAGTTACCTCAACCAATTCATCATCCTCAATAAACTCAAGAGCTTGTTCTAACGTATGTTGAATATGTGGCGTTAAAATAAGATTTTCATCTGTTCCAGCAGCTCTAATATTTGTAAGTTGTTTAGCCTTTGTTGGGTTGACTGGCAGATCATTATCTCTGGAATGCAGTCCTACAATTTGACCCTTATAAATTTCAAGTCCATGACCGACAAACATGCGGCCTCTATTTTGCAGATTAAACAATGCGTAAGCTAAAGTTTTGCCTGTAATCATTGAGACCATTACTCCATTTTGACGAGAAGCAATTTCTCCCTTCTTAGCAAGGCCATAGTGATCAAAAACACTGGTTAAAATTCCACTACCACTTGTTAAAGTAAGAAATTGTGATCTGAATCCTATGAGACCTCTAGATGGAGCCATAAATTCAAGTCTCATTCGACCATTTTCTGTAATGACCAAAGACTGTAAATCTGCTTTTCTATTACCCATTTCTTCCATAATTGCACCTTGATGTTCCTCTTGAATATCAATCACAACAACCTCATATGGCTCATGGATCTCCTCTCCAATCTCTTTTTGTATTACCTGAGGTTTGGAAACAGCTAATTCATAATTTTCTCTTCGCATGGTCTCAATTAAAACTGAAAGGTGTAATTCACCTCTACCGGAAACCTTAAATTGATCTGGGCTTTCGCCTTCCTCTACTCTCAAGGCAACATTGTGAATTAACTCTTGCTCTAGTCGATCTTTGATATTTCTTGAGGTGACATATTTACCCTCTTTACCACAAAATGGTGAGTCATTTACCTGAAAAACCATGCTGACAGTCGGCTCATCAACTGATAGAGGCGGAAGTGGATTCACGTTCTCAGGGTCACATAATGTATCGGAAATATTCAATGCCTCTATTCCAGTAATACAAACGATATCACCAGCTTTTGCTTCATCTGTTTCAACACGCTCAAGTCCATGATGGCCAAGAACTTGAAGGATTTTACCTTTTCGTTCAACCCCATCTTTATTTACCACAGTTACGCGATCATTTGGCTTAACGCTTCCGCCAGTGATTCTTCCTATTCCAATTACCCCAACATAACTATTGCTATCCAATGCTGAGATTTGCATTCTAAAGGGTGAGTGTTGATCGACTGCTGGCGCTGCAACTTTATCGACTATCATATCTAGCAATGGGGTCATATCATCAGCTAATTCATCAGGCTCATGCCCTGCCAATCCATTTATAGCTGAAGAATAAATAACAGTAAAATCTAACTGCTCATCAGTTGCACCAAGGTTATCAAATAATTCAAACACTTGATCGAGAACCCAGTGAGGTCTTGCTTCTGGTCTGTCCACCTTATTGATTACCAAAATTGGGTGCAAGCCTTTTTCAAAAGCTTTTTGTGTAACAAATCTAGTTTGGGGCATGGGCCCATCCACAGCATCAACTAACAATAAGACTGAATCAACCATAGAAAGGACTCTTTCAACCTCCCCACCAAAATCAGCATGGCCAGGTGTATCAACAATGTTAATTCTATGATCTTTCCAGTTTATAGCAGTATTCTTTGCAAGAATTGTGATCCCCCGCTCTCTTTCTTGGTCATTGGAATCCATTATCCTCTCAGTTGTCATGCTTTTTCGATCTAAAGTCCCTGATTGCTGCAACAACTTATCAACCAAGGTTGTTTTGCCGTGATCAACGTGGGCAATGATTGCGATATTTCTGAGCTTTTCTTTATTCATGATGAGTAACAATTGAGGGGGATTATACGAGAATATAAAAAAAGAAATACCCCGCTTAATAACTAATGTTAAATATAAATTTAAAGCCGCATTGACCCTGGCTCAGTAAGTCTATACCCTGCAGTCATCTGATAGATATCAGACAGACTTAAAGAAATAAAAATGTCATTCAAAGAACTCGGATTATCCGATCCTATTTTGCGATCTCTCGAAGATCTAAAACATTCTGAACCCTCAGAAATTCAAAAACAAGCAATACCTATTGTCTTGTCGGGTAAAAATATAATGGCTGCTGCCCAGACTGGTACCGGTAAAACCGGCAGTTTTGTTTTACCAATGATTGAGCTACTACAAAATCAAGCAAAGCCTTACAGAAAACATGTCCATGCATTAGTTTTAACTCCAACCAGAGAGTTAGCTGCTCAAGTGAGAGAAAATGTATATACATATGGGAAGTTTACTTCAATTACTTCAGCTGCAATATTTGGTGGCGCTAAGATTTTTCCACAAAAATCTAAACTCAAAAAAGGGTTAGATATTTTAGTTGCAACTCCTGGAAGATTGCTAGATTTACATAATCAAAAATCAGTTAAGTTAAATCAGGTACAAATCTTGGTTCTAGATGAGGCTGATCACATGCTTGATATGGGATTTATTCATGATATTAAAAAAATTATTGCCTTAACTCCACCAGATAGACAGAACCTTCTCTTTTCAGCTACATTTTCACCAGAAATCAAAAAACTTGCTCAATCGTTAGGTACAGATCTCATAGAAATTGCAGCAGACTCACCTAATAGCACTGTCAGTGCTATTAAACAACTCGTATACAGAGTGGATAAAAATCAGAAGGCTAAGTTATTAAGTCATCTAATTCATTCTGAGCAATGGCAGCAAGCACTTGTTTTTTCAAGAACAAAGCATGGTTCTGAAAAAATTGCTAAACAACTAAATGCTGCAGATATACAAACAGCCACTATTCATGGCGATAAAACTCAAGGAGCAAGAACGCGTGCGCTTAGAGAGTTTAAAGAAAAAGATGTCAGAGTTTTAGTTGCAACTGATGTGGCAGCGAGGGGAATTGATATCAGTAATCTTCCCTATGTGGTCAATTTTGATATGCCTACTTATCCAAATGACTATATACACAGAATTGGAAGAACCGGTAGAGCGGGAAAAGAAGGAACAGCAATATCTTTTTTAAGCATCGATGAGCACAAATTTCTCAGAGGGATTGAAGAATTAACAAATAGCAAAATTCCTCAAAAAACTGAAGAAGGATTTAAGCCAACCGAGAATGCAGAAAGCAGCTCACGACCAAAAAACTTTAGAAGCAACAAATCTGGATTTAAAAAAAGACAAGCTGCAAAGAAAGGTAAAAGTGATTTTAAAAAAACTGATACTGGATCAAAAAACAAACCAAGTCAAAATAGAAAGAAAGGGTCTAAAGCGAGGACTCGGTGGAAAAAAGGCAAAGGTTCCTAGGCATGTTTGCCTGGAACCCAGGATATGCCTTTAAGCAAGTCTTCGCCTGAAGTATTTGCATCATCTTCCAATGTTGTAGCCATGACATCATTCCATCGGTTTAAATAGCCGAACAAAGCTATGACACCCATAATTTCAACTATATCATTATCGGACCAGTGAAAATGCAATTGTTGTTCAGTATTCTCAGCTATATTTACTGGAACCATACTGGCCTCTTGAGCAAACCTTAGAGCTGCTTTTTCAGCATCATTGAAACAATCTTGGGTGTCAAAATTCCAAACGTTTTCAAGCCTTTGCAGCGTTGAACCATAACGCTCAGCAGCTCTAATAGTATGAGCCTGGCAATACCTACATCCAGCAGTATTACTGCTAACAAAAGCAATTAATCGTTTAAATTCTGATGTGAGCTGACCGTGGTTTTCCATAACAGCCATGTTGAGTTCGATAAATGCTTTAGCAATACTCGGCCTTCTTTGCATTGTAAGAACTGAATTGGGGCAAAAACCCAATGTTTCATTAAAAAAATTAACAAGATCATTTACTTCTTTATCAGAAATATCTATTGGTTTAACTAGGGGCATTTAAAAACCTTAACATAAATCACTTTTAAGGTTTGATGAATAATGCTTCAATAAATGCATGAGTAAAAAATTTAAAAAAGAAACAATTGCGGCTAAGGCGGGTGTTGGAAGTGACAAACAGCATGGAGCTATCATTCCTCCCTTGTATCTCACATCAAACTTTAAATATGGCGAAGTCGGTGAAGCGCAGGAATATGAATATACCAGACAAAGTAATCCAACTAGAGATCATTTGATCAATGCCTTAGCAGAACTTGAAAGCGGTCTAGGTGGCGAAATATTAAGCTCAGGAATGGCAGCCATTACTTTGGTGGCTAATATTTTAGAAAATAAGAGCAGGGTTATTGTTCCCCATGATTGTTATGGAGGAACATTTAGGCTTTTTTCATCTCTTGCTCACAAAGGAGTTCTAGAGGTTTATTTTATAAATCAAAGCCAAAAGTCTTTTTGTAAAGAAATCATTAGTGAAATTAATCCTGATCTAATTTGGATAGAAACTCCATCTAACCCATTATTACAGGCAGTAGATATTCAACGGATTTCAGAACAAGCAAAAATATGTAATTCCTTGGTCGCTGTAGATAATACTTTTTTATCTCCATCTCTTCAGAATCCTCTGAAACTTGGTGCAGATATAGTCATGCATTCAACAACCAAATACATCAATGGTCATTCTGATGTTATTGGCGGAGCAGTCATCACAAACAATCATGAGATTCTGTCAAAGTTAAAATTTTGGGCGAATACTCTTGGCATTACTGGCTCTCCATTTGACAGTTATTTAACCCTTAGAGGCCTTAGAACTTTGAATATTAGAATGAAAGAGCATGAAAAAAATGCAGTTGCCATTGTTGAGCTTTTATCAAATCATCCCCTCGTTGGAAATATCTATTATCCTGGCCTTCCTGATCATCCGTCACATGCAATAGCAAAGAAACAACAAAGTGGGTTTGGTGGAATGCTGAGCTTTGAACTTAATAAAGATTTTTCAAAGGTAAAGAAATTTATTAAAGCCGTTAAGATTCTTCCCCTTGCTGCATCTCTTGGAGGATTTGAAAGCTTAATTAGCCATCCCTACTCCATGACTCATGGAGAACTTACTGCTGATCAAAAAAAAGAAATAGGTATTTCGAAGAATCTTATTAGAATATCTGCAGGCCTTGAGAATACAGATGATTTACTAGACGTGATTAAAAAAGCTTTAAAATAGACTATTCCGTAACTTGCTAATCTAGATCGCTATCAGCTTGCTTTTGCTCGACATTTAATACTTCTCTATCAATACAATGAAAATAGCTATCTTGTTCTGGTGAACGATCACTACTGACCACTGAATTACCATCCTTCCTTCTTATAATTGGCGGGCCAGGAGGAGCCATGCCCAAGCATGATGTCATTGCTGCTCCCATATAACCCTCCACTCCAAGCTGTGCATATGGATTTTTTGCTTTTTCAAAGGGGCTTAGCTCTTTGCTTTGACATCCCGCTAAAACTATTAACATGCAAATAATTAAGACCTTCTTATGAAGCGGATTGATCAATATTATTTCTGAAAGGAAGCTCATGTATTACATATATTATAGAAAATTTTTGATTTAGGGGGGAAGAAACCAAGCGAATATTTGGTTGCATATTGATCATTATATGTTTATTGTAAAAATAGTTATTCCTATAAGACAAGGATATTTCCTGTACCTTATAGCTAATTTGGAGGGGAGCCAAATTATATGGATACAAAATACTTATTTAAAAGACACAATACTTATTGGGTAAAGGTTGCCGTTCCTAAAGATCTTCGAAAGGAATTAGGTTTTGATCTCAGAATTTCTTTACAAACCCATGAGTTATCTGAGGCTCAAAAACTTAGAGAGGCCGTTGTAGAGGATTTTAAATCCCAAATATTTGCAGCTAAGAAAAATCTAAAACAGTCCAATGGAAAAAATGCTGTTAAAACTTTTATGCCAGTAACTGATACTTCTAATCCTCAGTATTATCATAAAGTCGTTGATTGTCAGTATGCATGCCCTGCTCATACTCCCGTTCCAGAATACATTAGAAAAATATCTAAAAACGAATATACCGAAGCCTATATGATTAATTGGGAATCAAATGTATTTCCTGGAATCCTAGGCAGGACTTGCGATAGACCTTGTGAACCAGCCTGCAGAAGAACAAGAACCCATGAAAAACCTGTTGCTATATGCAGACTAAAAAGAGTTGCAGCTGATTTTAAAGATGATGTTTCAAATCTATTACCTAAAGCACCTAAAAAAATGAATGGTAAAAAAATTGCTCTCATCGGTGGTGGGCCAGCATCATTAACTGTTGCAAGAGATCTCATTGTAATGGGGTATGAGTGTACACTTTTTGAAAAAGATCCTCAGGCTGGAGGTTTAATGAGAACTAATATTCCATCATTTAGACTTCCAGAGGAAGTCTTGGATGCTGAAGTTGATCAGATTCTTGATATGGGATTAAACACTAAATTCAATTATGAAATTACCAGTCTTAAAAAATTTTTAAATAAAGATTTTGATGCTGTCTTTATTGGAACTGGGGCACCAAAAGGAAAAGATTTAAATATTGAAGGTCGCAAAGATGCTGATGCAAACATTCATATAGGTATAGATTTTTTAACAAGCATTGCCTTTGAACATATTGACTCTATTGGAAAAAAAGTCATTGTTTTGGGGGGTGGAAACACTGCGATGGATTGCTGCAGATCTTCCTTAAGATTAGGTGCTGAAGATGTGAAAGTAGCTGTCAGAAGTCCCTTCTCACAGATGAAGGCATCTGAATGGGAAATTGAAGATGCCATGGAAGAAAATATTCCAATACTAGAGAACCACGTTCCTAAAAAATTTATACATAAGGGTGGAAAACTAACTGGAATGGAATTTCAAAAAGTTGAAGCTGTTTTTGATGATAATGGCAATCGATCTCTGGTTCCAACAAGCGATGAACCAGTAATTCTTGAATGTGATGATGTGCTGGTAGCTATTGGCCAAGACAATTCCTTTGAGTGGATAGAGCGAGATATTGGCCTAGAATTTGGAGAATGGGATATGCCAGTTGTAAATCCTACAACTTTTCAATCAACTCATCCGAAAATCTTTTTTGGCGGAGATGCAGCTTGGGGTCCTGAGAATATTATTTGGGCTGCAGCTCATGGCCATCAAGCGGCAATTTCAATTCATAAGTTTTGTCAGAATGAGGATATCAATGAGAGGCCAGATCCCGGGACAAATCTAATAAGTCAAAAAATGGGGCTGCATGAATGGTCTTATGATAATGATATTTCTCAAGCTAAGAGATTTTTGGTACCCAAAGCAGATCAAGGAGTTGCACTTAAGAGCTTAAAAATTGAAGTTGAAACAGGTTTTGATGAGAGTCTTGCCATGGAAGAAGCGCAAAGATGCTTGAATTGTGATGTTCAAACTATTTTTTCTGAAAGCCTTTGTATCGAATGTGATGCTTGTGTAGATATTTGCCCAACGGATTGTATTAATTTCATGTTTAATGGCCCAGAAGATGAGGTTAGGCAAAATACAAGAATTCCTGCTTTAAATATAGAACAAGATTTGCTGATATCTCAAATATTACCAACCAAAAGAACAATGATTAAAGATGAAGATGTATGCTTGCATTGTGGTTTGTGTGCAGAAAGATGTCCTACAGGCGCTTGGGATATGCAAACATTTTTATATGAAGAGGCAAAGGTCTACTCATGAAAAAACTTTCTTCGACTAATGAGTTCGTCATTAAGTTTGCTAATGTTAATGGCTCTGGTTCAGCGAGTGCAAATCAAATGTTTGCAAAAGGCATTTTTAGATCAGGGGTGCCAGTCAGTCCAAAAAATATTTTTCCATCAAATATTCAAGGTCTTCCAACATGGTTTGAAATCAGAGCCAGCGAAAGAGGTTATTTGGGACGAAAAGCTGGTATTGATTTCATGGTCGCTATGAATCCTCAATCATACGCTCAAGATGTTGCTGAAATTAATCCAGGAGGCTATCTTTTGTATGATTCATCGTGGAAAAGAGAGTTCAATAGAGATGACATTAATGTTATTGAAGTACCTTTAACTTCGTTATGCGTTAATGAATTTCAAAATCCTAAAACAAGGCTTTTATTTAAAAACCTTGTTTATGTTGGTGCTCTTTCTTACCTAATGAGCATGAATAAAGATATTTTTATTGAACTCATCGAAGAACAGTTTAAAGGTAAAGAAAAACTTATTTCTCCCAATGTTCAAGCACTAGAAATGGGTTTTAATTATGCAAAAACAAACCTAGCTGGTTCATGTGATATAAAAGTTATTCAAAAAAATCTGACAGATGGAATGATTCTCACTAATGGAAATAATGCTGGAGGATTGGGATGCGTATATGGGGGAGCAACTGTGTGCGCTTGGTACCCTATTACTCCATCAACATCTCTTGCCGAATCTTATAAAAAGTATTGTGATCAGTTTAGAATTGATAAAGAAACAGGTAAAAACAAATTTGCATATGTGCAAGCTGAGGATGAGCTTGCATCTATTGGGATGGCGATAGGTGCAAATTGGAATGGTGCTAGAGCTTTTACAGCAACAAGCGGTCCTGGAATCTCACTCATGACAGAGTTTGTGGGTTTAGCTTATTTTGCAGAAATACCAATAGTCATTTTTAATATACAAAGGGGTGGTCCATCTACTGGTATGCCAACAAGAACCCAACAATCAGATATCCTATCATGCGCCTATGCCTCTCACGGCGATACAAAACATGTAATGCTGATTCCTTCTGATCCAAAAGAGTGTTTTGAATTTGCAGCTGAGTCATTCGATATATCTGATCGCTTGCAGACACCTGTTTTTGTTTTATCAGATCTAGACATTGGGATGAATGATTGGACATGTCCAGAATTTGAGTGGGATGACGCTAAAGAGTTTGATCGAGGAAAGGTTTTATCTAAGGATGATCTTGAGAATATGGAATCATGGGGCAGATATCTTGACGTTGATGGGGATGGGATTCCATTTAGAACCTTGCCTGGAACACATCCTGAAAAAGGTGCCTACTTTGCAAGGGGAAGCTCGCATGATGAATATGCAAGATATGTTGAAGACGGTGAAGTAAATGCAAGAAACCTCAAGAGAATATTAAAGAAATTTAAAGGCGCTCATAAATTCCTACCAAAGCCTGTCTTTAAACAGGATACTAACGCAAGTTCTATAGGGCTAATTTATTTTGGAAGTACAGAAGCAGCAATGCAAGAATCTCTTGATCAGCTCTCCATATCAGGGTTTCCAATTGATGCGATGAGGATAAGGTCTTTTCCTTTTAGCGCCGAAGTATGGGAATTCATACATCAACACGAATCAGTTTTTCTTGTAGAGCAAAATAGAGATGCACAAATGAGAACTCTTATTATTTCAGAGGGAAATATCAATCCAGAAAAATTTATTTCAATTTTATGTTTTGACGGGTCTCCTATAACAGCTAATTTTATTTCCGAGTCAATTATAGAAATTCTGTCAGATAAAAATATCTCTCAAGCATCCGAGGAAATAAAATGACCTACATTGTGAAGCCAGTCAATCATCATCCAAATCTTGAAAAAAATAAGCTTGGATTGACAAGAAGAGATTATGAAGGAACTATCTCAACTTTATGTGCTGGATGTGGCCATGATTCTATTAGTGCTGCTGTAATAGAGGCTTGTTACGATTTAAGTCTTTCATCTGATCAAATTGCAAAGCTATCAGGAATTGGATGCTCATCAAAATCGCCATCTTATTTCCTCAACCAAGCTCATGGCTTTAATTCTGTTCATGGCAGGATGCCCTCAGTTGCAACTGGAGCCAATCTTGGAAATCAAGATTTACTTTATTTAGGTGTATCAGGGGATGGTGATACAGCAGGAATAGGCATAGGACAGTTCATGCATGCAGCAAGAAGACAGCTTAATATAACTTACATCGTTGAAAATAATGGAACCTATGGCCTTACTAAAGGTCAGTTTTCTGCAACCAATGATCAAGGCTCAAAGAGCAAATATGGCGAAGAAAATTTATTAGCTCCAATTGATCTGCCTACCATGGCAATTCAACTAGGGGCAGGGTTTGTAGGAAGAAGTTTCTCAGGAGATAAAGATCAATTAATCCCTCTATTAAAAGCAGCAATGAAATTTAAAGGATTTTCATTAATAGATATAATTTCACCATGTGTAACATTTAATAATCATGCTGGCTCGACTAAAAGCTATGACCATATCAGAGAGCATAATGAATCTGTCTCCAGTCTTGATTTTGTTCCAATTGGGCAAGAAATTAAAACTTCTTATGAAGAGGGATCTAGGGTAGATGTGCCGTTGCATGATGGAGCGATACTCAGTCTTGAAAAACTTTCAAAAAAATATAACCCGCTCGATAAGAGTTTGGCTGTCCAGAGTTTAAATGAGGCTGAAAAAAATGGAAAAGTGCTAACTGGATTATTGTATATAAATCCGGAAGTAAAAGATCATACAGAAATTTTAAATATTTCAGACACGCCTTTGAATCAATTTTCTGATAAAGATTTATGCCCAGGATCAGACAAGCTTGCAAAAGTTAATGCAAGCTTGAATTAAATATTAATTGGCAGAATGCCTGTTTTAGCAGTCTCTATTTGACTACTGCAGTTGCCATAGATCCAGTGTCATCAAATGCAGTAAAGCTTTGAATAATGCCGTCTTTTACCCTAAACATGTGTAATGTCTCAGTATCCAATCCATCAGCAGTCATATCAGAATGCACAAAAACCATATCTCCATCTGAATACATTGCTTTATGTTGAAGACTAAAGTTTGGCCAGTATTTTGCAATTGGCTCAAAGACATTTTTAATAACAGCGTTTGGTCCAACGTGTTTTCCAGTGGTTGGAATGTCGCCAAAAACTGTGAAAGTTAAGTCATTCGCGTGCAAAGCTGCCCAGGCCTTTGTATCACCCGAAGCAAATGTTGCATAGGCTTTTTTAACCACTGACATTGCATCATCTCCTTTCTCATGATGGCCTGCTTGAATAGAAATTGCTGAAATAAATACTATAGATAAGATAATTTTTTTCATTATTGCTCCTTAATTATTAATAAAATTAATACTAGCCTGTAAAAACTTAAAAGTAAAAATTAAAGTTTATTTTGATCATATGATTTATGGCGACCTACATCAAAGCCGCGCTTGGCTAAGTGTTTTGTTGATCTGCCCTGCACTCTTTTTCGCCATGATTTATACGAAGAAGATTTTACATTTTCTCTCATCAGCTTCTTAACGGCTTGCTCGTTCAAGCCAAACTGAGCTTCAATCGCATCAAATGGAGTTCTATCTTCCCATGCCATTTCTATAATTCTTGAAATATCAGATTTATTCATTTATTAGATTATATTTGAATTCGCAAGATGCTGATTTATTTTATAAAAATAAAGCAGTATTTTCTGATGTCCTAACTTACACTATTAAAATCAATAATTAACTTAGTTTAGTAATGAAAATTTTTTCAGTTAGAGCTGTGCCAACCACCCAATGGAGCTCTGATAAACCTTTAAATTTCTCACCAAAGCCTCTAACACTAGTAATTCTGTGTGCAGGTTTATTTTTATTTGGACTTGGTGAATCATTAATTATTACTGCATCAGTCGGAATGAGCCCATGGACTGTGTTGGCAGAGGGTCTCTCAATAACAAGTGGGCTTAGCATAGGTGCTCTTACCTTTTTAATTAGTCTTGGAGTGCTCCTATTATGGATCCCGCTTAGACAGCAAGCAGGAATTGGAACAATGTTAAATGTCATTATTATTGCCGCAGTGATTGAATGGTCTCTGCCCTATCTTCCTCACCCAGAAACTTATTTATTGCAAATAGCACAGGCCATTGCTGGAACTTTATTGGTTGGTATTGCAAGTGGAATTTATTTAATAGCAAATCTCGGTCCGGGTCCTAGAGATGGATTAATGACAGGTTTTCAACAAGCAACGAATCTACCAATTGCATGGGTAAGAATTTTTTTAGAAATAGCTGTTATTTCAATAGGCTGGGCCCTTGGAGGCACAATCGGGATTGCGACAGTGATATTTGCCTTTGGGATTGGTCCGGCTGTATCATCTGGCCTTTATTTGATAGCCTCAATATCTAAAAAATAGTTTTAAAAAAAAGGGTGCTATTAGCACCCTTTTTTAATCTAATGACCTCTATCAGAAATTGTATCCAGCTTTTAAATACCAGAAAGCACCTTCGATTCCGTATGGAGAAGTCTCATAGTAAATCCCCCCTAGAACATTTCCTGGCACACCTTCGCCAATGGCTCCAGCTGAACCATCAAGCTTAAGAGCTTCAGTATCAAATAAGTTTTGAACACCTGCTGAAACATAGAAGTTATCTGTAAGATCAATGCTCACTGATGCATCAACAGTCCACTCAGCATCTGCGTCTGTACCAAACCAATCAGCATGAACTGCATAGTATTCACCGTACATATTTGCACGAACAAATGAGCTAACTCTATCACTCCAAGTTTGAGCAAGAGTTATAGTCATTCTGTCTTCTGGCAGACCTTCCTCTAATCGCTTAACTTTTGAAGCTCCTGTTACAGCACCAGAATTAGTTACTTCTGTTTCAGTATGATTCCATGCTGCACTGATATCAGCATCGGCACCAAATAGCACTGTGCTGTATGTAGCAACAAGATCAAAACCAGTGGTTTCCGTATCAAAATCATTGGTGAAGTAATTGACTTGACCAATTAACTCTGGATTAGGTATTCCAGCAGCGCCCATTGCTGCAACCTGAGCAGCTGTAGGAGCGGCGTTACTTGTTAAAGCAACCCTGTCTTCTAGTTCAATAACAAAGAAATCAGCAGTTAATGATAATTCACCTGAATTATATACAAGACCAAATGAAGTATTAGTTGCTTCCTCAGGATTAAGTTGTCCTGCACCAAGTTTGAAACCTGGTAATGTTTGAGCTTGTGTGAGCTCACCATCAACGAGAGTTGTTTGAGTATTCACTACATTAACTTGTCCTTGAGTCGGAGCTCTAAAACCAGTACTTGTAGAAAAACGCCATGCAACATTATCACTAACTTGATATCTTGCATTCAATTTAAAGTCATTGGTATCACCGAATGATGAGTAGTCTTCATATCTGAAAGAACCGCCCAAAAGAAATTCATCGCTAACTTGATTTTCTAAATCAACATAAAGACCATAGCTTCGTCTTGTAAAAGCGCCCTGAGAATCAGGAGAAAATCCAGCAAAACCATGAGATCCAACATTGAACCCTTGAAGAGCATACTTTCCAGCTGTCCAAGAGGCTTCCTCGCCAGAAATCACTTCAAATGTTTCTTCTCTCCACTCAGCACCATATGCAATGGTCATGGAATCCACTTGTCTTGTTAAATCAAAATTAAATACTTTCTCTAACTCAATGTATGAGCCAGTGTAAAAATTACGAGGCGTATCAGGACCCATTGAAGGGTTGACAGTATTATTAAGACCAAAGTCAGCCTCATTTCTACCAACTGATCCGCTAAGGTCATATGAATGACCACTTAGGAATCCTTCAGTAATATCGCCTCTTCTACCAATAGTAATAGATGTATCAGTGATGTTACCTAGGAATCTTGGAGTGTATCCACCGGGTGCGATTTGATTCATTAAAAAACAGCTAGGATCAGCCATAATCGTATCCCTTAATGCATAATCTGTTGGATCAACCTGACCTGAAGCGCCTGTACCGTATGCACATGTTCCGTCAATATTTCCAACTGCTCTGTAATCACCGATTGTGAAAACTCCATCTCTACCATCTGGATTACGATAGTAAAATCCACCATCAACATCTCTTTCAGAATAATTACCAAACATGTAAGACTCAGAACCATCACTATTAGTGACGCCTGAGTTCATGAAAAAAGTAACATCATCATCAACTATTGGAGCGCCCCAAATTTGGCAAGGGTTTGCAACTGCTGAATTACCTGCGGCAACTAAATCTGCACAATCAGGTCTTTGCTCACTTCTTGAAGTATCATCAGCTTGTCTAATTTGAAAACTAGTTGTGACAAAACCGTCTTGACCTAAAGGCATACCATACTTACCAGCAATAGTAGTTGTAGCTCCGTCACCTTCAGTGTATTCACCCATTTTGTATGAAAGACTTCCACCTTCTGATATATCATCTAATACAAAGTTAATAACTCCAGCAATAGCATCTGAGCCATATTGCGCTGAGGCACCGTCTCTTAAGACTTCAACTCTTTTAAGCGCAATTGCTGGAATAACAGAAATATCTGCACCCTGGGAACCATCATTAACTCCACCACCTTGGAATGCAATAACTGATGCATGATGACGTCTTTTACCATTGGTAAAGATCAAAGTAGCATCTGCTGACAGACCTCTTAAATTTGCAGGACGAATCATACTCGCAGCATCACTAATAGGCTGCAAGTGAACGTTTAAAGAAGGAACGCTTCCTTGAAGCTGCATTAACAGATCGTCAGTACCAGTTTTACTTATGTCTTCAGCACTTAAAACATCAACAGGCACTGGAGAACTAGATACTGATCTAGGTTTTCCACGAGTACCGATGCTAACAACTTCCTCTACGAATTCGTTGTCTTGTGCAAATGAATCAACTGAAAGTATTGAACTGACGGCAATCATTATTGTTAAGGACAGTTTTGACAAAGTCCAGATAGCTTTTTTTAACATATTATCTCCCTAAGAATGGATAAAAAAAAATTTCAGATTAATTTATACACCAAATTGAGGTTTTTAGCGAATTATCAGTCCCAATCTCATTTTAAAATGCCCATTGGCATAAGCTTTATAAGGTTAAGTATGATAATAAAAATAAGCTTTACACTTTAAAAATAAGATCTACATAGATTAATATTTTTTTATTTTTTGAAAAAAAATAAGATAAGATTATTTTTATGAATATCTTTAGAACTTCCATACTGACCAGTTTAATGCTGCACTCAGTATTAGTGTTTTCTTCAAATGATCCGTTTAATGCTTATATCATTCAAATTCCTACACCAACCCAAGATACTAGGATAGACATTGCCATTAAAGATAATATCGATTTGCGTGGATGGCCTACATCTGCAGGCTCGTTGGCTATGCTAGATAACATCCCAACTGAAAACGCCTTCATAGTGTCAAAATTACAAGCTGCAAATTATCGTATAAGTGGTAAAACCAACTTAAGTGAATGGGCAAATTTTAGATCAGAAAAATCTATCAGCGGGTGGTCAAGCGTTGGTGGGCAAACTCTAAATCCATATGGAGAAAACCTTAATCCTTGTGGATCTAGCTCAGGTTCTGCAGTGGCAGTAGCAAGCGGTCTAGTGGATATTGCAATTGGAACCGAAACAAATGGTTCTATTTCTTGCCCTGCCTCTGTTAATGGTATCGTTGGTTTCAAACCAACAGTTGGATTGCTTAGTCGGCATGGAATTGTACCAATCTCATCAACACAAGATACAGCCGGCCCAATGGGAAAATCTGTTGAAATAGTAGCTGAAGCGCTTGAAGCTATGGCTGGACCAGATGAAAATGATTTGATTACCCTCAAAGCGCCACAAAACTTTAGTTACAGCTTTCTTCAAGAGTTAAAAAATGGAGGGATCCAGGGAAAAAGACTCGGTTTATTAAAAGCTGGTAGCGATTATGAGGATGCTGCAAAGCTTATACAAAGAATAAGCAGACTTATAAACCAGTTGGGCGGAACAGTTGTAGAAATTGACGACCAAAGAGAATACCCTAGTGGCGCAGAGTACTTTTTATTGCTATATGAATTCAAGCAGGGTTTAGAGAATTACCTTGCTAAATCCTCTAGCAAATTCAAGACCATAGAATCATTAATCCAATTTAATAAAAAATATTCCGACAAAACGATGCCTTTTTTTCAGCAAGAAATATTTGAAAAAAGCCTTCAAACCACTGGCAAAGAAGAAGAGTATCAGCGAGCATTAAAGATGGTTGATCGGGTGCGCCTTGAATTTAATAATTTACTTTTAAAATATGAACTAGATGGCTTTATAGGATTAACTAGAAACCCAGCTTGGGCTATAGATTATGCAGGCGGTGATAATACAGCAATGGCCAATCACATAAGTTTTGGCAATGGTGCTTATGCTGCAATTGCTGGATACCCTCATCTCACAATTCCTTTAGCATCGATAGATGGTTTGCCTGTTGGAATTTCAGTTATTGGTCCTGCTTGGTCAGATGCGATGATTATGCAGATAGGTTATACGCTAGAAGCAAACAAAGAAAAGTTCTAAAAATTTACAAGGAAATAAATGAAGCTAATTTAGGCAGATTGTCTTTTTTTGTTTTGATAAAAAATAAGCTCTTGAATCCAGTTCCTTTTATTAGTCTCATACATCAGAGATGATTTTTCTGAAAGAATAATCCTGCCGCCATCCATATCTACTCTAATTGAGTCAGTCTTAATAACAGTTCCATCATTAAGATGAACCTCGCCTGTCATGCCTCCAGCAGTATCCTCTGGATGTAAGTTAGAAAATATTTCGACAAGTTCTTCTTTTTTCATAAAATTATTAAGCTTAAAATTGATAACGTTGTCAATTATATATAAATATAAATTAAATGAAAGCTATTTATATAAAATTAAGAAGCTACTTTTTGCCAATCAAAAAATTTCGTTGCAATAAAAAAACTGATGATCATCCATGACAGAATTCCAATTAGATTAAAGTTTATTGTAAGCAATGAAATGCCATCATTCGCAATATCTCGCATTGATGATGCAATCACACTTAAAGGGAGGGCTTGAGCAATAGGCTGTATCAGCGCAGGTAATGACGAGATTGGAAAAAAAATTCCTGAGAGGATTAGTTGAGGCAGTGTGAAAAGTAATGCGATTGGACGAATAGCCTCTTGAGTTTTGGCAAGACTGCCAAGAAAAAAACCAATGCATAAAAAAATAAAAGCACCAAGAATAATAACTCCAAATAACGAATATAAGCCACCAATGATATTAATATTGAGGAGCCCGACAGCCAAACCAAGAATGACAGACAGCTGTATCATTACAATTAACATTCTTGCTAAAACAATCGAGATAATAAAATCTTTGGGTTGAATCGGGGTCACAAATAATCTTTTTAAAATTCCCCTCCTCCTATATTCAACAAGGTTGTATCCACTCCCAGCAATACATAAATTCATCAACATATAAGCTAAAATTCCTGGGAGCAAAAAATCTATATAACGCTGCGGTCTAGCTTTAACATCCTCTATGTCTAACGTAAACAACGGTTGTGTATCTCTTAATTCTCTTTCGATAGAAAGCAACATTGAATCTAGAGAATCCTTGATTGCACCTACTTGTCTAACTTGAGAGGCATCCAGTAACAAACGTAATCTACCTGTATCAGATTGATTGAAGTTTTCAGGCACAATGATCAAAGCAGTTAAATCGCCTGCGATAAGTTGTTTTTTTAATTCAACTTCCTCACCTTCAGTCACAGCAAAAATGTCTTTTTCTTTGATTAATTCAACAAACTGAATAGAGAGTTCATTTTGGGATTGATTGGCCAACCCTATGTCTGTTGGATCTGGTTCTCCGCCAGAAAATAAAAATATACCAGTAAATATTAAAGGAAACATAAGACTAAATGCTAACGATTGTCGATCTCTGTAGTAAATTTTGATAAAAATACTAGCAAGATGTAGCTGAGATTTTGTAAACATATTTAATCTCTCAATCCGTGACCGGTTAAGGACAGGAATACATCCTCAATATTACCTTGCATTGGAGCTGCAGGTGGCTCTGGGGCATAGTCCAAAATAAGTTGTTGAGGGGTATCTTGAGCAATAATTGATCCCTGGTCCATGATAGCTATTCGATCGCATAGATATTCTGCTTCTTCCATATTATGAGTAGTCAAAACAATTGTCATACCCTCCTCGTTTAAGGTTTTAGCTAAATTCCAAAGATTCCTCTTTGCCTGAGGATCCAAACCAGTAGTTGGCTCATCAAGAAATAAAATCTTTGGATTATTTACCAACGCGCATGCAATTGAGAATCTTTGCTTTTGACCCCCGGAAAGATCATTAGGCAAAGCATTAATTTTATTCTCCAAATCAACCTTAGCTAACAAGGCTTTAGGATCGATGGATGTTGAGTACAGGCTTGCAAAAAGAATTAATAAATCAGATAAATTTAATCTATCAAAATACTCATTTGATTGAAGTTGAACGCCTATAATTCTCTTTACTTCGTATGGCTGGGTAATTACATCGAGTCCATTAATGAGTACATTGCCCTTATCAATACTCGTTAGCCCTTCAAGCATTTCAAGAGTTGTTGTTTTGCCAGCGCCATTAGGACCTAATAAACCAAAAATTTCTTCTGATTGAATGCTTAGATTAATTTTATTAACGGCTGCAAAGGTTTTAGCAGGATCCTCGGGACTGGGATAATGTTTTTCTAAATTAGTTGCTTCAATAATTACCATCAGGCTATTTCTCTTGAATTAATTTATTAGAGCAATATCTTCTGGAGCGAGCAGTTCATTATCTAGATTATTCAATAACGGCTTTAAATGCTTAGCATAAGGCTTCCATCTACCCATTCCTTTTTTATTAATTGGTTGCCTGACTTGCTCAGAACTTGCAGTCCTGACTGACCTATCAGTTTCATGAAATGAAATGCATTGCTCTTCAAAAGGCAGCTCAAGATAATCAAGCATTCTTCTAACCTGCCCATCAAGATCATCGATTACATCCTCATTATTAACTCTCAAAATTTTATTTGGCAGAACCCTATCCCAGTGATCCATGAGTTTTACATAGCTATTGTAATAACTACCTGCCTCAGCCAAACCATAAGTAAATTCTTGCCCTTGTGCAAAAAGTTGCTTGAACATACTAAAGCAGCAATCTAATGGGTAACGCCTAGCGTCAATTATTTTTGCATTAGGCATTATTAAATGTATTAATCCAATATGCCTAAAGTTATTAGGCATCTTGTCCGTAAACATAGGGGCATTTTCTCTATGCATTTTTGTATCATCTATAAAAATTTTACCTAGAGACTCTCTTTTTTCTGCTGTAAGTGACTCCATGCTTTTTGGATAATTGCCTAATTTCCCATAAATATCATCACCTCTGAGGCCTTGAGCAGTTGAGAGTATATTTGGCAATTCAAGCGTTCCATCAATCATTGAATGAGATGCCAGAATTTGTTCAATCAGCGTTGATCCAGCTCTTGGTAAGCCTAAAATAAAGATGGGATCTTTGGTCTGATGCCCTCCAGCTCCAAGGTTATCAAAAAAATCTTCGTTGCAGATATCTATCTGTGCTTGAAGCTCAGCATCCATTCTTTCAATAGAATATTTACTTTGATCATTTTTGATTTTATTACCTTTTTCTAGATGCAAAAAAGCCTCGTCAAACTCTCCGATTGATTCGCAGCCTTGAGCAAGTGCAAAATGAAAATATGCTTTATCTCTGAGTGATAAATCTACTCTTTGAGCATGATTTCTCATAGCATCAAGCTCATCAGATGAAAACGAATAAGTTTTTAAGTTTGAGAGTGAAAAGTAAGCTTCTCCATGATCAGACTTTATTTGATAGGCAGCTTGATAACTTTTAATTGCTTGATCTGTTTGACCTAAAGTTTTTTGAGCATGTCCTTTAGATGTAAAAGTACTAAAGTTATATGGATTTTTTTTAAGAATATTATCTAAAATTTTAATAGCTTCCTCATGCCCGCCATTTTGCATAACTTCACTTGCTTTTTGAGCTTGGTAACTAAGATTATCTGGGTGTTGGTCACATAAGATATTCACTTGTTCCATGGTTTTAGCAAATTTTTGTTTTTTTCTAAGAATTGTTGCGTATTTCATTCTTAACTCGCCATCATTGGGCTTAAACTCAACTGCCTTTTCAAGCAAAAGCTCAGCATCATCAAAATAGCCTAATCGGTTTGCAATTTCAGCCAAAAGGGACATTGCATATGTATGTGTTGGATTCTGTTTTAAAAAAGCTCTGCACTTTGTTTCTGCTATACCCAATCTACCCTCATTCATAATCTGATCTATGTACAACAAAGAAGCTGGAAGAGACTCTAATTTATTGATTTGCTGCAGCGCATGATCGGCAGCGGGCTTGTTATTATTTTTTTTAAAATAGTTATATAAAATTTTCCATGGAGCTAGCAAGGCTGGGTTTAACTCGCATGCTTGCCTATAGTGCATTACCGACTTATCTTCATTACCCATATCTCTGTTAAGATGACCTAACTCTTGATAGGCACGACCCATATCAGGAGCTAAAGTTAATAGGCCCTCAATATATTTTTGTGAATCATCAAAAGACTTTAAATATCTTGAGCACACCGCAGCAAGATATAAGCTATCTATGTTTTCAGGCTGACCTTCTAAAATAATTTCTAATAAACCAAGCGCATCTTTAAATCTGCTTTCTTTTACAGCCTGCCTTGCCTCACTCAAATCAACTGAGAGAGTGGCATCATCTGCATTAAATTTATTACTGTTCATTTAGATTTTATTTTAACAAAGATAAGAAACTATTATTTTTTAAAATTAAAAAGGGAGCGAAAGCTCCCTTTTTAACTAATGCTTAACTAGATTAAAAGTTTCGCTTGAACCTCAAACCAACTGTAGTTGGTCTAATATGCGTCACACGTGCTCTGTCAAAGACATAATTATTGCTAATTTCACCTCTTTCATCAGTGACATTATCGACATAAAGCTCTACAAGCCCCATATCATTACTCACACCAGCTCTTAAGTTGATAAAGCTATAACTGTCTTGCTGTTCTCTATTTGGCAAAATAATATCTGAATAACTATCATCAGAGAAGGTGAACTGTGCTAACACATGTCCCATATTTCCAGACGACAAATCCCACTCTTTTCTGACTGAAATATTACCCTGCATACCAGGAGCAAATGCAAGATCTTGACCTACTACAACATCTTTAGATGTAGTAAGAGTTTTTGTAATCTCAGTTTCCAGTATAGAAAAAGCACCCGAGACAATTAGACCATCAACATTAGGATAATATTGAAAATCTCCTTCAAGACCGGTAATTTCTGCATCAGCAGCATTATCTGAGAAGAATAAGTTAGTTATGCTCGGATCAAGGATTGATGTTTGCAGACCTGCAATATCAACCATAAATAAACTACCATTGAACTTTAGTTGGCCATCACTGAGGACTGTTTTCCAACCAAATTCATAATTTGTTACTTCATCTGATTTAGTTATAGGTGGCACTGTATATGCTCCATCTGGAGTGGAAGAACCACCGGGACGATTCAACAGACCGGGTCTAAAGCCTTCTGACCAAGTAACGTAGTACATGATATCCTCAGAGGGATTCCACGAATATGTTATTTTTCCAATAACCCCATCGGTTTCTGCTTTATCAGGATAATTTAATGCATCCAATCCGGGGTTGCCTGAATTACCTCCAGGTCCGTTGTATTTAACTGATAAATTAGTACCGTACCTTTGACGATCATTGTGAATTGCTCCTGCTGGAATGAAGCCAGTAGAGAATGAAGAGTTCGCACTTCCCTCTAAATCAACTTCTATATCATACCAACGTACGCCCACAGTAAGCTCGGATGTCTCAGACATATCAATGCTCAGTTCTCCAAATATACCCTGTTGCTTATCCGTTCTTCGAATATCGTTAATGAAGATGACAGGTGCTTCATATGGACCTCTGCCTGAATGCCATCCAGCTCCAGCATTTGAACTGCTGCCTGTAAGAGGAACGCCAGTTACTGAGGTATCAGTCAAAGCCCAGTTTGGACCCCATCCAATATCACTAACCAGTGAACCAGGATAGGTAAACATGTTGTGCTCGGTTAGCTCTAGATCACTCATGAATACTCCAGCTGTTAAAGACATAGTATCGTTAAGGGGAGCATTTATTCTTAATTCATGAGTTTGAACTTCAGAATCTACCAATGAATCTACATACATATCTGGTGCTCCACAATCTCCAGTTGGAACATTTCCAGGTGCAAAAGTTGTGTAAGTCACGTAGTAATCACAGATATAATATGGAAGATACTGACCTACAAAAAGGTAGTCAGTGTAATCAATTCTTTGGTCAGAACTTCTATCAGTGTATGCACCAGCATAAACAACTTCTAGATCACCAATAGATCCTTCAAGAGTTAAGCTGATGTTATCAAATTCGTCATGAATATCATCATCATGGAATCTAGTAACTTCTAGATCACCTAATGTTGGATCTGCAAAAAAGACACCATCAGAATCAATATCTTGCTTGGTATATGAAATTAAAGCATCCCAATTATCATTTAGCTCTGCTTTAATACTAGCTCTAAAACCTTCATAAGATGTTGAATTAACATCATCCTCTACAATTGCGTTTGCAGTTGCATAGTTAACATTAGTCAGATCAGCATTTGCTCTCCAACCATTTCTAGCGGCTGCAACAGGAAGACCATTAGATCTAACAGTTCCTGCTGGTCTAAAAGCAGCAGACTGAGTAACATCAACTTGTCCTGCAACTTGATCAATATATCCACCTCTTCTATCTCTGTAAGCAACAAATCTTAATGCTGAAGTATCGCTAAGAGGGATGTTGGACATGTATTCAAATTTATCTCCAACGCTGCCTTCTGACATATTTCTAACTTCAACTTCTAGGCTACTTGCAGTTTCACCAATAACTGGTTTGTTAGTAATCATTCTTACAACACCAGCTTGAGAGCTAGCTCCAAACAAAGTTCCTTGCGGTCCAGATAGAACCTCAATACGAGATACATCAGCTGCATAGACGTCTAAATTTCTTCCTGGATATGCTAGGGGCTGCTCATCAAGGTAGAAAGATACATTTGGTGCTAAACCTCCTACACCCGCAGTAGTTAAATTCGGAGTAGTTGAGGCTAGACCTCTAATATAAATTGTACTCTGTCCTGGACCAGAGCCACCGGCTGTAACACCTGGTAATTGCAATAAATAATCCTCAAAGACATTAACACCTTTTTCTTCTAGAGTTTCTTCCCCTAGTGCGCTAACTGAAAGTGGAACACTTTGTAAGCCCTCTTCTTTCTTACGGGCGGTAACAACAACCTCTTCAAAAGTTGCTTGCGTTTGTGCTCCTATTTGTCCGCTGTAAGCAGATGCGTTAATAATTGCTAATGCGGATATTGCAGAAACAACTTTGCTGCCAAAATTATCAAAAGCCTTATGTCTAAAGGTCTTTTGAATATTATTGACTACGTTACTTTTTTTAATGATATTTAGCATATTCTCCCCCCAGGGATATGTTCAATTAATATTTACTAAAGAAGATTTGTAGAGGAATCTTATTTAGCAGTATTTTTAAAGCGCCTGCAATCTAGTCAAATCAGCGCTATTAATAACAAAAACGTTTTGAAATCTATAATGCAGGCCATCTGTAAAACGACTTGTATTAATATTTATACTTAGGGATAAGCCTAAGTTTTTAAACGTCATGACATTACCATAACAAATAGAAACCATAATTTTAAGGAAATACCAAAAAAAGAGGCATTATTTTTATATTTAAGTATATGATTGATTGAATTCAGTAGACTGCAAACACAATGTTTAAAAATATAGCTCCTAGGCGGTTCGTTTTCTCGATAATTCTAATCTCTGCATTTATCTGGATAACGCTGGTTAACTTGAATGAAGCGGATAAGTTATTTGCTCAAATCCAGCAACAACTTTCTGATGGGCTTGGATGGCTGATAATTTTGCTTGCAAATGGTTTTTTAGTATTTGTTATATATCTTGCCTTTAGTAAACATAAAAATATTATTCTAGGTGGCCAAGATGCAACACCAGAATTTTCAAATATAAATTGGATAGCTATGCTCTTTAGTGCTGGCTTAGGAGTTGGTTTACTATTCTATGGAGTTGCGGAACCTGTTCTTCACTTTAGTTCAAATTCAATTCATGAGGCTGGAGCCTCTTTTTCAGATAAAGCAAATCTTGCAATGAATCTTTCATACCTTCACTGGGGTTTTCATGGTTGGGCAATTTATGGAGTGGTTGGGCTTTGCTTTGCCTACTTTACTTATAATAAAAAGTTACCATTCAGAGTTAGCTCTTTTTTTTCCGGCAGATTTACCAAAAATATTTGGGGCAGAGTTTCATTAGATGTAATTGCAATTATTGCAACAATATTTGGTATTGCCACTTCCTTGGGGTTGGGAGCAAATCAAATAAACTCCGGTCTTGGTTACATGGAAATTCTAGAAGAAAGCTTTATGAGCACCATAGGAATTGTTGTTGTGATAACTTTAATGGGCCTAGCAAGTGTTGTTCTGGGTTTAAAAGTTGGGATCAAGATATTGTCTCAACTTAATATAATTTTATGCACCATTTTGCTTGCAATAGTTTTTTTTGGGGGTCCTACAAGCTATATATTAGATGGTCTGGTTCAAAATTTAGGCTCTTATCTTCAAAATTTATTAAGTCTATCCACCAACACTCAAGGGTATTTAGATTCTTCTTGGCAAAACGGTTGGACTCTTTATTATTATTCTTGGTGGTTTGCATGGTCTCCATTTGTGGGATTGTTTATTGCAAGAATATCGTATGGCAGATCAATCCAAGAATTTCTAATAGGCACTGTATTGGTTCCCTCATCAATAGTATTTTTATGGATGGGTGTTTTTGGCAATGCCGCTTTGTACCAAGAATTTATAGAGCCAAATTCATTGAGTACGGCCATTAATAATGATATTGCTGTCTCGCTATTTGTCTTTTTAGAGCAGTTCCCTTTTTCAAAGTTATTGATGGGTCTTGCAATAACCATCATTCTAACTTTTTTTGTAACTTCCTCTGATTCCGGAGCCTTGGTCACCTCGATGTTGACTGCATCAAAGAAAGAGAATACAAAAGAAGAGCCCCCAATGATCTTGAGAGTTATCTGGGCAATATCTCTTGGAGTAATCGCAATTGTTCTTTTAGCTGGAGGTGGAATTGGAGCACTGCAAACTTCAGTCATAGTAACTGGAGTGCCATTTGCAATCTTGGTTTCTTTTGCTGCAAAAAGTCTATTAAAAAATCTTAATCAATAGTTAATATCAAGCATAACTTCTAGACATCAAATCTCTTATAAATTTAAAATCAAATTAACATATCTCCTTTTTAAGCATTTTTAGTTGCTATATTATTTACTGATGCTAATACAAGTAATCAAGTGAGATCTGAAATGAAAGAAAATAAACAAATTGCTATTAAATTTTTTGAAGCATTGAGTTCAGGAGATGAGACATATTTAGATTTTTACAATGATGATTCAATTATCTGGACGGCTGGTACCAATGCTATAGGTGGTTCAAGGACTAAAAAAGAAGTCATAGATTTTGCTAAAGGCATTCTAGATTCATTTCCAGATGGTATTAAATTTAATATTACTGGAATGACTGCTGAAAATGAAAGAGTTGCTGTTGAGGTAAATGGGGAAGCAATGCATGCATCAGGAGAACCATATAATAATCAATATCATTTTTTACTCGTAATTAAAAATGGAAAAATTGTTGAGCTTAAAGAATATATGGATACTCAATTAGCTGCCAGAATACTGCTGGGAGAGAAAAACTAACAGATTTTTTAAAGCCAAAAATTACCACCATAAAAGAAATTCAAGTTTTGTTTTTTAATGAAAAAATTGTGTAAATTTTACACAAAATTTTGTCTTTAAAAATAATCAAATAAAGATTGGACAGTTATATTCACAGGGCTTATTATCGAAAGAAATTAAGATTATTATTTGGTAACTTTAAGGGCTTTATATAATGGCACAATCCTCTAAATTTCCTTCAGAAGCAGAAGTAGTTATTGTTGGTGTTGGAGGTATTGTAGGCTCTATGGTTGCATATTGGCTTGCAGAGCTAGGACAAAAGAATATTGTAGGCTTAGAAAAATCTACTATTATCCCTTCAGACATTGCTTCTACTGCTCACGCTTCAGATTTTGTATACAACACAACTCACGACAAACTTGGCTGCTGGGCAACTAATTTCAGTAGACAGTTTTATGAAGAAAATGGCTTTTTTTTAAAAAAAGGTGGCTTGGAAATCTGTCGTAAAGATGATGATGCGCGCTGGGAAGAACTTAAGCGTAAAGTTGAATCAGGGAAAGCTTTTGGAACTAACATAAGATTAATTTCCGCTTCGGAAGCTAAAGAAAAATTTCCTCTTCTGGATGAAGAATCGATTCGAGGAGCAATGTGGGACCCAGATGCTGGTCTAGTTACTCCACGCTCACAAGATGTTGTTAACTTTGCAGTAGAAACTGCTAAAGAAAAAGGTGCTTTATCCACATTTACTGACACACCAGCTATAGATTTTGATATTGAAAATGGTCGCATTACTGGAGTAAAGACTGATAAGGGTACAATTAAAACTAATAAAGTTGTCATAACATCTGGAATATGGGGGCCTTTGATGGGTAAAAAAGCTGGGGTTCCAGTTCCTTTAATGCCTGTTGAACATCCTTTATTATTTTTTGGCCCTCTCCCAGAAATTCAAGGGACAGAAGAACTCCTTGTGTATCCCCTGCTTCGTGATCAAGGTAACTCGGCGTATGTGAGAGATACTGGCAGATTGCATGGAGGCATGCTTGAGTGGGGATATTACGAAGACAAAGATCCGAGATTAGTTGAACCTGAGGATATTGGGAACCCAGAAAAAACGATGATCTCTGATTCAATGAGATATCTTGATCTTGAAGAGGTTGCAGAGCCTCTTGAAAAGGCATTTGAAACTACGCCCATTCTCAATGAGCTAGGTTGGGATGAAAAAAGTTCATTTAATGGTTTGCTCTCTGTGACACCTGATGCTGGATCTTTAATTGGAGAAAGTCCTGAGGTAAGAGGCTTTTGGTTATGTGAAGCAGTTTGGGTAAAAGATGGTCCTGGATGTGCAAGATTACTTGCTGAATCAATGATTTATGGTAAAACGCAGGTGGATATGCACTCTTTTGATATTGCAAGATTCTACCCTGCACAAAAAGAAAAGGCTTTCGTAAAAACAAGATCATATGAAAATGCTCAAACCATCTACACTCCTGCTGTTCATCCCAGGGAACCATATATTAGTCATAGAGAGTTATATGTAAGTCCCTTTTATGAAAGAGAAAAAGAGCTTGGTGGATTCTTTGATAATGAGGTGGCTGGTTGGGAAAGAGCCTTAGCTTATGAGACTAATCAGCAAAAGCTAGAAAATTATTTCAAAGAAATTCCTGTCAGGGAAAACGAATGGGATCAAAGACATGTGCCATATCAAATTGCTAATGCAGAACATCTTGCCATGAGTGATTCTGTTGGCATGATCAATCTATCTCACTTTCCTATTATGGATATTAAAGGCAAAGATGCTGAGCGAATGCTTGAATATTTGTCTGTGGCAAAAGTTGGTGGTGAGACTCCTGAAGGTAGAATGATTTATACCAATTTTCTAGATGAAGATGGTGGAGTACATGCAGATCTAACTATTTCTCGTTTAGGTAAAGATCATTATCGCGTAGTTACTGGTGGTGCAGATGGAAATCGAGACTGGGTAACTTTACGCAACCATCGTGATGACAATGGATTGGATGCTGATATTAAAATTCGTACTCATGACATAGCTACGCTAGGACTATGGGGACCTCAAGCAAAAAATGCTTTAGGCCACTTTATTGATCCAAATGAAATTACAATAGAAAACTTCCCTTTTGCAGCTGCGAAAAACCTTACACTAAATTTATCTGAAGGAAAAAAAATTAATGTATGGGCATCACGCATTTCCTACGTTGGAGAAAGTGGCTGGGAAATTTATCTAAATAATGATAGCGAAGATGGTCTTGCACTCTACGATTCATTACTGGAGGTTGGAGTCGTTCCAGTTGGTATTGAAACTTATGCAAATAGCCGACGTCTTGAAAAAAGCTTTAGACTGCAGGGAGCAGACCTTGAAACTGAATACAATGCTTGCGAATCTGCTATCGAAAGACGCTTAGTTAAAGAGGCAGATTTTCATGGTAAAGAAGCGCATTTAGCTCACAGAGAAGAAGAACCCTGTGCAATTTTATGTACGATGACAGTCGATGATCTCAATGTATCAGGCACTATGCGTTATCCAGTAGGAAACTCTCCAATCATTGATCCTGCATCTGGCGAAGTGCCAATTGATAGTAAAGGTCGAAGATCTTACGCAACTGGGATGTCCTACTGCCCCTCAATTAAAAAATTTGTAGTAATGGGTTATCTGCCAAAAAATCTTGCTGTGCCAGGCAAATCACTTTTACTGGAGTACTTCAATGAAAATGGTGATGGAGTATACCCAATGACCGTTCAAATAGCTGGCAAAGGATCTTTGTATGATCCAAAAAATGAGAGAGTGCGTGCTTAAATAATTTCAATGTAATAACTTAATATATCTAAGGGGGGTATAACAATGAAAAATCCAAATCATCCAAGCGTGGATCAAAGTGATCGTGTGGTTCCATATAATTTAAGGCAAAGTGGTCGAACGCCTACTGAATTATTAATATCAACTAGAGTAAGAAAATCTCCATTTTGGCATTTATCTCACGAGGCTGGTTGCTGGAGAGCAACAGTTTATAACCGAATCTATCATCCTAGAGGATACGTTAGGCCTGAGGATGGTGGTGCCATGGTTGAATACGAGGCATTAATTAACCGGGTCACTATGTGGAATGTTGCTGTTGAAAGACAGATATGCGTTAAAGGTCCTGATGCAGAAGCCTTCACAAATTTTGTTATAACTCGTGATGCAACAAAAATTGAACCTGGAAATGGTAAGTACGCTATTTTATGCAACGAAAAAGGCGGTGTCTTAAACGATCCTGTGTTATTGCGAATAGCAGAAGATGAGTTTTGGTTCTCTATTTCTGATAGCGATCTCTTGCTGTGGCTTCAGGGTGTGAATGTATCTAAAAAATATGATGTCTTGATTGATGAGATTGATGTCTGCCCTTTGCAAATTCAAGGCCCTCTATCTGAAGATCTGATGGCAAAACTAGCTGGAGAAGAACTTAGAGAAATACCCTATTACGGTTTAATGGAAACAACAATTAATGGGGCAGATGTAGTGATCAGTCAAACTGGGTTTACTGGCGAAAAAGGCTATGAAATTTATGTTCGAGATGCTCACGAGAATGCCGAAATTGTCTGGAATGCAGTTTTAGAGGCAGGTGAAGAATTTGGATTAATGGTGATTGCTCCTGCGCATCATCGCCGAATTCAAGCTGGTATTTTATCTTGGGGTCAAGATCTAGATCATGAAACCTCTCCCTTCCAGGTCAATCTAAGTTATCAGGTACCACGCAATAAGGAAGCTGATTATATTGGTAAAGAAGAATTGGAAAGACAGAGAGCTGTTATTGATGCTGGTGAATTTCCTTTTAAAATGCGCATGGTAGGGATGATTTTTGGCGGAAAAGAAATCACAGACTATGCTCCTGATTTTTGGTTGATCGCTGATACAGATGGCAATGATATGGGTTATATAACTTCGCCGTGGTGGTCTCCAGAATTAGAGACTAACGTAGCACTCGGTTGGGTTCCCTGGACATCATCAGACATAGGAACCAAACTACAAGTAAGGCTTCCTGATGAATACTCTGAATCTCCTGGAGTAGCTGTAGAGGGTGAGATTGTTGACATACCATTTAGGGAGTCTGTGAACCCAAACAAGCGCGAAGTTCAAAAAGACAAAGGTTTGGATTACGCAGATTAATAAAAGTTAAGAGCTCAGTTTATATCTAAGCTGAGCTCATTTTTTAACTCTTTCTAACCAAGGCAAGTCAACTAGTATCGCTTGACGATCTTGATCAGGCGAAGAGATTATTACCTCATTACCACAGATGGCATGTTTAATGTCTAAAATTACATAACAAATGTTCTTATTAAGTCTTGGTGAAAAAACTAAAGCATTCATCGATCCAATTTGTTTGCCATCAACAAAAACAGGCCAGTGCTCAGCATTGGTTTCAGTAATGGGATCACCTAAAATTTCGGCACCGATCAGTTTCTTTTGTGGGCCTTTGGAATAAATTTCACGTAAAGCATCTTTGCCAATAAAGTCTTCTTCCTGATCAAGATCAACCAAAGCTTCAAAACCAACCTCATACGGATTATTAGTTCTATCTACATCAGATAAATAGCTCACTATTCCGCCCTCTAATCTTAGTATCATATTTGGTCCGCCTGGACTGATGTTCATATCTTGTCCTGCTTCCCAAAGCATTTCCCACAACTCATCGCCCTTGGAGTGATCTTGAAGAAAAATTTCATAACAAAGTTCTTTGCTATAACCCATTCTTGCTATGACCATTGGAATGCCTGCATGAGTTATTTCCTTAAATCGATAGAAAGCTAAATCATGCACCCAATCTCCAAAAACCTTAGCCATCAATTTTGTTGAATTAGGTCCCTGTGTTTGAAGTGGAGAGACATCTGGCTCATCCACATGCACATCAAATTTATATCCTGCTGCTATTGCTTGAACCCAGAAGAGTATGTCTCCATCAGAAATAGAAAACCAATAACAATCTTCAGCAATCCGCAACATAACAGGATCACTTATTAAGCCCCCTTGAAAGTCTGTAAGAGGAGTGTACATTGCCTGACCTATTAAACATTTTTTTATATTTCTGGGAGTTAAAAACTGTGCCAGAGCTTCTGCATCAGGACCTTTAATTTGGACTTGTCGCTCGACACTAACATCCCAAAGCTGAACGCCGGTTAGTAATTTTTTATAATCCTCAACAGGCCCAGCATAACTGACTGGCATATACATATGGTTATAAACTGAAAAAGCTTGCGCTCCATATTTCATGGTGGAATTAAAGTACGGAGACTTTCTTACGCGAGGACTAAAAGTTATCTTTGATGACTTGTACATACGCGAATGCTAGCATTCTTTTTTAAAATAGAATAGATATTTTGAAGCCCTAAATAACGTTCAATTTATGAACAATTTATGCCCTACTCTTCCCTTGCCCAATCAGCTGTTTGCTTAATACCACCTAATGGAAAAAAATGGACTTGCTCAATATTTAAGCTTGGACTTTTTGCTTTAAAAGAAGCTAAATCTTCTAGAATTTGTGTTGGTTTGTAAGGCAGCAAAAGCTTGGTTAAATCTTTTGCTCTTTTGGTAAGAATTTTCATTGAAGCACCCACGCCGCACTCAATTGAAAACTTAAGTAATGTTTGTAGCTTTGCCGGTCCAGCAATACCAATATGTATAGGAATATCAACACCACTATCTTTTATGGCATCAGCCCATTTTTTTACAACATCAGCATCAAAACAAAATTGCGTAGTTATCGCCATAGAGGCATCTGTTCTGTTTGAAAATTTCTGCTTCCATGAAAGTGCCTCAGAGACATTCTTATTGCCACCATCAGGATCGATATCTTTGTTACCCTCAGGATGCCCAGCTACATGCAATCTCTTGAAGCCTGATTTATCAAATAAACCTGATTCAATTAATTGCATCGAAGAATGATATTCTCCAACTTGCTTCGTTGTGCCTCCAGCTAATAAAAGCGCCTCATTAACCCCTGCTTCATTTTGATACATGGAAATCCAATCTTGAAGCGTACCTTGATCTTGGATTATCCTTGCTGGGAAATGGGGCATGACAGTAAAACCCTCATCGCTGAGTCTTTTAGCAGTTGCAACCATTGATGCAATATCTTCTCCCTCAATATGAGCAATATAGACTCTTGTATGCTTGGGCAAGATATCCGCAAAAGATTCAATCTTCGATGCTGTTCTAGGTAAGACTTCAATGGAAAAACCTGAAATGAAATCTTTTAAATGAGTGTTAATAGTTTTTCCTCACAATGAATTGTAACCACGATTATAGACATGTGTTTTGCCCATATTTTAATGCTTTAAATCATTGAAAGTAAAATATTTTCTGTTTAATAATTTATTAAAAATAATTGCAAATAGAACTATAAATAATGCTCCTGCCGCCACGGGTATGATTATAAAACCTGCTCCTTTGGCACCCAGAATTGCAATAATAGGATTGGCTCCTGCTGGTGGATGAACCGTCTTAGTTACCATCATTAAGAATATTGCTAACCCAACTCCAACCCCAACACTTAAAAAAGAAAAACCAAATAGCGCAAAGACAACTACACCGGAAAAAGCAGAAATTATATGACCAAATAAAACATTTTTTGGATGGGCTAAGGGGCTTTCATGAACAGCCATTACTAAAACCATACTTGCCCCAAATGGAGGGATTAACCACAAATTACTTTCGTCAAAAGAATTCAAATAAGCAAGTGCAGAAATACATATAAATGCCCCTACGGCTGAAATAATATTATTTTTCATACAAATAGCATACCCAACATAAATGAAATTAGTGAAAATTTTTACATCAGTTAAAACTTATAAAAATTTATTGATTAATAAATATTTAAGGATATGATTTTTTTAATAATTAATTTTTAATCGTTAAAAAATGGATGTTCAAATTAGCGAAAGCTCGCTAAAAATTATAAAAAATAAAAAATTAGAATATGAACTCCCATTTTTATGGCTGAGGGACAACTGCCCCTGTAATAATTGCAGGGTTAGGGAAACTCAAGAGAAACGTTTTATGCTTAGTTCCATACCAGTAGATTTAAAACCGAAGATTGTTAATGTAAATGAAAATGCTATTAATATTTTTTGGCCTGATGACCATGAAACAAGTATAAATTTTAAAGATATTGAATTTTTAACTCAGCCCAGGAAACCAAAAAAAATATTATGGGCTGATACTTTTATTCCAAACTATTACGATTGGTCTGAGCTGCTTCAAAATAATGATGTTGCTATTGAAGCCTTCTCTGACTTTATTTCAACAGGTGCAATATGCATTAAAAACTCGCCATGCATCCCTAACTCATTAGAAAAACTTACCCCAAAACTAGGTCCAATAAGAGAGGTATTGTTTGAGCGAATTCATAATGTCTCTGTCGATGGTCATGTATACAATATTGCGCATACCTCATTAGAGGTTCCTCCTCACAATGATTTTGCTAGTTATTCTTGGCCACCAAGCGTGCAAGCTCTTCACATGCTTGAAAATGAATGCAGTGGCGGGGAATCAATGATAGTGGATGGATATAAGGTCCTGAGTGATCTAAGGGAAGATTGCCCTAATTTTTTTGATGTTTTAAGAACCTTTACCGTTCCTTTTAGGGAGTTTGATGAAGAAAATGAAACTTATGCAAATGAACCAATCATTAGATTGAATTCTTTAAATGAGGTAATTGGATTTAGGTATTCCAACCAATTAATGCAAATGATAGACCCACGTAAGCAAAACATAGATTTATTTTATAAAGCTTACCATGAGCTGTGTAAGAGAGTGAATGATAAAAAATACAAATCAATATTCAGACTAGATGCAGGCAATATACTCTTGGTATCATCCCATCGAGTGCTTCATGGGAGGAAAGAATTCAAACCCGATGGAAAGCGTCATCTTCAGGATGCTTATTATGAACTTGATAACATAGAAAATAATTTATTTCTTTATAAAAATTTAAGAGGCAATTGAGTTGGTAAAAAAAGTTGGATTTAGATCAATGGATCAGGGCACGAAAGATGACTATGATTTAGTAGCGATACATGACTCAAAAAATGAAAGAAACTTATCACAACGAGTTATTCAATGGCTTCAAATGATGGATGGAGATTCTCCATATCAAATTAGCAGGCTACAGCATTCACTGCAAACTGCCACAAGAGCAGAAAAAGATGGAGCAGATATGGAAACAATTGTATGCGCTCTTCTTCATGACATTGGTGATGTAATTTCTCCATCTAACCACTCACAAGTCTCTGCGGCACTCTTAAGACCATACATTAATGAAAAAAATTATTGGATAGTTCTAAACCATGGTTTATTCCAAGGATATTATTGGATGCATCATTACGACAAAAATAGGAATTTAAGAGAACAATATAAAGACCACCCCTACTATCAAGATTGTATCGATTTCTGTGCTAATTGGGATCAAAAATCATTTGACCCGAAATACAAAACACAACCTTTAAAGCATTTTATTCCAATGATTGAAAAGATTTTTTCTAGAGACCCAAGATCATTCGTTTAATGGGGTGTTTGTTGTGAGGTCTCTTGGAAGTATTTACGAATAATTAAAACTCAATGACAGAACGAATGCTTTTTCCTTGATGCATAAGATCAAAGGCTTTGTTGATATCCTCAAGAGGCATCTTATGAGTAATTAGATCATCAATATTAATCTTTCCATCCATATACCAATCAACTATTCTTGGTACATCTGTTCGTCCGCTTGCTCCTCCAAATGCTGTTCCTCTCCATGATCGACCTGTAACAAGTTGAAATGGTCTTGTCGAGATCTCTTGACCAGCGCCTGCCACTCCAATAATACAACTTTCTCCCCAGCCTTTATGACAGCACTCAAGCGCTTGGCGCATCACATCAACGTTGCCGATGCATTCAAAACTATAATCTACCCCTCCACCAGTCATCTCAATAATATGATCAACTACATTTTCGATATTATTAGGATTAATAAAATCAGTCATGCCAAATTTGGTCGCGATTGAAGCCCGAGAATCATTCAAGTCTATCCCGATTATTCTTGATGCACCAACCATCTTTGCGCCTTGAATAACATTGAGGCCTATTCCTCCCAATCCAAATATTGCAACCGTGGATCCAGCCTCAACCCCCATAGTAAAAGCTACAGCCCCTATTCCTGTAGTTACTCCACAACCGATATAACAAATCTTATCGAATGGCGCATCCTTTCTAACTTTTGCTAAAGAAATTTCAGGGAGGACAGAGTAATTAGAGAAAGTTGAGCATCCCATATAGTGAAGAATAGGCTTGCCATCAAGTGAAAATCTGCTTGTGCCGTCTGGCATAATACCTTTGCCTTGAGTTTCTCTAACCGCCTGACACAAATTAGTTTTTGGATGAAGGCAAAATTCACATTCGCCACATTCAGCTGTGTAGAGAGGTATCACATGATCTCCAGGTTTTACACTTTTTACGCCTTTTCCAACCTCGACAACAATACCTGCGCCCTCATGACCTAAGATTGCAGGGAAAGCCCCCTCAGGATCCTCTCCCGAAAGAGTGAAAGCATCTGTATGACATACACCAGTTGCTTTCATCTCAACCAAAACTTCGCCAGCTTTAGGTCCCTCAAGATCTACTTCAATAATCTCTAAAGGCTTACCAGCTTCAAAAGCAACTGCTGCTCTAGTTTTAATCAATACTTACCTCTTCCATATACATTAATGAAGAATTTAACTACTTCTTAAATTTAGCTGCCTCTTCAGAACCCCCGGTTGCTGTCCCTTTGGTATAAGAGTGAGCTCCCATTCCAGCAAGATCGCCATCCTGAACAATTAAATACTGATTCCTGATTTCTTCTCCATCAAAGAAACACTCCAATATTTCTCTTACTCCATCAGCATATCTTGTTTGAGCGGATAATGAGGTGCCTGAAGTATGAGGAGTCATACCGTGATGAGGCATCGTTCTCCAAACATGATCATTTGGCGCTGGTTGAGGAAACCAAACGTCTCCTGCATATCCACTTAATTGTCCTGACTCTAAGGCCCTGACAATAGCATCTCTATCACAAATTTTTCCTCTAGCCGTATTAATGATATAGGCGCCAGGTTTACATTTACCAATCAAATCATCATTAAACAAATGCTCTGTTTCTGGATGAAGTGGGCAACTTATATTAATAACGTCGCAAGCTGCAACCAAAGATTCAACGGAGTCATGGTAAGTTAAGTTCAATTCTGCCTCTTGGTCTGAGCTTAATCTATGTTTATCAAAATAATGTAAATGTACATCAAATGGATGCATTTTTCGCAGCATGTCATAACCGATGCGGCCAGCAGCAATTGTACCGATATGCATACCTTCAACATCATAAGATCTTTGAACTGCATCAGCGATATGCCAACCACCCTCATTCACAATCCTGTGCTGATTATGATAATCCCTAACCAAAGCAAGAATCATCATAACAATATGCTCTGCAACTGAACGGGAATTACAATAAGTTACCTCAACAACATCAACTTTATGATCCATCGCAGCCTGCAAATCGACATGATCAGAGCCTATACCAGCAGTAATTGCCATCTTTAAATTAGGCGCACTTTCCATTCTTTTTCTTGTGAGGTAGTAAGGCCAGAAAGGCTGAGAAATAACAATATCTGCATCAACTAATTCTTTATCTGCAGTACATCCATCAGCATCCTTATCAGAGGTTACAACCAAGGTGTGCCCTCTGTCTTCTAAAAACTTTCGCAAACCAAGTTCGCCAGAGACACAACCCAATAGCTCGCCAGGGTTGAAATCTCTTCCTTTTGGACTGGGCAATGTCATGCCATCAGGATATTTTTCCAGTTTCGGCAATTCCTTTTTTGGATAGCTCGTAGGCATTCCATCTTTTGGATCATCGTATAAGACGCATAATATTTTCATTTTTTTCTCCTCTTAAATTTTAATTTCTAAAACAAACCTTGAATTAATCCGTCATCGTCAACATCAATATTTTCTGCAGCAGGTATTCTGGGTAATCCAGGCATTGTCATAACCTCACCACAAACGACCACAATGAATTCTGCTCCTGCAGAAAGGCGCACTTCCCTTATAGGCACATCATGCCCAGTAGGAGCGCCCATGAGCAATGGATCTGTGGAAAAGCTGTATTGAGTCTTTGCCATACATATTGGGTAATCGCCAAATCCATCATCCTCTAGTTTTTGAAATTGATTCCTAACTTTTTTATCTGCAATAATGTCAGCAGCTCCATAAATGGTTTGAGCGACATATTTAGTTTTTTCCCATAGTGGAAGTTTGTCTTCATACAATGTCTTAAATTTAGCTAAATTAGCATCTGCAATCTTTACAACCTCTTCGGCAAGGCCTGCTGCCCCTGCGCCACCTTTTTCCCAATGAGAAGAAATTCTGCACTCAATACTAATACTATTACAAAAATCAATGATTGCTGCATGTTCTTTTTCTGTATCAGTAACAAAATCATTGATAGCAATTACGACAGGAACACCGAATTTTTGTATATTTTCGACATGCTTTGCAAGATTTTTACAGCCCTTGGTTACAGCATCTACATTCTCTGCACCCAGATCATCTTTCTTAATGCCGCCATGCATTTTTAATGCTTTAGTTGTGGCAACCAATACAACGGCATCTGGTTTTAAACCTGATTTTCTACATTTAATATCAAAAAATTTTTCAGCACCAAGGTCTGCTCCAAAACCAGCTTCAGTTACTACATAATCTGCAAGTTTTAGAGCTGTTTTAGTTGCAATTACAGAGTTACAACCATGGGCAATATTCGCAAATGGCCCGCCGTGAACGAATGCAGGATTATTTTCAAGGGTTTGCACTAAGTTAGGTTGAAATGCATCCTGCAACAATGCAGTTATAGCTCCATCAGCTTTTAGTTGCTTTGCTCTAACTGGCTCATTTGATCTCGTATAACCTATAACTATATTACCAATTCTTTTTTTCAAGTCATCAAGATCTGAAGCAAGACAAAACACAGCCATAATCTCAGAGGCAACAGTTATATCAAAGCCACTTTGTCTAGGTATACCATTGGTTGTTCCACCAAGACCGCATGTAATATCCCTGAGCGACCTATCATTCATATCAACCACCCGCTTCCAAGTTATTCGTCGAGGATCTATATCCAACTGATTATCCCAATGTATGTGGTTGTCTATAAGAGCAGAAAGAAGATTGTGTGCCGCTCCAATGGCATGGAAATCACCTGTAAAATGAAGATTAATATCGGTCATAGGTATTACTTGAGCTAGGCCACCTCCAGCAGCACCTCCCTTCATACCAAAACATGGACCCAAGCTTGGCTCTCTTAGACAAATCATAGCTTTTTTTCCAATATGGCAAAGCCCATCTACCAAGCCAACACTCGTTGTAGTCTTGCCCTCACCGGCTGGTGTTGGGGATATTGCAGTGACTAAAATTAATTTGCCACTCTTACGATCTTTGAGATTTTCTTTTATTAACGAAAGATTAACCTTAGCCTTAAACTTTCCATATTTCTCTAGATATTTCTCATCAACGCCAATCTTTGAAGCAATTGCTTCAATCGGTCTAATATCTGCCTCTCTGGCTATTTCTATATCTGTTTTCATAAAAGATGATAAATTTATCCTTCAATATTACATAAAAAGTATTTCTATGCACTTGTTATTTTTACTTGTAAAAATGCAATAATAATTAAACGTTGTTTTGCATTTAATAATGATAAATCTGGAGATATATAATTTTTATTTAACAACTTTTAAGCACACATGAATTTTTTTCAAAATCTACTTTCGTCCATCATGAGCCGATCACTGCTTAAAAAAAGCAGTTATTTTCGCTCCAAAGATTTTGGAGTTCTGCATGATGATATTGATATGGCGTTAGAGTCTGTAATGTCGAAAAGTGGAGAGGTTTCCTCTCTTGTATTTGCTGAGCATCTCTCAGAACTGATAGAAGAGCTTGATGATAAAGAGTTCGTCAAATTTTTTGATGCCATCCTAGAGAAATATGACATAGATGTTAATTCTTTGATGAAGGCATCAAACAAATATTCGCAAAATAAAACTCAACGAAATCTAGAGATTATTCTCCAAACCTCTCAACCTAAGTGGGTGGAACTGTTTAAGAGATTAAATACTGCAAACGAAGGAACCTTAAGATTGGTGCGTTTGAGAGAAAGAATCCTGCAGCTTAAAAAAGATAATCCAAGCCTAGACTTCTTTGATAAAAGTCTTTTGAAGTTATTTAAGCATTGGTTCAACCCATCATTTTTAGTTTTAGAAAATATAGATTGGACAACTCCTGCAAATATTTTAGAAAAGATTATTGCATATGAGGCTGTGCATGAAATTAACTCATGGGATGACCTTAGAGCAAGGCTCGCACCAGAAGACAGAAAGTGTTTTGCTTTTTTTCACCCACTCATGCCCAATGAACCACTTATTTTTGTTGAGGTTGCACTTAGTAGAGGTATGCCTGAAACAATTAATGAGATCATAAAAATTGATAGGAGTGTTACCTTAGATCAAGAGATCAATACTGCTGTTTTTTATTCTATCTCAAATTGCCAAGCAGGATTATCAGGTATTTCTTTTGGTAATTTTTTAATTAAAAGAGTTGCTCATAAACTTAAACAAGAAAATGCAGGATTGGATAATTTTGCCACGCTTTCACCGGTGCCTGATTTTACTAAATGGATGAACAAAAAATCTATTCCCCATCAAGGCATGGATGAGGATGCGCTGCTAAAACAGGCGCTAATTTATCTTTTAAAATCAGATAGAGAGGATGGTTTCCCCAATGACCCTGTTGCTAAATTTCATCTAGGTAATGGAGCTGTGCTGGGCAGGATAAATCTAAATGCTGATTTATCTGATAAAGGGAAAAATCAATCGAAAGGTCTGATGATAAATTATATTTATAATCTTGATACCCTAGAGGAAAATCATGAATCATTTTTTAAATCTAAGCATATTATGCAATCAGATTTAATTAAAACTCTAGTAAAAAAATTACAAATTCATAACTAAGCCTTGCAATTAAAATATGGAAATGGATACAAGAATTAAAGATATTTCACCTCTTACTTATAAGTCGGGCAAACTTCACAAAATTGCTTTGCTCGTAATATCAATTTGTTTAATTGCAGCTTGCTCTAAAGTTGCCGAACCACCCCAAACTAGAGAAATTGAGCATTATGATGAGTATCACGGTATAAAAGTACTGGACTCATATAGATGGCTGGAAGACTTTACAAGTGACGAGGTCAAGGCGTGGGTGAACAAACAAAATTTTTTTACTCAGTCATTTTTAAGCAATGATTTCAGGGATGAAATACAAAAAGATTTAGAGTCAATATGGACTAGTGAATATTTAAGTACTCCTTTTGTTATTAAAAATAAAACTTTTTTTTATTTTAATAATGGTCATTGGCAGCAAAACAAGCTCATGGTTAAAGACTGTGATTCATGCAAAGAAAGAGTGCTGATCGATCCAAATTTATTTTCAGATGATGGCACGGTTGCTATGTCAGCTGCCAGTGTGAGCCCAGATAGTAATTGGCTTGCATTTTCTATTTCTGATGGAGGATCAGATTGGAAAATCTGGAAAATAATGAACATTAATTCAGGCCAGTTTATGGATGAAGAACTGAATTGGTCAAAATTTTCCTCAGCCGAGTGGTCACCAGACTCGCTTGGATTCTTCTATAAAAAATATCCTCAACCAGATGGAGACGAGCTAGCTGCTGTTAATGGCAGTCCTAAACTGTTATATCACCTGGTAGGAACTCCTCAACAAGAGGATGAAATTATAATTGAGAATAAAGATGACCCATTACTCTCATGGTCATTAACTGTTTCAGATGATGGAAAATATAAAATTTTATATACCTCTAAGGGAACTGACGAAAGGAATTTAATATCCATAGCTAAATATGAAGATCAAGAACTGATACCAATAGTCGACCAATTTATTGCAAGTTACTCTTTTATAGATAGTAACGAAAACTATTTATGGTTTTTGACCAATGATATGGCGCCAAATGGAAAAGTGGTTCTTCTTGATTTTAATAATTTGGAATTAGGTTTTCAGGAAGTTATACCTGAAGGAAAGAACTCTATCAGCAGCATCAACATGATCAATGGAAGCTTTGTGATCAATTTTCTTAATAATACCTTTTCAGATGTGAAATATTTCAATACTTCTGGATCTCTGTATGGCTCATTAAAAATGCCTGCTGAAGGAACAATTTCAGGTCTTGGCGGTAAAAAAGAAGATACATCCTCATATTTTAGCTTTACAAATTTTATTCAGCCCTCGCAAATATTTAAATTAGACTTAAAGACTAATTCTTACGAGAAATTTTGGGAGGAAGAGTTAAATAGTTTCGATACTAAAGCCTATGAAGCAAGTGTGGTTTTCTATCCCTCAAAAGATGGAACTCTAATCCCTCTTCACATTGTCCATAAAAAAGATTTGTTAATTGATAGCTCTTCACCAATCTTACTATATGGATATGGTGGCTTTAATATTGCATTGCTACCAAGATTTTCTAAGAGATATCTTGCCTGGATGAATCAAGGAGGAATATTTGCTTTAGCAAATCTCAGAGGAGGATCAGAATTTGGAAGCAAGTGGCATGAGCAAGGCATGCTTTTAAATAAACAAAATGTATTTGATGATTTCGCATATGCTGCAAAGTACCTTCACAGCAAAGGCATTGGCTCGCCTAAATCTACAGTAATTCAAGGCCGTTCAAATGGCGGCCTTTTAGTTGGCGCTACCATGCTTCAGAATCCAGAATTGTTTGGATTTGCGATTCCTCAAGTAGGGGTTATGGATATGCTACGCTTTAATAAATTCACAATTGGTTGGGGCTGGGAGTCAGATTATGGCTCGCCTGAAGATTTAAATCATTTCGAAAATTTATATTCTTATTCCCCTTATCATAATATTAAGCAAGGCGTTTGTTATCCTCCCACTTTAATAACTACATCTGATAGAGATGATAGAGTCGTGCCAGCTCATTCCTATAAATTTGCTGCAAAATTGCAAAAACTTCAGGGATGCGCACAACCAATCTTACTGAGAGTTGAAACTAGAGCAGGACATGGATCGGGCATACCAAGAGATAAACAGATTTCAGAGATTGCAGATATTTATGGTGCAGCTCTGAATGCAATGCCCTAAAAGGGTTTGAAGGAAAGTTTAAAAATTATTTAATTTCTATTTTCTCTGCGCCAAGTCTCAGGTTCTTGGAATTCTCCACTCCACATGCCTGCTTTAAGTTTCTTGGCGAAGTTTTGTTCTTGTTCGTACCTATCTGAATATCTTAAATAGGCAACAGCCATACCAGACTTTACCATTTCAGCTTGTAAGTCTATGTCCCCAACATAACAAATTCCTAATGTTCTTCCATATCTATCTTTGCCTTCATCAGAACATCTCACTGTTTGATTATTTATTAACTGCTTAAGTTTATCTGTTGCAGCCTTGCCACATTCCCAATCTTGACCTGCGCTATCTTTGCAAATTTGAGTTTTACCAAAAAAATAACTTTCAGGCGCATCACTGCCAGTAAATCTAATTTTAATATCATTAATAACAATGGTATCTCCATCAGTGATTTGAGGTTTACCAATAATGTCAGCGGCTTTCGCAGAGCTAAGTTCACTGATAGCTCCAATGGAATATGTTGAAAGAAGAAATATTGAGATGAGGATACTTTTCATAGGTATAAATATACAATAATTTAATGAAAACTTTCAGAGAAAAAGTAGCTGTCATTACTGGAGCAGGTTCAGGCATGGGAAGATACCTAGCAATACTCCTTGCAAAAGACGGAGCTGATGTCTGTATCTGCGATATCAATGAGGAGACATTAAATGAAACTTTAGCAATGTTAAGAAAATACAATGTATCAGTTTCATCACATCTTTTAGATGTATCTGACAAAGAGTCTATTGAGGCGCTGCCTCAAAAAGTTATAGATGAACACGGAAAAGTAGATTTAGTTTTTAATAATGCAGGTGTTGGTTCAGGGTCTTATTTTAAAGATATGCATAAGGATAATTGGGATTGGGTTATGGGTATCAATTTTGAGGGAGTTATTAACAGCACCAGAGCTTTTATCCCGCATATGATTGATAACTCTGAGGCGGCCATTGTCAATACTTCATCAATATTTGGAATGGTGGCTATACCTGGACAGAGTGTCTATCATGCAACCAAATTTGCTATAAGGGGTTTTACAGAAAGTCTTGCGCTAGAAATGAAGCAAACAAATCCCAACCTTCAGATTCACTGCGTTCATCCAGGACACATTGGAACAAATATTGCTTCATCGGCAAGAATGAGCGAAGAAGATTTTGATAAGACTCAAGCTAGAATGTCTATTTTCAATAGAAATCCTCCTAAAACACAGCAAGAAATGGGTGAGCTATTTAAAGAAGGTGGCATGCATCCAAGCAAGGCTGCAAAAATAATCTTGAATGGTGTTAAGAAAAATAAAAGTAAGATTTTTGTTGGGCTAGATGCCAAGCTATTGGACCTATCACAAAGACTCTTTCCAAAACATTATCATAAGACATGGCCTTTATTTATTCCTTTATTAACTCTCTTTAGAGATAAAAAACCACTCAAGTCAATCAACTAATGTTAGATATAAACTAAGCATATGGAATATTTAAGCGAACACAGAAAAAAACAAATAGATAAGAATCTAGATGAACAGTTGCAAAAACACACAGAGTTAATTGTGATCAATTCAGAGCTTACTCAACTCTCGGGCACCTCTAGCCAAAAAATACAGTTAACTGAATTATTAAGAAAAATTAATAATCTATATTTAAAGGAAGATTAAAAAGATATGAAATTTTTAAAGAAAGTTATTCCTGTCCTGGTTGCCATAATCATTGGATTTATGATTGGTTGGTTCGGCATAGGCTACCTTTAATTTGTATCTTTTATTAACTCAATACATTGCTTTGTAATTATTCCTTTGGAGTCTTTTAATTCCATCTTCTGATTAATTTTATTGAAGGTGATGGTTGTAGCTTCTTCAGTGTTCTGATTGAACTTTCCAAAGATGGTTATTTGATTCATAAAAAAATCTTGCTGAGCGCTTAACTCAATTCCCCCAACCTCAAAAAACCTTTCATAATCATTAAATTTTACCTTCGTGCCTTCGCAATCAAATTCTTTATCAAGATTTTTACTGCTGCATCCTAAAAAGAATGCAAAAACACAACATGCTGTTAAAAGAGAACTTAGATTCATTTTGTTATATAACTTACATAGTCTAATAAAATAATATTCATGATTTTCTTTCTTGGAGTCAACTTTTTAATTATTATTGAAGAATGATTCACAAAATCAAATATTCTAATTTGATCTCGGCTTGCATATTGTTTTCAGCTTTTATTTTTAGTCAATTAATTGAGGCCTCTCATCTTTTTGAAGAAGATTGTCACGAGCAAAATTGTTTTATTTGCCCCAACGGTGGAGATGATAAATTTATAGCCTCATCTAACCAAGAAGGAGACATTAGTTTTGAGCGTTTTTTGAATATACCTTGTGTTAATCGAATCTCTAGTTATTCAATCACTACTAATACTCCAATAAGAGCTCCGCCATTTTATTATTTAGGTACTTCAAATGCGTAACTTCAATAAATATATTTCTCATTTTTTATTCCTTTTAGTTTTAATTCCTGTATTAAATATTAAACCACTCCATTCTTCACCCTCGCATGAGACAGAGGAAGTAATTGTTATCTCACTCCGAAATCAACGCAGCTTTGAGCAGCAACCTACACGTGTAGAAGTGCTTGGTGGGGAGGAAATCAATGAAAAAGCAAACATGAAACCAGGTGATATTCGAATGCTATTAAATGAAATAACCGGAATACACGTTCAACAAACATCTCCGATTAGCTTTAATTCAAGCATAAGAATTCAAGGTTTAAATGGAAAATACACTCAAATTTTACGAGATGGCATGCCCCTATATGGTGGCTTTTCTTCAGGACTGGGGCTCTTACAAATTGCGCCTTTAGATCTGAAACAAGTTGAAGTAATCAAAGGTGCTAACTCAACGTTGTATGGAGGCGGAGCTATTGCAGGAATAGTAAATTTAATCACTAAAAAGCCGAGTAATGAAAATGAAAATTCATTTCTTGTTAATAAGACTTCCTCGAAAGGTATTGATTTAAGCACTTATTCATCAATAAAGAATGAAAAATTTAGTTCAACCATTTTTACATCATTGAACCAAAGTGACGCATATGATCCTACTAAAGATGGATTTAGCGCTATTCCAGAATTTGATCGTTGGACTTTTAATCCGCGTATTTTTTTTGAGGGAGACAAAAGTGAATTAAACATTGGTTTAAATGCTATTCATGAGAATCGTTTAGGCGGATATATGAAATATGTAAATAACAAAAATGATGTTCCTGCATATTTTGAACAGATTGAAACGGATCGACTATCCTCTCAAATTGAGTATATTCGAGAGCTTAATTCTGGAAATGAGCTAGTCATCAAAAATAGTATCAACCACTATCAGCAAGAGCTAAAAATCCCTGCGTATTTTTTTGCTGGCAAACAAACATCAAGCTTTTCAGAGCTTCATCTTCTTGGCGCATCACAGAAATTGGATTGGGTCGTTGGAATTAATTTATGGACTGAAAAATTTGACCAGGAACAACCACTCTCATCACAGAACTTAGATTTACAAACTAAAACATGGGGCTTATTTACACAAGGCACTTTCTTAATCAATGATAGTTGGTCTCTTGAAAGTGGCATACGCATTGATCAAACATCCGACTATGGAAGTTTTGTTCTACCGCGTATTTCTTTTTTATACACTCCTGATGAGTCACTGTCTCTGCGTATAGGTGGAGGTTTAGGCTACAAAGAACCTTCATCATTTAATGATGAAGCAGAATCAATCAAGTATCGAAATTTATTGCCAATAGATTCTGATCTACTGGAAGCAGAAGAATCATCAGGAATTAATTTTGACATAAATAAGAGTATCGAATTTGATTCAGGCATTAATTTTAATTTAAATCTTTTGTTGTTTTATACGAAGGTTGATAGACCCTTAAAATTACTACAAGTCAGTGACAATCAATATTCATTTTTGCAGCCTGATGATTATCTTGATAGTCAGGGTTTTGAACTTAGCACTGTCTTTAAATGGAATGGCTGGAAATATTACTTTGGCTACACGCATGCAGATGTGGAAATCCATAAGCCAAATAAAAATTCCAGGGTTCCTCTTATGCCAAAAAAAAGAGTAAATAATATTTTCGTTTATGAACGTGAGGGAGATTTCAGAATAGGTCTTGAAGCATATTACTATGGTGAACAAGTGCTAACAGATGGAAGTTCGTCAAGAGATTTTTGGATTTATGGATTAATGATGGAAAAGATGTTTAAAAATGATTTTTCAATATTTCTCAATTTTGAAAACTTTTCTGATACTCGTCAGACTAAATTTGATTCAATCTATAGTGGGACTAAGCTTGACCCTATATTCTCTGATATCTATGCACCCTTAGATGGATTTGTTGTAAATGGTGGATTCAAAATAAAGCTCTAGCTATTAAATTTAATGCCCTTACAGTCGATATTTAATGGGTTTCGAGTGAAATTAGTATCCCAAAAGGGAAATTTGAAAGAATCTTATGTTGCTAAGCCCTCCTCGAGCTCAATTCATAAACACAAAGCATAGCCAAAACATTTATTGTATATTTATAGTTATGAAAAAAAACTTCCTTACGATAGCAATTGTTGGGATTCTTTTGCTGCCTCGAGCTCAGGCAGAAGAATTGCAGGTTGGGTTTGCACAAGTATCAATTACTCCTGACCTTATAGACCAATGGGTCGACGTAAATAATGATGCTCAATTTGATCCCGAGATTGATCTGTGGACAGATGTGAATGGTAATGGAAAATTTGATGCTGTATGGATGGCGGGTTTTCAAAATCAACGACCTGCTCAAGGAATCAAAGACAACATTATGGCAGTGGCCGTCGTAATTGATGATGGTAACAATCGCGTTGGAATTGTGACTGCAGATACGGTTGGCTTGATGCGTAAATTTGTACTTGGTGTGCGGGAAGCTGTGCCTGCAGAGTGGGATTTAGATTATCTTATGGTGCACGCAACTCACAATCATGAAGGTCCCGATACTCAAGGTCTTTGGGGGCCAGGATTTTTGAGTTCAGGTGTTGATCCAAATTACATGCAGCAATTACAGCAAAATATTCTAGATGCACTGAGTGAAGCCATAGAAAACTTAGAGCCTGCGCAGATGAGCATGGCACGCATTCCAACTAACCCATTAACGCCAATTAAAGATAAACGTAAACCCATTGTCATAGATGAAGACATTCGAGCATTATTATTTAGCCGCCCTGACGATTCGATTATAGGTACATTAGTTAATGTTGGAATTCATGTAGAGCTTGCTTGGGATAAAAATTTAGAATTAACAGCAGATGTAGCCGGCTATCTTAGAAAAGGACTCAGTGAAGGTATTTATTATAATGACGAATTATTGAAGCCTGGACTTGGAGGAACTACATTATGGCTGACCGGCAATATTGGAGGCTTAATGACTTCTGGTCCAACAGATACCATCTATGATCCTTTTTTAGAAAAAACCTTTACTGAGCCAGGACATGCTAAAGCCCGTACCTTTGGTTATAGTCTGGCAAACAGCGTCATTGATGCTTTCAATGAAAACAGATTTGTTTCTAGTCCAGAACCTAAAATAACTTTCCGCGCTATCGAAGTAGAATTGGGTATAGAGAATTTCATGCTTGCGATAGGCACTCTCCTTGGTGTGGTCGACAGCAGTCCTCAATTTCATCTCATGCCACCATTTATACGATATCTCAGTGAAGTGGCATTCATCCAATTAGGTGATGCAACTATTACAGGCATACCCGGTGAACTATATCCAGAAATTGCTGTGGGCGGGATAGAAAATCCGAAGGGTGCTGATTTCGCTATGGAACCAGAAGAAGTACCACCTTTGCGCAGTCAACTTCCAGGCAAGGTAAACCTCATAGTGAACTTAGCAAATGATGCTATCGGTTACATTATTCCTAAGAGCGAATGGGATAAAGACGCTCCTTGGATCTATGATGAGAGTGAAGAAACTTATGGGGAGATTGTATCCTTGGGTCCAAATACTGCTCCAATTATTCACCAAACTGTGATCAAACTATCTGAAGAGTCACAACCTTAAATAATTACAACTTTCTTATTTTAATCTTTCTAAAAGAAACCTCATTGCCATGATCTTGCAACACTACATGACCCTGAGGAGAAGAACCATAGTTTTTTAATGATTGGAATTTACTGTTATTCACAGCTTTATTCCAGCGCTTTGAGCCAATAGATATACTATTGATAAGTTGGCTATTAAGAAAAAATTTAATTGAATTTTCGAACGCTATTATGCGTACTTTGTTCCACTCACCAAAAGGCTTGGTTGCATTGATTAAATTTGGGTACAAACCATAAATAGATCCGGCAGATGTCAAAGTGTTGACGCCGTCAGGATGATTTAAATCATCAAGGATTTGCATCTCAATACCACTCATAAAAGAATACTGCTCTGTTTCATTTGCCCGAAGAATAATTCCGCTGTTACCACCCTTTGATATATTCCATTCAAGCTCTAAGATAAAATTTTTAAATTTTTCTTTTGTGATTAAATCTCTTGCTGGACCTTTGCGAACCAGTTCATTGTTTACAATAACCCATCCATCGGTTGTGCAATTACATTGATAAGTTCTCCATTGATCTATGTTGCTGCCATCAAATAAGTTTAGCCAGTTTGACTGAGCTGCAGAAATTTCGCTCATTAAAATAAAACTTAATAATAAAGTTGTTTTAAGCATGGTTAATATTTTGTTGTCCAAAACTTAGACATATTAGAAGCTGTGTTGTCTTTTAAAACAAAGTGATGATAAGTGGCAGCAAAAATATGAATGACAATTAAAGCGATAATGGCATTTGTACAAAATTCATGTATCCCTCTAACTATTCTAAAAACATTCTCATTATGATTTGCAAAAGCAAGGTCATATGAATTGAATACCAATATTGGATCTGAGGCAAAAGTGGCTGAAATTATTCCAGTCAGCACCAAAGCACCCATTAAAATGTATAAACCATAATGACCCACTTGTGCAGCTAAAA
>QBVW01000005.1 GCA_003284215.1 SAR86 cluster bacterium AG-313-D11 | reverse complement strand
CTATGCAATAAACGAAACATACCATTAATTTTTCTTCAAAATGTCACGGGGTTTTTAGTAGGAAAAGATTTCGAAAGACAGGCTATTATTAAAAAAGGCTCTCAGCTTATTAATGCAGTGTCTAACTCTAATGTACCTCATATCACAATTATTATTGGTGCTTCATTTGGCGCAGGTACATACGCTATGTCAGGCAGAGCATATAACAATAGGTTCACCTTTCTCTGGCCCACAGCAAAAATTGCTGTTATGGGTTCAAAGCAGATTGCTGGAGTAATGTCTATTGTGCGAAGAGGTCAAGCGGCAAGAAAAGGTGAAAAATTTGATGAAAAACTTGATGCTCAAATCGTAGAGACAGTTGAGCAAATGTCAGATCAAATGTCAGAGGGTCTTGTTGCAAGCAGCATGGTTACAGATGATGGCATTATTGATCCAAGAGATACTAGAAGCGTTATTGGATTTTGCCTATCTATAGTTTCTAACTCTTCAATAGATGGTGCTAAAGAGTACGGGGTATTTAGATTATGAGGTTTAATTCAATTCTTGTTGCTAATCGGGGAGAAATTGCATGTCGAATCATGCAAACCGCTCAATTTATGGGTATCAAATGTATAGCTGTTTTTGTTGATGCTGATAAGGATGCTCCATTTGTAAAGATGGCTGATGAAGCCATCAAGTTATCTTCTAGCTACATGGATGGTTCTGCCATCATTGATGCGGCTATACAATCTGGAGCAGAAGCAATTCATCCAGGATATGGATTTTTATCAGAAAATGCAGCCTTTGCAAGAAAAGTTAAAAGCAATAAATTAATTTGGATTGGTCCATCCCCTCATGTAATCAAAGTAATGGGTGACAAATTAAAAGCCAAAGAACTAGCTGAAAAATCTGGGGTCCCCACTCTGCCAATGACCTCAAACACCAAAGATGTAAAAAGTATTGGCTACCCGATCTTGATTAAAGCTGCTGCTGGAGGTGGTGGTAAAGGAATGCGAATTGTTAAAAAAGAAAGTGAATTAAAAGATTCGATCATAAGCGCCAAAAGAGAAGCTCTCTCAGGTTTTGGTGATGACAGAATTTTTATAGAAAGATATGTAGAAAAATCGCGTCATATTGAAATACAAATCTTAGGTGATGAACACGGTAATGTCGTTCATTTGGGAGAACGAGAATGCTCCATACAAAGAAGACATCAAAAAATTATTGAGGAGTCGCCTTCTCCAAGAATTGATCCATTTTTACGAGAGGAGATGGGTGAAGCAGCTGTAAAATTAGCTAAAAAAATTAAATACTGCTCTGCAGGAACTGTTGAATTTTTATTTGATGATAAAACAGATGAATTCTGGTTTTTAGAGGTTAATACTAGACTGCAAGTTGAGCATCCAGTTACAGAAGAAGTTACAGGAATAGATTTGGTTGCTGAGCAAATCAAGATAGCGAGAGGAGATGAGCTTGAATTTGCTCAAGATGATATTGATTGGCATGGACATGCAATTGAAGCGAGATTATATGCTGAAGATCCTGGAAATAACTTTTTACCTGAAATAGGAACATTGCACGCATATGATACTAGTCTAGCTTCAGAGGTAAGATGGGATTCAGGAGTGGAAGAAGGTAGTGTCATTGGAACAGATTTTGATCCCATGCTATCTAAGGTTATTTCTTGGGCACCTAATAGAATTGATGCCGCAAATAAATTGGCACGTGGACTTGAAAGAGCTCACATGGGAGGTGTAGTAACAAATCGTCAATTTTTAATTTCTTGCTTAAGAAATGAAAGCTTCATAAGCGGAAATACAACAACAGACTTTATTGAACGCGAAACTTTAGAAACTAAAAAGAATCTTTCTGTAAATGAACTTCATCAAACATCAACAGCACTTGCTTTATGGCTAGCACAACAAAATAGAGTCTCTGACCCTGTTACAGGTTTTATGCCTGGAAACTGGACCAATGGAAGAATGCCGCTTCAAAGAGTTAAGTTGCTTTTTATACAAGATGAGATAGAAGTGCAATATAAATTAAATAAAGATAATTTATATGAGGTTATGGGCTCCATTTGTGAAATTTACCATTGTGATATTGCTGGCATTGATGTGGAGATAGACTCTCACAGATTTTATGCTCATGTAACTGAGGCAGGCAGTGAAATCACTATTAACATGCCGTTTGGAGACGTAAATGCATCTGTTCTACCCAGGTTCATAGAACCGGGTAATGACGTCCCTGAGGGAGGTTTGATCGCTCCAATGCCTGGAAAAGTTATTGATGTAAAGGTTAAAAAAGGCAGTAAAGTAAATGCTGGAGATACTTTAGTAATTATTGAGGCAATGAAAATGGAACATGCAATTAAAGCAACTGAGACAGGCAAGATAGCTAAAGTGATGATTAAACTTAATGATCAAGTTGACAACGGGGCTACCCTTCTCGTTCTTGAAAAATAGCATGAAATCTCAAGCCATCCTTTCAGACAAATCACCTCAAATTGGAAAGCGTCATCTTGAAGTGATGGATGAGCTAGAAAGTATGCTTGATCAAGGAAAGTCATTTTCAACAATGTCTGATCTTGCAAAAAAATTGAAAATTTCATTAAGAACTCTATACGAAATTGCACCGAGCAAAGAGGAGCTTATAGTGACAACAGTTGATAGAGTGTTAAAAAAACACGGTAAGATTGCTGTGGATGCAATGAACACTCATTCATCTCCAATTAAAAAATTAGAAAGTTTTTTAACTGTTGCCAATCAAGCAGTTGGGCCAAGATTTGAAAGATTCACACTATCTCTTAGTAGTTTAAATTCGTCTAAGCCTATGGTGGACTATCATGAGCAATACATAACTGACCTAATAAAAAATCTTTTAGATGAAGCGAGAATTAAAAATGAGATCAAGGAAATTGATACTCAGGCAACTGCATTACTATTAGGAGGCCTTGGTAGATATTTTCAATCTAAGAAACTCTTAAAAGAGTTACAACAAACTCCTGAACAAACTAGTAACTTTTTAACAAAAATCATTATTGATGGCATAAAAATGGAGAAATCTTGAGCGAAGAAATTATAAGGATTGCAAATTGTAGCGGCTATTACGGAGATAAATTATCTGCAGCTAAAGAAATGGTGGATGGAGGGCCTATAGATGTTCTGACTGGAGACTATTTAGCAGAACTCACCATGACAATTCTTTTTAATCAAAAGATGCAGCGCGGAGAGGATAAAGGATACGTGGGTACTTTTCTTAAACAAGTGAAAGCAGTAGCTAAGTCATGCAAAGAGCAAAATATTAAAATTGTTACAAATGCGGGTGGCTTGAACCCCTCTTCTATGGCCAATGAAATAGAGAAAATCTTAAATGAGCTCAATATTTCCCTCAAAGTAGCTTACATAACTGGCGACGATTTAATGCCAAGAATGAACTCCTTAAAAAATGAAGGAGAATCATTTCTTAACATTGATAAAAATATCCCGATTGATAAATCAGGATGTCAAACACTCACAGCAAACGCTTATCTTGGAGCTTGGGGAATTAAAGAAGCATTAGATGAGGGAGCTGATATTGTAGTATGCCCAAGGGTGACGGATGCTGCAGTAGTAATTGGTCCAGCGGCATGGAAATTTAATTGGAAGAGAGATGATTATGATGCATTGGCTGGCGCATTAGCAGCAGGTCATATTATTGAGTGTGGTTGCCAGGCAACCGGTGGGAATTATTCTTTTTTTAAAGAGGTGCCCAGCTTTGACAATGTAGGCTATCCAATAGCTGAAATCAAAAACGATGGAAGTTTTTACATTACCAAACATCCAGGCACTGGGGGTTTAGTATCTACTGGAACTGTAACAGCGCAACTTTTATATGAAATTAGTGCTCCTGCATACTTAAATCCAGATGTTATAGCTCATTTTGATACCTTGAATATTGAGGAGGTCTCCAAAGACAGAGTTTATGTATCAGGTTGCAGGGGAAGCTCACCAACTAATACTCACAAAGTCTGTATTAATCTTGCTGGTGGTTATAGAAATGGTATGGAGTTTATTCTTACAGGCATAGATATTGAAGAAAAAGCTCAAATTATTAGTGATGCACTATTTAACTCTGTTGGAGGCAAAGAGCAATTTGATGAGGTTTCAATTTTATTAGATAGAACGGATAAAAAAGATCCCAATTCTAATGAAGAAGCAATGGCCTCTCTTAGAATTATGGTCAAATCAAAAGATCCTGATTTAGTAGGTAGAATGTTTACAGCAAAAATGATAGAGCTTGCTTTAGCCAATTATCCAGGATTTTTTACTGGAGGCGGAGTAAGATCCGGAGGACCGGTCTTAGTCTATTGGCCTGCTTTGATAGATAGCAAACACATTGAAGAGACTGTTCATATTGACGGCAAGGAAATTAATGTAAAGCCAACTAATCAACTCCATTTTGAAGAAACCTATTATCAAAAACAACCAATTGAAATACCTCCTCCTCCATCAGGTCAAACTCTCAACAAACCATTAGGAGAACTTTTTGGTGCTAGATCTGGTGATAAAGGCGGTTGTGCGAATATCGGTGTATGGGCAAAAAATGAAAATGCATTCTCTTTTTTAAATAATTATCTAACTGTCGAAAAAATCAAAGAATTGATGCCTGACATAAGGGAATTTGAAATAGATAGGTATGAGCTTCCAAACATACTTTCACTAAATTTTTACATTCATGACATATTAGAAGATGGAGTTTCTTCTAATACTAGGAAAGATGGCCAAGCTAAATCTCTCGGGGAATACTTAAGAGCTAAGTATGCAGATATCCCTAAATCTTTATTTGAGGAAAACATATGAGCGAAGATAAATTATCTTTAGAGGGTTTGAATTTTCAAGCAACGAAAGTAAGTATTAAAAATAATATTTTAACCATTACATTAAATCGACCTGAGAAAAAAAACGCATTAAATAATGTAATGATGAATGAGCTGAATTATGCTTTAGCGTACGCGAAACAAGAAAGAGAAATCAGGGTTGTTGTTATTGATGCGGAAGGAGATATTTTTTGCGCTGGAGCTGATCTAAGGCTTGCTAAAGAAGATTCTAATGTCCCAAAAATAGAGGGTGCAGATGACATCAGTTTCTCTCTTAGAAGACTACACAAACCAGCTATATGCAAAATTCAAGGCTCTGTTTTAGCCGGAGCCTTGTTGATTTTAACCAATGCAACACATGCCATAGCAGTCGATACTGCAAAGTTTTCAGCACCTGAGATACACAGAGGCTTGTGGCCTTTTATGGTCATGGCTGGATTGTTCAGAGTGATGCCTAAAAGAGCTGGGCTTGATTTTATTATGCGAGGTCAGCCCATCAATGCCAATCATGCTGAAAGATGGGGGTTGATTAATGAATCTGTAGCGGCTCATGAATTGGATAAAAGAGTTAGCGAGCTGGCTGAAGAGCTAGCTAGTCTGGCGCCAGGAACTATGCAATTTGGTCTAGAGGCATATGAGAAACAAGACGCTTTAGAATTTGATGAAGCTCTGCCTTATCTACAAAAACAAATTGCTAAATGCTTTGAAGGTGATGATGCTAAGGAAGGTATTGCTGCATTTTTAGAAAAAAGAAAACCTAATTGGAAATAAATAAGGAAGAATTATGGATTTAGAATACGGACCTGAATATCAAGACTTCACAAAAGAGGTTGAAAGCTTTTGTGAAAAATATAAAGGATTATCTTTCTCGGATGGTTCTAATAATCCATTAGGAAGTTTAGGAGGTTCTGGTGGCCCCCAAATGTCTAGGTCTGAATGGCAAAAAACCTTAATTGAAAATGGCTATTTTGCTCGCTCAGTGCCAAAAGAATATGGAGGATATGGCGGCGAAGCAGATATTCTGAAAAGCAGAATTATTGCTGCAGAATTTTCAAAATCTAACACTCCAGGAGCAATGGGTGGTCAAGGTATTGATATGCTGGTTCCCACTCTATTGGAGATGGGTACTGAGGAACAAAAAAAAGCCTATATCAAACCTACACTTCATGGAGAAATGATTTGGTGCCAAGGTTACTCTGAGCCAAATGCGGGGAGTGATCTGGCAAGTTTACAAACTAAGGGGGAGTTAGTTGGAGATGAATGGGTGATTAATGGTCAAAAAATATGGACCAGTACCGCTCAATACTCACAAATGTGTTTTTGTCTTGTGAGAACTGAACCAGATGCACCAAAACATGCTGGAATAAGCTACTTATTGATTCCAATGGATACCTCAGGCATTGAAATTAGACCACTTGTTGATATGACTTTGAAGGCTGGATTTAATGAAGTCTTTTTTACAGACGTGAAAATTCCTGTAGGCAATATTGTAGGCAAAAGAGGTGAAGGCTGGGCAGTTGCAAATGCAACTTTAGGGCATGAAAGAGGTTCCTTGGCTCCACCAGATGCAACCATGAATAGAGTAAATATGTTGATGCATCTAATGAAAGAAGAAACGTTAGATGGAAAGCCATTAATTGAGCATCCAATTTACCGAGATCGATTAATGAAAATTCAAGGCAAAGTTTTAGCCCAACAATCTCACGCCTTAAGACTGTTATCAGCTAAGTTAAATCCAGGAGCTGATGTCAAGATAGGCAAAATGATACAAAAACTCACTGGCACAGAGTTAAGGCATGAATTAGAAAGCCTTGCAATTGATGTGATGGGTGAAATTGGAACCTTGTATGAAGATAGCCCGCATCTTAAAAATGACGGTACATGGCAATTCATATACATGTATTTTCTTGGCCTCATTATCGGTGGAGGAACCAGTCAAATTCAAAAGAATATCATTGCCGAGCGAGGTCTAGGCATGCCTAAAGAACCAAAAGTAGAAGGAGCATAAAATGTATTTTGGCTTATCAGAAGAACAATCCTTTTTTCAAGACAATGTAAAAAAGTATCTAGAAGAGCATGCCACAATAGATAATATTAAACATATTACTAGCGGTGATGAAAAAAATCTTTCTGCAGAAATTCATCAAGGCCTTCTAAATCTAGGTATAAATGGGCTATTGATTCCAGAAGAGTTTGGTGGTCTAGGTCTGGATTTGCTCTTTGCAGCTGTTGTTTCAGAAGCTTTGGGAGGTGGTGTCGGCCCTACTCCATTTATTGCGCCCTATGTTATGGCGCCAACAGCGATTAGGCATGCAGGCAGTAAACCCCAACAAGAAAATTATCTTTCTAAAATCGCCATCAATGAATATCGTTTTGGAGTTGGTTTTAGTGAATTCATAGGCAAAAGAAATGATGCTGGAATCTCTTTTTCGGACAATGTATTAAATGGAAGAGCTATGTTTGTACTCGATGCAAATGATGCAACTCATTTATTGCTCGCTGATGAAAAAGGTCAAATATTTGTTGTGGATGCAAGATCTAAAAACATAGAAATAGTCAAACTAACTACAGTTGATAAAACCAGACAATATTCAGAAGTTATTTGTCAGAACTTAAAAGCAGAATTGTTAGAAAATTCTTCTGATTCTACAAACCCAATCAACCAAGCCATTGATGCTGGAAGGATTATGCTTGCTGCAGATTCTCTTGGCGCATCACAAACTATGATAGGTAAAGCAGTCGATTATGCTATGGAGCGAAAACAGTTTGGCAGAGTCATTGGATCATTTCAGGCTGTAAAGCACATGTGTGCTGAAATGGCTGCTGACTTAGAGCCCTGCTACGCATTAGTTTGGCACGCTGCACATTGCCACGATTATTCTCCTGCTGAGGCAAGATTAATGGCCTGTCATGCAAAGGCACATGTCTCTGAAATGAGCAAAGGCATATCCAAGAAAGCTACCGAAGTACATGGCGGCATGGGTTTCACAGACTTGCTTGGCCTGCATTACTGGTTCAAACGCATTGGATTAAATCGTCAAATTCTTGGTAGCCCAGAACTTGTTCGAGAAGAAGCATATAAAACGCAGGTTTAAATTAAATTTTTTGAAATTGCTTCTTCTAAAAGATGTAAGCGATCATTGCCAAAAAACATTTTTTCTTTATAAAAAAAAGTCGGCGAACCAAAACCCCCTCGCTCAATTAATTCATCAGTATTTTTTATCAATAGATCTTTGGCCTCTTGCGAAGCTATAAATTTTTTAAATTCTTCAGTATCTAAATTTGAATTCTTAGCAATGTCTACCAATAAGTCTTCCTGGCTGATATCTTTGCCTTCACTCCAATAAGCTTGAAATACGTTATCCGCAAACTCAGCTAAGTGATTTTCTTTGTTAGCAAATAAACAACCTCGCATCGCCTTGACGGAATTAACTGGGAATACTTCCGGAAAGCTGATGCTAATTCCTCTAACCTTTGACCATAAATGTAAGTCATCATTTGAGTAGCTGAGCTTTAAAGGATTAGGCTTTTTTCTAAACTCATACACGTCTTGATTAACGTTATTAAAAACTCCTCCAACCAGCACTGGCTTCCAGTCTATATCTAGCTCATGTCTTTGTGATAATGATACAATCTCGGCAAATGCTAAATATGTCCAGGGACTTGAACAGTCAAAGTAAAATTCTATATAGTTAGCTTTCATTATTAATAAATATTGTAAATTAATTATCTTGTTTAAACAGAAAAAAGCTTTTAGCTTCTTAGCAATACTGTTGCTTAGCGTTGGCGTTGGGGCAAAAATAAATATACTGGTATCACAGGAAAAACAAGTTCTTTGTCAGGAAATTTATAATAAGATGGTCAGCGAACATTTTTTTAATGATAAGGACTTGACTTCCATTAATTCTGAAATTTTTGATTCATTGGTGGACCAGCTAGATTCACAGAAAATATATTTTACGAAAAATGAAATAGTCTCATTTAAAAGGAAATTTTCTCGATTTGATGATCCAACTAGCTATCAAAAAAAATACTCAAAAATCTCTCTTTGCTCTATAGACTTAAAGTCTGAGTTTGCATTTATAAATCTATACTTTAACCGGTTAATTGAGGCAACTAACTATCAATTTAAAGAAGTTTCTAAAAAGAATTTTGATTTTACAAAAGAGGAAATTATCTTGATTGATGATGATCAAAAAAAATGGCAGAAGAGCAAATTTGAGCTTAAAAAAGCATGGGGAAGACTAGCAAAAAATGATGTTTTAACATCAATGCTTGCCGACAAAGAATTAGACGAAGCAACAGAAACCATTGAGAAAAGATATAAAAATAGACTCCGTAGAATCTCTCAACGAAATGAGGAAGATATCTTTTCAATTTCAATGAATAATTTGACGTCTTATTTTGATCCGCATTCATCATACTTCTCTCCTAAATCAGCTGAGGATTTTGAAATGACAATGAGTCTTAAGCTTGAGGGAATTGGAGCCTTGCTTACAACAGAGGATGATTACCCAACCATAGTAAGTGTTGTGCCTGGGGGTCCAGCAGAAAAAACAGGAAAAATTAATCCAGATGACAAAATAGTAAAGATTTCTCAAGTTGAAGAACTTAATTCAACTCCAACTGATGTAGTGGGTTGGAGAATAGATGAAGTGGTTCAATTGATTCGTGGTAAAGCTGGCACCCAAGTTGAGTTAGAGCTTATTCCAGGAAAAACAGAGGATTTTAGTGAAAGGAAATTTGTAATAATAACTCGTGAAGAAGTGAAACTAGAGGAACAAGCAGCAAAATCTAGGATAATTGAAATTCAAAGAAATTTGCAAACAATAAAGGTTGGCATAATAGATTTACCTACCTTTTATATAGATTTCAAAGCATGGCGAAATAGAGAGCCTGATTTTAGAAGTAGCTCAAGAGATGTCGAAACCATACTAAGAAAATTTATTGATCAGAGAGTAGACGCTGTCTTGATTGATCTCCGAGGTAATTCAGGTGGCTCCCTTTTTGAGGCAAATAAATTAACTGGATTGTTTGTTTCCTCTGGAGCAACATTGCAAGTAAAAGAAAGCAATGGAAGCGTAAGACCTTGGGGAGATGCTCGAGCTAAGCAAATTTGGAAAAAACCAATGGCAGTTATGGTAGATAGATATTCTGCATCTGCATCAGAAATTTTTGCGGGAGCTATTCAAGATTATCAAAGGGGGATAATCATCGGACAAAAAACATTTGGAAAAGGGACTGTTCAAAAATTAGATAATTTGAGCTCCGGACAAATCAAAATTACTGAATCAAAGTTTTATAGAATTACTGGGGCTGGGATGCAAAACAAAGGCATTCATCCCGATATTACATTACCAAGCACATGGGATGTTGAAGAAATTGGTGAAAGTTCATACGATACGGCCCTTCCATGGGATGAAATTAAACCAGTACGTTTTAAGAAATTTTCTATGGGGCCAACTTTAATTTCTAAATTAAATGATGAACATTTAAGAAGGCTTGACCAAAGTCCTAACTTACAATACATCCTTGATATTAGAAAAAGATATGAGATCCAAAAAAACAAGGAAGTTATCTCCTTGAACTTAACCAATAGAAGAGCTGAAAAAGAAGAAAGACAGTCATGGGCTTTAGATTTAGAGAACAAAAGACGCGCCTCTCTTAATTTAGAAACTTTTAATTCTTATGAGTCTATGCAAGATTACAATGATGCGAAAGAAAATGAAGACGACGAGAGAGATTCTGAGATAGACGTTGAAAATGACTATCTTTTAAATGAAGGCATGCAAATACTTTCAGACTATACAATATTTAATCAAAACATTTACCTATCTAAAGCCGCATAAATATGAAAATTGTATCTTTTAATATAAATAGCATAAGAGCTCGCCCCCACCAACTTATTCATCTAAGAGATACCATCGATCCTGATGTAATTGGAATACAAGAAACTAAAGTAAATGATCCTGAGTTTCCAATTGATGAAATTAAAAAAATTGGGTATCACCCAGAATTTTGGGGACAAAAAGGCCACTATGGGGTGGCAATTCTAAGCAAAAAAAAGCCTGAAAATGTCCAAAAAGGTTTTGTAGGTGATTCAGAGGATGACCAAAAAAGATTTATACAGGCTACTTTTAAATGGAAAAGAAAAAAAATTACTATCATGAATGGGTATTTTCCTCAGGGGGAAAATAGGTCGCATGAAACGAAATTTCCAAAAAAAATAAAATTTTACAATGATTTAGAAAATCACATCAAAAAGCTTAAAAAAGTTGAAGAGAATTTGATTGTAATGGGAGATTTTAATGTTGCTCCTACACAATTAGATATTGGGATAGGGGAACAAAATGCAAAGAGATGGTTACGCGATGGAAAAACAGCATTTCTTCCAGAAGAAATAGAAATGTGGAATAAAGTTAGAGACTTAGGTTTTATAGATTCATGGAGAATACAAAATCCTTACGAGGGATCAATTTTTTCATGGTTCGATTATCGCTCAAGGATGTTTGATGATGACCCTAAAAGAGGATTAAGAATCGATCACATACTATTATCAGAAAATTTAGAGCATGCAATGGCAAGTACAGGAATAGACTATTCTGCTAGGGCGATGGAAAAACCATCAGATCATTGTCCAATTTGGCTAGAATTAAAATAATACTCGAGAAGATTGATTTAATCTCTTAGATTGAAAAAAGTTTTTAAGAAGATTGGATGATTCCTCCTTCATGTGCCCCCCACTATAAAAAACTTTGTGATTAAGGTCGTCTCTATCAAGAAATTGATCGATTGATTCAATTGCGCCTGTCTTTAGTTCGTTTGCACCAAAATATAGAGTATCTATTCTGGCATCTAATATTGCTTTTGCGCACATATGACAAGGTTCTAGAGTCACGAAGATATCACACCCTTTTAATCGATAATTTTTTATAAATTGACTTGCTTCATTAATTGCATTAATTTCTGCATGAGAGGAAACTGAATTTTTTGCTATTACTTGATTAAAACCTCTCCCAATAATTTTTCCATTTTTTACGACAATTGCGCCGACTGGCACTTCATCATTATTAAATGCTAACTTTGCCATATTCATAGCCTCAGTCATGAAATGATTAATATTCTTATTGACTATCGACAAGTTAATTAGGTGTTTCTTATAAAAATTTAGCCCATTCTGTAAGCGGTCTTCTTTCTGACTTTAATAAATTAACAGCAGCATTTTCATCTCTATACCCTATTGCCATGCCGCAAAATAATATGTCGCTATCTTCAGCTTTTACAAACTTAGAAACACTATCATGCTTCATTGACCAAGCCTCTTGAGCACAAGTGTCTAGCCCAGCTTCTTTAGCCAATAACATAAAAGTTTGTAAAAACATTCCTAAATCAGACCATTGCGGAGGACCCATTTGTCGATCAACAAAGCAGAAAAAAGCACAGGGCGCTCCAAAAAATCTAAAATTCTGCATAACTTGCGTCAATCTTGCATCTTTATCATCTCTTCCTATGCCCAACAATTCATACATTTGTTCACCTAACTCATACCTAGATGTTCTATAGGGCTCTTTAAGTTTTGGGGGATAAATATCGTAAGCTGGCGTCTCAGGTTTAGTCCAATTTCTTTGAAATTCAAGAAAATCATTCATTGCAGAATTGTTAATTACAAATATTTTCCAAGGCTGAACATTCCCGCCTGAAGCACTTCTTGAAGATTTTGTTAAAAGTTCTTTAATTAACTCATTAGGTATTGGATTATTAAGAAAAGCGCGGACTGAAGACCTTTTTTCGACTGCGGATGTTACATTCATTACCATTTTTTCCCTCACATTATTATGATACTAAATCTTCATTTCAGAGAAGATTTTTCTATTTACAATATGGACGTCAAATTTTTCTTCACAATACTCTCTTGAAGATCGAGCCATACTTTGTCTCAATAATGGATCCATTAATCTCATCATAGCCTGCGCAGCTTCATATGAATTTTTATGAGGAACTAGATATCCATTTTTTCCATTTTTAACTGTCTCTCTACAACCAGGAACATCTGTTGTAATGATTGGTCTCCCTAATGACATTGCTTCCAAAACGCTTCTAGGCGTTCCTTCGTTATATGAAAGTAAAACATAAACACTGCATTTTGAGATGTCGCTGACTGGATCATTGGAAAAACCTAAATACTCGACACCATATTTTTCTTTCCATGAACTAATTATTTCTTCTTCATCAATTGAATCATTATGATTATCAGGAAATCCATGCAATAAGAAGCGCGCAGAAGGAAAGTGCTTTTTTACAATTCTAGAAGCTTCAGCGAATTCTATTAAACCCTTTGATTTTATTAGGCGAGACATACATAAGAATATTGGTTGCTCAGGAATAGGTCTAACAAAGAATTTATCCAAATCAACGCCTGAACCATTGACTAAAAAAGTTTTATTTTCAGGGACCATTTTTAAATTACAAAATAATCTTAAGTCATCTGGATTTTGAAAAAAAATTTTCTCATTTGCCCTCAAGGCTAATTTAAAACCTAGAATACCAAGAAACCTTTTCAACCTCTCCACAATTGTAGAATTATCAAAAATATGGCCAGTTCCAGTAATTAGTGAAAATGACCTAAGCCTTCCAGCCAGAAATGCGCATATTGATCCAACAACAACTGCTTTATGGGTATAAGAAAAAACAATATTAGGATTTAATGTCTTTAGCTCTTTTGTCAAATATAAAATACTAAAAAATGTATCAAAGATATTTACGGTTTTACGCTTAAAATTAATTTTTTTAAAGATAACTCCAAGAGATTGAAGCTCTGCTAAAAAGTCATCTGGTATTTCAGGCGCAAGTGCGTAGACAGCATAGTCTTTTTCAAGAAATCTTTTAATTATTTCTAGACGAAATCTATATAAAGTATCTCCGTTACCGCAAATAAATGCTATGGAGGGTTTGATCATTTTAAAAGTTCTGACATCTTACCTTGATGCTCATAACTGTCTAAAATAAATTCTAATTTTGGGAAAACTGTTTTATTTCTTAGGCCCTGCCATTGAAACTGACGGGGATATTTTGTAAGTGATGATAAGTTTTTTGATTTTAAGAATTCTTTTAAGGACACCCAAAATTCTCTGTTTTCAAGATAATCATATGGATGCATATAAACCAAAGGAGTAAATCCAAGTTCTTTGTTGAATTCCATTACTTCCAGCATCATTTTTTTTGTAAACAATCTTAAGAATGTTCCCCCAGATTTTATAGATGCTTTTTGATAAAAGAATGATTTAGGGACTATTGGGAATTCCTTTAGTTTCTTTAGAGTAAATGGTTTTTCTCTATAATATTCTTCTTTTGTGTATTTATTTAAAAAAAGCACATAACTAGAGTCATACAAAAAATGTTTTTCAATTACATCAAATATATCAATTCTATCTTTTGGGATTGAGAAAACTGGAGCCCTAAAGCCTATTGGCTCTTCTCCAGAAGCTTGAAAAATTGCTTCCTTGGCTAATGAAAGATTCCTATCAATCTGATCATTTGATTCTTTGTACATTAAATCGTGATAATGATAATGACATGCGATTTCATGGCCATCAGAAGCGATTTGTTTTAATAGTTCTGGAAAAGTTAATGCAACCGTTCCAGTGGTAAAAAATGTAAGCTTTTTGCTATTAAGTTTATTTTTTGAAAAATCATTTGCTAGTTTATAACCAAGAGATAATGCATCAAAGTTGACCCTAGGCTCAACCCCAATGCTTCTCATAAGATCAAATGTGAAATCTTCTAAGTCAATTGATAGGTAAAAAGGTGATTTTTTCAGAATTTTACTTCCTTATAATGAGGTAATATCCTCTCTCTGTGTCTACAAATTCTGTATTTTCAAAGCATCCAGCATCTTTCAGATGCTGGCTTATAGATTCTTTTGAGTACAAATACAAAGGACATCTCCTGAGCCAATACCTAATCCTTCTCTGAAAAGCAAGAAAACCGCTGCTGCCTGGAATTGATATATATATTTCTTGGGTAGCATCATTAAGAAGTTTTTTCAGGATTGTTACTGGATCCTGTACATAATCAAAAAAGCCCATAACCGAAATAGCATCAAATTTTTCAGAAAATTGATGCTCTCCGTAATCAGCTAAAATAGATTCATAAGAAGAATTTAATTTCATTGAAGCAACTCTTTCATTTGTAATAGCAAGCATATTAGGAGCTATATCTAATGCTGTAACATTTTTGTTTTGTTCAAGCAGTTTCACCACAAGATGCCCTGGCCCACATCCTATATCAAGCACATTTTGAATTGATTCTTTTTTGCAGTTATCTAAAGTATCTACAAGCCTATCCTCAATATCTTTTCTAAAAAACTTATCCATCACCTTATTAAAAGCACTTCTGGGTCTCTCATCTTCTAAATAAATACTAGAAAAATCTGACGCATAGCCATCAAAAAATTTCCCGACGTTTTTTGCATCATCAGGCTTGAGATTTTCTTGATTTTGATTTGACATTATTCTTCCATTATAAAAAATTTAAAAAGTGGATTATAGAGATAATTTTATAGATTTGGTAGGCTTTAAATTAATAGAAATTTATATACCCTGAAATCCTTTCTCCATTAAAGAACTTATACGGCAAAAATAAAGTAAGTTAAAATAGATAAAATCCACGTTTGAATTAATTATGGAAAATCAATTACCAAAAATTTTTAGTAGATACTTGCTTGTTGGTATTGCAAATACCACTTCATCTATATTAATAATAATAGCACTTATATCAATTGGCTTTTCTGACGAAATATCTAATTTTTTTGGTATTGCAGGTGGAATTTTTCAATCAATAGTCCTCAATACAAAATTTACTTTTAGGCAAAAATATCTCAATGCCTACAAAAGCTTAAATTTCTTTATTATTTTGGCATTGGCCTACCTCGTCAATTTAATAACTTTATATATTTCTAAAAATTATTTAGAGCTTAATAGCGCTTTATCTCAGATTGCTGGAATATCATGCTATATTCTTGTTAGTTTCTATTTACTTGAAAAATATCTATTTACGAAACAACTTGAAAAATAATCACAAAATATGAAAGAAAATAATAAGCCATCATTATTAATACTTTGCCCTTGTTTTAATGAAATGCAAACAATTGAATCGAGCATTAGGACGCTTCTTCAAACCCTAAAAGACCTTGGTAACAAAGACTTAATCAATTATTCGCATTCTAGAATTCTAGTTATTGATGACGGTAGCTCTGATGAAAGCTGGCCAATATTAAAAAACATTAATGCTGTTGAGAGCAAGCTTTCATGTATAAAGTTTTCAAGGAACTTTGGGCATCAAAATGCTTTACTCGCAGGTCTAATGAACTCTGAAGAAGAAATTGTGATTTCGATTGATATTGATCTTCAGGACGATGTCAATGTAATTGAAAAGATGGTTAAAAATTATCTAGATGGATTTGAGATTGTATATGGAGTAAAAAAAGATAGGTCTGTAGATGGAACTGCTAAAAATTTATTAGCAAAGATATTCTATGCATTCCTTAATGTTGTTGGAGCAGAGGTTATCAAAAATCATGCCGATTTTAGGCTTTTATCTAGAAAAGCAATTAATACATTGAAGGATTATAAGGAATACAATGTTTTTTTAAGGGGCGTGATTCCAATGCTTGGTTATAAAAATACAATTATTGAATACAATTTAGGAAAAAGAAGGCACGGCAGTGCAAAGTATAGCCATAAAAAAAGTTTAGGCCTGGCTTTGAATGGAATAACATCTTTCTCATTAATTCCGCTAAGACTGATCTTTGTAATGGGATCTATTGTTGCTCTTCTATCGATCATAATAACTATTTATTATCTTTATCAATCAATATTTAATGAGAACATAATGCCTGGATGGGCTTCAACAATTCTTCCTATTTACTTCTTAGGATCAATCCAACTTATTGCTCTTGGAGTAATAAGCGAATACATTGGAAAATTATTTTTAGAATCAAAGAAAAGACCAAATTACACAATTGAAGAAAGCCTTAAGTAATCCTAATCAATAACGTAGATGATTGAAGTCCGTTTAAGAAAAATTGTTGATAGCTTGGCCTATATTATTCTTTTAAGTTTCCCACTTTACTATGCTCTAAGAGAACACTCTCCAATTAGTTCTATAATTTTTGCTTTTATTCTAATTTTAACTTTTGCTTGCTGTACCGTTCTAAATATCATGGAGAACTCACAAAAATTATCTAACTCTTTAATTTTAGAAATATTAATAGTTTTCAATATAGCTGTCTTATTTATTTTTTTTAGCTACGCTGATAGAGCTCTGATATTGCTATTAATAACATTAATAATTAGTAAATGTATTTTTTTTTCTACAGGCAATCATTTCGAGCATGCCGCTAATGCCATAATTATTTCATCTATAGTTGGATCTGTAGGTGTAATTCTTGGTCTTGCTGAAGGATTTTTAAGTGATACAAATATTCTTTATCAAGTTATGGACTTTGACTACCCTTATTCAAATGGAACAAATCCTACAATTCTAGTAAATGGATTTTTTGCTTCTGCAAATGGATCAGCTTATTGCATTGGAGCTGGACTTGCCTTTGTGAAATATCAAACAATATTTCAAAATTTTTCAAAAAAAATTATATATATTTTATTAATTATTTCTCTTGCAATTACAAAGGCTAAATTTGCATTTCTAATTTTTGCAGCTTTACTTATTGTTTTTATTTTAAAAAGCTATTCTAAAAAAACTCTAGGGATTTTGCTATTAGGTTTAGGTTTAAGCTATATATTCTTATCTCACATAATTGTAGCCATCTCAGGATCATATAATTACCCCTCTATTCATTTTAGAGAAATTCTATTCTCGATCAAAGAAATTGATTTCATTCTTGGAAACTATGGTATCTATAAGTTGTATAGTTTGGAGGCTGTCAAAGATAGTCTTTTTATACCACTTGGGCTTTCTAACTTTGAGCTAATCTATGGATCTAGACCACACTTTATGTTTGGAAGTTTGATTGTATATGGGGGCATTAGCATAGCAATTTTTACAATTTCTTATCTATACATTTTTTTAAAAGAAAGTATCAACAATTTGGTAAGTGGATTAAGTGAGAACATAATTTACTTTTCTATCTTATTTGCATTTCTTATTGAAACAGTTAATTGGGATTTTAGTAATAACTTTTATTTTTGGGCATTGATTTTTTCTTCTAGCTCAGTTCTTCACAAAAAGATTGAGAAAGCTTCAGGTTAACTTTTTGAATTAAATGCGTGAAAATTTTTGACAGACTTCCATAATAGGATCTGAGCATTCAAAAAATTGATATAAAGATAAATGATCGCTCATTCCTAAATGTCTCTTATGTACTTTTTTAAAAATAATTCTTAATAAAGATTCTATTTCTAAAAAATTATTTACATGCTCATGTCTCATCAGATTTCCATAATTAAGTCTATGCCTAATAAAAAACTCTAATCCTGTAGAAATTCTCCATGATGTCCCCCACAAGAAACCTCCCTCTGATGGTATAGCTGCAAGAAATTTTCCATTTTTATCTAACTGAATTGCTGCTTTTGAAACTATTTGAGGCAGGCTCGTAAGGTGCTCTAAAGTTGCAACTGAAAAAATAAAGTCGTATTTTTCATTAACCTCAAAAATATCTTTATAGAAATTATTTATAAATTTTTTTTGATGGGACTGATCTAGCAATTCTTGAAATGGCTCAACAACATCATAAGTCTTATAACCTTTTTCATAATTTAAATGATTTAGTGTCCCGGCACCAATCTCTAATAATCTTGAATCAGGTTTTATAGCGTTTGCAACCTGCTTATGCATCCATGACTCAAGTCTTTGTGCAATATTAGACATAGGACTTTTACCTTGTCTGTTGTCAATATACTGAGCGTCATATATTTTCTTAATTTCTTTATCAAGCATTGGTCTTTCTTTTGGGAAATTAACCTTAAAATATTCTTTAGGATATTTCATTTTTTATAATAAATATTTTGTTTATTAAGCATTATCAATATTTTAGCAAATTACTATATGTCATTTGGATCAGAGTTAATTGGAATAATAAAATTAAATTTCTTCAGTGGAATTTTTAATACATCTGAAGGCTCTAAACCCCACATATTCCATCTCAAGCTCGCTGCATTATCTATATTCGATATAGCTAATAATGCAGAATAATCAAACGAAATATCAGAAAAATAATCAGTATTTATTACCCAATTTATTCTATTTATTAATAATCTACAGTACTCTGAGTTTTCCATTTTGAGCCCTTTTTGTAAATGATCAGAACATTTTGAGCCTATTTCAGGTACATAGTATGACGTTGAAAAACCTAGATCTTTTAGAGAAAAGATACAATTTTCTAATTTTTTTGATTGTTCGAAGACCGAAGAAGGAAATTCAATTAACAGACTAATATTTTTATTAGATAAAAATGCGGTCTTATCAACAAAAGTATTACAATTTTTTATGTTATCTATATTTTTTCCATCTATCCATAAAGCGACTTTGCGTTCGTGAATAATTTCTAATAACTTACTAAATTTAAATCCATAGTTTTCTTGTGGGGGGTGAAAGATGTATAGGTCCCCTTCTTCAATTACCAAATCAATTTCTAAGCAGTCTGTCACCGCCAAGCCTCTAATTGCTTTTCCAATGGAGTTAGAGCGGTGATAGCAAATTCCTGGAGATGCATCAATATCTAAAGTTTTTATTAAGTTATAGTGGTTAGTCGCATCATCTGTTGCATCAATCATCCCCGCGTCTAGCTTTTGTTCGATTGATGTTTTAACAACAGACTTATTGTCTGTGACCTCTCTAACAAGTAATAGTGAGTCTTGACAGTCATTTATACCAATAGAACATTTGATCAGACTATCTTGATTTCTGGAGTCTAATATCTCAATATCCATGATCTCTGCAATTAAAGATGGAATTTGAGAAAGAGTAGCAAATTTATTACCCATTATTCTTTGTTGCATACGTAAAAATTTTTCAGGATTTTTATTAATAGCTAAATCATTAAAATATACAAACATTGGTATTTGAGCCATTTCAACTGTAAATTTAGAAGAATCATGGGCTCTTCTTGTGTAAACCGACTCTCCGTGATCTGGAAAGTAAATAAAAATCATTGGATGCTCATATTGTTTTACAAAATTTATTGCTTTAACAATATTGGTATCAATGTATGCGATTGCGCTGTCATAAGATTCTATGAAGTTAACATCTTTAAATGGAACATTGCCCATAATTGCAGAGGGAGGTATTTCTTGAAGGAAGTCATCTACATTAACGTGATATTTCTTTGGAATAAAATTCCTATAATCTCCATGTCCTGCATAAGAATGAAAAATATATAATTGACTTTTATTATTCTCATTAGATTCAAAAATTTTAAATGCTTCATTTAAAACTTCATGATCAAATTTCTTTAACTCTTTATAGGGGTCAATAGCTCCTCTAGCTATTTTGGGAACTATAAGTGTACTTGCTTCATTGAAAACCAGTGATAAAAATTCTTCATGAACATGATTTGCTACTATATGCGTATTAATTCCAACGCTATTAAGTATGGGTATTAGGGGATAGCCACTTCTTTGAAAAATAGAAGAAGAGCTATTGGGATTTTTCATACTTTCTGGGATACTAAAGGCATCCAATAAAGAAGGTATAGTATGAGTGTGTGTAGCCCACACATTTGGAATTTTGATAAAATTATCATTATCTTTTGAAAAACTTTCCAAAGTTGGAGTAGTATCGCGCGGATACCCATAAATCCCCATATTCATTGAACTTGTGCTCTCGCCTAAATATAAAAAAATTGGCACTCCTAAATCTCCTTCTTTTACTTCTAAGTGGCTTTGATCAACGCTCAAAGCTTTTGAGGTTATATCTAATTGATTTAATGCAATTTTTAAAGCGCTTCTTTTTTCTGCAACAGAGGCAAGGGGAATATAAATTACCATTATTGCAATGATAAGTTTTTCGAGAAGGTTAATATGTCTAGAAAATTTTGAATTTGCAAAAAATCTAATTAAAACAAACCATATCAGTAAATAAAAAAATGATATTAATGACCACAAAAATATATAGTTTGTATCCGGCAAAGTTGAGCCAAGGTTTGTTTCTATCCAAAAAATTACCTCTCTACCATCGGGTGCTCTTAACTCAAGCATTGAATCAATGCCTGCATTTTGAATGCTCTGTATGAGGGGATGCCCTGCTAAAACCCAAAAAATTAAAAGAGAAAAGACTAAAGCAATTGGCCAAATTCTTTTTTTCAAAGCTAGCAATAAAAGTAAATGAATGAACCCAATAACAGGTAACCAAAAATCGAAGGAAATAGAGATTTTTTCTATTAAAAAAAATAAAAAATCAGCTGAAAGGCTCATGATTGATCTATATCAACATATTGTTTAAAGGGAACTTTAACATAGATGTACAATCACTTAATTAAAATTTAAAATTCACTTATGGAAAAATTATACTTTGAAATGCACTCTTTCAATGAAAAAGTTGCATATGACAGTCTTAAAAAACATGGATTTATAATTATTAAAAATTTTTTTAAAGATGATGAGATAAATACATTAAGTGAAAGCTTTAAAGCGCTTAAAAAAGAGATTAATTCACAAAAAGAATCCTCTAACTTGGTTATCTCTCAAAAAAAACAGTCATATGACGTTTTAGCAAAATCTAAAGTTTCGGTTGCAGATATTAGAGGTAAGCAGGAAAAGTTTGATAATAATTTTATAGACGTATTTAACCCCCATCATTGGCTTAAAGAAAGATTTCCTGAATCTGAAAAGATTTGCCATAAATTAAATAACCATCACTTTCTATCACTTACAAAAAAATACTCTACATCAATGTCAGCAAAGAACTCTAATATCTATTTTCATGATGGGGTTACAAATCCTAGAACTCATCACATTGATTCAGTGAAACCATATTTCAAGATTTTTTTAGCTATCAGTGACCAAAGTGATTTAAGTTGTGGCCCATTTGCCGTAATTCCAGGAAGTCATAAAAAGAAGATAAAAAATTATCTAATGTGCCAAGTAAACTCGAAATTCTTACGAAAAAAAGGTAGCTCTTCAACAGATGCAATTTTCTACAAGAAAAAAAATCTAGAGCCCCTATTACTTTTACCTGGTGACATTGCTTTTTGTGATCAAAGCATTGTCCATGGAGCCATGCCCGCTTTTGATAATGGAAAAAGAATTACCTTTGTTCAAACATACAACAGTAGCAAAGAGCAGATTTGAAAATAAATGTTTTAAAAAAGTTCTCTAAGCATTACTCGCTCTCAAATATGATGGGGTCAGCATACATTCTCAAGCAATATCTTGGCTTGGATGATGACTATCCTATATGTCTTTCAATATCTCATGGGGTGGATTTCAATCATACTGTCAGTGCATATGATATTGAATCTATTGAACCAATTCATTGGGCATACAATAAAGATATTTATGAAAGATCTTATAATGTTAAACCAGCCATTAAAATACCTCATCCTTGGCTTCTATTGCATGATATGCATAAAAGTGAAGCTCCTATAAAAAATGGAAAAACTTTAATTATTGCCCCACCTCCAAGCAAAGCAAATGACAAAAATCTCTATAAATTAATTTCCCATCTCAATCCGTTAGAGCTAGAAATCTTAGTAAAACACAGAGGCACAGATCAAAAAATAGATTCATCAGTTAAGTTTTGGGAATCAAAAGGTATTAAAACTATTTCAGCTGGACCTCAAAATGATGCTTTTTATAGAAATTTATATTTTATACTTTCTCAATTTGAAAATATTCTTGCATGCACAATGTCTAGTGCAGTTGTTTTCGGTGTATCAATCGGCTGTAAGTGTGAATTGATTACTAATTACTTTGCTCAAGGTTATGAAACAGCAAATTATCTTACAAAAACGTCTTTCGACAAGAAATCTTTTAATATTAATTCTTCAAAGGAAATAATATTATCAATTAAAGATAAAAATTTTGTATTAGCAAGAGAGCTGTGCAAAAAAATTCTTGGCATTGAATTTATCAACAATAAATCAGAAATAAAAGATAAGCTAAAAGATGAATGTGAAAAGTTACGTCATCCGTTTAATACATATGGTAAAAATATTATTATTTCTCGTACTCGATTAATTCTTTTCAATATATTCAAAAAAAGCTCGATAATAAGTGGTAGCGTATACAAAAATTTTATTAATAAATTTAATGCCCATGTCACATATATTGAAATGAATGAAATTGATGTTTTTAAAGATGGAATAAATGACAAAAATTTTATAATCAAGAAGATAAAGTATCGGAAGGGAGTTAATGATCCAGGCTCAGCTTAAATAATTAGAAGGCTATTTTACTGCATATATATATAGGCCAGATGCTCTCTTAATAACCTCAAAAGAACTAAAATTTTGATCTTTTAGAATTTTAATCATCTGCAATTTTGTAAACCTGTGGTTTACAGGCGACATCAATCTATCTTTAACATCTCCAATAATAGAAAAAGGATGAGTGCCCCAATAAAATGGAATTTTACTTGATGCAATCTTATAACCCATTAGCTTTAAAATTCTTGCAGGAATAGAAAAAAGTGCCCAGCATACTGGGGCAAGCAAAATACAAACAATATTTTGAACAAAATATGGGATATATTGAAAAAATTTCATAATTATGTTTTCAATAACAATGCCTACTCTTTTGAGAAATATATCTTCGTGAGAACTATATAGATATAAAAACATTCGCCCATCTTTTTTTAATACTCTTTTTGATTCTGAAATGCATTTAAGGGGGTTTGCAGTATGATGGAAAACTCCAAAAGAATACACCAAATCAAACGCATTGTTATCAAACTCTAAAGCTAGCGCGTTACCTCTTTTAATTTTAATGTCATCTCGATGCTTATATTTTTTAGCAAGATCATCTGCGGTCGAGCCTAAATCAATTGCATCAATTGAATTAATTTCTGAGATTTTAGAAAATATTTCTAGGTCAGCACCACATCCACAACCTATTTCCAAGAAGTTACCTTTTAGCGATTCAGTCCACTTTTCTTGAAATACTTCTTGCAATTGAGGGCTATGGGCAGATGCTGGATAAGCTTTATGAAGATCATCTCCCCATAACTCTAACGCTCTTTTTTCTATTTTTTCCATTTATGGATATATTATTTAGTTAGTAGTATAAATTTTAGAAAAAGTGTTATTGTTTCCAACCAAGACCAAAGTAATATTGCTCATTTAGCTTTTTTATATCAGGTCTATCTTTTAAGATATTAATTATCTCCTCAATATGACCAAATACATTCCTAGATTTAATTTCATTTGACAGCAAGTTCACAACCTTTAAATCTTCTGGATAATCAACAGTAAATCTATATTTTGACCAATCATTATTATTTAGCAATTGTGCAGTTTTAAATCTATGAGATTGTTCTTGCCAAAAATAAAATGTTACATGCTCTCTATCATCTGCTTTTATTGACTCTTTATGAGCCCTTTCTAATGCCTGAAATGAAAATACTTCAACATCACTTCCATCAGGCCAATGACTTGTATCTGGGGGCACGGTATTTGAGCAGTAATCAACACCTTGTTCAAAAAAAAGATTAACGACTTTGTCAATAATTTCAGGATCAGTAAATGGGCAATCTGCTGTTAATCTAATAATTGTGGTTAATTTGTAAAACGAGGCACATTCAAAATACCTCGATAAAACATCATTCTCAGGCCCTCTAAAACAAAGTATATTATTTGTAAAACAATATTTTTCAATTGGATCATCAGCTTTTTTGGTAGAAGTAGCAACAATTACTTTCTGCAGACTGCTTGCTTGTCGGATTCTATCAATTTGAAATTCAAGAAGTGTTTTATTGCCAATTTCTTTTAAGACTTTTCCAGGCAGTCTAGATGATCCCATTCGAGCTTGAATAATAGCTCCTATCATGGAGTGATTCTATTAAATGAATCAGATCTTACTCTGCTATCTAAAAGTTCCATCTCGGTGTTATTAGCAATTGAATGAGAAAGAATTTCAAAGCATTCATCTACAGCAATAAGATATTCATCAATAATTTTTTTATTATGAGCATAGCTTAAGTAAACACTGGTCGCAGCTAAATACCCTCTCTGAAGCATTTCTTGAATAAAAAGTGTTGCTAAGGCTTGATTCCTTTCTTTATATCCAAATTTCATTGTAATAAGAGGTTTGAAGTCTGTAACAGATATATCTATTCCATGTTTTTCTGATAGCTTAAGCCATCCTTTACCGATTCTATCCCCCATATCAATTAAATGTTCCCAGACTTTTTCCCTTGTTAATATATTGATGGTTGTTAAAGCAGCGGTGAATCCAACTCTTTCAGTCCACATAGTTGAACTCATAAAAGTATCCTGAGATGTATTCATGACTTCTTCAGTGCCTACAATTGCTGAAATTGCAAAGCCGCCCCCCATTGCTTTTGCGTAAACAACTATATCTGGATTAAAGCCATTAATTTTATAAACTCCTCCATCCGTCATTCTCCATCCTGAAGTAATTTCGTCAGATACAATGACCATGTTATATTTTTTTGCAAGTTGGGACACTGCTTCTAGAAATTCTTTGGAGGGAAAGTCATATCTAGCGCCTTCAAGACAAATTACCCCTGCATCAGGATTGTTTTTAATTGTTGTCTCAAAGTTTTCTATATCATTATAAGTAAATGGGATTGCAGTGTTAATAAGGCCTGCAGGAACTCCCTTAGTATCTAAGCCTGGAATTAAATGCTCACTCAAACCGTCATTCTTATTTAGGTTTGTTGCTAAGTACCAATCGCACCAGCCGTGATAGCCAGAAAATATTACTTTGTCCCTACCGCTATGGGCTCTTGCCATCCTTATAGCTATTGCCATAGCTTCTCCACCAGATCGTGCAAATCGTACCCCCCCAGCAAAAGGGTTTAAATCTAATAATTTTTCTGCAAGCAGCACCTCCTCTGGAGCATTTAAAGTGCAATTAACTCCATCCTTGAGCATCTCTGTTATTGCATTAATTAATTCTGGATTTGAATAGCCTAATATAGCGCTACCAATTCCCATTTGTGCCATATCAATAAACTTATTTCCATCAAGGTCAATAACTTCTACACCTGAGGATTTTGAGAAGTACGATGGCCAGATATCTGGAGCATATCTGTCAGGTCTTTTAGATAATAAGCCATTTCCACCAGGAATTGCCTTGATAGCTCTTTGCCACATGAGTTGCCCAGAATTTAAATTTTTTTTCATATTAGTTTTTCATAAGCTTTAGAAATTACAGATCATCAAAATGTCGACCAACCTTCAAATAGATTTCTTTTTCTACACCACTAAATGGGGGAAAGACACTATAATCTTCGATAATTAAAGCTCCATTAGAGCATGATACTAGCAAGCGATCATCTTGATAGACTTTGAGAATTTTGCCTGGCGTTTGAATAGGAAATTTATTCTCATCATCAATTGATACTCTGTTAATAAAAAAATATTTATTCTCTAAAATAGTTTCTATTGGATTGTAAGGAACTGATCGTACCCTAACTTGATTTTTAATTGATTCTGCTGAATCTTTCCAATTAATAAAAACCTTTGAATCTAATTTACCAAAGTAACTTCCTCCTGGACGCTGTTTTTTTGGTAAGATTTTATTATTAATAATATTTTCAAAATTATCTATAAATAATTTTGAACCTATACTCATAGCTTTTAAATATAAATCATATCCGGTTTCCTCTTCGTCAATGTCATGAAGAGACTGAACAAGTATATCTCCTGTATCTATGCCTTCATCAATCTGATGAATGGTAACTCCAAATACCTTTTCTCCTTTTAGCATTGCCCACGCAGTTGGTACAGGCCCTCTGTAATCTGGCAAAGAACTAGGATGAATATTTACAATTCCCAATTTAGGAATTTTTATCAGGTTTTTAGGAAAAATCTTTCTGTAATATGCAGATATTATTAGATCTGGTTGAATTTTTTCAATTTCTTGAACTAAATCATTTGAAATCCTGCCTGGACTTGAAATTGGAATGTTCAACTGCTCTGCGACATCAATAATTGACTCTTGACCTCGACTGATATCTGATAAAATTTCATAAGTTATTACCATTTCAACATCGACAGTTTCCAATGAGTGGAGATGTCTGAGTATATCGATTGCAATAGCTTGGCAACCAAAGATAATGACTTTCTTTTTACTCATAAAAAATATCCTTAAAGTTAGTGTTTAAGAGTTCTATTATCCTTTCAATGCCATTTCCGTCAATACATTTTCTAGACTTCTCAGCCATTTGTTTTCTTGCTACATGATCTTGCATTAAATATTTTAAGGCAGAGCTAATTTTAGTGCTTGATAAATTCATTCCATCAGTTCCTAGAATAGAAATGCCTGCATTTTGTAAATTTTCAATTGTTCTGAGTTGATGCTGATATTGAGGCAAGCCTATAGTCGGGACTCCATATGCAGCAAATTCAAAAATAGAAAGGCCTCCTGAAGATATTGCCACGTCGGCATTTGAAATTATTTCGTGATAATTTTGAGGAAAAACATGTAATTTTATATTGTCACCCGAAACTATTGATGAAATATCTTTTCTATATTTAATAAGAGCTTCGTTATTTACTTTCCCTAGAATGATGTCTACTTGAATATTGCATGGTATTTCATGAAGATGCTTTATAAAATGAGAGCAGATATCTCTTGCATCATTTCCACCAAATGTTGCTACTAGATTTTGAACATTTGCCTTTATGGGGCCACAAGAATAGAAGTCTTTTGATAAGATTAAATATTCATAACCAGTAACAAGATTTAAAGATTTATTTACATCATCAAAAATAGCAGAGATTGCTAAATCAACATAATTACGTCCTGAACCATAATCATCAAATGTTACAACTTTGATGCCTTCTTTTTGAATATTGGAAACAATATCTTTGCTGGTTTCAAGTCGATCAAAAAAAATTAACTTTGCCTCTGTATTGATAAGAATATCTTTTTCAGATTTAGAATTAGCCTTAAGTTTATTGCCAGATAATTCCTGAAACTGAATACCAGATGAAGCTAGGTATTTTTTTCCCAAGTTAAAACCTTCATCATCTCTTGTATAAAAGAAAATATCTTCTAGCTTTACTAGTCCATGTTTTACAATTGCACTTGCTAATGTTTTAGATCTTGCAATGTGGCCGGTGCCTATTTCGGGTGCATCCCCAGCATCACATCTAAATATAACTTTAGGGGGCATATTTTAGCTTGGTCTTCGATATGAAATTGCTCCCTCTTCAGCCTCCCTAACTCTCATTTCTTTTTGCCCTATAACCTCTTGAATCCATTTAGCTTTTGTTACAAGTTTGGATAAAGTAGATGGATCGGCTGACATAGAATGATCTGGACCTTCAGCAGTGATATCTAGCGTGAAATGTTTCTCAATCATGCATGCGCCAGCTGCTATTGCATATATTGGCATCTCAGCTCCTATGGTGTGATCAGAATAACCAACAGGCCCTCCATGCACCTCATGCAAAAGCTGAATGATTGCTAAATTAGCGCCCTTATCCTCTAATGGATATGAAGATACACAATGCATTAATGCTAAATCACAGCCAGTACCATCATCGTTGCCACCAAGGGCTCTCCATGCTGCACCTAGCTCATCAAGACTGGTCATGCCAGTAGACATAATTACTGGTTTTCCAGTTGAGCCAACTTTATTTAATAACTTAGTATTAACACTATCAAAACTTGCTATTTTAAAAATAGGAGTATCTAGGTCAACAAGAAAGTCGACAGATTCATCGTCAAATGGCGTGCTAAATACTGTAATATCAAGTTCTTTACCTAAATCAAATAGCTCTGTCTGCTGAGCGTGAGTAAGCTCACATTTTTTTAAAATATCATAGACTGCGTGATCTTTTGGAACTCTTTTTTCAGTAATGTATGTCTGTAGCTTAACGGCGTCAGCTCCTGAATTTTTCGCTTCTTGGACTAATTGAATAGCTTTACTCATATCACCATCATGATTTATACCGACCTCTGCGATTATGTATACTGGCTCACCAACACCAATAACTTTTTCTTTAACCTTAATAGTTTTATTACCCATAACTTCTCCTTTAGATTTTATATTTTACCACGCTGTCATCCCACCATCTATTACTATAGTTTGGCCATTAATATATGATGCATCTGATGATACAAGAAATAAAATAGGTCCAACAATCTCATCAACCTCTGCCATTCTTTTCATTGGGCATCTCTCAGAATAAAGTCTTTGAAAATCATCTCCTTGAGGAGAAGCGCTATTTTTAATACCGCCAGGTGCAATAGCATTGACCCGAACTTTTGCGCCGTCTGCTATAGCATTAACAGCAAAATATTTTGTCATTTGAATGACGCCAGCCTTAGTAGCTCCATATATCTCAGAGTTTCTTCGATCACAATCAGTATAAATTTTAGGATCAGGGCTGATTATTCCATAATGAGATGCTACATTCACAACTGCACCAGGATAATTAGAATCAATTAAAAGCTTAAAAAACTCTTTCATACAATTGAATGTACCTTTTAGATTAACATTCATTACCCAGTCGAAGTCTTCTTCATTTCTATCAAACCATGGATCAAAAACACTCACACCTGCATTATTGATCAAAGCATCTATCTTATTGTATTTATTAACAATCTGATTGAATGTTAATTCAATACTTTCTTTATTTGTAATATCTGATTGGAAAAGAAGAACGCTGTCTCCCCAGCCATTAGAAATAGAAATCTTTTCAAGATTTTCTAAAGAAGTATCTAGACAAGCAACCTTAGCGCCCAAACCAATAGCCCTGCTCACAATTGCTTGTCCTAGCTGACCTGCTGCGCCCGTTACAACTATCACATGGTCTTGAATGTTGTATTTAATCATTTTTTTAAACTTTATACTTTAAATTTAGTGACTGTACTAATTACTTTTTCCTGATCATTTAAGTTTAAATCAAAAAATAAAGGCAGCCTAACAATACATTGACTGACCTCTTTGGATATTGTGCAATCAGCTTGATCATCTAGTCTTATAGAAGCTCCCATAGAGGAAGAATCCAAAGGCAAATAATGAAAAACAGAAGAGATATTATTTTTGGCTAAATATTTTATAAATTCTGTTCGCACTTGATTGCTTGGCATAAGCATATAGAACATATGAAAAGCCTGCTCACAATAATTAGGCACGAATGGAAGTTGAATTTCATTTACTTTAGACCAATTACTCAATTGATCAAAGTAATTTTTCCACAAAAGCTCTCTTTTAGATTGTATTTTTTTATAAAATAAAAGTTGAGAATATAGAAGTGCTGCAAGGATATCAGACATAATATAGCTGGAGCCTTTATCAACCCAAGTATACTTGTCAACTTGACCATTTAGAAACATTGACCTATTAGTTCCTTTTTCGAATATTATTTCTGCTCTCTCAACAAAATCTTTATTTCTTACAAACAAGGCTCCGCCCTCACCACAGCTAAAATTTTTAGTTTCATGGAAACTGTGAGTTGATAAGTCCCCTATACTACCTAAATTATTGCCCTTATATTTACCAAATAGCCCATGTGCATTATCTTCAATTACTTTTAGATTGTATTTTTTTGCAATTTTCATAATTTCATCCATCTCGCAAGACACTCCTGCATAATGCACTACTACGATTGCTTTCGTTTTTTTTGTAATTAGTCCCTCAATTAGAGTTTCATCAATGTTCAAGGTGTCTTTCCTTACATCGCAAAATCGTATTGCGGCTCCATGCATGTAAAAAGCAAGAGCTGAAGTAACAAATGTATATGATGGGACAATTACTTCATCTCCTGGTTTAAGGTCAAGCAAAATAGCTGATGCTTCTAGCGCATGAGTACAGGAGGTCGATAAAAGAATTTTTGAAACTTTTGGGTTTTGTTGCAACAACAATTCCTCTACTTTTAAAGTGAAAGGGCCTCTACCAGATAAATTGCCACTTTCGAGTGAAGATAAGATTTCATTTTTTGAATTTTCTATGAATGCAGGTTTATTAAATGGGATTTTCATAGCTATTATTATAAATTATTGGAAGAAATTCCTTCTCTATTATATTTCTAAATACTTAAATTATCTATAAATACAAGCTGATAGTGATTTGCATTTTAATCGACAGAACATTAATTCACCTCATTGGTAAATATGAAGGAAAATATCAGTTATATTTTCCTTAAAATTGATTTTGCATAGCAAACTGAAAAAGAAGAAATAAATAATCTCTCATAACAAAATAACTCCAGTTTGTTCCTAATTTGTTCAGTTCCGCCCCATACATCTACATTTTCAAATAATATTACGTCCGGCGAATATTTATTAAGATCCATAGACATTAAAATATCCTCATCTAACCCCTCAACATCAATATTCAAAAAATTGAACTTTGGAAGTTTACTCAAGATTGTATTTATATCAGCAGAAGGAACCCTGCTAATCTCATAATCTAAATCAAATTTTTTAGCATAATCATTCGCCACATCTAAGTCACAAGTATCAATGTCTGACCAAGGTGTTAAGAATTTGTAAACATGAGTAAATGGTTCTTTGCTAGGCTTTGCTGTGACAGCCTGGAAAAAGGTTTGAACATTCTTTCTTCTAAAGAATCTCATCACATTCAATTTACTTTGATCTATGTCAAAACAAAAACCTGTCCACCCCTCTTTATGAAGTTTATGAGTATTTGAAGCCCATATGGGATGAAAACATCCAATATCTATGTATACACCTTGTAAAATATTTTTTTCTTTAAAATACTGCTCAATGATTAAATCTTCTCCCATGGATGAATAGGATTTCTTTGATGGCAGCAAAGCTCCGTAAATAAATCCTAAATACTTCATAGCTTTACTTGGCAAAAAAAACGCTAAAAACAACCTAGCTCTTCTTTTAATACTAATTCTATTTTTCATATTCATACATCTTAAGGTGTATCTATTGTTTGTCTAATTTTAACCATAACGAAATTATCATAGTAAAATAAATTGAATTAAATATCAGATCTGCTCTAATTTTAAAATGCATATAAGTGTAATTATTCCTACCTTAGATAACCCTAATGATTTACGTGATGCAGTCAAAGCGCTCAATCTTCAATTAAACTTACCCTCAGAAGTTGTAATAGTCGATTCAAGTTCAAATGATGAAATTAATAAGTTAACTGAATCTATAAAATCTAACTTTACTATTACCTATAAAAGGATTGGAAGGGCGTATCGATTTGATAGATTATTATTAATTTTAAAAAGAGTGCCCCTTATTAAAAATCTTCTTTTAGATACTCCTAAGGGAAGAGCCTTCCCATATGAAGCAACAAATTATGGAGTAGAGGTGGCTAAGCATGAGTGGATAGCTCTATTAGATGCGACCACTATACCGAATGAGAACTGGATTAATGATTACTGTAATATCATCAAAAATACAGATGCAGAGGTTGTTCTTGGTAATACCAAATATTTAGCAGATACATACTTTCAAAAACTTTTAAGAGCATGTTCATTTGGGGCAAAAGGTATTCAGACATCTCCTGGGTCATTAATGAAAAAAAAGGATTATCTTAATGGTTTCAAAATAACTGAAGGGGTAAGATCGGGCGGAGATGTAGATTGGAAAAATAGAGTAAATGAACAATATGAATCTGTAACGCCTGAAAATTCATATTTAGTTTACCCAAATCTTCCAAGAAATTTTTTTCAATGTGCAAAAAAATTTTTTATTTATTCAATTTATACTGCGGTCCAAGATATTTCTCACAAAATTAAGGATTTGTACCTAATAGTTATATTGCTCTTTACATTAGTCCTGATTCCAAAATGGAACGCAATTGTTGGATGGGAAACTAGTGCTTATTATATCCCCCACATAACAAAAATTTGGTTAATATCAATTGCTCTCATACTTCTTGTATCAGTGATTTACAATCGCATCGCCCTTCCTAAATCACAAAGCTCGATATTTAGAAATGTTCATAAAATTACTTTTTTTGTAATAATTTCTTTTGTAATCTACAACTGGAATGGATATTTTGCCTCATGGGTAGAGGAGTCAGTGTGGTACATACCTCATATAACTAAAATATATGTTTCAATAATCTGCTTAGCTTCTTTTCTATATAGAGGCATCTTTTTCCCTTTAAAAAATAATATTTCAATTCAATTCCTCTTTCCAGTTAATTGGGTTTGTTGTGGGATTATTGGATTTCTTTTAGACTTAGTAAAAGCCCCAGGGTATATTCTAGGAACTATTTTTGCGCCATTTATAAAAGCTGCAAGAATTCAAAATAATAAAGAATCTAATTAAATTCTTACCAGACACAAAATAGTCTAAGCATTACAAAGCTTTATTTAGCAAGAATTTAAGAGACTTAAACTACTCCCACTCCTAACTAACCCTTAAAGAAACTCTTATAGCGTATGGGTTTGAGGGACGCTAAATTTAGCTTGTTGTTAGTTTGTTGTAACTTTTTATTAAAATATTAAATAAAATCAATAACTTATAAGGTTATTAATTACTCCCACTCAATAGTCGCTGATTTACAAACCCTTATAGATAATGGGCTACAAGCACGAAAATAAAAGCGTGTAACTTTCGTGTAACTCTTACTTTCTATTTTTGTTCTGCCCATTAAAACAATTCCTCAGTGTTATTAGCAGCTTAATACATTATAAGTTACAAACATTGTAACATTTCTTAAAGAACTAATTAAATGCTTAATAACAATTAATTTATGTTAAACAATAATAATTAGTTGTAAAACATAAATACCTAGGTTAGGATATGCTCATGGAAATTTGTATCACTTTAGATGTAGAAATGGCGAAAAAGAAGATGTCTCTGAAAGAGCTATCTCAAAAAATTGGAATTTCTATAACCAATTTGTCGCTACTAAAGACAGGTAAGGTTAAGGCTATTCGCTTTAGCACTCTGATGGCTATATGCCGTGAACTGGATTGTCAGCCTGGCGATATTCTCGTGTATGTAAGTGATAACGCAAACAAAATTGATGGCATTTCATGATGAAGTGTGACTAAGAAAATTATATTTAGAGGTTTAATTATGCAGAATAAAGATTATTTGTTACCCGGTGTTGCAGCAATATTAGTAGCGGTAGCTCACCCTATCTACTGGCTTGGAATGAGTCCATCGGTTGGAGATTACGATATATTATGGCAGGACATGATGTCTCTAGGATTTTCCGACATTCTGTTTGCTTCTATTCTTTTATTAACCATCTATATTTATCTCAATCTAAAAAATATTCTCAACGAACAGTTGAACTTTAATCATATTGATTTGTTAGTATTGATTATGGTTGCAATCAATACCCTTTGGTTGGGCACCCTGTTCCTTGATATAGCCAGCGTTGTACTACCGGAAAATATCGTAACGCAAAACAAAGACGCCTTTTTAAAGATTAATCTATCAGTTGGCATCGGTGCAATTGTTATATTAGGTATTATAGATTTGTTAATAGGTATTTTACTTTTAGCGAAATCAACTGAACTTCCTACCTTATTAAAGATTTTTGCCATTATGTCAGTGATACAGGGCGTAATAGGTATGACGGTATTTTTATCAGTAACGTTAATCTTTATCTTCCCGATAACTATGATTATTTTGGCTATGTTTTTTCTACGTAAACCAGAGTCTTTAGAACTCGTTTAAATTTTATTGCCAGCAACTATTGAGCGGCAATAGAAGATATTTCGTGTAACTTTTCGTGTAACTCGGACGAAGGAATGCTTTAGTTACAAAGGGTGTGTAACTAACGTGTAACTACTAAATAACGCAGGAATGGGGGTTGTAGGGCTACAGACTATTCCCACTCAATAGTGGCAGGTGGTTTACTAGAAATATCATAGACTACCCTGCTCACCTCCTCTGACTCATTGACTATTCTATTGGAGACATGTGCTAAAAAATCATATGGGAGTTTTGCCCAGGTGGCTGTCATAAAATCAACAGTTTCTACGGCTCTTATAGCAATTACATCAGCATACCTTCTTTCATCTCCAACTACTCCAACAGACTTCACTGGAAGGTATGCACAGAATGCTTGGCTTACCTGGTCATAAAGGTTAGCGTTGATTAATTCTTCTATGAAGATTGCATCTGCATTTTGCAAAGTAGTAACTTTTTCTTGAGTTATCTCGCCTAGGATTCTTACTCCTAAGCCAGGCCCTGGGAAGGGATGCCGATTTAGCATTTCTGATGGAAGGCCAAGCATGGAACCCATCTTCCTGACTTCATCCTTAAATAAATCACGTAGAGGTTCTACTAATTTCATGTTCATGTCATCAGGAAGGCCGCCAACATTATGATGAGATTTGATAACTCGAGCTTCTTTTGACTCTGATTCAGATGATTCAATAACATCAGGGTAAATAGTGCCTTGAGCTAAAAAATTAATTTCATCTTTGAATTTAGCAGCCTCATTATCAAAAATATCAATAAATGTTCTGCCAATAACTTTTCTTTTTTGCTCAGGGTCTGAGATGCCTTGAAGATGTCTATAAAAAGCTTTCTTTGCATCTACTACCAATAAGTTTAAATCCATCTTATCTTTAAATAAATTTTCTACCTCTTCAGCCTCATTTTTTCTAAGCAATCCATTATCAACAAAAACACAAATTAAATTTTTTCCAATAGCTTTATCTAAAAGCATTGCTGTAACAGATGAATCAACTCCGCCAGATAAACCTAGTAATACTTTTTGATCACCTACTTTTTCTTTTATTCCTTCAATTCTTTGCTCAATTAAATCGTCCATTTTCCATTGTGCGATGCATTGACATATTTTAAATATAAAATTTTCTAAGACAATATTGCCTTGCTTTGTCTGAGTTACCTCAGGATGAAATTGCAAAGCATATATAGGTTTAGATATATGCTCCATGGCAGCAATTGGCGCTGAAGAAGTTGAGGCTATCAAATTGAATTTATCTGGGAGCGTTGAAACATGATCACCATGGCTCATCCAAACATCAATAAAAGTTCCTAAGGCAAAACCATCAAAAAGTAATGATGGTTGCGCTACTTGAATTTGAGCATGCCCAAATTCTTTCTTCTTTGAAGAAGAGACTTGTCCACCAAACTGTTCTGCCAAAGTTTGCATCCCATAGCAAATCCCTAGTACTGGTATATCTAATTCAAAGATTATTTCAGGGATTCTGGGAGTATTTAACTCGGTAACTGACTCAGGGCCTCCAGATAGAATGACTCCTTTAGGGTTCAAAGATTTAATTTTTTCACTTTTGATATCCCAGGGAAGTATTAAAGAAAATACATTTAACTCCCTAATTCTTCTAGCAATGAGTTGCGTATATTGAGAGCCAAAATCTAAAACCAAAATAGTATCTACTTTTTTCTCAGCCAAATCTAATTTCATATCTTTTCTCAATAAAACTATTTAATTTTGTAATAAATTAACTTTATCAGCCTTCTAGCCCTAGATTCTCTATTAGTTAAAAATCTATTAAGTATATTTGCTGATTTATCCATGAATGTTTCGAATATAAATTGTCGACCTACTCTTTTTTTATATTCATTGATATATCTGCTTACTTCCTCTTCTGTTTTTGCCTTCCCATTATCAGCATACTTGGTAAGCAAAGGAGCAAAATCATGATCATACAGAGAATTTAAGCCAAAAAAAGTTGTACGCATAAAATTACCTACTAACAAATCATCGAAAATCTCATAATTTACGGCTTTCATTAAGCTAGATCTAGGAACTTCAAACTGAATGCCTCTTTTTGATAACGATTTATTCAAAGAAATAGAATGATGTTTTTTACCAACTATAAAATTAACAAAGCCAAATCTTTTGAAAATAACTTCTTTTTCAATAAAGTACCTTTTAACTACTTGTAAATCTTCAACTGTTAATTCATCTGACCAATTGTCCTCAAATTGTTCAGGTTGAAAAATATAAGGATTAATTTTGTTAGGTTGAATTTCTTTGAAACAACCAGATCTACAATCAATTTCTACAAATGGTGGTATGAAGTTAATATCCTCATGCAGGCCAATACTATATGCATGAATAGGAGTGACATATTCTTGTGCCCAGATTGAATCAGATCTCTGATATTGATGATGAGAACTGAATGGAATTACATGATTAGCATTGACAGATTTAGCTGTAAGACTTAGTTGCTCGCCAACCAGTGTATTATTTTTTGCAGGTGGGATAATAAAATTTTCATTCTCGTCATAACAATTAATCATATCTGCATCGCCATATCCAGAAAGGCTTAACAAATACACATCTAAAAATTTCCTTGCTTCCTTTCTGATAAATCTCGTACAACCCCTTGTCCCAGCATCATTCAGATTAATAAATAATTTATTACCAATACCCATCAATAAAATTGAGTCTTGTAAAATGGTTGTAATGCACATAATTTGAACATTTTTATTTAAATCAATCCATTTCCTATCTGGCAAAATCTTAATATTAAAATCTTTCTTGCAGAGATCATCATAGATTCTAGAACCTACATGATCAGGCAATAAAAGGTTTTTTCCTTCAAGCCTTTTCATGGAATGAGGATTTAAATGATCAGGATGGCCGTGAGAAAACCAAATATACTCTGAATTTAATATGTCTTTTTTATAATTATTTGGAATTTCATGACTCAAAGTCCAACTGCCAAAATATGCGTCATCTTCATCGCCAAACCAAGGATCTGTACTTAATATAGGTAGATTATTATCATATGCAATTAAAGTTGCATTACCTATTGTTGCGACGCTTTGCATTAATAAAATAAATTATAAAAAATCATTATAGACCTAAATATATTAGATACTTACCTTGAAAGGTAAGGTTTTATTTTATTAATTAAATCGTCAAGCTCTGGTTTGGAATCAATAATTTCTTTTATAGATAAACCCTCAAGCTCGTGAGGAAACACAAGCCATTTATCAGTTTCGTGAATATAAAAATCAGGCTTTCTTTCTGTTCTATTTTTCTTTGGCTTGAAATATGGCGTGGCAACTTTAATTTCAGGTGTATTTTTTTTACAAGCAGTTTGCAGATCTAAAATTATTTTTTGAATCGATATACCTGTGTCATGAACATCATCAACTATTAAAAGAGAATCTTCTGATTCGACTTGCTTAATAATGTAGTTTAAACCATAGACTTGAACCTTATTATCTCTCTCACCCATTCCTTTATAATGAGAAGTCCGAATTGCAATATGATCGGAGGGAACGTCAAGAACATCTAAAAATTCCTGAACAGCTATGCCAATGGGTGCCCCGCCTCTCCATACACCAATGATATAGTTGGGGCGGTATCCGCTTTCAAATACTTGCCAAGCGAGTTTAAAAGAATCGCTTAATAACTCGTCAGCTTGTATAAATAATTTATCCATCAGTTATTTATCAGGCTAATAGCTCATTCTCAATCGCACCATAAATTGACGAGGCGGGATAAGCTCAAGCCCTGTAGCAGCAACCCCGAAAACATCTGTCATACTGGAATTTACTCCATCTTCATCTGTTGCGTTAAGAATCTTAAAATCTAATCCCCACTTCTCATCTGCAAAATCAATACTTGCTGTTATATTTAGCAAGTCATATGAATCAATTGCATCAACAATAGAGTTATTGGATACTCTTTGTTGAAAGTCACCTCTGCGAATATATTGAATTATTCCAGTAAAAGGAATTCCAGAAGCAAGTACTGTTTCATATGTAAGGCTAACATCAGCTGAAAACTCTGGACTTTTTGCTAATTCATTACCCTTAACATTTTCTCTTAAGCCATAGCGCAAATCTTCTTGGCCAAAGAAATATTGATAGGCATCGACATTATCTAAAACCATGTAATCTGAAGTGACCTCTGAATCAAGAAGGGAAAGATTCATATCTAGAACCACAGCATCAGTTAAAAAGCCTTTAAATTCAACCTCAAACCCAGACATTTCTGATTCTGGAATATTTGCTACTCCACCTCTATATGGATCTGGGTCAGTTGCTTGAAATTGAAGATTCTCATATGTATAAGAAAAAGCTGCGATATTAGCACGCGCTCTTCCATCCATTAAATCTGTTTTGAGACCAAATTCAATTGAATCAACAGTTTCAGCTTCAAATGTAGGGAATACTAGAGCTGGTGCAATAGGTCGCCCAGCAGAAGCATCTTCTGCTTCAGTAAAACCAAAAGTTAAATTACTGCCGCCTGGTTTAAATCCTCTTGCAAATGACAGATACGCCATAGTTGAATTAGATATATCCATTTCGCCGGTAATCTTTCCAGTTGTCTCATCAGAGGTACCTTTTTCTGCAAATGTTTCTGTATTGAAAAAGTTTGTAACGTTTGTTTTAAATGTATCCTCTGAATATCTCATGCCAGCAACAAGACGAAAATCATTACTTAAACTATATGTTCCTTGTCCGTAAATTGAATATGACTTTCTTGTAGGGAGAGCATCAGTAACAAAATCCCATTCAGCAGCAAAAACATCAAACCTCCCTGGTATACCATAGTCATGGATGTAACAATATGCAGGATTTGCAAATGATTCTCCGCACAAATATCTCAATTGACCAGAAAGATCATTATCTCTGTAACCCCTAATGGTATTTTCGATTTCATGCTCCATATAAAAAGCACCAATAGTCCAATCAAGTTTTCCATTTAAGATTGGTTCATTGGATATTAGATTGATCTCAAAAGTAGTAGTATCAACAATAGATGTTTCAGGATTAAATTCAGCTCGCTGATAAACAGCATCTGATCCAAGTCCCGGAATAGATAAGACTAGATCACCAAAATTATGTCTATCATTGTCCCTTACTACTAAGATATCGTCTTCTTGGATGCTTGCCATAGCTTTGAAAGATGCAAAACCTAAATCGGATTCATAAATTGCTGCAATAATAGATGATGAAAGCTTGTGCTTTGAAATAGTGTCTTGAGATAAGTCTCTTATGTTAGGAGAAGGATCATCAATTCCTCTCATGGCTGAGCCATTACGATCAACATCAAAAAACTGACCAAAAAATCTTAGACTATTATTTTCGTTGAGATCAATAAGCAAGTCTCCTCTAATACTCACGCTACTGGCATCATCCAAATCTTGACCAGTAACAATATTATCGCTGAAGCCATCTCTTTCAGTAATAGCAAATGAAATTCTACTTGCTATATTTTGTCCAAGAGGGATATTGCTTGAGGAACGAAACTTGGAAAGACCATAATTTCCAAAAGTGATATCAGATTTACCAAATGATTCATTCATTGAAGGTTTTTTACTGATAACATTGATTGCTCCACCAGTTGAGTTTTGTCCAAATAAAGTGCCTTGTGGCCCTCTTATAACCTCAATTCTATCTACATCTATAAAATCAGTCTGGAGAGCAAAGGGAGAAGCAACAAAAATTCCATCCATATGAAAAGCTACAGATGGTGCTGCAATAGCATTCTGATTGGTTTCATTGCCGATACCTCGGATAGAAATAACAGTTTTATAACCCTCATTCTTAGAAACCGTTACTCCTGGAACAATAGCACTTAAATCAACCATCGATTCTATATTTTTTGATTCTATATCTCGATCATTTAAAGCAGTAACTGCCTGAGAGATATCTTGAAGACTTTCACTACGTTTTTCTGCAGTAACAAACACTTCTTCAATTATATTTTCTTGAGCCGACAAAGAAATTCCAAACAATAATAAAGGAATAGTAAATAAAAATTTATTATTAAAGGTGGCGTAGTTCATATGAATATCCCGTGTTTTTGTATTATTGATAAGCCTCTCAGAAACTTATATGTATTTGATAGATGCAACAACTATGCCAAGATATTGAAAATAAATTAAATTAAATTTTCAGCTATAGTAGCTATGAATTATTAAATCAATCTATATTTGCCTTAAGTTATTTTTGAACTTATAACAATCTAATAGTATAGGTTGTAAACTAAATTTTTAAATAGAAATATGGAATTTAATGCTTGAAAAATTATTTAAATTAAAAGAATCAAACACCACCATTCAAAGCGAAATAATGGCGGGATTTACTACTTTTATAACAATGGCTTACATTATTTTTGTCAATCCGCAAATGATGTCAGCTACTGGAATGGATCTTGGCGCAAGTTTTGTTGGCACTTGCATAGCAGCAGCTTTAGCATGCATTGTGATGGGATGTTACGCCAATTGGCCAGTAGCATTGGCTCCTGGAATGGGACTAAATGCATTTTTTACTTATACAGTTGTTGGAGAGATGGGTTATTCATGGGAAATTGCCCTTGGAGCTGTATTCATAGCTGGTATTTTATTTTGGATAATGAGCATCACCCCAATTAGGCAATGGATGTTAGAAAGCATTCCTATGAATCTTAGGATTGCAATGGGTTCTGGTGTGGGACTCTTCATTGGACTTATTGGCTTAAAGAATGGTGGCATCATAGTGCCGAATGAAGCAACTCTCTTAAGTATGGGAGATCTGCTCAAGACTGAAACTATGCTTTCAATAATTGGATTTCTGTTAATTGCTATTTTAGCAGTCAGAAAAGTTTCTGGTGCAATACTTATTGGCGTCATGTTTATTACAATTGCATCAATTTTAATTGGTATAGTTGAATTCAAAGGACTGGTTTCCCTCCCCCCTCCATTTATGCCTGTATTTATGAAATTAGACATTTTGGGAGCGCTTGATTTGGCAATGATCAGTGTGATTATGTCGTTTCTATTTGTAAATTTATTTGACACCGCAGGGACACTTCTTGGGGTAGCTAATCAAGCAAAGTTAGTTGATGAATCTGGAAATGTGGATAATCTTGATAAGGCTCTCAAAGCTGATAGCTCCTCTAGTGCAGTTGGAGCTTTTTTAGGATGTGCGCCGGTTACTAGCTATGTAGAAAGTTCTGCTGGTGTTGAGGCTGGTGGTAGAACAGGATTAACAGCTGTAACCGTGGGCTTTTTATTCTTGATTGCAATATTCTTTTCACCTTTGGCAAGCATAATACCTGCACATGCTACTTCCGGAGCGCTTATATATGTAGCGATATTAATGTTGGGTGGAATGGAAAGGTTGAACTGGTCAGATACATCTGAACTTCTTCCAGCAATAGTTATCATTGTTATGATTCCGTTAACTTTTTCTATAGCAAATGGAATTGCACTGGGTTTTATCTCATATGTTGTTCTAAAAATTGCATTGGGAAAGATAAATCTTATATCTGCAGGAGCTTGGTTTCTAACTTTTATATTTTTATCTAAATTTGTATTCCTTTGATATGCTCAGCTAGCTTCGTTGGTAGTTAGGAGCTTCCTTTGTAATCATCACATCATGGACATGACTCTCTGTAATTCCAGCATTTGTGATCTCGACAAATTGAGTGTTTTTATGCATTTCCCCAATTGTCTTACATCCAACATATCCCATACTTTGTCGAATTCCGCCAATTAGTTGATCAATTACATTCACAACCCAGCCTTTAAAAGGCACTCTTCCTTCCACCCCTTCAGGCACCAACTTCTCATTGCTTATGCCATCTTGAGAGTATCTGTTTGTATCATTTCTCTCAGACATTGCTCCGATAGAGCCCATTCCTCTATAGGTTTTAAAGCTTCTTCCTTGATAAAGTTCCAACTCTCCGGGAGCCTCTTCTGTGCCTGCAAAAATACCACCTAACATCACTGCATCTGCTCCAGCGGCAAGCGCTTTGGAAACATCACCTGAAAATCTGATGCCCCCATCAGCAATAAGTGGAACAGAACTAGTTGAAAGCTTTTCTTTAATTGAGAGGATAGCTGTGATCTGGGGAACTCCAATTCCTGCAATAATTCTAGTTGTGCAAATTGACCCAGGACCCATCCCAATTTTAACTGAATCAGCACCAGCATCTATCAAGGCTTGAGCTCCCTCGGGAGTTGCAACATTACCACCCATAACATCTATATCTGGAAGCTCTTTTTTAACGAGCTTGATAGTATCAATTACATTCTGAGAATGACCATGAGCACTATCTATGACCAATAAATCAACTCCTGCCTCAGATAAAGCCCTAGCCCTATCTAGGGTTTCTTCTCCAGTTCCAAGAGCAGCACCAACTTGCAACTGACCTCTAGAATCTTTAGTTGCAAGAGGATGTTCGGCAGATTTATCAATATCTTTCATGGTGACCAATCCAGTTAAAGAGTTGTCTTCATCGGTCACTAGAATTTTTTCAATTCTATTGTTGTACATTAATTTCTTGACCTCTTCTTGATCAAAACCTTCTTTTACTGTGATTAATTTTTCATATGGCGTCATAATTGAAGAAACTAGATCAGATAAGTTATCGGCATATCTAAAGTCTCTCCTAGTAACAATTCCCATTAATTTTCCATTATCAACAACTGGCATACCAGAAATACTGAGCTCGCTAGTTAATTGCATAAGCTCATCTATTGTTTTGTGTGATTGAATTGTAGAAGGGTCTCTGACAACACCACTTTCGTATTTTTTTACAACTCTAACTTCTGCGGCCTGTTCTTCAATTGAGTTATTTTTATGAAGAATTCCAATCCCACCATTTTCAGCAAGCGCAATTGCCATGGCAGCTTCCGTCACTGTATCCATTGCAGCAGATACTAGAGGAATTTTTAATGAGATGTTTCTTGAGACCTTTGTTTGTAATTGAGCTTCGGCAGGAAGAAAATCCGTAAATCTTGGCAAAAGCAGTACGTCATCAAAGGTTAAGGCTTTATGTTTGATCTTTTCCATAAAGGATTATAGCGTATGCCTTGATGAAAAAAAAGACAGCTTATTTTTAGCCTATAAATTTAATTGTGTTCCATAAAGGATGATCAAACTTACTCTTTATAATTAGGAAAATGTTCCAATAAAACATCAAGATTCTTAATGTAATTCCTCCAATAATTGATGCCAGTCTTATACATAGGCTGTCTTACCTGTTCTGAGCTAGCCGTTTTTACTGCTCGCTTTGATTTATGAAAATTTAAACAATTATCTTCAAACTTAACATTGCAAAATTCTAGGAGATCAGAAATTCTGTCATTTGGATTTTCTATGATTTGCTCATATTGGATTGTAAAAATTTCATCTGGAAATAACTTATTCCAATAATCCATGAGCCTTACGTAGTCCTTGTAATATCTAGCGATATCATCAAGGTCATAAGTAAAATGCTGGCCCTTTGCAAAGTACTGTTTAAAGCAACTAAAGCAGGCATCCATTGGGTTTCTTCTAGCATCTATAATTTTTGCCTTAGGTAAGATCAATTTTATTAGGCCTATGTGAAAAAAGTTATTTGGCATCTTATCAATAAAAAATGGTTTTGAAGATCGAGCCCATTTTGTTTCATCAATATATTTTTTTCCTAACTCATCAAAAGAGGATTGATTGAGCTTTAATAGATTATCTGGGTAGCCACTCTTTTGATCAATTAACTTAATGTCTCTAGAAATTGCCATAATATTTGGCAGCTCTTGTGTACCTTCAATAAGTGAATGAGAGGCTAGAATTTGCTCAATTAATGTTGAGCCAGATCTAGGTAACCCTAAAATAAAAATTGGTTCATCAGAGCCTGCTTCAGCCTTTAAATCAAAGATATTATTATTATTTTCAAAAAAATCAATTATCTCATCTATAGAGATTTTATAGTCTTCCGCGTTGTAACTAATCTGCTTTCTTTGTTGCCAATTACCATCCTTATAGTGCTTAAATGATTTATCAAATTGTCTATTTGATTCATATGCTTTTCCTAGAGCAAAGTGCATCTGAATTATTTCATTCTGATGCATATTTCTTTTTAGAGATAGCTCCATATTTGCAATTTCTTTATCTGAAAACTCGTAAGTTTTTAGATTAGCCAAGCTCCAATATGCTTCGCCAGATAAGGGAAAATATTTAATTGTGTTTTGATATGCTGCTTCGCTTTTTTTTCGCTCTCCAATTGTCTTGAGAGCATGACCAAGACTTAGATAGACTCTGGGATTCTCTGGTTTAATTTTTAATGATTCTTCATATAACTTAATACCTTCATGATACTTAGATAATTTTATATATATGGTTCCCAAAGATACCAAAGCTTCAAAGTTACTTGGATCTAACTTAAGAAGATTCTCAAAAGCTGGTATAGATTTTAAAAGTTTGTTTTGAATTCTATACAGTTTTGCTAGATTGTCCCAAGCTAATGAAAACGAAGGATTCAATTTAAGAACTTTTAAAAAAAGCCTCTCGGCTATTTCATAATCTTTTGTTTTAAATGCAAGCAATCCTAATAACCTGAGGGCATCAATATTATTCTTCTCTTTTTTAAGTACCTTTTTATATGACTCTTCAGCAAGCTTTAATCTTCCTGCTTTGGCATGTCTAATGCCTTTATATAAATCGCCATATGTTTTATCTGATTCGAAGAAAGTTTGAATCACTTGATCAGATTCTTCTTCTCTATCATTTTCAATGTGTATATTAGAAATGAGGCGTGCAGTTTCAATCGATGGGAAATTTTTATGCAAATCAATTAATGCAGATTGATATGCCTGTTCATCATTAAGAAATTGATAAACTTTTATTAATTTTTCTTGATGTTCTTTTTTATTTGGATCAAGTTGAATTAATTTTTTAATAATTTCTAAAGCTTCTTCAGCTTTATTTATTTTTATATTTAAATCTAAAAGCATCTCTAGCGCTTCTAGGTTAGTGGAATGGATGTTTAGTATTTCTTCAAGTTGTTCTATGCATTCATTTAAATTATTATTGTTAAATAAATCAATGGCGTTATCTAATGCAAGCTTAAGGTTGGTATTCTCTGACATATGTTTTTTAAAATAAGTTCAGAATGGAATAAAACTATTATCTCTCTTGCGATTGTACTCTCTTTAATCCTATCAATATATGTATTATCGGATCCTGATGGAAGTGCAAAATTCCTATTTAAAACTTATGACTTTTTAGCAGCTTTTTTTGAGCCTATGTATATGTATGGAAGTTTTTCTGTATTAATTTTTTTAATATTTATCTCTCTATCAAAATATGGTGATATTAAAATTTCTTTACAAAACAGGGAGACCTATTCATTTTTTTCATGGAGTTCAATGCTTTTTGCAGCAGGCATTGGTGCTGCTCTTTTGTATTGGGCAACTATTGAATGGATAGATTATTTTAATATATTGCAAACAAATAACTTGGATCTTGATACTGCTTTAATTTACTCAAGAGCTTATCCCATTTTTCATTGGTCATTTACAGCATGGGCTATTTATTGTCTACCTGCAGTTGCATTTGGCTTAGCAATTACAATAAATCAAAAATCTAAATTAACATTCTCTGGAATTTTCAACATAGAAAATAGGTTCTTAGAGGTCATATTTGATTCATTGTTTATTGGGGCAATACTCTGCGGTGCTGGTGTAGGCTTAGGCTTGTCTTTCCCATTAATTTCTTCGATCTTATCAAGTATATTCAATGTTGAGCGAACATTTAATCTAGACATCTTTACAATAACTGTTTGTCTAGCAATATTTGCAACCAGCGCTTTTCTTGGAGTTCAAAAAGGCATTAAGAGACTAAGTAATTTCAATATCATTTTAGTTTTATTATTTTTGTTAATAGTCTTTATTTTAGGGCCAACTCAATATATTTTTTCGAAATCTATAGAGAGCTACATTTTCTTATTTAAAAAATATCCGGAAATGAGTTTTACAACAGGCACCGACATTAGCAAAGATTGGACAGTTTTTTATTGGGCTTGGTGGATGGCATTGGCACCAATGGTAGGTGCTTTCATAGTAAATATATCTAATCAGAAATCATTAAGGACTGTCATTTTGGGGGTTATATTTATTGGAAGTATTGGTTGCATGATTAGCATGTCAATATTGTCCAATTTATCAATATATCTATTTGAAGCAGAGGTTTTAAATTCTCCTTCTCTTCTAAAAGAAGGATTGCTAACTCGTGAACAAATAGTTATTAAAACGCTATCATCGCTCAGTTATAGCAACTATCTTTTAATTGGTTTTGGTGTCATATGTATTATATTTTTATGCACAACATATGATTCAGCTTCATACATTCTTGCTTCAGCATCTATGAAAAGTTCAAATATTGAAAGCACAGGAAAGTTAAGGCTTATATTTGCTATATTGCTTATAATACAGCCAACTCTATTAATGTTTTTAGGGGGAGTTGATTCATTTAAATGGATAATGGTAATTTTTTCTGTTCCATTATTATTTGTGTACCTATTACTTGTTATTTCTATAATAAAAAATATTTCACAAATAAAAAAATACGAGCAAAGTTTATATTAAAAACTTTAAGGGGCTTTGAAAGGTATTATTTCTAATATCTATATTTGAATCTTAAGCCAATAACTCTCGGCCTATTTTGAGTCCTTCTTATATCGCCAAAGTCGTCATATCTAGACTGATAGCCATTTTCGTCAGTTAAATTGCTAATAAAAACTTCCATGGACCTATTGCCTGATTCGACCCCTACTCTCATATTCGAAATAGCATATGAGGGAAGCTTAAGATCATTAGCCTGACTAGTATATCTATCGCCAGTATATGAATAATCAACTGAAACATAGCCTGGCATTCCAAAGATACTTAAAACTTTATCAAGTCCAAGTACATAAGATAACTCAGGAACATAGGCGAGTCTATTGCCTGAATTAGCCTGGAGTACTCCAGATACATCATAATAATCCTCTGATAAAGATGGATCATTAGAAACCATATAACCTGATAATGTTAATGTATCATTTGGTTTATAAGTTGCATCTAACTCAAGACCATTGATTTCTGCATTACCTACGTTGTCAACAAAAGCTACTGTGGAAAAATCTAAATTATACGTAGTAGACTGGAAATCACTCCAATCCATCATAAAATATGCTCCATTTAGAATTAGCTTCCCATCAGCTAAAGTTGATTTAAATCCAAACTCAAGACTTTCTAAATAGTCAGAGTCATATGTTTCAGGAATAAATGCAGTTTGAGCAGGTCGCACTCTATTAATTCCACTAGCTCTAAAGCCCTCTGAATATGTTCCATATACCATCACATCATCATTTATATTGTGTGCAATGTTAACTTTTGGAACGACTCCTGAATCATTAGAATTGAATACCTTTTCCACTCCATCAAATACACCAAAATAACCATCTTTTGCGTCAACCATGGTGTCTTGATCGTATGACCTAAAACCTACAGTTAATTTAGTTTTATCATTAATATTTAAACGTCCCTCTCCAAAAATAGCTTCTACATCTTCCTCTCTTGTATTATCAAGATTCCACCACTGGCCATTTGGAACACCAAATGACAGATTGCCTGGATTTGCTCCAGGCCATAGGTATGCAATTTCATAATCTCTTTTAGAGGTTTCACTAAATGCGCCTAGAATCCATTGAAAGCCTGAATCACCCTTTGATTGAATTCTTACCTCATATGACTCTCTTTCATGCTCATCAATTTGTGTATATGACATTCTTGGATCTTGGCAACCTGAAATATTGTAATAATAATAATAATCATAATAATCACATGTATATGTTGGACCATCGTAGTTGTAATATTCAACATATTCGGAATAGTCGTAAGTGTATTCTACGTCCCTATCAAAAGACGAAGCGGTAAAAATATATTCAATAGCATCACTTAAATCTCCGCTTAGTGATAATGAAATTTGACTAAAGTCATCATCAAAATACTCTTCATTAAATCGAGAGTTTGATCTTGGTCCTACAGCTTCATCAGTCTCCCAAGATCCGCCAAATTCAGATGTTTGATCAAGTATTGATAGGTCAAGATTTTGACCCATTATTTCTGATGCTAGCCTTACTCGGTATCCACTTTTATTTAATTCGTTATAATCATCTTTTGCATGTGTGCTGTTATCAATTGTATAACCACTATTTGTAAAAGTTTTTGAGGTAAATTCATTATCAATCCAGCCTCCATCTTGAAGATCATATGCACTAACTCTTACGGCAGTATTGGCTCCGAGTGGCATGTTTATGAATGCTTCTAATGATTCATCATTAGATCCATCTGTAATAGAGCCATATTCAAGATCAAAACCATAATCTACCGAGCTTACATCAGGTTTTTTAGTAATAATTTTTATATTTCCAGATGTAGAGCTTGAACCATACAGGGTCCCTTGTGGTCCGCTTAATATCTCAACTCGCTCAACATCAAATACGTGTAAATCAGGGGTTTGACCAATGGTAGTTAAGGGCTGTTCATCTAAGTAAAGCGCTGTAGTTGAGGCTGCTCCTGAGGGATTTCCAAATCCGCCATCTGACACACCTCTGATATAAAAAGTAGAGTTGCCAGGGCCGCCAGCATCAAGTGTTACTGCTGGTGATAAATTAGCAATATCGTCAAGACCTTTTACATTCTTTAAATCTAGTTCAGCAGCGCCTATAGCTTGAACGCTCATTGCAACATTTTGAAGGTTCTCTGATCTTTTGCTTGCTGTTACCACAACCTCTTCGAGAGTTTCATCAGCATGCAAATTTGGAGATTGGGCTACACCCAATCCGAGGGTTAAAGCTCCTAAGTAGGGCAAGGCATAATTATTATCTTTAAAAATATCCCTTAAGATAAGAGTTAATGGATCTGCTTTTTTCTCAAAAAGTGGTTTTAAATAAATAGATGACATCTAACTTCCCCTATTAGATTAGATAAGTGTACTTATTTTATAATGTAATTGGCCTTCAAAAACAAGTTTTTGCTAAATATGCTAGATGAGGTTGCTTAATTTTTTAAGTCAAATAACAACTTGATCAAAAAATCGTTTCCCCATTCATTGGAAATTGAAAAATTACACTTTGAATAATCAAGATTTGATTGTGGTTGAGAGTAGCAATATCCCACGCTTCGATCTATGCCAGGCCAAAAATGTCCTTTATCTTTATTTAGTAGGCTTATTATTTGCACCTTATTCATACAGTCAGAGGCTATATTTTTTTCAAAATTATCATAAAAACTAAAATTTGATTTGCTATTTAATTTGCATTTAAATTTTTCTGACCAAGCTTGAAAGGTATCGCTAATTGGCTCATAAAAATACCCATCTGAAGCTTTAATATTTATTGGAGGGACAGTTGTATCCATGGCACCACCATAAATAATAAAATTTACAGGCTTTTCAGGGATACAACTAAGGCCTTTGTGCTGCATGCCTCCAATATTTATAACACCTTTAAAAATAGTTGGATATTTGCAGGCCAAGGCTTGAGCCATCATACCGCCATTGCTCATACCTAACAAATATATATCTCTAATTTTGTGTTCTTCTTTTGCGCGATCAATTATTTTTTTTATAAAGCCAAGATCATCATTGCAACTTGTCCACGAACAGCGTCCTCCCGCATTGCAATTAGGATACTGTGGATAGATATCTGCATCAATCGAGCATATCTCTCCATTAGGTGTTTTTGTTTTAGAGCCCACCAAATCATTCCAAGACGAGATAAATGAACTTGCATCATTCTTAATGCTATTAAAGAATACTCCTTGGGGATAGATCGCTATAAATTGATACTTATCAGCAGCATAATTAAATCCTCCAGTGGTTTGTTTTTCAAAACCAGAAGCTGTCCCTGTATAGCCATGAAGCCCAATAAACAAATCAACTTGATTTTTAGGATTAATATCTGTTGGAATATATTTTAAATAAGTTCTATTAATTGATTCGTGATCTATTGAATGCTCCATCATGGATTCTGATGAAGCACATATTGAAATCAATAAAAAAGCTAAGAGCTTAATTTTTCTAAAAAAAAACATATTGAAAAGTTTAGATATTCAATCAAAGGCTGGCTTTACTTCAAACTAGTATAAATTTCATCTGATTTAGCGGCACAAATAAAATCATTCATATGTAGACCCTCTATTTTATGTGACCACCACTCTAAACATACTGTGCCCCACTCAAAAGTAACTTTTGGATGATGATCCTCAGATTCAGCTAAATCTGCAATTAAATTTACAAAATTGAGAGTTTGTAAATAACCACTAAAGTTATATATTTTCACTAATTTTGAAATATTTGATTTGTCTACCAGCCAACCCTCTAAGTCTTTGAGAAGCTCAGGCTGATCTTTTTCTAGAACCAATGGTGCTCCCAATTCACATGCGGTACATTTTTTTTCTAAAAGGGTGCTCATACTCCTCCCTTTGTTAGTTTGGCAGGATCTAATAATGCTTTTAGCTTAACAACAGATAATCCAGTCTCTTCATGAGCAACATCAATGATTGATCTTTTGTCTTTGTAGGCTTTTTTAGCTATATGCGCAGCCTTCTCGTAGCCAATTTCTCTATTAAGTGCTGTTACTAAGATTGGATTCATACCGAGTGACTCTGCAATATTCTTTTTATTAACTTTAAAAGTTTTGATTGCTTTGTTTGCTAAAAGAGGCATTGAATTAGACATGAGACTGATACTTTTAAGTAAGTTGTAGGCAATAACTGGAAGCATTACATTTAATTGAAAATTTCCTGACTGACTTGCTATAGATACTGTTAAATCGTTTCCAATTACATCAGCACAAGCCATTGCTACTGCCTCTGGTATCACCGGATTAACTTTACCAGGCATAATACTGCTTCCTGGTTGCAAGGCCTCGAGTTCGATTTCTCCTAGACCAGTAAGCGGGCCGCTATTCATCCATCGCAAATCATTTGATATTTTGGTTAACACCAAACTAAGGTTTTTTACGCTAGATGATAATTGAGCAGCTGAATCTTGAGCACTTAAAGATTTGAAGTAATTTGTTGATGTTTTAACGTTGAGTTTTGTTAATTTTGAAACTTCAGCAGCAAATAGTTTTCCAAAATCCTTGTGAGCATTAACTCCTGTTCCAATAGCTGTTCCTCCTTGAGGTAAATAAGCCATTTCTTTTGAAGCTGAAATAATGGACTTCTCAACAGCCTTTAATTGAGCACTCCATCCTGATAATTCTTGTGAAAAATCTATTGGCATTGCATCCATTAAGTGAGTTCTTCCAGTTTTTACTTGACCCTTCAGCGACGATGCTTTCTTATCAATAACTTTAATAAGGCCTTCTAAAGATGGCAGTAAAAGTCTTTGGGTATCTAATAAAGCAGAAATACAAATTGCTGTTGGAATAACGTCATTGCTACTTTGACTCATATTTACATGATCATTTGCATTAATTTTAATACGGGCTTTCTTTGTAGCTAAATTTGCAATCACCTCATTTGCATTCATATTGGTGCTGGTACCAGAGCCGGTTTGAAAAACGTCTAATGGAAATTGGCTATCGTGATTTCCTGATAGTACTTCTTTTGATGCAATTTTAATTGCCTTCGCTTTTCGTGAGTCAAGCAACTTTAGTTTTTGATTAGATGATGCTGCGGCAAACTTAATTATACCTAAGGCCTCTATAAAACTTCTTCCAAAAGGGAAAGCAAATTTAATACCGCTAATATTAAAATTTTCTAGAGCTCGTTGAGTTTGAGCTCCCCAAAGCGCATCATGAGGTACATTTACCTCTCCCATCGTGTCTTTTTCGACTCTATATTTCATATTAGCTCCGTAATTGGGTAAACTATTTTACACTTTAAGGGATTCATTATGGCAAAAGTTGTACCAATTAGCATCGATATTAATAAAGGCAAGCTACCAAATAAGCCTAAGGGCATTGAAATGGTGGAATGCAAAACAATTGAAGAAACAAGAAGAGATCAATTACAAAGGCTAACTGCTGGATTTAGATTATTTTCTCATTTTGGCTTCGATGAGGGAGTCGCTGGGCATATTACACTGAGAGATCCTGAGTTTAGTGATCATTTTTGGGTAAATCCATTGGGCGTTCACTTCAGTCAAATCAAAGTGTCTGACTTGCTCCTTGTTAATCATGATGGTGAAGTTGTGCAAGGAGAACGGCCAGTGAATGTTGCCGCATTCGCAATACATTCAAGACTGCATAAAGCCAGACCAGATGTAAATGCTGCAGCCCATTCACATTCACTTTATGGAAGAACTTTTTCTACTTTTGGCAAATTACTCGATCCTATTTCTCAAGACTCATGTGCTTTTTATGAAAGACAAGCAATACATAATCATTTTTCTGGAGTTGTGGAAGAGACAGAGGAAGGTGACAGAATTGCAAATGCTCTTGGTGATAAGACAGTTCTTTTTTTGCAAAATCACGGTATATTGACTACAGGCCCATCTATTGATATTGCACTTTGGTATTACTTTTCAATGGAAAGATGTTGTCACTCTCAACTGATGGCTGATGCTGCAGGGGAAACTACCAAAATACCCCATGAAACTGCAATCAAAACAAGAGAATTTATAGCTAATGATTTAGCTGCTTGGGCAAGTTTTCAGCCCCTGCTAGATATGATCACAAAGCAAGAGCCTGATCTATTAGATTAACTAATTACCAATAATAGCCTTAGTCTCTAAGCATTCGATCAAACCAGACATGCCATGCTCTCTTCCATTACCGGAAGTCTTGAATCCCCCAAAAGGAGCTGCTGGACCTCTTGTGCCTCCATTGATACTAATTTGACCAGCTCTGATTCTTCTAGCGACCTGCTTTGCATGATCTTCATCTCCAGATTGAACATAACCGGCTAAGCCATATTCAGTATCATTGGCAATCTCTAGGGCCTCATCCTCAGATTCATATTTTAATATACTCAACACAGGGCCAAATATTTCTTCTCTTGCAATAGTCATATCATTGGTTACATCAGCAAAAACTGTAGGTTTTACAAAATATCCCTTTGACAATCCATCAGGCCTTCCCAATCCTCCAGCTACAAGTCTTGCTCCCTCATCAATACCTATCTGTATCAATCTTTGTACTTTTTCATACTGCACTTTGTTAGAAATTGGTCCTATTTTAACTCCCTCATCTTCAGGGGCGCCAACGATTGTTGAATTTGCAACTTCAGCAGCAGCCTCTATTGCTTCTTCGTAATTTTTAGCAGAAACCAACATTCTTGTTGGCGCATTACATGACTGACCAGTATTCATAAAGCAATGATTTGCCCCTGCGCTGGCAGCTTTTTTAATATCAGCATCATCCAAAATAATATTAGCTGATTTACCACCAAGCTCTTGAGCAACTCTCTTAACAGTCGGAGCGGAAGCAATAGCTACAGCAACTCCAGCTCTTGTTGAGCCTGTGAAGTGCATCATATCTATATCTTGATGCTCAGAGAGAGCAGCACCTACTATGGGACCCATGCCATTTACAAGATTGAAAACTCCAGCTGGAACTTTTGCAGCATCTAATATTTCAGCAAATATAATTCCGCAAAATGGTGTTATTTCACTCGGTTTTAATACCATAGTGCATCCAGATGCAATTGCAGATGCAACCTTTGTACACATTTGATTCATTGGCCAGTTCCATGGGGTAATCATTCCAATTACACCTATAGGCTCTTTCCTAATTAAGTAATTATTTTCAGTGCCCTCAAATTCAAAAGTTTTTAATACTTCTAAAGTATCTTTGAAATGAGAAAAACCCGATGTTACTTGAGCGACATTAGATAACCATAATGGGGCGCCCATTTCTTCTGAAATTGTTTTTGCTAAGTCCTCTGAGCGTTTTTCATATTCAGAAATAATATTTTCGAGCAATAGAATTCTCTCTTCTTTAGAAGAAAAACCAAAAGTTTTGAAAGCCTTTTTTGCTGATGCAACAGCTAGATCTATATCTTCCTTGGTTCCAGCTGATATAGAACCAATAATAGATTCATCAGATGGATTAATAACTTCTATAGTTTCTGAGCCCAATGGATCAACCCATTCTCCATTTATATAAAATTTAAGATGATCAGACATACTTATTCCTCACTAAAAAATTGAGTTTAATTATAACGGATGTTTTTTAATAATCGCCAGCATTGATTATCTATCTCTAGAATTTATATACCGCTTACCTCTCGAGCATCTTTGAATGCTTGAATGGCTCTAAGACGAGATTCTTTTAAATCAAGTATAGGCGCTGGATAATCAGCAGATGAAAAAAGATCGTCTTTTGGTTGATGAATTTGCGCAAGAGGAACATCTTTGAGCTCAGGAATAAATTTTTTGATAAATTCTCCGTTCGGGTCAAAATTTTGGGACTGAGTAATAGGATTGAAAATCCTAAAGTAAGGTGCAGAATCTGTTCCAGTTGAGGAACTCCACTGCCAGCCCCCATTATTTGAGGAGAAATCTCCATCGATTAGGTGTTGCATAAAAAACTTTTCTCCAAGTCTCCAGTCATGGAGCATATTCTTTGTAAAAAACATTGCAACAACCATTCTTAATCGATTGTGCATCCAACCCTCAGAAAGCATTTGTCTGATCCCTGCATCGACAATAGGAAATCCTGTTTTGCCAGTATGAAATGCTTCAAGCTCCTCGCTAGAAAATCGCCACTGAATAGAGTTTGTATAGTCTTGAAAAGGTTGATTCTTACTTACCTTTTCAAAAGAATGCATGATATTTCTATAAAACTCACGCCATACAATTTCATCAATCCACTTACATATTCCTTTATTGCCTGATGTAAACTCAAAATTATTGAGTTTTAGGCCTTCCAAGATACATCTTTTAGGAGAAAGGATACCAAGGGCTAGGTATGGTGAAATTCTGCTTGTTCCATCTAAGATTGGAGAATTTCTTGATTCGCTGTAAAACTGAGCTTTTGATTGAAGAAAATTTTTAAGATTTTCTTGGGCAGCCCTTTCTCCAGCAGGCCAAAGATCAATGTTTACTGAGTGTGTTTTAACAAATTTTAAAGCAGATAAATCAGATTGAATTGTAGAATTGTTTTTTGACTTTTTGGATAGCGACTCTAATTCCAAAAAATTCATGTCAAAGTTTTCAACCCATCTTCTTTTGAAGGGAGTAAAAACTGAGAAAGGCTTACCTTGTACTGTCTTGAGAAAGCCTGGATCATAAATGACCTGATCATTGAATGATGAAAACTGAATATTATTTATCTTCAAGAGCTCTTTTGAGTTTTGATCTCTAACTGCCTCATTAAATCCGAATTCATTATTGCAAAAAACGTGCTCTATTTTCTGCTCAACTGCATATGAAGATAAATCTTGAGATAAAGTTTTATATGAATCAGTATTGATTGCTATTAACGGAATGTTTAAGTTTTCAAGTGATCCCTTCAATTCAGTTAAATTGTTAAATAAGAACTCCTGCTTAATATTCGATTCATTATGAATTTCCCACTGTGATTGAGAAAAAATATAGATAGCTAAGACTTCATCGCAATTGTTTAATGCAGCATTCAGTGCAGGATTATCATCAATTCTAAGATCAGATCTAAACCAAACTATCCCTTTCATAATTAATACTATTATTTAAAAATTTTTGTTAGTAAATGTCGCATCAACTCTATAGTCAGAAGTAAGATTCTGCAAAATAACTTTACCACCAGCGGCCTTTACGATCGCAGCACCCGCAGCTATGTCCCAAAGAAAAATTCCATTTTCTGAATACGCGTCTGCTCTTCCAGAAGCAACATACACTGAAGCCATTGCAGCTGATCCAATCATTCTAATTTTTTTCCAACTCTGGAAATCAGAAATCATATTTTTAAATTCCTCATCTGAATAATTTTTTTTTGCTGGTATACCAGTCACCAAAGTGGCATCACTCTTTAGTGTAATTGAAGAGACTGAAAGCTCGGAATCATTCATATAAGCCTTTGACTCATGATGGGCAAAATATAAATTATCATTATTGAAATCAAAAATTACACCTAAAATCGGATCTATATCTTTCATTAATGCAATAGAAACACAAGAAATTGGAATATTTCTTAAAAAATTTGAAGTTCCATCAAGAGGGTCAACTACCCAGTAAAAATCATTAAGCTCATTACTCGTACCAGATTCTTCGGCTAATATTGGGAATGAGCTTTCAGCAATAAGACGATCTTTGATGATCTTTTCTGCATCAACATCTATTTGTAATTTGATATCCCTACCTTCATTTAAAAGAATTTCTAAATCTTTATTTTGTTGATCTTTAATATATTCACCAGCAAGCAATGCAGCTGATTTAGCTATCTCTATAAAAGAATCTAATTGCAGCATTTATGACGAGTATGTAATGCGATAAATTACATTAGCCTGATCATCTGACAAAAGCATGCTGCCATCACTTAGTATTAAAGGGGCAGAGGGTCTGCCTAATACTTTTTGATCTTGTAACCAGCCTGAAATAAAGTCAACAACCTCGACAACATTACCACTATTATCGAATTCAACTCTAAGTAATTTATACCCAACCTTGCTAGATCTATTCCAAGACCCATGCAATGCAATAAATAAATTATTTTGCATTTTAGGTGGGAACATTGAACCATCGTAAAATGCGACTCCTGTTGGTGCAACATGCGCACCTAATTCTAAAATTGGATCAATAAAATCAAAACCTGAATTCAGATCACCAAATTCTGGATCTTGAACATTAGATGCATGCTTATAAGGATAGCCAAAAAATTGGCCATTAACATCCAATCTATTTAGCTCACATGAAGGTGAATCATCACCAAGCCAATCTCTTCCATTATCTGTAAAAAAAAGTTTTTTTGTTACAGGATGGAAATCAAACCCAACACTATTTCTTACTCCTCTTGCAACATGCTCTAATTTGCTTTGATTTATTCTTAAAATAGAAGCATATTGAGGATTTTCAGATAAGCAAATATTGCACGGAGCACCAATATTAAAATACAAGCGCCCTTTCTGATCATGTTTCAACCACTTCCAACCGTGCCAAGAGTCACTAGGCAATTGATCAGTAACAAGAATTTTTTGAGGGAGGTCTGCATTAGTAGTATTCTTCTTAAGCCAATTTTCAATATTCTCAATTTTCCAAATTTTGCTAACTTCTGAAAAATATAGATCACCATCAAAGATGCTTATACCAGTCGAATATTCCAAATTTTTAGCAATGACTCTCTTAGAATCTGACTCACCATTTTTATCTGAATCAGTCAAAGCAACAATCTGCCCTGATCTCTCTCCAATAAAAATAGTTCCATTTTGCCCCTCTACCATTTGACGAGGAGAGCTGAGATCTTCAGCAAATATAGAAATTTTAAATCCTGGTTCAAGAACTAATTTTTCCAGGTTTTGAGAAAGTACCATGGAGTGTGGTAACAGAATAAATATTATTAATAGTAAAGTTTTATATTTTTTCATCTTTTAAATCCTTCAACATTTTCTGTTAGTATTTTCAAAATACCAGCATTATTATAATTTTTAATACACTCTTGCATATTTTTAATAATTGGATTTAATTCATCTGATTTTATAAAAGATTCGTTTGCTTTAAAAATCTTTTGATTATTAGTTTTAGTTTGAGAATCAGAGATTAATAACTCTTCGAACATTTTCTCGCCAGGTCTTAGACCGACCTCGAGTATTTGTATACCCTCTTCGCCTTCTGCCTCCACATAATTTCTTCCAGATAAATGAATAATTTTTTTTGCTAGATCATATATTTTGATTTGCTCACCCATATCAAGAATAAAAACTTCTCCTCCAATAGATATTTCACCAGCCTGAAGAACTAGACTTGAGGCCTCAGGTATGGTCATAAAATATCTCTTAACTTCTTTATCAGTAACGGTTACTGGGCCTCCCTTTTGTATTTGGTCTAAAAATAATGGAATAACTGAGCCAGAGGAATTAATAACATTTCCAAATCTAACCATGCTTAATTTAGTAAACTCCGTATCAGCATTAATTGATTGAATTATGATCTCTGCAAACCTCTTGGTAGCACCCATGACATTAGTAGGTCTGACAGCCTTATCGGTAGAAATCATGACAAAGGAATTTACATTATTGGCAACAGAAGCTTGCGCTAAATTATATGTGCCCATGATGTTATTTTCAGCAGATTTAGCTAGATTATTCTCATTTTCAACCAATGGCACATGCTTATAGGCAGCAGCATGGTATACAAAATCAATATTAAACTGTTTAAAAATATGTTCTAAATTTTCCTTATCTCGGATATCACCTAGTATGGGAACAACTTCAGAGGCAAGATTTTTAGTATTTATAATTGCCAAACACTCACGTTCAATTGTAAATAGATTATATTCAGAAAGTTCAAATAAAATAATTTTTTTTGGATTACAAACAAGCAACTGTCGGGTAATTTCCGCGCCAATAGAACCCCCTGCTCCAGAAACAAAAAAAGTTTTTGATGATGCGGTTATAAGATTTGGATTTGATATTCTTGCTCCTGGTAAAATATCATCCATTGAAAGTTCTTGAAGATCAGTCATTTTTTTCTGATCTGAAATTAACTCAGTTACTGATGGAATTGTTCTTACAGCAACTTTGATTGTTTCTAAATCAGATATAATTTTTCTTCTAATCTCAGTATTCATATTAGGTATCGCTAAGAGAACTTGAAGATTTGTATATTTAGATTTCAATTGAATCAATTTATTAAAACTAGAAATAATTGGAATATTATTTATTTGTAAATTTTTAAAAACTGCTGAATCATCAAAAATAGCTACGACATTTTTTGATGAATCTCCCTGCAAAGCATTCAACAAAATATTTGCAGACTCTCCAGATCCATAAATTACTACTGGGTCTGCATTTTTATCTTTCTCATACGGATACAAAAAATACTTAGCTACATCTCTAGAAATATTTATAAAAGCATATAAAACTGATGATAAAAGCAAGCCTTGCAGAAGTATTATCGATAATAAACTAGTTGAAATAAGGTCATATTGTTCAATATAAAGCGCTGCCCAAGAAAACCCAAAAATTAATGATCCAGAAACACATAAAAGAATTGAATCACGAGAGTCAAAAAACCTTATTAGAGATTTATAATATCCAAAAAAATAAAAGTAAGCTAAGAATAAAAATGCTGGTAGAAAAAAAGTGTATATCTGAGATTGAAGAATTGAGATGATGCTATAAGAATTATTATTTGAAATAATTGTTGCCATTGGAGGGCCAAAAACTACCCAGCATATAAATGCTAAAAATAAATCGTTACTCAGTACGAATAAAGTTTTAACCCTTCTATCTAAGGAGTTTAGTTTGGTTCCAATTATATTCATATTTGTATATGCAAATTTTTAAAATTTATCTGGAACTTCAAACTCTTTTTTAAGTTTTGCATTAGATAGGTGAAAGTTTCCATATAATCTACTCAATATAGATTGTAATCGATTTACCCTCATCATAGCTTTAAAAAAAAATTCTGGTAAATAAATAATTTTTGGTTTTTTATTAACACTTTTGCCAAACCTCCTTAAAAGATCATGCGTAGAGATAATCCTTGAATCAGATAAATTCAATGTATTGTTATTTACATTCCGGATATCTGATATAACAAGCTTTATGATATGAGCCAATAGTTCATAAGATAAAAAGCTCCTTTCATTTTTATCGCCAATCCTGAATGATGGAATTGGCATTCCTTTTTGAACAGCCTGGAGTAATTTTCCAAGTGCGGATTTCTGATTATCAAGTAACACTGGTGGCAGTCTGAAGATGAGATAATTAAAATTATGCTCTGAAGATTGTTTGATTAAGGTCTCCTCACATTGAACCTTCGCTTTTCCATAAAAACATTTTGGTACTAATTCTGAATTCTCGTCAAACTGCCTAAAACTAAATGAATTATCCCCGTAAACTTTGCAAGTGCTGAAAAAAATTATTTTTTTACAATTGATATATTTCATAGATTTTATAACTTTCTTCATGAGCAAAAGCTCGAGCGACACCTCTGATTCAGTTAAATTTGAGTTAATTGATGCTAAGTGAAAAATATAATCTGCTTTAAAATGCACTGATTGATTATTAAGCTCTTCATAGAGATAGACATTATCATTATGGGATGAAATAGAAGACGAAATACATAAAACATCGTGACCCATATGCTTTAGGTCACTTAAAATTTTTGATCCTATTATTCCAGAAGATCCTGTTAAAGCAATATTCATGTTAATGATTTAAGATAAGGTTTTATTTTACATTACAAAATGTTGCTCAAAAAATTTATTATTTTTTTAAGGAATCTAGCCTGCATAATTGGGTTAATTGTCATTTCCCCATTTATATTTTTTGCTGCTTTAGCGATAGCAATAGAAGATGGAATACCCATTTTTTTTATTCAAGAGCGCGTTGGTAAAAATCAATTAACTTTTAAAATAATTAAGATAAGAACCTTAAAAAAAGAATCTCCAAACACTGGGACTCATCTCCTGGATCAAAAGTATCAACTAGTTTCAGGAAGACTCTTTCGAAAATTAAAGCTTGATGAATTCCCACAACTTATAAATGTAATTAAAGGAGATATAAACTTAATAGGGCCAAGACCAGGGCTTCTCTCTCAAACAGAGTTAGCGAAGAGCAGAGACATGAATGGTGTTTTTAAAGTTAAGCCGGGGATAACCGGACTTTCTCAGATTTTAGGATATGACATGAGCAACCCTAGCAAACTAGCAGAAGTAGATAGAATTTACATTGAAAATAAATCTTTTTATGTTGATTTCTTGATTCTTATCGGAACTTTTATAAAATATCCAAGAATTTTATTACTAAAGCTCATAAAATAATTATTATGCTTAAGAACTTATTTAAGAAGAAGCAATGCCTTGATGCAGTCAGTACTCACGAAGCTGACGTTGCATTACGATTAATGTTTGAAATTGCTATAAGCGATGGTGAGCTTGACAGCTCAGAATTAAAGCTGATAAAAAAAAGAGCAGATCAAACAGCTACTGAAGATAAAAAGGCAAGCGACATTATAAAGAAAATTATTGATGAGACACAAGAATCAGTTTCATTTTATCCATCAATAAGAAAAATTAATGACTCATATTCGAATGAAGAAAAAATTGAATTGTTAAGAGTGCTATGGGAACTTGTTACCGCTGATTCTGTAATCGATGCTTATGAGGAAAATCTATACTTTAAGATTGCCGAATTAATCAAAATTAAAAGGTCTTTAGCAAATCAAATTAAACAAGAAAACTTTTAGGGCTTATTTATATAAATTGGTGATGACCATGCCCTTTCATTTGTCATGCTCAAGCAGTTATCCTGAAGATCTGTTCTAAAACTTCCTTTACAAAGTTTAAATTCATTTCTCTGAGATAAAGGTGCTCCGTTAATTGCTGAAGTGGCCTCTTGAATTGCTCTGACATAATAAACGCTGTCTCTAGAATAATTTTGATCCTCAAATTCAACAGCGCACTCTCCAGCTCCCTGACATGGAAGCTTTAGCCATGGATCTTGTATAAGAGGACTTACTGCCTCACCTGAGTATACTTGTGGTGTAATTTTAATAACTTCTATTCGTTCTATGATATGTCTTTCATTGCTGGGGTTATAACACTCGCCAGCACAAAGATAATCTAGCCTTTCTGAAGAGAGTGAATCTATTGATTCATTTGAGCATCCCTTTTTTTGCTTAAAACTTCCAGCTGCTTTTATTATAAATCTGGGGTTCTGACTCATTGTTATTTCGGAGCCCATTGGAACTTTTCCTGAAGGAGAGTTAAGTAAATCAAACCACAGCAAAATTCTTGGCCCGCTAGTACCATAAACATTTTTATTTTTTAATGCAGTCCAAATTGCTTCTTTTCCTCTGCCCTGTGAATGAACGGCTAGAATTCCGCCAGGATATACAAAACTTGACACTCTCTCGCTATCAGGCTGACTTTCTCCAGGAGTAATTTTTGGAATTTCTGGAAAGCTTGGATCTTCAGCATCATACTCATATTCCCAAAATTTAGATTTCATACCCGTAGCAAAGGTCATCTTTCGTCTTTCATATTGCTTATAACCAGTTCCAGGACGTGCAGTATGATCATCAGTTGATGCAATAAATCCAAAATTATATCTTTGCGGCGAATCTGAAGATTCTTGAAAATTAGATATAGCTAATGCGTATTGAGCAGATTGCTTAGGTCTATAGTTAAATGCTGGTTTAAAACAATCTGTACATTGATCACAATTCAACCATTCTTCAGGCTTAGCCTCTGGAAATACCATATTAGTATATGGACCTCCTGCCAAAGTATATTTTTTTGCAAGTTCCACCCTTGCATCACACTCATTTTTGGTAAGCCCTTCACAACGTTTTTTTTGCATTTCGCCAGCTTGCCAACAACATGGTAAAAAATCATCCGATGGTTCAGGGCAACTCATAGCATCATTTTGCAGGAAATTTGCAGAAGCAATATTTCTAAATTCTTCACTGTTGCCATGACCAGACATAATTTCTAAAAGGATTTGTTTGCCAGGATCATGGCCCTCATTATTCAGACGATTATCCCACGAAGTACCTAAGGGAACATGAAAACCCCATGATTGGCCATGAGGAATGACAATGCTATCAAAATCCCACTCATCCAGTTTTTGAAAAAGGTCTCTGGGGGTTCTTGCATACTCATAACAATTCAAGGGAAGGTCTTTAGAGGAGACACCCTCCTCACAAAAAGGTATGTTCCTGACTTCATTTAAAAGCCAATTCAAATCAGAATACCTTTTAAAATTAAATATATCTAACCACCTCGCATTAACTGCTTGTTGAGTTGTATCGAAAACACCTAAACCAGATTCAGGCGTTCGAGAGCCTATTGGTCTTGCAGGTAAGTTATCAATATCCTTAAAAATTACATTTCGATGACCCCAATGATTCTCTTTGGTAGTACCTATCTGAGTCCATTCCCATCCAGGAAATACAACTAAATCATTTGTTTTAGCATCTTCATTTGAAATGTTGCATTGTTGAATAATTTTTTTTTGCTCACGCCAATGATCTGGAGTAAGGCCCTCAGCATGATCATTGAAGCTAAAAAAATCTAAGTTCGCACAATATCTAGCAAAATCACAGGCCATGGAACTATCATGCACGCCCTGAAGACCCATCATAGGTAACTCAAGAGTAAAAGCATCAATAGAATATGTTGTATGGACATGCAAATCACCAAATAGAATTTGAGATGTATCACCCTCTTCCTGAATACCTAACAAACTTTCTTTGGTTTGAAAAAATTTAAAATCTTGTTTTTGGATCGCCTCACTAGAACGAGGAAGTCCCTCAATTTTACCGGGATCTACGTCAGATCCGCAATTTGATAAAAATAAAAGTGCTAATGATAGAAATAGTAGTTTCCGTTGAATTAAGAACATCAGTAAACAGTGGCTGATCCGTATTCTTTGATAAGATTTGTTTCAATCTTCTTGCGCTCAAAATTGGTATCAAATTGTGAGCAGGCAGCTTGATTCCATTCATCAAATTCATTCTCGAGACGATCGCCAATATTAAAAAATATTTCTTCTGCTAACAAACATTTTTCTAAAAGCGTTCCAACTGAAGATAATCTTATAGTTTCTAGGATAAATTCAAGAGATAACATTTCTTTATCTAAAGATAAATATTCGTCAGAATCTAGTTTCATAAAGATCCGCTCTTTTGAATTAAATTTTTCCCATGTCAAACCATTACCAGTATCAGGAATTCCAGTTTTGGCAAATGAAGCCCAGGAACTCATCATAGTTCCCATCATTTGATCTCTCAGCTCTCCTTTGGGGTAAACGTAGCGTCCAATTGGACCAAATTTAAAGTCTCCTGTGATAAAAGATATCTCAAATCCATGAGCTGCGCCGATTAAATTAGGGAAGTCTGCAAAATATGAGGATGTTTGATCATCCCAATCAAATCTGTATGCATATAATGAATTAAAACCAGCTTTCTCTAACTCCATTAAAGGCTCATCTACACCTCTTAATTTCCAACCCTGTGATCGAGCATTAACCCATAGTTTGTACAAATCCTCTTTTTTAAATTCAATTTTTGGAATTGGTAATAGTTTTGTTAATGGGTAAGATGCTTTTACGAAATATCTATTAGATCCTAGCCAAAGTGAGAGTTCGTCCTTGTTTGATCCAGCGATTACAGGAATATTATTTTTCTTTTGGGAAGAAGCAAGTCCAGCACTAACTCCATTAATATGAGTTACCAGTCCATCTCTAGTTAAAAGTGGTAACCGATCATAGGTATCTTTAGAAAGTTTTTCATAGATCTCTAAAAGATCCCTTCCATCAATCGATCTTAAATAACGCTGATATTCTTCTCCGTATTTCTTAGGATCTTTATTAAAAAGGTTTTTTATACTTCCATACCCAGATAAGTCATAGTTTGAAAGCACTGGATCAGACCCTAAGTGATTTAGGATGATGCCTTTTTCATTAACTCCTATTGCCTCTTCCTTAGTAAAACTAGTTGTATATCCTGATTGGGAGATTGCCTTATGAAAGAGCCCATTTCCCATAGGCGAAGCAAGCAATGACAATACATTATTTCCTCCAGCTGACTCTCCAAAAATTGTAATATTGTCTGGATCTCCACCAAAATTTTGGATATTAGCTTGCACCCATCTTAATGCCTCCATAATATCAAGGGTTCCAAAATTAGAAGTTTTATCAATTCCATTTTGAAGTCCTTGTATAGCTGGATGCGTAAACCATCCCATAGGACCCAAACGATAATTGATTGTTACAACGAGGACCTGATGTTCTCGAATTAGTTCTGAAAAATCGTAATAATCTTTCACACCGGATGTATTGCCGCCACCATGAATCCAAAACATCACAGGCAGTCTTCTATTTAAATTATTTACAGGAGCTTTTATATCCAAGTACAAGCAATCCTCTTGTCCAACTATTCCTTCTCCCTGTATTCCTGCATAAATACTAGCCTCTTGCAAGCATCCATTGCCTTCTTGAGGTTCAATATTTAACTCAGGAGATACCAACGGCCTTGGAGCCTTCCATCGAAGGTCTCCTTCTGGAGGAATCGCATAAGGGATATCCTCCCAAGAAATAATATTTTTATTCAAGGTTCCTTGAGATAGTCCAGATGAGGTAGCAATTTTTAACGAGTTGCCCTGTTGCACAGGACTCACACATGCTCCTATAGTGAAAAGACACAATATAGTTATTAAAAAATTCTTAGTGGCTAGTCTTTGATTCATGAAGCAATTTTATCCTTTCTTTGTTATTAATAGCTTTAATTTTAGGGTCAGAATTTACAAACGCAATCGATTGACTAACACCATATGCTTCCCAGTTTATTAAATCCGAGGAGGGAGAGCCGGTTTTAGCGAACTGAGTCCAAGAAACTTGAAAAAAATTTGAAATTTTTTGAGCATCTTTTGAACAAAAATCTTTAAAAATTTCTTTAGTAGCTGAACCAAAGACATAAGGGAGCTCACTAGCATGATAAGCCCCTAATTTGCCATCTAAGACTGGGCTTGGTTCATTGAAAAAATAACCATAAACCTTGTCCTGATGCAGCTCTAATAATTCTAATGCGTGTATGCCAAATGTCCAATCAGTCATAATGTTAGATAATGCGTGCTTATATTGATCCTTGATTGGATTTTTGGGCAAATAATTGCTTGCAATTTTATTAACAGTTTCTGCTTGAAATATTTTATTAAGCCTTTTGTAAAAACTTTCTTTATCTAAGTTTTGATAATACGGCTCAAACTCAGACCAAAGCCTATATTCATCTGCGGTTGTTCCAACTATTAACTTGATGGGTGAATCTTGAAAGTTCCTTAAAGGGTTTAAAGATAAAAAATTGCCGTCTGCAATTGGAGCGAAGCCCACTTCTGGTGAGAGCCATTTTCCATTAGCAATCATCGTATGTTTCATTTTCGATGCAAGTGAAGTTATCTGCTTATGACCTAAGGAAAATAAATCATTGATTTTCACACCATTATCATTGGCTGTTTTTAAAAATAATTCGCCCCATTGATTTCCTCTTTCCTTGTCAAAAAACGCATTCATCCCTCCGCTTTGACAAATAGCTTTTGTGAATAAATTACCTGAGGGATTAATTGAAGATTGCAATGCAACGCTCCAAGCGCCCGCAGATTCTCCAAAAATAGTTATGTTGTCAGGATCACCACCAAACTCTTCAATATTTTCTTTTACCCATTCTATTGCTAGCTTTTGATCCATTAAACCTTCATTACCAGTAGAGCTAATTTTGCCATTTGAGATTTCATCAAGCTTCAAGAATCCAAAAGGTCCCAAGCGATAATTGATCGTAACCAATACAATTTCATGTTGAGGAAGTGAATCAAGATCGTATATAACTGAATTAGAAGAGCCGGTAATGTATGCCCCTCCATGAATCCAAATCATCACTGGCATTCTTGCATTTATTTTTTTTGAAGCAATATTTAAAGAAAGACAATCTATTGATTCATCTGGCATATTTGGATCTGTTAAAAAAGATTCTTGATAAATGGTTTGAGGTGCGCTGAAACCTTTTTGAGTAGCCTCAAAAGATATTTCTGAATCAATTTTTTCAGGAAACTGCCACTGTGTTTTATTGGTCAGGGGCTTTGCATAAGGTATACCATAGAAAAAATTAATACCATGCTCAATTAAGCCAGTAAATTTTCCTGCATTACAGCTAACACTTATATTAGACATCGGACAATTATAGATGCATTCAATAGAAAATTAACTAACGCTACCAATGAGAGCATAAATTTTCTGAGATTATTTTATATTTTTGATATTAATCGTAAAAATTATATTAAAAAATATGAATTATTATGTTGAATCATTAAACTATTAATGGAATCATTACATTTCATGAAAAAGAGTAACAAAAAATGACACTAGCAATAAAAGAAAGAACAAACCTTGATCTCCATAACGAAATGATCAAAAAGGCTGAAAATCTTATACCAATTTTGAAAGAAAGATCTGAATCTGCTAATGCAGATAGAAGAATCCCTAAAGAAACTATCCAGGATATGAAAGATGCTGGATTTTTTAAAATTTTGCAACCCAAGCAATATGGTGGTTACGAATTAGATCCTCACACTTTTTCAGAAGTCCAACTAAGAGTTGCTCAAGGATGCATGTCGACTGCATGGGTTTTAGGAGTTGTGGGCATTCATCCATTCCAACTTGCTTTGTACGATAAAAAAGCTCAAAAAGAGGTTTGGGGTGAAGATGATAATACCCTTGTATCATCATCATATGCACCTATGGGACAAGTCACTCCTGTTGAAGGTGGCTTTAAATTTTCAGGTCATTGGCAATGGTCCAGTGGCTCAGAACATTGTGACTGGGCTTTGCTTGGTGGCTTAATCTTTCCACCTGAAGGCGGCGCTCCTGAATATAGAACATTTCTTATACCCAAAAGTGATTATGAAATAAAAGACACTTGGTACTCAATGGGCCTGAAGGCAACTGGAAGCCAAGATATCCACGTTAATGATGTTTTTGTTCCAGAGTATCGTACCCACAAACAATCTGATGGTTTTAATTTGACTAATCCAGGATATGAAGTAAATAAGAATGATTTATTTAAGATTCCATGGGGGCAGTTATTTGTAAGAGCTGTTTCCACACCTGCAATTGGTGCAACAAAAAAGATGTTAGAGCTCTTCATAGAGGGAGCGAATAATAAAGCTTCCAGTGATCCCTCTAAATTAGCTGGTGATACTCACACTCAATCAATAGTTGCGGAAGCATCTGCTAAGCTAGATGCAATAGAAACTATCATGTTTAAAAATTATGATGTGATGGTTGATAAAGCTGGTGATCAAGGCGGAATTCCTATGATTGATCGCGTTAAGTTTCGATATGATGCATCCTTAGTAATAGAAAAATGTTTAGAAGTTGTTGATACTCTTTTTTCCAATGCTGGTGGTGGAGCAGTATTTGCTGGCAGCGACATTCAAAAAATATTTTTAGATGTTCACACTTCCAGAGCGCATGTTGCAAATAACCCTGTTAGCTTTTCAAGAAATTATGGAGCTATGCAACTTGGAGTAGAGAATACAGATTATTTTGTATAGACATCATAGATGGTAGCCACCATCAACTGGTATGCAGTGTCCTGTGATATATCCTCCTTTGCTTGAAGCTAAGAAAACAGCTGTATCTGCAACTTCTTTCGGCAATCCAAACCTTTTGATTGCTAGTGTATTCATTACCGCTTCATGCCAAGCATCATCAAAGAAAGTATTATTTTCTTCCCGTAGTCTATGAAAAATTCCTGTATCAATAACACCTAAAGCAATCGAGTTGGCTCTAACGCCATTTTTTCCTTCTTCTTTCGCGATGCCTTTTAAAACATGCTCAATGGTTGCTTTTGGAGCCACAGAGAGAATATCACCTGGAGGATATTTGAATAATCCAGCTGAGCTAATAAACACTATGGAGCCTTGAGACTCCCTTAGAAAGGGTAATCCAGTTTTGATGAGATTAAAAAACCCGTTAATGTCAGCATCAATCACTTCCTTCCACAGATCGATATCAATTTCGCTAATAAATTTTTGCGGTATATCAAATCCAGCTGCATTTACTAGGGTATTAATCGAACCATGGTCTTTGACAACTTTTTTGAAGGTTTCCTCTACAGATTTAGCGTCGCTATTATCTAGCTGATAAATTTTTACATCAGAATCAATTTCGTTTGCTATTTTTAGAGCTGCTTGTTCATTTTTATAATAAGTAATAGCTACTTTTGCACCCGAATTTGAAAATTCTTGAGCACATAGCGAGCCAATTCCTCCGCTGCCACCAACAATTAAGACGCATCCATTTTCAAAAATTTTATCCATTTTATTTACCTCTTTTGTTATTATATTGTTTCTTGAATATTTAACAAAAGGGAGAAAATTTATGCGCTTTTCATATCATCCAACAATGTGCGATCCATCATTTTATTTGGAGCTTGGAAAGGCTGCTGAAGCAGCAGGCTTTGATGCAATTACATTTCCAGACAGCATCTGCTATCCAAAAGAATGTGACTCAACATATCCATACAATGATGATGGAAGCAGAGAGTTTCTAGATGGTGTACCATTTCTAGAACCATTTTCAATTATTCCAGCTATTGCAGCTGTTACCGAGAAACTTGAGTTTTCAACTTCTGTTTATAAGCTTGCTCCAAGACAAGCTGTTACCACTGCAAAATTTGTTACAACTTTAGGCGTTATGACAAATAATAGATTCCATTTTGGGGTTGGAGTAAGTCCTTGGTATGAAGATTTCTTGGCAACTGGAGAAAGATGGGAAAAACGTGGTAAAAGAATGGATGAGCAGATAGAAATTCTTAAAGGCCTAATGAATGGAGAATATTTCTCTTTTAAAGGAGAATTTTATGATATCCCTGAGCTCAAGCTTTGCCCTGCTCCTTCACAACCAGTTCCAATATTAATTGGTGGTCATTCAAAATTAGCACTGAAAAGAGCAGCAAGAGTTGGTGATGGTTGGATAAGCGCTGGATTAAGCTTAGAAGAAACAAAAAGTCTTATTGATCAAATTAATGAATATAGAGACGAATTCGGAACCTTAAATCATCCAAATTATCAATTTCAAGTAATGGGAGAAGCAGCATACTCACCAGAAGGAATTAAAAAACTAGAAGAATTAGGTGCTACTGAAGTTATTGTTGCCTTTAGGAATACATATGAAGGTGGGCCCGACGAAAGATCTTTGGACGGAATGATAGCTGAAATTAATTGGTATGCTGAAGAAGTAATTAAAAAATCTAAATAATTCTAAATGATTTGGTCGGGATGGCCGGATTTGAACCGACGACCACCTCACCCCCAGCGAGGTGCGCTACCAGGCTGCGCTACATCCCGAGAATGAATTATATATATTTATTACTTCACACTTATTACTACATACTTATAAAAATTAATAATTAAGTTCTTGTATATACATAAGATAAATATAGTGTACAATCGCGGCCCTAGGGGTTTAATGTTCAAATGAAAATAAATTTGGACTATAATAATTAATTATCTAATCATTATGTAAACTTAAATTTTTGGATTTGTGTAAAAAAAATTGTCAAATCACTAATTTATGTTCATAATAAGAACTTTCTACTATAGGAGTTGAAGAAGAATGGCTAAATTTAAAAACAGACTAAGTTATCTATTGGCACTTGTTGCCCCCATATTTTCGGCCTCAGTTATTGCTGATGATGAGCCTAAAACAGCTGGCTCAGAAGAGGAAGCTGCTAATAGCGCATCAGGCTCTTTAAGTGCTGGAGCTATTGCAGCAGCAGTTGCAGCTGCAGCAGCAATTGCAGCAGCAATTGATTCTGGTGACGGTGGAGGAGCAGCTCCTGCACCAACTCCTGCACCAACTGCAGCACCAACTCCTGAACCAACAGCAGCACCAACACCGGCACCTACAGAAGTTTATGAGTATACATCCGATGTGACTGTTGCTTCAGCTACTACTACAAATTCTGCTACTCAAAGTCAGACTACTTCACAGACAATGACTAATTCCTCTACTATAGCTAATGTGGCTTCAGCACAGGCAGTCAATTCAAATACATCATCCAGCACATCAACTGTTACATTAACCATGACAGATACAGATCCATCAGATGGATTGTTTAATAATCCAACAGTTGCAACTGAAGCAATCATTACTGAACTTGATTCAGGTAATGCTGGTTATGACGTTGTTACAGTGGTTCAGGACGAATCTACGTCAGTTATGACTGACCAAGAGGTGCAAGTACTAGTTGAGATTGATACTCACGAGGACAGAGCTGTTACTTTAGAGATTGAGACAACTGTTGACGTTGTTGAGCAAGTTACAGCCACCGCAACTAGAAACGTTCAGTAGAAAAATTTGTTAAAACTAAAAAACCCGCTTGATGCGGGTTTTTTTATGCAATTTTAAATCACTTGTAATAAAACTCCATTTTTATCTCTTTCATAAATGGATGCACGAACTGAATTGTTTTAATTTCACGATTATTAATATCCATGAAGTACTTATTTTCTTTTTTCCAGCCTATGTCACTTATTGATACCTCTTCACTATATACATTGACTAAAATTAACTCATCAAGATACAAGTAATCAATTTTGTCTTCCAAAGTTGTAAATGAAGACAAGTCCGCATTTATCAATAATGGGTTATTAAAATTAACAATTTCACTAAACTTACCTTCTTGATATGTCTTTCTAGTTGTTTCAAATTTTATTTCTATGTCATGAGGTAACCCAACAGTTTGTATAATCCTCCCATTTCTAGTGATTAATTGGCCTCCCTCTTTATCTACCCATGTATAAGTATCTTTATCAATAGAAAGTAATACCATGATAATAGGTTTTGATTTACCAATAGCTACTGTTGCAAAGCTAAATCTATTTTCATTATATGCCTCTTGATCAATAATAATTTCAGGGTATCCAACAGCAGCTCGATAAACTGTTGATGGTAAATCTTTATATGAAATAGGTATATTTGAGCATGAACTTAAAACAAAAAAAGTTATTAATAGTCTAATCATATATATCATCCCAATCCCTTAAAATATTCATATAAGAGCTTTGATCAGTTACCCCATATAAATGATGACCATGAACCAAAATTGCTGCGCCATCTCTTGTTAATGGCCGCAATCCAAAACCAGCAACTCCTTTTGAATAATTTGGATAAAAGACTTCAATTGGTAGATGAAAATAGAATCCTTTGTCAAAGCTTCCCTCGCCAAATTCAAGCTTGCTAATATCAGTTTTTGAAGCGAAAACTCCAACTTTAAAACCACTTTTGAATCTTCTGGAAATATCCATATGAATACCAGAATCTCCTGCTAAAAAACGACCTCCAGTTATCTTAAGCATAATTTTTGATTTTGGTTCTGCATAATAGTAATTAACAAAGCCTGTAGTAGTCATGTAATCACGAAAAGAGAATAGCATGTCGTAATCTCTTTGTTGAACTCTCCATAGCTCAGTTCCAATTGCATAATTTTTTGTAAAAGGTCTCCATAGAAACTCTGCTCCAAATCCGCCAAACATCTCTTCAATTAGCCCTCCAGTAAATTTAAAATAGATATCATCAAGCGGCTTAATAAAATAGTTTGCTTGTAATCGTGAAACCCTTGCTCTTTTACTTTGTTTTAAGTATTTAACAATGTCAGTTCTTACATGAGGAAGGATGCTGTCTGAGGCTAGTTTAAGATCATCGAAGTTATCCAGAATACCAAAATTAGCTATTGCAAGAATAGAAAAGTTTTCTGCCAAGAGAATTTCATTGTGCCAGGCAACAGAAACATCTCCAAAATAAAAGCCATCTGGGCCACCAATTTGACTTCTAACAGAGGGCGAGATTTTACTCAGAACTTTAGGTATGTCAGAGGGTGGTTGATATTTATGCCCCCGATACTCCTCATTTGTAATTTTATAGATTTCAGAACTCTCTAAAAGCGCAGAGGATAGATTAAGTTGCTCATATTTTTTGAAGTTTGATCTGTCAATTTTAGTTGTAAATAATGGCATTTCTGCATTGAGATTAGTGATTTTGAAAGTCTCAACTGATTCTGGTGCTATTTGATCTAAAACTCTTGCAACTCTTCCAGCCGCCCTAGCATAGCTAACGTGAGTATTTTGCGAAAAAGCAACAGAATACTCTGATTCATTTAAATCAGCAGACTGAAGGTATAGCTTAGACTCTCCAAGATATTTTAACGACGAGATATATAGATTTCTTGGATCTCTTGCATTTACTCTTCTAAATGCTGCAGCATTTGGAACAGTCTTCGGAGGGTCATTTTTTTTAATAAAAGGATCTTTCTTTCCATAACTGCCTGTATAAGAAAAACCAAAATTTAAAGTATTACCTCTGATATAACCTAATTTAATTTGAAGATTTTTTGTTATAGGGTAAGTAAAATTAAAATTAAAATCAGATGTCTGCTCTACAGGCAAATAACCCTCTTTAGTATAATCTGTTGCATCATACTCGAGCTTCACCCTTATACCCTTAGATTTAGGAATAAAAATCTCAACTCCTGCAAATAGTCCCGCATCCTCTCCTGAAAAAAAAGAACTGATATTAAACTCTCCACCCTGAGTACCTTTTCCACTTACAGAATTTACGAGCCTGTCACCATACCTAGCATCAATATTAGTTAATGGATTAGAAATTGAGTTATTAGAGATAACACCCCATCCCATACCTGCTGTGAAATCCATATTTCCAACAAATTTAGAAAATACTAAATATTCCGATGCAAAAAGTCCTGTCCCTCCAAGGTCTCTAAAACCTAATGCAACAGATGGGAAATATTTTGATTCTTTACGTAATCTAAATTTTGCACTAAAACTTTTATCTTTATAAGACTGATTTCCACTAAAGTCTTTATATGGACTATAAAGCCAATTATTCACATCAGCATATTGGTAAGATGCCTCAAACCAATTAAATGGATAGGCCATAATTGAACCTCTTAAATAGGGATCTAAATGTGACCATGTGAATCCAATAGTGCCTTCTTCATAAAATCTTGCTGAAGGCATTTGAATTAGGCCGGTAGTTCCATAATTAGAGAAACTTGGAGACTGTGAATAAGGATATATGTATTCAGAAATTTGAGAATAAAGCTTTACATGCAAAAATAAGCCTAATGCCAAAAGTACAAAAGCTCTTTTCATGCTTAAAGACTAATTAGAATTTGATATAGCTGCAATTGAGGCTGCGGTAACTGATAAGCTAGCCAAAATCGGTGAAACAGTTTCAACAAGAGCTAGAGAATCCAAAGGGCGAGCCTTTCTTGGAACAATTATGGTTGCTCCAGGCAGCAGATCATTGCTTCTAAATGTATTAAATGTAAACAGGCCAGATGAATTTCTAAGAGATGTTCCATTTGGTAAAATAGCATATATCTTACTCTTATCAGCATCAGTTTTAATCCCGCCAGCAAGGTCTAAATAATCTTGAAAGTCTAATTTTGGATTAAATGGAATGGTGACCGGGTTAAGAACTTGGCCAACAACTGTAATGACATTCTGCATGGGTGGAATATAAATTACATCACCAGGTTCAAGGAATAAATCTGAACTTTTTTTTCTTTTTAATATATTAGGGTCTAATTGCGTTACCAGCCTCCCTAAGGGGGCTGCATTAGATAAATTAGTCATAAGAGAGATTAGCCCAACTAGATCTGTAGAGTCTTGATCCAAATAACCACTAGTAACTGCCGATGAGAGAATATCAGAAAGTTCAGCTTTAGCCCTTTCTAATGCTCTTTGCTCTTGAGCTAAGATTGATTTTCTTGTTAACACTCCGCCTATTGGATAGGCATCAGAGGTTAAGCCTCCAACTCTCTGATACAAACTAGATAAACTCTCCTTATTTGATATTGAGTAGGTTCCAGGATTCTTAAATTCACCAACCAGAGTTACATATCCTTCATACATTTTATCTAAAGATAGATTTGATTTAAGAAAAGTAATATCTGATAAATTATCTAAATCATTCAATTGAAATGAACTAAAGCCCAGCTTATTTGTACCTACCTCAAATGAATGCTGTGAATTTGTTGGAGAATATAGAAATCCACCAGCTAAATGAAATAAATTAATTGCAGTGGATGAGTTAGCAACCGGATAAAGGCCGGGAAATCGAACATTACCAAGAACAGGAATAGCTTTAACTACTGTAAATGGGAGTAATTCACTGTATGAGTCAAACAATTTAGTGCAGGAAGATTCTCGAGAACTATTTAATATACTAAATTTAGATTCTAAAAAACCGATTAGTGGTTTTCTGCCTAATACGTCCAAAGATTTTAAACAAGTAAATTTTTTATCATTAGATTTATCTTTTTCATTTTTTGAAACAAGGCTTGATTGTAAGTCAGATAATTCTGCAATATTTGTAACATCTAGCTCATTAGAAGGAATTTCTTTTTTAGGATTTCTCAAACTACCAAGATATTCCTGAATAGTATTTGATTGAAGAAAACCAATATCTTCCTTAGATAGAATAAAAATCTTGTCTCTAGAAAAAACTTTCAAGTTATTTAACTCATCTTGTGACGTCAAATCTATGGAAAATAATTCATATGACTTAGATTGATTATCAAAACGTTTAATAATTGAAAATCCTGTATATGTTGATTCTAGGAGATCTCTACTTATATCAATAAATTGACCGAGATTTTGATTTGCGCTTATTGAAAAATCTCCAACATTTCTTATAGCTCCGATAAGACTAATATAATTAACTTTTTCTCCAATTGATGAGTTAACCTTTACTTTATCTCCTATTCTGAGCTTAAATATGTTTGGATCTCTGGGGTTTAATACAATTGACTTGCCTGAATCAAGAACTCTAGTAACTGAAATATTTTCTGTATCGCTTCTTGGCGTTACGCCTAATCCAAATTTCAATAAATCAGATAAAGTCTCGCCTTCAACAAACTCATAAATGGCTGGACGATTCACCTCTCCCAATAATGATGCAGTATTTTCTAGGCCGCTAACTATAACAGAATCTCCATCTTGTAAACTTAAATCCTTGAAGCTAAGATTCCCTTCGATAAGAACATCATATAAGTCAATTTTTGTAACAGTTTCTCCTCCTCTTATTATCTTGATTGACCGAAGTGAACTCTTATCTTTTACTCCTCCAGAAGATATGATTGCGTTAAGCACTGTGCCAAAAGAGTTTATGGCATATGAACCGGGAGCTTGAACATTGCCTAAAACAAAAACTTGCATAGCTCTGATCTTATCCATACTGATTGACACTTCTGTACCGAAAAATTTATCTGCAATAATATTTTCCATTTTTGCTAAAGCAGCAGAAAATGTAAGGCCAGCTAACTGAATTTTTCCAATGCCTTCAATTGCAATAGCTCCAGTTCTGTCAATTTTTAGAGAATCATCGAACTCTAGGCTTCCAAATAATAAAACCTTTACAACGTCACCCACTCTAAGAACATAATTTGATGAAAGGGGCAGGCTGTCATAGAAACTAAAATCATTGGTATAACCAGAGAAAATGTCCAAGCCATACAACTCAATTTCATCAAAAGTAGTTGGTTCAATAAATTGGAAATCTCTATACTCTTCTATTAAAAAGCATGCTCTTTTATCATTAATACATAACTGCGTTGCAAGTTCCATTCTTTTTTTCTGCAGATCAGAAAAATATATATTTTGCTTTTCATCAAAACTGAGCTCTGACAACTGCTTGGTAACGCTCATATATTCATTTTGCACAAATGATTTATAGCCGCCTTCTTCAGAATTTGCAGAGGCTTTACTTTTCTTGTCATTCTCCAATAATTCTAAGATTTCCGCAGTACCTGGTTCTTGAGCATTTGCCTGGTGCGAGGGAATACCAATTAAAACTAAAAATAATAAAAAGGTTATTATTTGATGCTTTGTATGTATTTGATTATTGTTTTTAGCATTAACTTTCATCAGAGAATTATACACTGATATATTAATAAAAAAATTGAAGATTATTACTTGAAAGTGTGTTTTTTCAGAATAAAAATCAGTAGATATGTGGCAAATAAAATAAAGATATTTGCTACACTAGCCTAATCTTTAAAAAAATAAATGATTAATATTAATAAAAAAGTTTTATATATTTCTCCTGATGGAATTTTAGAGCCACTTGGTGATTCTCAGGTATTGAAGTACTTAGAAAAGCTATCTATGCAATTTTCTATTACCTTAATTTCTTATGAGAAAATAAATGATTTAAAAGATACAAAAAGACTTCGAGATATTCAGCTAAGATGCAAAAGAAGTAATATATCTTGGAATTACAAAACGTATAAACAGGGAAAATTTATAACTTCACATGCACAGAATGTTTTAAATTTAATTTTTTTTCCAATTTTTTTAATGCGAAGAGAGAAATTCTCGATTATTCATATTAGAAGTTACATGCCTGGTCTATGCATACCATTGCTCTCAATACTTTTCAGTTTTAAGCTTATTTTTGATATTAGAGGCTTTTGGGCAGACGAAAAGCACGACAGGCTTGGTTGGAAAAAGAATTCTATGAAATATATATTTTTTAAGAAGCTTGAAAAATTCCTGATTAAAAGAGCAGATATGTTGGTAACTTTAACTTATGGATCAAAGAAATATATTGCTAAAAATTTCTTGAAATCATCTGATGCGATCCATGTTATAAGGACATGTGTAGACTTTGATGAATTCACTGTGCTAAGGAAAGGCCAACAAAGCAATGAATTGATTATTGGTTATTTAGGTTCAATTGATACGGCATATGATTTCGATAAATTCCTTAATTTCATAAAAAACCTTTTAAATCATCACAAAAATATAGAAGTTCGAATGCTTACAAAAGCGCCAACTGAAATTATAATGGATTACCTTGCCAAACATGGATTACAGCATCTTAGGCTAAAAAATTATTTTTTAAATAGAAATGAATTAAATAAAGAGATAAATAACTTCGATGTCTTAGCATTTTGTTTAAAAGAGAATTTTTCAATTCTTGCATCTATGCCTACAAAAATTGGCGAATCTTTGTCATGCGGAGTTCCAATAATATGCAATGCATTCAATGAGGACATTGAAGCAATTCTCTCTCAAGACAGCATTGGAGAAATATATAATTTTGAAGATCCATTTACTGAGGAAAGATATAGAAACCTCATAAAAAAGATTCGATCAAAGGATATTTCTAAAAAGTGTAATGACTTTGCAAAAAAAGAATTTTCATTGGAGCTAGGATCTAAATCATATCAAAAAATTTATGAGACAATTTAGATGAAAAAAATTCTAATTCTTTCACCCTATCCTGAAGGTTTTGCAGCAAGTCAACGCTTAAAATACGAACAATATTTTAATTCCTGGAATGAGTCTGGATACGAATTAACTATATCAAATTTTTTCAATCTTCAAACTTGGCAGATTTTATACAAGAAAGGGTATTATTTTAATAAGGTACTTGGCACCTTTTATGGATATCTCAAAAGGCTAAGAGATTTATTAAGAATCCATCGATTTGACATCATATATATACATCTATGGGCAACACCTATTGGATTGCCATTATATGAATTTTTATTAAAAATTTTAGGAAAAAAAATAATCTATGATTTTGATGACGCACTATTTAAAAAACCAGATCATTTTTCCTTAGTGAATTTCATAAAAGGAAATTTTAAAGCTAAATTTTTAATTAAAAATAGTCATCATTTAATTATCAGCTCCCCATTTTTACTATCACACTGCATTGAAGAAAATAAATTTTCTAATGCTACATATATTCCATGCAGTCTTGATACAAATAGATTTCATCAAAAAAAACATGGATGGTCCGAGCCAATCAATATTGGATGGACGGGGACTTTTAGTTCAAAAGCTTATTTAGATTCTATAAAAGATGTCTTTTATGAGCTTAATAATCATTTTCGAATAAAGATTATTCTTATCACTAATTTTGATTACTCCTTGCAAGGTATAGATCATGAAGTTATTGAATGGCAAGAAACTACTGAGGTTGCAGATCTTCATAAAATAGATATAGGTGTTTATCCATTAATAAAATCAGACTGGGCTCTTGGTAAAGGCGGATTAAAGGCACTACAATATATGGCTGCTGGAATCCCGGCTATAGCAACCGACTTTGGCACTGTAAGAGACTTTTTGACCCATGAAGAGAATGGGTTGTTGGTTGATTCAAATGAAGAATGGGTAAGTGCAATTAAGAAGATAATAGAGAACCCAGATTTGAGAAATAATATTATAATTAAAGCCAGAAGTACCGTTGAAAAAGATTATTCAGTCGAAAGCAATAAGAATAAGTATTTAACTATTTTCAAAAATCTTTTAGAAAAGGAATAAATTGATTATAAAAACTGAATGTAGCATCTGCGAAGGCTCGTTAGAGGAAATAATTAACCTGGGTGAATGTCCGCCTGCAAATAATTTTGTTGAAAAGAAAAATCAGGATGTAGAATCATTCCCACTGATTATTGATTTTTGCCAGCAATGTTATTGCATTCAACTTCGTCACTGTCTTTCAAAAAAAGAGTTGTATAGTTTTTATACATACAGTACTCCCCAGATCGATTCCTTGGCAAAGCACTATGAAAATCTTTTAAAAAAACTAAAAGAATTAAATTTTGCTCAAAAAAGCCAAAGTTGCATTGAGATTGGTAGCAATAATGGAAATCTTTTAAATTTTTTAAAGCCCCATTTTAATAAAGTATTGGGAGTAGATCCTGCCTCCAATATTGCAAGTATAGCTATAGAAAATGGAGTAGAAACAATAATAGATTTTTTCTCTAATAAAGTAGCAAAGAAAATATTAGAAAAAAATACTAAATTTGATGTTGCCATCGCTCGTCATATGTTTGCTCATAATGAAGATCCTTCTGAAATGCTCTCAGCTATGGACAAAATTTTAGATGAAAGTGGAGTTTTTATAATAGAAAATGCATATGCAATAGATACTTTTAAAAATGGTGAATTCGATCAAATATACCATGAGCACATGTTTTATTTTTCTGCACTTAATATAAATGCATTGATGAATAAATTTAATTTTGAATTAATAGATTTTGAACATGCTCCTGTTCATGGTGGCTCAGGAGTATTCATATGTGGTAAGAAAGGTAAACATACGATACAAAAATCTGTTGGTAAGATTCTTTCCGAAGAAGAAAAATATTTTAATGATAAGAAAATTTTTCAAAATTTCAGAGAAAAAATAGAGGCTACACGAAAACAAGTCATCGAACTAATTGCAAAAGACATTTCATCAAATAAGATAGTTGGTGCTTATGGTGCTCCAGCAAAAGCCTTTACTGTTTTTTCATACTATGGTTTAAATCATAGAAATATTAGCTTTTGTGTTGACACGACTCCCACAAAAATTGGTAAAGTTTTTCCTAAATTTAATATTCCTATAATCGCAGAAGACGAGCTTGCTGACCATGATTACGATACCTTGATAGTAAATGCCTGGAATTACAAGGAAGACATTCTTAAGAAATCATCATCAATTTTTAAAAAGGGAACTAAGCTTATATTTATTATCCCAAATCTAGAAATATATACTGTTAATTAAATATGTCTATAAAAAAAGTGCAAGAATTCTCAGGAGTATCTATATTAAAAAGAGATACCTTCCCCACAGAGCTTGGTTCCTTTTCTGTTTTGTTTGATCAAAGCATAAACTTTGGAGAAGATTTCTATCAAGATTCTATTTCTATTATCAAACATCCCAACACCATTAAAGGTATGCACTTTCAATCTGGACATTTTGCACAAGCAAAATTAATTACTATTTTGCAAGGAGGAATAGTTGATTTTTTTGTTGATCTAAGAAAAGATTCTTCAACATTTTTGGACTATGGGTCAGTTGAATTAAATAGTCAAAATAATAATATGTTGCTATTACCTAAAGGATTTGCTCATGGTTATTTTTCAGCTAAGAAAGACACAATTATAAGTTATAAATTAGATGCTCCATATTCACCAAAGAATGAATATACCCTTGCTTGGAATGATCCTAAAATAGGAATAAAATGGCCAGCAACAACAAATGTCCATATATCTTTTAAAGATCGTGCTGGTCTCAACTTGCATGAACTAGAGAAAAAATTATGACTCAGGAATATCCATATAAAAAAATCTTGATTACAGGAGGCTGTGGATTCATTGGTTCAAGCTATATAAAAACCCTCATAGAAAACTATCATGGCTTTGAAGTTATGAACCTCGACATAATGACCTATGCTACTTCACAAAAAACCCTTGATCTTTTTGAGGGGCATGATAATTTCCAACATTCACATAGTGATATCTCCGATCTTGAAACGGTTAAAAAAATCTTTACAACCTTTTCGCCAAATCTAGTTGTAAACTTTGCAGCGGAATCACATGTCGATAACTCTATTTATGGAGCAGCACCATTTATCAAATCCAATATTATTGGAACTTTTAATTTACTAGAAGCATCAAAAAGTTTAATTGATAATAGTAATTTTCTTTTTCATCAGATTTCAACAGACGAAGTCTTTGGCGACCTTAATGCCGATGATCCTGCTTTTAAAGAAGACGATCCCTATGATCCGAGCTCTCCCTACTCTGCATCTAAAGCTTCCTCAGATATGCTTGTTTCAGCATGGGGTAGAACATATCAAATGCCTTATTTAATAACTAATTGCAGTAATAATTTTGGCCCCCGTCAGTACAAAGAAAAACTTATTCCTAAAATTATTTGTAATACGATCGATGGAATTGAGATTCCAGTCTACGGTAATGGTTTAAATATTAGAGACTGGATATTTGTTGATGATCATACCGAAACAATTATAGAACTGCATAAAAAAAATATTCAATCAGAAAGGTTTAATATTGGTGGCAATAATGAGATTGCAAATATAGATCTTATTAAAGACATAATGAAAATCTTGGAATTAAAGTATGAACTAAGTCCAAAAATAAAATTTGTTGAGGATAGGCAGGGCCATGATCAAAGATATGCTATTAATATGAATAAAACTGACAAATTTCTTAACAGAAAGACTGACTATAATTTTTTTAATAATCTTGAAGTTACTGTTGACTGGTATATGCAAAATGTAAATTGGTGGGATGAGTGATTGTAGTCTTGGGAAAAAATGGTCAACTTGCAAAGGAATTTCAAAAAATCTATAAAGAAAAAGCTATCTATCTCTCTTCTCTAGATTTAGATCTAACAAGACTAGACAAAATAATTCCAGCATTAAACAAATTATGTCCTAATATTATAGTAAATTTTACTGCTTATAATAATGTAGATCTTGCAGAAGAAAATTTTAATAACATTTTACTAAACTCATTGGCTATTAAAGAAATAGCAAATTATTCAAGCTCTAAAGATATCCCTCTCATCCATATTTCTACTGATTATGTATTTGATGGTTCTAAAGAAAGTTATACAGAAGACGATACTCCAAATCCTATAAACAAGTATGGTCAAGCAAAATTAGATGGAGAAAATTATATTCAAAATATATGCAAGAAATATTTCATTATAAGAACTTCATGGCTTTATAGCCGTTTTGGAGAAAATTTTTTAACCAAGGTTGTTGCCATGTGTGAGAACAAATCTAACTTAATGGGTGCATATGACTTAATTGGCTCCCCTACTTCAGCAAAATCATTGGCTCACGCTATTAAGTATGTAATTGAATGCAACAAAGCTGGAAATAGAGATTTTGGTATTTTTCATTTCTCTAATGAGGGATCGATTTCAAAATATACATTTTTAAGAAAAATAGTTTCATTACTGCATGAAGACATAAATACAGAAGGTATTTATATAAAAAAGGTAAAGAATTCAGATTTTAATCTAGCCGCCCAAAGACCTTATAATACAACTTTAGTATCAAAGAAATTTTCTGAAAATTTTAATTATCGAATCCCTTTTTGGGAAGACGAATTAAAATTAATTATAGGTGAAATATGAAAGGCATCATTCTTGCAGGAGGTCATGGAACAAGGCTATATCCAATAACTATTCCCACATCTAAGCAACTCCTTCCTATATATGATAAACCATTAATCTTTTATCCATTAACTACCCTTATAGAAGCAGGAATTAAAGAAATTGCAGTGATTATCAAAACAAAAGATCAGCAATGTTTTTTTGACCTTCTTGGGGATGGATCAAGATTTGGAATTAGTATTGAGTATTTCTTTCAAGATGATCCAAGAGGCCTAGCGGAAGCATTCATTATTACTGAGAAATTTATTGGGAATTCAGATGTAACCCTTATTCTTGGTGACAATCTATTTTATGGGGAATCATTTATTAAACTGCTGAAAGAAGATTTTAGCAATGGAGCAAGAATATTTTGCTCTAAAGTACTAGATCCTGAAAGGTATGGTGTTCTTGAGATAAAAAATAATAAGCCAGTATCCTTAGTTGAAAAGCCATCTAAATTTATTTCGCCATGGGCTGTAACTGGAATCTATACCTATGACTCATCGGTTATCAAGAAAGCAAAAATATTGAAGCCATCAAAGCGAAATGAACTCGAAATTACTGATCTGAACAAAGTGTATATGAATGATGGCGATCTAGATTCAAAATTCTTTGATCAAAGTGTTCTATGGATGGATACAGGAACATTCGAGTCGATGAAAGATGCATCAGAATTTATAGCTGCTATACAAAAAAGGCAAGATATTTTGGTCGGATCACCAGAATTAGCAGCTTTCAAGAATCAATGGTTATCAAAAAAAGATATTGAAAAGAATCTGCATTATTCAAATCAATATGCTGAAACTTTATTAAGATTAATTGATTAATTGATTTTCTAAGCGTGGGCTTCCTTCTCCTTTTCTGCTAATGCGCTTTCTCCTATATAGTAAAGAGCTATCAAATATGGAAAAAAGAAGCTGAATCTATATCTAACAAATGTGCCCTCATTCATAGCTAAAACAGAATAAACCATCAATCCTGCAACAAAAGAAATAATCAAAGAATAAAAATATAGGTTTCTATAAAGCGAGTACTTAAAAATTACTCTGATAAAAATAATAATTAGAAGCAAGCTTTCTAAAAATTGAATAGGATATAATGGACTACTCCAATTCCATGGTAATGGCATTAAAAGAAAATTCGGTATTCGAATTAATGATTCATAAATAAACCCACTTAAAGAAGTAAGCTCTAAGAGAGATGTATCATTATAAAAAGTAAAATCAGCATACCCACCAATCGAATCTTCTGCAGCAAATGCGACTCTGTACAAGTTAATTATATCTAAAATTTCTTCCTGCATAACTATTGAAAACAAAGATAGGCTGAGTAAATATAAAATCAAGCCAATAAAACTTTTATGAGTCTGAAAAATAAAATTTCCAAAAAATGCTAGTAAAAAGAAAGAGAAGTTTTGAATTTTTAACACAAACAATGGAATTAAAAATACTAAAGCAAAAATATATTTCCTATTAACTAAATTAATTAGAAATGCAACACCGAATACTATTATTATATTATCTCTAAGAGACAGAGAGCTATACAACACTAAACTTGGAATTAAAAAAAATAAAATTAGTCTATCTTGATTTAAAAATCTTGAGGTCCATACAAATAACAAAAATAGCATTAATTTATTTGCAAAAGCCAATGAAGTTAATGTCATTAACATTGGTAATGGAAAAATACTTAATATTTTAGATGTAAGGATGCTGGTACTAGTCCACCAAAGATCTTTTTCAAGATTAGGATTATTGGGTAAGTCATAATCTAGCTTTTGATCAACTGCATCAAGCGTATACAAACTTTGATCTCCAAATAAATGAGCATCAAAAATAAAATAATTAAATAATATAGGAGTAAACATCAAAACTAACCAAGTCCAAAAAGACGAATTATTGATGAACTTATAGTGCCTAAAGATTAATGCAATAAATGCAAGTGCTGAATAATTAGCTAGCTCAAATATGTAGTAGAGAAAAGTATACTCATAATCAAAGAATACTATGTACTCATTTACCATAGTTCTTCTTTATTCTTAGAATAATAAGAAAAGAACACTCCTAAAATAAAAAATATAATTAAGTCTGCAACAAAAACAGCTGCAGCATTTGGGGAAATGGGATATTCACTTGCACTTGGCATATCAACAAAATAAACATAGTAAGGCAGATCATTTGAGAGAGAGGCAACTTTAAAATATTCACTATTGAGTATTGAAGAAAGCCCATTATTCACTAAAGAGTTCTTAGGATTTTGAAGCTCATCCATTGCAGATTTTATCCTAGCCCTAGAGACAGCGAGCGCTTTTTGTTTCGCTGCACTATCTGCAGTAATTATAATGCTATAAATTAGCTCTTTGGCAAATTCTCTATTACCATCAGTAAGCATAGAGACAGTGAAATCGGAAGCTCTAGGAGCTTGGCGAATTTGAACTTTTCTTAAAATAAATTCCTTAAGGTCTAAATGGCTATAATAAGGATTTAATTCATACCCAAGCAAAAAAGCAGAGAAACGATTAAAGGAACCATGAGATTTTGGAATTTTACTATCATCTTCATAAAGATTACCGGCATCGAATAATCGCGATCCCCAACCCAATTTCCACAATTCTTTTGAGGTAGTTGTAGAAAAAACATTTGCCCTAAACTTCTGAAACATTTCATTATCTTTTTGGGATATTGATCGAAATACACCTTCCAAATCGCTACTCTCTTGTTGATCTTTATTCTCAAGCAAGGTAGCTGAAATAGAAAATTTAGGAGTGCTAAAAATTAAAATTAGTATTGATACTACAAAAGAGAAAAAAATAGCCCTTAGTACTAATTTTGTAAATACATACTCAGTGCTAAACAATCTAGCATTATTAAATATTTCTTTAAAATTGTATTGATATTTCATGAAGTAAGTATATTAGAATAAAAATTACTAATCACTAAAAATATTACTAATTAGAGAGCTGTTCTAACCAACTTTGAAACATCAAAATACTCCATAATCTGAAAGACCAATTTCTTTTTCCCTCAATGTGCTGATTCCAGATTTCATGTACAATTTCGGGATTAAGAAAGCCCTCATTTGAGAGTCTATCTATATCAATGAGCTTTTCAGCCCAAGTCTTCATAGGGCCTCTTAGCCAGTCATCTAATGGTATTCCAAATCCTGCTTTAGGTCGTTCAATTAATTCTTGCGGGACTCTTTTATATAAGATTTCACGTAATGGCCATTTACCTTGTCCATTTTTAATTTTCATATTAGTTGGTATTTGCCATGCTATTTCAGCTACTCTGTGATCAAGAAATGGGACGCGAGTCTCCAAACTCGTTCCCATCGCTGCTCTATCGACTTTACACAATATGTCATCAGTCATATATGAAATTACATCCCAGTACATCATTCGAGCCTCAGAAGAATCCATCCCATTTCTAGGCAGAGATTCATCTAGGAGCATAATCTCATTGTAATTCAAACTATTTATGTCATCTATAACCAACTCATCAGGATTAGGCCATTCGCAAACAAGGTTTTTATATAACTCATCAATAGAATTAATAATCTGCAATCTTCTTCCAGTTTTATGAGCTTTATCTCCAAGATGAATAATATTGTAATTATCATGGGCTAGAAGATTATACGCATCTCCAAACTTATCCCAAGTGGAAATAGAAAAAGCATTGATGGCGGATCCCATAGTTTTTCTTAATTGAAACGGCATCCATTTTATCTTCTTCCATAGGGATGGAGCCCAAAGATATCTATTATAGCCACCAAATAATTCATCTCCAGCATCTCCAGATAATGAAACAGTAACCTTTTTTTTAGCTGCAACAGATACAAAATGTGTTGGAATCTGAGATGAATCTGCAAATGGTTCATCATAAAGAAGAGGTAATTTTGGTATAAGAGACTGTGCATCCGAAGCTGATACAAACATCTCATGATGATTAGTTTGAAGATGTTTAGCAACCTCAAATGCATATTGAGACTCATCAAATTGCTTTTCTTCAAATCCAATAGTAAATGTTTCCACAGGGTTTGTTTGATTTTCTTGCATTAGAGCAACAATTGTTGAAGAGTCAACACCTCCAGATAAAAATGCGCCCAAGGGAACATCTGCTTCGCTTTGAAGCTTGATAGTTTCTTTTAATTGATTCTCAAGCTTATCTACAGCCTCGTCATAACTATTGAAGGTTGACTGAGATGAAGAATCAATTTTATTTTTTATTGAATACCAACGTTTTACTACTATGTTCGAAAAAATATCCTTATCAGAATCACTGGGATGAGGTGGTTGTTCTGGCGGTGTGTTAGGCGGAGGACCATCTAGAATTAACATACACCCACCCTCTAACTTAAAAATATTCTCATAGATACTATAAGGAACAGGTACATACATAAATCGAAAGTATTGTCTTAAGGCAGCTCTGGATACATTATTTGAAAATCCACTATAGGCTCTTAAAGATTTAAGCTCTGAACCAAATGCAAAAACTCTTTTGTTTATAGTTTTAATCCAACCGTAATAAAGGGGTTTCTCGCCAAATCTGTCTCTAATTAAATAGAATTTTTTTTGCTGTCGATCCCATAAAGAAATTGCAAACATTCCTACGAGCTTTGGCAATGTTGCTTCTACTCCCCATTGCTCGAATGCGGCGAGCAGAGTCTCTGTATCAGAGGTACCACGCCAAATACAATTTTTTGATAGGCTATCTAGCTCAATTCTGAGCTCTTTGTGATTATAAATTTCTCCATTAAATGCAATAATAAATCTGCCATTATTTGAATTCATGGGCTGATGGCCAGCACTAGAAATATCTACAATAGATAGTCTCCTGTGCCCAATTGCCAACCCAACCTCCTGATCAACCCATGCCCCTGAGTCATCAGGGCCTCTATGCGAAATAGCATGAGACATTGCATTAACTTGCTGTAAAAGGGTTTCTTTTGCATCGAGAGAGTTTGAATAGAATCCAGTAAATCCGCACATGATATTAGTTAAAAATTAAAGAGTGAGTTCATAAAAATATTAGTTTACTGATGTTACCTGTTTTCTAATACTAAACCATGGCATTGGATGAACATAATGTGCCAAAAACCATGTAAGAAAAAATCTTACCAACATGGAAATGCTGAATGCAATTCCTGCACCTACAAGACCATAAATTTTTAGAAAAAATACCAACAAAATAATATTTAAAATTCCAGAAAATAGAGTGACTATTGACAACGAATAAGTTTTTTTAGAAAAATATATATAGCAATTTAACATTGCATACATACCTCCAAATGAGTGCCCGAGGGCAAGCCATCCAAATACATTCCCTGCTTCAGAGTATTCAGGGCCTGCTATCACAATCACAATATTTGGACCTATAAAAAATAGTAACGGCGTAGATGCCAAAATAGTAGCAAACCAAAGATAGGTAAATTTTACTATCATCCTCTTATCCTCTGACTTATTAAGGGTAAGTTTTTCAAATAGCCATGGTAAAAATGCCCTATTGATAGATTCATGAACCAACGAAACAACAGTAGCTAATTGAGCAGCCAGCATATAAATGCCTGCTTGAGCAACGCCTAGCTCCCCTGCAATAAAAAATCTATCTGCCATACTAATAAAAAAAACACCAGCCACATGTGGTATAAGTGGAATAGAAAAGTGTAATGATTCTTTGATATATTGAGGATTCCATGAAAAAAAATTAAGCAATTTGTCCTTTCTTAGCAAAAGAATCGATATTACTCCAAAAATTGCACAAATCAGTACTTGTGAAAGTATTCGTCCCAATTCATCAAAGCTAAAAAACACAATTAGCAATACAGATAGAGCCACAATTAAGGTCGATTGCATAATTTGATAAAAACCAAAAATCTTTGCTTTACCTCGTATTTGCCATTGCCCCAATCTAATCTGAATAATTGATAAAGAAGCTGCAACAATAATTGCATAGAAAATATATTCAGAAGTTGCGCCCGTTAGGTCAGAGAATTGAGAGCTAAATATTACAAATAGTCCAAGGGTGGCAAGAGTTAGAAATAAGCAAATTTGAACACAAGCCCCTATAAAATCTCCAAGATCTCTTTCTGATGAAAGCTCAAAAAATTTCCTATCTGAAGCACCAGCAATTGTTATACCAACAAAAGCGCTGACTGCCCAATATAAAGTTTGGAATATAGCAACCTGCCCATATGATTCCACCGATAAGTATCTAGTCAGAATTGGAAGAAGGATGAATGGGATTAATCCATTTATAACATTAGCTCCAAAATATGTTGAAGCATTTTTAAGCAATAAATTATTGCTCATGTAAGTTATTTAAATACCATTTTACAGTCTCTTTGATTCCCTGCTCAACATTGTGGGTAGGATCATAACCCAATAGATCTTTTGCCTTTGTAATGTCTGCAAGAGAATGCCTGACATCACCAGGCCTGAAATCATCAAATTTAGGTTCTTTTATTTTTAGTTTGTTTAAACGTAGTCGAATATTTTCAGATATAAAATTATACATTTCTATCAATGTTGTCCTCTCACCAACTGCAATATTGTAAACTTGCCCTATTGTTTTGCTATCAGTGGTAGTTGCTGAAAGTATATTCGCTTGGATAACATTATCAATAAATGTAAAGTCCCTGCTAGTTTCACCGTCTCCATTTATTGTGATTGATTTGTTGCCAAGAATTTCACCTATCCATTTTGGAATTACTGCAGCATATGCGCTGTCTGCAGACTGTCTTCTTCCAAATATATTAAAATATCTTAGGCCTATTGAAGGAAAGTCATAAGCAATTTCAAACACATTTGCATAAAGTTCATTAACTAATTTAGTAACTGCATATGGGCTGAGTGGATTACCAATTTTATGTTCAATTTTTGGTAGATCAGGATGATCACCATATGTTGAACTACTTGCAGCATATACAAATCTTTTTACATTGGATTCTTTTGCTGCAATTAACATATTTAGAAATCCAGTGATGTTACTATTATTGGATGTATATGGATCCTCTATGCTCCTGGGTACTGACCCAAGAGCAGCTTGATGAAGCACATAATCTGAACCCTGGCAAATTTCATTGCATAATTTGGGATCTAAAATGTCTCCTTCGATAAATAAAAATCGATTCCATTTATCCTTTGAAACACATTTTTTAATATGGTCTAAGTTTTTTTGATTTCCTGTTGAAAAATTATCCATTCCAACGATGAATTGATCTAATTCCAGCAAAGCTTCTAATAAATTACTTCCAATAAACCCAGCAACACCTGTTATAACCCATTTTTTTGGATTTTGTTTAAGCGCGAGTTGGATTTCTTTATATTTATTCATTGTATTTAACTATAAGCTAATATCCACTTCATCTGATGCAAACATAGACTTTAAGTCATATACAAGATGCTTCTCTTTTCCGAATTCCTTTATAGCTTCTAAGCCAAGATTACGAAATATATTGTGGGCAACGCAAAGAAGAATGGCGTCATAGGTATTTTTCTTCAGATTTTCTACAAGATTAATATCATATATCTCTTCAGCAAGACTCTTGTTAACCCATGGATCATATATATCTAAGGAGGCACCTTTATGTTTTAAGCTATCTATAACGTCTATTACTTTTGTATTTCTAAGATCAGGACAATTTTCTTTAAATGTTAAGCCCATAACAAGGATCTTCGTGCTCGAAATCTCTATATGATCGTCTTCAAAGGCGGTAATAAGTCTCTCTGCGATAAACTTGCCCATGCTATCATTAAGCTTTCTGCCAGCTAAAATTACTTCTGGCTCATATCCTAACTCTTGTGATTTATGTGTAAGGTAATATGGATCTACACCTATACAATGTCCCCCTACCAACCCAGGCTTAAATGGTAAAAAATTCCATTTAGTTTCTGCAGCCTTTAAAACTTCATCGGTATTGATTTGCAGCTTGTCAAAAATTATTGCAAGCTCATTAATAAGGGCTATGTTTAAGTCTCTTTGTGTGTTCTCAATTACCTTTGCAGCTTCTGCAACTTTAATTGAAGAGGCCTTGTATGTTCCTGCTGATATGATACTAGAATAAAGCTGATCAATTTTGTCTGCAGTATCTTGATTAGATCCTGAAGTAACTTTTACGATATCTGATATACGATGCATTTTATCACCAGGATTTATTCTTTCAGGAGAATAACCAACAAAAAAGTTTTTGTTATATTGAAGATCTGAATTTTTTTCAATAATGGGCACACAAACTTCCTCTGTTGCACCAGGAAAAACCGTTGATTCGAAAATAATAGTATCCCCATCATTTATCACTCCTGCTACTATTTCACTCGCTGAAATTAATGGCTTTAGATCAGGCTTATTATTTGAATCAATTGGCGTTGGAACAGTAACTATATAAAAATTTGAATCAAGTATTTCCTTGGTAGAATTGGTAAATACTATATTAGATTCTAACAACTCATTTTTCTGAGTTTCATTTGTGGAATCGTGGCCATCTTTTAGTTCGGCAACTCTATCAGCCTTTATATCAAAGCCAATTACCTCATATTTTTTAGAAAAGGCAAGCGCCAATGGCAATCCAACATACCCAAGTCCTAACACTGTTATGACAGGAGTATTCTGATTTAAATTTGACATTATGAATATAGTCTAAAGTAAGAAGAATACAATTTAGTAATCATCATTTTACTAACTTTGTGTTATGAAAAATTCTAATGTGCCAGAATTAAATGAATCTTTTCTCTCTAAGAAAATACATTGATATCCATAAGATTTTGATTTACTAAGAAAGCCTTCGATACTCTCCCTGTAAATCTCGATATTTTCAGCTTCGCCCCTTTCAATTTCTAAAAGAACATTTCTTGGTCTAAGGTTATTATCCCAACAAGAATACAAGACTTCTAGAGCCATCCCCTCAATATCTAGTTTTAAAATATCAATATTTGTTATATTGTTTTCTGAGCAATAATCAGACAATGTTGTAATCTCAGCTTCACCAATTTTTTGAAAATCTAATAAAGAATTTTGATATATCTTTGGATCTACGCTTGAAGACCAACCCATATACTCATTTCCATATACAGGAAGGATCCCTTTTTTTGCACCTAAGCCTTTTTCAATAATTTTAAAATTCGATTTCTTTTTATTTAATTTGAACCATTCAATAGATCTTTTATCAACCTCAAAAAAGTGAAAGGAAGCATTGCATGCTTTATCTAATAATTCTTCAAATTCTATATGAAACTCGACGCCTCCAGTAATTATAATAGACTTTTCATTTAAGGAATCTAAAACATCTGAAGGTAATTCATAATTACCGAATTCATTCATGTTATCTGGTTTTGGATAAAGCAGCTTGAGCTCATGAGCATACTTCAAATGCTCTCTTCTATTTTTAAAAAAAAAGGCAAAAGAATCATGCCCCAAAAGACTTACAATCTTTGTTTTTAATTTTTTTAAGAAAGGTATCATTTTTTAGCCTTGTAAAAATTAGTGAAACTATAAATGTGAAAAATCTATTATTATAAAACTGAAGCTTTCTACATTTTTGTCAACATAACTTGACGTAAATTATAACTAATAGCGTGATAATTAAATACTAAATCAATAATCAAAATAAGATTCTTTGTAGCCATCAATTAGCGCTAGCTCACTTTTGAAAAATTTTTACAGATCTGAATTAAAAATATCTCTTGAAAAAATCTTATCTTTGAATGGTTTCAGTTGTTCAGACAAACGATTTGCTAATATGAGGTCTGCCTGTTCAATAAAAATAAGAAAATCTTCATGAGTCTTATACCCCAATGAGGATTGATGATTTATGTTCTTATCAAAGATAATAATTTCAATTCCACTTGCGGAAAGCTTATCCATAATGTCCAGAACTGCTGCATCTCTAGAATTGTCAGAGCCCGATTTCATTGATAATTCATATATGCCCACTATCTTTGGGCTCATTTCCAAGATTTTTGTAATTAGAAAATTTTTTCTTGTATTGTTTGATTCAACAATTGCGTTCATTAACTCTTGGGGAATTTCTTCGAAACTGCTTAAAAGTTGCTTAGAGTCTTTAGGAAGACAATATCCTCCATATCCAAATGAGGGGTTGTTGTAAAACATGCCTATGCGTGGATCCATAGAAATACCCTTAACAACATCAGAAGTATCAATTTTTTTACTAAGGCAAAAAGTATCTAATTCATTGAAAAAAGCCACTCTCATTGCCAAATATGCATTTGAGAATAATTTCACAGATTCGGCTGACTCAGATGACATATATAAAACATTTGGTGTTTTATTATGACTAGCATTAAGGAGGAGATTTGAAAATTCTTTAGCTGATTGACCTCTATCTCCAATAATAATTCTAGTTGGGTGCAAGCTATCATGAAATGCTGAGCCCTCTCTAAGAAACTCTGGACTAAAAAATATATTCTTAGTTTGGAATTTTTCTCTCATTGCAGATGTAAAACCAATATTAACGGTTGATTTAATGACTACTTTTGCATTTTTATCTTTTTGAAAAATTAACGAGAGTACTGATTCTATGGCATCTGTATGATAAGAACTGTTATTTGGATCAAAATCTGTTGGTAAAGCTAAAATGAAATAATCAATATTATTCTTAATTAAATCGAAATTGTTGACTGCTTTTATATCTAATTTATTTTTTTTAAAAAAAGTACTTCCTTCAATATCCTCGATAGGTAAATCTCCATCATTAAAACGATCAACTTTTGATTGAAGCTTGTCTACAAGAATAACAGAATTATGCTGAGCAAGAGCTAAGCCGTTTGCACAACCTACATAACCCATTCCAAATATACAAATATTTAATTTCATAGCTCTCTAGGTTTAAGTGAATGCTTTAAAATAATACTCCGTTTTTCATCATTTTGCGCTTTGTGATCAAATTGTATGGAGGCTGAAGCCGGAATCGAACCGGCGTAAACGGCTTTGCAGGCCGCTGCATAACCACTCTGCCATCCAGCCCTAAAGGAGTGCATATTGTATATGAAAAGATTAAATTAAAATTAATTTTTATAATATGACAGCCGCTCAATATCCTCTTCGATTGTCTCTTCTCCATATTGAATTTCGATAATTCGACATTCTTCATTAAAGGGGTTTGTAATTTGATGCCATGAAAAAACTGGAACATCAAAACGATCTCCTTTTTGGAGTTGAGTTTTTGAAACCTTTTCGGGATCATTATGACTATAGTTAATCTCACATTTTCCATGTGAAACAAACCACAATTCATTTCTCTTAAAGTGCTTTTGAAAGCTCATTCCTTGTTTTGGATAGACTATAAGCTCTTTTACTTTTACATAATCATCCGAAAAAAGATCAAAAAAGTTACCCCATAATCTCTTGGTCAATGGATAGGACCATTTTTTAAGTATCCAGCTACTGGAGTTTTTTTTATCGTTTCCACCAACGCTAAATAAAAAATTGATTCCATCTAAGGCCATTTCTGGGATATTAGTTTTGTCTCTATCTCCGCCATTGCAAAAGAAAATTTGATCTTCAGGAAACATTGACTTTATTTTTTTTAAACCTTCAATTGCAGACCCCATTTCATCATCTTTGAAATCAATTACCTGTGACACAACTGATAGACTCTCCAAAATAATCTTTCGCTCGCTAAACGGAAGGAAGTATTGTCCTTTCTTCTGTTTCAGCCATTCATCACTATTCAAGCATACAATTAATTTGTCCGCTTGCTCTGCAGCAGAATTTAAATATGCTATGTGCCCTGAATGAATTGGATCAAAACCTCCACTGACGACTGCTATATTCATTTATTTATTATATCTAATATAAAGAGTAAGTATTAATAGAATATATGAACCATTATTTCACTCTAAAAGTAGCATGAGTGTAATTAATGCCAGTTTGCAGTGTAATTATTAATGCTAAAAACAAAAAGAAGTTAGAAATAAATAAAATTAATGAGTTATTCAGAGCCAATCCAGTTAAGTAAGAAGAAAATGCAATAAACTGAATAGATGTTTTAATTTTAGCAAAGAGAGTTACTTGGGTAGCATGAGAGTTTTCTTGTCTAGCATTTAAGTCCCGTAAAGCACCAACCCAAAACTCTCTAACAAGCATAATTCCTCCCACCATCCCAATAAATATACTAGACAATTCTAGACTTAAAGCAAGAATCAGAAATGTTACTAATATCTTATCTGCAATAGGATCGAGCACCTCTCCCATAATAGATTCAAGACTATATTTTCTTGCAAGGAACCCATCCCAATAATCAGAAAAGCTAGCAATAACAAATAGGAACAACGCCCAGCCATAAAAATCATATAACGTAATTAATAAAAAAATAATTGGAGCAATAAGAATTCTGAAATATGTAAGAAATTGTATAAAGTAATTCATCATCTATAAAATTTATTTATTGTTTCTGCTAGTTTAATACTTATTCCTGAAACCTTACAAAGATCTTCTATTGAAGCTGCCTTAATTAACTGAATGGATTTATAGTAATTCATTAAATCCCTTCTCTTTTTTGGTCCAAGACCTTTTATATTATCAAGTGATGATTTTTTTATAGACTTATTTTTTTTCTTCCTATTGCTTTTAATAGCAAATCTATGAGACTCATCGCGAACTTGCTGAAGTATTAAAAAACCTGGGCTATCTTTTGCCATTTCAATAATCCCATCTTTGGAAAGAATTGTTTCTGTAGATCTGATTCTTTTAGATCCCTTGACAATACTTAATATCATTGGCGATTTTTTAGCTAAAATAGAAAAAGCACTCAAAGCAACATCCAACTGAAGTTTCCCTCCATCAATTAAAATAATATCTGGTAATGGATTGCTGCTTTTTTTATTAATTCTTCTTTCAAGAACATGCCTCATTGAACCTATATCATTTCCAGAAAATTCGTCAGGAATATTAAAAAGCCTATAATTATTTTTTTCTGGTCCATGAGATGAAAATCTCACAGCTGAAGCCACAGCATTCTTGCCACCATGATGGCTGATATCAAAACCTTCAATTGTTATATTCTTTCTTCTTAAACCTAAGTTTAAAATAAGGTCCTTGATTGCAAATGAATATTTATATGCCTGATTAACCCTATTCTCAATAACTTGATTAGCATTTAATTTGCCTAACTTGGCTACTTTCCTAATATTTGAATTAATGTTTGCGGAAATTGAGATTTGTTTTCCAAATTTAAGTTTTACTGCTTGTTTGATTAGAGGCAAATTACAGGGCTTAATATTTAAGATAATTTTCTTTGGCAAAGAAAAGCTATTTTGGTAATAAGAAAATATCAAGCTTTGAAACAGACTATCAGCATCATGTAATTGATTGCCTTTTAAATAATGAGTCTTGGTACCTCTGATTTTTCCATTTCTTACAGATAATATACATATTCCAGTCCTATCAAGCTTAGAAACACATGCAAAAAAATCAACACTGGTCAAAGCGCTATTAAATGATTGCTCTTGGTGAAGTAAATCTAAGCTTTTAATCCTTTTTTTGATCTCTTGCGCTCTTTCAAACTCTTGCTGTTCAGCAAGTTTATGCATCTGAGCAGTCATTAATGATTTAGTTTTTTTTCCAGAAGATGATAAGTAATGTTGAGAAGATACAATGTCTCCTTGATAGCTAACCTCAGAAATGAAATTAACGCATGGAGCAGAACATCTTTGCATTTGATGCTCAATACATGGTCTAGACCTATTATTAAAAGTTGTATCGCTACAATTTCTAATCTGATAAATCTTTTGCAAATCTTTTATGGTTGCCTTTACAGCTTGAACGCTTATAAAAGGACCAAAAAAGTTTTTGGAAACAGCATGTTTTGACCTTTTCATGCTTATGCTTGGATATTTATGATCCATAGAAAAATGTACATATGGATATGTCTTATCATCCCGCAAAAGAATATTAAATCTAGGTAAATTTTCTTTTATTAAAGATTGTTCTAACAGTAATGCTTCAGCCTCAGTAATTGTTGAAAAAGTTTCTATTTGATCTGTTAGAATTTTAATTTGTTGTGTTTTTCTATCCTTAAAAGATTTACCAAAATATGAAGATACTCTTTTTCTTAAATCTTTAGCTTTACCAATATATATAATTTTATTTTTAGAAAAAAATTTATATATTCCAGGAGTATTAGGAACTTGTTTTAAATCTAGTGCCATTAACTAAGCAATTTCTTTGCAATAAGTTTGCCGGCAGCCACTCCATATTGATCAAAAGGATTGATTTGAAGCATGCTTGCAGTAATAAAAACTCTATGCTCCCAAGTTGCTAATAAAAAACCGAGCGCTTCAAGTGATTGTTTATTTAAATGGAAAAGATTAACTGGGGAGTTACTATTTGTTTTTTCAAGCAAATTAGTAGATCCCTTGAAATCTGAAGAGAGTAAGGCAGCTTGCCCTTGTGCCTGAGCAGATAATAATGGGCTGCTGATTGAAGTTGAATAAATAATATCAGTGCAGAATTCTGCTGTGCCCTGATGTAATAACTGAAAATATGAGTGTTGAGCAGTAGATCCAAAACCTCCGAATATTGACTGGCCCGTTTCTTTGAATATGGATTTAGGATTTGCATTCTTTCCAAGTGACTCCATCTCAAGTTGTTGAATATAACTTTGCAGAGATCGCAATTTCCAATTGTAAGAGAGAACCACTCTATTCTTTTTATTTAAAAAGTTGCTAAACCACAAATCTGAAAATGCTAATATTTTAATAAATTTTTGATATTGCAGATCCATTTTTGTGCCACCTAGCAGCATTTTATCTGCAGAAAAGCCACCCTTTAAAAATTTGGAGAAATTATTTTCTAACGCGGCACTTAGGGAGATAGGTGACCAAATTGAATATCTACCTCCGACCGTTTCTTGAAATGGGACAATACAATTGTCATTAAAACCTAAAGTTTTTGCTTTTTCTATGTTAGCCGTAATTACTATCGAATTAGTTGAATCTCTTTTTGCACCCAGCCATCTTAAGCATGCAAGAGTCTCATCTGTTGACAGTGATTTGGATGAAAAAATGTAGAAATTCTTTTGCCCGCTTAATGGTTTTAATATTGAATTAAACTCATCCTTGTCAGGTCCAGATACAAAATAGTAATTTAATTTAAATGATTCCTTATTTGTAAATTCTTGAAGCAATTTTGGCCCTTCATAGGAACCGCCAATTCCAAAGGTAATAATATTCTTAAAACCATCTTTTTTTATCCTTTTAATAAAAGGTTCTGTGATTTTTTTAAAATCAAATTCTGAAGCTGATTGATTTTTGCGATATAGATAATGCAAGGCTTGTCTATTTTCTGTCTTATTTACAATCTCCCCATTAAAGAGATTATAAATGGAGTCTAGAAGATTCAATTTACATGAAAGTTCTTCAAATAATTTATAGTGCTGAGAAGAAAAGTTCATTAAATGGGAGTGATAATCTAAAAGCTCAGACTCAAACTTAAAGGATAGTTTTTTTTTGCTATTATTAGACTTTGAAAGTTTCTTGAGATCAAGAAAAATACTTTTAGTAGATCTATTTTTCATAAATGGAATTATTAAAATTCTGTAATGCTTGAGAAATATTTTCAGCTTGAGTAATTGGTCTGCCAATAACTAAAAATGTAGAGCCCCCCTGAATCGCTTCTTTTGCGCTCATGGTTCTTGCTTGATCATCCTCTACTTTTATATCCCTAATGCCTGGTGTAATTTTTATTGAATGAGAGCCTAAAATTGTTTTTGCTATTTTTAGCTCATGGGGCGAACAAACAATTCCATCTATCTTTACTTTAACTGCAATTTTAAATAAGTGACTTATTTGATCCTCTAGTTTGTTATCAAATAAAGCCAACGAATCTTTCTCTTCTAAGCTTGTAAGCATAGAAACTCCTATAACTTTGGTATTGATAGATTTACCTGCAAGCATAGCTTTCTTCAACATCTCTTCACCGCCAGATAAATGAACTGTTAGCATATCTATTTTGCAGTCATTGAAGCCTGAAATTGTTTCATGAATAGTATTTGGAATATCATGCAATTTTAAATCTAAGAAAATTTTAAATCCTTGAGAAGATGCATGCTGAAGAAATGATTTTCCAAAGGCGTTAAAAACAATGCTTCCAATTTTAATCATACAAAGATCTGGATCCAGTTGATCTAAAATTGCATTAGCCTTTTTAAGATCAAATGTATCAATGGCAACAATTATTCTTGGATCAGTCATGTTCATGCAGTAGCTTCTTGGATGCTTTGAAATGCATAATTGAGGTTTCACCTAAATAAGATTCTTCTTTTGTCTTAGGGTTAATAAATTTTCTTGGTCTGATAGTTTTTTTTGAGAATGAGCCAAAGCCTCTGATCTCCACTCTATTGTCTAATGCAACAGTATTAATTATTTCCTGCAGCATTAAATCAATTCCTTCAATAATTATTTCATCATTCAAAGATGAAAACTTTCTTGACAGATGCATCGCTAGGTCTGATTTATTAAAATTTTGTACTTGTTTCTTCATTTTTAGTTTAAGAAATACTTAGCTTTTGAAGTTGGACTAAAGCGAACTTTACTTTGAGATGGGATCTTGAAATTCTCCATACTCTTTGGATTTCTTCCCATTCTTTCTTTTGTAACAAATGTTTCAAAAGAACCAAATCCAGATAGCTTAATATTTTTTTGAGATCTAAGAGTTGTTTTTATCGCTTGAAAAAATTCATCTACTAGTGAATCAGAGATATCAACTGAAAGTCTCAATTCTTTTTTTAATATTCCACTTAGGTCTTTTTTGGTCAAATTCATGACCTTATTTTAGCATTCAATCTTTTATCTAAAAGCTTCAATAGAATTTGCATTGAACTACTGATTTCAGACTCTAATAAAGATTTAGTATTGCTTTGAAAAGTGAATCTTAGTGTCATGCTGACAGAGCCCTTGGGAATACCTTTTCCTTCAAAAGTATTAATAAGATCGAAGGAGACTAGGTACTTGATTGCTCCTTGAGAAATCAAACTTTCAACCGCTTCATAAGAAATAGATTTATCTATAACAATGTTTATGTCTCGTGTGGAAAGAGGGAATTTACTAGTCTTTATGATTTTTGGCTCTGCAGAAGATAATAAAATTTTTTCGGGATAAATTACAAACCCATAAGTCTGTTTCTTGACCAGTTTCTCTGTAACGAAGAGGTCTATTTCACCCATTACTCCAATCTTTTGTTTGCCAATAAATATATCTAATGCATTTTCATTGAATGGCACTAGTGAACTTGCTTTTTGAAGTTCAATATTTTGCATGCCTGAAGTTTGTAATAATTTAGAGATTTCTGCTTTGAGCGAAAAGAAATCATATGTCAATTCTTTCTGACTCCAAGTTTGTTGAGGTTCATGATGATAGATAATTCCTGATAAATGTAACGATTGAGTAAAGCCACTTTTTTCTTTTTTAAATACATTGCCTGCTTCAAATACTTTAATAGATGTATACCCTTTTTTTACATTACTATTTACTGCTGCAAATAAAGATCTGAAAAGACTTCCTCTAAGCAATGGCTCTTTTTCATTTATTGGATTTTGTAATTCAGCAGGCTTCCACTTATTAGAATTTAATTGATGAAAGGAGTCTCTTGAAACAAATGGCATGTGCATAAGTTCTTTAAAGCCAGAATGAACAAGGCCAAGTCTAAGATTACCTAATGCATTATTCTGCTTATTATTATTTATTGGCCCTGCCTTTGGTTTTGATGTAGGTATATTGTCATACCCATAAGATCTTAATAACTCCTCATACAAATCCTCCTCTAAAGAAATATCAAATCTGTGGCTAGGAATATTGAATATGACATTCTTTTCACTTCTAGAGTGAACCTTAAAACCAAGGTTTTTCAATATAAGAATTGCTTTGCTTGCCTTTAAGTTTAAGCCAGAAAATTTATTAAATCTTGCTACATCCAATTTCACATTTTTCTTTTTTGTCTTGTTGAAATTAGAATAATAAAGCTCAACCGAATCATACTCTGCTATTTGATCTAATAGAAATAGATATCTTTCTAATGCTAGTTGCTGCAATTCAGGATCTACCCCTCGCTCAAAGCGATGTGCAGCATCGGTAGCTAGTCCATACTTTCTAGCTTGATTAACAATAGCCTCGGGTCTAAAAAATGCGGCTTCAACAGCTATGCTAGAAGTTTTTAATGACACAGAAGATACCTCACTACCAATTATGCCGGCAATTGCTTGGATCCCAGATTGGTCCTGAATTGTTAATGAAGAAGACTGGACATCTTTAACATCGCCTCCAATAACTGTTACTGAATTATTCTTGTCTTGAGGAAAACGAACATTAATTGGTAAAACTAACTTAGTTAAATCAAATACATGCATAGGCGCACCAAGCTCTAACATCACGTAATTACCTAAATCAACCATAGGATTAATTAATGGAATACCAGCAGATTCTATGAAACTTCGCTTTTTATAATCTAAATTTTTTATTTTTTTCAAACCTTTAATCAACATTAAGTGATAATTACCACAACCAGAGCTATCAATATGATTAATAATTTTCTTATCTTGGATAAGTTTTAATGATGAAGTGTCAATTTTTTGGCTAGGTTTTTTTGATTGATATGCATAGAATTCTCTTTCCAAACCTCTGAGTGATAATGCATCTCCTCGATTTGGAGTGATATCAAATTCTATTAGATCTCCCTCTATCTCGCACTCAAAACCAACTTGCGTGAATACATCACTAAGTTTTTTTTGGCTAAGGTTTGTATTAAGAAAATTCTTTAAAAATGAGTATTGAATTTTCATGATGGAAATTGATTTAAAAAATCTAAATTCGATGAGTAAAACTCTCTGATATCCGTGACACCATAATAAAGCATAGCCAGGCGTTCAACTCCCATACCAAAGGCAAAGCCACGATATTTTTTTGTGTCTATGTTGCAGCCATTTAGTACATTGGGATGAACCATTCCACATCCTAGAATTTCTAACCATCCTTCTTTGCCAAATTTTATGTCTACTTCTGCTGAGGGCTCTGTAAAGGGAAAATATGATGGCCTAAATCTAACTTCCATTTTTTCATTAAAAAAATCCTCTAAGAAATCTATTAAAACTCCTTTTAAATCACCAAAGGTAACATCTTCGTCAACTACCAATCCTTCAATTTGAGTAAACATAGGTAGGTGAGTGGTATCAGAGTCACATCTAAATACTCTGCCAGGAGAAAGCATATATAAGGGCAAATCTTCATTTAGCATTGCATGCACTTGAGTATTTGAGGTATGTGTTCTTAATAAATAATCTGACTTACTGCTGGAATTAAGGTAGAAGGTGTCATGCATTTGTCTTGCAGGATGATCTTCTGGAAAATTTAATGCTTCAAAATTGTAAAAATCTGTTTCTATCTCATTTCCAGAAAAAATTTGATAATTTAGAGGAGTGAAGTAGTTAATGACTTTTTGTGAAATTTTAGTTATTGGATGCTCAGAACCAACCAAAAACGGATCAGCAGGGAGAGATACATCTAATTTCTTATGATCACTTTTTCCTTCTATATACTCAATGGAGGTCTCAAATAATTTGGTTAAGTTATTTTTGAGAATATTTAACTCTTTTGCGACATTTACTTTCTCATCTGATTGAAGATCTCTAAGCTTTGAGAATGCAGTGACAACAAAAGACTTTTTACCAAGATATTGAGCTCTTAGTTGAAAGAATTCAGCCTCTGATTGAACGGATTTTAATTTGAGAGCGGCTGTTTCAATTAAATCCTGAGGGATTTGCATGAGAACATTATACCCTTACTTTTTCTACGATTTTCTTAAAAGTATCAGGATCAGAAAATGCAATGCCAGCTAAAGATTTTCTGTCTAGTTTTATATCTGCATTAGAGAGTTGATTAATGAATCTGCTGTATGAAACTTCCAACGGCATTAAAGCTGCAGAGATTCTTGAAATCCACAAAGATCTAAAAGTTCTTTTCTTATTTCTTCTATCTCTAAAAGCATATTGAAGAGCCTTAACATTAGATTGCTTAGCAGTCTTAAATAATCTACTTCTAGCACCATAATGACCTTTAGTGGCTTTCAGTACTTTCTTGTGTTTTGCTTTTGCTGCTAATGCTTTAGTTACTCTTGGCATGATATTTAAATGTTATATAGAAGTTTTTGTGCAATTTTCTTAGTCTCATCAGCCATCTTAATCATTCCACGATTATGACGTTTTCTTTTAGTAGTTTGCTTAGTCAAGATATGAGCACGAGAAGCGCTTCTTCTTTTTAAACCACTACCAGTAGCTTTAAAACGCTTTTTTGCGCTTGAATGTGTTTTTAATTTATAACCCATAATTATTTCTTTCTTACTTGCGAGAGAACCATTAACAATTGTCTTCCTTCTAGAGATGGCTCTTGATCAACTTGAGCAATATCTTGAAGGTCTTCCCTCAAACGATTTAAGAGATCAAGGCCTAAATTACTATTTAATATCTCTCTACCTCTAAAACGAACGCTGATTTTAGTCTTATCTCCATCATTAATAAAGCTTTTTATCTTTTTTAATTTAATATTGTAATCACCGATATCAGTAGTTGGGCGAAACTTAATCTCTTTTAAGGATTGTTTCTTTGGCTTTTTGGTTCCTACAGTGCTTTTTTTCTTTTCAAATTGAAATTTACCAAAGTCTAGAAGCTTACATACAACAGGTTGTGCATCGGATGGAGAAACCTGAACTAAATCCAAGCTTTTTTTCTGAGCCTCATCTAAAGCGACATCAATGGCCAACAATCCAATTTTTTCACCATTAGAGCCTATTAACATAACCTCTTTTGCATAGATTTTGTTATTGATGGGAGTCGTAGATTTTTTCTTCAATGCGATAACTAGAGACCTGAGATAATAAAAAAGATGTTAATCAAAGTATCTTTGATTTGAGGGATTAATTGCTAAGTGATGTAACATTGTGATGGATTTTAAAGCATTATTCATAAAAAGAAAACATTCTTATGGCTGGAGTAGTTTCTCTTCCCATGCTTTGTCTTGCTGCTCAAAAACATGTCGTTTATTTAATCTATTTTCATGACCTTGCCAAAACTCAAAATAATAAGGCACAAATGAATAGCCCCCCCAAAAATCTGGTCTGACTGTTTCTGGTGTCATATATTCGAGAGTTTCTTGAAAATTTTTTGCTACTTCTTCAAAAGAGCCAATAACCTGTGATTGATTGGAGCTTATAGCTAGTGCATTTTTTTCTTTAGTCCTGCTCTGAAAATGCTCGTTCGAAAATTCAATAGAGGTTTTATAGATTTTTGCTTTCATTCTGATTTGAGTATTAATACTAGCCCAATAAATAAGAATGGAAACTTGGCTATGGGACTCAAACTGATTTGCTTTTGGAGAATGATAATTTGAAAAAAATATCCATTCATTATTCGCAATATACTTAAGGTTTACATATCTTGCTTCAACTTCGCTCGATGCCTTGTCATATGATGAAACAGAAATGGCTTCTATGCCTTTTTGACCATTTTCTAATGCTTTCTTATAAAGAGTCTTAAAATGAGTATAGGGTTTTTCAGAATTTAGATTAAGGAATTTGATCATGCGAAGTGAGATGTGATGGTGCCCAGAGCCGGACTTGAACCGGCACGAAGTTGCCTTCGAGGGATTTTAAGTCCCTTGTGTCTACCAATTCCACCACCTGGGCAATTAGTTTGATCTTTCAATATAATTCTTTCTAAAGGTATTTTGAAAAAATTAAGCACTAAGCTTCAACGAAATCCTTTCTCTTTCGGCATCAATACCAAAAATGATACAAGAGAGTTTATCGCCCTTCTTATAATTTTCCATTGCTTCAGCCGGATTTTCATCTTCAGTAATATCAGAAAGATGGATTAAGCCATCTATATCACCCTCCAGACCAACAAAAATTCCAAAATCGGTTACAGATTTGATGCTACCTTCTACTGAATCACCCAATCCATATTTATTTGCAAACTCTGTCCAAGGGTTAGCTTTGGTTTGCTTGAGACCAAGAGAGATTCTTCTTTTATCATGGTCTATCTCCAATACCATAACCTTGATTTTTTCTTCTAAATCAACAACCTTTGATGGGTGGATATTCTTATTAGTCCAATCTAGCTCTGATAAATGAATTAAACCTTCAACACCCTGTTCAAGTTCAGCAAAGCATCCATAGTCTGTTAAATTTGAAACTGTAGCTTCATATACACCGCCAACAGAATATTTGCCTTCAATTGTTTCCCAGGGGTCGTTTTGAATCTGTTTTAATCCCAGTGAAACGCGAAGTTTTTCTTTATCAAAACTTAATATTTTCACATCAATTTCTTCGCCGAGACTCAATACCTCAGAAGGATTGGTCACTCTTGACCACGAAATGTCTGTTATGTGTAACAAGCCATCTAGACCTCCTAGATCAACAAAAGCTCCATAGTCAGTTAAGTTTTTAACTATTCCTTTTACAATTTGACCTTCGTCAAGATTTTTTAATAACTCAACTTTTTCAGCAGAATTAATTTTTTCCAAAACAGCTTTTCTTGAAAGAACAACATTATTTCTTTTGTAATCTAATTTGATAACTTTAAATTCTTGAACGGTATTTTCGAGCTCCGGAGCTTCCTTGACAGGTCTAATATCTACAAGTGATCCAGGTAGAAATGCTTTAACAACATCAACCTCAACAGAAAAGCCTCCTTTAACTCTTGTTAAGACCTTTCCTTCAACAAATTCTCCAGTCTCCAAAGCTTCTTCAAGCTTTTTCCAGGTTCCAATTTTTCTTGCCTTTTCTCTGGAAATTCTTGTTTCTCCATATCCATCTTCAACTGCCTCCAGAGCAACCTGAACCTCATCACCGGATTCAATCTCAACAGACCCATCATTATTCCTGAACTCATCCAAAGAAATGACTCCCTCTGATTTTAAGCCAACATGGACTGTCACCCATTCTTTATCAACATCTAAAACGACTCCTGTGACAATGGAGCCGGGTTGCATTTCAAGTGTGCTTAGACTCTCATCTAATAGTGCAGCAAAGCTTTCTGACATATTTCTTATACTTCCTTGGTATGTTCTTTATAAATTTTTAAAACTAATTCTAATACTTCTTGAGGAGTTAGATCAGAGGAATTCACTTCAATGGAATCATCTGCTGGAATCAAGGGAGATATTTCTCTTGCCTTATCTGCCTCATCTCGCAATCTAATATCTTCAATTAGATCGCGCATGTTAACGCCTTGACCCGCATTCTGCAACTCCAAAAACCTTCTCTCTGCTCTAACTTCAGCATCGGCAATTAAAAAAATTTTAGTCCCAGCATCTGGAAATACAACAGTGCCCATATCCCTGCCATCTGCAACTAATCCATTATCACTGGCTAAGTCTCTTTGAAAGCTAATTAAATTATCTCTAGTTTCTTTTAAACTGCTCAATTGAGATGCAGATTTAGCTATGTTTTCATGCCTAAGGATTGAAGTAATATCTATATTATTCTCAAAAACATGCATCTCATGATCAATGCTATCAATTCTTAAATTAGAAAAGTGGTCTTTTGCAAAAGAATGATTTTCAACCTGATCAAAACAATATGAGTATGCTCGATACAGGAGGCCACTATCTAATAAAATAAAATTGAGCTCTTTTGCTAATGCTTTAGCTAGCGATCCTTTGCCAGATGCAGATGGACCGTCAACAGTAATAATATTGTTATTTTTCAAGCTTGTATCCTATAGATGAAATTAACTCTATAAAATCAGGAAATGATGTAAAAATATTTTTACAATCCTTGACTGTAATTGGTTTTGAACATTTCAAACCAGCTATTAAAAAACTCATAGCAATTCTATGATCTTCATGAGATTCAATAGAAATTGGTTGATCTATCAAAAGAGAGTTTGGGCTTCCCATAATACTCATACCGTCTTCAAAATTTTGATGGGCAACCCCAAGTCTGCTAAAACCATCAGAAACAGCTTTAAGCCTATCTGATTCTTTAACCCGTAATTCTGCGGCATCTCGAATCACGGTCTCGCCTTCTGCAAATGCTGCGGCAATAGAAATTATAGGTATTTCATCGATAATATTTGGAATAATCTCTCCGGACAGTTCCACCCCTCGTAATACAGATTTTTTAATTTTTAAATCGGCACAAGGCTCTCCTGACTCCAGTCTTTGATTTCTAACCTCGATATCTGCACCCATTTTTTGCAAAGCTAGCAACACCCCTGTTCTTGAAGGGTTTATTCCAACATTTGTAATTTCTAGACCTGGTGAATCACTAATTAAAGCAGCAACTATAAAAAAAGCAGCAGAAGAAATATCGCCCACTACTGTATAGTTTTTAGCATTCAATTGATTGGAGGGTGCCAATTTAATAATATTCTTACTACCCTCGGATAAAATTTGTATATTTGCACCAAAGTTTTTCAGCATTCTTTCTGTGTGATCTCTTGTTTGAATAGGCTCAGTAATTTCAACGCTCGTCCCTGAGGCAAGACCAGCTAATAAGATGCTTGACTTTACTTGAGCACTTGCTACTGGCAACTCATATGCATATTCCTTTTGCAGTGATTTTGGCAATATTGTAATAGGCAACTTACCATTCGATGATTCAATGCTAGCTCCCATTTCTGTTAATGGGTTTATTACCCTGCTCATTGGACGCGAAGACAATGATTCATCTCCGCAAAAAGAAAGATTTAAGTCAATACCAGAAGTCAAACCCAACAATAGACGCAAGCCAGTACCTGAGTTGCCAAGATTCAGTGGTTCATCACAATTTTTAAAGATATGATCTCTTTTACATAAATGAACCAATCCGTTTTCATCAACTGAAATGCCGGCCCCAATTTGATTGAGAGCATTCATTGTGGAGAGCGGATCTTCTCCATGCAAGAAGCCATCTACTGTCATTTCTTGATTCATCAAAGCTCCGATTATCAAAACCCTTTGCGAGATGGATTTATCGCCTGGACATTTAACCGTCCCAAAAATATGGGTATTAATAGATGTTGTTAAATTCAATAGTTTGATTCCTTAAAATCTTTCAACTCGCCTAAAAAAGTCTGAAGACTATTTGGATCTTTTCCAATCTTATCCTTCAAAAGATCTAGACTTTTTATCAAATCATCTATGGCAATAGCAATATTCTTTTCATTCATTGTAAAAATATCTGCCCACATTTCAGGGGAAGATGATACCAGTCTTAAAAATTCTCCGAGACCACCGCCTGAAAAATCTGAGAGCTTATCTTGCTCAAGTCCCTTTAATGTATTTAACAATGCGTAAGCCGCAACATGAGGAAGATGACTAGAATATGCAAATATCTGATCATGCAAATCTGCATCTAAGATTGTTACCTTTGATCCTAGCGCATCCCATAAGCTCGTAACTCGATCTACATGTTGTGATGCTGCAGACCCATGATAAGACAATATTGTTGATTTTCTGTTGAAAAGATCAGTAGCTGAATTTTTTTCACCCGAAAGATGAGAGCCTGCTACAGGATGAGAGAAGAGAAAGTTTTCAGGAAAATTAAATTCTTGCAAAATTTTATTTAGAGAAGTTTTAGTGCTTGTTGTGTCTGTGATAGTGACTGAAGTATTAAATAAAAAATTTAAAGATCTTAGGATGTCAGCAGTTACACCCGGAGGAGTTGAAATAATTACGAGCGAATCTTCGTATTTAGAATTTCCTAGATCATCAAGAGAATGAAGCGAACCCTGAATTGATTGGTTGTCTAATGCATTCCTGATGCTGTTTTGATCTGAGTCAAAAGCAAAGATCTCATAATCTTTAGAACTTGATAAAGTTTTAGCAATTGAGCCTCCTATTAAACCTAGGCCAATAATAATAATTTTCATAAAAGCTCTTCTAGCGCTCTAAGAAATTTTAGGTTTTCAGCCTCAGTGCCAATTGTGACTCTAATAAAATCTTTCATATCATATAGATCAACTGCTCTGACGATGACTCCTTTTTTCATGAGATTGGTAAAGATTTCTTTACCAACAAAATCTCCTTTAAAGGTGATGAAATTACCTACCGATGGAATGCACTCAAGCCCAAGTTCAGATAATTGATTAAACAAAAATTCATATTGTTGTGTATTTAATTCTATGCTTTTACGAATATGTTCATGATCATTAATTGCTATGGAAGCCATAGATTGAGCAACAGCATTTACATTAAAAGGTTGCCTAATTCGATTTAAGACCTCAATTAAGGAAGGATGAGCTATACCATATCCAACTCTAATGCTGGCAAGGCCATGAATTTTTGAGAATGATTTTGTTATTAACAAATTATCAAATTCATGCAAAAGATCAAGAGGCTTAACATAGTCTGCTTTGGTCACATACTCAAAATATGCGCAGTCCAGAACAACCAAAACTGAAGAGGGAATTTTTTTAAGTAATGAATGTACTTCTTCATGACTGTTATATGTTCCAGTTGGGTTATTTGGATTGGCAATAAAAATAACTCTTGTACTTTTTTCTAAATGCTCATTAAATGATTGCAAATCATGCCCCCAATTGCATGTTGGAACCTCGATCAGGGATGCGCCTGCAGATTGAGTAACTATTTTGTAAACTGCAAATGCATGCTTTGATGCAATGGATGAAGTACTAGGATTAAGAAAAGCTCTGGCAGCTAATTCTAAAATCTCATTGGATCCATTGCCAAGAATAATATTTTCTACAGGAACATGTTCATGATTAGAGATTGCCTCTTTTAGTGTTGTTCCATTTCCATCGGGATATAAATGTAAATTATTCTCAAGTTGTTCAAGGACTGAAAGAGCTTTAGGAGATGCTCCTAGAGGGTTTTCATTACTTGCCAGCTTGACTACTTCATTATGACCAAATTCTGAAACGACTTCGTCAATAGAACGACCAGGCTCATAAGGATGAAGATCTCCAATCCCTGGATTAAGATTGTTAAGAATATCTGAACTCATGAGTCTGAAGGGTATGAACCAAGAATGCGAACGGATGCTCCTAAATCAACAAGACTTGCAATTACTTGTTTTAACTTTACATCTTTGTAGTGACCGCTACTGTCTATAAAAAAATTATGGGCATTCGATGACTCTCTTGACGGCCTCGTTTCAATCCTTTCTAAATTAATTTTTCTTTTATTAAATGGTTCAAGAATTTTAATTAAGGCTCCGGGCTGATTGTCTGTTTGAACCAAAAATGAAGTTTTATCATTCTTGGTTTGCTCTACATCAATATTACCAATAACTAAAAATCTTGTATTATTGCCTGAAAAGTCTTCAATATTTTTTTGATAATGATGAAGCTTATATTTATAAATTGCTAAAGAGCTAACTATGCATAATGTTTTTGGATTAGCTTTAGAGAGTTTGGCGGCTTCTGCTGTGCTTGAAGTGACCTCCCTTTTTGCATTTGGTAAATTAGCATCCAACCATTTGCTGCACTGACCAAGAGCTTGGGGGTGAGATGCGACAGTTTGAGCATCAGCCAATTTAAATTTTTTTGCGGAGCCTAATTGGTGATGAATGGTCAAATAAGTTTCGCCACAAATCTTAATCTCCTCATCTGCTAAAGAATTTAGAGTTGCATTTACCACTCCTTCAGATGAATTTTCTACTGGAACAACACCAAAGTTCACGGAACCAGTTCTTACCTGATGAAAAACGTCTTCTATCGTAGCTCTTGGTGATCTGCTTGGCGAAGAGCCAAAATGCTGGATTACAGCTCCTTCAGAATGAGTACCTTCAGGACCAAGGTATGCAATCGACAATTCTTCTTCTAGTGCCAAACAAGAAGAGATAATTTCTTTAAAAATATGATGGATATTCTTCTCTGAAATTGGTCCCATATTTAGCTTAGAGATATTTCTTAAGATCTCCGCCTCTCTATTAGGTTTGTAGAATGAAGTCTTTGTATTAATTAAGCTCTTCAAATCACCAATCTTTTGAGCCAAAGAACCTCTTTTTTGAATGAGCTTCAGTATTTGATGATCAATAGCATCAATTTTTTGCCTAATAGGTTTAATTTTATTCTTACTCACAACTTTATCCGTGCTTAGCCTGAAAATCTCCCATGAAATTAATCAATGCATCTACTGCCTCAATTGGCGTAGCATTATAAATACTTGCTCTCATGCCACCAACTGACCTGTGTCCTTTTAAGTTAAGTAAACCCGCATTTTCTGCTTCATGCAAGAATTCAGTATCTAATTTTGAATTTTTCAATAAAAACGGTACGTTCATAATTGATCTATTTTTCTCAGAGATAGGGTTTGAGTAAAAGTCTGACTGATCAATAAATGCATACAAATTTTTAGCTTTAAGCTGGTTTATCTTACCTATAGACTCTAAACCTCCCTTATCTTTAAGCCATGAAAAGACTTTACCTGCTAGATACCATGCAAAGGTTGGAGGAGTATTAAACATCGAATCTGCATCAGCATGCTTCGAGTACTGAAGCATGCCTGGCAGATCTGTTGAAGCTGTTTTTAAGAAATCATTTTTAATAATACAAATAGTGAGCCCAGCTGGGCCTATATTCTTCTGAGCACCTGCATAAATCATTGAAAACTTTGATACATCAATTTGCTCACTCAAGATGACAGATGACATATCTGATATCAGGGGAACATCAATGGCTGGAGGGAAATGTAATGCATTACCTTGAATTGTCTCATTGGCAACATAATGAAGATAAGCTGCATTTTCAGAACAGCTCCAGCTCTCTTCATTAGGCACATTGTTAAAATTAGATGATTCAGAGCTTGTTACAATATTGATATCAGTAATTTTTGAGGCTTCATGGACAGCTTTTTTTGACCAGCTTCCAGACAAAACATAATCAGCAACTCTTTGAGAGCTAAAATTCATTGGAACCATTGAGAACTGAAGAGTTGCTCCTCCTTGAAGAAAAAGAACTTGATAATCACTAGGAATTTTTAATAAATCTATAAAATCTTCTCGAGCCTTATTCGCTATATCTATGAATTCAGAAGACCTATGACTCATTTCCATTACTGACATACCTGAGTCATACCATTCCAGCATTTCTGCTTGGGCTTCTTGCAAAACAGCTTCAGGAATAGCAGCAGGACCTGCCGAGAAATTCCATTTTCTCATTATTCCTCTTCTTCTTCCGGGGGGATTCTCACGCCTTCGATTAATTTTTCACCTTCTTTGGGACTAATAACCTTAACTCCTTGAGTATTTCTACCTAAAGTTGGTATTTGGCTAATGGCGGTTCTAATTAATGTGCCTTTATCACTAATGAGCATAATGCCATCGTCATCATCCACGGAGACAGCTGAAACCATATTTCCATTTCTATCGCTCGTTTTTAAGGCAATGACTCCCTGTCCGCCTCTGTTATAAGAAGGAAAGTCTTCAAGCTTTGTTCTTTTTCCAAAACCATTCTCAGATAAACACAGAATAGTTTTAGATGGATCGCCAATCATTAAAGAGATAACCTTCATACCATCTTTCAACGTGATTCCTTTTACTCCTCTAGCAGTTCTTCCCATTGGACGAACTTTGGATTCATGAAATCTAATTAATTTTCCAGAATAAGATGAAAGCAAAATATCGTTATCACCATTAGTGATGACAGTCCCAACTAATTTATCATCATCGTCTAATCGAATAGCTTTAATTCCAGATTTATATTTTTTATGGAATAAATTTAAGTTTGTTTTTTTAACAACGCCATTTCGAGTAGCCATGAAAATAAATTTATCTTCTGAAAATTCATCAACTGGCAAAATTTGGGTCACATTCTCATCATCATCCAACTTCAGCATATTAACGAGCGGTCTTCCTTTGGAAGTTCTACTTGCAACTGGAACTTCATAAACCTTTAGCCAAAAAACTTTGCCTTTGGTTGTAAAACATAAAAGCTGACTGTGAGAACTTAAAACATAAAGGTTTTGTATTAGATCCTCTTCTTTAACTTTTGCACCAGCTTTACCAACCCCACCTCTTCGCTGCTCTCTGTATTCATCTAGCGGTTGAGTTTTGGCATAGCCACTTCGAGAAAGGGTTAATACTCTGGTTTCTTCAGGAATTAAATCTTCATTTGAAATATCATGACGTGTATCGTTGATATTAGTCTTTCTATCATCTCCAAAATTTTCTCTTACCTCTATTAACTCATCTTTAATTAACTTCAAGAGTGTGTCTTTATCATCAAGTATTTTTTGAAGTTCTAAAATTACCTCTAAAATTTCGTTAAATTCTGTGGAGAGGTTGTCTTGCTCTAAACCGGTTAGTCTTCCAAGTCTCAATTCAAGAATAGACTTTGCTTGAGCTGGAGATAGTTTATAATTTTTACCTTTAATACCATAGTCAGATGATAGGCCTTTAGGGCGACATGCATCCTTACCAGCTTTCTTAAGAATTGCCTCTATCGGCCCGGCTTTCCATGACTTCTTACAAAGTTCAGTTGCTGCAATCTTAGTATCTTTAGACTTTTTAATTATTTGAATGACCTCATCAATGTTTGCTATTGCAACCATTAATCCCTCAATAATATGACCTCTTTCTTTTGCCTTTCTTAAATCAAATTTTGTTCTTTTAGTAACAACATCTTTTCTGTGCTTGATAAATTCTTGAAGGATCTCTTTAATATTTAATACGCGAGGCTGACCATCGACAAGCACAGTGAAATTAATACCAAAAGATTGTTCCAATTGCGATTGCGCAAATAAATTATTTTCTAAGACTTCTACAGACTCGCCGCGCTTGACCTCAATAACTACTCTAAGGCCATCCTTATCAGATTCATCCCTAATTTCACTTATGCCGTCTATTTTTTTGTCTTTTACCATCTCGGCAATTCTTTCAAGCATCCTAGCTTTATTTACCATGTAAGGTATCTCATTAATGATTAAGGAATTCTTTCCAGATTTATCCTCCTCAACAGAAGTTTTAGCACGAACATGAATAATTCCTCTGCCGGTCTTATAGCCCTCATATATTCCAATTCTTCCATCAATGGTTCCGCCAGTTGGAAAATCAGGACCAGTAATAATTTGAATAATCTCATCAATGCTAGCTTTAGGATTATCTAACAAGAGCAAGCAGCCATTTAATACCTCTGTAAGATTATGTGGAGGTACATTTGTTGCCATCCCAACAGCAATGCCTGAAGAGCCATTGACAAGCAATGCTGGAATTCTTGTGGGCATAACATCAGGAATTTGCTCTGTTCCATCATAATTAGGAGAGTAGCTTACAGTTTCTTTTTCAATATCATTGAGAATCATATCTGTGATTTTTGCCATCCTGACTTCGGTATAACGCATGGCAGCAGGAGAATCTCCATCTATTGACCCAAAATTACCCTGCCCCTCAACTAAGGTATACCTCATAGAGAAGTCTTGAGCCATTCTAACCATTGCTTCGTATACTGCTGAGTCGCCATGAGGATGATATTTACCAATTACGTCTCCAACAACTCTGGCTGATTTCTTGTAAGGTTGTCGATATGTATTTCTCAGGACATGTTGGGCAAATAGAATTCTTCTATGCACAGGCTTTAGACCGTCTCTAACGTCTGGAAGTGCTCTTCCATGAATGACGCTCATCGCATAACTTAAGTATGAAGTCTTTAGCTCATCTTCAATGTTGATTGGTAAGATTTCTTTTGCAAAATCAGTCATTTTTTAGCCCTAAAAGCGATATTTTTTACGTGCAGGAAATTCCCTTAATTAAGGCTACATTTTAACATACTTCAGGGGTATTTTAGTCTTTAAATTCAGCAACAATTTGGCCAATTGATTCCTTAGCATCGCCAAATAACATTCTAGTATTTTCTCTAAAAAATAAGGGATTTTGAACTCCGGCAAAACCAGAAGACATAGATCTTTTGAGAACAAAAACAGTCTTGGCATTGTGAACTTCTATAATGGGCATTCCATAGATTGGACTGCCTTCTTCTTCAGTGGCTGAAGGGTTTACAACATCATTGGCCCCAATTACTATTGCCACATCTATCGTGTCCATAGATGGGTTTACATCATCAGGTTCAGCAAGTAAATCATATGAAACATTTGCCTCTGCAAGAAGAACATTCATGTGACCTGGCATACGTCCTGCAACAGGATGAATTCCGTATTTTACTTCCGTGCCATTTTCTTCCAAAAGCTCTCCCATTTCTCGTACAACATGCTGTGCCTGAGCAACTGCCATACCATAGCCAGGAACTACCAAGACACTTGATGCATTTTCCAGGATTAAGTAAGCATCATCGGATGTAATTGGCTTTACTTCGCCTTGTTCTTCAGATGAAGTAGTTTGACTAGAGGATGCATATCCCACAAATAGAATATTAGTAATTGTTCTATTCATTGCCTTAGCCATGATAATAGTTAGTATTAATCCACTTGCCCCAACAAGAGATCCGGCAACTATTAAGACATTGTTAAGCAATAACAAGCCTGCAAAAGCTGCTGCAATTCCAGATAGTGAATTAAGCAAAGAAATAACCACAGGCATATCACCGCCACCGATAGGCATCACAAAGCCAATTCCGGCAACTAGTGTTAAAACCAAAAAGGCTGAAAAATAAGATGGGACCTGTGGAATAAAATCTGAGATAGATGGTTCTGCTATTACATATATTAATGCCGGCATACTCAAATAAAAAAAGGATATGAAAATATTCGTGATTATTGAACCTTTTCCGAGTTTCAGCTTTTCAGAAAGCTTTCCATAGGCTATGAGAGAACCGGAAAATGTAATGCCCCCAATATAGATAGTTAGCATGATTAAGACATGCTGAAACATTGAATTACCAGGCTCATTGAATTGCGACCAAGCAATTAGAAAAGTTGCTAAACCGCCAAAACCGTTAAATAAAGCTACCATCTCTGGAATAGCTGTCATTTTAACTTTTATTGCTATCAACGAACCAATTAGACCGCCCAATAAAACACCCGCAAGGATTATCTTTATATCGATCTCAAGGCTTAAGCAAGTTACTGCTACTGCAGAAAACATAGCCAGAGCAGATAAGTAATTGCCTTTTACTGCTGTAGCTTCTTTTCCAAGCATTTTAATTCCAAGAATGAACATCACAGAGGAAATGATGTAAACAATATTTTGGATAACTTGAATATTAGCTAAATTTTCCATAATTTATTTTTTCTTAAACATGCTTAACATTCTGTTAGTTACTAAATAACCACCAAATACATTAATAGATGCGAATAAAATAGCACCAAAAGCTAAAATATCCTGCATCTGACCTGCGCTTGAAAGCATCAATGCACCCACCAGAGCAATTCCAGAAATAGCGTTAGCTCCTGACATCAAAGGGGTGTGAAGAGTGCTTGGGACTTTTGAAATAAGCTCTAAACCTAAAAAGATTGATAGTAATAAAACAAATCCAAGTAAAATATACATTTCCATTATGCAAACCTCTCATTCATAATTTTGCCTTCAAAAGCAAGGACGCTGCTTTGAATAACCTCATCTTCAAAATCGAAATTAATTCCATTAGATTCAACGTCGTAAAAATCAGTAATCCAATTAATAATATTGTTTGAGAGGGCAAAAGAAGCATGATTAGAGACTTTTGAGGCTAAATATGAAATACCAACAATTTTTACACCGTTGATATCAACAACTTCATCAACTTCAGAACCCTCAACATTGCCGCCCGTTTCTACAGCCATATCAAGAATAACACTGCCAGGTTTCATCTTTTCAATGGTGGCTTTATCGATAATTCTAGGAGCGGGTCTACCAAAAATTTGAGCAGTAGTAATTACAATATCTGATCGTTCGCAAACAAGACTCTGGAGCTCTTTTTGTTTTGCAATCTGTTCAGGAGTTAGTTCTTTTGCGTAACCTTGATCAGTTTGACCGGTATCGCCTAAGTCAATTTTTACAAACTTTGCCCCAAGGGATTTTACTTGCTCCTCTACCACATCACGAGTATCAAATGCTTCAACTCGAGCGCCCAGCCTTTTAGCGGTTGCAATTGCTTGCAAGCCTGCAACACCAACTCCAATAACAAATACTTTGGCAGGTTTTAGCGTTCCAGCTGCAGTCATCATCATTGGAAGTGCAGAAGATAAATGTTGAGCAGCTTCCAAGACTGCTGCATAACCTGCAAGATTAGCCTGAGAACTCAAGACATCCATCTTTTGAGCTCTCGTTATCCTTGGTATAAATTCCATACTAACTGCGTTAATTTTTAACTGATTTAATGCCTTGAGTTCATCCCCAGAATAAAATGGATTTAGCATTCCTAGTACAGTTGAATCAGATTGAATATTACCTGATTCAGCAATGGTCAAAGGGGTGGGAGTAATAATAAGATTACCTTTAGATAGGCATTCATCTCTTGAAATTGCTTTTAACCCAAGATTGATAAAGGTTTGGTCAGAGATGTTAATTCCATCCCCAATACCTGATTCAAAGGAAAAAGTGACTCCTTCCAGATCTACAATCTTGCCGACTGTATCGGGATGAATAACGGATCGCTGATCTTTTGCGTCTGGAGATTTTAGAGCAACTATATGCATTTAATTTAATTTAGAAAACTTGTAGTACATTGCAATTTATTTAGAAGGCATTGTCAATCTTTAAAAAAAATACTTTTAAAACAGTTTTTATAGGCTAAAAATATTGTAGTTGAACTACAGTAAATTAAAAAAATTTCTACAAGTTCAGACTTGCGCCACCGTCAACTGTTACTAATTGTCCAGTCATTAGCTCACTTTTTTCTACTAGATTTACAATAACTTCAGCAACAGATTCAGGAGTGCATGTTTTTTTTAAGGGGGTGGTAGTTTGAACACGTGATTTTACTGCTTCATACATCTCAAGACCCATTCCTTTTTTTAGCCATTCCCCTTCAATAAATCCTGGACATACAGCATTAACTCTAATCGGTCCCAAGTTTCGTGCCATAGATAGAGTCATTGTATTTAAAGCTCCTTTTGAGGAAGCATAGGCTAGTGAGCTACCTATCCCTTTTATGCCCCCTATTGATGACACATTTACAACACAAGGATTTTCACTTTTTAACAGGTGCTCTTTTGCTGCTTTTACCATCTGAAATGGTCCAACAACATTCACACCGTAAATATGCTGAAAATCATTAGCGTCAAGTTTGTCCAAATCAGAGTGATCCCAAACAAATTTAGTAGTGCCAGCATTGTTTATGAGAGCATCAATCCTATTCCATTTTTTAATAGCTTTGTTAATTGTAGCTTTGCAGTCTAGATCATTCGCAACATCAGCTTGAATAGCAAAAACTTCTGTAGTTTGATTTGAACAATTTTTAGCTACAATCTCAGCCTCTTCAATGGATGAAGAGCAGGTAATTATTACATTCCAACCATTTTCAGATAGGATTTTTGCTGAAGCAGCTCCCACACCTCTGCTTCCACCGGTAATAATAGCGACTGGATTATCTGACATAGTGTTAGCTTCCTTTTATAAAAAATAATAAACTTACCTATTCTTGAATGCAATAAGTTAATCTGCAACCAAAAAAAGATAGTACATATGACTCAAAATATTGACCAAAATGAAGTAAATAAATTTGCTGCAATAGCAGAGAGTTGGTGGGATCCTACCGGTGACTTTAAACCCTTGCATGTCATCAATCCTCTTCGTGCAAACTACATTAATCAAAAATCGTTTTTAAAGGATCTCAAGGTATTGGATGTTGGATGCGGCGGAGGTCTTTTAGCGGAAGCGCTTAATGCAAAAGGGGCTCAAGTCACTGCAATTGACGTTACCGAAGCTAATATTGGAGTTGCAGAATTACATGCAAAAAAGATGGATGTGAATATTGATTACAGATTAATAACTGCCGAAGAGCTAGTCGAGACAGAAAGAGGGTCTTTTGATGTGGTTGCTTGCTTAGAAGTAATTGAACATGTTCCAGATCCAAGTCAGCTCATTAGAGCATGCTCTGATCTTTTAAAACCAAACGGGCAAATGTTTCTTTCTACATTAAATAGAAATGCTAGATCGTTTATTACAGCGATTGTTGGGGCGGAATACATTTTTAATATTTTGCCTAAGGGGACTCATGAATGGAACAAATTTATTAAGCCATCAGAATTAGAAAAGTACATGCGAGATGCAGGCATCAAACTAATTGAGAGCAAGGGTATGTTTTATAATCCTATTTTCCACACTGCAAATTTAAATACTGATCTTGGAGTAAACTATATGATGCATGGATCTAAAGATGCCTAAGGGTGTATTGTTTGACCTTGATGGAACTCTTTTAGATTCTGCGCCTGATTTTATTGCCAGCTTAGATAATTTACTTTCAAGACATAATCAACCAAAACTTGATCCAGAAATTATTAGAAGTCATGTATCTGATGGAAGCTGGAAACTTACTAGCTTGGGTTTTGATATAGATATATCTGATGAGAAGTGTGCAATTTTAAGAGATGAGCTCTTAGAAGAATACGAATCAAATCTTTTGCAATATGGAAGAGCTTTTAATGGAATTAAAGAGATGCTTGCTGCCCTAGAGAAAGATAATATTCCTTATGGAATTGTAACCAATAAACCTTTTCGTTTTGCTAAGCCAATATTAATTAACGAGATTGCATTTCAAAATTGCAAAACTCTTATATGTCCCGATCATTTAGATGCAATTAAACCAGATCCAGAGGGAATTTTAAGAGGCTGCAAGGATTTAGGTCTACACCCCGCAGAATGCATTTATATTGGCGATCATATAAAAGATCTTGAGGCAGGTATAAATGCAGGTACACAAGTTATTGCTTGTTAC
>QBVW01000004.1 GCA_003284215.1 SAR86 cluster bacterium AG-313-D11 | reverse complement strand
CTCCATAAGACATCCCATGAGCTACCGCATTTCCAGATCCTTGTCTCATAAGGTGATAATTATGACTTCTTTGAGTGCTAAACATAATTGGTATTCCCGCTTGATCCAGTATTCTGCCTAAATCTAAACTTGAGCCAAGTTCATCGAATGAATTAGGGATATTATCCATAGGGTCTATAATCACCGGTGTATTGCTTTCTTGAAGTTTGCTTAAAACCATTGGCGCCTCTTCAACGCTAGCTAATACCAGATTCAACCCATATTTTTGCTTCAAAGCTAATGCTTGGAGAATATCAACGGCTCTGTTTGTTTCTATGATAAATGGCATTCCATCATTAACCACTTTTCCTAATGCAATAATATCTTGAACTTGAAGCTCTAGCTGATCAGCAATAGTCATTTCTAGAATTTCTTTAATGGGCATACTCTTTGCCAGTTTTCCTATTTCTAATAACGACTCAAGGAGAGATAGAGTTTCGGCGCGAGATCCATTAGATGAGCCCAACCTACCAAACATAGCTATATCTTTGGATCCCTTAATTTTAAGACTTCCATCCAAAACAAAATGTGAGCCTAGTCCAAAAATTGGAAAAGAAGATGCGCTAGGTGTACTGATTGCGCTAGTAACTCCATTACTTCTATTCCAAGGAATGCCAGTTGAGTGAGGATTGAATGCATTAAAAATACTAAAGCCAGCACTTAAAAGATCTGACTCATCATCACGAGTAACATCTAAAGCATTAATCTCAACTATTCCTAAATTGCTCATTGGTGAAATTAATCCTGGCGTGACTGGCAGCCCATTCACCTCAATCACTCTAGTATTGCCATCAATAATTAAATTATTGCCAACACCAATAATAATATTTTCAGAAATAAGAATATCTTGGACAGTTGCAACCCTATCATTTCCTGAGTGCACTAAACCACCTTTTAACAAAACTGTTCCTGACAAAATAGGAGCTGCAAGTAAAGCTAAAGCTAATGTTATAAATAATCTTTTCATGTTATTGAACTCTGTTGTCTTGAGGTTTAATAATTCCTAAATCAAAATCAGTAATAGGTTGAATTCTAGGATCATCCATATCGAATGCTAAAGCACCATCTATCAAAACTTTTTCTGCCCTAGAATAGACACTAAAAGGATTACCATTCCAAACAACTACATCAGCATCTTTACCAACTTCTATGCTGCCTGTTTGATCAAGTATTCCTGCTGCTTTAGCAGGATTGCTTGTAATCCAGCGCATGGCATGAGCTTTAGAAATTTCAAAGCCAGCTCGATTTCCAGCAGCCATAGCTTTGGCTGCTTCTTGATTGAGATGTTGAATCCCCACAGCATCATCTGAGTGAACTATTGCGCATCCTGTTCCATTTCTAGCTTGATCAATTATTGCTACATTTGCCTGAACCATATCATAAGCTTCATGCTTGAAGCCCCACCAATCAGCCCATAAAGCAGCACAAATTCCTTCGTCTGCTAAAAGGTCAGCTATCTTATAGGCTTCAACGGCATGGTGAAAAGCGGTAATTTTATAATTAAACTCTTTTGATAACTCTATCATCATTGCCATTTCTTCAGCTCGATAACAATGATTTTGAATAAGAATCTCTCCATTTAAGACTCCCATTAAAGTGTCCATGGCTAAATCCCGAGTTGGTCTTCTATTTGAGTTTTTTTCATTCATCCCATCAGTGTATTCAACAGCACCTATCCAGGCACTCCGATAGCCTGCCATATTGCCCATTCTTGTTGAAGGAGCCTGTCTGCGGTTACCATAAACTCGTTTAGGGTTTTCGCCACAAGCCATCTTGAGTGAATGTGGCGCACCAGGAAATTTCATGGCTTGAACAGTATTTTGCGATACATTTTTAAAAGTTGCGCCTCTGCCACCAAATAAATTTGCTGATCCTGGTAGCACGTGAAAAGTAGTTACCCCTCCCTTTAATGCAAGAGCAAATTGAGGATCTTGAGTCCAAAGTGAATGCTCGGCCCAAACTTCAGCTGTTACTGGAGAAGTTGCCTCATTGCCATCAGAACTAGTAGAAACTCCAGGAGCAGAATAAACACCCATGTGAGAATGAATATCAATAATGCCCGGAGTAATCCATTTATCGGTTGCATCAATAACTTTAACGCCTGGAGCTTTTATAGATTCACCAATTTCTAAAATTTTGCCTTTCGAAAGCAATAAATCGTAATTTCGAAATTCTCCTCCCAAACCATCATAAATGTTAGCTGACCTAAAAAGTATTGGCTCTGAATTCATCGGAACATAGGTTGAAGCAAAGGCATTATCAACTCCTGGATTAATTGATTCTGACTCAGAATCTCCAAATGAAAGATCGATATTAAAACTTTCAGAGCAACTGATAATAGTAAAAAGCAGTAAAGGTAAAAGTACTTTGTTATTCATAATAGATTTTCCTCTTATTAAAGATTATAGGACCATTTAAAGAGATATAATATTTATATGACAAGAAAAAATAATAGATTAAATGATGAAATGAGGCCTTTAGAAATTGAGGTTGGTGTTAATAAACATGCTGAAGGTTCTGCCTTAATAAAGTTTGGAGACACTCATGTAATTTGCACAGCAAGCATTGAAAATCATGTACCCAGATGGATGAGAGGCTCAAATGAAGGCTGGATAACTGCAGAATATGGAATGTTGCCTCGATCAACCCATGAAAGAATGAATAGAGAGGCTGCCAGAGGCAAACAAAGTGGCAGAACCATGGAAATTCAACGATTGATAGGCAGATCATTAAGGCAAGCTGTTGATCTAAAATATTTAAAGGATAAAACAATCAATATAGATTGTGATGTCATTCAAGCAGATGGAGGAACAAGAACGGCATCTATTTCAGGCGCTTGCGTTGCTTTATTTGAAGCCATCAAAAACTCTCACGATGATCAAAGAGCAATTAAAGAGCATGTAGCAGCTGTCTCGATAGGATTAAAAGAGGGCCGCCCACTTTTAGATTTAGATTATGATGAAGATAGTTCTGCTGATACAGATTTGAACGTGGTAATGACCGAAAGCGGCGGAATCATAGAAATCCAAGGAACAGCTGAAAAATATCCTTTCACTAAAAATGAACTCGATGAAATGATTGAATCTGCTTCAAATGGTATTGCAGATATAGTAAGTTTTCAAAAGTCATGTCTGAGCTAAAAGATTTTCAAAACACTTTCATTGAATTAGCGCTTCAATCAAAGGCCTTAGAGTTTGGAAAATTTAAGCTAAAATCCGGAAGAGATAGCCCATATTTTTTTAATGCAGCAAAAATGCTAAATGGCTGTGATTTATTTAAACTAGCTAATTGTTATGTCGATGCTATTGAAGATTCGTGCATGGAATTTGACTGTCTGTATGGTCCCGCATATAAAGGAATCTTCCTTGGGTCAATTGTTGCAACGGTCTTTAGTCAAAGAGGCAATCCTTGTCCTCTTTCTTTCAATAGAAAAGAAATCAAAGATCATGGTGAGGGCGGCAATATTATTGGGGCTGATCCAGTTGGAAACGTATTGATTGTTGATGATGTTTTGTCCGCAGGAACAGCTGCAAGGGAATCCATTAAAATTTTAGACAATTTGAATGCGACACCTAAGAACTTCCTTGTTGGCTTAGATAGGCAAGAAAAAGGAAATAGTGAGTTGTCAGCTAAAACAGAGCTCGAAAAAAATTTTGGCATTCATGTCTCGTCTATTATCAACTTGGATGTTCTTATAAATTACTCTTACGATAATCAAAATTTCCGTTGCTTTGTAGAGGAATTAGAACAATACAGAGTTAGTTGGGGCGCATAATGTTTACTGGAATTGTTACCGGCAAGGGTCATGTTCAAAAAATTATTAAATTCAAAGATTACATAACATTGATCATCAAAGCCCCAAAAGGCTTTTCTAAAAATTTATTAAAAGGTGCCAGCGTTTCAGTTAATGGGGTCTGCCTGACCGTAAAAAAAAGTAAAACAGATACCTTGGAATTTGATGTTATTGAGGAAACGCTAGATAAAACAAACTTAAAAAATATATCTAGATCAAGCAAAGTCAACCTCGAGCGCTCCATGACAGCTAATACAGAAATTGGTGGGCATCTAGTTTCTGGTCATATTCACGGAACCGGAGAGGTTGTAAAAGTAATTAATAAGCAGGAAACAAAAGATCTGCAAATTAAAATTCCTTCTCGCTTAAGAGAATATTTTTTTTACAAAGGCTATGTGGCATTAAATGGATGTAGCTTAACTATTGGAAAAGTGCTCAAGTCATCATTCTATATCCACCTCATTCCTGAAACTGTATCAGTCACTACTTTCAAAGAGATAAAAAAGGGAGATCTTATAAACATTGAGGTAGAACAAGCAACCATTAATACCGTAGAAACAGTAAAAAGAGTTATGCTTGAGAGAAAAGCTTAGTCAAGATCGCCATCCTCATACCAACACCATTAAAGATTTGATCTCTAATTTTACAATTTTCTAACTCACTAGCTTCTTTGCTTAATTCAATTCCAAAGTTTACCGGTCCAGGATGCAATAATATCATTTCAGGATCAGCCACCTGAAGTGTATCAACATTGATTTGATATCTCTCAACGTAATCACTTGCGCTGATGGTCAGTTTTTCTGACAACCTTTCATTCTGAATCCTTAAGGCCATCACAACATTAGCATCTTGCAATGCAGTTTCTAGTTCAGGCTCAAAGTTCCCAATTGGACTTTCTATAAAATTTTTACAGAGATCAGGATGTCCACAAAACGTTATGCTTTTATATCCAACAATTTGAATTGCTTCTATAAAAGAATTCACCACTCTTGAATGATCAAGATCACCAACAATGGTGATATTCAAGTTCTCAAATTTTTCTTTTGATTCATGAATAGTCATTAAATCAATTAATGTTTGAGTGGGATGTGAAATTGAGCCCTCACCCGCATTAATAAACTGCATATTTGAAAAGTTTTTTACAAAATCATGGATTACTGATTCGGTGTGACGCAGAATACACAAATCAACACCCATCATCTGCATAGCATCTAGAGTATCCTCAAGGGTTTCACCTTTGTTCATAGATGAATTAGATAAGTCAAAATCTATAAATTTTGCTCCAAGATTATGAGCAGCTATTTCAAAAGATAATTTAGTCCTAGTACTTGGCTCACAAAACATAGAGGCAATCTTCTTATCTGGAAATAAATTTTCATCCCGATAATTTAAAGAGTCTTCAGATTTGAAATTATTTGCAAGCTCAATTAAGTCAAAGATATCTTTTTTAGCAAGATCAGAAAAGTTAACTAGGTTTTTGGACATTACACTTCTATGGACAAAATGGCATCAATTTCAATATTGACATCTTTTGGTAATCTGGATACCTCAATTGTTGAGCGAGCAGGAAAAGGTTCAGAAAATCTTTGCTTCATGAGATTATTCACAGCATCAAAATTGGAAAGATCTGTTAAAAAAATACTTAGTTTTAATATGTTATCCAAATTTCCCCCTGCTTCTTTGCAGATTGCATCTAAATTATCTATGACCTGATTTACCTCATTCTCGAAAGTATCATTATTTAGTTCTGTGGTTGAGGGAATAAAAGCTACCTGTCCTGAAATAAATACAACGTCTCCCCATTGAATAGCTTGAGAATATGGCCCAATGGCTGCCGGAGCCTTATTTGTAGAAATTGGTTTTTTCATTTTTTGTTTTAGTGTCATTTACTATTCTTGAACAGCTTGAAACGTATCTAAGTGAGCGTAATTTTACCATCAATTGATTTATAGAATCAGTATTAAGCACCTCTACCTCTACAATAAATTCAATGATCATCGCATCAATATCTCTGCTTTGTATATTCACTATATTGAGGTTGGACTTAGTAAAGACTGAGGCGATATCTGCAAGAATTCCTGGTCTGTCTTCTGCATGAATTTTTACATGCCCTTTGTAGTGGCGTTCCTTTCTATCGCTACCCCACATTGCTGGTACATATCTTGATGAAACATTATGACTTCTATGAGGAGCAACCTGTCTGCATCTTGCATGATGTATAACAATTCCCCTATCTGTATCTGAATGAGCGGTTATTGGATCGCCATGGATAGGCATACAGCATTTTGCGTAGATAACAGAGACTCCCTCAATCTGATGATCAGATAGAATCATGGCTTTAACCGCAGAATTTAAATTCTTTTTAATTTTTAAACCTGAGAAAAATCTCTCAGCAACCAATGCCCCGGTTTTCTTTCCAGACCCTAAGTCAGTTAAAAGTTCATTTAAAGATTTAACTCCAATCATTTCTAGAATTCTAGACATTCTGCTTCCACGATACTGATCGAGCGTAGCTCCACCTCGTTTTAATTCACTTTCTAAAAGTAGCTTACCGGCTTTTCTAGCCTGAGAAATTTTTTGCTTACGAAGTGCAAAACGAATAGAAGATCTTGCTTTACTTGTAGCAACAAAGTTCAACCAGTCTGGATTAACTTGTTCATTAGCAGAGACAATGATTTCAATTGATTGCCCATTTTCTAAACGTATATTTAATGGCGCGTATTTCCTATTAACTTTGCATCCTATAGCTTTATTACCCAGCTCAGTATGAAGCTCATATGCAAAATCAATAGGAGTAGAACCTGATTTTAAATTTACAATTTTTCCAGTTGGAGTAAAGACGTAAACTTCATCGTAAACTAAATCAGTTTTGATAGATTCCACAAATTCATGAGAATCTACAGAAACTTCATTAAGTGTAGAAAAACTCTCAATCCATTTTTTTGCTCCCATTAATTCTGAGCTTACTGAGTCTTTTGTTTTATATGACCAATGAGCGGAAATACCATTTTGAGCAATTATTTCCATGCTTTTGGTTTGAATTTGTACCTCAATTGGAATTCCATCAAGCGCAATTAGAGAAGTATGTATGGCTTGGTAACCATTTGTTTTGGGAATCGCAATATAGTCTTTAAATCTATTTCCGATTGGTTTATGCAAATTATGTATGACACCTAAAGCTCTGTATGCATCATCCACTGAATTAACAATCACTCGAAAAGCATATACATCTAATAATTGTGAAAAGGGTTTTTTCTTGTGTTTAATTTTGTTGTAAATACTATATAAAGATTTTTGACGACCTTTAGCTGTTGCAACTATGTCATTATTTTTTAAATGATATTTAAATTGTTTTCGAAGCTTAGAAATAATTTTTTTGCGTCCTCCAACAGATTCTTTTACAGCAGACTCCAGCATTCTTGCTCGCATCGGATGAATACACTTGAAAGCTAAATCTTCAAGCTCAATTCGAATATTTTGCATTCCGATTCTAATCGCAATCGGTCCATATAACTCTAAAGTCTCAATTGATTTTGTTATCTGTTTTTCTCTAGGCAGGAATTCAATAGTACGCATGTTATGCAATCTATCGCAAAGCTTTACAATTATTACTCTTATATCCTTAGACATAGCTAAGGCCATTTTTTGTAAATTGTTCGCATTACGATCTTCTATATTTACAAAATCTAGTTTATTTAAATTACTGACACCATCTACAATTGCCACTATCTCTTTACCGAATAACTTCTCTAGGTAAGATTTTTTGATAAAACTGTCTTCAAGGACATCATGCATTAAACCCGCACAGACTGTTTCAATATCTAAATGCAACTCGATTAAGATTGATGCCACTGCAACAGGATGAGTTATGTATTCTGAGCCCTCTTTGCGAAATTGATCCTTGTGTGCCTCGAAGGCTATATTATATGCAGTTTGTAAAAGGTCTAGCTCTTTAGAAGTGAAATAAACTTTTGCAGATTCGTATAGTTTTTTTGGAACTGATGCAAGGAGGGTTCTATTAGAGAAATCTAAGAGAACTTGATTGGGTATAGCCCGGTCACTCAATGAGAAGCTCCAGGATTAGCATCAGCCGATAGTATCGTCTTGTGGCTTTTCTCTATCAATAGCAAACTCATCTAAAAGCAAGTCCTCTTCGAGAGTCTGATCAAGGATTTCTTTTGTAATAAGTCCTTCTTCTATTTCTCTCAAAGCCACAATAGTAGGCTTATCATCTTCCCACTCTACCATTGGTTCTCTGCTGGTTGTTGAAAGCTGTCTAGCTCTTCCAGAAGCCAATAAGATTAACTCAAATCTGCTTTCGACTTTATCTAAGCAACCTTCTACTGTAATTCTTGCCATAATGTTTATCCTCGAGGGCGTATTTTAGTGTTTATTTACCTAATAAGACAAGAGCTGAGCTAAAAACTGTTGTACTTCTTCTGTTTTTTCTCTATTTGACAGCTTTTCTTGGGCAATAATTTTAAAAAGCTCCCTTTCTGCATCATCAAACAAGTCATTAATAACTATATGCGAATATTCATTTGCATAAGTTAATTCGTCTTTGGCATTTTTTAGTCTTAAATTTATAGCTTCTAAGTCTTCGTCTCCTCTGCTTTTAATTCTTTCCTCTAAAGAATGAATGGATGGAGGGAGAATGAATATAGACTCATATTGAATATCAAGTTCATTAATCTGCCTAAATCCTTGAACATCAATCTCAAGAATTAAATTTATCCCAGAGCTCAGTTTTGATTCAACAAAATCTACAGAGGTGCCGTACCAATTGCCATGCACTTCTGCATGTTCAAGAAAAAAATTAGAATTCTTTTTATTTATAAAGTCTTCTTCAGAAATAAAGAAATATTGATTGCCATTTGATTCGCCTTTTCTTGGTGATCTCGTTGTGTAAGAAATAGATAGCTCCAAAGCCAAATCAGACTGTTTGGCTGATGCTAATACTGCGTCAATCAAAGATGACTTGCCTGCGCCAGATGGAGCGGAAACCAAAAAAAGCTTTGGATCCTTCATCACTCTAGATTTTGAGCCTGCTCACGCAGCTCCTCTACCTTTAACTTCATGGTTAATGCCAAATCTTTTAAATCAGGTTTTTCTATTTTAACTGACAGAGTATTTACCTCTCTAAATAATTCCTGAAGAATGAAGTCCATTTTTTTTCCGTGCGCATTTTTTAGTCTGAATAATTTATTTAATGATTCAATGTGGAAACTAATTCTTTCAAGTTCCTCGGCTATATCGTGTTTTAACGCTACATTTGATAGCTCATTAGCTATCTCATCTTTATTAACATCAATATTCTTTTGGATGAACTTATTCTTGATGGTTTTAACTCTATGCTTCATTAATGAAGGTGCCGACTTAGATAATTTTTGGTGAGCATTTTTTAAAAATAAGGTCTTGGCTAGAATAATTTTTTCTATTTTTTGACCTTCTTTTGCTCTTGACCCTACAAGGTTCTTTATTGCAATATTTAATGCCTTCTTTCCTAAAATTGAAATATCTTTTTTTGAGGTCCTAACTGTTAACAGGCCTGGAATATCTCTCAGATCGCTTAATTTAAGATTTAAGTGTTTAAAATCTTTACTAGCTTTTAATGTGTTATTTAAATTTCTGATACTTTCTTGATTAAGCTCATACGAATGCTCTGATTGGAAATTATCATGAATTTTTACCTCAAAAGATCCTCTAAGAAATTTTTTCTTTAGTTGGTTTTTTATGTATTCCTCTAAATCATTTGGCAGGCTGTATCCTCTAAAAGAGATATCTACAAACCTATTGTTAACTGACTTAATTTCACACAAAACCTCCATCTTTTTTGAGGTAGCTTGCCCTGTTCCATACCCTGTCATGCTGTAAAACATAAGTTTCCTGAATATTTTTTACTATTATCTCATTAAACCACTGTCTAATAACTTTTGCGGATCAAATGACTTGCCAATTTTCTCTGAACCTATAAAAAAATCTTCAAAAGAGTTATCAGGACAAACAAGAGAAAAAATTTCAGTGTACTTTCGAGCTTGCTCACTGCAAATCAGCGGTCCAGATATATGGGCTGATTCTTTGTTAGAAATATAATTTGCTATTACCAATGCAAGATTGGTTCTGCTATACATATTGGCTTCAGCAAAGCGAAGAGGATATTTTTTTCCATCAAAAGCATCCACATGGTTTTTCATCCAATGAGCTTGTTCATCATACAATCCCGAGGGACGCAAAATTAATGGCTCTATTTTGGATTCACGCGCTACAAACTCTTCATACTCTAAAATAATTCTTGCTTGCTGATCATCAGGCAAAGGTTTGACGGCTTCTGTTATCTCTCTTCCATTGCCCAAGCCGTAAACCCTAGTTGAAGTAACAATTAGTAATTTTTTATAACTTATCTTTTTACTTAAAAAATTCATCATGTGATATGACGCGTCCAAGAATCCTCTTTGATAGCCATCTATATCTGGCGAGGTTGGCTTTAATATCAACACAATGGTTGAGAAATCTATAGAAGGCAAAATCAATCTTGATTCGTTCATCCAATCTTGCTGAATGAATTCAACATTTGGTAAATCAGCAGGCGCACTTCTAGAAATGCCTATAAATTCTTGCTTTGGAAGTTTTGCAGCTATGCGGCTGCCAATGTCTCCATAGCCAATAATTAAAACTTTTTTCATATATATGTTTCTAAAGTCCTTATATTAAAAGTATTATCGTTAAGTGGCTAATATTGAACTGACTCAATTAAAAGGTATCGGACCTTCTATCGTTGAAAAACTAAATCTTATTGGAATTTTTAACTTAAGAGATCTCTGCTTTCATCTGCCTTTTGGGTATCAGGATAGAACAAAAATTACGCAAATAATTGATCTCCAACCAGGAGATGAAAAATTAATCAAGGTAAAAATCTTGTCTGCGCAATCACTGTATCGACCTAGAAAAATGATGGTCCTAAAATCTACTGATGAATCTTCTAATATTAATGTTCGTTTTTTTTATTTCCATCCTGCCCAAACAAGACAACTCAAAGCTGGAACTGAGATTCTATGTTACGGAAAAGTAAGCCTCAGTAGATATGGATTAGAGATGATACACCCAGAATACGAAGTAATTTCAAGCGATCATACTTTGAAAGATGAAAAACTGACTCCAGTGTATAGGGTGCCAAAAGGCATAGGTCAAAAAAAAATAAGAGGGTTTATTCATGCAGCTATTTCAAAACTAGATTTTGCAGAGGACTTTCTCGATGTAGAAAAATATGACTCATCTTTAAACATGAAAATTATTGATGCCCTAGCAACCATTCATAATCCTGATGCAGGAATAGACATTGAAGAAATGCTTCCTGGAGGTTCGCATCCAGCTAGAGTGCGGCTATTAAAAGAGGAAATGATTGCTTTTCAGGCTGGTATGGCGTTTTTAAAACGCAAGCAAAAAAGACATCAAGCTTTTCCATTGTTTAAAGAGAATGAATGGACAGCAGAAGTTCAATCGAATTTTCCATTTGAGTTAACTGGAGCCCAAGCGAGAGTTGTCAATGAAATTAAAGAGGATCTATCTCAGGAAGTTCCTATGATGAGATTGGTTCAAGGAGATGTTGGATCAGGAAAAACAGTGGTGGGTGCTTTGGCTGCTGCCCTAGCCCTTGATTCATCATTTCAGGTTGCTTTTATGGCGCCAACTACACTGCTAGCAGAACAACATTTTGTTAGCTTGAAATCTTTTTTTAATAAACAAGCCGGAAAAGTAGCTCTTCTGACTGGCAGCACATCTACAAGTCAGAGAAAGAAAATCTTACAAGATCTTAAGGATAGTAAAATTAAGTTATTGGTTGGAACCCATGCTTTATTTCAAAAAAGTGTCGAGTTTTCTAATCTTGCTCTCATTATCATTGATGAGCAGCACAGGTTTGGAGTGAACCAGCGACTAGCATTAAGGAAAAAAAATGACTCTGAGACATCAGCGCCTCATCAGCTCACATTAACAGCCACCCCTATTCCAAGAACGCTTTCTATGAGTGTTTATGCAAACATGGATGTGTCTGTAATCGATGAGCTGCCTCCAGGCAGGAAGCCAATTCAAACATCATGTTTACCTTTAAGCGGAAAAGACAAGCTGATTGAAAGAATGTTAGCTGCAACAAAACAAGGCAGCAAAGTATATTGGATATGCCCTTTAATTGAAGAATCTGAAAACCTAGATTTAAATGCTGTCATGGAAACCTACGAAGATTTATCTGAGCATTTCAGCCAAGAAAAAGTTGGTTGCCTCCATGGCAAGCTCTCAGCAAATAAAAAACAAGAGCAGATCAAAGCTTTCAAGGATTCACAAACTTCAATCTTAGTATCAACGACCGTTGTTGAAGTTGGAGTCGATATCCCTGATGCAGATATCATGGTCATTGAAAATGCAGAAAGATTTGGTTTGGCTCAACTGCATCAATTAAGAGGCAGAATAGGCAGAGGAACCAAAGAGAGTTTTTGCATTCTTCTGCACAAAGATAAGATTCAAGATGTCTCATCGCAAAGACTCCAAGTATTGGTAGACTCTCAAGACGGTTTCAAAATTGCTGAAGAGGATCTGGTCATAAGAGGCCCTGGAGAGATCATGGGCGCTCAACAAACAGGTATTGTGCCGATGAAATATACAAATCTAGTTAGAGACAGTCAGTATCTAATGGAAACCAAAAAAGTTGCTGAATTAATATGTAATGAGGAGCCTGAGCTTGCCAATCAGTTAATAGAAAGATGGATCTCAGGCTCTATAGCTTTTGCTGATGCCTAGTTATTTTGGTTGATTGTTTTATTATATTTCTGAATATCTTACGGCTATTATAAAACTATGGCGAAAAGAAAAAACTTACAGGCTACCAATCCATCAGAGGCAGAAGTAAAAAGCCTTTTAAATTATTATCAAAAGAATATGTATTGCGATGCTGAGAATTTAGCGCAATCCATTGTTCAAAAATTTCCTAAACACCACTTTAGCTGGAAAGTACTTGGTGCTGTGCTTATAAAAACTGGAAGATTAAGTGAGTCATTAACTGCCATGCAGAAATGCGTGCAATTAGCGCCAGAAGATTTTCAAGCTCACAATAATTTAGGAATAACGCTTAACGGATTAAGCAGATTGACTGAGGCCGAAATGAGCTTGAACCAAGCAATAGCATTGAAGCCTGACTATGCAGAAGCGCATAAAAACTTGGGTGATACCCGCCTAGAGCTCGGGATATTTGATAAAGCTGAGGAAAGTTATAGGCAAGCAATAGCATTGAAACCCGACTATGCAGAAGCTCATAGCAATTTAGGTACTATACTCAAAAAAATTGGCAAGTCAGATGAAGCTGAGGCAAATTATAGGCAAGCAATAGCGTTGAAGCCAGACTATACAGAGGCTTATAGTAGCTTGGGTAACGCTCTCAGAGAACAAGGTAAATTAGTTGAAGCCGAGGTAAATTATAGGCAAGCAATAGCGTTGAAGCCTGACTTTACCGCAGCCCTCAACAACTTGGGTGTGGTACTCAAAGAACTGGGAATATTAGATGAAGCCGAGGTAAATTATAGGCAAGCAATAGCATTGAGGCCTGACTATGCAGAAGCTTATAGCAATTTGGGTAATACGCTCCAAGAACTTGGAAAATTTGATGATGCCGAGGTAAATTATAGGCAAGCAATAGCGTTGAAGCCTCACTTTACAGCTGCATACAGTAATTTGGGCGTCACTCTAAGAGAGCAAGGTAAATTAGTTGAAGCCGAGGCAAATTATAGGCAAGCAATAGCGTTGAAGCCTGACTTTACCGCAGCCCTCAACAACTTGGGTGTGGTACTCAAAGAACTGGGAAGAGTAGATGAAGCCGAGGTAAATTATAGGCAAGCAATAGCATTGAGGCCTGACTATGCAGAAGCTTATAGCAATTTGGGTAATACGCTCAGAGAGCAGTGCAAACTTGTTGAAGCCGAAGCAAGTTATAGGCAAGCAATAACATTGAAACCTAAATTTGCTGAGGCGTATTGGAACCTTCATAGTACACAAAGAAATATAAAAGATGCTGAATATTGGATTGATAACTGTTTAATTGCTGATGAGACTCATCAGCTGGCGAGAATAACCAAAGCTGCATTAAGTCTATACCGCGGGGATGCAAAAAAATTTAACAAATTGGTGAAATCTCAATTAAAACAACACCCTTTTATGCGTTCATTAAGTTGGGCTTTAAGCTTGAGCAAGCTTCCTGAATTACATTTCAATAGATGGTATTTTTTTGATGCAATTGTAAAAAAAAGTAGGGCTGAAAGACCGTTTTATGAGTTCGGTGTATGGCGGGCCTCATCTTTTAAATATCTTATAAATTCTTTTAAAAAAGGATATGGGTTTGATACATTCTCAGGCTTGCCTGAGGATTGGAATGGAAAAAATCATTCTAAAAAGAAAGGAAGTTATTCTAGTGATGGAAATGTGCCAAATATAAAAGGCGGAGAATTTATTGTAGGTAAATTTGAAGAATCATTACCATTATTCTTTTCTGAAAGTCGACCTATTGCATCAGTAATAAATTTTGATTCAGATTTATATTCTTCAACTATTTGTGCTCTAAACTTTTCAAAATCAGTTATAGACAAAGATACCATCCTTATATTTGATGAATTTATAATGAATGAGTGCTGGGAACAAGATGAATTTAAAGCCTTAAGCGAATTCTGTTCTATAAACAGCTTAGGCTATGAAGTGATAGCAATATCATTCTTTACAAAACAAGTTGCAGTCAAATTAATTGGCATTTAAATTCTTATGAAGTATTAAAAGATTTTTTAATTTTTAAGCAAGGTAATTTTTACAACACTCCATTCAATGTTAATAAAGGGGCTATAACTAAACTCACAATTGCCATCACATTAATAAGGATGTTCATTGCTGGGCCAGAGGTATCTTTGAAAGGATCTCCCACAGTATCTCCCACCACAACTGCCGCATGAGTATCAGAGCCTTTACCGCCAAGGTTACCCTTCTCAACATATTTCTTAGCGTTGTCCCAAGCACCGCCAGCATTTGCCATAAATAAAGCAAGTGCAACACAACCTAAAAGACCGCCTGCAAGCATTCCACCTAAAGCCATAGCACCCAAACCAAATCCCACAACCGCTGGCATCGCTACTGCAATAACACCTGGTAACATCATTTTCTTTAAGGCAGCTTTAGTTGCTATCTCAACACATTTTTCTGAATCAGGATCAGCAGTGCCTTCCATCAAACCGGTGATTTCTCTGAACTGTCTTCGAATTTCATTAATCATCTCAAATGCAGCATCTCCAACAGCTGTCATGGTGATTGAAGAAATCAAGAAAGGAATACAAATTCCTATAAACATTCCTACCAATACAATTGGTTGACCAAGAGATAAAGTAAATGCATCGCCAAAATTAAGACTGACGACTGCAGAGAATGCAGAAATAATTGCAAGTGCTGCTAAAGCTGCGGCTCCAATTGCGAAACCTTTACCAATAGCTGCTGTTGTATTTCCGAGCTCATCCAAAGAATCTGTAATCTCTCTTACGTCCTCTCCCATGCCAGCCATCTCAGCAATGCCGCCAGCGTTATCTGCAACTGGACCATATGCATCAATTGCCATGGTTATCCCAACAGTTGAAAGCATACCTACAGCAGCAATACCCACTCCATAGACTCCTGAAAGAGTAGTTGAAATTAAAATAATTGTTGCTAAAACTAAAATAGGAATTACAACAGATTGCATTCCAACTGAAAGGCCAGAAATCATAACGGTTGCAGATCCAGTTTCACCAGATTCAGCAATCTTTTTAACAGGATTTCCGCCTGTGTAGTATTCAGTAATTAGTCCGATTAAGACTCCTCCCACAGCACCACATACCACAGCCCACCAAACATTCATTGAAACTCCTGCCATACTGTTTGTTAAAAAATATGCCATTACAATAAATATTGCCGGTGCCAATAGAGTTCCTGAACGTAAAGCACTTGCAGGCGCTTTAGCGGATTGTAATTTAACTATTATGATTCCAATGATGGAAGCTATTAAACCAATTGAGGTTAAAGCCAATGGGAACATCATCATTTCCTTGGAGCCTAAAGTATATGCTATAGCAATAGAGGCAATCATTGACCCACAATAAGATTCAAAAATATCTGACCCCATTCCTGCAACATCACCAACGTTATCGCCAACATTGTCTGCGATCACTCCTGGGTTCCTTGGATCATCCTCAGGTATTCCTGCTTCAATCTTACCCACTAAATCTGCTCCGACATCAGCACTCTTGGTAAAAATACCTCCGCCGACACGAGAGAATAAAGCTACCACTGATGCGCCCATTCCAAATCCTTCAAGCGCATGAACATGAGATTCACTAAAGAAATAAAAGAGGCCACCTAGACCAATGAGACCAAGAGAGGCGACACATAATCCCATGACCGAACCACCGTAAAAAGAAACACTTAATGCTGCAGCTGCGCCATCTTGTTGAGCTGCAGTTGCAGTTCTAACATTTGCCTTTGTTGCTGCATACATTCCAATAAATCCTGCTAACGATGAGCAAGCAGCTCCAACTACGACTGCAATCGCTGATTGAATCGTAAGAAAGGTTGCTACCAATACGACTAATACGGCAACAAAAATTAATAAATAGGTATATTCAGTTTTCATGAATTTCATTGCACCCTTATGAATTTCATCACCAATCTTTTTGACTTGATCAGTTCCATCTGAATAACGCATCACCAAACTAAACACCACAAAAGCGGCAATCAAACCAAAAACACCCAATGCTGGGGCAATTAATATATTCATCCTTTCTCTCCTATAAACAAGCGTTAGATTTTATCAAATAAAATTGAATTTAATTAGTAATTAAGCCTTTGAATTGAAAATATTTTCATCCAATTGATTCTCTGTTTTCGCTACTATACATGCAATAGCAGCATCACCGGTAACATTGACGGATGTTCTGATCATATCTAACACCCTATCGACCGCAAGGATTATCCCAATTGCCTCAAGTGGCAAATTGAATTGTTGCAAAATTATGATCAAAGTTATGGTTCCAGCCGATGGAACAGCAGCAGTTCCAATTGAAGTTGCGACTGCTAACAACACCACCTGAATGTATTGAAAAAGTGTTAGATCAATCCCAGACATTTGGGCAATAAAGACTGTTGCTAAGCCTTGCATGATGGCCGTTCCATCCATGTTGATAGTAGCACCAACAGGAACAACAAAAGATGCAACGTTTTGCTTTACGCCCAAGTCCTGATTAACTGTTCTAAGTGTTACTGGAATTGTTGCTGCACTTGATGAGGTAGAAAATGCAAATAAAGCAACATCTTTCATTTTTCTGAAGAAAGTTAATGGATTTAGTCCTCCAATAAATTTTAAGAATAATGAGTAAGTAAAAGCTGCATGAAATAGGAGCAAAGCTATTAAAAGAACAACATAAGCTAAAACGTCTTGAAAAATATCAAGACCATCAGCAATAACAAACTTTCCAATTAAACAAAAAACCCCCAAAGGAGCAAAGCTCATGATCATAACTATCAGCTGTAAAAATACTGTGTTTAATTTGGCGAATGAATCGCTTAAATTTCCTGTTAAATGATTTGTTTTATTTAAAGCTAAACCAAAAATAATACTGAAGAATACAATTGCCAGCATCTGATTTTCAGCCATTGCCTGAATAATGTTTGAAGGAAAGATTCCAACAATGGTTGAGTAGATTCCTTGCCCTTGAGGCAATGAACTTGGTGCAGCCATAGCTATATCAGATGAATAGTTGGAGCCCGGCTGAAAGAAAGAGCCTGCTATAAGCGCCAAAGAAACTGCAATTCCGGTAGTCAGGAGATAGAAGCCTACAGTTTTCAATGTTAGTTTTCCCAAAGACTGAGAGCTTCCAAGAGAAGAGATGCCTGTTACCAACGAAAAGAAAACTAAAGGCACAACTAATAACTTCAGGAGATTCATAAAGATATCTCCGCCCATCTTAAATATATATTTTTCTATAAAAGCATCTACCGAGTTTGGAAAGAAATTTGTATAAAAAAGGAAAGAGCCAACAACAAAACCAAGAACCAGACCAATAAGTATGTTTCTGGTTAAGTGTTTTGGAGTTTCAATCATTAAATCTCTGTCATTTCAAAATCTTCTTTACCCACCCCACAATCGGGGCATAACCAATCGTCCGGAACATCATCCCAAGCAGTTCCTGGGGCAATACCATCATCTGGCCAACCCAGCTCTTCATCATATATTAGTCCGCATACAATACATTCCCATTTTTTGTATTCCATTTTCTCTCTCTTAGTTAATCTGACTTAAAAAGTCTCATTTAATGAAAATTAAGCAGGCTATAATATCAGATTTTATAGATCTAATTCATGCAAGCAAAAAGAATTAATAAGTGGCTAAACAGTCTAGAGTTAAAAAGCTCTTTAAAGGATCAAAACATTTTGGATTGGTTGAATGAAGAAGGTTCAATTACAGCAAAAATTTCAGCAGATTCTAACTTTAAACTTGAAATTTTAAGTGATGATATTGGCATTGCAGAAGATGAAGAATATTTGATGCTTGATATCGCATCAGATGAAGTTCGAATAAGAGAAGTTGTTTTATACGGAGATCTAGTGCCCCGTGTTTTTGCAAGAAGCATTATCCCAAATCTTACTGCAGCAAAAGGCTATCCTGGATTAGGAACCATTGGATCAAAACCGCTAGGTGATTTACTATTTCAAAGCGATCTGTTTATTAAAACACATCGTGAGTTTGCAAAATTTCTTACCTCTTCTGAAGAGTTGGTCTGGGGGAGAAGGACTCATTATCATGTTCGAGGATATCCCTTGAGTGTTATGGAGGTATTTTTATCGCTATGAGTAAGGCATTGGCTATATTTGAATTGATGCGTCTTGATAAGCCAATCGGTATCTACCTATTACTTTGGCCAGCATTATTAGCTTTAGTAATTAGCACAAACGGTAATTTTGCATACTCTCATTTATTAATTGTCATTATTGGAAGTATTTTAGTGAGATCAGCAGGCTGTGTTATCAATGATATATGGGATAAAGACCTTGATGGAGAGGTAGAGAGAACAAAAACAAGGCCAATACCCAGTAAAAAGCTCTCAATATCTGAAAGTTGGGTTATTTTTGTGGTGCTTGGTATATTGAGCCTAGCGTTACTTAGCTTAACCAATGCAAATACTATTTTGATAAGTATTTGTTTTGGTCTAATGATAGTTGTATACCCTCTGACAAAAAGATTTTTTATTGGGCCTCAGATTTTTCTTGGTCTAACTTTCAACCCAACAATTATTGTTTACGCTATGACAAATGAGTTGAATAACCCAACGATGATTTTTCTCTATCTTGCAATCGCTGCAAAAACTATCGCCTTCGACTCCTTCTATGGGTTGTGTGATAAAGAAGATGACAAAAAATTAGGTATCAATTCGACTCCATTATGGTGGGGATCAAATACTTTATTGATTATTGCAATCTTGCAATTTTCCGTTATTGGCCTTTTGCTAATCGTTGGATTGAAAGCAGAGCTTTCATCTGCTTGGTACATTGGCATAATGTTGTTAAGTGGTTTTTACTTTTTTCAGCAGCGGCTTGCATTGCAAAAAAATTATTTACTAGCTTTTAAAAATAATCATTGGGCATCTTTGTATTTGCTTACCCTCTCAATATTTTGTTTTCTGATACTCTAATTTTATGCCACCTGAAATCAAAAAAATTGATTTACAAGAAAAGCTTTATTCAATAAAAGCAAGCAATCCTTTTGAAGATTTTTCATATTTGCGAGCAATGGAGCAAAGTAATTCTGCGTCTGAAAGATCTGGTTGGATTCCAGATCATCTTGGAGAAATCAAAAATAGAAAATTAATTAGCTTTCTACCTTTATATAAAAAATTTAATAGCTATGGTGAATTCATTTTTGATCATCAGTGGGCAAATGCATTAAATGGAGCTGGCAGAAAATATTACCCTAAATTACTTACAGCAATTCCTTTTACTCCTTGTGAAGGAGACAGAATTTTAGCTGAGAATGATAAGTCAAAACTGAATCTTATTGATGCTGCAATTAAAAAAATGGAAACGGAGGAAATAGAATCCTGGCATATTCTTTTCCCCAATGAATCAGGCAAGAGCATTCTAAGAGAAAGAAACTTTGTTGAAAGATACAATTATAGGTTTACTTGGCAGAATGAAGATTTTGTTGATTTCAATAATTTTCTATCTATATTTACTTCACGTCAAAGAGCGACGATTCGCAAAGAAAGGAAAGGCATTTCCAAACTTGGCATCGAATTTAAATGTAAGAAAAATGATGAAATTACTGCTCAGGATTGGGATTTATTCTATATATTTTATCAACAAACCTATTATGAAAGGGCACAAGACCCATATCTGAATAAAGAATTTTTTAAACTAATTAGTACCGTAAATCAGAAAGTTAAACCAGTAATTTTCTTTGCTGAAATTGAAGGAGAGTCAATTGGTGCATCATTATGTTTTGAAGGTGGCGACACTTTATATGGAAGGCATTGGGGGGCAACAACAAAAATAAAAAATCTACATTTTGAATGCTGTTATTATCAAGGAATAGAATATTGCATAAAAAATAAACTTAAATTTTTTGATCCTGGAGTTCAGGGCGAGCATAAAATTAGAAGAGGCTTTCAACCGCATTTAAGTTCATCATTTCATTATTTTTTAAGAGATGATTTTGGCCAAGCAGTAAATGATTTTTGTAAATCAGAAAGGACTCAAATTGAAAATTATATTGAGGCATGCAAATCCTATACACCTTTTAACAATGATTATAAAATTAAATAAATGTATAAGAATTTAAAAACAAAAAATCATTTAACAACATGCAGTGCAAATTTTTCTAGGTTAAGTAAAATTCTTCGTGATTTTAAAAATGATGCATATACATTTGAAATTCTAAATCTTGAATATAAAAATCTAGCTGAATTCTTAGTAATCTCAAGAACGCCACATACTCTTATGCTCGAGGCAAAATTTAAAAATAAAGATTCGGCCCTAGTAAATTTTTTACTTAGAATAAATATTTATATTGATGCAAAATTAGCTGAAGTAATTTCTTACCAACAAGAAAAACCTGTTCCATTTTTTGTGCCCTCTCCATTCTCTCAATCACAAGATGAAAAATATCAACAAAATAGAATTCTTACTGAGTGGCTTGAAAACATATTTTTAAACGGAGCAGTCGAAGCAAAAGAAATAAATTTTTTGAATGATTAAAAATTTTTATTAAGTTCAAAATAAGTAGTTTGAAAACATATTTTTAAATCAAGAGGTTGATGCCAAATAAATAAATTACTAATGACTAAAATTTTATATCTTCATGGATTTGCATCCTCTGCAGATTCAACTAAAGCAAAAGTAATTGAGTCTTTTGTTAAGAAAAATACAAGCTCGAGTAGGATCCTAATTCCTGATTTGAATAATAATATTAAACATGCTTATCAGCAGATTGAAGAAATAATTAAAACAGAATCTCCCTCTTCAATTATTGGAAGTTCCTTAGGTGGTTTTTTTGGAACATATTTTGCAGAAAAATATGATCTGTTGTGTGTAAATATAAACCCAGCAATTCCTCCGATAGATATGTCTGAATATCTTGGTGAAAATCAAAACTACTCAACTGGAGAAAAGTTTGTTATTGATCAGGATCAGTTGGACTGGTTAGGCGTAATGAATAAAAAAATTAGAGTCTTAAAAAAACATGAGAATTTCATGACTTTGGTTCAGTCAGGAGATGAAGTCCTTGACTATAAAATTGCTATTAAGTACTTTTCCGGCAGCCAGCTCGATGTTACATTTGGAGGAAATCATTCCTTTGAAAATTTTGAGTCTCATATTCTAAAAATACAGAATTTTCTAAATATGCACTGATAAAGTGCATATTATTACTGTTTGCCCTATAATAAATCATTATTTGCACATTTTTTGTGCAAATATATTGGCATAGATGTTGCATGCATAAGATATAAGTACTTAAAAATTTTTAGGAGAAATAGAATGTCGAAATATAAAACTTATGAATACATATGGCTTGATGGATATCAGCCAGAACCTTCGATGAGGAGCAAAGTTAAGGCTACTGATGCAGACACACCCCCAGATTGGTCTTTTGATGGGTCATCAACACAACAAGCTGAAGGTGGGAGTTCAGATTGTTTGCTTCTTCCCGTTCAGACATACGAAAACCCTCATGGTCATGATCTAGTGATGACACAAGTTCAATCAGCTGATCATACTACTCATCCAACTAACTTTCGCGCTGCAGCTGAAGCTGTAGTAACAGATGACTGGTGGTTTGGGTTTGAGCAAGAGTTTTTCTTTACAGATCCTGAAACCGGTGAACCTCTGGGATGGGAAAATGGTGAGCCAAGAGCACAGGGTGATTTTTATTGTGGCGTAGGTGCAGGAAATGTAGTTGGAAGAGAAATATCAGATCATCATCTTCAAGCATGTTTAGATCTTGGAATAACATTAACAGGAACTAATGCTGAAGTTGCACTAGGACAGTGGGAGTATCAATGTCTTGGCAAGGGTATTAAAGCAGCAGATGATCTATGGGTTAGTAGATATATGCTTTATAAGATTGCTGAAGAGTATGGTGTCGGAGTAAATATTCACCCGAAACCCAAAACTGGAGACTGGAACGGCTCAGGAATGCACACTAACTTCTCAAATGAGGAAATGAGATCTAAAGGTTCAGAAGAATTATTTTCATCTATGTGCGACAAACTTGGTGAAGTTCATCAAGAAGGAATTGCAGCCTACGGCTCAGATAATGATATGAGATTAACCGGTCTTCATGAAACACAAAACATTGATCAGTTTTCTTATGGAGTAAGTGATAGAGGAGCAAGCATAAGAATACCTGTGTATACAGTCGAGCATAATTGGAATGGTTATTTGGAAGATAGAAGACCAGCCTCAAATGCAGATCCATATAAGATCTTAGCTCACATTGTTGGAACTCTTACTAAATAAATTAAAGATTGAATAACTCTTATACAGAGAATGATAAAAAGCCCTCTTTAAAAGAGGGCTTTATTTTTTAAAGTCTGTTTTATGGATTACATAGAATTTAAAGCATTTGATAACCTGAATACTGAAATCATTATTCTAGATGGAAAGGATTTCAAACTGCTTTGGATTAATGATGCGGCAAAAGCTGCTAATTGGATTGGTGATTCTTCAAAGTTTGAAGGCAAAACCATCTCATCATTATTAAATGAAGAGACGGGGTTTCAGATAAATGAGATTCTCAAGAAAACTAAAGAAAATTCTGGGTCTGTTACTAGAAGAGATTTTGAGATTGTTCATCAAGTCGGTACTGTGAGAACAGTTGACCTAACCATTACTTTTGCAGAAAAAAAGAATATGATTTTTATAGAAGCGGTAAGCATTGATAATCTTAATAAAATTATTGATTCAACAAGAAGTTTTTCAACACAAAAAATTGCAGCTGGCTTAGCTAGAACTTTAGCTCACGAAGTTAAAAACCCTTTATCAGGAATTAAAGGGAGTGCGCAAATCTTGAAGTCAAAATATGTCGATGATTTTTCAAAAAAATTCTTGAAAATAATCGAAGAAGAAACAGACAGATTAAACGAGATTGTTACCAGAATACTAACTCCAGCAAAAAAACCAACTTTTGAATATTTTAATCTTCATGAATCTTTACAAAGAGTATTGGCTTTAAGCAATGCAGAATCACAAGAAAACTTAATTATAGATAGAGATTATGATCCAAGCATCCCTGAAATCTACGGAGATAAAAATTTATTTATTCAAGCTATGCTTAATATTACTCAGAATGCTGTTCATGCATGCACAAATTTTTCAGAAGAGCCCTGTTTAGGCATTCAAACCAAAATCTCTTATAGACAACCCATTAATGGAACAGTCCACAATACCCTGGCTGAAATCATTGTTAAAGATAATGGGCCTGGAATAAGCGCAGAAATTAAAGACCAAATTTTCTTTCCAATGATATCAGGCAAAGAAAATGGCTCCGGCATCGGCCTATCAATTTCACAAGATATTGTAAGAATTCATGGAGGAGCAATATCATTTGATCGAAAAGATGATCAAACAATGTTTTCTATTTTAATACCTATCTCTAGTAATAATGTTAATGGAGTAAAAAGTGCCTAAAATATGGATCGCTGATGATGATGAAGCAATTCGAATGGTGCTCGAAGAAGGACTTAAGAGTGCCGGTCTAGAAATTGTTACCTTTGCTGATGGAGAGTCATTAATTGATGCATTAAATACTGACAAACCAGACCTAATAATTTCGGATATAAAAATGCCAGGCATGCATGGCTATGATCTTTTAAAACATATCAAAAATAATTATGACAAATTACCAGTCATCATTATGACTGCTTTTACAGACATGCAGGCTGCCATTGATTCATACGGGGGTGGAGCTTTTGAATATATTCCAAAACCTTTTGATTTAGAAGAAGCCATTATCACAGTGAAAAAAGCCCTAGAGGAACATAAAGAAACCAAACCAAAAAAAGTTCCTAAATCAGAAATCATTGGTTCGGCACCTTCAATGCAGATCGTCTTTAGATCAATTGGGAAACTAGCTAATACAAATGCTACTGTTCTAATTCAAGGAGAATCTGGAACTGGCAAGGAGCTTGTTTCTAAGTCATTGCATAAAAATAGTCCAAGGCATGATATGCCATTTATAGCCTTAAACATGGCTGATATTCCAAAAGAACTTATTGAATCAGAATTGTTTGGACATGAAAAAGGAGCTTTCACCGGAGCTGTTGAGCAAAGAATTGGTAGGTTTGAACAAGCAAATGGTGGCACTTTATTTCTTGATGAGATTGGAGATATGCCTCTTGAGACACAGACACGTTTATTGCGAGTGTTATCAAATAAAGAATTTTTTCGAGTTGGGGGTGATAAACCAATCAAGGTGGATGTTCGAATTTTAGCTGCAACTCATCAAAGCCTAGAATCACTGGTGGCTTCTGGTTCTTTTAGAGAGGATCTTTACTATAGACTAAATGTAATCAGAGTTGATGTGCCCCCTCTTAGACTAAGAAAAGAGGATATCGGTGACTTATCCACTGCTTTTTTGAAAAGGCATGCAGATTCATTGCTGGATGAACCAAAAGTTCTTTCTCCAGAGGCGCTCTTGGCTCTAACTCAATATGATTGGCCTGGAAATGTAAGACAATTAGAAAATACATGTTATTGGATTGCTCTAATGGCGCCTACGCAAAATGTTGAATTAGAAGACCTCCCTGTTGAAATTATTGATAATGATCAATCGCCTCAAATACAAAGTGACGATTGGCAATCAGGATTTTCTCAATGGCTGGGTGAAATTTATCAGAGCAACTCTGAAAATATGCTTGAGATTATTGAGCCAACATTAGACAAAGTTATGATTGATTTTGCCTTAAAAAAAACCGGAGGTAAGAAACAAGAAGCTGCTAAAGTCTTAGGACTTGGAAGAAATACCCTTACAAAGAAAATAAAGGCTCAACAAACTTAATTTAAAGCCTCCAACAAATTACCAGCTGCATGCAACTCATGCAAATCGTCACATCCCCCAACATGATCTTCACCAAACCATATCTGTGGAACAGAAGTTTTTCCAGCCATTGATGCCATCTCAGCCCTAAGCTTAGAATTAAAATCAACAGAAATTTCTTGATAGGTTATATCCAAGCCTTTTAATAATCTTTTTGCTTTATAACAGAATGGGCAGGTTTTTGTTGTGTATATGATTACGTCTTTCATGATTAGATTTTAAATTATTTTAATTTTATATTTTGTAAAGTATTTCCTTCAACCTTAAATCTTGCTTGCTCAAAAGAAGGTGCTGATAATTTTCCCATGGCATTATTAGAAAAACCAAACTGCTCCTTTGGGATGCCAAGAAAATTTTTATCAATTTTTAAATTCTTATTAGCATCAACAAAAAGTGCAATTGCATAAATTCCCTCTGGTAAATTAATAACAAACTTATGGCTTTCTTTAAGCTCAATAAAAGTCTCTATCCCAGAAAATACGCCTTCTTCTGATCGCTTTTCTCCTTTAACAGAATTATTGTATGCCTCAGCATTATCATAAATAGCCAAAGATAAAACCCCTTCTTTGGTTTGTCCTGATAAATTGACAGTTAATTCATCTGCAGAAATATTGAAGGAAAAAATTAAAAAAAGTGCAAAAAATTTAGTGCAATAGCTCATGAATTATTTTACCTTAACTAGCGGAAGCCCTTCTTGCTGCCAAGTTGAAATTCCTCCTTGCAGCACATGAGTGTTTTTGTAACCATGCTTTTGTAACTTTTCGCCAGCCAGAGCCGCGTTCCTTCCCATTTTACAAATTAACACCAAGGGGCTCTCTTGTTGTTTTAATAATTCATCATTTCTATTATCTAGCTCTTCGAATGGAATATTTACAGATCCAGCTATAGCTCCAAGGTCAAACTCACTCTTGGGCCTTACATCAACCAAGCAGGCAGACTTTTTATTGACTAAATTAGTTAGCTGATTGCAATCAACTCGATCGCCACCCCGTCTTGTTTCTGAACGAAACCATAGAATAATTGAGAGAAATAAAGGAACAGAAAAGTACCAATAGTCGATTAAAAATAAATTGAATTCAAGCATTTGCATATTATCGCTTAAAATATATTTATTGGTGAGGTTTATATTATGAAAGATCAAAATTTTTTAGTGCTTGTAAGACATGGGCAAAGTGAATGGAATGCCAAAAATTTATTCACTGGGTGGAAAGATCCAGGACTGACTCTAATTGGCGAAAAAGAAGCATCCAATGCTGGCATTTTAATCAAAGAGAGAAACATTAAATTTTCTAAGATGTATACCTCTGCTTTGCAGCGAGCGCAAATCACAGGTCAAATGATTTTAAAGGGCATAGATCAAGAAGATATTGAGGTTATAAAAAATCAAGCTTTAAATGAAAGAGATTATGGAGATCTAGCAGGCTTAAATAAAGATGATGCCAGAAAAGAATGGGGAGAAGAGCAGGTTCATATTTGGAGAAGATCTTATGACATACCTCCTCCAGGTGGCGAGAGCTTAAAGAATACTGCAGAGAGAGTCCTCCCTTACTTTAATTCCTCAATCTTGCCAAAACTCTCAGACGGAGAAAATATTTTAGTTGCTGCACACGGGAATTCACTTAGATCTTTGGTAATGCAGCTAGATCATTTATCAAAGGAAGAGGTAATAGCGCTAGAGATTCCAACCGGTGCTCCAATTATTTACTCTTTTGATGGCGGGAAAGAACCAATTGCAAAAGAAAACCTCTTTGAATAAGCGAAATCAACTTTTCTCTCAGCAAATTGTTCAATGGTATTTAGAGCATGGCAGGCATGATTTGCCATGGCGAAAAAAAGTCACGCCCTACAGAATCTGGATCTCAGAAATCATGCTGCAACAAACTCAAGTAAAAACGGTCATACCTTATTTTAAAAATTTCATTAAAAAATTCCCGTCTCAAAAGAGCTTGTCTGAAGCAAGTGAAGACCAAGTGTTAGCTGCGTGGTCAGGACTAGGGTTCTATCGAAGGGCTAGAAATATATTTGCTACCAAAGAAATTATAAAAAATAATTATAGGAATAGATTTCCCAATGAATTTGAACACATCATAGAGTTACCTGGAATTGGTAAATCCACTGCAGGAGCAATAATGTCATTAGCCTATCTTGATCCTCACCCAATACTTGATGGAAATGTTAAAAGAGTTATATCAAGATTCTTAAAAAAAGAATTAGATTTACTCAAAGAGGCTGAGCTTTGGAAACTATCTAAGGAAATGGTGAATAGAGATGATTGCTTTTCTTATACACAAGGAATTATGGATTTGGGAGCAACGATTTGTAAGCCGTCAAACCCATCTTGCTTAGAATGTCCGGTCAATTCTCAATGCTTGTCTGCATTCAATGTAAGTTCAGCTAAAAAAAATAAAACAGCGTCAGTAAAAAAAGTAATTGAGATGAATTTATCATTAATACTGACTAAAAAATCTTTATTGCTCGTAAAAAATGAAAATGATTCAATATGGAAGAATCTTTGGCTGCCTTTTGATTCAGGATCTATAAAAAATCACATCAAAAATTTTAAACTAGCAACTACTCAAAAAATTAAACATGAGCTTACACATAGAACACTAGAAATAAATTTGAAAACCTATTCATCATTAAAAGAGCTAGAAATAGAAACCAATCAAACATATAAGTGGATAAAAAAGGATAGAATAGAAGAATATGGTCTACCAAAACCCATTAGCAAAGTTATTAAAGAATTATGAGCACAACAGTTTTCTGTAAAAAATTTCAAAAAGATTTACCTGCCATGACAGTGCCGCCAATGCCAGGGCCTAAAGGTAAAGAGTTAATGGAGACCGTCTCTCAGGAGGCATGGGAGTCTTGGAAATCACATCAAACAACTCTTATCAATGAAAAACACCTAGACTTATCTCAAGCAGATACCCGCTCCTGGTTGCTAGAGCAGATGGAAAAATTTTTTAACAATGAAGAAGTCGAGCAAGCTTCCGGTTTTAAAGCAATAGACTAACTATTCCACCAAGCTGTATCTGAGAAAGCTCTAATATCGACTTCGTGACTCCATGCCGATCGATGTTGTTGGGATAAATAATAGTAAGTTTCAGCAACACTTTCAGGCAAAACAAGGCCGTCATGCTCCATGCCCTTTGTCTCTCTGAGTTGTTGAAATAATTCATCTCCGAGCATTTTCCCTAATGTATCTGGAGCATCAACCATTCCATCCACTACAATGTGCGCCACATGAATTCCCTTTGGAGAAAATTCAGCATTTAAAGTTTGGCATAACATTCTTCTGCCACCCATTGCAGCAGCATGAGAGTGCTGATTCTTATTTCCACGCATGGCAGCTGTAGCTGAAGTAACAAGGAATGTCCCTGAGCCTCTTTCTTCCATGATTGGCATCAATACTTTTGCTACTCTAAATAATCCCAAATCTGCCATTCTCCAGCCCCACTCAAACTCTTTTAAAGTCGTCTCATTGAGTAATTTCATTCCAGTTTGAGCTCCAAGGTTGTAAACAAGAACTTCTATTGAGCCAATATCTTTTTCTACGCTTGCTATGAGTTCCTCAAGAACATTTTCTTCAATTGCATTAATCAAATGGCCACTTGCTGATCCTCCCTGCTCCTCAATATTTTTTACCAGGTGATCGAGCCCCTCCTGATTAGATCTTCTGCATAAACATGAGTGATAGCCCTCTTTAGCAAACTTGGTCGCAACTGTTCCGCCAATGCCGGCCCCGGCGCCTAAAACTAAACAAACTGGTTTCATAAATATTGTGTGATTGTATTCATATTTATATTCTAACTAACTATTCTCCACTAGACACAGTTCAGTTATAATTCTTGATCTCTTATTGCCCAGATAGCTCAGTCGGTAGAGCAAAGGACTGAAAATCCTTGTGTCGGTGGTTCGATTCCACCTCTGGGCACCATTCTTAATGCATTTCTTAAACTTCATTTTTATGAACACTTATGAACACTAGATTTAGTGTTCATATTTTCTACATAGTTGCTTTAAATATGCTATTTTTTTCAAGTGAAAAAGTTTATATATGCAACAACGAATTTAAATTCCATAGAAAAAAATGACGTTGGGATTATTGAGGATGAATTTGCAAGCAATAAATTCAAAGTTAAATTTTTGAGATCTAATCAAATTATTAATGTGGTAATGGGTCAAATAGATTTTTTTGATATTGAAAAGGTTGGTGATAATTTTGATTATAAAGTTTGTGACAGATGCTTTAAGAGACTTTCAACGAATGATTTTTCAAATAACAGAATAAAAAAAGGTGGGTTTATTACAAAAAGACCTTCATGTAAAAGTTGCAGAAAAATTAAAGACGGAAAACCAATTTCTCAAAAAGATAGAAAAAAGTGGGAAAATTTAAAACCTAAAAATTATGACTTATTTGAATGTCCAATTTGTAATAAATCATCAATTGCCGGAATAAGTAAAATTGTATTGGATCATGATCATCAATCAGGAGAAGTGAGAGGATATTTATGTGAGAGTTGTAATACTGGTATTGGTAGGTTTGATGATGATCCAACTATAGTTATCAGAGCAAAGGAATGGTTGGAAAAATTAAAATAGTGAAGTAAGTATCGATTCTGCTATGTGCTTAGAAAGCAAAGGAGGGACAGAGTTTCCTATCATTTTATATTTATTTGGAATGCTTTTATCAATGAATGTAAAAGTATCTGGATAACTTTGAAATCTTGCAATTTCCCTTACTGAGTATCTTCTATCTTCTAAAGGATGAAGAATCCCACTATTTTCAGGTGAAGAGGTGGCAGTAACTGTTCCCATTATCTCTTTTCGTGAAAATCTTCTATAAAAATTCGGAGATCTATATTTCTTAATATTATCTCTAATTCTTTGATGCCTTGGAGCAAGTTCATCATATGGAACATCTTTCCATGAACCACCTTCCTTAATGAACTTTACAATGTTCTTGGACGAAGGAGGTAGATCCCATACTTCTAAGTTCTCATATTTAGGTAGTTTCATAGAAATTATATCTCCTACAGTTGGTGTCTCTATCCCCAAAGGTCTAGGAAAAAAATATTCTTTCTTCATTGATTTGAGATAACAAACAATAAAAACTCTAAATCTATTTGATGGAACCCCAAAATTAGCAGCATTAATTAATTCAAATTTTGTTACATAACCTAAATCTTCCATTTCTTCTGTAAATCTATCAGTGAGTAGTTTTCCATCCTCATCTTTAGAAGATAAAAAACCTCTGACATTTTCAAAAACTACGACTTTAGGTTTCTTTTTTTGATTTATCACAACATCAATCACTTCTAGGAATAAGTTTCCATCTTTGTCTTTTGTAGACTTCCTATTTCCTGCATTTGAAAAAGGTTGGCAGGGTATGCCTGCCAGAATTACATCACCTTGAGGAATATTAGTTTTATTGACCTTAATGAGATCGTCTATAACAATCTCATGTTTAAGGTTGTATTCATATGTCTTCTTTACTGATGACCATATGTCATTTGCATAAACAATCTCATAACCTGCTTCTTGGAAACCAAAATCGAGTCCTCCACATCCAGAAAAAAGACTTATTACTTTCGGAGATTGTCTTGCCATTAGTTATTCGTCATCCTCATATTCTTCGATTGCCTTTAAAAAATCTGGACTTAAGGACGCATAAAATTCTTCAAGAGTTTGGTCATCATCATAGTAAATATTTTCATTGAAGAGAACTTCTAGGTTTCCATTCTCATCATAATATTCCCATGTATCTCCATATTCATATTTAGATACTCTTTTCCCATTAGAATCATAGAATCCTCTTTGACTAAGTTTTCCATTCTGATAAAACAGTTGCCATGCACCTGTTGCAACTCCATCTATAAAAGTTCCTTTTCCTGACAAACTGCCATCATCATAAAGATATTCCCAATGACCATTTTTGAGAGTTTTTATTCCATCTTTTATATAGTATTCCTGATTTGATTTTTTATCGATTTCAAAGATTCTTTTACGCAAGTATTCTTGAGTAATATTTTTGGATTTCATTACGTAGATAATATCTTTAATAAGACAAAAGAAAATATTATTTTTAAAAAAAATTAATTATGTTCATAATCATTATGAAAAAATTATTTTATTTTATTAATTCATGAACACTAATATGAACACTCTTGTCTGTAATACCTTTTTTTATAGGGTTTTACAGTTAGAGACAAGGACTGAAAATCCTTGTGTCGGTGGTTCGATTCCACCTCTGGGCACCATTTTTTATTAGCTACTATAATTTTTAATATAAAAATTTATTGACATAATTTATGCCAATATATAACCTTTGAATTGTTAAATAATTAAGAATAAATGCATACAGAGAAGAATAATTTACACGATGTGGTAATAAGAAATGGCAAGATCATAGATGGATCTGGTGCAAAGTCATTTATTGGCGATATTGCCATCGATGAAGGAACAATTTCTTTAATTGGAGAAATTAAAGGGTCGGGTAAAAAAGAAATTGATGCAAAAGGTAAATTAGTAACTCCTGGATGGGTTGATGTTCATACTCACTATGATGGTCAAGTTTGCTGGGATCCATACTTAACCCCTTCTAGCTGGCATGGTGTCACAACAGTAGTTATGGGAAATTGTGGGGTGGGTTTTGCTCCAGTTAGACCTGGTGATGAAAATTTCCTTATTCAGTTAATGGAAGGTGTTGAGGATATTCCTGGCTCAGCTTTGCATGAAGGAATTGAGTGGGACTGGGAAACCTTTCCTGAATTTTTAGATGCAATTGAGAAAAAAGATTTTGTTATGGATCTTGGATTTATGATGGGTCATGGTCCATTAAGAAGTTATGTCATGGGATACGAGAGATGCCAAAATCAAGTAGATGCGTCTGAAACAGAAATAGACAAGATGTCTGAATTGGTGACTGAGGCAATTAACGCCGGCGCTTTAGGGTTTAGTACATCAAGAACAATTCTCCACAGAGACATATATGGAAAGTATGTTCCAGGAACCGAAGCTAGCTCTGAAGAAATGAGAGCCCTAGCCTTTGGTGTTGATAAAGCTGGCGAAGGCACATTAGAAATTACCTCTGATTGGCTCGATGAAGAAATTGAGATGTCTTGGATGAAGGAATACGTTAAAAAAAGTGATTGTGGGTTAACTTTTTTGCAAACAAGTGGAGATGCCGTTAAAACAATTCTATTTGCTGAAGAGCAATTCCTGAAGGGAAAAAATATTCGTCCTCAGTTTCCTGGCAGAAATGTTGGACTCATGTTCGGCCTAGAAAGCTCTCTACATCCTTTTATTCAATATCCAGCTTATAAAGAGATTGCCGATTTACCACTTGAACAAAAATATGCAATTATGAAAGATCCTGATTTTAAAAAGAAATTGCTTAGCCAGCAACCCGATTTTGAATCAGAGATTAAAATTCAGCTTGCCAAGAATCCAAACAATAAAACAAAAGAGGAAATTGCAAAGGATGTTGAGCTTCCTACAAAGCTGACATCCAATTACGAGACACAATTCATTTTGGGAACGCCTCCAAACTATGAACCAAAGAAAGAGGACAGCATAGCTGCTGTTGCCTTAGAAAGAGGCATTTCAGAACTTGAAGTAATGTACGATGAAATGATCAAGAATAATGGTAGCAATTTGATTTATGCAGCTTTTACTCCATATGAAAATTACAAACTTGATTTTGTTGAGCAAGCATATGGATTAAAATCGTCAGTTGCTGGAGGCAGCGACGGGGGTGCACATTGCGGGCTGATATGTGACGCAAGCATGCCAACAACAAATTTATCCCATTGGGCAAGAGATCGTGAAGCTGGAAAGAAGTTTCCTTTAGAAATGCTCATAAAAAAACAAACGAAAGATACAGCTGAAACATTCGGGCTCTTTGATCGAGGCGAAATAAAAGTAGGCATGTTGGGCGATATTAATATTATTGATTTTGAAAAATTAAATGTTAGCCATCCCAAGATGATTCACGATTTACCATTGGGAGGAAGACGACTGGTTCAAGATGCAACAGGATATGTCGCTACAATAAAAAGTGGTCAAGTGATTAGTGAGAATGGGGTTGCAACTGGAGCACTTCCTGGAAACTTGATTAGAGGTAAGCAGGTTTGTGATGTGAAATCTGAAATCACAGAAGTGCCACTTTTTGATAGAACCTTTAGATTATTATTTATTAAGGCTGCCAGGCTAATTTGGGGTCTTAGCAAAAAATCTATGAAAACAACTATCGTTTCCGAAGCTTAAATTTTTTTTAAATTTAATAATCTCAAGTATCTGATTGAGGTTTATTTTGTTGGTGTAGAATTAATCAATAATTAGAGAAAAATCATATGGCTTCGTTCGACATCAAATCTGAACTAAATCTTCATGAGCTAACCAATGCAGTGGATCAGGCAAATAGAGTGCTGCAAAATAGGTTTGACTTTAAAGGAACTAATGCGTCTTTTGTTCTTAATGCAAAAGAAATTCTTTTGACTGCAAAGGAAGATTTTCAAATCAAACAAATGGAACCTGTGCTTCATGAAGCTATGTCCAAAAGGGGGATAGATTTAAAAACACTTCAACCTGGATCTATAGAGTCTGCAACTGGTGAAGCTCGTCAATCGATTCACCTTCAAGAAGGTATTGATAGAGAGCTTGCAAAAAAAATTACTACTTTAGTTAAGCAATCTAAAGTTAAGGTGCAGGCGTCGATCCAAGGTGAGAGCATTAGAATCAACGGCAAGAAAAGAGATGAATTGCAACAGATCATTCAACTTATTAAAGATCAAAAATATGACTTACCACTGCAGTTTGATAACTTTAGAGACTAATTCTATTTTTTCATGTTGATGGAACATTTTCATAACCCTCAAAAAGATACGGGGCATTACTCAAATGATTTGCGATATGTATTGAGTCTCCAAAATACAATCAGTGCTTTTGAGGAAATTAAAACCTGGAAAGGTTATTCCATAACTCCCCTGCATTCTCTGGATTCTTTGGCCTCTGATATTGGGATCAAAAATATTTACTACAAAGATGAAAGTTCTCGATTTGGATTGGGCAGCTTCAAGGCTCTAGGCGGCACTTATGGAGTTTTGAAATTCATTCATCACGCCTTACAGAAAGAAGTTGGAGATAAAGTTAGCGTCAAAGATATTCATGCCGGGAAGTATTCAGAGCAAATTTCAAAGTACACAGTTACCACAGCAACGGATGGCAATCATGGCAGATCGGTAGCTTTTGGCGCCATGCTATTTGGATGTAAATGTCAGATATATATTCATTCGGAAGTAAGTGCTGGACGTCAAAAAGCAATGGAAAATCTTGAGGCAAACGTCACGCGTATCTCTGGAAACTATGATGAATCCCTGAGAATATGCATTGATGCTGCTGAAAAGAACAACTGGCACGTCATTTCAGACACTTCTTATGAAGGTTACACAAAATATCCACGCTATATTATGGCTGGTTATAATGTCATGGCAGAAGAAATTGTCAGTCAGCTAAATAACTTGCCATTTCCAACTCATGTATTTTTACAAGGCGGTGTTGGCTCATTCCCTGGTGCTATATGTGGATATTTTTGGGAAAAATTTCCCAACAATAATATTAAATTTATTGTTGTTGAATCAGAGCATGCGCCCTGCCTCATTCGCAGCGCTCAAAATAATCAAATGACTTCAGTTGATATTAAAAAAGAAACAATGATGGCTGGACTCTCATGTGGTGAACCCTCTCTTTTAGGATGGACAATACTGAGTAAAGGCGTCGATGATTTCATTACTATTTCAGATGCATCAATTCCAGAATCAATGAGATTGCTTGCAAAAAATAGGCCATCAATTGAAGCTGGAGAGTCATCAGTTGCCGGGCTTGAGGGGCTCATGCAAACAATGAACAACAAAAAAGTAGCTGAAAAGATGAGCCTCGATTCAAATAGCATTGTTTTATTATTTGGAACAGAGGGAGCTACAGATCCAGAAATATATGATGAAATTATCAACACAACCTAAAAGAAAAAATTTCACAGATTTTTAAAATTGTCCTAAACTAAATCCATGAGCATTCAACGCGTTACTCCCGATACTAACATTGAGGAGATTCTAGCCATTATTGAGCGGGATGCTGCTGTAGTTATAGAAAATATTTTGTCTACAAAAGATCTTGACGATATTAAAAATGAGCTTAAACCATACCTTGAAAATGATATTGAGGGTGATAATGAATTTACTGGATTTCAAACAAAGCGAGTAGGCGCACTGATGGCAAGATCACCCAAGTGTCGTGAGTTAGCCCTCAATCCAACAATCAATACTTTATCAGAAAAATTTTTAGAGCCTCACTGCGATGGCTATCAGCTTCATTTCACATCTGCTATCTCAATAGGGCCTAATGAAACGCCTCAGATCTTGCATAGAGATCGAGGAGTATGGGGTGGATATGTACCTCGTAAAATTGAAACTCAATTGAGTACTGTTTGGGCTATAACAGATTTCACCAAGGAAAATGGGGCAACTCAAGTTGTGCCAGGCTCTCACAAATGGGACAAAAATAGAATGCCTCTAGATGAAGAAATCGAGAATGCTGAAATGAGTGCAGGTTCAGTATTTATTTATACTGGGTCTGTAATGCACGGCGGGGGAGCCAATAAAACATCAGAAAATAGACTTGGTGTTTTTTTACACTATGCTCCAAATTGGCTAAGACAGGAGGAAAATCAATACCTCTCTTGTCCTCCCTCCATAGCAAAAGATCTTGAACCCGAGCTCAGAGATCTGATGGGTTACTCTCAAGGCGGTTATGTTTTAGGGTTCTTTACCGACCCTACAGACACTGAGGGAAAATTTGAATCTGTATCACCAAAGAAACTCTTTGGAGAAGATATTGATCGCTTTAAAATTGCTTCCTCAGAAGAACTAGTAAAAAGCTCTACCAAAAAAAATTAATAGTACTTTACTTACCTAAGATAGTTTTTTATGACAGAACAACAAAAACTTTATCCTGCAATTAAACCCTTTGATACTGGTTTCATGATTGCAGGTGAGCATCAAATTTATTATGAACAATGTGGCAATCCAAATGGAAAGCCTGCTGTTTTTTTACATGGTGGGCCTGGTGGAGGCGGAAGTGAGGCTGTAAGAAGATTCTTTAATCCAGAAGCCTATAGAATCATAGTGTTTGATCAAAGGGGATGCGGTAGAAGCAAACCTCATGCATGTTTAACAAATAATACAACCTGGGATTTAGTAGCGGATATTGAATCCTTAAAACAAAAATTAGAGATAGATAAATGGTTGGTTTTTGGAGGCTCATGGGGCAGCACTTTGGCTCTAGCTTACGCTCAAACTCATCCAGATTCAGTAAGCGAAATGATCCTTCGCGGAATTTTTATGTTGAGAAAAAAAGAATTAGATTGGTTTTATCAAGATGGAACTAGCAATATATTTCCTGATGCTTGGGAAAAATTTATTGAGCCAATTGAAAAATCAAAAAGAGATAACTTGATATCAGCATATTATGAAATTTTTAATGGCGATGATGAGGACAAAAAGCTTGAAGCAGCTGTTGCGTGGTCAAGATGGGAAGGGTCTACTGTTAATCTAAGCTATAGCCCAGAAATGGTGGATAGTTTTTCTGAACCCAGGTTCGCTCTTGCATTTGCGCTTATTGAAAATCACTATTTTATTAACAAAGGTTTTTTATCACATGAGCAACAGCTTATTGATGGTATTGATATTATTAGAAACATCCCGACTACTATTATTCAAGGAAGATATGATGTTTGCACTCCTCTGACAACTGCTTGGGAACTTCATAAGAACTGGCCAGAAGCAAAATTTATTATCACGCCTTTTTCGGGTCATAGTGCATTTGAAAATGAAATTACTAATGAGCTAATTAATGCAACAAATAGTTTTGGATTCAAGAAATAAATACTTTAATCAATTCTGATAAGATATTCTTATGAAAAGGACGATATTAATTTCACTAATATGCATGCCCTTTTTCTTGCATGCTGAAGCCAATAGATTGGATAGAAAATCAAATGACTATAAATATACTTCTTTAGGCATTCATTTCATTGAATCTGATAAGTCGGGTTTTGCAATTAATTTATCTATTGATTTGCCCGGAGCTTTCTATGCAACTATAGAAAGAAAAGCAGAAGGCGTAAATTATAAAAAAGAGTCCTATGATAAAGTAGTTGATACAGCTAGGTTTGGATTTCACAAGGGTGTTGGTGATTTATTGGGAAATATAAATTCTGGAGATGTAAATTTAAAAATTAAAAATTTATTTGATGTCTTTGCAGAGGTTGGAATAAAAACCTCTGATTTTGATGGAGAAAGATTTAATTTTCAAGGTGACGATAGCCATGCAAGTTTTGTTGCTGGAATAAGATTTGGTAATAGTAATTACTGGGAGGGAAAGATTTTTGTTGATGCTTCAAAAGAGGCAATAATTGTAGATTCTGGTGCTCCTGTTTGCGAAGCATTGTCATGCCCCCCTTATGATGCTCAATTATCAGATGATTCAGATAAAAAATTTGGCGTTGGAATACTATATAATATTAATAAAAGAAGCGCTGTCTTTATTGAGGCTTCCTCTAGCAAAGTTATAGAAAATTCGTTTAAACTTGGATATCAATTAAATTTTTAAAAATTAAATTAGAAAAATATGAAAAATCTACTATCAATCACTTTAATTCTTGCCTTTTCATCAAGTTGTACACTTTTTGTAAATGAATATCAGGTCAACCAAAGAAAAATCATTAGCTACCTTCTATCAGATTTTCCATTACCAAAAAATTCTGAAATTATAAAAGATCCAACTGTTGTGCTTGGAACTGGCAATGCTGTGTCCGGAAGAATTGTATTAAAATCTGGCTATAGCCCTGCAGAAAATCTAATATTCTATGGTAATGCAACCCCAGAAACTGGTTGGCTATTGCTTAGCTCAAAAGTTGCAGAAGAAATCTCACTAGTTTATGGAAAAGAAGGAAGATTCGCTACTATTTATATCACTCCAACTACAGGCTTAGGACAATTCATAAGTGGTGATTATGGCAGCGATATAGTAATTTCAGTTGTCCATCCGAACGCAATTGCAGAACAGTTACCATACGCTGGATTAGATTACGATAATCTTCCAAATCTTGAGTAGAAGTATTTTTGAAATTAGCAAATAATCAACTTTAGCAGATAAGAGTATTCATCAAATTAAAGCGAAATATTCAATGTAACTCTTTGATAAATGCTGTTTGAGATCTAAATTTGCATTTCATAGTGAGCATCATATTCATGAATTTTTTTTAAATCATTGCCTGGAATATTCGTATATTTCATTACAGTATTTCTTGCTGAAACTAATAATGGATTCTTCAGATGATAGATTTTACCTTGCATCATTGAGAGTCTTTGTATCTTTTTAGTACGTTTGTTTCTAACGAAATCATAAGCCTCTTGTGCGTCTCTCAAATTGGCAATCTTTGCTTTACAAGCCATTGCAAATGAGTAGGTGTCTTCAATTGCCATGCATGCGCCTTGTCCTAAAAATGGCACCATGGGATGAGCTGCATCACCAAGCAAAGTTATATTTTTAGCAATCATAGATTTTAAGGGCGGTCTGATATAGATCCCCCATTTATATAAGGGCATTGAATCTTCAAGTGCTGGAAATATTTTAGAGTCATAAATGGAGAAATCATCCAGCAAATCTTTAACTGAGCCCTCTTCCCTCCAGGATTCCTTAAATTGAAAATCTTCTTTTTTTACCGCAACAAAGCTTACGTCTCCTTTTTTATTAACTGGATAACTTACAATATGACTACCAGGACCAAGTGCAAAATGAATTCTTTGTACGTCTGACTTACCTATGCCCCTCCAGGCGCTGTAACCACTATATTTTGGACTTTGATTAAGAGCAAAAAAAGTATCTCGTATTAATGATCTAATACCATCACATGCTGCTAAGTGCTTAAAAATATATTTATTTTGGCTTGTAAATGTAGCTTCGCATTTAACTGCATCAAAATTTTCAAGAGCGTGATCATGATGAACCTCCCCACCTAAATTAATATATTTGGAATAGAGCAGCGACATCAATGTTTGTCGACGTGTTGTCAGGACTTCAGGGGTTTGGAATTCACATATTTGCTTTTGTGTTCCTTGAATTAAAGCTGCAGAATGAATAAAAGATTGATTCCTTAAGTCATAATAAATACCCAGCCTGTCTAACAAACGTAATGCATTGGGAGATAGGCTTATGGCAGCACCGTGAGAGGTATCCTCAGGCATTTTTTCAAAAATGGTTGCTGGAATACCCTCTTTCAAGAGAGCGCAGCCAAGCGTTAGGCCTGCTATTCCGCCTCCTATTATTCCAATATGATCTGAATAATCTTTCATACAATTTTATCCATTCATGTTTTTACATTATGTTGCTTGACTTAAAGCATGCTCTAAGTTGTATAGTTCTCTGTATATATTACTATTTAATGCTTTTAAGGAGATGAAATGAGTTCAAATAAACAAATTACTTCTACGGTCACTGATGAAGGAAAGTTAGAAATAGCTATCACTGAATCTGAGCGTCCAATCCCAGGTGATAATGAGGTGCTAATTCAAGTGGAAGCGACTCCTATTAATCCATCTGATCTAGGTTTATTAATCGGGCCAGGTGATATCAATACCCTCAAGGTTGAAAACTCAAAAATTGTTATGGATGTTCCAGATGCAATTATGGGGGCCATGAAACCAAGGCTGAATAAGCCTATGCCAGTAGGTAACGAAGGCTCTGGTGTCGTAATAGAGGCTGGAGCTAATGCTCAAGAATTAATGGGCAAGGTTGTGAGCGTTGTTGGGGGTGGAATGTACTCTCAATACAGATGCTTGCCTGCAGCGAGTTGCATGGTTATGAATGAGGGAACTGAGCCTCGGGAGTGTGCATCAAGCTTTGTAAACCCTTTAACAGCTCTTGGTATGGTTGAAACAATGAAAATGGAAGGACACACAGCTCTAGTACATTCAGCTGCAGCCTCTAATTTGGGTCAAATGCTTGTAAAAATATGTGTAAATGATGGCGTGCAACTTGTAAATATTGTTCGTAAGCAAGAACATGTTGATTTATTGAAATCTATTGGTGCGCAGTTTGTTTGTAACTCGTCGGATGATGATTTCATGGAACAATTAACATTGGCTATCACTGAAACAAAAGCTACTCTTGCATTTGATGCAACTGGCGGTGGAGAACTAGCTGGAAAAATACTTACCTGTATGGAAATTGCAGCGAGAAAAAATTCGACAGAATATAGTCCATATGGATCGACTGATCACAAGCAAGTTTATATTTATGGTGGCCTCAATCAATCAGGGATTACGCTTCCAAATAATAGAACCTTTGGAATGTATTGGGGTATAGGCGGATTTCTATTAACACCATTTTTAGGCAAAGTTGGTTTTGAAAAAGTTGGTGAGCTTCAAGCTCGAGTTGCTAATGAAATTAAAACTACCTTTGCAAGTAACTATACTCAGGAAGTATCTCTAAAAGAGGTCTTAACTCTTGAATCTTTGATGGTGTATGCAAAACAAGCAACTGGAGAAAAGTTCTTAATCAATCCCAGTAGTTAACATTAATTTCATCTAATAAAAAAAGGGGGCTAAAGCCCCCCTTTTTTTAGAACAAGAAATGTTCTAAATTAATGCCAGTGCCATCATGACTAAGCAAACAACTGAACCAAGCCATAACAATGTTCTCAATCTTGCAAAACCAGCGATGTATGTAACTACATGACCTACTCTAAATGCAAGCCACCAACATGCCAGCCCAGTAATATCAACAGATAGATGCATAGACAAGAGAGCCAATGCCAAAAATATTGGTAAAGTTTCTTGCAAATTTGTATTTGCTCTCATGGCTCTCCCAGCCATGACTGTTAACTCATGAGGCATAGGATCATCTCTATTCGAGCCCAGCCAAGGGAAATTTTTCATGTTGAAAGATGCTGGAATAAGCCATGTTTGAAGAAAAGCAAGCAATAATGCAGCAATAATATAAGTCGTCATAAATTCTCTCCGGTATTTTTAAAGTTAAAGTTTAAACGATTGAGATAGTCCCTTCAAAATAAATTATGCTATCCCCAGAAATAAAAACTCTGTCACTGGCTAGTCTACAATTAAGTTTGCCACCTCGTTTGGAGAGTTGATGTGCCTCTAGGTCCTCTTTATCAAATTGTTTAGCCCAATAAGGTGTCAACATAGTATGAGCTGATCCAGTTACTGGATCTTCCTCAATGCCAGCTTCAGGATAAAAACACCTCGAAACAAAATCCACCTCGTTTCCAGGAGCCGATACTACAAGACCCCTAGCATTGATTTTTTTAAGAAAAGAAAACTTAGGTTGAATGTCTTCGATTTGTATTTGATTATCAAAAATTGCTAAATAATCATCTTTACCTCTCAAAAGTCTTAATGGCTTAATGGCTAATATTTCAATAAATAAGGGATCTAGTTCAGTTACAACCGGTTGGTCAGAAGGAAAATTAAGGCAAAGCCGTTCATTAAACTTGGTTACTTTTAAGGTTCCGCTTTTAGAATCAAAATTAATTTCATCTCCAGCAAGACTGGGGTAGTAATCAAAAAGTATGCGCGCGCTAGCTAAAGTAGCATGACCACAAAGATCGACTTCAATTGACGGAGTAAACCATCTTATCGAAACTGGACTTTCATGAATGCTGACAAATGCTGTTTCAGATAAATTGTTTTCTGCAGCTATTGATTGCATGACATCATCTTTAAGTGGCGATTCTAGGATGACAACAGCAGCAGGATTACCTGAAAATAATTTGTCGGTAAAAGCATCAACTTGATACATTTTTAATTTCATGTGGTTATTTTACCTAATAGAGCTTTCAAGGCTAGAATGAAGAAAAAGGATCAACTTGAGCCCAGATAAACTAACAATTAAAACAAAATTAGCTTTTGGGGTGGGAGCCACTGGTGAAGGTGCAACAAATTGGATATTTGCTGGTCTCACCTTCTTTTTTTATAATCAAGTCCTTGGTCTATCTGGTTCACTGACTGGCTTAGCTGTTTTAATTGCAATCATTTTTGATGCTGTTTCCGATCCTATTATGGGGTCTATTTCAGATCGATTTACATCTAAGCTTGGACGCAGGCATCCCTTCATGTTCGCTGCACCTTTCCCTACGGTCATAGCGATCTATCTAATGTTTTTTCCACCAGATGGGTTATCTGAGTATGGTCTCTTTGGCTGGCTGATTTTTTCAACTATCTTACTGAGACTGAGTATTACTTTGTTTGCAGTGCCTCATTTAGCATTAGGAGCCGAACTATCTGATGATTATTTTGAGCGCAGCCGAGTCATGAGCTACAACAATCTCTTTGGGTATATGGGCGTCATTATCATGCATATCTTTGTATGGTTTTTAATCTTTCCTTACTTTGCAGGTGAGAAAATTGGGCAACTCTATCAAGAGTCCTATACGCCCATAGCAATTTTTAGCATGGTATTAATTTCACTGTGTATTCTCTCATCAGCTTATTTCACTAAAGATAGAATCCCCTATTTAAAGCAGCCCTCTAGAAATGAATCTCATATCAAGATATCAGATTTATTTAAAGACATTTATGGCGCTATTAGTAATAAGAACTATGCTCGATTATTAGTAGGCATGTTTTTTCTTTCTATGCTCATAGGAACTCATGAAACATTGGGCATTTATATGGGAACATTTTTTTGGGAATTGTCTCCTATACAAATTGGTTGGCTAATTATCAATAACATTATTGGGTATGCCTTTGGATTCATCCTGACAGCAAAACTTCATCAAAGATTTGATAAACCTATTGTGATTGTTGTAACAGTTCTTGGTCTAACTATTTTTTGGTCGGCATCAGCTAATATTGCTCTATTAGGCTTTGCTCCAGAACGAGGCTCATGGGAATTGGTTCTGATGATCATTTGCTTAGGCTCTTTTGCATCAGCATGCGGCTCTATATTGCATATAAGTGTCATGTCAGCATTAGCAGATATAGCAGATGAACATGAACTCAATACTGGCATTAGACAAGAAGGAGTCTTCTATGCAGCTCGTGCATTCTTTAGCAAAACATCAAACGGCATTGGTCATGTTATAGCTGGAGTGGCGCTTGATTTTATCGCCTTCCCAGAGAATGCTGTGCCAGGAGCAATACCTGAAGATACAATCTTTAATTTGGGACTAGTTGACGGTCCATTTGCAATGGTTTGGGGACTAATTGCTGTTTTCTTTTATGCAAGATATAAAATTACCAAAGAATCACATGCTGAAATTAAAGAGCAACTGGCTATAAGAAACTCTTAAAACTTACCCCTTGTAAATCTCATTCTTATTGAATAAACCCTTATTAAAGCCACAAGAGTAAGAACGGTCTGAGTAAAGATGGAAATTAATAGTGTGTTAGTCCAACTCCAATTATCAATGGTGAGCCATAGCAAAAAGGTTTGCAGGGGGAAATTAATAATCATTCCCATCATCACGACAATGACGCTTTCTCTAAAGGCAGTTTTTTCAGTTTTATTCATTTCTATCTCAGTTTAAGTAAGTAGCTTGTAATTACATTTTTTCATGGTTTCTATTGATAAAAAAGAGTTGATCATTTTAATCAGGCTCTTCTCTAATAAAGGGATCTGCAATGAGGAAGCAATATCCTTTTGTTCATGTCTTCCTTTGCCATTTACATAATCATTCATTTTAACCAGTGGTAAATCTTGTCTGTTTAATATCTCTGCAATGCGTGCGTGAAATTTTTTTTGGTCTGCATGAAAGTCTTCAACATTAATAATAATTGAGTTGGGCACCTCTTCTGACATCCTAAAGTAAGAATCATTCTTTTGATTCCACATAGCGATGCAATTCTCATAATCTTCAATAGAAAATTGAACAAAGCCCTCTAAAGACAAATCTTTGATTTTTGGATAATGATCATAGTATGGTTCTCTATACATGGCTTGGATCCATGAATAAGGATTACGCATACAAAAGATAAATAGACAGTTTTGCACTTCAAATTTTGACCACTCATCTTTTTTAGGCGCGAGTCTATGCTTCCAACCCAAGAAATCATAATGCTGAAATTTCAAATTGAAATTTTTACCGGCAAAATAACCTATAGCATTGGTGCCACAATGACGCTCGCCAAAAACTTTGATTGAATCAATCTTCAAACTTTACAGCCGTACCATATGCAATAACTTCTGAAGCGGCCGCTGCTATGGTTGAAGTCTCATATCGAAAATTAATAACTGCATCTGCACCCATGTCTTCAGCATTGGAAACCATCCTTTCCATGGCTTCCTCTCTTGCTTGCATCAATAATATTGAATAACTTTTAAGTTCGCCACCAACTAAATTCTTAAGTGTTGCTAAAATATCTGTGCCCAGATGTCTTGCTCTTACAGTGCTGCCCATGACAATCCCAAGATATGTATGAATTTTTTTACCTTCTATTGATGGGGTGCTGGTTACTAACATAGTTTGCTCCAAAAATTTGATATGATTAAGTGAATCATATGAGTAATATAAAACAAGAGCTAGTTGAAACAAAATTTGCCATCGGGGCAGTGGTAAAACATCGCTTCCTTGATTTTCGTGGAGTCATATTTGATGTTGATCCAGAATTCAATAATACAGAAGAATGGTATCAATCTATACCGACATCTATTCGTCCGAGAAAAAACCAGCCCTTTTATCATCTCTTTGCTGAAAATGGTCACATCTTTTATGTGGCTTATGTATCAGAACAAAATCTGCTTGATGATATCTCAGAAGAATTACCGAAACATCCAGAAATTAAAAATTTATTTTCTCATTTTGAAGATGGCAGATTTGTGCCGCTCTCAAGAGCTGTAAACTAGTCTATTCTTCAAAAGCTATCTGCAGAGAGGTTGTGAAAACTTCCATTGCTTCTTTTAAATCCTCTAAACCTAGAAAGGTTGGTGCCAATCTAATATTTGAGTCTAAAGGATCATCAAAGTGTGGGTATGTCGATCCAGCAGGAGTTATCAAAACCCCGACCTCTTCACATAGCGCTATTACCCTTTTAGCAATCGGCTTGCTTGTGTTGTAAGAAATAAAATATCCGCCCGTTGGTTTCTTGTAACTACCTATCTCTGAGCTTAAAGAGTCTAATGCTTGAAAAGCTATTTCAAATTTCGGTTTAACCAAGTCTGCATGCTTGCTCATATGATTAAAAACATCATGCTTATTTTTAAGAAATTGTATATGACGCATCTGATTAACTTTATCGGAGCAAACTATCATGGAGCCTCTTTGTCTCACCAAAAGATTAAAAAGCTTTGTGCCAGCTGCTGCAAAAGATAATCCACCGCCACCAAATGTGACCTTGGAAAAAGAACAAAAAATTGCGGTTTGATCCAAAGCATCAAATTTCTTAGCTAGCTCCCATGAGGATGTTTGATTCGGGGTTGGTGAAAAGTCATGCAATAAATATGCATGATCGAAGATAAACAAAAATTCATTTGAGTAAGATTTTCCTGCCTCTAACAGCTCTGACATATTGTCATCTGTGTAAATATCACCAGTAGGATTAGAGTGACGAGGAACGCAGATGATGCCTTTGATATTTTCATGTTCTGCAAGCAATACTTTAAATTTATTAATGTCTACGCCAGACCCAGTCAGGGGAACTGGTAACATTTCTATTCCAAAATCATCCAATAATCTGAAATGCCTATCAAAGCCTGGAACAGGACAAATAAACTTCAAGTTTTCTTGGTTCTTCCATGGCGTCTCTAGGCCAAATAGATAATTTGCCAGAATAAGTTGATAGATAAGAAGTAAACTGGATTGCTCTCCAACCAAGGTGTTACCTACAGGAGCTGAAAGTAACTCGCCTCCCAGCGCTCTTGCCTCAGGGATACCTAAAGGGTCGCCATAGTTGCGAACATCTACCCCGCTTGGGCTCTCAGCAGGTACCTTTAAATTTAAAAGATCGTTTGAAAGATCTAATTGATCAGAGCCAGGTTTACCACGAGTTAAATCAATCTTTAGGTTTTTAGATTTTAAAGTGGCAAATTTAGATTCCAGAGATTCATCCATAGTATCATTGGGTATATAAGTAAATATATTTTATAGGATAAATTTATAAGTGACATATATATGGATTCTTTTAGTAGTAATAATCCTGCTTTTAGGGCTATTAATCTATCTTAATATCAAAGACAGCTCGCAAAGCTCAGATTCTAAAGAGTCGCTTAGGGATCTCGATAAAGCTGTCGAAAGACAAGAAGCGAAACTATCTGACCTATCAAATGATATTCAATCCTTCCAAGATCCTCTAAGTAAACTTAATCGGTATTTATCTGGTGGTGCTCTTGCTGGGACTTTTGGTGAATGGTCGCTAGATGCAATTGTGAAGGATATTTTTCACCATAATCAATTTATTGCTAACGCAGAAGTGATCCCTGGTTCAGGTAGAAGAGTTGAATTTGCAATCAAATTACCGGAGGGTTTGCTTCTTCCCATTGATGCAAAATTTCCATCAGGTCTATTTGATAACTACTTATCTGCCGTTGACAATAGAAACCCTCAACTCATCAAAGCTTCTTCAGATGCAATTAGAAGACACGTTCAAAAAGATGCGAAAGATATAAAAGAAAAATATATCCAATCAGGCATAACTATTGAACTAGGCATTATGTACATCCCAAGTGAATCGCTCATGCAGCTCATTGATTCAATTGACAACATAAGAGAAGAAATATTTAGAGATAACCGAGTTCTCATTATGGGGCCAAATTCTCTTGCTGCATATTTAATAAGCGTTCATATGGGGTTTAGAACTCTTGCTCTTAATGAAAGAGCGAGTGAGATTATGAAAGAGTTTGGGAAACTCAAAAAAGAATTTGAAAATTTTGGAAGCTCTACGGAAGAGCTACAGAAAAAGACTGACGCAATGTTAAAAGCTGTTAATGAGCATGCTACAAGAGAAAGGCAAATGAACAAGGCAATTAAAAATATGGATCAAGTAGAAAGTTAAAAAATAATTAGCGAATAAAAATCTTGTCTTCTTGAAATTCTATTATCCTATCTGAAAAATACTTAGCTTCTTCTTCGTCATGAGTTACTAACAAGACAGATAAATCTTTATTTTTAAAAATTTTCTTGGTCTCTTCGTGTAACTCCTCTTTAAGATTTTTATCTAGTGCGCCAAACGGCTCATCAAGCAAAAGAATATCTGGATTAGTGATTAATGCTCTGGCAAATGCAACCCTTTGTTGCTGGCCAGCAGAAATTTCATGAGGATATTTTTTGCTTAGATCAGCAACCTTAAATAGACTAAGATACTCTTGAGCTAAAGATTCTCTTTCTTGAATATGGCTGATGCCAAACATTACATTTTTTTCAATATTAAGATGTGGAAAAAGAGCTCTGTCTTCAACCACCAATCCTAAATTTCTTTTTTCTGGAGGCAAAAGGAAATTTTTCTTTGAAGCAACTTTTTCGCTTATGATTACCTCGCCATCCATTACGTCCTCTAATCCAGCAACGATTCTTAATAGAGTGGTTTTCCCTATACCAGAAGGACCAAGAATTGAAACTATTTCACCTTTCTTTAACGAAAAATTAAAATCTTTAATTATTGAACCAGCTTGATCATAGGCATGAGATAAATTTCTAATTTCAAGTATATTTTTCATTAGCTCTTTTCCAATCTTGATGCCCTAATCATTTGCGAGATAAAGAAAATCGGTATTAATCCAATCAATATTATCGCGGTTGCTGGAGCTGCTGCCTCGACCATTCTTTCCTCAGAAGCATAAATATATGTCGAAACTGCCAAAGTTTCAAAATTAAAAGGCCTCAAAATTAAGGTGGCTGGTAATTCTTTTACAACTTCAGAGGTTACTAAAAGAAGGCTTGTAAAAAAACTTGTTTTCAGTATTGGAAAATGGACTCTAAAAAGAAGGTTTAAACCCGTCGATTTTAGAACGCGCGCGCTGTCATCAATTGTTTGGCTAATTTTTTGATAGCCAGCCTCATAAGTTGAATTGGCCAAAGCATATGATTTGATAATGTATGCAAAGATTAAGCCAAATAAGCTTCCAGTAAGGAAATATCCCTCAAAAAAATTCAAGATATTGTTATCTAAAAATACAAATAATTGAACAATTCCAACTGCAAGAATAAGGCCTGGAACAGCATAGCCAATGTTTAAAAAGGGGTTTATAGATTTAATTACAGAGCTATTTTTATATCTAATTGAAAAATTAATAATCATGGCAATAAAAGTACACAGAATTGCTGAGAGAATTGATAATAAAACTGTATTTAATGATATTGAAAAAAATTGTTCATTAAAAAAGCTAGTGTTAAATCTTAAAGACCAATTTAAAATCTCAAGTATAGGCAATATAAAACCAATAAATATTGGGATAAAACATACAAAGAAGCATACAAAGGATCCAAGTGAGCCCAATCTTATCACCTGTATTGGTTTAAAGTTTGATCCAATGGTGGAATAGTTAGCATTTTTTCTAGAGGTGCGCTCGATCACTAAGCAAAAAGTGATAAATATTAACAACATTGATGCAAGCTGCATTGCTGTTGTTAAATCATACATTCCATACCATGTTCTAAAAATACCAGTTGTAAATGTTGAAATGGCGAAATGATCGACTGCACCGAAATCAGACAAAGTCTCCATGGCTACAATCATTGTACCTGCAATTAATGCAGGCCTTACCAAGGGAAGAGCAAGTTTTAAAAAAATTGATGCTTGGGATAAACCCAATGTTCTGCCAACCTCGAACATGGATCTAGATTGATTGAGAAAAGCGGTTCGACAAATCAAGTATACATATGGATAAAGGGTGAATGAAAAAACTATAATTGCGCCATAGATATTTCTGATATTAGGAAATAGCATCTCATTTTGTTCTAAATTAAATAGTGACCGAGCAATTTCATTCATTGTTCCATATGAATCAAATAACCCAGTAAAGGTGTAAGCCAAAATATAAGGTGGTATTGCCAATGGTAATATAAGACCCCATTCAAAAAACCGTTTTCCAAAAAATTGATAGTTTGATACTAACCATGCCGTCAGAGAGCCAATGATCATAACTAGTAAAGAAACCCCAGATACCAAGATGAATGAATTGAGAATGTAGTCACCTAAGACATACTCATATATGTGACTCCAGTTTTCGGAGTAATCAGCGAATACACTAGATAAGATAATTAGAATTGGAGCCAGAAAAAATAAAAGGATAAAAAGCGGAATACCATGCCAAACAGAAAAGATTTTTGAAGACCGCACTTTATAAAACTGAGTTTAATTAATAAATGAGGTTATCACAGTATTGTTATTTCCAGCCAGCCCTGTCCATAAGTTTTATAGCTTCTGAATTAAACTTTCCATATTCTGAGACCTGCATTTTGTCCTCAAGAAAACCTAAGCCTGAACTGGCTATATCTGGATGAGGCGATACATCAGTTAGAACGGGGTATTCAAATGAATTATTTACCATGCTTGATTGCATTTCTCTTGAAAGCAAAAACTCAATAAACCTGTTTGCATTGTCAATGTTTTTGGCATTCTTAAGAACTCCCAGCCCACTGATATTTATGTGGACTCCTCTATTGCTTTGATTAGGAAAAAGCATTTTTACTTTTTTGGCCGCTTTAACTTGCTCATTTCCTGCTTTTCCAGACAACATGTACCCGTAATAATAGCTATTTGCGATTGCAAGGTCAGCCAACCCATTAGCAACCGCCATAATCTGCGATCTATCATTCCCTTGAGGTTTTCTTGCTAAATTAGAAACAAGACCTTTGGCCCATTTTTCTGTTTTTTCAATGCCGTGAGTTGATATCAATGATGCAACTAGTGATTGGTTATAAATGTTACTTGAACTTCTTATTACAACTCTTCCATTCCACTCATCGCTTGATAAGTTCTCATAGCTAAGATCTGTGAGCTCTTCATCCGAAACAGTTTTAGGATTATAAAAAATCACTCTTGCTCTTTTGGCAATTGCGATCCATTCATTGTTTGGGCCTCTTAAGTTCATTGGAACGATTGAAAGAGCTTTTGAAGATGAAATGCTTTGAAAATATCCTTCTTTTTGAATTTTCCATAAATTACCAGCATCAACTGTAAAGAAAATGTCAGCTGGTGAGTTTTTTCCTTCAGATTTTAGTCTTTCGAGCAAAGCATTCCCATTACCGGATATAACATTAATTTTAATTCCTGTTTCATTACGAAAATCGTCATATAGCTGATCATCAGAATCATAATGCCTAGAAGTATATATATTGACCTCATTAGCAAATGATAAAGAACTAACCAGCATAAAAATGATCGAAAACAAAGACTTAAACATAGATAACCTCGTAATTGTTAATTGAGAATGATTCTCGTTTGGATTATATACAAAGAAAAGCCCTTTTCAAATTAACCGGCTGAATTAAGATGTTAGTATGCATTCCTATGAGTAAAAATATCAATGAATAAAACATCGCTTCATAATGCTCATATTCAACTGGGCGCTAAAATGGTGAACTTTTCTAATTGGGAAATGCCAATTAGTTATTCATCTCTGATCGAAGAGCATAATGCTGTGAGAAATGCAGCAGGCATTTTTGATGTATCGCACATGTCAGTGTTTGATTTTGATGATGGCGATCAAATTGCCTTCTTTGAAAAAATTTTTGCGAATGACATTAAAAAAATCTACAAGGATGACAAGGCAATTTATGGTGCTCTGCTTAATGAAGAAGGTGGTATTTTAGATGACCTCATCATCTATCATGCAAACAATAAGTTTAGACTGGTTTCCAATTGTTCAACCCGAGAGCAAAATAGGCAATGGTTCGAAAAACATGCTGTTGAATTTGGGGTAAAGGTCATTGAAAGATCTGATATGGGCGTACTAGCTATTCAAGGCCCTAATGCGCTCAAAAAAATTTTGGAAATTAAAGAGATTGATGCTCAAGTAAATAGCCTGCAATCATTTGAGTGCATGTTTGAGGGCGATAAATTGTATGCAAGAACTGGTTACACTGGCGAAGACGGCCTGGAATTAATTGTTCCAACTCAAGATATTGATCACTTGTGGAACCAAGCATTAGAGCTGGGATGCGCACCTATTGGTTTGGGAGCTCGTGATACCCTTCGACTGGAGGCAGGTTTAAATTTATATGGTAATGATATGACAATCAATAACCACCCATATGAATCAAATTTGGGCTGGACGATTGATATGAGCAATCAGAATCGTAAATTCATTGGAAAAGATGCTCTCCTATCAATTGATCAAAGTAAATCACAAAAAATAGTTGGCATTATTCTTCAAGATAAGGGAGTTCTAAGATCTGGTTATGAGATCACTCATGAACAAGGAAAAGGTATGGTGTTAAGTGGCTCATATTCTCCCACTCTACAATCTAGCATTGGTCTCGCAAGAGTGGATCAGGGTTTTCAAGAAAATGGGAAGGTTATGATAAGAAATAAGGTATTAAATATTGATTTTGTATCGCCTAGATTCCTAAGAAAAGGTAAAATCTAAATATGAGTGATGTACCCGGCGATTTAAAATTCCTTTCATCCCATGAATGGGCGAGAGTAGAATCAGACGGCACCATTACCATTGGTATCAGTGATCATGCGCAAGACCTTTTGGGTGATATTGTCTTTGTTGAGTTGCCTGAAGTTGGGCAATCCGTGGATGCTGAAAATGATACTGCCATAGTTGAATCTGTAAAGGCTGCTTCAGATATTTACTCTCCTCTTTCAGGTGAAGTCATAGAAGTAAACTCCCTATTAGAAGATCAACCAGAAATAATAAACTCTTCTCCGTACGAAGATGGATGGTTCTTTAAACTTACTCCCTCTGATATGGGCGAGTTAGATAATTTGCTATCTCCTGAAGATTACAGTGCAGTCTGCGAAGACTAACTCTAGACTAAGACAGCTTGATGAGTGGAAATACACACTCTTTGAAATAAAAATTAATAATGGAAAATTTTGATAGCTTTGCACTAAGACATATTGGTTTAAGCCAGATGGATATTGACCTTCTGCTAGATCAGCTTGGATATAAGGACTTAGAAGAGTTCTCAAAGTCTGTGCTACCTAAAAATATCTTTACTGAAGAAAAGCTTGATCTTGGTGATGCCATGTCTGAAGAAGAAGCGCTAAAAGCTCTAAAAGAAATATCAAAAGAAAATACTGTGTATCGATCATTTATTGGTCAAGGCTACTATGGAACAGTTACACCAAAAGTTATTTTAAGAAATGTTTTTGAAAACCCTGGATGGTATACCTCCTATACCCCCTATCAGGCAGAAATCTCTCAAGGCAGGTTGGAAGCACTTATCAATTTTCAAACCATGGTTGGAGATCTCACGGGATTTGAAATAGCTAATGCGTCCCTACTTGATGAGGCCACCGCAGCAGCAGAATCAATGACTTTAGCTCACAGAGTTGGTAAATCTAAATCCCAAAGATTTTTTGTAGATCAAAACTGTTTTCCCCAAACAATCTCTGTGGTGACAGCAAGAGCTAAACCGATAGGTATTGAGGTAATGATAGGTGACCCACAACAGTTAAATGATTTAAAAGAAGATACATATTTTGGAGCTTTGCTCCAATATCCTGGCAACGATGGTGCGGTCATTGATTTCTCTCAAGAAATTGTAAGTATGCATGAACAAAATGGTCTGGTGATCATGGCAACCGACTTGTTGGCTCTAACGCTATTAAAAAGCCCTGGTGAGATGGGTGCTGATATAGCAATAGGAAGCTCGCAAAGGTTTGGGGTGCCTCTCGGCTTTGGTGGGCCACATGCAGCATTTATGGCCACCAAAGAAAAATATAAAAGATCCCTGCCTGGAAGATTAGTTGGAGCATCGATTGATGAGGACGGCAGAACAGCATACAGATTAGCTTTGCAAACAAGAGAACAGCACATAAGAAGAGAGAAAGCCACAAGCAATATATGTACTGCCCAGGCACTCTTAGCAATCATGGCAAGTTTTTATGCTGCATATCATGGCCCGAGTGGATTGAAACAGATCGCTCAGTCTGTTCGCTCAAAAGCAGTTGCCTTGGCAAAAGGAATTAATGACCTTGGGTATGATCTCAAGTCTTCTAGTTTTTTTGATACTGTAACTATCTTTACTGAATCTCTTACACAGGAAATTTTTTCAACTGCTCAAGATCAACTGATGAATCTTAGGGTACTTGATGCAAATCATATAAGCATCTCATTGGATGAAACAACAACAAGCCAAGAGATCAAAAAAATAACAAAAATTTTCAAAGACTTGTCGAAAAAAGAAAAGGCTGTTTTAAACTTCGAGCTGCCAATCAATATCGTAAGATCATCTGAATATCTAACTCACCCAGTCTTTCATCTGTATCGAACTGAAACAGAAATGTTGAGGTACATAAGAAAACTTGGTGATAAAGACATTGCTCTGGATCGAGCAATGATTCCGTTGGGCTCATGCACTATGAAATTAAATGCCACATCTGAAATGATCCCTGTTGGTTGGGAAGAATTCTCAAACATTCATCCTTATGCGCCTCATGATCAAACGGCTGGTTATAAAACCTTAATAAATGATCTTGAGACTAAGCTAACCGAGATAACGGGTTATTCAGCTGTATCTTTACAACCAAATGCTGGTTCTCAAGGGGAATATGCTGGTTTATTGGCAATCGATGCATTTCATCGAAGTAATGGCGAGCAGCAAAGAAAGATATGTTTAATTCCTGAATCAGCCCACGGAACAAATCCTGCGTCTGCGCAAATGGCTGGCATGAAGGTTGTGCCAATAAGCTGTGATAAAAAAGGGAATATTGATTTAGAGGATCTGGGTGAAAAAGCTTCTAAGCATTCAGATGAGTTAGCTGCCATTATGATTACCTACCCTTCAACACATGGAGTCTTTGAGACAACCGTAACCGAAGTATGCAAGATCGTTCATGATCACGGCGGGAAGGTTTATATTGATGGCGCCAACTTGAATGCTATGGTTGGTTTATGCAAACCGGGTGAGTTTGGGGGCGATGTGTCCCATCTTAATCTGCATAAGACATTCTGCATTCCTCATGGTGGCGGTGGACCGGGTGTTGGACCAATTGGGGTTGTAAAAGATTTAGTGCCTCATTTACCATCTGATCCTTTGACATATGAACCCTCATTAAAGAATGTTGGGCCAGTCTCGGCAACTAATTTCGGAAGTGCTTCTATTCTTCCAATCAGCTGGATGTACATTCAAATGATGGGAGCATCAGGCCTAAGAAAGGCAACACAGGTAGCAATTCTGAGTGCAAATTATATTGCACAAAAATTGAGCCCTCACTTCAAAATTTTATATACAGGCAAAAATAATTTGATTGCGCATGAATGTATTGTTGATATCAGGCCATTAAAAGAGTTATGCGGGGTTGAGGTTGATGATATTGCAAAGAGATTAATAGATTTTGGATTTCATGCTCCAACTATGTCTTTTCCTGTGCCTGGGACTTTAATGATTGAGCCAACTGAAAGTGAATCGTTGGCCGAACTGGATAGATTTATTGAAGCTATGATTTATATTCGTCATGAAATCACACAAGTTGAAGGCGGTACATACTCTATTGAAGAAAGCCCTTTAAGAAATGCTCCCCATTGTGCTGAAAAAGTAACCAGTGATAACTGGCAACAAAAATATTCTCGTTCTGTAGCCGCCTATCCTGTTGATCTAAGGGGTAGAAATAAATATTGGCCTCCGATAGGAAGAGTCGATAATGTCTATGGAGACAAGAATTTGATGTGCTCTTGTCCTTCCATGTCAGATTACCAAGAAGAAAGCTAAATTATCGGCAAATAGATTACTTCCCAGCCCCTCTCATTAGAGATTGTCTCAAGCTTTATATCTGGGTTTACAGCCTTTGGAAATTCAACAGATTCCATTAAAGGTAAGTCATTGATAGAGTCTGAATAAAATGTCACTCCAGAAAAATCATCGTATTGATGAGCTTGCATCCAGATTTCTACTAATTTTAATTTCCCCACACCCAGTGCTGATGGCGGGATAAACTCCCCTGTGCATTTCTTATCTTTAAATTCGACCTTAGTGCCAATAACATTATTAATGTCGAGTCTTTGAGCTATTGGCTTCACAATTAACTCATTGGTTGCACTCGCAAGTAATATTGTATGACCTTTATCATAATGATCATGAATCAATTTAAGAGCAAAAATATTAATCATGGGCTCAATGATTGTCTCTACAAAAGGCAGTATTATTTTACTGATTTCTTCCTGTGTCATGCCAACATAGGGCTTTAAGGCAAAATTCGTGTATTGATTAAAATCTAATTGGCCCTGTTGATAATCTTTGATGAATTCATCATTTTTTAACTTAGCCACTTCATCAAGCAGATTTATATCTACCAAGTAATTAATCATCGAATAATCTGAATCACCGTTTAGAATGGTATTATCTAAATCGAAAATTGCTAATTCAGGCTTGCTCATAAGGAGTTAATCTAACATGAATGATAAATCTTACAGAAAAAATGTTGGCTTAATTGTCTTAGATCAAAAGAATCAGCTTCTTGTCTGCAGAAGAAAAGGGAAAAAAACCTGGCAATTCCCCCAAGGTGGAATTGATGATGGTGAATCTCATATCCAAGCTGCATACAGAGAACTATTTGAAGAAGTGGGCATCAAAAAAAACCAAGTCAAGATTATTCAAAAAAGCAGCCATTGGTATCACTATGACTTGCCCGAGCAATATCAACCCTGGCCTAAGAGTTTAAAAAATTTCAAAGGCCAAATTCAAAAGTGGTACATGTTTAAAGCTAATGTTGAGCTAGAAATAAACCTCCTGAATGAAATACCTCAAGAATTCGTTGAGTATAAATGGTCTACCTATTGGCATGCTTTAGCCAGTGTTGTGCCATTTAAAAGAGAGGTTTACAGAAATGTCTTGGCTGAATTCCTGCCAAAATATATCCAGCTGCACAATGATTGAAATTTTGATCTATCTTTTACTTGGTGCATGCACGGGTTTGCTTGCAGGTATGTTTGGAATTGGTGGAGGTAGCCTATTAGTCCCATCCCTTATTTTTATTTTTTATGGCATGGGTTTTGATAGCTCCATTATTGTACTCATGGCTATAGGCACATCGCTGGCGAGTATATTTTTTTCTGCTCTATCTTCTGCTCTCTCTCATCATAATAAAAACAGTGTGGAGTGGTCATTAGTAGCGCCTCTCTCCGTGGGCATGATTTTGGGTGCTGTGGTTGGAGCTGGATACGCAGTAACTCTTTCAAATAATAATTTAAAATGGATTATTACTATTTTCTTAATTGTCATTGGCACAGAAATGATTTCAGGTTTTACACAAGCTCTTGCAAAGAAAGACAAAGGCAGGATCTCTTTATCTAAATCAATTGTTCCGATACATGGATCTTGGATAGGATTTTTATCTTCAATCATTGGCATCGGAGGCGGCTCATTTACAACCCCATTAATAATTGCTGGAGGCTACAATATTCGAAAAGGAATTGGGACTGCAGCAGCCTGTGGGGTTCCGATTGCCGCTGCAGGAGCAATTGGATATACGTATTATGGACAAACAACTGATGCAAATCTCCCCATGGGGGCTGTTGGGTATGTTTTTTGGCCAGCTGTTATATCTATTTCATTGGCTAGTATTTTTACAGCTAAGCTTGGAGCTAACATTAGTCACTCTATTTCTGAGAAGGCGCTAAAAGTCTCCTTTGGAGTATTTTTGATCATGGTAGGAATTTTAGTGGTAGTAAATTGATTATTGAGCTCTCAGATTTTTTTAATAACCCTAGCTTAATTGAAATTGGTTGGCTTCGAATTCAATATTATGCTGTGACATGGGTGCTGTCAGCAGTCTTCATTTTTCAGTATCTTAAGAGCCATCGCATTATTAGCGAGCTGCAATTAACTGCTGATCAGGTAAACGACATCGTATTTTTATATGGGTTAATATTTGGTGCCATGCTCGGTGGCAGGCTTGGATACATGTTTTTCTATGGATTGGATCAATTAGCATCTAATCCACTTAGCTTATTCTTTATATGGGAGGGTGGCCTAAGCTTTCATGGTGGTTTGATTGGGGTAATTGTCAGTTTATATGTCTACTCTTTTCAGTATAGAATTTCTTTTCTCAGGCTTGCTGATTCTATTTGTATGGCAATGCCCATTGGACTCGGGCTGGTAAGAATTGGAAACTTTTTAAATGGAGAGCTCTACGGCAGACCAACTGATGGGACCTGGGGTTTTATTTTTCCAACAGATCCATATGGCTTTACAAGACACCCCTCTCAACTTTATGAAGCAGTTTTTGAAGGCTTATTCCTCTTTATTTTATTAATTTTTATTAGCGCTAAAAATAATAAGCATGGGGTTGTCAGTGGAAGCTTCTTATTAGCTTATGGATTAATTAGATTTCTAATTGAATACTTTAGGCAGCCTGATTCTCACATGGGTTTTGTTGCTTTACAATTAAGCATGGGCCAACTTCTTAGCATCCCTATGGTTATAATTGGGCTCATATTAATAATAATATCATTGAGAAAAGATGAAGCAGTATCTTGAGCTTTTAGAATATATTTTACAACACGGTGATGATCGTGGAGATAGAACTGGGACAGGCGTTATTTCGTCTTTTGGTCATCAGATTCGTTTTAATCTTGAAGATGGCTTTCCTGCAGTTACAACTAAATCACTTGCATGGAAGGGAGTTGTATCGGAGCTATTATGGTTTTTAGAAGGCTCTGATGATGAACGAAGGCTTGCAGAGATTAGATTTCAAAAAGATAGATCTGAGCTAACAGATTTAAGTAAATTTTCTACCATTTGGACAGACAATGCTGATAACCAAGGTATTGAACTTGGATATGAGAATAATGAAACTACAAAAAAACTGGGCCCAGTTTATGGCGTTCAATGGAGAAACTGGGGAGGAGTTGACCAGATTAAGAAGCTGATCAATGACCTAGAAGCTAACCCTAATGGGCGAAGGCATATATTAAGCGCATGGAATGTTGAAAAACTTGATTCTATGGCCCTGCCCCCTTGCCATGTCATGTCTCAATTCTATGTTTCAAAAAATGACCGACTTTCCTGTCAAATGTATCAAAGAAGTGCAGATATGTTCTTAGGTGTTCCATTTAATATTGCAAGCTATGCGTTACTCCAGTCTATTTTAGCTAATATCTTAAACCTAACACCTGGTGAGTTTGTGCATACATTTGGAGATGCTCACATATATAACAACAGCATTGAGCAGGTTCAAGAGCAACTCAGTAGAGAGCCTAAAAAACTTCCAAAATTAATTATGCCCAATCTTGATTCAATTGAAGCACTTCATGACTATTCTGTTGATGATTTTGTTTTAGAAGGATATGAATCTCATCCAGCTCTGAAAGCTCAAATGGCAATATAGATAAATGATTATTTCGCATTTAGTTGCTCTCTCCAATAACTTTGTTATAGGTGTGAATAATGATCTGCCTTGGAAATTGAAAAGAGACCTTCAGCATTTCAGCGCATACACACAAAATAAAGCTATTGTCATGGGAAGAAAGACATTTGAATCAATTGGGAGGCCACTGCCAAATAGGAAGAATATAGTTATCTCAACTAAATTGAATGCTCAGGAAGGATTAGAAGTAGTTCGCTCTCTTCAGCAAGGAATTGAATTGGCAAAAAAGTTGAGCAGAGACACTAAAGGAACTGAAGAAATTGTATTGATTGGAGGCGGCTATGTCTTTGAGGAGAGCAAAAATATGGTAAATAAACTTGTTTTGACCAGAGTTGATTGTGAGATTGAGGGAGATATTTTTTATCCTCAAATAGATTTAGGCAATTGGAAAAAAGTCTCGCAAGAATCTTTTAAGCAAGATGATGATAATGAGTATGATTTTTCTATTGAAACTTATTTAAAAAACTAAGAACTTTTTTCTTTCGCTTGAGATTGCTGAATAAAATCCCTTCTTAAAGCAAGATTTTTCACTCTGACTTCTTCATTTTCAGCATACTTGATCCAAGAATTAGCTGTCTTTTTAATACGTTTATCTTTATCTCTGGCAGCTGCTCTGAATTGTTTTTTTGCTTCATCAAAATTTTCTAACTCAAAATGGGCCTGCCCTAATACTAATTGAGCTTGTGATCTACTTTTAACTTTAGGTTTCTTTAATCCTGCTTCAATGGCTCTGATTGAGTCTTTGATTCGATCTTCAAACAAATAAAGATTGCCCAAGAGCACGTAAGTATCTCCATCCTTTGACATTTTAGCCGCTTGTTCGAGAACAGGAATAGCCTTATCGATTTCCTGAGCCATTCTCCATGAGTCAGCTAAAAGTTTTAGGTTTTTTTCGGTATCTTTGACTACAGGAACTAATTCTTCTTTCTTGGTTTCTTTGTTATCGACAAGCACTTTTTTGTTTTGCCCAGCTACCAGGACCTGAGCAGCCCAGTAAGGGTTTTTGCTGATTAAAAGCAGTTGCGCTAAGGCAAGATACTCACCCTCTTTATCAAGCAGATCCTTGTCAAAGGCAGCCTTTAAGGTGATCATATAATCCTCTTCTCTATCCATTTGCTGATATGTTCCACCCAATTGTAAGAAATATAGTTTCTTGGGGTAGTAATTAACCAAAATTTCATATATTCCTAATTGTTGTTCTAAAGAATATGCAGCGCTTATAATTTTCCTATCTTTCAATTCATTGAAACATGCTGCAAGAAGCACATACCAATTTTCTCTTGGACGATAGCCTTCTTCATCAGCAAGTCGTATGGCCTCTTCCATAGAGGATCTTGAGCGAACATAGTCTTCTTTTTGAAAGTATGCTGATGCTAGCAGGTAATATGACTGGGCTGTAATATTTTCAACCTCATCCATCCATTGAAGAATAAGTCGAATTCCCTTATCCCAGTTCTCTTTCACAAGATTTAATTGAGCAAGAGTTAATAGAGAGGATGTTCTTAAGGGAATGGTTGCTTCAGGTTCTTTGAGCAGTTGTTCATAAGCATACATAGCTTGATCATAATCTTCATCACTAAAGTAAATGTATCCCCAATAATTCCACATCACGGATCGGTCATAGCTTTTTAATTCAGCCCTCTGATTTAAAAGTTCTGTCAAAATTCTTCTAGCTTCAGCCCAATCAGGATCATCTTCTTCTTTTTCAATGAACTTACCTTTGTTATCAGGATCGGGCACTCTGACAGTTTTTTGTCTTTCAAGCGCTTCAACAACCTTCACTACTTTTTTTGCAGTTTTTGAAGTTAGGACTCTTGCTTTTTTATAGGTTTGTTTTTTTTCTGCTTTGTTGCTTGAGTTATTTTGGGCAAATGAGTCAATTGATCCAAGGGCAAAAGCTAAAATTATAGTAAATGAGAGTATGCGTCTAAGGAAATTTTTCATTAATCTTCCTCGAGGATAAATGTAAATTTATGTGGAACATCATCAACCCTTACAGCCTTACCATCAACGATCTTAGGCTTATACTTAAGTTTTACAGCAGCTCTCGAGGCAGCTGAATTAAATATAGAACATGGACGAAAAACTGTTTCAGGATTTGTTGGATCGCCACACGCACCCTCTAGAGGCTCTGCGTTTTCTACTGTTCCAGTTTCAGTAATTGTAAATGCAACAATTGCATAGCCCATTATTCCTCGCTCTTGCGCTCTCCTTGGATAGATAGGCGTAACTTTAAATAATGGTATGTACTCACCATCTCTAAAAAATGAACCACTGCCTGCAAAATTAGCTTTTGGTTTTGGCAGACTAACATCAACGCCAGTAAGGGGAGCAAGATCTAGTTCGGGCTGAGCTATATCTTCAGGTTGCTCTTCAGGCTCTTCTGGTTTTTCAACATCGTCAAACATTGTGTCAATGTCTCTATCAGGCATGATAACGTCACCAAGTTTCCTTGAATTATCAGTTGGAATAGAATTGTCACCCAGGTTAATTAAAGCAACCATAAGAAAGAATAAGCCGAGGGTAATAAATGCTGCAAACCCTGAGCCTGCCAGATATTTATTATAGTTAAATGCTTTTAGATATAACGCTGCAATTGGACCAAAAACCTTTGAGATAGTTTGGTTGAAGGAATTTATGCTATTTGCAGCAGTATTCAATTTATTCTCTATTTAGGCTCAGATGCAAGTGAGATGTTATATACGCCTGCCTCTCTCGAGCCATCCATAACTTTAATTATAGTATCTGCCTCAGCTTTTTCATCTGCCTGAATTACGACAGACCCTTGAGGATTATCAGCAAGCAATTTAACCACATTAGCTTTAACTTGCCTTGCATCAATTCTTCTTCCATCCATCCATATTTCACCAGATGCTCCGACTGCAATTAGAATTGCTGCATTCTCTTGAGTTTCGGATGTATTAGATTCTGGTCTATTAATTTCTAAGCCAGGTTCTTTGATAAAATTTGCTGTAACAATAAAAAAAATCAGCATGATAAATACGACATCAAGCATCGGGGTCATATTAATTTCTGCTTCTTCCTCTTGGACTGCACTTGAAATAGCGTTTCTTCTCACAATATTCTCCTATTAACTTTTAATTGTATCTTTAATTAATAATTCTTCTCTGTTTCTTGCTGAATTTAGATATATGGTGGCAAAGACTCCAGAAAGAGCAGTTGTCATACCAGCCATAGTTGGAAGTGTAGCCTTAGAAACACCACCAGCCATTGATCTTGCATCACCACCCCCAGTAAATGCCATTACTTGGAAGACCTCAATCATTCCAGTTACAGTTCCAAGCAATCCGAAAAGAGGAGCTAATGCAACACATGTATTAACAAGCGAAAGATATTTGTTTACTTCAATTTTTGCTTGAGAGATAAGCTTTTCTTTAATTTGCTCGGCTTTCCAAGTTGAATGATCTTCGATAGACTCCCATTCTACTTTTAAGGATGTCATATAGAGCTGATGACCAGCATTAAAATACCAAATTCTCTCTAAAATAATTGCCCACATAAACGCAGCTAGAATAGCAATTAGCCATAAAACACTTCCCCCAGCAGACATAAAGTCTCTGAGGGTGTTAAATGCTTCAGTAATTGCGTAAAACATTATCTAATTACTTTGAATCAGAGTGTTCTGCAACAATTCCTGTACTTTGCTCTTCAAGAACATTGATAATTCCTCTTGCAGATGAATTAGCAAAAGAGTGTAAAAGTGTTGTTGGAATTGCAACTACCAGCCCTAAAACAGTTGTAACTAGAGCTTGTGAAATACCACCAGCCATAATTTTAGGATCACCAGTACCAAATAAGGTAATCTGCTGGAAGGTCACAATCATACCTGTCACAGTTCCAAGCAGTCCTGCCAGTGGCGCTACCACTGATATAATTTTAACAACAGGAATTCCCCTCTCAATCGCTGGTCTTTCAGCCATTATTGCTTCTGCAAGGCGAAGTTCAAGTGTTTCAATATCCTTGCCCATATGCTCTTCACCAACTGCAAGCACTCTGCCCAAAGGATTAGATTTATCATGAGTCTTAGATTTAGCCTGTTTAGCTACTGCAACACCCATAGTATATAAAGTAAATAACTTCCAAAATGCTATAGCTATACCAAATATACCAACAAATATAATTATGTAACCAACTTCTCTACCCTGATTAACTCTTTCCATTAAGCTTGGGTTTTGAATTAGGTTAGCTAGCAAGCTTCCGCCAACAGGGCCAGTAGGATCTACTCCAAACTTTACAACTTCACCAACATCAGCCTTAGAAAGTTTTTTTGCTGAACTAACATAACGACCTTCAGGTTGTTTCCCTAGAAACGCGTATTGACCTTTGCTACCAATATATTCTAAATATTTGCCATCACATATAGCATTATAGAGACCGACTCTGGTGACGCTACACTCTACTGATTCACCATCAAGAGTAATAACATTAGCATTGAAAGAAACAACTTCTGAGCCCGCAACCATCTCTCTTTGAAGCTCATACCATAGGCCTTCTAATTCTCTAATAGTCGGAAGTTCTGTTGCGCTAGACATTTTAGAAGAAAGATTATTTAAAAATGTTTCTCTGTCTCTTCCATACTGAGCAGAAGTTAAGGAATCAGCAAAAAGGGCACTAGCCTCTCCCGCAGAACTCTGCAAGTGACCAAAAAGCTCAACTAAAGAACCTAGTTCTTTTTTATAAGCAGCTTCCTTAACAACTAGAATCGCATCATTCTTTTTATATTCCGTTTCAAGCTCATCAGCAATTCTTTCTTGCCTGGCTAATTCTCTTTTTTCTGCTGCTAGTTTGGCTGCTTGCTGATTTTTATTAGCTAAAAAATCTGCTTCTCTTTGAGCGTTTACGCTTTGTTCTGAAATTCTGCCTTGCTCAACCAGTTGAAGTAGACCTTGTATTGTAGTTGGCTCTCCTTCAGTGTCTTCTTGTGCGACAAGCACAAAAGAAAAAGTGACAGCAAGAGTGAAAAAAAGTTTATTTAGATTTTTCATGACGCATCTCCTCTAAAGACAACCGGCAACATCATGATATCCATGGGCGCAAGTTTTTGCGCCATTCTGATGCCATCTCTTACCTGCACTCTATAGCTACCTGGAAGCTCTTCCCATGAGCCTAATTCGTTATCATAGTAGCCTGTTTGTCTTTCATCTTTGGTTTGAAAGAACATTCCGAGTCTTCCAACTCTTAAGATATTTACAACAACTTCCTGGCCATCCAATACAATTGTTTCATCATATGCATCAAGCTTTCTACCATATTCAGCTTCAATATTGTAAGCCTCTAAAATCTGTCTAACTTGCTCAGAAGCGGTAACCTTTGGATTGGATAATGATGCTCTCACAAGATCAAGTCTTTGTTTCCTTTCTTCTATGTGAAAAGGAGTATCAAGACTGACATACTTTTCAAGACCTTCTAACATCCTTTGAGCAAGAGGCGGAATTTGTCTTTGCATAACAACAACTTGAATAAGCTGTTCATCATATTTATCCATTAAATCAAGCTGAGCTTGTATTTGAATTCTTTTTTGAGCGTTATACAGTTTCAATCCCTCAACTTGCTTTGAAACAACTTTAAACTCATTAATTAGTTTGTCAGTAGCTGACTCAGTAGTATCAATTTTTGCTTGTGATTGAGCAGAAAGATCTGTGTTGTCTCTTCCAACTTCTAAAACTAGTTCCATCTCTGATGCGGTGACAAAGCTTGTCAGCATAGTAAGAACTACTAGGTTTTTCTTTAACATTTTTTTCTCCCTAGGAAAAATGGTTCACTAGTCTAACAGCGTAGTGAAAATATTCAAACATTTATAACCTTGTGATTGTACCTAATTTTAATGAAATGATGCTAGAAAACGCTCAACAAAATATGTTCAGAAAGTAATCATATATTTAGCTAATAATATCTTAGAAAGACTTGCTAGTAGAGTTTTGGAATTAATTTTGGAGTATTCTTTTTATAATTTTGATATTCCTCAAGATGACCCCATTTCTTATGGCCCCTGTATTCCAACATTCGCACCCCGCTCACATATACCAGAAGTAAATAGGAAAAGATGGGAGAGAAAATTGCTAGGTAGTTCATTCCCTCAAATGTGGAAATGCCCATTACGGTAATACCCGTCCATAGTGTAATTTCCCCAAAGTAGTTTGGATGTCTGGATCTAGCCCATAGCCCTTCATTTATAAATAAATCTTTATTCTCTGGAATTGATCTAAATACAGTTTTTTGATTGTCAGCTATTACTTCAACTACAAAGCCCAAGATAAACAAAGCAAGCCCAAGCATAAATACACTATTTATAACTACTCCCGTTGGATTGGCAATTGCGACCAGAGCCGCTGATGAGCATATAAATACCCACATGCCCTGCAAGGTCCATGTCATAAAAAACTGAGAAAAAGAAGTTTTTATAGAATCAAATCTTCCATCTTTTTTATCTTTATGAATTCTCATAAATAAGAATGAGCCAAGCCTTATTGCCCAAACAATAATTGCTAAACCTATGATTAGGCCGCCAAGATCAAAACTTTGAGAAGTGTTAGTTGAATACAAAGCAAGCAAAATAGCAGATATATATGTAAGGCTACCCGTTAAATCGTAAAATTTTTCAGTCTTAAATATAAAGGCTGGAATATATGCAATCCACTGAATAACAAAAATCATAACCAGGAGATGCCCAACCAAATTCACTCCTGAGATATCAATGCTATTAAAAGAAATTGCATCAGCATAGAGCTTTGTAAAAATAAAGACTCCAGCAGCAATGGTTAAATTAGTTAAGTGTTTCATTATCCCTCCCATCCACATGTGCGTTCGGCATTTTGAACATCAAGCCAATCTTTAAGTGGTTGATAATAGTTTAGCATTGATCTTCCGCTTAACTCTCTAGTCCCAGTCATTGCTTCTAAAGCAGTTTGCCATTCTCTGCTCTGACCTAGAGCAAGCATGGCCCGTAATTTCTCCCCAGCAAGCTCATTATCATAAATTGAACATTCGTGAAGAGGTCCCTCGAATCCCATTTGATTACAAAGAGATTCATGAAATTGATATTGAAGAATTTTTGCTAGGTAATATCTGGTGTAAGGAGTGTTGCCGGGAATGTGGTATTTCGCTCCCGGATCAAATGCATCAACATCTCGATCGCGAGGCGCACCAATGCCCTGATAAAATTCTCTTAATTCCCACCAGGAATTATTTAGTTCCTCTGGGCTGGTCTCACCCGTAAAAACTTTTGCCCTCCATTTATCTAACATCAAAGTCCAGGGTACAGAGACTACGCCATCAAGCGCTTGCTGCATCAACAAAGAAATTGGATCTGCATTTGCTTGCTTAGCTTCTTCCTTAGATACCATATCAATTTTTTGCAGATAGTCTGGTGTAATTGATAATGTTAATAGGTCTCCTACAGCCTCATGAAAACCATCGTTTGCTCCACTCTGAAAAATATCTGGCAGATCACTATAGGCTTGATAATAGAAAATATGGCCTAACTCATGATGGATTACTGAAAAGTCTTCTGCATTTCTTTCTATACACATTTTGATACGTAAATCATTTATGTCTGAATTAAGATCCCATGCAGACGCATGACAGACAACATTTCGATCTTGGGGTTTAATAAATAATGACCTTTCCCAAAAGGTATCAGACAAAGGCTCAAACCCAAGCGAGATAAAAAAGTTCTCAGCAATCTTTACCATTTCTATTTCATCGATGTCTTTTTCTATAAGTATGTTTGTCAAGTTTATTTTTGAGGCGGTTGAGCTTATTTCGGGTGTATAAACAAGATCATAAATGTTTGACCAAGATTGCCCCCACATATTTCCTAGAATATGGGCTGGTAAATAGCCGGTTTTAGCTACTACTTCTTCGCCATAATGATTTGAGAGCTCATCACGAACGTGACAATGCAAGGCATCATATAAAGGCTTAAGCTCATCCCAGACTCTATCGGTTTCATCTAAAAACTCATCTGCGGGCATGTCATACTGACTAAACCATAGATCAGTTAAGCCTTCATAACCTAAATCATTAGCGCCTTGATTACCGATTTCTACCATTCTTAAGTACATATCTTTCATCGGCTTGCCAATATTTCTCCAGCCCTCCCACGCCTTTAAAAGCTCATTGGGATCTCTGGAATTATCAATAATGGACTCAAATGCCTCTAAGTCGTAACAATCATCATCAGCAAAACAATGTTCTCCAGTGCCGTACATAGCGTCTAATTCAGCACTTATCAAAGAAATTTCACCAGCTAACTCATCATTCAATGGCGACGGCATTACAAATGAGCTCTTAATAAGATTGAGTTTTCTGCGATTTTCTTTAGAAACGATTACTTCGTCAAAAGCAGAGGCCTGTCTGGCACGTTCTAATGCAAGCAATTGATATCTTTTGCCATAGTCTGCAACTATTTTCTGGGAATCATAAGTGATAAAATTAGCTCCTATCCAATAGGCTGAGCTTACAATAGGTCCAAGGGTTTTATCTTCAAGTTCAACTCTTTGTAGAAATGCCTCTGCATCGGACTCAGTTAGGGCATTCGAATGCTCGCTTGAGCATGAGGAAAGCACTAAGATAGAGAGAAAAATAGTAGATAATAAAAATTTAGACATTGTAAAGACCCCTTTTAAATACAATAAGAGAGTTAATCACACTATGAAAATATCAACAAGCCAATTTAGAAACGGTCTAAAAATTATCATCAATGATCAACCCTGTTCGATTCTAGAGCATGAATTTCATAAACCAGGTAAAGGCCAGGCAGTTATGAGAGTAAAGTTTAGAAACTTAATTACTGGCAAAGTGGTAGATAAAACATATAAATCAGGCGAATCCGTTGAAGAAGCCGACGTAATGACTGTTGAGATGAGCTATCTTTATTCAGATGGTGATCAATGGCATTTTATGAATTCTTCAACGTATGAACAAATTGGTATTAATCGAGAGGTTGTGGGTGACGCAAAAAAATGGATTATTGGACAAGAGAATTGTGAGGTTGTCATTTGGAATGATGAACCAATTTCAGTTGAAGCCCCACCATTCGTTGAGTTGAATATTGCAAAATCAGACCCTGGTATAAAAGGAGATACTGTATCTGGTGCAACTAAGCCCGCTGAATTAGAAACTGGGGTCACCATCCAAGTTCCCTTATTTGTTGAAGAGGGTGAAAAAATTAAAGTGGACACAAGATCTGGTGAGTATTCGGGGCGCGTATAGACTTTGTATAATCAAATTTTATCTTCGTTAAATGATTTTGTTGATAATGAACTATCTCTTGACTCGCATCAAAAGAAGACATTAGTAACTAAACATAAGCTTACCCTTGCAGATTCTTTGCAAAAGGGACATTGGACAACCAACCTATGCTTGATTGCATCCAATCTTGCAAAAAAGAATCCCCAAGATTTAGCTTCAGCGCTTATACCCAAGCTAGACAGTCATCCTGAGATTGAAAAGGTAGAATTAGCAGGACCTGGTTTTGTAAATATTTTTTTAACTCGTGAAGCCTTTTTAAAGCAGCTAGATGATGCTCATAAAAATCCAAATTCTTTTATCGATTCTGCTTATGCATCCAGTGAAAAAATACAGATAGAGTTTGTATCAGCAAATCCAACTGGTCCATTACATGTTGGCCATGGTCGAGGTGCAGCCTACGGCGATGCTATTGGACGAATCTTACAGCGACTAGGTCATGAAGTCTCAAGGGAATACTATGTGAATGATGCTGGTAGGCAAATCGATATTTTGGCATGCAGCATCTTTTTAAGAAAATTTGAATGCTTTGATGACAGTACTTTTCCGAACTCAGCATACAAAGGATCTTACATAATAGATATTGCTAGAGAGGCAGAAACCAATCAGACCATCACCAAATTAGAAGAAAAGATACTGATAGAAAATCTTCCAGAAGATGATGAAGAAAAAATAGATGTTTTGATTGAACGAATAAAAATAAATCATCCTAGTAATTGGTTTTCAATCAGGGATTTTGGTCTCAACCATGTTATCAAATCTATTAAAGAGGATTTAACTGAATTCAAAGTTATCTTTGATAATTGGTTTTTTGAATCTTCACTGGGAGAACTTGCAGATAATGCATCAGAAATTTCTCAAGCACTCGACCAGGTTAAAAAAGACCATGCATATGAAAAGAATGGGGCTATTTGGCTAGAGTCTACCAAATTTGGTGATGATAAAGATCGTGTAATTATTCGAGAAGATGGGAGAGGTACATATTTATCAGCTGATTTGGCTTATCACAAAAATAAATTAGACAGGGGATTCGATACCATAATAAATGTTTGGGGCTCAGATCATCATGGTTATATCAAAAGAATTGAAGCAACCATTGAAGCCATGGGTTATTCAAAAAAACAAATGCAAGTTCAGCTTGTTCAATTTGCTAACCTTTTTGAAAATGGTTCAAGAGTTAAAATGTCTACTCGTAGTGGAAATTTTTATACACTCAAAAAATTAATTGATGACATTGGGCCGGATGCATCAAGATTCTACTATTTGTCCAAACAAGCAGACCAACATCTGGATTTTGACCTTGAAATTGCTAGATCGAATTCTAAAGATAATCTTTATTATTATGTTCAATATGCGCATGCCAGAATATGTTCTGTAGAAACAAGATATCTTGAGCAAGGCACGGCTTTGCCAAACAAATTTAATGATGCAGATTTTGATAGCTGTGATGAGCTTTTGCAAATAGCTTTAAATGCTCAATTTGTTATCAAAAGTTCCGGGGAGAATCTTCAGCCACACTTAATTGTTTACTATCTAAGGGACATCTCACAAAGCTTTCATCAATTTTATAACAGTGTAAACATTCTTAACTCAGAAGAACCAGAAAAGAATAATATTATGAGAACTTTAATCGTTGTTAAATCTGTTATTGCTTCTTCTTTGGAATTGTTGGGAATTGAGCCTTTAGAAAGCATGTAATTAATGTGAAAGATTTTGCAAAAAAACATCCTATAAATAAGTTAAAAGCTAGAAGAGTAAAAACTGCTTTACGCGCAAAAAGAGAGCTCAATCAGCCGCTAAAAATAAAACACTTGTTTATAATTGGTGCTGCGAGCGCCCTGCTTTTATTTGCATCAAACATGATACTGCAAACTGATGTTGTAAATATAAGAGGCAATGTCAGCAATCCAACTGTGGAATTTTTATATCCTATTGAATTAGCAAAAGATACTATCTTGATTGAGCTTGAAGGCATAGTTGTTGAAGAAGACTGTGAGTACCTAATCCAAATCGAATCGTATGGGAAAAGAGTATATGCACAGGAACAACTTAGCTCCCTTCTGTCTTTGGGCTTAGAATCCTATGTTGAAAAAACATTTAGCTCCAAGCAACCTGATAAACCATTATTTAGGGTTATGTCAGGACCATATTTAAATAAATCTGAAGTAAACAATGCAAGAGAACTGCTCATGAAAAATGGCAGAGAACCACTTATCTACAAAAAATGCATAAAGGAATAGCAGGTAGACTCTTAGAAATTTCTAGCAAGATCGAAGCAGCTTGCCATCTAGCTCAGAGACCTGATGAGGAGATAAAACTGGTGGCTGTATCTAAGTTACAGTCTATTGATGTAATTAATGAGGCATACGCGCTTGGGATAAATAATTTTGGGGAAAATTATGCACAAGAGTTGGCTGAAAAATTCTCAGCATGCCCCAGGGACATTATTTGGCATTTTATAGGTCCCATACAGTCCAATAAGGTGAGCTTAATTGCTAAACATGCAAATTGGGTGCACTCCATAGACAGGGAAAAGATTGCTAGGAAGCTAAACGATGCATTAGAGTCTGAAGGCAAAAAAATTCATGCGCTAGTGCAGGTTAATATTGATAAAGAGGAATCTAAATCGGGAATTCTTCCAGAAGATGTAGTTGATTTTACCAATCAACTGATTGCCCATTATCCAAACCTAATTTTAGAAGGCTTAATGTTTATGCCAAACATTAATGCTTCGAAAAAAGCTAAAATAGATACTATGAACAAAATAAAGGGCCTACATAAATCACTATTATCCGAACTGCCAAGTTGTACTCACTTATCTCTAGGAACATCAAGTGACTTTGAGGAATCTATTTTAACAGGCTCAACAATTCTAAGGATTGGTGAAAGTTTGTTGGGCAAGAGATCATGAAGATTTGTTTTCTTGGCTGTGGCAATATAGCTCAAGCAATCATTAATGGACTATTGCAAAGCGGCATTTTGTCTTCTGATATTGCGTGCATTGAAAGAAATGAGCAAAGAGTTGAATCACTAAAAATGCAGAATTTAAAAATAATTGAATTAGAGAGCTTGGCTTCGATGGACTTTGATTTGATTATGTTGGCAGTAAAGCCTAAAGATGCTTTGAGCGCCGAACAAAGTATCTCTAAACTGGCTCCAAAAGCAAATACATTAAGTTTAGTTGCAGGCATTGGCATAGAAAAGTATTCACGGCCTAATGCCATAGTTCGTGCAATGCCAAATACGGCATGTGCTTTTAGAAAAGGTGTAACGGCTCTCTATGCGGAAGATCAGAACTCATCTGCATTCAAAACTGCGAACAACTTATTTTCAAAAGTAGGACATGTTTTAGCGCTTCAAAATGAAGATGAGATGCATAGATTCACCAGCATCATTGGAAGTGGTCAAGCTTTCCTTTTTAAAGTGCTTAATATCTATCTTCAAGAGTTAGAAAAAATAGCCATCACTAATGAGGCAGCTGCTAAATCAATGTTTCAAGACTTTATCAGCAGCTTAAGTGACTCATTTTCGCAAGAGCAGAATTTTGAAAGCTTAATAAATAAGATAAAATCTCCTGGAGGGACCACTCAGGCTGGCTTGGAATCTCTTGAAAAGAATAATCTTGATAAGATCTTGCAAGATGCCTTTCAAGCTGCGGAAGATAGATCTATTGAGATTAGTAATGAGCAATAACAAAAAATACTATAGGTAATATGATTAGCGTAATAGCAGTAATTTTAGGTTTTGCAAGCTATGCATTTGTGATCCTTTCCTTGTTTCGACTTTTTAGAGTTAACTATTTCAATCCAATAGTTAAAATATTTGCGACCTATTTAGAACCAATTTCAAAAAGCCTATTCTTCTTCTTGCCTGCTCTATTTGCTGCAATTGCTGTTGCTCTGATGCTGAAGTTTGCTTCTTTTTATCTTGCCTATTCCTCTGGCTATGAAACCTTAACCCTATTTTATATCTCCGTGATAGATGTCGTGAATTCTGGGTTTAGAATATTATTTTATTGTGTTATTGGTTCAGTGGTTTTAAGTTGGGTAGCTCCTGGAAATAACCACCCCTTATTACAAATTATTGAAGAAATTTCTGCAGGTATTTTGAGTCCTGTTAGAAAATTTCTACCGCCCATGGGTGGCTTAGATTTTACGCCCATCATTGGTTTGCTTGTTCTAAATCTTATCAATTCCTCCTTGGTAAAAATAATTAGCTCCATGGTATGAAAACAGTATGTAAAAAAATATCTTTTGGAGACTCTTTAGCCTTGGAGTCTGGACAGACCCTTTCTGGTTTTGAGTTAATGACTGAAACTTATGGAGAGCTCAACTCAGATAAAACCAATGCTGTCTTGGTGTGCCACGCATTTTCAGGCAATCACCACGCAGCGGGTACTCAAGAAGGAGAAGAAAAACCTGGTTGGTGGGATGAAATGATTGGAGATGGTAAAACAATTGATACAACAAAATTTTTTGTTGTATCCCTTAATAACATCGGAGGCTGTCACGGATCTTCTGGACCGACTACTATTGCAGCTGAAACAGATCAACCTTATGGTGCAAATTTTCCTGAAGTCTCTGTCAGTGATTGGGTTGAAACTCAAAAATTGCTGGCTGATTATCTTGGAATTTCTTGCTGGGAAATGGTAGCTGGTGGAAGTTTAGGAGGAATGCAAGCACTGCAATGGGCAATTTCATATCCTAAGAGAATTAAAAAAGCCGCAATAATTGCTGCCTCATCAAAAATTAGCACGCAAAATATTGCATTAAATGAGGTGGCCAGAGAAATAATCAAAAAGGACGAAAATTTCCATAATGGTGATTATTTGGTCAAAGGTGCATCGCCTAAAAATGGGTTGAAAGCTGCGAGAATGCTTGGTCATATAACTTATTTATCTGAATCTAATATGAGTAAAAGGTTTGGAAGAAAACTGCAAGATCCAGACAATAAAATGGATGCAGACGTAAACTATGAAGTAGAAAATTATCTTCAGTATAAAGGTGAGCAATTTTCTAAAACCTTCGATGCGAACAGCTATATCCTTATGACCAAAGCTATGGATAGTTTTGATCCAGCAAAAGATTTTGATAATAATTTGGTGAAGTGCCTTCAAAGCATTCAAGCCAAATTGCTTATTGCATCATTTGATTCAGATTGGCTGTTTCCAAAAGAGTACGGATTAGATATCCAAATGTCTGCAATAAAGGCAGGCATTGATAGCACTTACCTGGAGCTTGAAGGTGCTTATGGTCATGACAGTTTTCTCTTTTACTCTGATCAATATGCTGCCGTACTTAAAAACTTTTTAAACTCTAATGGATAATAAACTTCAATCAATTGTTCTAGATTGGATACCTAGTAACTCCAAGGTCATTGATTTTGGTTGTGGAGATGGTGCTCTTCTTAAAATACTAACCGAGCAGAAATCTGCTACGGGTTATGGAGTGGAAAATGATCCAGAAAAAATTAATGCTTGCATTATTAATGGCGTATCAGTAATTCAACAAGATATTGATGCTGGCATCCAACACTATAAAGGTATGGATTTCGATGTTGCCGTTATGGCTAGCTCCATTCAGTGCTTAAGAAAGCCACGAGATGCGATGAAAAATATTTTAAAGGTTGCAAATGAGTGTGTGATTACTTTGCCTAACTTTGGAAACTGGGAACTCAGGTTGGGAATATTAAATGGCAAAATGCCTTCCTCTTCTCAACTCCCAGCTAAATGGTATGAAACAAAGAATCTTCATCTTTGTACAATTACAGATTTTGAAGAGTTATGTCATGAAGAATCTTTTGCCATTAAAAAGAAGATCTATTTAAATCGTCGAGGTGGCTCTTCCTGGCTGGCTAATACTTTCCCTAACTTATTTGCTGCTCAAGCAGTCTATCTCATTGGCTAATCAGACTACCATTGTTGTTGCTACTAACAATCTGGGTAAATTAAAAGAATTTGCCCTACTATTACCTAACTTTAAGATGGTCTCACAAAGCTCTTTGGGCATAACGCCTGAAGAAGAATTGGGCAAGACATTTATAGAAAATAGTCTACAAAAAGCTCGAGTAGCAAATAAAGTGTCTGGCATGGCCTCGCTGGGAGATGATTCAGGCTTGATTGTACCTGCCTTAAATAATTTGCCAGGATTGCGATCTGCTCGGTATGCGCATGCAAGCGCAACGGATGAAGAAAATAGACAGCATCTAAAGAAAGAACTTGAAAAGCTGGAGTTAAATCAAACGAAGGCATACTTTGTATGCGTGCTTGCACTAGTTCAAGTTGCTGAAGATCCATTTCCTCTGATTGCAACCGGACTTTTAGAAGGCTCAGTAACAACAACAATGCAAGGAACCAATGGATTTGGATACGATCCTATGTTCTATCCAAAAGACAGTAATCTGTCCTTAGGAGAAATGGATGAAGATGATAAAGCTTTGATGAGCCATAGAGGGAAAGCCATTCAAATTTTAAAAAGAAAGATTGAAAATTTTGTCGCTGAATAAAATACCTCTTAGTCTTTATGTTCATTTGCCCTGGTGTGAAATACAGTGTCCCTACTGTGATTTTTCTATTACAACCGATCCAGTAAATGGCAATGATGCAAAATTGGCGGAAGCAATCATCAAAGACATCAGCCAATCCAAAGATCTAATAGCTGGCAGAAAATTTAAAACCGTTTATTTTGGCGGAGGCACACCATCTCTTGCCTCCACTGAATCGATCAAGCATATACTGGATTCTATTAAAAATAGATTTTTATCTAAAGAGACTGAAATAACTTTAGAGATGAACCCTAGCAATGTATCAGAAGGCAGAATTGACGAATTATTAATCGCAGGCATCAATCGAATATCTTTAGGCATCCAAAGTTATAACAACCAAGAATTGCAAGCATTGGGGCGCAATCATGATAAGGAATCTGCAATTCAGGCCACTCAAGCGCTGCAGGGAATTAATTCAACAATTGATTTAATCTATGGAATTGAAAAGCAAACACCCAAATCGTTTACTGCAAACTTAGACAGAGTTATTCAATCAAATATCAATCATTTATCTTTGTATCAATTAACCATCGAACCAAATACTATTTATTATAAAAAAGAGCTGGAACTCCCCAATGAAGAAGAAATTGAAAAAATTGAACTTATTGCGGAAGACCTACTAGAAAAAAATGGCTATAAGCAATATGAGGTCTCTTCTTGGTCAAAGCCGGGGTATGAAAGTCAACACAATATGAATTATTGGCAATTTGGTGATTTTTTAGGAGTTGGTCCTGGCTCACATAGCAAAATATCAAATGAGGAAGAAATTATTAGATTCAGAAAAATTAAACCCCTAGAAGGATACATACAAAACCAAAGGTCAACTGACTTAAAAAAAATTTCAGATAATGATCTTGATATGGATCTTGCAATGAATTTACTAAGAATTAAAAATGGTCTTCAACCACAGGATATAACAATTAAATTGCCTGCAAGTTTCTTGAAGAAATATCAAAAAGGCATTGATGAGGGCTTGCTATTAGAGGATAGAATTGGAACAACTCAAAAAGGGTATCGATTCCTCAATGAAACCATTCAGTTATTTTTTTAGAACTGTTAATAAAAAAGTATGTATTGATCTGTTCTCATTGATTGCTCGCTGTTGAAAGCGAGTAATGGGCATGCCTTCATTAGAAATTTGTTTGAAGGAAAAATATTTTTTTGTTTTGTCTAACTCCTCCTGAATAGATTCAGCATAATTTTCCCAATCCGTTGAGATATATACTGTCCCATTTTTTTTTAGCACTTTGGCTAAAACTTTTAAGAAATTATTTTTAATTAGTCTTCGTTTATGATGCCTAGCTTTAGGCCATGGGTCAGGGCAAATAATATAGACCTCATCAAACATGTCTTTTGGCAGTTTTAAAATGAGCTCACGCACATCGTCATCATATATTTTTATATTGTTCAGAGAGTTCTGAGCAATGCTATTTAAGAGACTGCCTATACCTGAGAGATATACCTCTGAGGCAACAATTAATGCATTTGGATTTTCGGTTGCTAAGAAAGATGTGTTTTCTCCATTTCCAAAACCTATTTCTAAAATAATTTTTTCGTAGTTCTTGGCTAATTCTGAAAGCCGCTTGGAACCTGAGAGATGATGATGTTCCAGTGAATCTAATGCGCTTTTTTGAGATGCTGTGATGCGTCCAAGCCTTTTTACAAAACTCGTTAGATAGGGTTTATCTTGGTTAATAGGAGAGCGCCTTAATTAATTAGGCTGCATTAGACATGGCTGCTTTGAGTTTTTTCAATGCTCCATTTTCAATTTGTCTAATTCTTTCTGCTGAAACGTTGTACTCATCAGCTAAGTCATGAAGAGTTTCTTTTTCATCGGCAAGGTATCTTCTTGCAATAATGTCTTTGCTGCGATCATCTAGGCTAGACAAGGCCATGGATAGCTCTTGAGCATTATGATCAGAGACTTCTTGGGCTTCAACAAGAATTTCAGGGCTGAATGATCTGTCTTCTAGGTATTGAGAGGGAGAGAGAATATCGCCTTCATCATCGCTGCCAACTGGCGCATCAAACGCCGAGTCATGCGAGGTCAGTCGATTTTCCATGTGCAAGACATCTTTTACTTCTACATTTAAATCTTCTGCAATCTTTTCGGCCTCTTCTTGTGTTAACCAATCTAGAGTTTTTTTCTTACTTCTGAGATTAAAGAAGAGTTTTCTTTGAGCCTTTGTTGTTGCAATTTTTACCATTCTCCAATTTTTTAGAATGTACTCATGTATTTCAGCCTTAATCCAATGAACGGCAAAGGAAACAACTTTCACTCCTCTATTTGGATCAAACCGATCAACAGCTTTCATGAGACCGACATTGCCTTCCTGAATAATATCAGCCAAAGGCAAACCATAACCTTGATATGATCTTGCAATATGAACCACAAATCGTAAGTGTGAAAGGACAAGTTGACGGGCAGCTTCAAGATCATTGTTCTCATAAAGCTTTTGCGCTAATTCCTGCTCTTGTTCAGCTGTCAATATGGGAATAGCATGCACGCATGACAAGTAGGATTCTATATCCTTGCCTGGAGTTGAAAGCGTAATTGTTTGTAAATCTGTACTCATTTATATGTTTTTCTAATAACTAATTATAACCCATAGTTATTGGGAACTGATAATTATAGCAAATTTTTACTAAAACCACCTATTAGAGACAAAATTGTCCTTTTTTCGTTCAAATCACTTATTGCAATGAACATAGGATTTAATATGCTGTCTTTTTTGCCATATTCAAGGAGTTTATGGCTGTCTATTTGAAAAATTCCTCCTCCCCTTGATCGAAGCACAGCATCAGCAGCTGCTATGTCCCACTCAGAAGTTGGGCCAAATCGTGGATAAATGTCAGCTTTTTTATCTGCCAAAGCACAAATTTTAAGAGAACTGCCCTTAGATATAATTTTTAATCTTTTTCCATTTTTATCTAAAAAATTTAAAAAAGCTGTATCTATGACTGTTCTGTGACTTTTGCTGGTGACTATTCTTAGAATTGAGCGTTTTTTATTTTCAGCCTTTTTTTTATTAACTGAGTGGTTTGCTATTCCAGACCAAACTTGATCAAAAGCAGGTGCGCCCACTACTCCAAGTATCGGCTTGCCATTTTGAATAAGAGCTATGTTGGTTGTGAACTCATCAGATTTATTCACAAACTCTTTAGTTCCATCAATGGGGTCTATTATCCAAAACTCTTTTGCAGGCTTATAATTTTTTTGTTTAAAACTCTCTTCAGAAACGACCGGGATATCTGCAAAGTGCTTTCTCAGAAATTTTACTATAACTTTATGGGCATACATATCTGCGGCAGTCACAGGAGAACCATCCTTTTTCTGTTGTGCACTAGACCTTGGATTCCTATAAATTTTAAGAATCTCCGGAAATAAACTACGCGTTAATTCCTCTAATTGAGGGATAATAGGTTCTAAATTTTTAGATAACATTTCATTAATGGTAAAGCTTAATTCTACCACTGCAATTCTCTCAGATCTTGATGGAGTTATCCTAGATCTTGCATACGATAAAAAGTTTTGGGAATTATGGCTACCCGAGCAAGTGAGCAGGCAAACAAATAAAAGCATAGAAGAAGCAAAAGCAGAGATAATGACAGAAATTGATATCCAAAGAGGGACTCTAAATTTTTATGACTTAAATTATTGGGACAATCTACTCAATGTTGACTGCATGCAAATCTTTCAAGAGAAAGAAGAGAGATGCTCTTACTTAGCAGGCTCATATGATGCTTTACAAAGACTATCAACTTTAAAAAATCCCAAGTACATTCTTACCAATGGAGATCCAAGGATCCAGGAATACAAAGCCGAGACTCAAAATTTCCTAGAGTTTTTTGATTCAATTTTTTATAGCATGCATGTAGGTTATCCCAAGGAATCAAAAGAATTCTGGGCTTTAGCAAGGCATAATTTAAATCTAGAGTTCGAAGATGCAATATTTATTGATGATGATTTAAAGGTTGTCACAGCCGCTGCAAAGGCTGGAATCAAACAGGTGGCTTGGATCACTCAAGGTAAAAATAGAATTTTGCAAAATAGGGTTGAGACATTTGCGAGCCTTGCTGATCTAGTGAGCACAATTACTTGAATCTAGGCTTTCATAATCGTAAGCCTGCAAAATATGATCAAAGATTTTTTTGCAAGATTACCTGCCAGGATCTAAGAACTCTAGACGCGAGTTATAGACTTCATCGGGAGATAGAGAATAGTCAAAATCATATAGCGCTCCCTCCCAATCTCCGTAAGCAATATTTTGAAGCATGAACCATTGCACCCCCCAGTAGTCAGCATAATTGCTTACAATGTTCTTTCGATTGCTAGGGTTTAAAGCATTATCCTTGGCATCTACAAAATCTCCCAAGTTATCTCCGATCATTAAAAGAACTCTATATTCATTACCCACCAACGCCCTTCTTGGGCCCTTATCAGAGTCCCAGTTATTTTCTCCACGCATTAAAACGGTATTTTTAGTTTTATCCCAGGGGATACCAAGCTTGGTTAAATTTTTTTTGGTTGCTTCTTTTAGCTCCACTACTCGATTGGTGACATAAAAAATTGTTACGTCTTTTGAAGCTGCATAATTCAAAAAATCTTTTGCGCCAGGAACCTCAGTTGCAGCCGCTTCTTTGCCCCAACTTACCCACCCTTCTGGATACTTAGTGCCATCCAGAATCATACGAGCTTCATATGCAGTATTGTCTAAAACCGTCTCATCCACGTCGACTATGATGGCTGGTTTTTTGCCATGAACAGTTTGCCCTGGCAATGCGCTCCAGGATGAATCTGCTAAAGCATTATCTAGCGCTTGCTTGGCTGATCTAAAAGTTTGAAGACTCCCAGCCAGTCTTTCGGCTGAAGTCTGTTGAAAAAGGACAGACATAATATTTTGTTCTTTTAGATCTCTAACATCTTTATTTGCACCTTTTGCTAAAATAATTTCTGATGCAATCAGAGCATTTAAAATAAATAAAGTTTGCCAGAGACGTGCTTTCATAGATTCAAGCTATTATAATTTTTTGTTTAGTTAACCTATTGTAGCCATGAGCAAAGAAATAATCACCAAATTAGATGAGTTGGATAATGGACTAAGGAAGCTTAGCACCGAGAGAAAGGTGGTTCTCCCTCATCACAAAACATTCGAGTTAGTCGATGAGTTAAGAGAGATAGTTCAAAACATCAAAAATGAGGTAGATTTAAATGAGTAAGTACACATGTTTTGATGTCAACGTAAAAGATCATGTAGCTCATGTGGTCATGAATCGTCCTGATGAATTCAACACCATGACACGATTATTCTGGAAAGAACTTCCTGAAATTGTTAAAGAGTTAGATAAAAGTGCAGAGGCAAGAGTGATTTTATTAAAAGGAGAAGGCAAGCATTTTAATGCTGGCATGGACTTAGCAAATTTTGCTCCTGCTGATAAAGGCGGTGTAAAAAAAGATCCTGCTCGAATGCGTGAAACTTTTTATCATGAAGTTCTTGAGTTGCAAGATACATTTTCTGCATTAGAGGAATGTCGCATGCCTACCATTGCTTCGATTCAAGGGGCTTGCGTTGGTGGAGGCATTGACATGGTAGCTGCCTGTGACATTAGACATTGCTCATCCGATGCTTTTTTTAAAATTGCAGAAGTAGATATTGGGTTGGCAGCAGATGTCGGAACCCTGCAAAGATTACCAACATTGATGCCGCTTGGTGCGGTAAGAGAGCTTTCTTACACTGGCAGGAAATTTCTTCCAGCTGAGGCTCTAGAATTGGGCTTTATGAATAAAGTCTTTGAGAGCAGAGAAGACCTTGAAAAAGGCTCATTAGAATTGGCCAAAGAGATTGCCTCTAAGTCACCGCTCATTACTCGTGTGATTAAAAAACAAATTAACTATGCACGAGATCACAGTGTTAAAGAAGCTCTTGATTATCATGCTGCTTGGAATTCTTCATTGATTAGCGGCCAAGACATGGAAGCTGCAATGAAAGCTTTTATGGAGAAATCAAAAGCTAATTATGATGACTTAGAGCCAATACACTCATTTTGGGAAAAAGACGGTTTAGTTCCTTAAGAAAACAGGCTCTGATTCAGTCGAAAGCTTTTTAGAATATTTGTAGCCTTCAGCATTAAAGTCCCTTAATTCCTCAGACTTAGTAACTTTGTTCTTAATCATCCAGTGACTCATGTAGCCACGAGCTTTTTTTGCGTAAAAACTAATGAGTTTGTATTCACCATTTTTAAAATCTTTAAAAACAGGTGAAACAACTTCAACGTCTTTAGGCAAGGAGCCCACAACGGTGAAATATTCTTTTGATGCAAGATTGACTACAAGGTTTGATTTATTGACTTTAAGTTCCTTCAAAATATTTTCTTGAACTTTGTTGCCCCAGAATTCATATAGATTTTTACCCTTAGAGTTTTGTAACTTTGTGCCCATCTCTAATCGATACGGCTTAATCAAATCTAGAGGTCTAAGCTCGCCATACAAACCAGATAAAATTCTTAAATGCTTTTGCGCAAAAGTTATATCTTTCTTGTTAAAAGTATCTGCTTGCAGGCCTTGATAAACATCGCCCTGAAAAACAAATAAGGCTGGTTGGCTGTCAGAGCTCATTTTTTTAGCTGCTGACCAGCTTTGATAGCGATCAAAATTCAGAGTTGCCAGTTTATCGCTGAGCCCCATAAGTGAGGCAATATCTTTAGGCTCTTTTGTCTTCAGCTCTTTAATTAACTTGGCTGAATCAGATAAAAAGGCTGGAGCGGTTGGCTCCACATCAAATTCCTTGGTGTAATCAAGGGTCTTGGCTGGTGATAATAAAACTATCATGGTTCTTATTTTAAACAAATCTCTTTAATATACATAGCATGAGTGATTATTTAGGACAATTTTTTGCACGCCTGATACCTGTTTTGTTGATATTGGTCATAGTGGTTGTCATTGGTCGATATTTTTTTGGGATTGGAAGAGTGGATATCCAAGAATTAGCTTTGTATGTCCATGCTCTGATATTTCTAGGCTGCGCTGGTTGGGCCTATTCTGCAGATGAGCATGTACGAGTAGACATTTTTTATCGCAATGCTTCTTCTGAGTATAAAAAAGCTGTTAATACTTTTGGGATAGTATTTTTTCTCATGCCAATGATAGGGGTCTTGGGATATTACGCCATAGATTTCGTCTCAGCCTCTTGGTCTGTTCGGGAAATCTCCACTGAGCCAGGAGGTCTAAGCATTGTATATATCCAAAAATCGTTTATTTTTTTATTTCCGTTCGTTCTAGCCCTAGCAGGAATAAGGGAGCTATATAGATCATGGAAATAATCCCAATTCTTTTAATAGTTCTCATCTGTGCTGCCCTGCTGCTTGGTTATCCAGTCGCTTTCACCCTTGCAGGAACATCAATCTTATTTGCGCTACTTGGTATCGCATTAGATTTTTTTGACCCTAATTTATTTAAAACCCTACCTATGCGGATTTTTGGAATCATGAACAATCAAACTCTGCTTGCTGTGCCCCTGTTTGTTTTCATGGGCGTGGTTTTAGAAAGATCAGGCATTGCAGCCAAGATGTTAAGAGATATGGCGATAGTCTTTAAAAATACTAATTCGGGTTTAAGCATATCCATTATTATTGTTGGAGCTCTATTAGCAGCTAGCACTGGAATTGTTGGAGCAACCGTTGTGACCATGGGTCTCATGTCTCTGCCTGCCATGTTAAAGCAAGGCTATGACAAAGATTTTGCCTCAGGCCTGGTTGCCTCCACTGGAACGTTGGGTCAAATCATTCCTCCTTCCATTGCCTTGGTGCTTCTTGGTGATGTGATGTCCAATGCCTATCAAAGAGCCCAAAACAATATGGGAGTCTTTTCACAAGAAACTGTTTCAGTGGGAGATTTATTTGTTGGTGCAATTGCCCCAGGCATCATGATTGTTGCTGGGTATTTAATTTACACCATCATGATTAATAGAAAAAAAGAATTTATGCCCATAGAAGAAATTGAAGGCAAAGCAAACATTTTAAAAACTTTACTTCCACCTGCAACTTTAATTTTTGTGGTCCTTGGGTCTATTATTGCTGGCATAGCAACACCGACTGAAGCTGCGGGTGTTGGAGCCTTTGGAGCCCTGGTTATTGCTGGACTAAATGGCAGCGCAAATCTAGAACTCCTGAGGGCAACCAGTTACAAAGCTGCAACAGTTACTACTATGATTTTCAGCATTCTTATTGGGGCCTCAATATTCTCTTTAATCTTTAGGGGTGTGGGTGGTGATCTATTGGTAGATCAAATTTTTGAAATGATGCCAGGCGGAAAATATACTGCCCTCTTGTTTATTCTGCTAGCCATCTTCCTCTTTGGTTTTATCTTAGACTTTATAGAAATTTGCTATGTTATTATCCCATTAGTTGCCCCTCCACTTTTAATGATGGGTTTTGATCCTGTTTGGCTTGGAATCCTCATGGCAATTAACTTACAAACTTCTTTCTTAACGCCACCTTTTGGTTTCTCTCTCTTCTATTTAAGAGGAGTGGCAGATGAAAGCATTAAGACCACAGATATTTATAAAGGAGTTATTCCCTTTATTTTAATTCAACTAGCTGTATTATTGATCGTAATAATTTTCCCATTTTTTATTTTATAAGCCTATGAATTCAAACTCTCTCCTTTTTGCATTTGGTGCCATAACTTTTCTTGTAACTTTTTCGTGGTTTAAATATGCTGCCATGGAAGTTTTTAAAAAAGAGCTTGAATCTATTGAGGAAGATCAAGGGGTATGGATAAAACTGTTTAAAGTTTTCTTGGTGGATTGGTTGGTATGTGTTGCAGGAGTTCTTGGAACAGGAATTTTATTCGTCACAATATTTAATTTGGCTCATTGATATGAGTCAAAAGCCCAGCCTCTATTGCTAGAGGCCAGACAGTTTACTTAGGGAAAGGTTGGATTAATTAATAAAATTATTTTTTAAAAATTATAAGAAATACTAAAGGCATTAAAATCATCAAAACGATCTAATGCAATAGAAACATTGCCTATATTAAACCCCATGCCAAGACCAAGCTCTGTTGAGCTTCCATCCAGTTCAAATATACCCATATTATTTATACCTATTGTGCTATCAAAACTAAAATCAACATAGGATGCTTTTAAAAAAAATGACTCATTAACATTGTATTCAGTTTTTACATATACAGATGGATCGAGCTCAACTGTAAATGCTCCAAATGCATCATCTTCACCAAAATCTTTAGTTCCAATTAATACACCGAGTGACCAATCCCATGGCGAGGTTTCATCTCCCCAGCCTACATCAAGATTTACCCCTCCAAGATCTCCATCAAGATCCATATATCCAATACTCCAATCTGCTGCAAAAGAACTTGCAGGCACCAGAAACATTATAGTTATAAGTAGTTTTTTCATAATTTATATATCCAAAAAATTAATTAATTATGCTTTAAATATCTAACAAAGCTTTGTTCATAGCAATTAGATTTAACTAATATAAAAAGACTTAAAAATTGTTAGTTAGTTTTTTTAACAATATTCAAGGGATGATTACCATATAAATGGTTCAAAAAAATATAAATTAAAGCCCATCATGAAAATAAATACAGGGCTTTATTTAATGTCAGATTAATTTAAAACTTTATAGCCTCTCCCAGAGAGACATTTTTTTACAACTGTTTCTTGAGTTTGCACGGCCTCTCCACCCGCTTCAGCGCCACCAAGTATTGCGCCATATCCGCCAGTTCTTTTGGCAGTATCACTGTCGTCTATGGCCGCCCCAACCAGTGCGCCAACGATAGCCCCAGCAAGAGCTCCAGATAAAGCATCTGAACCTGCGTCAATTTGACCTGCATATTGTCTGCATTCAAATAAATCATTATTGTAAGCGTTGATATCGATCCCTGCTTGATCAACTATAATCCGAACTGTTGGTAATCCATCCTGAGTGGACACACAACCAATTAAAATAAAAAATAATGGTATGAATAATACTTTTTTTATCTTTAAATTAATAATGATTATCACTCATCATCAAGCGCAGCATCTTTTAGCGCAGTCGATATACTCTGATTGCCATCTAAACCATGTTGATCGCTGTAACCTCCATGTGGCAGAGCGTAAAAAGCTTGATAATTTGCTTGTTTAGCAATAGGTACATAATCTGTTGTTGCAGTTGTTATAGCCGTAGAAATTAGGTCTGCAATAATAAATCCAGAGCTTTCTGCAGTAGTGTCTATTGTTTGAGTGGCGCTGTATTGCCAAATAATTTCACTTGTTTCGGTTGAAAGCATTACGTAATCCATTGATACGGAAACATTTCCAGCAAGCACAATATATTGCTTGTCCCATTTATTAATCGTTACAAATAGTACTGCATCTGCCCCAAAGTTCTTTTTAAAAATTGTTGTTGGCAGCCCCTTAATCATCGTACTATCAACAATGCCTTCTTTTAAGAAGATATCTTTAACAATTTCAACAGGCATGGTGTAGTAACCAACATTGCTTAATGGCTCGGTAATAGTAACGTTGAAATAATCTGTTGCCTCTGCAGCAGTGCTATTATTTATTGCTGGAATCACCAGAACACTTAATGGCTTTCTGTCATCATACATGGCTGGATATGCCTCAAGCTTAGTTTGGACTGGCAGACCAGAACAGCTAGCAACCAAGTAACCTACAGCAAAAATATAAAATATATTTTTCATCTTATTTTTCTCCTAAGCCAAGCATTATGTACAGCCTCTCAATGAAAGTTTTTGATTCTGGGTAAATGCTTGCCTCTTTGCTTAGCTCTGAGGTGCCTGCTGCTTTATCACCATCCAGGGCTAACATATATCCAAGCTCAGCATGAATACCAGGAGGAACCCTTGAGCTTTTAGATTCTGCTTTTTTAATAATTTTACGGAGTTCGCTTATGTGCTTGGCTCTATTTTCTGGAGTAGGATTTTGCTTAAAGCTATATAAGGTACCAGAGTAATTTTCCCAGTAGTATCCGGTGTTAGGAGTTGCGCAACCTGTCAGATAGAGCGCAAATACCAAAATTACAGTTGTATAAATTCTCATCTTTGCTCCTAAAGTTTCAATTGAATTCTTCTAACTTGACCTGAAGCAACATAAACATCTTTGCTGTAAATAATAGCTCCGTTCCTAAAAATAGTAATATTAGTTATCCCGGGGTTTAATGGGACTTTGATAGAGCGCTGTTTTCCAGCACTCTCATTGATTTGATTTGATGATAGAGATTTATCTTTATATAAATCATTACTTTTAACGCTATTTATCATAAAGTCATTGGCTTTTATTGAAAGACCCAATAAATCATTTCCATTAGTTTTATTGCCTTGAATTAAAGCATAGGTCTCTTCAATAATACCCGTACTCATCGCAGAGGAAGTGGCGCATGATGAGGCTATAAATAGGCAAAGAAAAGAATATAAGATGTGATTTTTCATGTGTCGGAGATATAGTAGTTTTCAAGGTCATCAGAGATTACTCCATCTATAAGAGAAACAAATGAAATCTCTGAAAATGCATCTTCACCAAAAGAGTAATCCACTCTGATAGATCCAACTTTTTTACCAGGGAGCTCTAATTTCGCTCCTGTTTGAGGATTGGTAATAGTTTTTCCATTTTTATAAACGTTTAATATTGTTCCGCTGGCAATCCCTTGACGCTCACCTCCTGCAATAATATATGAATCATCTTCTTTAGATAGTAAATAGGATTTCCACGGTTTATTAGTCATATTTTCAACCAAGCTACTTACCAATGAAGCAATTGCAGCTGAAATAGCTTTATCAGTGAGGCTTTGATCAAAACCAGCATTTGTTTTCGTTAGAATTTTTGATTCGGTTGTATTAACAGATTCTCCAGCGCCTTCTTCTGAAAAAATGATCCTTCCCGTTGAAACATCCACCAACCTCACATTGACTTTTGCATATGCAGATTGCGTTTTAGACCGAGAGAACACTTTGCTCTGACTGCCAACGGACCTACCAAACTCTGATACTGATCCTATAATTAAATAATCAACGCCTACTCCATCCTCTTTGAGTCCTGAGATAATTTTTTCAGAATCTATATCGTCCTTATCAGTTCTTTCAAACATCATAAACTTCCCCGTAGCGGAAAGCTTAGAAGACAATATATCTGAGGCCTGTTTTCCTAGACGATCACCAGAATCATCAACTAAAAATGAGGTACCAGATTGTGTTTCATTGCTAAATCTAGCAATTGCAACTTTTCTTTTAAGAGATGCTTTGGAGCTATTAGACGTATTTATTGACTGAAGATCTTGACTTAAAGCTGTCTGAAAGCTTAAACCAGAAAAAACAATTATGGCAAAGATAAAACTCTTCATATAAAAATAATTAAAATGTCATAATTTAGAATGAGTTTTAAAAATTTAATAAGCAACCAAAGATAGTTAAAAGTTAATAACTTATAAATAATTAGTTACTTTTTTGCACGCATTTCAAGATCAGCGTATTATCTTAAGTAAATAATTAAATCCAACCTTGTCAGCAAAAAATAACAATCTCTTCTTCATGTCTCACAAGGAACTTGAGCTGTTGATTGTAACCTTTAACAACACTAGAGATATCGTTACTGATGTTTACGAAAGATATCTTGTCTATGAGGCATACAAAAGATATGTTGAAAATGAACATCCTTTTAATTTGAAATGGATTGAATCTACTTTGAAGCTCAGCTTTCCGAAAGTGCAAAATATTTGCAATAATTTAGTAATAAATGGTTATTTATTTAAAGAAAAGTCGCCTGATGACAAAAGGGTAATTTATTTAAAGCCTACAAAGAAACTTATTGACGGCTTAGAGTTATTTGAGTCAATGAAAATGAATGAGTTGTTTGAACAAAATATAAAAATTAAAAAAGTTAATGGATTGCCATGCCTCTCAGACCTATCTCTTCAAACAAAAAATAAAATTAAAGAAAAACATTTACATGAATGACTTAAAGGTTAAAGTCCTGCATTGTTTTTTTCTAAGGCTCTCTCTGCTCGGTAACTAGAGCGAACCATAGGTCCAGAAACAACTTCCAAAAACCCTTTGGCTAATCCTATTTCACGATATTGATCAAATTCTGCAGGTGTGACCCACCTTTCAACAGGGAGATGGTTCAGTGTTGGCCTTAGATATTGACCCAAAGTTAAAATGTCTACTTTGTTAGTAATGAGGTCATCCATGGTCTCTTCTATCTCAGCATCGGTTTCGCCGAGGCCTAGAATTAAACTTGTTTTCGTGAGAACTTTTGGGTTAATTCTTTTTGATTCTGCTAAAACTTCAAGAGTCTGCTCATATCCTGCTCTAATATCTCTGACTGGATGAGTAAGCCTTTTCACGGTTTCAACATTTTGAGCAAATACTTCCAACCCACAATTAACCAAGGTTTCGATGGAAGAAGACAAGCCTTTGAAATCAGGAGTTAAGGCTTCAACTGCAGTATCTGGATTAAGTTCTTTGATGGCTTGAACGGTTTGTGCGTAATGCTCAGCCCCACCATCTTCTAAGTCATCTCTATTAACAGAAGTGAGAACCACATACTTAAGCCCCATGGTCTTAACAGCTTTGGCAGTGTGCATTGGTTCATCTAAATCTAGCCAACCCTTTGGATTTCCCGTATCAACAGAGCAGAATTTACATGCTCTGGTACAGACAGAGCCCATTAACATAAAAGTGGCTGTGCCAGCAGACCAACACTCAGAAATATTTGGACACATGGCCTCTTCGCAGACGGTGTTCAAGCGTTTGTCTTGGACTTGTTGTTTGACGGCTTTAAAGTTTTTATCAAATGTTGCTTTAACTCTTATCCATTCTGGCTTCTTCTGATTTGGAACAGATGAATACCGATTGGCTTTCTGACCATTTTTAACAGCTTTTATGCCATCTCTATTAATGATCTTTTGTGTTGGGATAATTTCCATTAACTAAATAATAATTGCATCTCTTTAATTGCAACTGATTCTACATCTTCAAGGGTTACATTTGAATCAAAATGACTAATTTGAGTAACTTCTAGGCCTTCATAGCCACACGGATTGATCAAACTAAAAGGGGCTAAGTCCATATTCACATTTAAACTGATGCCATGATAACTGCGACCCTTCGAAATTCTAAGACCGATAGAAGCTATTTTTTTGTCTTCAACATACACGCCTGGCGCTCCTTCAATGAAAGAGCTTTCAATAGAGTAATTCTTGAGTATTTTTTGTATTAGGTTTTGTAAATTTGCGACCAGCGCCTTGGGTCCTAATTTTTTTTGTTTGATATCCAGCAAAAAATAAATGACCAGCTGACCTGGGCCATGAAAAGTAACCTCGCCACCCCTATCAGTTTGAATAACTGGAATATCACCTGGATTTAGAACATGAGCATTATCTGCTGCAGTACCGAGAGTAAAAACTGGGGGATGCTCTAAAAGCCAAATTTGATCATTGAAAGATTGAGCCTGGACCAAAGAGCGCATTTGCTCATAAGTTTCTGTATAGGCTTGATTACCTAGATGAAGAAACTCAGGAATTATCGTCACTGTTAGTGCGTGCTTCAACGAAAGCATCTTCGGCAATGGCATGAAAGCTTTTAACTTCTGCCATGAAAGTTTTAAAAGAATCGTAAACTTTTTTTACATCTGGATCATTGGCCGCAGAAGTTTCTAAGATCTCTTCAGAAATGGCGCGGAATTCATTGATTACATCTGCTGGCAATTCCCTTAATTGAACATCATGGTTAGTAATTAAATCTTGCAAGGCTCTATTGTTAGACGCAGTGTACTCATCCAATAAATCTTGATTAACAGCCTTGGCAGCTACCGTGACAATTGATTGAAGATGGGGTGGCAAAGAATTCCATGCGTCTAAATTAATGGTAAATTCCAACATGGAACCTGGTTCGTGCCAACCAGGATAGTAATAGTATTTGGCAACTTGTTGAAAACCAAAAGCAAGGTCATTGTAAGGTCCAACCCATTCAACTGCATCAATGGTGCCAGTTTGCATGGCAGTGTAAAGCTCGCCCCCAGGAATATTCACTGGAATACCGCCAGCTCTTTTAAAGACTTCCCCGCCAAAACCTGGAAAGCGCATTTTTAAACCCTTGATATCATCAAGTGAATTAATTTCTTTATTAAACCAACCAAACATCTGTGTACCAGTATTACCTCCTGGCAGGGGTTTCATATTAAAAGGTTTATATAATTCTTCCCAAAGCTCTAAGCCACCGCCCCTATTAACCCATGCATTTATCTCATCAGCTGTAAAACCAAAAGGCACGCCTGCAAAAAACTGTGCTGCGGGAACCTTGCCCTTCCAGTAATAAGCACCGCCATGTCCCATTTCAACTGCACCCGATGAAACGGCATCAAATACACCCATAGCGGGGACAAATTCTCCAGCTCCATAAACTTTTACCTTTAGCTGACCCTGCGACATCTCTTCCACTAAGTTGCTGAAGCGCTCAGGAGCCATGCCCAGACCAGGATAGTTCTTGGGCCAAGTCGTTACCAATGACCATGAGTAGTTTTGAGCTTTTGCTTCTCCAACTGAACCTTGCTCTGCTTGTTCACATGCCAGAAGTAAACTTATAGCCAGACCAGTTATTAATAAATTTTTCATCCCAACATCTCCAATTTAGCAAAGGCGAGTACCAACCACTTACTGCCAGCTTTTTCAAAATTAATTTGAACTCTTGCTGACTCGCCCGATCCCTCATAGTTTAAAACGACACCAAGCCCAAAGGTAGGGTGCACCACTTTTTGTCCTAACCCAATGCCCACTTCATCTTTAAAATCCATGGTTGATTTTTTTGGTTTACGAACATAGGAAGTGGTCACAGAGGCACGTGGTCTAATCTCCTCAATAAAAACAGCTGGGATTTCTTTTAAAAATCTTGAAGGTGGATTAAATACATCGGATCCATGCAGTCTTCTTGACTCTGCATGAGTTACATATAGTTTTTTCATGGCTCGAGTAATACCAACATAGCAAAGCCTTCTTTCTTCCTCTAGTTGAGATGGAGATTCGATGGATCGACCATGTGGGAAAAGAGTCTCTTCCAAGCCAGTAATAAAAACTAATGGAAATTCTAGCCCCTTAGCTGAATGCAAAGTCATTAACTGCACAGCATCTTGAAACTCATCAGCTTGAGTATCTCCAGCATCTAATGAAACAGTATCCAGGAAAATTTCTGCAATCTCTTTGTGAGATTTTTCCTTCTCAAAAGATTGCTCAAAGTTTTTTGCAGAGGTTACAAGCTCTTCTAAGTTTTCAATTCTAGTTTTACCCTTCTCGCCAGCTTCTTTTTTGTGATACTGATAGAGGCCTGATTTTTGAATGATGAGCTCCATCAAATCTGATAGAGGAGTTGTATCAAGCAATTCTATGCAATGGGCAATTAATTCAAGATAGGCTTTTAAGCCTTGACCGGCCTTTCCGCCCATCTTGCAATCATCAATTAATTTGGCACCAGCCTTAATATAAGAAAGATTATAGGCTTTAGCTGCATCTCTTATTTTTGCCTGTGACTTCACCCCAATGCCTCTAGTTGGATTGGCAATAGAACGCTCGAATGCTGGATTATCATGCGGATTGAATACAACTTTTAAATAGCTCATGGCATTCTTAATTTCCATGCGCTCATAGAACCTGAGGCCACCATAAATTCGATAAGGGATATTAATTCTTAACAACGCCTCTTCCAAGGCTCTTGATTGAGCATTAGATCGATACACAATCCCAACATCTTGATAAAGCTCACCGCTGTCCATCCAATTCTTAATGGTTCCAGCAATAAATCTTGCCTCGTCCTGTTCGTTATATGCTTGATAAAGTGTTATAGGCTCGCCTTCAAGCGAATCAGTCCATAGATTTTTTCCTAAACGATCCTGATTATTATCGATTAACGCATTAGCGGCACTCAGAATTACACTGGTTGAGCGATAATTTTGTTCTAAGCGAATGATTTTGGCTTTTTCAAAACTTGCTTCAAAAGATGCAATATTTTCTACCTTGGCTCCTCGCCAACCATAAATGGATTGATCATCGTCTCCAACAGCAGTAATGGTAGAAGCATCCGAAGCCACCTCTTTTAACCAATTATATTGAATGGTGTTAGTATCTTGAAACTCGTCAACTAAAACAGCTTTAAATCTATTGTGAAAAAATTCCTTCACAGTTTTATTGGTTTTGACTAACTCATATGCTTTAAGCAATAACTCAGCAAAATCTACCAAACTATCAGTCAGACAAGCCTCTTCATAATGCTTATATATTCCTTTAACTGTCTGAGCATAAAAGTCTCCATTGTCATTTACTTTATCAGCCCGAATACCTTCATCTTTCCAGCTATTGATTTGCCACTGCATTTGTTTGGGTGGCCAAGCACCATCATCAAGACCCGCTTCTTTAACTAGGCGTTTTATAATGCGGAGCTGATCATCGCTGTCTAAGATAGTAAAACCAGAAACAAGTCCTGCTTCTTTATGAAATCGTTTGAGTGTTCTATGTGCCAGACCATGAAATGTACCGCACCACATATCACCTGCGGGAGATTGAAGCAGCTCTTGAATTCTTGATTGCATTTCTTGGGCAGCTTTATTGGTAAAAGTTACTGCCATGATAGATGAAGGATTGAGACCCATGGCCTCAACATTCCACGCAATTCTATGAACCAACACCCTGGTCTTGCCCGAACCTGCCCCAGCTAAAACTAAAAGACTTTTATCTTCGGAAGTCACCGCTTCTCGTTGCGGATCATTTAAATTTTCTAATATATGAGAAACGTCCATTAGGGGTTCATTTTTTAATCTAAGAAGCCTATTCTAACCTTTATGCAAACTAAATTATTAAGAGAAATTAAAATAGCACTGCCTAAGTTGAGAAAATCTGAAGTTAAGGTTGCTGAATTTATATTAAATAAGCCAAGCGCCATTATTGAGCTAACCACTGCCCAGGCCTCCAGTGAAATAGGTGTGAGTGAGCCTACCTTAATAAGGTTTTGCAAAGCAGTAAATTTTGATGGCTTCCAAAAATTTAAGCTAACTCTTGCGCAGCAACTTGCTGCAGATGACTATTTTAATTCATATGAAATTGATAGTGAGGATACCATTCAGGAGCTGACAGAAAAAGTCTTTGATAGTACCATCAGCGAGATTTTGAATGTTAGGTCTCAGCTTGATCAAGGATATCTTGAAGAAGCCATTGAAACTTTAGCTAATGCTAAAAGGGTTGAGTTTTATGCATTTGGCGGTTCGGTACCTATAGCCATGGATGCCCAACATAAATTTTTTCGACTTAAAATACCTTCATCTTGCATTTCTGATCCTCATATACAATTTATGTCAGCAAATTCACTGAATAAAAGAGATGTGGTTGTGGCAATCTCACAATCAGGAAATACCGCTGCTTTAGTAGAAAGTATTAAAACTGTTAAAAACTCAGGAGTTATTGTGATTGGATTAATGCCATCTGGTACGCCTCTCTCTAGGATATGTGATATTTCTTTAGATATTGATGTCGGTGAAAATGCACGCTTAACAAGGCCATTAACCTCTAGGCTGGCTTACATGGCAATCATTGATGTTTTGGCAGTCGGCGTTGCGCAGTTAAAACCTGAGGCACAGGATCACTTATATAATATTGTAACTAGCCAGAATTCTTTGAAATTGAAGTAACTAGTAGCGTAGATTTTCTCTAAACCGCAAATTCACCATCCACTTCTCACCCTTTATAACGGGCATTCCAGCATGAATTGATTTAGGATGAGTTCTTGGATGTGATGGCGGGGGAACCTCAGTAAGAGTGTTATGAAAAATCACAACATCGCCTTTCTTTGGTGTAATAGTAACTCCAAGCTCAGGAAAATGTGTTTCACCCCCCGCTTGAACATCATTAAGGAACACCATTACAGTAATCATTCGCTGGCCACCAGGCTCCCATTTTTTTTTACCATCTTCAGTTTCATAATCAAAGGAATCAAAACGGGGTCTATATTGAGTACCTTGTTTGTAAAAAACAAGTTCAAATTGCTCAGCATTACGAATAGGAATCTGCGTTAAAATTGATAGTCTTTTGCTGACTTCATGAATAACTTCATTTGCATCATGCTGTATCCAATAATTTTCACTCGTTCTACCTTCAAGAGTAATTTGCTGGTCTCGACTTACTTCAGCAGATCCTTGAAGTGCCTCATTAGATGCTGCGATGAATTCAGCACACTCCGACTCACTAACAAAATCATTCACAACATAAAGAATTGGGTCACCGGAGTACATATTGACGTTATCAGCAATTTTTTTTGGAAATTGAGTATTCATATATAAAAATAATTGTATGCTAGAACTTAGTAAAACGTATATTTTAAATGAGTATCTTTATTTCAGTAGCATCGTATCAGGATCCATTACTGCTTGAGACACTTTGCAGTGCAGTCGAAAACGCGGAGTCTAAAGACAATATAAGATTCGGCGTATGCGAGCAAGCTGAAGTTGGTATAGATCTTCCAACTATTAATTTTAAAGATCAAATTGAGTATGAGCTATTGCATCCTGTAATAGCAAAAGGGCCTTGCTGGGCAAGAGCAAGGGTTCAAAAATTTTTTAGAGATGAAGAATATTATCTTCAAATTGATTCTCATACTATTTTTGCAAAGAATTGGGATCGCATTCTAATAAATTATCACTCATGGATAGAAAATAGCTTAAAAAGTAATGTTGTTATTACTGGTTATCCTAGAGGATTTAAACCAAATAAAGATCTAACTAGCTTTGATCTGAATACCTCTTACAAAGATACTTTGGGTCTTACTTTCCGAGAAAATAAACTTTTTGATGACGGTCACTACTCTATGCAAAAAGCCTTCCCCACTGGAACAAAGAATCCATCAAAAGGCTTGCTAGTAGCTGGTGGATTTATTTTCACCAAAGGTAATTTTGTTCATGAAATTCCGTATGATCCAGAATTTTATTTTCATGGTGAAGAGCTCAATCTTGCTTTGAGGCTTTTTACACGCGGATGGGATGTTGCGCACATTCCAAGAGTCCCTCTCTTCCACCAATATACTGATGTAGAGAAATTAACAAGAAAGCTCCACTGGGACCCTGTTGATGAGAAAGATAGAATCATAAAATGGAACACGCTGGATAAAAAAAGTAAAAAGCGTTTAGCAGACCTTATTCATGGTCAAATAGAGGGTAATTTTGGCTTAGGTTATGCTCGAACCCTCCAAGAGTTTAATAATATATGTGGGATGGATTTAATAAAAAAAGAAGTGGTTGATGCTGATCTAGCAACTGATGGCTTCCCTTTCAAAGAGATTGTGTCCGATGCAGTGCCTTTTGAAGCGGTAGCAATAGATAATTTATGATAAGTAACTAAAGGAAAATATTATGGGTGAAGATGCAAGAAATTTTTTAAACAGCTATGGGGACTTTGTTACCAAAGTAACAAGTGAGCCAAGCTTGGATCAAGGAAGTTTAGATGCTCGCATGAAGGAAATTGATTCCTCATCTTCAATAGAATCTGCAAGACTTTTCACAGCAGCGCTTGGATTGGGAAGCGAAACAGGCGAGTTTGTAGAAATAGTAAAGAAAATGTTCCTGCAGGGAAAACCGGCTTCAGAGGATAATATTTTTCATATGAAAAGAGAGCTTGGGGACATTATGTGGTACTGGGCTACAGCCTGTATGGCATTAAAACTTGATCCTTATGAAGTAATCAAAGAAAATCAAGATAAGCTTGAGGCAAGATATGGAGAGAAATTTGAAGTTGATCGAAGTGAGCACAGGAAAGACGGAGATTTATAATTGCAAATTAATAACATGACCTCTACTTGACTAAATCTTTTGTAATCTAATAAGTAGATTTTTGATTTAAATCTTCGACGGCCTCTTTAAATTCTTCGGTTAGTTGGTTTACTAAAGTTTGAACAGATGGCGAGTCTTTAATTGAGCCAATGCCCTGACCTGACCCCCATATATCCTTCCATGCTTTTGCATCAGTATTGCCCCCAGATCCAAAATTCATTGATGATTTATTTGCTTCTGGGAGATTGTTAGGATCTAAACCAGCATTCTCAACCGAGCCTTTTAAGTAGTTACCGTGAACACCAGTAAATAAAGAGGAATATACAATGTCGTCAGCAACGCTTTCAATAAGCATGTCTTTATATTCTTCTTCTGCATTGGCTTCTTCAGTAGCAATAAACCTAGTTCCTAAATATGCAAGATCAGCGCCTAGAGCTAAGCTCGAGGCAACTGCGCTGCCGGAACTTATTGAGCCAGAAAGAATAATGGTTCCATCAAAGAATTCTCTTACCTCTCTGACCAAAGCAAAAGGTGATAGTGTTCCAGCATGACCGCCAGCTCCAGCACAAACTAAAATCAATCCATCGACTCCTTGTTCAGCAGCTTTCTTTGCATGTCTAACACTAATAACATCGTGATAAACAAGGCCGCCATATGAATGCGCAGCTGTAACAATTTCTTCAGGCGGCCTAAGCGAAGTGATGATAATTGGAGCCTCATGTTTTACACATAACTCCATGTCACCCATCAATCTATCATTGGATGCATGACAAATTTGATTAACTGCATAAGGGGCAATCGGCAGATCTGGATTTTCAGCTTTTGCTTGTGCTAATTCTTCTTTGATTCTAATAAACCACTCTTCAAGCACATGCTGAGGTCGTGCATTTAATGCTGGGAACGAACCAACAATTCCTGCCTTACATTGAGCAATGACTAATTCTGGTCCTGAAACTAGAAAAAGGGGTGAGCCAATCACTGGGATTGATAAATCATTTTGTAAAATCTTTGGGAGCGGCATGATGATCCTTGTATTAAAAAAGTTAGTTTAACTGAAGCCTCTAAGTTATTAAATAGAAGTTAAGATGTTAAAAGACCTCATCTGCAACCCAGCTTATAGACCAATTATGTCCTAATCGATTCCCTTTATAAGTATCTGGAAGAATGGTTACTTGACTGCCCTGAATATTTATCTCTTGAGGATCTTCTGATAAGTTTTTGTATGCGTTATCAAGCTGATGTTGTGTTCTCCATTCAAATAAAGCTGTGTTATTTGAAATCTTGTTAATGGGTTCATAACCGCAAATACTGTTTAACATCGACGTACCTAACAAAGGTGAGGCTACAACATGAGCCTCCATAGGAGTACTTATTTTCCAATGTTTTAAAACATGAGAAACCAGTATTCCGCCATAACTATGGCCGATTAATGAAATTTTTGTGATGGATTTATCTTGATTCAAAATATCTTTAATCTCATTTTCTAATTTTTCTGCTGATTCTTGAAAGCATCCATTATCAGGCCAGCGATAAAAAAACATGTGTTTCTGCTTGGTATCAATTGTTTTAATAGGATAAATCCACTCATAACCCTCACTCCTGCCGCCATGCACAGCTATAAAAATCTCCTGTGCCTCCTCTGAGCTTGGTTCTAATGAATTCAAACCCTGGGGAAGATCAATTAATCTTTGGCCTAATTTTTTGACAGAAATATCACTACTAAAATCTTTTAACTTTATTGGAGGCTGAGGTGCTTTGTTGCAACCAGCTATAAAAAGAATAAAAAAGAATAAATAGAATATATTTTTCATATGATTACTTGATAAAGTAGGCAACACTATGGTCTTCAAAGTCCATGCTGCCAACCTTATCGAAGCCCATCTTTTCATGAAAATTTAATGAAGGCTGGTTAATAGGCTCGGTATTCACTTCTAATGCTATAGGCAAATTATCTTCACTGGCTTGAGCGAATATGTCTTCATATATAGCCTGTCCTAAACCTGCTCTCCTATGTCTCTCATCAATTGCAACTCTATCCACATATAAAAATTTCTTAAGTCTCTTAGTAAAGAATTTATAATTTTCGGATCCATAAGCCGAGCCCTCTCTCATGCAAATTATAAATCCAACAATCTCATCGTCATCTTGTACTAACAAATTGTATGCGCTGAGCTCTATTAATTTTTTTAAGTGGTTGATAGACTCCAGCGGCCCAACCTGAGGAGTATTTGCCTGATTTAGGTCGTAGATTGACTTCAGTTGAACTTCATTATTAGTTCCATCAGAAAAGGTGTGTAGTTTATATTGAGAATTCATTTTTCAAAAATGTTAGCCCATTGCATCTATGAAACGTAAAATAAGATTAATTATGTCTATGTAGATGCTAAAGGCAAGATCAATTGCTGTGTTCCAATCATTCAAACCTTGATCAGAACTTACATTAACCATATCAATGGAAACGAGTAATGCCATGGAAAAGATAACAATTCCTATTACTGCTTTGATCTTTTGAGCTGCTCTTGATATGCCCCTAATAAGTGCAATAAGCTCCCAAAATATTAATATAAAAATTAAAAAAATAACTATTGAGACAAAGATTAGATTTGCAAAATTTATTCCACTAACAGAGGTCAAGATAAACATTGCAGCTGTTGTTAAAGTTGCGCCTTTGAGACCAGTCATACCATCGTTTTCATCCATATCGATGATGATCAAGCCTATAAGGGATCCGTAACCTATAGCGCTTAGGTTCATAAAGACAAATTGGATTAATGAGCTTGAAAAAATAATGAAAGCCGAAGCCGTCCACAATGAAATAATGGCAAATAAAAGAAGCCAAAAGAAAATTCGTGTGGTGACTTTGTTTTGAACGATACAAATATCAGTCTGCCTGTTGGGATTAATGGCCTCTGCAAAAGCGATACCTAGAAATGTCGAATTTGCGTAAAAAGCTTTCTTGCATTGATGGATGATAAAAAAGGCACTGCCATAAAGAACTGCTAATTCAAATCCAAGAATTAAATAAACTTTAAAGGCTAGACTGGTTGCGCCCATAAGATACCCTAGTTGCTAGATCCCTCTCTAATGATTTCAACATATGTTTTGATGCCTGAAATAAAGCTATCAACCGCTATGCTTTCATTGGTTCCGTGAATACCAGTCATGTCCTCTGGAACGATAAAAAACGGATTAAACCTAAAAGAATTATCTGCAATTGTTGAGTAGTGTCTAGTATCAGATGCTGCAATCATTAGGCCAGGAACTGAAACGATTTCGCCATAAACCTTTTCTAGGGAGGAAGAAACTATTTTAAATCCAGGAGAATCCCAAGAGGATATTTCAGATGCTTCCCTGCCCCCCAGAAATCTAACTTCGACATCGTTTGATCCAACGACTCTTCTTACATGATCAGTCACACTTTCAGTCGTATCTCTGGGATGAAGCCTAAAATTAATTAAAGCTGTTGCTTCAATTGGCAGGACATTACTTTTTACACTCCCATTCAACATGGTTGGCGCTGTTGTTGTTCTGATCATGGCATTAATTACTGGTGTTGCAGATAGCTGCGAATCCAGGACTCTTCCAAATAACCACCTATTAGCAAATAAAAAACGGTATCCGAAGGGCATATGTTTACTGACCTCATTAAACATAGCGGCGCTAAGTCCTTCTAGGCTTCCAGGCAATGGTTCTTTTTCAAGTTTCACAAGAGCTTCTGCAAGAATTGTGACTGCTGTTCTTTGAGGGGGTGTTGAAGAATGTCCTCCTTTCGCCTTTGCAACAATCATAAGGTTAGCACTCCCTTTTTCAGCAACATTTATAGGCGCAACAAATTTATCAATGCCAGGGAAAAAACCTTTATTTACAAAAGAACCTTCGCCAAGTGACCAATGGAGCTGAACGCCCTCCTCTTTTAATTTTGCAGTAATCAAAGCTGCTCCACTGCCGCCAACTTCTTCATCATGACCAAAACTAAAATATACTGTTCTCTTAGGTTTTAAGTTTTGCTTAATTAAATAAGTTGCGGCCTCCATTAAACCAATAACTCCACTTTTATCATCAAGTGTCCCTCGGCCCCAGATTCTGTTATTAGAGATTACGCCAGCAAATGGATTTTCTCGCCAAAGATTTTCAGTACCAGGGATGATAGGTACGACATCATGATGACCTTCAAATAAAATTGGAGCCAACGTTGAATCACTGCCTTGCCATTTAAAAAGTAACGAGTGTTCAAGCTGATCTATCTCCATGACATGATGAAACTCTGGGTATGTTGATGCAGCCCATTTTATAAAATTATTAAACTCCTCGTCAGGGAACTTTTCTTTATCTTGATAAGAAATTGTCTTAAATCTAATCGATGCAGCTAAGTTTTGACTTGCCTTAACTTCATCGATTGAAATAATCTCGCCCTCAATTTTGTCTACATCATAGGCTAAATGAGTAAATGTTCTGTATAAAGCTATTGATAACAAAGCAATAAGAATAATAAAGAGTGAAAGGAATATTTTTTTTAACATTTCTTACTCCAATAGAAAATTTTTAGAGGTTATGACAATTCTGGACGCTTGCCTGCAAAGTTAGAAAAGTACTCTGTGATAAATTTTAAGTCTTGATCTACATCACCAGAAGGACTAAAAAAATCACCTAATTCAATTGTCTTATTGGAAAAATCGATTCCAGCCATCATGATTCTACTGTTCGTTTCATTAGCAATTCGCAAAAAGCCTGATTTAAGTCTTTCCACTTTCTTTCTCGTGCCCTCTGGTGCAATGGCAATTATAAAGCCTTTGTATTTCTCAGTCACATTATAAATTTCATTCTTCAGTGCTTCTGGGTTTGCTCGATTGACTGGAATTCCTCCCATTTTTCTTAGCAGCCTGCGGAAGCCTTTTTTAAAAATAGAATGTTTTCCAACCCAATGAATATGAACATCGAGGCTTAAGATAAGAGACATTGCTAAAACAAAATCCCAATTTGAGGTATGCGGACCAGCTATCAATACCACGCGCTCATCTTTGGGGAGATGACCCGTAGTTTTCCAACCAGTAATCTTCATTAAAAATTTCCCTATCCATCTAAGAGGTCTTGGCCTATATGCGCGTAAATGCTCTGGGATAAAGATTTTGTATTTGCTCATGGTGATTAGTCTATATGCTTTTAGTATCTACTTCTATTTTAGGTCTAATAACTTTTCATATTTCTTAATCCCATCTGATATTTTCTGCCTAATATCAGCTTGTGCAGATTCTTTGGTTTTTGCATAAAAAGGATGGGGCAGCGTCGCTAACTCTTTTGCTTTCTCCATTACCCTATCCATAAATTCTGCTTTAGGCACAACCTCATCAATAAAACCAACTGCGATAGAATCTTGAACAGAGTAAGCATCTGAATGAAAAACAGCAGGATAGAAATAGTTTTTATTCACTCTCGCTTTGAGGATTTCCATAATTTGCATGGGAATGTCCATGTTGTTTCGAACTTCATTTGCTTGGCATACATATTTATCATCTATGGCAATTCTGTAGTCTGCTGAACAAGTCACAAAGAGGCCTAGTGCAATTGAATGTCCAGAAACTGCAGCAACAATTGGCCGGTCAAAAGAATAAAGCTCTAAAAGAAGGTGGTAGCCTAATTGCACCATCTTGCTAATCTTCTCCATGTCTCCGGTTGCCAATGTTTTTAAATCAAATCCCCCTGAAAATAAACCATCTCTGCCGGTGATTACAAGTGCGCCAGAATCTCTTGGGACCTTGGCAAGGAGTGTGTTAACTTGAGTGAGCATGTCATATGAAAAAGCATTTGCTTTGCCATCATCAAGTGTAATTATAGAAATATCATTTTCTTGAGATAGCGTGGCAATTGAATCTGTCATGTGATTATTGGTGATGCATTATTGGACTGAATATATATTAACAAGAATTACTCCGTTTACTATTAAGAATAATCCAAGAATGGCTTGCCAACTCAATCCCTGTCCATAAATAAAGTAAGATAAAATTGCTATCGATAAAACGCCTAAACCACTCCAACACGCATAAACAACCGCTAACGGTATGGCCCTTATGGCAAGAGTTAAGAAATAGAATGAGGCAAAATAACAGACGCTCATAATTACGGTAGGTAGCTTTTCAGAGAATTCCTTTGTGAGCGGAAGCATTAAAGTTCCAGCAACCTCAAAAACAATTGCGCCTAATAAAGATAAATATGCTGACATATGTATAGTTTGTATTATTGAGAAAAGTTGTCTAGGTAGGTCTTAACTTTAAGTTTAGCATTCTCTCGAATATCCATATAAAAAAGAGCGTAATCTAAACCATGATAATTTCCTTCGGAACCTCCAAAAGCCTGAAATTTAGTCCCCGTTTGATCAGATGTAAAAAGCAATCCATTTTTACATTGAGCTTGAACATATTCTTTAAGCGGGGCTTCTAAAGGACCAAAAATTTGTCCTTTTGGACCATCATCACCAATGAAATCCAATGCAAATTCACCTGAAACATAAACGGCGCCCTTGGCATCAGAGAAGTCAGATAGGGTCCCTTCATTTCTCCAAGTAATAGGATTAACACAAATATTATTTTTATAAATTGGCATTTCCTTATTTAGATAGTTCTCATTGTATGTATCCCAATGAACAAGGCATCCTAATTGTGTTGGGTTATCACAAATAGAAATATCACTCATTTCATTCATTCTATCCTTAGAGATTGTGCCACCAATAATATAAGCTCCTATCATCCTTGTGTATAAATCCGTTCCATCGATTTCTTCTGCTAGCAACCTTATAGAATGGTGTGTGCCTTGACTGTGACTTGCAATAATAAAGGGCCTCCCATTACTCAAGTTTTTAATAAAGTATTCGAATGCTTTTTTTACATCTTGATAAACAAATGCATGGACCTCCTCTCGGAGTTCGTCAGTACCAAAATAACTATAAATTGAAGCTTGTCGATAATGAGGCGCATAAATGCTACAGCACCCATTGTATGCGCTAGCTTGATTTGCCATCATCCATTGAGTATTTTCTTTTGTTGCTGACTTTTCCTCTAAGGGGTCAGTCCAATGATGCCCTTTTAGATATCCAGTGGGGTGAACAAAGAATACGTCTGCCTTTGAATTGAGTTGATCAGCGCCCTCTTCTCCTTCAGGAATTAAATCAGCCTCGTCATCTATAGAAGGGAGTGAAGCCCAAGAACCTTCTTTTGAATAATCGAGCTGTGGAACAGCATCCTTAGGATTAAAAGGATGGTCAGGTCCACCAAAGAAATAGCCATATGCTGTATCCATTGTGAGGCCTTGGTCACGCAGTTCATCAATATAAGGAAAAGCCAATGCTATGAAAGCTAAAATGAAGCACGCAAAAATAAGAAGGGTTTTTTTCATAATGTTAATTTATTTTTTTGAGTATCCAAAAACCAAGCCATGTACTAAAAATAGCTTTAAGTGACTGAGACAAGATAAGTGGCAATGAAAAAACAAAATCTAGCCAGGCATTCCAAAACCATGAATAAAACCAATCTACAATTGGTATTACTAATGTTAAGTAGTTTTTGATGAATTCAATGTTGGAGAATGAAAAGATTCCGTAATCAGACGAGATCACAACTTGTATACCCCATAAAACAACGATAATTTGGATGGGTGTTGTACCAATGCAAAAGTATGCAATAATTTTAAGTAACGTATTCATGGTTAAATATCTCTATTAATAACTATAGTGTGTTTGCAGGAGAAACAAAAATGTATAAAAAATTCAACTTATTTTCTTTATTGATAATTTCAATATCAATGTCTCTTTCAGCTTATGAGCCTTATGGATCTCATACTTCAGATAAATGGCAAATATGGGCTTATTCAAGTGCCGCCCCCTCTTTTATTGGAGATAATGCTGCAATCATAGGCTCGGGTGGAGAAGTTCTCAGAGAGGGTTCTAATGGCTGGACTTGCCAATCTGCAAATCCAAGGCCTTATCCAGAGAAAGGCTGGAAAAATCCTCATGAAGCTATGGCAGTTTGTCATGATGATGAAGGCATGAAATGGATGATGGCATATATGCAAGGTGTCAAACCACAACTTGAGAGAGATAGTTACATGTGGATGCTTAACGGAGATATGGGAGAAGACAATACTAAAGCTGGAGTTTTTAATAAAGAAGATTCAACTCCTGGTCAGTGGATTGAGTCGGGACCACATTTAATGTTAATGCCAAAAGATCCAACCACCATCGAAAAATTTTCTACTGATTTTATGAGTGGGGCGCCCTATGTAATGTTTGCTGGAACTGATTACGCGCATTTAATGATACCTACAGAAGACTATTACAAATACACTAAATAGTTAATTTTTTATAGAAGCCCTCTTTAATAAATGGGGTTTTACTTAGAGCCCTTTTGCCAGGCCAGTATAGAAAATGGGATGGTGAGCATATAGATTAAGGCAAAAATATTAATGGTGATCCAAAGAAAGTTAATCATGCTCAAAGCAATAAGAGAAAACAAAATTAAAAACCCAAGTTTTGACTGAACAAATAGTCGTTTTCTCTTTATTGAAAAAGTTGGTATTCTGCTAACCAATAAGCCACTAATCAGAATAATATATCCAGCTACAAAGTTAAGATTTCCGTAAGCCCAGTCATAGCCCATGAAAGAATGAGTCAATGGAAGCATGATTAAAATTGCTCCCACTGGAGTGGGAATGCCGCTAAAAAAATATTCTTGGACTCCATCCATAGCTTTAGATTCTTCAAGTCTCACGTTATATAAAGCGAGTCTTAAGCAAGAAAAAATGATAAAAGCTAAGGCAGCAAATGCTCCTATGCTGCTATCTTGATTGAAAATGGACATGTAAATCAGCAAACCAGGCGCAACTCCAAAGCTCAAAAAATCTGACAATGAATCTAACTGAGCGCCAAGATCAGATTCACTCTGAAGATGTCTGGCTAACATGCCATCCAATACATCACATACCCCAGCAAATAAAATACACACAATGGCTAGATTAAACTCTGCTTCAAGAGCAAATCTTATTGAGCTCAAACCAAAGCTAAGACCTGATAAAGTAATTACATTTGGAAGAAGAACTTTAAAATCTAGTTTTTTCATTATTTATTTCAAGGTTGCTAAGATTGATTCTCCTGCAATAACCTTTTCACCAACTTGACATTGTTCAACTGCATCTAATGGCATGTAAATATCAACTCTTGAGCCAAATCTTATTAATCCAAACCTTTCGCCCTGACTAAGTTGATCATTTGATGAGATAAAACTTAATATTCTTCTAGCTATTAAGCCTGCAATTTGCACAACAACAATTTTAGTTCCAGTTTCAGAACTTAAGACTAGACTGCTTCGTTCATTTTTATCGCTAGCTTTATCTAAACTCGCATTAAGGAATTGGCCTTCTTTATAAATAATGTGCTCTACCTTTCCCGCTATTGGACTGCGGTTCACATGTACATTCAATACATTCATAAATACACAAATCCGTTTCATTTTTTTTTGCTCTATTGGAGCCTCTTCTGGCGGAAATGCTTCATCTATCAAACATACTTTTCCATCTGCCGAGCTAATCACTAAATTTGAGTCTTGGGGTGTGCTTCTTTTTGGATCTCTAAAAAACCAAATTACAAAAGCCGTGAAGATAAATCCAATTGTGGCAAGGATCTTTGAAAACAGAAGCAAAAGAATAGAGGCTGAAAAAAAAATCGCAGCAAACCTCCAGCCTTCTGGATGGATATATGATCTTCTTATGCTTGATTTATTCATACTGGTCTCTGTTAATTAGTCGTGCATTCTATGATATTTAGAGAGCTTTTAAAAATTTAATGTTAATTTAAGCCAACCATTTGAGTAAATACAATCAAACTGGCCATAGAAACCTGAAGAATCAGAGTGGTCCAAAGAATTATTTTTGTAGTTGTTTTAGGCTGTAATTCTTTTGCTAATTTATTTGTAAGATATAGCGCGCCTATATTTATAATTGGAAGTCCTAGTGCAGCCCATATTCCTGCAATCAATAAAAGTGTAATTGGATTTGGTAATAAAAAGTAAGCTACTGAAGAGAAGAGAGGGATAACAAAAGCAATAATGTTTATTAAATTAGTCCGAGTATTTTCTTGTTCAGCAACCAGCCCCATAGAAATTAAATAATCCGAAATTGTTCTTGTAAAAGCAGCGGTTCCCGATAGCAAAGTTGAAAAGAGTACAAAAAAAGCAAGTGGGATAAAAAACCATTTTGCCCAAGTGCCTAAAATTGTTGTAAAAATATTCAACAGGGTTTGAATGATGTCGCCATCAGGAGGTGGATATAAGCCGAGAGGATGAAGAATGGCTGCGCCTAAAAGAAAAAATGGTAACGTGCCAATGGTTACAAAGACGACTGTTGCCCATACATCAGTTTGCATTACTTTAATCCAAGCTTTTACTTCATGTTGATCACCGTCATGTTTGGCATAACCTTTTTCTAGGCACCAATAAGTGTAGGCCATGATTTCTCCATAACTAATACCTGTAAAGCCAAAAACTGCAAGTGCTAAGGCTGCATGCTCAAATGGAAATGAAAAGGTAAAACCTTCTAAGATTTGCAAACTTGAGAGTGCATAAGGGGTTGATTGCATTGAAATGGCAATAACTAAAGTGACAGCTGAAAAGAAGGAAACCATTGCAAGTAAAACTTTTTCCAGTGTTTGATAAGTTCCAAGATATAAGATGAACCAAGTAATAAAACATGCAGTTACTACCCATATTTCCGTGCTAAGTATTGGAATCATCAAGTGCCCTGCTTCTGCTACAGCTCCCGCAAGACCTCCCATGCCTGCAATAGAAGGGACTACACCAATGAACATAAACCAAACCAACCAAGAGGCTTTTTTACCTCTAAGGTTTGTTTTTGGCCCAGGCATATCTGAGAAAGATTCGAGGAAAGTCTGCTTTGTCGCTATTACATAGCGACTAATTTCAGCTTGAATAAGTGGTTTGCTCCAAAGACTAAGTAAAAGCCACCACAACAAAGAAAAACCTGTGGCGGCTCCTAACAAAGGTGATAAAGCTATTGATCCACTCCCAACAACGCTTCCAGTAACAATAATGCTTGGCCCAATAAATTTTAAACGCTGAATAAATGAGTTTGGTGCTTTAATCATGATTTTTTTGCATAAATACGACGTCTTTCGATTTGATTTCGCATTTCCAGTTCCTTTGAGAGGCTATCACTTGAAAAGTTTTTTCACAATAAAAAGTCACGTGTGTAGGATCTCTTCGATAGTACCAATTCTCAAACATCTCATCTGAAGTCAAGAAACAAGTCATAACGCCCAGCCAACCCCCTGGTTTCAGAAGATCATTTAGGGTGTTGAACTCTTTAAATGGATCATGGAAGTGCTCTGCGGTTTCTGTGCAGGTAATAAAATCGTATTGCTTTGAAAGCACATCCTTTTCAGGATAAAAAAATGGATCATATAGCGAAACCTTAAAGCCTTCTTCGATTAACATATCTGCTAGCGCTGGTCCGGTTCCACAACCAAAGTCTAATCCATCACAGCCATGGTGTATTTTTTCTTTAAGAGGATGAGAAAGTTTTGATAAAAATTTTCTGTATTCCTTATCTTTTACATCATTATTATGCTCTAAGTATCTTTTTTCTTCTTCCTGCAGATCGATGAAAAAAGATTTATCTAAATACTTACATCCACAAAAAGTACAGCTCCAATAAATCTTATTATCAGTAGTTTCAAAGCTTGCGGCAGCATTAGATCTGCAAAGATTACAGATCATGTTTAAATAACTGTCTTAATTCCTTCAATTGATATTAGCATTCCTTGTTGAATACCTTCAGCAAAAATGTCTGGAGAAATTTCAGTCGTCCAATTTAGCAAACACTCATGTTCATTTAGAGACACTATTTGCATGGTTGCTAGATGATGTTCGATCGGCGCAGGGGTCTTGATTGCAGAATACTGGAGAGTCATAGATGCATTGTCTTGCTTTAATATCTTTTCTGTAATCTGCCCCATCCCAGTCATTTCAAAATGCCTTAAATCACCCTCTAACGCAATCTTATCAATTGTCGGAACCCAGTCGCATCTTCCAACATCAGACAGAATCACCCAAAGCTCATGAGCAGAACAATTAAACCTAGCCTCTTCTTTAAGCGTTTTCATTTATTTGTAATTGAATTTTAGTGTTTATAAAAGAATTTTATTCTACAGCAATACATTAAGAACTTGATACATGTTCTGCTTGAAGCATCACCTCAAGTGGAAGCTCGAAAGCGCTGCGTTTTAAATCCCAGGTCCTAGAAATGGTGTTTGTACTTAATTCACCATAATAATGAGGAAATGAACCTATTCTTTTTCCAGGCGGAGTGGGTGTCTCAAATTTGATTTGTTCATTCGTCTTTAAAAAATCCAGTTCAAGAAGAACTACTGATTTCTCTTTGTAAAAATATAAAGACAGGGTTGCATTGAGCTGAGTTGCTGTAGAAAGATGGATGAAACCATCTTTTCGGTCAAGGTCTGTAATTATTAAACCTGAAGTCTGAGCCTGCCTCCATTCGTCTTTGGTGAGCACTTTATATGTTGGACTATTCAAAATATCTAAGTAATGCTAAATCCATCTTCTAGTTGTTTGCTTGTATTGATCAAAGTCTTCAGAAAATAAATCTAACATTGCTTTTTCTTCAGGAACAATTTGAAACTTTGTTATGTATGCACAAAATAATGCAATAAAAACAATTCCACCTATGATATTGAAAAACATAGCCAATGAAGCTAATACGCATGCCATTCCCAGATACATTGGATTCCGGGAGAATTTAAAAATTCCTTCAGTGACTAGCTTTGTTGCTTGCTTAGGGCTTAAAGGGTTTACAGTTGTCTGATCTATTCTAAATAATCGGACAGCAGATATTAAAATTAAAAAACCCAGCAAAAGTAAAAATATTCCAACATAAAAAGAATATTTGATCTCAATTGTTGGAAATAACTCTCTAGAGAAATAAATTGATAAGCCAAAAATCAAAGTCACCAATGGGGGTGGAATTTTCGTTTCCATTTTACTGAACTCTCCTCGCCCTTAAGCTAATTTTTAAAAAATCAATTGATTAAAATATAATCCTTCAACATTAGAAGTCAAAAAATTTTTAAGTCTATGGCCTAGCCTTTATTTTTTATATGAGTGTTTGGTGGCCCGAAAATTGCACTTAGCATCTCACTAAAATTAGTCTTGCTTTTAATATCATCAAGCATCGATGACCATGCCATAAAAGTAATCTTTGTTGGGTTAAAGGTTTCAACGTTATTCACCAAGCCAAACTTCACAGGCTCATCTTCCGGCTCAAATGTTCCAAATATTCTGTCCCAAACTATTAATAAGTTTCCATAATTTTTATCTATGTATTTTTGGTTAGAGCCATGATGAACTCTATGATGCGATGGAGTGTTAAAAATCCATTCAAGGGGACCGAGTTTTCCAACAATTTGTGTGTGGCCAACTATCCCCCATAAAGTACTGATAACTCCCGCTACCGCAACAATTGTTGGATCAAATCCAAGCAAAGGAAGGGTTATAAAAAATGGTATTTTAGAAATAGGGCCAAACCACGCCTGTCTAAATGAAACTGCAAAGTTCATTTCTTCGCTTGAATGATGGCTTAAATGTATGGCCCAAAGGAATCTGACCCTATGAGACATTCGATGGTAAATGTAGAATACAAAATCAATCATAATAAATGTTAGAGCCCACATTGCCCACAAAGGCAAAATACTAGCGAGCTCCAAAACCTTGAATTGATATAAATAGAAGTGAAACGCTAAAATCAAACCTTTTATGGAAAACGCAACAATGATGTTGCCTGTAAGCAGCCCAATGGTGCAAAGAGTATCTTCCTGATTATAGTATTTCTTATTTTGCCAATTAGAAATTAACAGTTCGACAAAAATCATTATCAACACAATTGGCGCTCCAATTGCGTAAACTTCATTTACAGTCAGCTCAGTCAAAATATTACCTACAAAAATCATAGGTTAATATGATTTTAGTTTTTTAGCACATTTTTTTGTCTAATCGCTAAGCGCTATCTCCATAGTCTTGCATATGTTTTGCAGTTCTTTCGTTAGTGCCGTACATAAAATGATTTTCCATTTTTTCTCTGTATTTACTTGCTGGAACGGTCAATCCAACTGCTTCGGCTACTTCTCTTTGATGCATAGGTGTTGCGCCACAACAAACGCCAAGCAATTTTATTCCTATCTTATTCACTTCTTCAAAGAAGGCGCGCATTTCATATCTATTACAATAAAGAGGATCTAAGGCTGTTGGAAATGTCCTTCCATGGGGCGCATGACAAGTGCAGCCGTTATGATCAGGTAAATTAAAAAATGTAGGATGCTCTTCAGTTGTTCTGAATGGAAGCGGTAATGCGGCCATATGACAATCTATAGCTTCTCTGATTTCCTTCAAATAAGGCAGCATGGTTGCAGGCCCCCTAAAGCAGTTCATTCCTACAACATCTGCGCCTCTTTGCTCGAGCTCTTTGCAAGTATCTACTATTGAGACACCATCTCGCATAATATTTTCTCCCATTGGGGCTATGTTAATAACTGCAGGCAATCCTGATTTTTGAATGATTTCAAGGGCCTTATATGCTTCCTCAGCGTAATAAAAAGTCTCGCCCATAATTAGATCGGCTCCCTCATCTACAGCCCATCCAACCATTTCATTAAACATGCTCTCTACTTCACGTTGAGACTCCTTATCTCCTTGCTCCCAAATATTTGAATTTGAAATATTGCCAGACATTAAATTTGGCTCACCACCATCAATGGGAGTATCGGCAACTTTCTTTGCTATCTTTAATGCTGCTCTGTTAAGAGGCTCCAATAAATCTTCTTTACCAATAACCCTCATTTTTTCCCTGTGGCCGTTATAAGTAAAAGCTTGAACAATGTCCGATCCTGCATGTTGAAAATCTTTGTGAAGATTTTCAAGAGCTGCGGGGTGCTCCAATGCAACCATTGGAACAAACTCACCAGAAGCTAAGTAGCCCCTTTTTTCTACCTCAAATAAAAAGCCCTCTGCACAAATTACGGGACCCTTATCTAATCTTTCTATTAATTGTCGTTTCATAATCAAATACCTCAAAATTAACTAAGCAGTTGTTGCTAGTAGCACAACGTCTAGTTTGTTAGTTAAATCCTGGGAATAATTTCCGTTTTAGCTCTTTCTTTATAATCGCGGCAATAGGATCAAATCACGATAATTGTATTGTAACGCCTCTTTACGCTTTTGCAATGATTAAGTAATCTAGCTTGGTTTCTCACGAGATTTAAACTCAAGCACAGTAGCATTGATGCAATATCTTGGCATACCATTTGGCCCATCTGGAAAAACGTGTCCTAGATGAATATCAGAGGTGACCGATCGTATTTCTGTTCTTCGCATTCCATAGCTATTGTCTGGCTTAGTATAAACTGAGCCCTCAATTGGCGCTGTGAATGAAAGCCATCCTGTGGATGAGTTGAATCTATCTTTGGTATCAAATAATGGAGCCCCACTTAATTTATCAATAAATACTCCATCAGGAGTATTTTTAAAAATTTCATATTCCTTGCAAAATCTCGCATCTGTTCCCTGCTGGAAAGCAACTTTATAGGCTTCTGAATCTCCAAGTTTAAAGTAGCCAAGAGCTTTATAAAAATCTTTAGGGCTAAGATAGCCTTGAAAACCAAAAGCTTCTTCGCCGTTTTCTAAAAATAGAATAGTTGGGGTAGCCCAGGTTGGCGATTTAATCTTTAATCCCTGAAGCTGAGTTGCTAGTCTGAACACTAGTGGAATATCACCGAAATAGTTTTTTACAACATCAGCTCTGAATTTTTCACAATATGGGCAGTAACTTTCTGCCTCTATAACTACTACATACTTTCCAATAAGTAGCTGAGAATTATTAGTTTTCGGCGCTTCGTTTCTTTTGGCGAATTTAACTCCGGTCGAGTGATCTGGACAATAACCATTGGGATTCTTTGTTATGTAGTCCTGATGATATTTTTCTGCTTTGTGAAACTTCTTAATCGGTTTAACTAAAGTAGCAATTGAACCATAACCAGCTTCTGATAAGAGCAACTGAAAGCTCTGAAAAACTTGATCAATGATTTTTTTTTGTTCTTCTGTTGAAAATAAAATAATAGATCTGTACTGAGTGCCAATGTCGTTTCCTTGTCGATTTACCTGAGTCGGATCATGAGATTCAAAATAATGCATTAGCAGTTCTTCGGTAGAAATAATATTTTTGTTATAAGTAACTTCAACTACTTCAGCATGATTATTATTATTAAACTTATGTTTAAGTTTAGTAATTTCCCTATAAGTGGCTCGAACTCCTTTTCCATCGGCATAACCAGAAACTGCATCGATTACACCAGGCAAAGATTCATAACCCTTTTCAGCTCCCCAGAAACAACCCGAGCCTAAAATAATTTTCTCTGAATGAACAGTAGCTTCATCAATGGAAGAGGCAGCTAGCAAACCTAGAAAAAATGGTAATGTAAATATATATATAAAGGGTTTAGTTATTTTCATAAAGTAAATATTTTATCAAATAAAGTTGAAGCCCATGTTAAATAAGGCAACGATAGATAAAGCCCAAACAAAGCTTCTTAAGGGCTGAGCTTGACGTCCTGATGCATTTTTAGGTTTTAAGTTGAAGCCTGAAATATAAATTGCTGCAAAAATAACTCTCAAAATAAGCCAATAAAATGCAGTCTCAACGTTGGCTTGTACACCAAGACTAATAGAAAGTATTGCTAGTGCTAAAAAAGCTGGCAATGATTCTTTTAAATTTTCGGTAGCTCGTCTTGATCTTTGAATCATTTCTTCTGTCATTTTTGACTTAAGCGTCACCGGTAGCAAAAGCTGTAAAAAATACAAAAATAAAGTGAATAAAATTATTTCAATCATAATGTTTAATCCTGTCTGATGAGTTGTTCAATCTATTGCTCGGTGGTTCAAAGATATAATTACTTTAATCTAAATGCTGTATAAGGAGCGTAGGAACATTTTGAGTGTGTGATTTTATCGTTGCAACCAAGGTTTTTTCCTTAACCCCTTTCTGAATGGGTGTCACTTTGACTCCCTCATCTAAAAGTCGTTGATGAGCTTTTTCTATATCTTTTACAGCCCAAGCCAAGCCCCACATCTTGTCGCTGGGTGGCAAATCATCTTGTTGTTCAATGACCTCTATAGTGGTTTGATTCAGTCTAAAAAAGAGCATCCTTTTTTGCCAATGCTCAATGGTTTTATCTAGGGCAAGGCGAATATCAAAAATATCTTTATAGATTTCTATAAAGCCATCAGCATCGTTCGTATTAATTACAACATGATCTAATTTATGAGGTGATGATGCTTCTAAATTTTTGGTCTCGGGAAGATTCCCATCTGTATGCTCTATAACAAAAGAAAATATGCCTCTTGTAAGCTCTGGGGGTAAAAATAAATTTTTCCATTTTCTGACCCGTTGATCTGCCGAATTGATCCCCTCTCCATCAGATATATCCCCAACTAGAAACTCTCTGCCTTTAAGAGCATTGTGAACGCCAACAATATTCTTTGTAGCAAATACCATGCCAATCAAACCCTCTCCACTGGTATCTAAGTAATGATTTATCAGGTCAGCACCTAAACCTTCACTGGTTGGAGACAAAAGCTCAAAATAAGTATTTTGAAAATTAAATAAAGAATTGCTTGTCCCCAGCTCTTTATGTGTCCCGCTCCAAACTGGAGCAAGGCCAAATAACTTTTGATAGTTATTTTTAGCAGCTTGTAAATCATTTACTGCCACAATGAGATGATCTAGTTGGTTAAACATTGTTTTGATTCTTATCTTTATAGAAAAATAATATCAATCCTGAAATAGAAGTGAATAAGGCTACAAATGAAAAAATTTTCAGCAATAAATTGTCTATGTTATCTCTATCGACCCAATCCATGATATGCAGGCCCCACATCAAATCCCAAACTCTCCATTGTGCGGATCTGATAGCAACAATTTCACCAGAATATGGATTTTGATAAACATTTATCTTCTGACCATTTTCTGCAGTGGAAGTAATTTTATAAAGAGGCAATTCTCTTCCCCTAAACTCAGAACCTCTTTTTGGTTCATTTATAATCTCAACTGTTATTGGTATTAGTGTTGTTTTCTTGTTGATGATTTCTTTAGCCTGATCAAAATCTATTTTTATTAAATCAAGTGAAGTATTAGCAACAGGTTTTGTTGGTGCTACAAGATATTGCTCGCCGCGAATATTTTCTATTTTATTAAAAGAAAAATAAATTCCTGAAATTGTCCAGAGCAATAATTGAACTGAGATTATTAGGCTTGTATACCTATGAAGCTGTCTTAGGGGGTGCTTCGCCATTATTCATGGCAGTCGCAAGCCAATTCTCTGCAGGCTTGATAATTTTTGTAGTGTGAATAGGCGACTACTATCGATCCAATTAAAGTTAATGATTTTTCAGCAAACTCTCCAAATACGCCTTCTCCAAAAAAAACTGCAAAGATTAGAAGCCATAGACCTGATATGCCTAGGTAGAGATATGAACTAATCTTGTGATTTTTATATCCCGAGATCAAGGCATAGAGGCTCACCGGGAGTACTATTATAAGAAAAACTTTATGGATAAGCTCATTGTCTATTGATATAGCAAGAAAACCTGAGGTCAAAATTAAAAATGAAGGCATTAAGAGACAATGAATCACACATGCCAATGACAATGTAATTGATAACTTATCTGCGTTTGCGTTTGATTGTGTATTCATATTATTTGAGTGCTTGATTCTATTGAACAAATTCATTTACTGCAACCATTAAATCATAGTCGTCAAGACCTATCCTAATCTCTACCAGCTATCTCGTAATTTTCGCAGACCAATAAAAGTCTGTTGATTATCTAAACTTGAAAGATCGATATTTAAGCTTGAAGCAATTCCTTCTCTGACCTCCTTTTGATCTGCTCTAAAAAATACATTAATTTCTCGTTCTAAACCAATATCACTAACGAAACTTTCAGCATCAAGGCCGTTCTTGAATTTCTCTCGCAAAGAAATAGCATACTTGTTGTCAGGCTCTCGATCTAAAGTAAACTCTAAATTGTTCTCAATATAATTATGTCCTGGGAAAATACGTACATTGTCTGCAAGTGGAAAAATTTGCTCCTCAAAAGTTTTGTGTAGGATTTTAGGCTCACCACCAAAATCACATCTCCCTACTCCAGCGTTAAATAATGTGTCACCACAAAATAATGCAGGTTGCTCATCCACGTTTCCTGAGAAATATAAACATATATGGCTCATGGTGTGGCCAGGTGTATCCATTACCTTCAAAGTAAATTCACCACACTGCAAATCATCGCCAGCAACTAGACCTCTATGTACTCCTGGGATTGAATCCATTGCATCTGCATGAGCAACTAACTCAGCGCCTGAGGCAGCAATCACTGGTCCATTGCCCCCAATATGATCATGGTGATGGTGGGTATTAGCAATGGTTTTGATCTTCCAACCCATTTCATTGGCTACTTTGAGGCACAGTTCATGGGCTAAAGGATCTATGGCTATGGCCTCTAATGTTTTTTCACATGCCAATAGATACATGTAATTTTGAAGGCTGTTTCGAATGGGTATTTGCTTAATTAGCATGTTGTTTGTGGTAAGGGAGTGCTCAAACTGTTAAACAGAAAGTATTAATGAAAAATCAAGGACTGCTTATGAGCAACAATCGCACTGACAACAACTACAGCATTCACACATAAATATACTATAAACTAAATTAATAATTATTTCATTTCTTGAAGTAGTCTTAATTATTCCTGGTCCTTATTTCAGCACACTCTATAACATCACAATGAGTTTTTTCCCATCTTTCAAAACTTATGTTATCTCCTTGGTCAATTTTCAAATTAAATGAGTTTTTATCACCCATGAAATTTGGTTTAAAAGTTATCTCCTCCCCTATGAGCGATGCAGTGCTGCTTGATAAGATAGTTTCGGTTACTTCATTCCCCTCAAGAATATATTTACCCATATTAAAATGCATTTTATTTTCTAAATAAAAAATAATGACGAATTCCCCATTCATATACATCTTAATTGGAGTGGGATTTGGCACATCTTGATATTGGTCGTCTACTGCAAACTCAACTAGCCTCCAAGTTCCGGCAAAGTCACCCTGTTTAGCGCCATGACCATAAGAAAGAGAAGAAAAACTAAACAATACAAGTAATAAAATTTTCATGATGTGCTCCTGACTCTAATATACAAGAAATTATTCATGTTCATGACCTTCTATTACTGATTGGTCATTCTGCCTGAGTTGATTTTTTAATAAATAATCTATCGAGCATATTTAAGGGGTCACTATAAATATTTACTCCATTGACCAAAACCGAAATTTTGACTGAAAAAAGTCCAGCAACATATACTTCTAGTGATGAAATGTTGTCTGAAAAATTGCTGGTTTTAAGAAGTGGTCTATTTGTCTCTGCGACAATGCTTGAATCTTGATCTAGATGTTGATCATCAATATATAAATCTGCAGACCCTTTTAAATCCCAACCCCACCAATTGGAGATCAAAATATCATGATTCTTATAATTAATATTCCATTGTTTGAAGTTGGGTTTTTTCTCCATTAAATTACTTTAATGTATATGCCTTAATAATAAATGTATCTTTTAGCATATCAATATCAATGACATCAAAATTCTGAGTACCGTCATCAATTTGCACAACTTGTCGTATTTTTATAATTGAGCCCTCGCGTGTCCAAATACCACGGAAAGCTCCTGCAGCTACATTATCAGCGTCGATGGCGCCTCTGCCATTACCAGAAACAAATCCGCTTGTTCTAGTTGAGTAAGTTAAGTCATAGGTCACATATACTGTTCCATATTCGCCCATTTTCCCGGTTGCGCTTATTGTTGAGCGCTCATCACCAATATCAACATTAGTAATAGTCATGACAGCATCAGCTTGGCGCTTTGTTAGGTTTAAGTCATCTGCAGCACTAAAAGCTGAAACTGAAAAAATTAACAACGCCATTCCAAATAGAGTATTTTTCATTTTAATTTCCTTTTGATTAATATAAATATAGTTTTAATTAAAACATATTTTATAAGGGAATGATGATGATATTTTTGAAAGTAAATTTATGTAATTTCCCTTCAAAGGATTAGATGCATTTTGGTATTCCCTCGTTCATATCTTTCATCATCATAATTATTTTTTATTACAAAGCCACAAGATAAATAAAGATTAAGGGCTGGCTTTAAAATATCATTTGTTAATAGAAAAATTTCTTTTGCATTTCTTTCTTGCGCAAATTGAATACACCTTTTTAGTAATAATTTGCCAACTCCTTTTCCTTGGAAGCGTTTTTTAACTGACATTTTTGCAAGCTCAAATATGTCATCTGAAAAAGGAATCATTGCGGCGGTTCCTATTACCCTCTGGTCACATAGAGCAAAGAAAATTTCACCACTCTTTTCTATTACATAAGACTCAGGATTTTGTAGAGTATGAAAATCTTCATCTTCCATTTGAAAAAATTCTTCTATCCATTTGCGATTAAGTTTCTCAAAATCTGCTTTGTATTTTTTTTCAAAAGGAATGATACGAAGATTTTTCATCAATCAGCTTAGGAGGATTAAATGTTTATTGGATGCCTAACCAAGCTAACAGTGCAGTGCTTCCCATTAAGTAAGCTCCCGGCATTTTTAGCAAAGCCTGATGACGACCCAGCCCAAGGAAAATAAATAATAAAGATCCTAAAAGATTAACTCCAATAATTGGGTAGGCAGCTATAAAAAAATTTGGGTTATAGGCTAAGTAAAATAGAGTAATAGCAGAAATAAAAAGAAAGATGGAGAAAATATGCCAAGAAACTAAGCTTAAAGATTTTGTCAAACCCTCCATTTCACTCTTATAAATATTCCCCATATATATTTTATGCCCTACTACTCCATGAAATAGCATCCCTATAAATGCAAGAAACGCCGCTGCAATTAGAAAAAGATTATCCATTATTTATACCCACTCATTTTTGGTTGCAGTTAGTTCGCTTTCGATGTGTCCTGTATTTATAACTCCCTTTGGCTCAACTAGCATTATCTTAGCTTCTTTCTTGGCAAAAGGTTTATGTTTCATGCCCCTTGGAATAACAATCATTTCACCTGCATCTAATTCAATTATTTTATCTTCAAACTCAATTCCTATTGTGCCCTCGATAACAAAAAAAGTTTCATCAGTATCTTCATGCACATGCCATGTGAATTCATTTTCAATTTTTACAAGTTTGAATTGATAGTCATTCATTTCTTCAATAACTTTTGGGGACCATTGGTCAGAAAATTTTGTAAATTTTTCTTTTATGTTGATCTTTTTCATAATTTAAATTTGCTTACTAAGCGTATTATTTTAGATTATTATTTAATTAAGACTAATAACAAACAAAATGGGGAAAAAAAGATTCTTTGATGATCGATTGAAATATTTATCGTTTATTCAAAATACTGGAGAAAAAAGAGCGATCTCTGAAAAGTGTTTTTCACATGTTGCGGGCTTGTCTGAAAATAAATCATATTTAAGAATACTAGATGCCGGAACAGGTGATGGGACAATATTCTCTAATATAATTAAAAGCTTTCATAAGCATCATCCCTACACTTCTCTGTTAATTACTGGAAAAGAGATCAGTTATGAAGATTTAAAAAATACTTTAGACAAAGTACCAGATAGGTTTGTTGAGCATCCCAACTTACTGATTACTATGACCAATGTAAAATTTTCCGAATTAGGGTTAATTGAAAGCTCGAATAGAATTAAAGATAAAAAAGTTAAAGCATACAATCTAGTTTTAAAAAGCAATAATTCTTTTGATTTTCATGCTCAATTGACGAGCAATCTCTTAGGTAATTTTATTAAAAAAAATTGGGGTATTGAGATTGATAATCAAAATAAAACATCCTATTCAAATCCCTGCATTATAAGAATCTACAGAGAAGATAATAAGAAACACTTAGAAAAATTTCTTAATAATGATTATAAAAATAATAATTATGACCTTATCGTTGCATCTCAAGCATACAGGGCTGCAGCTTCAGTTAAAGTCAAAGTGAACAATGTGATTGCGCCCTTAATGAGGCTGTTAAATAAATCTGGAAAGCTTTTAGTGACTCATACATGTGGAGGAGAGTCCATACAAAAGGTTTTGAAATTAGCATTTAAAGAAAAAGAAGCTTTTCCAAATACAGCCAAAGATATTATTGAATATTTAAAAGGTAATCCAATTGGAGAGAACAATATCTATCGCTTTTCTCAACCTGTAAATTATTACTTTAAATTTAAGAGGGCTCCTGATCAAACAGTTACAGAGCTGTTTGGTCACAACATAGATGCTAAATGGGCAAATATATTATACGTTGGACAAATACCTGAAAAGGATATTCAAAGCCTAGAAAACAACAATAGTCTTATAAATAAGGTAAGAAAGGCTATTGATGATTCTGATCAAATACAATTTAAAAACGAACTATTCAGCATTACCAAAACAAGATAGCTTATTAAGCTAAACATCACTGGCGTTGTCTTCAACAATTTTTTTTATTTCTTTGATGTGATCAGTCGATGTTCTACAGCATCCTCCAATTACAGACGCCCCATTGTTAATCCACTCTATGACAAAGTCTTTATATTGAACAGGATTAATAGGTTGGTGGTTATGATAATGCCACTCATCGGAATCACTAACAAAGCCTTCAAGCTTATTCTTTTTATACACAGAAGAATTAGCATATATTCCAAAGCTTTTTTCTTTTTTGAGCTTTTCAATAGCAAGGCTTGCTGTATCAGCGTGAACGCAATTAACTAATTGGCAGTCAATATCTAGTTTAAGGCCTTCGCTAATAGCTAGGTCTAATAGTTCGGTGCTTGGCAGTCTATTAAGTTTATTACCTCTAGTTGTCCAGCTTAACCAGACTTTGTCAGAAAAATTTTTAGCGGTTGATGCAGCAATAATACCCTCATAAATTGATGCCATGGTCTCACAAATAATTACATCAACTTCACCTTGATAAATTTTGCCCAACGTCTCGTAAAATTTTCTTAATTTTTTTTCTTTTGAGCTTAAATCAGGCCTAAAAGTAACATGAATTGGAGGGTAGCATCCTGCAATCTTGGTTTGCGTTCCAGTTTTAATGACTGCTTCTTTGCACAATTCTAATGATCGCTTTGCCAAATCTTCATATGAGGGAGCGCTGGGCTCTCGTTTTAACAATTCTGGTGTGGCTTGATAATTTGATGTGGTAATTACATCTGCACCTGCTTCTATATTATCAATATGTATTTGTTTAATAACCTCTGGATTATGTATTAGGCAATATGCGGACCATATAGATGTTTTAAAGCTTGGAAGATACTCGCCACGATTTTCAAGTTCTGTGCCAAGAGCTGAGTCTAATATTAAAGGTTTGTTAAGTTTTTTATTTACTGACATTCTTTCCTCCTATTTTTGCTGAGCGCCGTATCTTTTTTCCACCTTGCCGGAAGTTGGCAGGTTGGAGAGGAGCTTAATCCTTCTCGTGATAACTTTATTATTTTATCAAAAAATAATTAAAAAAAACTACTTTACCTTATTTTATCGCCTTGATAGTAAAACGATCCAACGACCAAGGTTTAAAATGTCGGCCAGCGCAGCCGACACATAAGTTAGAGCTGCTGCCCTCAGAATACTACTAACTGCTTTTTCGTTTGACTGCGAAATGTAATTACCTTCCCTTAATAAAGGAAGCGCTTTAGAAAAACTTGCATCAAACTCAATTGGCAGAGTCACCGCATGAAACATCATGCGAGCGATGAAACCGGATAGTCCCAGGAAAAGCAACAAAGAAAATGGCATTGGATGCCGCGTAATAATTCCGATCACCGGCGATAAAGAAATAATGACAGCACTCCAACGAGCCACCTTATCAACAACGGGGGCCATTTTTGTTCTTGTGGCCAGACGTTTATCACCTTGCTGATCCTGAATCGCATGTCCAACCTCATGAGCCGCAATAGCTATTGCGGTTAAGGATTTAGATTCATAATGCTCTCGCAAAAGCCTAACTTTTTTTTCAATTGGATCATAATGATCTCCTAGCTCAGTTACTTCAACCTCAACGTCTTTTAAAGAAAACCGCTGAATCAAATGCTTTGCAAGCTCTCCCCCAGTACCAGGCATTTCAGGCTTTACCGATGAGTGCCTCTTCATTACCAACTTTACCCACAAAGATGGTCCAAATATCACTGCTAGAACTATGACTGTACCCACCGCTATTAACATATTTTATCCTTCTAAAAAATTTATTCTGCAAACAAAAGTACTCTTCAGTTACTGATTAAATTTGAACAGTAATTTGATTTCATTCTTTATTTTGAATGTTTTTTTATATTAAGTAATCAGCTTAGGTATTATTCCTAGTTGCGCAAGAATACCAAAGATAATTAATAATATAATGCTGGAGATTATTTTAAGATTCTTTTTTTGAATCCATTTAAATAAGTTATCTATAAAGATTCTTATCCAATCATCAACTTTACCCATCCATTTAATAGCTTTTCTTGTCCATGTGTCAGTCATATCAATTATTAACACAGAAAATGCTGCAATGATAAGCCACACAAAACCATTAAGAATCATGTCGATTAGCCAACCTAAAATCACCCAATTTATTTCCATCATTAAGTCCTAAAAAACTGATTTTTTGTTACTCCACCTTCATTGAGTAGATTAAACTGCCTACTTTTATGAAACCCATTACCCATTATACTTCCAGTGATTTTTTTTAGACTTTTTCATGCCAATTTTTTTAAAAGAAAAGTCTTTATCTAGTATCATATCGCTATGAAAGTAAATTCATTCATACCACCAAATAGGATTTTAATGGGCCCAGGTCCATCTGATGTTTGCGATAGAGTTTTGGAAGCGATGGCTAGACCAACTATTGGACATCTCGATCCTATTTTTATAAAAATGATGGACGAAATAAAACTGTTACTTCAATATACTTTTCAAACACAGAATGAGTTAACTTTTGCTGTATCAGCACCTGGTATGGCAGGCATGGAATGTTGCTTTGCTAATCTTGTTGAGCCTGGTGACAAGGTAATTATTGCTAAAAACGGTTTCTTTGGTGAAAGAATGAAAGAGAATGTCGAACGATTTGGTGGAATACCAATAGTAATTGATGATGCATGGGGCACAAAAGTAGATTTAAATAAAATTGAATCAGCCTTAAATGAACACAAGGATGCAAAAATTGTTGCTTCAGTTCATGCTGAAACCTCTACCGGAGCTCTTACAGATCCAGAATCAATTACAAAATTAGCACATGATCACGGATGTTTATCAATTGTAGATACTGTAACTGGTTTGGTTGGAGTTCCTTTAAAAGTAGATGAATGGGGAATTGATGCAATTTATTCTGGTACACAAAAGTGTTTGTCTGCTTCCCCTGGTTTATCGCCAATTAGTTTTAGTAATGCTGCAAAGGAAAAGATTAAGAATAGAAAGTCAAAAGTGAAGAGTTGGTTTCTTGATTTAAACCTCATCATGTCATATTGGGAAGGAGATGGAGGCCGGTCTTATCATCACACTGCGCCTATAAATGCATTATATGGATTACACGAAGCCTTGGTAATGTTAAGTGAAGAAGGCCTAGAAAATTCATGGAAAAGACATAAAGAAAATCATCTTCAACTCCGAGAAGGTCTAGAAAAATTAAATATAGAATTTTTAGTAAAAGAAGAGGACAGATTACCTCAATTAAATGCTATTTATATTCCTGATGGTGTTAATGATCTAGAATCAAGACAAAGACTTTTAAACGAATTTAATCTCGAAATTGGAGCGGGTCTTGGTGTTCTTGCAGGAAAAGTTTGGCGAATTGGACTTATGGGACAATCTTCTAATCAAAAGAATATTGAATATTGTTTAAATTCCCTTACGGAAGTAATTTAATTTCATTCTTTATTTTTAATGTGCAGCGTGCCTGGCAGAATTGCTATTAGCTTTATATTTCCTAAAAAGACTTTTAAGTGAAGATCGTTACTTATATATCGTGTGACTTACCTTTTCGTCTTCACCAAAGGTTATCTCACAGCGAACCAAATTTAGGTGAAGCGCACTGCTGTGTGTAACTCGCTTGCCCTGTTCGGATTTTTCAATCTTGTAATCTGACAAATTGGCGGTATCGAGTTGTCTTACGACTCCAGAATAAGAAGCCCCCGATTTGAAGTTTCCGCACAGGTAATAAATTTCGTTCCTTGCCGATAGCGCAAAGAATGCGTAAACCCCAAGCAGAAGCAGGAGTAAACCGAACAAAAGTAATTTCAAACTACTCCACCCTCAATGAATGTTTTCGTTTGCAGAATAAATTTCTTATAGAAATTTATGTATTTTTTGTCCATATAAAAATTATACAATAATTTTAATTGTAACCTTTACTTCTCATATAATTAATGATAAGTTTGCGTTACATTTTAATTAGGAGAAGAAAATGGGTCTTGAAATATTAATACCAATAATAGTGCCGGTATCTGTCTTTGTTTGGTTATATTTTGAAAGCAAGGATAAAAATAAAACAATATTGGAGATATCGAAAAATATTGATGATCCTTCAAAAGTCGAAGACTTAATAGGCATGCTTGATGAAAGAAAAAAAGAGCCAATTGATTATAGAAGAACAGGTGTGATTACACTTTTTACTGGGGTTGGTCTCTTTCTTTTTGGCGTCTTTTTTCTCGGTGACATTCTAAAAGGTGTTGGGGCGCTTGTAGCTGCAATTGGTTTGGGGCAAATAATTGCTGGTTATCTTTACCCAAACACAAGTGAAGAATTAACAAATGCTGTTGATGATTTTGAAAAGAAATAAGTTTGAGGAAATGAAATAACTATGAATTTTTACATACGTTTTTTAATGTTATTTTTATGTGGAGTCGTACAGGTCTTTTTTGCAATTCATCTTTTGTTGGATTTAGGTATATTACAACTTCCATCTGATCTAATGTTCATACCCGGAATACTTATAATTTTAACGTCTACCGTTTTGGTACTTTCTTATTACTATGGTAACGAAGGGATAAATAATAAACTTTATGACGAATATGCAGCAGATAGATTTTATAGATTAGGGAATTTAGGATACGCACTTAATGGTATAGGTTTATTTATAATATTCAGCATTCAGGATTATCAAAACTGGGATATCCAAATCGCATCAAATATGATTTTACAAATTGCTGCTTATGCTTGGTTAGTTTTTGGAGTACTTTTAATATGGTTTGCGATAGGTGATTATCGAGAGTCCCAACATGGGTAAAAACCATTACAAACTTCTAAACAATCTTGAGCAATACAGAAAAAAAGCAGGTCTGACTCAAGAAGAACTTTCAAATGAAGCAGATGTTTCAAGGAAAAGTATCAATGCTATTGAAAATGGGATTTATGTGCCCTCAACCGTTCTAGCATTAAAAATATCAAAGATTTTTAATTGTAAAGTTGAAGATTTATTTGAACTGCCTAAGAATTAATTCTGCAAACGAAACTATTCAACCGTCACTGAGTGTTTTCGAACAGAGAATAAGATTTTTGTCATTTTTAAACTTTTTATAAAAAGTTTTGTAAAATTTTATGTATTTCTCTTCCACTTAATCTACAAAAATTGTGTCTGATTTATTCCTGTTCGTTTTAAAAACACATACTAAATTGTAAAATGAGGGCATTTCTGGTGTAGCAATTGTTTTATTAAAGTCACAAAATTTCACTGCCATTTCTCCATTTGCCATACCGCCGCCTTTGGTAATGAACCATGCAGTCATACCCTCAGCACAGTTTTCTAGACCACTAAACTTACCCTTAGCATTAGTAACAACACAATAATGGTTTACTCGCAAATCTTTGCTTTCTTCTTCTGTAATTTTTTTAACCTCTAATGATTCTTGTGCAATTAGAGTTAAAGGTATCATTAAAAAGAAGAACAGGAGTGTTGTATAAAAAATTTTCATATTTTTCTCCGTTTATTCTCTGTTCGAAACTACTCCACCGTCATTGAGTGTTTTCGTTTGCAGAATTAACTTATCCCTTTTAATCATGCACCTTCTCCTGCTTTTTTTTTAGAAGATTTACGACCTCTTTTTTGAGTTGCTTCTGCTACCAAACCCAATTTTAACACTTTCTTACCTTTCTTAACTTCATACCCTTTTGTCTTATTCTCTTCATCATTGTAAATAAGTTTGTCATTCACAATAGGCATCTTAAATTTGATATCAAAAGAATGACCGACTTGAACCTCTTTCTCATTTCTATCTAACCCAAGTTCAGAATGAACAATAACTCTGTCTACTAAACCACGAAGAAATTCTTGTTTGTTCTCTTTGGTTCGTGTT
>QBVW01000003.1 GCA_003284215.1 SAR86 cluster bacterium AG-313-D11 | reverse complement strand
TCCAACATTACTTCGATGAATGAGGATCAAAGAGCACAAATTCGAGCGATAGATGTAGGTTTTGTTTTCCAGTCTTTTCATTTAATGCCAAGACTATCAGCCTTGGATAACGTTATGCTCCCATTAGAAATTGCTGGAGATAAAGATGCTCAGGAGAAATCCTTGGAGGCTCTTGATCAAGTGGGTTTAAGCGGAAGAGCTATGCATTTTGCAACACAGCTCAGCGGAGGCGAGAAACAAAGAGTTGCTCTGGCACGAGCCATAGTGAATCAACCTAAGATTTTATTTGCAGATGAGCCAACTGGAAATTTAGATCAAAAAAGCTCAAATGCCGTAACTGATTTATTATTTTCAATTAATGAATTAATTAATACTACATTGGTCTTGGTAACTCATGACTTGTCTCTGGCAAAAAAATGCGAGGAAGTTTTTGAGTTATCCGATGGCTCACTTTTATGATTCAAGGTCTTCGTCATGGACTTAAAAAGTTTTGGTCAGAGGTTTTTAGCGGGGATCTATTAATATTATCTCTTTCTATTGTTCTTGCAGTAACTTCATTATCTAGCGTCAGTTTTTTAGGAGACAGACTCCAAACCTCACTAAAACTCCAAGCTTCTAGCATCTTAGGTGCAGATCTCGTTTTGCGCTCCGCATCAAAGCTTGATTCTCAATACATAGATTTAGGTCAGATTAATGAGTTAGAGACAGCAAAAACCATTACCTTTTTAAGCATGGTCATTGCCAAAGATGACAACCTTCTAACCTCTATCAAAACTACCTCTGATGCCTATCCCCTAAGAGGTGAATTAATTATTACAGATTTTAATGGAGATTCTATTGAGCATGGTGGAAGCCCTCCAGTTGGATCTGTATGGATAGAACCAGCAATAGCTGAGACTTTACAGATATCGCAATTTAATCAAGTTTCTATTGGTAATAAGGTTTTTCAAGTTGAAGGAATCATTCAAGATTTTCCAGATAGAAATTCAAGCTTTGTTGGTTTTTATCCCATAGCTATAGCAAATATTAATGATGTTCAAGATATGGGCGTTATTCAAACTGGAAGCAGGGTTGTATATAGATATTTATTTTCTGGATCTAAAAGAAATTTAAGTAATTTCATAGAGGACCTTGGAGATATTCCTGCTGAAATTAGATTGCAAGAAGCGGGCAATGTTGGTGATAATTTAGGAGAGTCGATTGATAGCTCTGTTACATTTTTCAATTTAGCAAGTTTATTTACAATTATCATTGCTGTTATTTCGGCCATGATGGCCGTTAGAAGGTACGCAGATCGAAATCTTCTGCAAACCTCTTTAATGAAGGTATTTGGCGCCTCAAAAGCATTTATTTTGGGTCATCAGGTCATGCAGCTAGTACTCATTATTATTTTAGCAACCTTAATAGGGCTTGCCTGTGGATATATATTGCAGGCTTTAATTGTTTCAACCCTCCAAGGGATATTAAACTCTGATTTGCCTCCGCCTTCCTTTAAGCCAGTCTTGCTTGGTTTTTTAACTTCAACATTTGTTGTTTTTGCTACGACTGCGCCGTATGTCAACATTCTTAGCAATACTGAGCCCATTAGAATATTAAGAAATGATTTCACTATTCAGCTTGGAAATAACTTAATTATTTATCTTGTTGCATTTTCTGCAATGTTTGTATTTCTAGGTATCTTATTTCAAGATATCAAATTAATTCTTTATATAGCTGCTGCTTTAATTGTAGTTACTGTAGCGCTATATATAGTTGGTCGAGCATTAATTTATTGCCTTGGTCTATTGAGATTCTCTTTTGGCGTTGGTTGGAAAATAGGGCTAAAAAATATTATTCATAGAGGCAATGAGAGCGTTTTACAAATTATTATTTTTGGTCTGTCTCTATTATTTTTAATAGTATTGGCAGAAACAAGAACTGATCTAATTGACTCATGGAGTGAGTCTCTGGATGAGGATACACCCAATTATTTCTTATTTAATATTCAAGAATATGATGCTCCTAAGGTCTCATCTTTTTTTGAATCCAAAGCTGATATATCACTAACTTTTACGCCGCTTATCCGGGGGAGATTGCTTTCTGCCAAACGCTCAGGGTCCGATAAAATTAGCTCAGAAAATTTAATGGAAAGGGAGGCAAATCTTACATGGCAAAAATTTATTCCAGAGAGCAATGAGATTACCGAGGGTCAATGGTGGGATTCTAATAGTGTCACTGCAGAAGTTTCGATTGATCAGGAGATTGCTGAATCTATGAACCTCAAGATTGGAGATGAATTATTTTTTTCAGCAGGTGGTTCAGATTTCAGCGCACAAGTTACAAGTTTTCGAGAAATTAAATGGGAAAGTTTTTCACCTAATTTCTTTTTTATTCTCTCACCGGCAGTGGGTAAAAATCTGCCTAATTCATATATTACAAGCATTAAAATTTCTGATAATTCTAATCTTATGAATACGTTTACCCAAAGCTTTCCAACTATTACAAGCGTTGATTTGGGCGCGGTGATTTTGCAAATTAAAAATACTGTTTCAAGTGCTTCGCTAGCAGTTCAATATATTTTTTTATTAACTTTGTTTGCTGGAATACTGGCATTGGTCGCATCTATTTTTTCCAATCGAGATCAACGCACAAAGGAGACCGCAATCATGCATGCAATAGGCGCTAATAGATTTATTATTTTGCAATCTGCAGCAGTTGAATTTTTTATACTTGGTATCTTATCCGGTCTTACAGCTATCTTTTTTTCAACAATTCTTTCTTCGATAATATTTAGCCAGTTTTTAGATCTAGCTTATTCACCTAATTTTTTGATACTAGGCTTCAGTTTTATTGCTGGTGTACTTTTTATTTTTATGGGTGGCATCCTATCTATCAGAAGAACTATTTATACCTCCCCAGTGATTACCTTAAGAGAGTCATAAGAACTCATTTGATCGATTTCATTATTTTAATTCTTTGAATATGATGTAGAATTTTTTTATGAAATACCTTTTAATCTACTTCTTCATTGCTACAAATCTATTATTAGCATCAGATACACAAGTTAATTCCTTAATAAACAAAACACCAGAGCGGGTGCTATATATTGGTAATAGCTACCTTTATTACAATGATAGTCTTCACAATCATGTGAGACGAATGTTTGAAGAAATCTATCCAAATGAAATAGACACAAGTAACTATAAGTCTGTAACTATAAGTGGCTCAAGATCATGGCATCACAATATAGATTACATGCTGAATCACAAAAATATTGGAGCAGATCAACCATTCCAGTTAGTCATTTTTCAAGGAGGAAGTGGGGAAGCTAATACGAAATCAGAAAGAAAAATATTTTCAAATGAAGTAGAAGAAGTTGTTAATAAAATTCATACATCCGGAGCTGAAGCTGCGTTATATATGATACATGCTTATGTAGAACCTCACGATCAAGCTAATCCAAACATGATTGAAGATATTAGAAACATGTATGTTGATGCAGGCATTAAGAATAATGCCTTGGTTATTCCTGTAGGCATTGCATTCGAAAATGCATACAAAATTAAACCAAATATCAAATTACATAAATCATTTGATGGTAGTCATCCTAGTATGCTGGGAACATATTTAGCCTCTTGTGTTGTATTCGCCAGCATTACACAAAAAACACCAAAAGGACTTCACTATAATTATTTCAATAAGATAAGTGATGCAGATAAAAATTTTTTACAAGATATTGCACATATGACTGTTGAAAGCTTTTTTGATTTAGAGCTTTAAGTCACCTCACAGTAGAATATTTTAAATTGTGGGTATGGAAAATGAAGAAGTTTAAAACAATCTATTTTATCTATAATGCAGATGGTGGATTGTGGAATGAAATTAAATATTGGTACCAAAAGAATATCTTAAAAGAAGGAAGTGCCTGTGATTTGTGCGATATATCCCACAACAAATACTTTGTCAGATTAGAATGGTTGCAATTCATCAGAGAACTCAAAAAAGAATATAAAGTGAAGGTATTGCACCGAAATGAGATTCCCAAAAATATTCAAGAAAAAAAATATGCATTTCCCTGTGTGATAGGTGAGACAGAAAATGAGTTAAGACAAATTATAAATAAGACTGCATTCATAGACTTAGGAAAATCGACAAATGTAAAAGAGTTAAAGGATTACTTCTCTCAAGTAATAGCATATTAAGGAATAAAAACTTACTCCCTAACTTACCCCTAAAAGATTCCAGTTAATGTAAAATGCTTTACCAATCAGCAGGAGAGATGGCAGAGTGGTCGATTGCGCTACCTTGGAAAGGTAGTAACTGGGCAACTGGTTCCGGGGTTCGAATCCCCGTCTCTCCGCCATTTTTCAAGATATGCGATACCTGCAGAATGCTAATGCCAAATTAGTTTTTTTTGCTTATAATTCATGAATGAAACAGTTCTATGAAAATATCAGCGATGCATTAAACATGCTTAATGGATTAGAAAAAGATTTAAACATTAGGCACTTTACCCCTAATGAGCTCAAAGTTTTCTATACTATTATTACTCGTTCTGGTTTCAGTCAACATGGATCTAACATTACAGAAATTGTTGATAATTCTGGAATGTCACGTTCTACGGTTTATAAAACTCTTAAAAAGCTATCATCTGAAGGAATTATTGATATAAATCAGTCACAAGACGATGGTCGAGAATCGCTTGTTATACTTAATAGCTTAGCTAAGTAACACTAAACTATACATTTTGAAAAATTTTCTTACTGTATCTCTAACTACTTATGTATTTTCATCAGCGCTGTGGATAATTTGGTCTTTTTTTATTTTAAATTTTGAAGCTTCTCCAAATTGGCTAGGCAGCTTTTTTTATCTACCCCATGCAGCAAGAGTAGTATGTGTTGTATATTTTGGCTGGCGAGCAATACCAGCATTATTTTTGGCAGAGTTATGGGGCCCAAATTTTGATATTTTAATACCTGCAACTTTGGTTAACATAGTTCCTACCATACTTAGTATTTTGTCTGTTCCATTGGCTCTTCAAACCCTCAACATGTTTGATTTTCATTTAGGCAATACTAAAGCAAGTCCATTGAATAAAAGAAACTATAAACACATAGCATTAATTACTTTAGTTTCAGCAATATACAATTCATTGCTTGTAAATCTTGCTGTAAATAATCTTTCCTTATCGACTACTGCAGTCGGCATCGATCAGGTTATAAGATTTTTTATTGGCGATATTCTTGGAACTGCGATAGTGCTAGTAACTTTAGCATTTATGCTCAATCCAATTTTGAGAACCAAATCTTAGCTTAGACAAGAATCATGAGTAATCCATTCCACTTAGCTATTCCAGTTAATAATTTAAAAAAGGCGACAGAGTTTTATGAGAATGTGCTTGAATGTACCCGAGGCAGATCAAGTGATTCTTGGATTGATTTCAACTTATTTGGCCACCAATTGGTTTGTCATTATGTTGAAAAGATTAATACAGAGACAACGAATCCAGTTGATGGAGATGAGGTACCAGTTCCACATTTTGGAGTCATACTGAACTTCGAGCAATTTGAATCACTTGCACATCAATTAAAAAAGAAGAATCAAACTTTTATTATTGAGCCAAAAATTCGTTTTGCAGGTCAGCCTGGCGAGCAAAGAACAATGTTTCTTAAAGATCCTAGTGGCAATGCCCTTGAATTCAAAGCATTTAAAGACCTAGATAGTCTTTTTAGTTTTTAGAGATCTTGCTATTTTTGTATTTGAGCAATGCCCTGAAGCTAAAGACCTTAATACACTTGCTCTTTTTTTAAACACAGTTTTCTTGATCAACCAATTCCCGATATTGTCCTGCACATATAAATCCTCATATATTCCAGAAATATTTAAGTGAATATTTTTTTGAGTATCAATCAAGCTATAAGATAAAGCCCAAGAACCTAATGCTTCTTTATTTGATAGCAATGTAATAATTGGATTTTTACCTGCATGTTGCTCTATTAAATGTGCGTGACATGATTGAAGTTCGTATTTTTCTACCATATCTTTTGCTGCAGAGAAGGTTCCAAATTCCTCAAAATTAATATAAACCTCATCTGAACAAAAGCAATCGCTTATATCTGCAGGTTTTTTTAAATCGCAAGCATTCCAATATCTAAATTTTAAATTTTTGATTAGGTTGATAGCTTGCAGAGCCTCAATTCTCTCACTGATATTGTTGTTACTTTTCACTTGAAATAATTTTGTCTTATAAATCAATTGTAGCCAATAGTTGACTTACTTTAAGTATTGTTATTTAATACTGTATATACATACAGTAAAACTATAATTATGAATAATTTAATACATTTAAACCCTTTAGACCCAATCTTTAACGAATATGAGGCCTTTGTAGATAAAAGCGCAGGCTTAAAAACTATAGCATTTAAGTATTTCGGTGCAGATCTTCAAAAAGCTATTGATTACTTAGACATTAATAACTTGTCTGAACAAACAGATAGCAAATCTATCAATCTTAGTTTGATTGAAAGTACAGAGTACTATCAGCCAGAATTATTACATTAAAGATCATTTTTATAATCCAAACCCTATTTAAGTTATAGGATTTCTATATATAATTTAGTTAGATGTCGCATACACAAGTTACTAAGGGGATTTGTTTATGTTTGTTTTAATACCCTTGCGCAGGAGGTGATCTTATTAGTATTTATATTAAATTAGGAAACGGAGGGTTCGCCTTTTGACAAGAGGTGAATCACCGAATTCGCCTATCAGACTTATCTAACTCTGATAGTTAGAAGCCTCTTTCGAGAGGCTTCTTTTTTTATAGTTTATATCTAAATTATTTCCCTAAAATTTTTCTATTAGTTTAAAATTCTTCAACGCTCATAATTGATATTTATCAATGGAATTAAAAGACTGGATTTTATTAACTGCATTGGCTGCCATTTGGGGCAGCGCTTTTATGTTTATAAAAATATCAGCGGTTGTATTTGGACCCATTCTTTTAGTGACTCTTAGATTATTAATTGCAGGCTTGGTCTTCATGCCTTTGTTGTTACAAAAGAAAAAAAGACTTTTGTTTAAATCTTACCTACCAGCAATCATCATTATTGCGATTGTTAGTAATGCTATTCCTTTTACGATGTTTGCTTATGCTTCACTTGGAGCCACTTCAAACATGCTTGGAATTCTTAATGGCACAACTGCATTTTTAACTACTGTTATTGCATATTTTTGGTTAAAGGAATCCGTAACCTCAAAGCAGATAATTGGTCTGCTTCTTGGTTTTATAGGCGTATTAATTTTAGTCAATCCATCCAATGGATCAACAACATTGATTGCCAGCTTGTGCGCAATGATTGGCTCTTCGTGTTATGCATTTAATGCTGTATATCTTCAGAAGTATCATTCAAACTCAGATAAAAAAGTTCTTATAGGTTGGTCAATGTTATTTGGTGGTTTTTTCATGATCCCATTAGCCTCTTTCAATTTACCTAATTCAATGCCAGATATAAATTCTATTCTTGCCTTATTATGGTTGGCGGTCATTTCAACTGGAGTGGGTTATTTGGGTTATGTAAGATTAATTGACAGAATTGGCGCTGTTAAAACAGTCACTCTTACATATCTTCTCCCAGTTTTTAGCATTATCTGGGGGGCTATTTTTCTGCAAGAACAAATCACGTTTATTATTCTTGGCGGTTTTATATTTGTTATGATGGGGATGTACTTTGCTAATACATCAAAAAAGTCAAAGTCTTAATATTGATATGAGTTATACAGAAGAGTTGCTAGAAAAAGCTAATGAAATTATTCCCAAAGTAAGTTTAAAGGATTTTTATAACGATAAAAATTTTAAGTTAATGATAGATGTGAGGCAACATGAGGAATTAGCAGCGTCTGGCCAAATTAATGGATCAATACATATTCCAAAAGGTGTAATAGAATTCAAGCTAAATAATAATGATGAAGTTTCTTTTGATACTTCGATATATGTTTTTTGTGCAGTAGGAATAAGGTCAGCAATAGCTGGATATAATTTAAAGAACATTGGATATAAAAAAGTTTTTAATTTGGTTGGATTTCAAGATATCCTTGACCAGGGCGCTGATAAAAGTCCCTTAATTTAATATAGGAGTAATTCACATGTTTAGTCATATTATGGTTGGAGCAAATGATATCGAAGCATCAAAAGTTTTTTATGATGCAGTTTTAGGCACTCTTGGTTGCAAGCCGGGGATTCTTTCAGTGAACCCAACTGGGCAAACAAGATATTTATATATTCATGATAACAACATGTTTATTGTTTCTGAGCCAATTAATGACGAACCATCAACAATCGGCAATGGAAGCACTATAGGTTTCTTAGTGCCTGATGAGGAGACAGGCAATGCTTGGCATCAAGCTGGCTTAGATAATGGAGGTGAGACATGCGAAGGCCCTCCAGGCATAAGAGATGTGAAGAAATTGATGGGAACTAACATGTATTTGGCATACCTAAGAGATCCATCTGGTAATAAAATTTGTGCTCTTAAAAGAATGAGCTAGAGCTTTTAGTATCCTGCTGCCTGACCATCTTTTCTGGTTTCTGAGGCTCCAAAATAGACTCCATTCTTGAGCATGATAGCTTGATAGCCACCGAAGATACCTGGCTCATACTTCAATTTATGACCCTTTGAAGTTAGCTCATTTTCTATCATCTTCCCAAACCCAGATTCAAGACTTAAAGTGCCTCCATTTTGCATAATCTCATCTGTTGGTTGAGAAGAACCACTGTGAACTATTCTTGGTGCATCTCCCGCTTCTTGAAGATTAAGACCAAAGTCGATCATATTAATTATTATTTGCGCATGAGCTTGAGGTTGCGTAGCTCCTCCCATAACCCCAAAGCTCATAAAGGGCTTACCATCTTTAGTTACAAAGGCTGGAATAATGGTATGAAACGGACGTTTGCCTCCTACAAGCGCATTCCTGTGATCTTTATTGAGACTAAAGAGTTCACCTCTATCCTGAAGCATAAAACCTAAACCTGGTGGCATCATTCCAGACCCCATGCCACGGTAATTACTTTGAATGAGTGAAATCATATTTCCATATTGATCGGCAGCAGTAAGATAGATGGTGTCACCTGATTCTAATACTCCTGCTTGATCTGTTGCAGCAGCTTTATTAAAGTCAATAAGCTTTGATCTTTCATCTGCATAAGATTTAGAGATCAGTTCTTTAACAGGAATTTTAGAAAAATTAGGATCAGCATAATATTTTGCTCTGTCTGCAAATGCCAATTTCTTTGCTTCAGTAAACAAATGAATATATTCAGAGCTAAAGAGGCCCATTTTCTGAAGATCATAATTTTCTAAAATATTTAGAATTTGCAAAGCAGCAATACCTTGACCATTGGGAGGAAGCTCCCAAACATCAAAGCCTCTATAATTAGAGGAAACTGGCGGGGTCCACTCAGAATGAAATGAGGCAAGATCTTCATAACTAAGAAAACCACCCTGAGATTGAATAAAATCTGCCATGGTTTTAGCGATCTGTCCTTCGTAAAAGCCAGCTCTTCCTTTGTCAGCAATAATTGCTAAAGTATTAGCAAGTTGAGGATTTTTAAATAACTCACCTTTGACAGGCATTTTTCCATTCTTTATCCAAACTTCTTTGAAGTTTGGATAATTTTCAAAGCGTTCTTTTGATCTATCTAAATAATATGCAATGGTCTCAGTTACAGGAAAGCCATTATTTGCATATTCAATTGTAGGTAAAAATAAGGATTTAAAACTCAACTTACCAAATTTCTCATGTAACTTTACCCATCCATCTACTGCTCCTGGAACAGTGATTGGGAGAGGGCCATATGAAGGGATTTTATTGAGCCCTTTGCTATTAAAGTAATCAATTGAAATATTTTTTGGCGCAGGACCGCTTGCATTTAAGCCATAAAGTTTTCTTGTTTTGGCATCCCAAACAATGGCAAATAAATCACCGCCTATACCATTGCCTGTCGGCTCCATAAGGCCCAAAGCAATATTGGCAGCAATTGCTGCATCTATAGCAGTGCCGCCTTGTTTTAAAATATCTAAGCCTATTTGAGTTGCCAGTGGATGGCTCGTTGCCACCATACCATTTTGTCCAATGACTTCAGATCTGCTGGCGAATTTCTCGCCTGTGATTCGATCGTATCCATATCCAGAGCTAGACATTATTAATAACAGTATAAAGCTTAGTATTCTTTTCATAATATTCTTCTTTGGCACGCCCGGAGAGATTCGAACTCCCGACCCCTTGGTTCGAAGCCAAGTACTCTATCCAGCTGAGCTACGGGCGCATTAATAATTTGATTATAATTGAAATTTTCAAAACATATTCCTGAATTTTATATTACCTCACGATTACATTTGAAATAATTCTATGAGCCTTGAACATTTTAGAGAAGGTAAACATAATGGACTCAATACATACATTTGGGGAAACAATATGTATAAAAATATTGGCTTATTATTCATCTTTGTAGCTGTCTTTAGTTGCTCAGAATCTGTTGAGGAGATTGAGTCTGATAGTTTTCTAAATATAGCAGGTGCGCGAGTTGGCCTTGCTAGTCAGCAGCCCATAGATTGGGACTCTCAAGCTATAGACCCCTACATGAATATGAATCCAAAACTCAGTTCATCCAGAGTACCTTTATTCGGTGACCTACATGTACATACCACTTATTCATTTGATGCCTATATTTTTGGTACTCTAGCAACACCTGATGATGCGTACGAATTTGCTAAGGGTAAATCTATCAAGCATCCAGCAGGTTTTGATGTCAGCTTAGATAGACCTCTAGACTTTTATGGTGTGACAGATCATGGAACTTTTCTAGGACATGTTGAAGAAGCAGCAACACCAGGAACCCCTTATTATGAAGCACCATCAAGTGCTCCAGTGAATGATATTAATAGTCCGGAAAACTTAAATATCTCAACTATCCCAAGAAGAACGCAAGCCTTTGGAGGTTTTTTGATTAACACTGTTAATGCTTTAAGAGACCAAAAGCTCGATATTAGATACGTGGATGGTATCAGCAGAAGAGCCTGGGCTGATACAGTCGCTGCTGCACAAAGACATAATGATCCTGGCAAATTCACAACTTTTATTGCCTATGAATATACTGCATCAACTCCTGACATGGGTAACCTGCACAGAAATGTAGTTTTTAGAGGCGATAGTAATCGTATTCCTTCGGTTCCTTATAGTAGAGCTAATTCAAATGATCCTGAGGGTCTATGGCAATGGATGGATAGATTAAGGGAAGACGGAATCGAGAGTTTAGCTATTCCGCATAATTCCAATGGGTCAGATGGCTTTATGTTTGCTTTAAAAGACTCTTTTGGGAAGCCATTAACCAAAGAGTATGCTGAACTCAGAATGCGCAATGAACCCATAGTTGAGATCACTCAAGTCAAAGGTACTTCAGATACACATCCAGCTCTTTCCAATAACGATGAGTGGGCAGACTTTGAAATCATGCCATATAAAGTTGCAACTCAAAGTGTTTCAAAGATCAAAGGGAGTTATGTTCGAGATGCATTGCTCGAAGGGATCAAGATGGAAGAGGCCGAGGGTTATAATCCCTATAAATTTGGATTAATTGGCTCTAGTGATACTCATACAGCAGCTTCTTCACAAGAGGAGGATAACTTCTTTTCTAAAATAGGGTTATTAGATTCTAGCGCTGCCTTGCGAGGCTCAATTCCTGTAACTGATCCAGCCATGCTTGCCTCAAATCAGTCCTTTGAGGAGGTTGATGGTAATCAATACATGAATTCATCTGCTATTACATGGGGCGCAGCAGGTCTTGCTGGTGTGTGGGCTGAGTCAAATACTAGGAATAGTATTTATGATGCTTTTAGGCGCAAAGAGTCATTTGCTACCTCTGGGCCTAGAATGACAGTAAGATTTTTTGCGGGTTATGATTTAGATGCAAGTAAAATTGATGACAATGATTTAGTTGAGTATCTTTATGCAAATGCTAAAACCATGGGAGCAGATCTAGATGGCATTGGTCAGCAAACACCCAGTTTCTTTGTGTGGGCTGTTAGAGATACCTTCACCGCACCCTTGCAAAGAGTTCAAATTGTGAAAGGTTATGTTGATGAGAATGGTGACCCTCAAGAGCAGGTCTTCGATGTTGCATGTTCTGATGGAGGCATTCCTGATCCTGATAGTTTTAGATGTCCAGATAATAACGCCAAGGTCGACATTTCAAGCTGTGCATTTTCTCTAGATGTTGGAGCTGCTGAACTCAAAACATTCTGGAGCGATCCTACTTTTGAAGTTGAGCAAAGAGCCTTTTATTATGTTCGTGCTCTAGAAAATCCAACATGTAGGTGGAGCACATGGGATGCTATTAGAAACAATGTTACCCCAAGATCTGACATGCCCAAAACGATTCAAGAACGCGTTTGGTCATCACCCATTCACTATATTCCATAAAACATAAAAGCCCATGAAACACATTTTAGCGTTTATCGTTATCTCTTTTTTTTGCTCAAGTTATGCTGGCGCACAAACCTATAAAAATACCAATGAACAAGAGAATGGAAAGACTTTTGGTCAGTTAATGACATGGGTTCTTGATGGAGAGAAAAGTCCTGAGAAAGTAGAAATTGAATCTTCAACTCAATGGCAAGAATTAGCTCCTACTCAAACTAATTACGCTGTCTGGATAGGGCATGCAACCTATCTTATTAATAATGGAGATATTAATATTTTAACTGACCCAATCTTTTCAAAACGAGCATCACCCGTTGGTTTTGCTGGCCCCAAAAGAATGATTCCTCCGGCCATGACTTTGAATGATCTGCCTAAGATAGATGCAGTTGTTGTCAGTCATAATCATTATGATCATTTAGATATTTGGTCTCTAAAAAAATTATTCAAGCTCAACTCTGAAACTATTTTTTTGGTTCCAACTGGAGATAAAAAAAGATTGGTTAAAGCGGGCATCAGAAATGTTGTTGAAATGAATTGGTGGGATATCTTTAGAGTTAGCAATACAGAGTTTCACTTTACTCCGGTACAGCATTGGTCAAAGCGAGGCCTTTTTGATCGTAATAAAAGTCTTTGGGGTGGCTGGTTTATAAAATCAAATGATTTATCTTTATACCATGCAGGTGATACAGGGTATTCCAGCGACTTTAAAACCACCTATGAGCGATTAGGGGCACCAGATTACTCTTTTATTCCTATTGGAGCTTATGATCCACGGTGGTTTATGAAAGACTCTCATGTTAATCCAGAAGAGGCAGTGCAAATTGCTTTAGATCTAAAAACTCCACACTCCTTTGGCATGCATTGGGGTACTTTCACCTTAACCGATGAGCCTGTGCTTGAGCCCCCAGCAAGACTAAAAGAAGCTCTTGAAAAACAAAATCTAGAATCAGATTTTTTTATATCGCCCAAGCCTGGAGAGATTCTCCAATTAGCTAAATAAGTTTTATAATTACACTATGGAACAATTAAATGTATTTGGTGAGCCACTACCAATTTGTTGCGAAGATCCCATGACAGGGTTCACACGTTCGGGCTCTTGTGAAACCATGGATCAAGATCACGGCATTCACACAGTGTGCGCTCATATGACTGATGAATTCTTGGCTTTTTCTAAAGCTCAAGGCAATGATCTATCAACTCCAATGCCTGAGTATGGTTTTCCCGGTTTAAAGGAGGGCGATGACTGGTGTTTATGTGCACCCAGATGGGTTGAAGCCTATGAAGCAAACTGCGCACCAAAGATTTACCTAACTAAAACCCATGAGAAAACATTAGAGTTAGTACCTTTAAAAATTCTTAGAGAATACGCACTAGATATCAACTAGAAGAGGAATTTTTATTTAACCGTTTTATCTTTTAAAAGTAATCTTTTAAATTTTGGGATGATCTTTGTGCATAGCAGTAAATCTAGAAAAGGCCACGCGTTTACCATTATCATCCGAAACATCAATGTTCCACACTGAGGTTGATCCACCTATGTGCACTGGAGTTGCTCTAGCGTATACATAGCCACCGGTGGGAGAGGAGATATGATTCGCATTAATCTCAATACCAACAGGATATTTTTTGGTGTTATCCATTGAAAGTGCTGCAGCTGTGCTGCCAACGCTTTCAGCCAAAACACAGGATGCCCCTCCATGAAGAATTCCATAAGGTTGTTTAGTTTTTTCAACCACTGGCATTTTGCCAACAATAAAATCATCACCAATTTCTATAATTTCTATATCAAGATGTTTGTCCATATTGATGGATGAATCTTTGAAATCTTCAATTGAGATAGGATGAAACCAAATAGATTTTGACATGTGAATATTTTATATGAATGTTGTGTTAATAAAAGAGCAAGAGTATTTGTTACACTTACATTTTTTTAAGACACCATAGATGCTTTCATTTACAAATCTAGCTCTGCGCAGAGGCCCGAATCTTTTATTTGAAGATGTATCTTTTGTAATTCATCACGATAAAAAAGTTGGTTTGATCGGAGCAAATGGCGCAGGTAAAACTAGTCTCTTTAAAATGATCACTGGCGAGCTTGATGTTGAAGAGGGGTATTTAGATTACCCTCAAGATTTAAGAATCTCTTATCTGGCTCAAGAGGTTCCTGGGACTGATGAGGTTGCGGTGCAATATGTTTTAGAGGGCGATAAGCAACTGATTGAAATTCAGGAAAAGATTAAACTGGCAGAGGCTAATGAGCAATTTGATGAATTAGGAGAGCTGCATGCTATTTATAACTCTATGGATGGTTATGCTGCATTATCCAAAGCAGAGCAATTGATGATCGGCTTAGGATTTGCTCAGGAAGATCTGACTAAGAGTGTAAAAGATTTCTCAGGCGGTTGGAGAGTACGTTTAAATCTTGCTCGAACATTAATGCAGCCTTCTGATTTATTGCTGCTTGATGAGCCAACCAATCACTTAGATTTAGATGCCATTGTCTGGTTGGCTGATTGGATTAAATCTTTTAAAGGCGCCCTCATACTTATCTCTCATGACAGGGAATTTTTGGATGAATGCGTCAATACCATTGCCCATATTTACCGCCAAGCCATTGAGCTTTACACAGGCAATTACTCGCAATTTGAAGAGGTAAAGGCATTGCGATTAGCCGAGCAAGCTGCAACATTCAAAAAACAACAAAGAGAAATTGCACACATGCAAGATTTCGTTAGACGCTTTAAAGCCAAGGCAACCAAGGCCCGTCAAGCACAAAGTAGAGTCAAGGCTTTAGAGAGAATGGAAGTGATTGCTCCTGCACATGTTGATTCACCGTTTCATTTTAGTATCCCGCAAGCAGACAAAATCTCAGATCCACTATTAACACTGGATGAAGCATCGCTGGGATACTCTGAGCCGGTGCTTCAAAAAATCAATCTCAGTCTCCATCCTGGCGATAGAATAGGCTTGTTGGGTCCCAATGGAGCTGGTAAGTCGACCCTCATGAAAAGTTTAGTCGGAGCTATCTCGTTGCTGGATGGACATAAATTTGAGGGCGGGAACTTAAAAGTGGGTTATTTTTCACAACACCAGGTTGACGATTTAGATTTATCTAAAACCGCGTATCAATGCATCCATCAATTGGATACCGAAAAAACAGAGCAGCAAGTTAGAACATATCTAGGAGGATATGACTTTAAAAATGAAAAGGTAAAAGATCCAATCAAACTTTTCTCTGGTGGAGAGAAGGCCAGGCTGGCACTTGCGATTATCGCTTATCAAAAACCTAATTTACTGCTCATGGATGAGCCAACCAATCACCTTGATATGGAAATGAGACAAGCATTAACCATGGCTTTGCAATCTTTCGGGGGAGCCATTTTACTTATTTCACATGACAGACATTTATTAGCGAACAATGTAGATCAATTTCTATTGGTTGAAGATGGGGGTCTAAATGAGTTTGATGGTGACTTGCATGATTACAGTCTAAGGATCTTAAAAAATTTAAACAAAGCGCAGTCGGGTAAATCAAAGAAAAAAGATAGCCCAACAGAAGGTGCAAACAAAAAGGCTGAACAAAAAATTATTCGTCAACTTAAAGCAGAAGTTATGGCAGCCGAAAAGAGACTCAAAAGACTGCAAGGAAAAATTACCGAGGTTGAAGCAGTCTTGCAATCACCAGATACCTACGATGGCGACTTTCAAGAGGATTTACATGATTTAATTAGAAATCAATCAGAGTTAAAGTCCGAAATAGAAGAAGTGGAGCAAGTCTGGCTTAACCTAAGCGAACAATTAGAAGCTGCGAGTTAAGTTAAAATTTAACTGGCATTTCTTGTATCGCATGCACAAAATTATTCGGTGCAACTTTCCAATCTCCACTCATATGAATGTTAGGGAAGCGTGTCAAGATTTGCTTGTAAGATTCTTCTAATTGCATCAAGGCAACAGGTTTGCCAATACAGGTATGCCTACCAATACCAAATGCTAAATGTTTATCAGCATTAGCTCTTTCAATATCAAATTGATCTGGGTTTGAAAAGATTGCAGGATCTCTGTTAGCAGCACCGTACCACATGACAACCTTTTCACCCGGACCCATCTTTTGTCCACCTACTTCAGTTTCACACATTGTCGTTCTGCGCATATGCATGACTGGAGAAATCATGCGAATGCATTCTTGAAGGAAATTTGGCATTAACTCTGGATTATCTATGAGTTTTTGCTTTTGCTCAGGATTTTCAGTTAATAGTTTGATTGCCCCACTTAAAGTGTTTCTAGTGGTGTCATTGCCAGCAAAAATGATTAACAACCAAGAACCATCTAGAAACTCTGGACTGAGTTGATGACCTTCTAATTCTGCATTCGCAATTGCAGAGAGCAAATCGTCAGCAGGATCCTTTCTCTTGGCATTCATGATGTCTCTTCCATACTCAAACATTTCATCAATCATATTGTTAAACATATCAATCATGTCAGTGTTAACGGGTTCGTTATTTTGCTCGCCTTCTTGCTCTTTTTTCATTTGTTCAACTTGGATGTATTGAGCTAATTCTAAAAACTCCATCCAGGTTACAAGCTTGGGTCTATCAGCCTCTGGGATACCCAAAATTTCAGAAAGAGTGAAAATAGGTAATTGCTGCGAGAATGCGGTAACAAAATTACAATCTTGGCTGGTATCAATCGCATCCAAGAGGGAGGTAACTTTTGCTTGAACTTTAATCCTTAGGTTAGATACATAATCAGGTTTGAAAAAGGGCATGTGCTCTCGTCTTAGATTGATATGCATGTCTCCATCCAGATTTAACATGTGATCAACTGCAGATCTCCAAAGCTTAGGATGTCTTCTATCTTCACTGCCAAGAGTGATCATAGTTCCCGTACCTGCTTGCGATGAAAAAGTTTTTGGATCAGAGGAAACTTTTAAAATATCTTCATGTCTTGTAAGCGACCAAAAGCCTGGTTCAGGATCATTAAAAAAGGGTGGGTGTAAAAATACAGGCGCTTCTTCGCGCATTTTCTTAAAATGCTCAAAAGGCTGCCCTTGAGTGAAAACATCTAAGTCAGTGAAATTAACTTTGGATTTCAAATCATTTAGAGGTGGATATGCATTAGAACTAAAAGTTTTATTTGCAATGGCATTGCTTATGGAAATAGGTTCACTCATTAGTCTATTACCTCTACTTTGCCAAGATTTAAATTTCTAATAGGCTCCTCAATTTTGCTAAGGTCTCCAACAATGAGCCATATCCATTGATCAGGCTTAATATATGCTTGAGCCATATTTTGCACATCTGCCAAGGTAGGTTCATCTAAAAGCCCAGGCAATTGATTTAAGTAATCTAAATCTCTGTTATAAGTAACTATCCCAGAAACACCACTTTTTAATGCGCCTAAAGTCTCAAACTGACCTGGCAGTCGAAGCGTTTTTGATGCTTTACCTTTGGCTAATTCTGCATCTGTAACGGGGTTATCGCTGAGATAAGCTGCGTATTCTTTCGCTATTTCAGCAATAGATTCTGAGGTTTTATCTGTTTGCACTGGTGCAGTGACGAGCATAGCTCTTTGGCCTTTTGCAGAAGCTAGTCTTGTGCGCACACCATAAGACCAACTTTTATCCTCTCGAAGATTCATATTGAGTCTGGATGTAAAACTGCCACCAATTGCATAATTCATGTAATCAAGCTTAATCTCTTCATCAGTTGCTGAGGGTGGGAGCAATTGTCCAGCTACAATGAAGGATTGTTGTGCATTGGGTTTATCGATTAGGTAAACAGTTCTTTGAGATGGTAAAGCAACGGTTGTGAAAGCTTTTAGCTTGCTTGTGGAATTTCCTTTCCAACCACCAAATTTATTCTCTAACAGGTCTACCAATGTCTCTAAATTAATATCTCCAGCAACTGCAAAAGTAAGATTATCAGGGCTCAGAGCTCTTGCATGAAGATCAATAATATTCGAACGAGTAATGCTTGAAATGGTATCCGATAAACCGCTTCCAGTAAGAGGTTTGCCATAAGGATGTGTATCTCCATATAGCAATTTACCAATGTTTCTATAAGCAATGGATGCTGGCCTATTTTCTTCTTGCACAATGGATGCCAGAGTTTGGCTCTTAATGCGATCAATTTCAGCTTGAGGGAAGCTTGGACTGATTAAAGCCTCCTTGGCTAAATCCAAAGTATCCGCAAGATTCCCTTTAAGACTTGATAGTGATATGACTGAAGTATCAAGACCAGAGCCGAAGCCTAAATTAGAGCCCAGCGAATCTAACGCCTCATCAAATTGCAGGGAAGAATATTTTTTAGTGCCCTCATTGAGCATGTCCATCATGAAGTTAGTGAATCCAAGCTCATCATTATTTTCTTGAGCATAGCCAAAGTTAAATTGAAAATTCATTTCAACTAAAGGTACATCTGATCTTTGCGCAAGAACAACTTTTGCTCCATTAGATAAAGTAGCAGTCTGCAATGTTGGAAATTTAAATGATACTTTTTCAGTGGGATAGGGTACACCTGTTGAGCGATCTACCGACTCATCACTTAATCCATATTGGTCAGAAGGTAAAATAGTCAGAACATAAGGCGTATCATCAATCCACTTAGCAAAAGTTGCTTTTATTTTTGATGAGGTTGCTGCATCTAAGTACTTAGCAGATTCTTGATAGCATCCCGGATTGCCTGTATAGGTTTGACAGGTTGCTAATAAATCTGATTTACCACCAAAACCACCTATCCTTTGTATGCCTCTAATAAACCCAGCAATTGCCTTAGTTTTTTCAGCTTTTAAAAGTTTGGTGCTTGGCCCTTTTTTTATAAATGCCTCCATCACCTCATCCATCGATTGTTCAACAATGGCTGGATCAACTCCGGCAACAACATCTGCAGTTATAAAAAACATGCCTGCAATTTCTCGATCATAATAAAAGGAAGAAACGTTGGTTGCTATCTGCTTTTCATAAACAAGTTCTTTGTAGAGTGGAGAGTTTTTGCCGCCTACTAGGATGCTAGAAGCCAAATCAAAATGAGCTGCTGCTTCTGTGTCTCTTTCAGGCACATTCCATATTTTATAAATCCTAGCCTGGGGAACATTATCAAACATAACCTCTCGTTTTTCTTCCAAACGTTTTGCAATCCATCTTTCAGGCTTAATCAGGGGAGGGCCAGCAGGTATGTCACCAAAGAACTTAGTGACTTTAGCTTTAGCTGTTTCTAAATCAATGTCCCCAGCTAATGCAAGGACAGCATTATTTGGGCCATAATAAGTTTTAAACCAGTCTTGCACATCTTCAAGAGAGGCTGCGTCAAGATCTTCCATTGAACCAATAGTGGTCCATGAGTAGGGATGACCTTTAGGAAAAGCAGACTCACTTATTGCAGTAAAGGCCTTTCCATATGGTTGATTTTCACCTTGGCGTTTTTCATTTTGAACCACTCCTCGTTGCTCATCTAGTTTTTCTTGATCAACAACACCAAGCAAATGACCCATTCGATCAGATTCCATCCACAAAGCTAAATCTAACGCATTGGTTGGTACATTTTGAAAATAATTAGTTCTATCTGAATTGGTGGTGCCATTTTGGTCTGTTGACCCAATCTTTTCAAAGGGCTCAAAGTATTCATTGTTATAATTTTCTGTTCCATTAAACATTAAATGTTCAAATAGATGAGCAAAACCAGTCTTACCAACTTTTTCATTTTTTGATCCAACGTGATACCAAACATTGACTGCAACCATGGGAACTTTTTTATCTTCGTGCACAATTACCGTCAGACCATTATCGAGTTTGAATGACTCATATTCAATTTCAGGAAGATCTTCAAGTAACGAAGCTTGTATTGAAAGAATAAATATAAAATTAAGCGTTAAAGCATTTAAAAATGTTTTCATTGATATGTACCCCATAAGAATTAAGATATTTTATACTTTAGTTATCTGAATATACATATGACCATGAAAATTAGTAAAACTCATTTTTTAGCGCTTCTAGGATTTTCAATTCTTATTACTAGCTGTTCAGATACTTTGAGTGATACAACTGAGGGCAGATTAAGGTATTGGATTTCAACCCTTTCATCTGATGAGTTTGAAGGAAGGGCACCGGGAACTGAGGGCGGTAAATTAACTAAAAACTTTATTTCAAAAACATTTAAAGATATGGATTTAGAGCCAGTTAATGGTAGTTATTTTCTAGAAGTTCCCACTTCAGAAATTACGTTAAAAGATTCTTCCTACCTAACACTATCATTTAGAGGTAACGATCAAAAAATGATAGCAGGTAAAGAAGTGGTTTTTTGGACTAAACAGGCTAGGGAATATAGAAAAATTAGAGATAGCGAGGTTGTTTTTGTTGGTTATGGAATCGTTGCTCCTGAATATAATTGGAATGATTATGAGGGTGTTGATGTTAGGGGTAAAACGGTGGTTATCTTAGTAAATGATCCAGGTTTCGCTACTGGAAAATTAAGACTTTTCAATGGTAAATCAATGACTTACTACGGAAGATGGACTTATAAATTTGAGGAAGCCGCTCGCCAAGGCGCTGCAGCAGCCATAGTCATTCATGAAGAGGATCCAGCAGGATATCCATGGTCAGTGGTTGAAAATAGTTGGCAAGGCCCCCAGCTTGATCTTCAGCGGGATGATTTGGGAAATGATAGAGTAATTTTAGAAGGCTGGATAAGAGATAGCACTTTAAATGATGTGCTTAGTTTTACTGGTTTTAATTATGATGCGCTTAAAGAAATAGCACTTGAAAAAACATTTTCTGCATTCTCATTAAGAGGCTTAACTCTTAATTCAGAGATTCACAATAAAGTAAGATATCTTCAATCTCATAATATTGCAGCTAAAAAACAGGGCAGCTCTCAACCAGATGAATATATTTTATTTATGGCTCATTGGGATCATCTTGGTCTCATGGATGGCGCACAAATAGGGCAAGATAATATTGCCAATGGGGCTGTTGATAATGCTACAGGCGTCGCAGCAGTATTAGAGCTTGCAAAAAGATTTTCTGAAATTGAGACTAAAAGATCTATGCTGTTTCTTGCGGTTACCTTGGAGGAATCTGGTTTGTTAGGATCTGAGTATTTTGCAAAATATCCACCCTTTGATTTATCAAATATTGTTGCTGGTTTTAATTACGATGCGATTCTACCCACTGGATTAACAAAAGATATGATTGTGGTGGGTTACGGCGCCTCCGAGTTAGAGGACCTTTTAGAGAAAGAGCTTATTAAATCAGGGCGTTATATCAACCCAGATCCGAATCCAGAAAAAGGATATTTTTATAGATCTGATCATATTAGTTTTGCAAAACGAGGGGTACCAGTTCTATATTCATCCGGAGGCTTTGATTTGGTTGAAGGCGGGAGAGAAAAAGGATTTCTCATAGCTGAACAATACCAAACAGAGGCTTATCACGGTGTCAAAGATGAATATAACGAATCCTGGGATTTAGCTGGCCTTAATCAATCTATTGATGCAATATTTAATATTAGTAATGAGCTAGCCAATAGCTCACAATGGCCTAATTGGTATGAAGGGAATGAATTTAAAGCAGTCAGAGATCTATCGCGTGCAGCAAAGGAAGATTTGTAATGCATAAAGATGTTATTGTGGTTGGTGCTGGAATTTCCGGCATTGCTGCAGGCTATAATCTTCAAAAAAGCTGCCCCAATAAATCTTTTCTTATTTTAGAGGGCAGAGATTCACTTGGTGGTACATGGGACTTATTCAAATATCCTGGCGTCCGCTCAGACTCTGATATGCACACACTTGGCTTTCGTTTTAAGCCTTGGATTCACAAAAAATCAATTGCAGATGGTGCCTCTATTCTTGAATATCTCAACGAAACTGTTGATGAATATGATCTAAGAAAAAAAATAATTTTTAATCAAAAAGTTATTGCATCTAATTGGGTTCCTGAAAGATCAATATGGGAATTAACAATTGAAAGAAATGGTCAGCAATCATCTATGACATGTAACTTCTTATTTCTGTGTGGAGGCTACTACAGTTATGACAAGCCATACATGCCAACATTCCCCAATCAGGATGAATTTAACGGTAGGCTGATTCATCCTCAGTTTTGGGATGAATCCATGGACTATACAAATAAAAAAGTAGTCGTCATTGGGAGCGGTGCAACCGCAGTCACCTTGGTGCCTGCAATTGCAGAGAAAGCTGGACATGTAACTATGTTACAAAGATCCCCTAGCTATGTTGTTTCTGCGCCTGGTGAGGATTCATGGAGCAAAGCATTAAATAAAATTTTACCTATTCGTTTAACGTATTTCTTAATTAGATGGAAAAATGTTTTAAGGACTAGCTTAGGTTTTTATTTATCAAGAAAGTATCCTGCCAAGGTGAAAGAAAGACTGATTAATTTAGTTCGCGAGGAGTTAGGCGAAGATTTTGATGTGGAGAAACATTTTACTCCAAGATATAACCCTTGGGATCAGCGTATGTGCCTTGTTCCAGATAGCGATCTTTTTAATGCAATTAAAGATGAGCGTGCATCTGTGGTCACTGATCATATAGATAGATTTACTGCAGATGGAATCTTGGTTAAATCAGGCAAAGTTATTGATGCTGATATTATTGTTTCAGCAACTGGAATAGAAATAAATGCTTTGAATGATATTGAAGTCTCAATCGATCATGTAAATGTTGAACCTCACAACAAACTTTCCTACAAGGGCATGATGTTAAGCGGAGTTCCAAACCTAGCTTTCTCTTTTGGTTACGTAAATGCTTCATGGACTTTGAGAGCAGATCTTACTTGTGAATATGTATGTAGATTATTAAATCAAATGGATAAACAGGGAGTTACAGCTTGTATTCCTCAAGAAGATCCAAGTGCAATGGTTGATGATGAATATATTGATTTTACTTCTGGGTATGTTCAAAGAGCTTTAAATAGAATGCCTAAGCAAGGCATGAAATCTCCATGGCGCAATTATCAAAACTATATAAAAGATATTTTTCTAGTTAGATTACTATCAATCAAAGATTCAACATTGAAGTTTTATAATTCAAAATAAACACTGGCGCACCCGGAGAGATTCGAACTCCCGACCCCTTGGTTCGTAGCCAAGTACTCTATCCAGCTGAGCTACGGGCGCACGTCATTATTATACGTTAGAAATATTTTTTTATATCCCCCAAGTTTCTTTACCGACCTGTAAAAAAACCTTATATTAAAGCTATAAAAAAACACATTTAGCTCTCAAGTGAATTTTGAAACAATCATATTAGTTCTTCAAACTGTCGGACCATTTACCGTGCTTGTTACAGTTTATTTCTTGGTTACTGAATTAAGAGAGCAAAATAGAGTTGCTAGAGCAAATGCAAGACAAAACATTGCAGATTCCCATCAAAAAGTTGCTCTTGCAGGGATGAAACCAATTTTGGTAGATACGAAGATTAAGCTAAGAAATAATGAAGAATTAACGAAAGAAGAAAACGCTGTTTACTTAACATATTTCAGTGTGATGTTAAGAGCTCGAGAAAATCAATTTTATCAATTCAAGATTGGGATGTTGGATGAAGACGAATGGAATGCGATGTTGATTTCTTTTAAAACACTTTTTAAAGAACCCAAGCATCTTGAAATATGGGCATTTATTAAAATAACTTTTGCTGAAGATTTTGTTGAGCTTGTTGATGAGCAAATCAAACAAAGTAAGTTATATGGATAATAGAAATGCATTCTGATCAAGAATTAAATTATTTAACAAAATCGCTGCTACACCATCCTAGCCCTTATATTATTTATGAGCTTGATGGTTCTATTGCTTGGGCAAACTTAGCAGCAAATTATATTTTTAACCTATCAAGTTTGGATGAAATATCAGTTATCAAAATTGATGATCAGGTAAAAAATAATTTTGGTGATTTGGAATCAATTGCTCTTTATTACGATACTCCAATTGAAATATCATTAAGAAAAATCAATTTTTTAATGCGAACAAGGGTCCATATGATTCCGGTTGACGAATCAAACGGTATCATGCTTATAGAGCTGTTATGTTCTTCTAGGTCAGGACTTGATGCTTTAAGAAATACAATAGATTGTATAGAGCATAAAAGAATTGAATTAGCATACCAAAAACAAGTAGATCTTGAGACCAATGAAGTTACCGGTATTGAGGCTCTCCTAAGACTTCAAGATGGCAAAGGTGGCTATTTGCCCAATGATGAAATTATTCCTCAGATTGAAGGTGAGAGTCTATTTTCTTTGGTTGTTTTAGAATCACTAGTCCAGTTAGAAAAATTCTTCGCAATAAAAGATGAATTAGGTTTCGCAGATGCAACTTTGTATTTAAATGTTTCAGCGCACACAATCATGCATCCAGATTTTTGTTCTATTTTTACTGATTTTGTTGATAAGCATCAACTTTCTCCAAATAAATTTGGTTTAGAGGTCACAGAAACTGCAGAGCTTTCTGATATAACTATTGCTTCTAAATCTCTTAGCTTGTTAAAAGATAAAGGGATTAAAATTGCTCTAGATGACTTTGGTGCTGGGTATGCCTCTTTAAAATATGTAAGAGACCTCCCTATTGATGTTGTGAAATTAGATAAGCACTTCACATTTAATGTTTCAGATCCTTCTACTGCTAGGCTTATAAGTTTTGTTTCAGAAGTTTGCGAAGATCTTAACTTGGAAATGATTGGAGAGGGTATTGAGACTGAAGAAGATAAGCAAATGATGTTAGATTTAGGATGTAAAATTGGCCAAGGATATTTAATGCATCGTCCTGATTTCTTGGATTCATTTAAAGTGAAGGAAACATAAATTATGGATAAGCTTACTCCCAAGGATACTTCTAAGGGCGCCGAAGAAATCGTTCTTACTCAAATCAAACAAGATTTTATAACGCCAGCAAATGCTATCTTTGATTATGTTGATATTGTTGAGAAATTTCTCAATGATGCTGAGTTGGTATCTGATGATGAAATAGCTCAAATTAAATCATCCTGCACTCATTTGATTGAGCAATACGAAGTAGCATTTGTTCAAAATACTGGAGCAAACGCAGAAGATACCAAAAAAACTCCAGAAGAATATTCAGAACTACGTCACAATTTAAGAACACCACTTAATGCAATTATTGGCTACAGTGAAATCTTGATGGAAGATTATGAAGATGATTTGGAGGAATCTGCCATTGAGGACTTTCAACAAATTATCAATTTAGCCAGAGAGACTGAAAAAGCTATTGAGGTATTTGTTGACTACATTAGAGGAGAAGCAATAGATCCTAATAATGATAATGTATCCAATCAACTAGAATCAGCAGAATCATTATTTAAGTCACTGGGAGACATAGAGTACTCAATATCACTTGATGATGATATTAAGGAGTCAGATATTTTGATTGTTGACGATAACGTGACGAACTGTGAAGTTCTTCAAAGACGTCTATCCATGCAAGGCTTGAGCTGTAGAACTGCATATGATGGAACAACAGCTTTAGAAGAAGTATTTAAAAAGACTCCCGATTTAATTCTTCTAGATGTAATTTTGCCAGATATTAATGGACTAGAGTTGCTGAAAACCTTTAGAAAAGAGCATAACGCTGAATCACTTCCGGTGATTATGGTTTCAGCTTTTAATGATGTTGATAGCATATCTAAGTGTATTCAGCTTGGAGCCCAAGATTATCTCCCTAAACCCATCAATGGAACAATCCTATTGGCAAAGGTAGTAGCTGCATTGGAAAGAAAGTTTTGGAGAGAAAGAGAAAAAGAGCTTGTTAATGAGCTTCATATTCAAGCAACCACAGATCAACTTACTGGAATTTTTAATCGCCGTGTTGTTTTTGAAGCCTTGGATGAGGCAATGGACAAGGCTAATGAGTCGCAAGAAAGACAATTTACAACAATTATGTTCGATATTGATTTTTTCAAACAAGTGAATGATACCTATGGGCATGCAGGTGGCGATGCCGTATTGATTGAATTTGCTAAATTACTAGAAACGGAAATTACCTCTCCAAATGTTGTTGGTCGAATCGGTGGCGAGGAGTTTTTGGCAATTTTATATTTGAATCAAGATCAGGCAGCTGAATTTTGTAAAAAATTAATCATAAAAATAAATAATAATACTGTTCACTTTGATGGTATTGATATTAAAATTACTTCAAGTGGCGGCGTTGCATTTTCTACAGAAACAGAAACCTCTGCTGACCTAACTAACAAAGCTGATGAGCGCCTTTATGAGGCAAAGAAATCAGGTAGAAATAGATTTAAATTGATAGATACTGAATTAGTAGGAGACCAATAATGGCAAAGATACTATATGTTGAAGATAATGAAATGAATCGTGACATGCTCTCAAGGCGATTAACCAGAAGGGGTTATGACATTATTATGGCATTTGACGGTCAAGCTGGTTTGGATATGATGAGAAATGATTCACCTGATATAGTCTTAATGGATATGGGACTGCCAATTCTTGATGGTTGGGAAGCAACAATTCAAGCCAAAGCTGATGATTCTATCAACTCTATTCCCATTATTGCTCTGACAGCGCATGCATTAGAATCAGATAAACAGAAAGCATTAGAGTGTGGCGCAGATGATTTTGATACTAAGCCAGTCGATTTCAAGAGATTGCTAGAAAAGATAGAAGCCCTGCTTAATTAGCAGTTATTTTTGAACTATTCCTTGTATCATCTTGGAAAGATTATCCATAGATACATCATCTTTTTTAACTAAACCCACCACTCGTTCTTTTAAAAGATCTTCTTGAACATCTGTTAAATCTTTTCCAGAAAAAACTAGTACAGGCGCTCTTTTTTCTTCGGAAACATCCTTTATATAATTATCAAGAAATTCAAAACCATCCATGCGGGGCATTTCAAGATCTAAAATAATCAAAGCAGGCTCATCTTTTGTTCGCTCCAAACCTTCTTTTCCATCTCTGGCATCAATAGGCCTATAGCCGGCATCTTTGAGGAGTCTTGAGAGTAACTCCCGTACATCTTTATCATCATCAATGACAAGAACTTTTTGATCTTTTCCTCCTGTTCCAAGAAGTCTTTGAATTGTATTTACAAAATGAGTTCTGTCGATGGGTTTTGTTAAATAATCATTTGCACCGAGAGAGGCTGCAAGATTGGATTGATTTAATTGACTGATCATAATAACTGGAATGTCTTTAAGCTCTGTGTCGGTCTTACATTCTTTAAGCAATGACCATCCATCTCTTCCAGGCATTAAGACATCCAGAAGAATTAATTTAGGCTTAACCTCTCTAATTAACTCCATTCCTTTTTCACTATTCGTCGCGCCAATAAGAGTTAAATTCAGTTTAGAAATTGTTCTTTTAATCAGATCATGCATAGCGACATCATCGTCAACTAGAACCACAAGATTATCATCAGCATCTAAATTGATAACGTTGCTATCAACTTCATCTTCATTATATTCGGGACATTCCCTAGGTACTGAGAGAGTAAATACAGAGCCAGCACCTTCTTCACTAGTAACAACAACATCGCCACCCATCATTTCTGCAAACTTTTTAGAAATAGGTAACCCTAATCCAGTACCACCATAATTAGCAGACGTTGATCGCTCAGCTTGAGTATATTCCTCGAAAACTTTTGCGACTCCTTCAGCGCTCATTCCTGCGCCAGTATCAATTACAGCAAAGTCTATAAATTCAGTATCCCCATCTAGTCGTGACTTAACATCAAGAGTAACGGTTCCATTTTTTGTAAATTTAAATCCATTACTTAAAAAATTTGTAAGACATTGTCTTAGTTTTGTTTCATCTTGTGACATTGAGCCCATAGCACCATCGAGGTTGATAACAAAACCATTATCATTCTTAGCCGCCAATGGTTCTGAAACATCTTTTATAGTTTGAATCATATTTTCAATTTCAAAACTAGTGATAAATAATTCCATTTTTCCGGCTTCAATTTTAGATAAATCTAAAATATTATTGATTAGTGATAATAGATGCGATCCAGAGGAGGTAATTTTCTTTAAATCTGGTAATAAATCATCATAACCAAGGTCCTCACAATCCTCATAAAGCATTTCTCCATATCCCAGAATTGCATTGAGAGGAGTTCTAAGCTCATGACTCATGTTTGCAAAGAATTTAGTTTTTTGATCACTTGCATCCCTTGCTTCATCTCGGGCAGTTTCCATTTCACCAGTTCTAGCATCAATTAAACCATTCACTTCATCTGACATTCTTGAGAAAGCTACCAACATGAGTTCTACTGAAGCTTCCTCACTTGAGTTTCTATCAGAGTTATCAGCAAGATCTTTCATCTTTTTAATGTCATTCAGAATTAATGTTCTTGCACTTCCATCTAATTGATCAGCTAGTGCTGACATCTTTTCAATAATTACCTCATCTCTCTCATGTCTTCTTTTAGCTTGTTCTCCTCGTATGGATTCCATTTCAACAAGATGCGATTTATATGATTTTAAGGCAGTAGATAGTTGGCCAACCTCATCACTCTCCGAGGCAAGGATACCTTTTCTAACTGGCATTTCTTGAGTGTGATCACCTTTTGTTAGTCCTTCCAGCACCTCAATAGCTTTTGTGATTCCTCCAAATGTTCTTGTGGTGATAAATGCAATTAAAGAGATTATAAAAATTACAAAAGAGATTGCTGCAATGTAAGTTAGATTTAAAACATTAGCTGCCCTAAGAATATTTTCTCTTTCGTCTTTAAAAACATACAGTTGAGCTTCATCTGCAGAAAGAGAAGAACTTAATTGAAGCAGGGTAACTGAAGTGCCCAGTTCAGTATCTTTTTGTGAATATCTAGATCCATTTTCCTCTTTAAAAGAAGCAGCCTTATCTGTTAATTTCTTAAAGTTTTCTAAATCAAATAAATCATCTTCTGTATCACCAAATTGTTGATAATAGTCATTTAGTGAAATTAAACCTGATTGGGTATTAATTGCAGTTCTTACCTCAAACTCATCCTCAAATACCTCAAGACCTTTTCGTATATCAACACCTAAGCTAACAATTGCTAGTGTTTCACCTTCTACTTTTACGGGAAATGACAGAGCTTGGTTAAGTGTGGCTGCTTGCTCTTCATTTTTATCTCTAATTTTTACAATTGATTGTCTTGGTCTCGTTGAGGCTTCTGTAAGATAGGAATCAAGAAAGCTAAAAAAATCAGGTCTTGCAGCAGGTGAACAAGGATCTACACCCAAGAGGTCTAAGGCGCTACCACAATAAATTCTTTCACCTGATGGAAAATAAGCCATCACATAACTTAAGTTTCCATAGTCTAGTTCTTCTTCAAAAAATAGTTCAATTAAATATTGCGCATCTCCAATTCTATTTGCGCTGATAGTATCAAGTAATGGGTTTACGAAATTATTACTGGAGTCAACTTCATCAAGAAAAATTTCTGAATCCGGATCCCAAAATGATGCATTTTCACCAGTGACCGGCAGCCATTTTGACATAACATCAAAAGACTTATTATATGTTTGATACCAAGCAGACTCATAAAGCGTTAGAAGTGATTCATTCGAGGAGTCTTCTTGTATATTTTCTCTATAACCAAATGAAAATATAAAGATGGCCGCGACAAGAATATTACCAATGACCCCAAATAATAGTAACTGGAGTCTTATAGGCATAATTTACCTGTATTTATTCGAAATAGAGCTTAGTTAGCTAGCTTAAAGGTAAGATCAATTTGGACGTTATTTACCTTGACTGAAGTTCCATTGTAAGTTGGCGGTTCATATAAAAACTTTCTGACCGCTTTAATTGCTGCTCTGTCAAAAACACCTGCAGGGCTACTCTCAACCACATATGGATCGAGGACTGAGCCATCAGTATCTACATCAAATTCTAATCGAACTGAACCCTCGACTCCAAGTCGAATAGCACGTCTAGGGTATTCAGGAGAAGGACTAGACACTCTATTTACTTCAATTTCAGTTCCTTCTTCTCCAACATAGCCTTTATCGCCTGCAAGAGAAGGCAAGGCAAATAAAAATGCAAAAAGAATAAATATTAGGCAATTTAATGATTTCATATTGATCAAATGTTTAAAATGTTAAAAAAAGTACGTAAATCTTATACGTAGTTAACAATATGATACCAAGAAAATAGATTGGGTGTTAATATCTTTTACATAATTACTACAAGGCTACCGCTTCCTACTTGAAAACTATGAAAAAAGTTAAAGATCATCTAAATGAACAAAAATACTGGGATATTTTTACTATTTCTGAGGATTCAAATTTATTTGAAGCTGCTGTTTTAATGAATAAAAATAAAATTGGAGCTCTGATGATATCTAAATGTGGTTCAGACGACCATCTGTGTAAATCATCTGTTGTTGGTATATTAACTGAGCGAGATTTTGTTTATGCATTGTCTGGAGGATCCAAAACATTTGAATCTAAAACTGTCAAAGATGTTATGACCAAGAAATTAATTTTTACTTGTCCAGATACTTCTAACGCTGAAGCAAAAAAAATTATGCTTGAAAACCAGATTCGACATTTACCGGTGTTTTCTGGAGAGCATCTTGTCGGCATTATTTCAATGAGAGACGTTTTTAAATCATAAGCACTCTAACAATATGAAATTTTATCAGCGGCTGTCATATTCTGCTCTAAATCTTCCAACTTCTGCAGCTGGAATGCCAATTTTTATATTTATTTTACCTTTTTATGCTGATGATTTAGGCTTAGGTCTTTCCTTGGTTGGTATTATTTTTTTTCTTGGAAGATTTACTGATATTTTAACCGATCCGGTGATGGGGCTTTTAATAGATAAATTTCCATCTAGATGGGGCAAACATAAACATTGGATTTTTCTTTCTGCTCCCATATTTATGATAGCTACTTTTTTAATTTTTTTACCCCCTACGTCATCACCTTCCTCAATTTATTTTTTTGTAGGATTGTTTTTGCTTTACTCAGCTTTTACTCTCAGCAGTATCACTCAGCTATCTTGGGCAACTTTTTTAGCACCTGATTACGACGATAGAACTAAGTTGCTAACACTAAGAGAACTGATGGCACTTCTAGGAATGTTTTCAGTTATTGCAATCCCAGCATTTGTTGAAATAACAGATCCTTCCCTACAGGCAAAAGTTAATGCTATTGGTATTTTTGTACTATTTTGCATTCCAATAATTACTCTGAATGCCCTTATACAGACACCTGATTCTTTAGAGACCAGCCCTCGTAAGACTTTAGATAATCCATTCAAAAATTTTAAGAAATTATTTTCAAATACAATATTAATTAGAATTGTAATTGCTGCAGTTTTAATTGCTTTTTGCATGAGTTTGAATGGAGCTTTGTATTTGATCTGGATGGAAGTTGTTGTTGAGCTACCTGAGTACTCGTCAAGATTGATGCTTATTTATTATATTGTGAGCGTATTTGGCTTAGCGATATGGAGATATTTAAGCTTAAAAACTTCAAAGCATTTTGCTGCAGGTATATCATGCATTTATGCAACGATAATCTTGATATCCGGCTTTATTGGGTATTGGTTTATAAGAGATCTTGAGACAACATATAAATTAATTGCTGTAGGATCATTCATAGTCTTATACGGCATATCTTTTTCTGGTCCGCTTCCGTTAATCAATGCCATGACTGCAGATGTTTCTGATAAGTTGGCTGTAGAAGTTGGAGAGAATATGTCTGGAACTGTTTTTTCATTCTTAACCACTCTCACGAAAGTTGGATTTGCGCTGGCAGCAGTTCTTCCTTATCTTGTCTTGGAGCTTTATTGGGGATTTGATATATCTATTGGAACAGCAAATACGGAGTCATCAAAAATGGCAATTTACTATATTTATACATTCGTACCAATTATTAGTTATTCTATAGCAGCATATCTACTCTTTACTCATTCTTTGGGAAGAGCAGATCACGAAGAAATTAAATCAAAATTAAGTAAAAATGCAGTATAGAAAGTATGAATGTGTAATATGCGGTCATATCTATGATGAGGAGTTAGGTGATCCCGAAGATGGTATTCCTGCTGGAACTAAATGGGAGGACATTCCTGATGACTGGGTATGCCCAGAATGTGGAGTAAGTAAGTTTGATTTTGAGCCTATTGATTCTTAGGACCTAATAATATTGATTAAATTCATAAACCTATACTTGGTTCTCTTTATGAGCATCCAAGTTTTTGGCTCAACTCACTCATTGTTAGTTGGTGATATTACCAAGAACGAACTTTTTTCTACTAACAAACAATTTCATCAAAATTATCTTGATGCTCAAGTTTTTAGTTTAGATCAAACTTTTGATCTTGATGGTATCAGTCTTAAAATTCTGTTTGGTACCTGGTGTCATGACAGTGCGAGAGAAATACCAAAATTGTTAAGAATTCTCGAAGATATTGATATGAAACCTGAAATGATTTCTTTGATTGGCCTAAACTATCAGAAGAATGAACCCCTAAATAGAGGCACATTATTAGAGATAAAAAAGACACCAACAATAATCTTCTATAGATATGGTGAGGAAATTGGCAGAATTGAGGAATCACCTAAGTCTCGAATTGAAGGAGGTATTATTATTCCTATAACTTTAGAGGAGAATATCTCATTTATCTTAAAAAATTAATTTAATAGCGGCTTTCGATAAGCTTAATATTTTGTTGATTTAAATACTATCAACTACGATTGATCTGCATAGAAAGTTGCAAAATGCTTTCTAAACTTAGCAATCGGACCATCAGAGTCACAAAGCACCGGCTTAGAAGAATATTTTTTATTTTCCCAAACTGGTATGTCTTCTTTAACTTGCTTGTTTATATCTGCAATGATCGCAGCACCAACGCCACCAGTAGGAACTTCTCCATTAACTTTTTTCTGCAGAAAAGAAAATCTTGTGATCACTTCTTCATTTTCAGTTGGCGTAGTAGACCCCAAAAGAAGAGTGTCACAGATGCCTTCGAATTTAGTAAAGTTATCACCAGGCCCATTAGATGCCCCAGATATTTTTCCTTTCACAGTGCCTCTTGGGGTAACCATGTCTGCTTTTTGATAAAAAAATCTTTTTTGATCTTTATAGGTAACCTCAAACTCTGGATATGAAGCAACGCCATGAACATACATAAAATGGGCAGCATCAACAGCGTTTTCGGCCATATCTTGTATATGACATTTAATACGGTATTCAAATTTTTCAAATTCATCGCCCCATTCAGGGTCACTAATTTCTGGATAGGTTTCCACTTCATAATGAGGCTCTTCACCACTTGGATGATACCAAGCATATATAAGATTATTTTTTTCAACTGTTGGGTATGTAAATATTTTGGTTTCTTTTGCTTTTGGGGGAATATTTTTTGCGTAGGGGATTTCACCAATTTTTCCATCTGTCTTCCATCTCCATGCGTGAAATGGGCATTCAATGCACTCACCATTAATTATTCCGCCGTGACCAAGATGCGCTCCTAAGTGAGGACAATAAGCATCAAGCATACTGACTTCGCCTGATTCAGTTCTAAACAAAACTTGATCTTGCGCAAAATAACGCACAGCTTTTACATCACCTGGTTTTAATTCATTAGAATAATCAACGACATACCAACCAAATGGAATTTGTAACATTGCGTATCTTTGTTTTTCTGTCATAGCTTGTGGTATTTAATGATTGTTAATTATATATCTAATTTAAGGACTCTCTTAGCATTCTCTCCTAAAAACAATGGCCAAACATCATCATTTAAAGGAACGTTATCCATTTCACTAAAAATTTTATCTAAAGATAAGCCCATCGGAAAATATCCTGCATACATAATTTTATTTTTTCCACGCGTATTTGCAAAATTTATTATGTCTTTGGGATAATGTTTTGGTGAGAAAGCGCTAGTTGAGTAATACAAGTTTGGATATTTGAGCATTAATTTACACGCAAGAGCTGTCCAGGGTTCAGCTCCATGACGCATGACAAACTTTAATTCTGGAAAATACCAACAAACTTCATCGATTAACTCAACTTTCTGAGGTGCCATTGGTATTCTTGGTCCAGGAACGCCAACACAGCAGAAAAAGGGTATGTCTAATTCAACACACATCTCATATATTGGGTGCCACTTTGGATCATTGATTGCAACTTGAGGGTACATGCCAGATGGAAATGCACTGACAGCTTTTATGCCAAAAGTTTCATAATGTCTTTTAATGTTCTGAGCTTCATCTTCAATATTAGCGTTCACCGGGAGGTCAAAAAAGAATCTATCTGCATGATTTTTTGCAGCCTCAATTTTTACTTCTGATTTCTCATGAAAGCCTATCATTGCTTGATTGATATTAAATTTGTCCATTTGCTCAATTGTGAATTGGATAAAGTCATCATGAGATCCGGTTTCAGGTATATCTTTAAACATATATTGAGCAGGCATTTTAAACATAGACCTAGACTCCTCATCACGAAGCAATGGTTCCATAAATTTATACCAATCTGATCTATCTTCTTGCTCAGGTATGCCAAGCATTAAATCAATGGTATGTATGTCTTTATTTATAGCCATTCAATTATTTTAAACAATAATTATGAAGAAAATCTTTTTTCAAAAAAAAATGATAAATACTTTTATTTAACTTGACGAATAAATATCATTCGATACTCATCAAGTCATAAATTCTCCACCATTTACATCTAAATTAGCGCCAGTAATAACTTTCGCAAGATCTGAGATTAGAAATAATGCAGCATTTGCACAGTCACTATCATCTGGAATGATGCCCAATGGAATATCCTTGGTAACTCCATCTATTACATCTTTTGGTTCAACCCCCATAGATTCAGCGGTAAAGTTTACATACATTTCAACTGGTGGACCCCACATCCAACCCATATAAACGGAATTCACTCTGATTCCTTTTGGGCCTAGTTCTTTTGCAAGAATTTTAGTTGCAGTCGCTAGGGCACCTTTTGATGCCGCATATCCACCTTGAGTTGGTAAAGGTTTCTTTGTTATTAGGCTGTTGATCATTACAATTGAACCTTGTTGATTTGGAGTCATTTCTTTAACTGCAGCCATCGTTAGGTTCATGGTTCCAAAAAAGTTTGTATTCATGGTTTCCTGCCAATCAGAAAAATCAGACTCCTCAATTTCTTTAAAATCTCCTGCACGATAAGCACTATTGATTAAGCCATCAAGCTTTCCATATTTTTTAATTGTTTCATCAACTAAATTTTTACACTCTTCAGGTTTTGTGATGTCACAAGGGATTGCGATCACTTCTGACTTTTTTCCAATCTCTCCTTTGAGTTTATTTAATAGTTCTGATGATCTAGCCGCTATAGCAATTTTTGCACCCTCTCTGGCTGCCCCATATGCAAGCTCTTGACCCAGACCTGGTCCAATACCAGAGACAATTACCACTTTATCTTTTAATAACATCTTTTTTCCTATTTTATGTATTGATTAATATAGTCTTGAAAGTAATTATCAATGAACGAACTTTCCAATCCAAATTCTTCGAGTGAATATTGATGGGCGCCCATTTCATGCTGATTTTCTTCTTTCCATGCATTCATTGCATTTTCTGCTTGATCAGTAAAATCCTCCCCAATAAAGTTATAAACTTCATTCATTTCAAGAATGGGATCTTGGATCATTTTGCTGAATTCAAGATCAAGGAAATTGTCTTTATTATCATTGCTAATCTTCATACAGTGATTCAATACCTTGGCTAATTTGTGCGCCCAATGATGACCAATTTCATTTTTATCATATGAATTTGTAAGAGGCTCAAATAAATTTGCGCACATTGAACAAAACGATGGCACAGTTTTTAATGGGTCTCTATGAGTCTGTATAACTTTTGAATCTGGAAAAATATCTAATAATTTATCAATAAAACCCAAATGATGGGGTGATTTTAATACCCATCTTTTCTTTTCTCTTCCTGGGTTTTGCCATTGAAGGTATTGAAGCATTTTTTTAAGTTGTGCATATGCATGAATATGATCTTGTGATTCAACCCACTTAGAATAGGAGGGCAGGCGCATAAATGATTCTGGCACTGTGCTAAAAAATGTATGCTCTAAAAGTAAAATTTCTTCATCTGCGCCTTTGTAATCCCAAGGGTGGATGGTGAGGGCTTCTGGGGAGGCCTGCATCACTGCTTCAACTTCAGCTTTTCCCATTTCCATTCGTTTTTCTGGATTGCCACGCAATTCATTTTCTAACATTGCTGGATATCTTCCTTCCCACCAAAGCATTGCAGTATGGTTTGGATCAGAAGCAAGAAGCCTGTGGGTCATGGTGCTTCCTGTTCTTGGAAGTCCAACAATCACAACAGGAGAATGAATTTCTTCGTTCAGTATTTCTGGGTGTCTAATGCATGCCTCTTCTATCATTAGTAAATTAGCCAATACTCCAGTTAATCTAAATCTTTGAGCATTTAAACCAACATCATTTAAATCTGCTTCATGATTAATAGATTGAACAAGTCTTTCAAATCCTTCCAAAAATAATGGATTACCAAAGTTCTCTAAATTAGTTTGTTCTATAGCTTCATTTTTTATTGTTGAAGAATTAAGCATTAACCTGCCTCCATAGAATCAAGTTTTTTTATTTCTACATTTGGGATTGGATGAGCACTTGCACCTATCCATCGAAGAAGCATGGCTCCATTATTACGACCCTCGGTGATAAGATTATTTTTTATATTAATACGGTGGTGACTAACGTTAATAGTTAAAGTCTTATCTTTATTTAGAATAGCGGATGATTCATTTATATGAATAGGGAAATGCCTATAATCCAGGGATTCCATCCAATAATTTTCTAATTGAAAATTCCAATACTCGCATTCAGGTATATCCGTAGTGATTTCCATATATTCATCTTTACCAAAGTCATAATATCCATGTAGGTAACAAATTTTAGGATCTCCACCGGCTGCTTGAAAAAAAGCTTGATCACCGATGGGTAATTGATTTTTATGATTGGCTTTAAATTCATGCACCCACTTTATAAAGGTTGATGCAGTTCCTTTAACGAAAGCAAGAGACTGATTGAGTTGAGTCTCAAGCATAGAGGGTGTTAAAAGTTCGGGAGAAGCTGTTGCGCTAGTAGTTCTGATATTAATTTTAGCATGCGTTTGAGAAATTCTATTTTTATAGGTTTGTCGAACTATCAACATATTTGCATTTGCAGGAAGTGGTAAAAAATTTTTAGAATTAGTATCTCCGCCAAGATATAAAATAAAATTCCCTGTGCTATCAACCATCATATCTCTAAGATCAATTTCCCCTAAAGATAGCATGGTGCCATCTTTGCTGTACCTATTTTCTTTGAGGCCAAAACTTAAATAGTCTGACTCACCAATATTTCCAAAAACTTCATATGATTGAGATCCATCTATGTTTGAATTTAGATAAATATTATCTGGATTATCTGCACCTATTTTTGCAGTCTCATGAGAGAGATTATAAAAAGATGGTGTTGACGGGTTTGAATGTTCTAAATTCATTTCTAATGATAAGCGCATTAAACGAAGTAAGTATCTATATCCTTCGGCTTGGTCTGTTTCGGAAAGCGATGATTCTGATTCAATAATTGATCCAACATCTTTTAGGTTTTCACAAAATGCATTCCATTTTTCTTTGAATAAATCAGCCATAGTTTTTCTTTTTAATTGATTAAATTTATATTAAGGTTGATGTTTAATCAATGAATACAACAATACAATGCCAAAGCCACAAGAACGAGATTTAGACGAAACCAAAGTAATTTTTACTAGCTGGCTTCAATCCCAATTAGATGGATCTACCGACTTGAATGTTGAATTATTAGGAGGCCCTGAGAATACAGGTTTTTCAAATGAAACATTGAGTTTTAATGTTTCATATGAATTAGAGGGTGTAAAAATTAATACTGGAATGGTTCTCAGATTCTATCCTGAAGGTTTTTTTGTATTTCCTGATTATGACATTCATAAGCAATTTTTAATTATGCAGAAATTATTTGATCACGATATTAAAGTTCCTAAAGTTCTCTGGTATGAGCCTAGTAATGAAGTTTTTGGAACATCTTTTTATGTTATGGAAATGGCTAGTGGTGATGCTCCTTCAGATAATCCTCCGTTTCATCAAGAGGGATGGGTTGCTGAATCCTCCGAAGATGTGAGAGAGAGAATTTGGTGGGGTTGGGTTGAGCAAATGGCTAAAATTCATCAAGTAGATATATCGAATGGGGATTTTGAATTTCTTAATAGGCCTAAGCTCGCAGAAGACTATCTTGATCAAGAGTTAAATTATTATTTTAGTTTTCATGATTGGGCTATGGAAGATGAGGCTCATCCAGTTGCTGATGAAGCACGAAAATGGCTCAAGGCTAATAAACCTAAACCTACTCAATCCTCAATTCTTTGGGGAGATTGTAGATGTGCAAACATTATGTATGATCCTGATGGGACAGTCTCAGCTGTTTTAGATTGGGAAATGGCTGCGCTTGGAGATCCTTGTATGGATCTTGCCTGGGGAATAGCTATTGATGATTGCAACTCAAAAGGGGTGCATGTTGAAAGATTGAATGGTTTTCCTGGGCCAGTGGCAACAATTGCTAAATGGGAAGCTCTGACTGGATTTAGCGCAGATGATTTTGATTACTACTATATTTTAGCTCTGTATAAATTTACAGTCATCATGGTGAAGGTTGTTAGAAAACTAGAGCATTATGAAATTATGCCAATGGGCATGAATGCTCATATTAATAATCATGTAACACCTATGCTTGAAGCAAAACTTAAGGAGTTATAAAAATGGCTATTTTTTCTATTTCGCATTCTGAAAGTGGTAAAAAATTATTAACTTTAAAAAGCCCAGTTGATCTTTCTCATATTGATACTTACGAATGCGCTTCAGCTGAAGAAATTTCAACAATCATGACTCAGGCTAAAGTTGCCCAAAGTAAATGGAAGAAAACAACCTTAAAAGAAAGGGTTGAATTAATGCATAGAGTTGCTGATATCGTGATTCAGCAGCAAGACAGAATTATGGATGTTGTCATGAGGGAAACTGGTAAACCAGAGCAAGAAGCTATGGCTATGGAAGTATTTTCAGCTGTAGACTCTTTGGTATTTTACGCAAAAAGAGCTCGTAAATGGTTAGCAGATAAAAAAATTAAGATGCATGGCCCAATGAAATTTCTGAAAAAAACTATCATCACATATAAGCCAAGAGGTGTTGTGGCTGTTATTACGCCATGGAATGGTCCATTTATCCTTTCTATTAACCCAGTTATCCAAGCGATTCTTTGTGGAAATAGCGTAGTGGTCAAGCCATCTGAAGTTACACCTATGTCCGGAGCACTTGTTGAAGAGATTTTTGCATTAGCAGAAGCTCCACAACATTTAGTTCAGACAGTTATTGGAGATGGGGAGACAGGCGCTGAATTAATTGATCAGAGTCCAGATAAAGTATCTTTTACAGGCAGTGTCTCTACTGGAAAAAAGATTGCAGCAAAATGTGGCGAAATGCTAATTCCCTATAGCCTCGAACTAGGCGGTAAAGACGCAATGATTGTATGCTCTGATGCTGATATTAAAGATGCAGCAAGTGGGGCAGTTGTCGGATCATGCATGAATGCAGGGCAATATTGCTGCGGCACAGAAAGAATTTATGTTATGGATGATGTGTATGATCAATTCGTTGAGGAAGTTGTAGCCATAACTCAGTCACTCATTCAATCAAATGATTGCAAGGGCGATGTGGGTCCTACCTTTTGGGATAAACAAGTCAACATTATTGAAGATCATGTCAATGATGCTGTTGCCAAAGGAGCTAAGGTATTAGTTGGTGGAAAAAGAAACCCTAATTATGAAGGTCTATATTTTGAACCCACTGTCTTGATTGAGGTTACTCATGAAATGAAGATCATGAAGGATGAAACTTTTGGACCAATCATCTCTATTATGAAAGTTCAATCTGAAGACGAGGCATTAATGCTCGCAAACCAATCTCATTACGGTTTAAATGGAAATGTTTGGACTAAAGATTTGGTTAAAGGTCAAAGATTAGCAAAATCAATTGAGACTGGGGCATGTTCTGTAAACGATATGGCAATGAGCTATGGCGTCAATGAAGTGCCGTTTGGTGGTGTTAAAGAAAGCGGACTAGGTGTGGTGAATGGTAAAGAGGGCTTGCTAGCTTATGCACACCCAATGCCAATTATTATCGGCAAGAAATCTGCATCAACTTATCCCTATACTGATAAATCATTCGAACAACTCAAGGGTGCCTTAAAAATATTTTGGGGAAATAGGCTTGTAAGAAAATTATTTGGCTAATTTCATTTAGGTTTAGCTACATCTAAATAAGTTGGTTTTTCTCCTCCGCCATGAACCTCTAGAGCTGATCCTGTAATCCAATCTGCAAGCTGAGAAGAGAAGAATAAACAAGCATTTGCAATGTCTTCAGGTTTTCCCATTCTTTTCATTGGTATAGTTTTAGCGATTTTATTAATTTCTTTTTTACTGCCGTAATGGAGTATCGAATTTTCTGTTTCTATGTAACCTACAATTATAGAGTTAACTTTTATTTTAGGAGCCCACTCAACTGCCAAAGTTTTAGTTAGATTTACTAGACCTCCCTTGGCTGCTCCATAAGCAGCACTTCCTGGCGTAGGTCTAGTTGCTGTTACGCTCGATATATTAATTATGTTTGAAACTGTCTTCTGTTTCATCATAATTTTAGCGAATCTCTGACTTACATTTAGTGGGGCAGATAAATTAAGATCAATGATTGCCTCATGGAATTTATTTGAAGCTGTTAAAGCGCTAGCCATTGGAGCTCCACCAGCATTATTTATTAAAACATCTATTGATTTTGATAGAGCGTTTATTTCTTTTACAGCACTATCAAGAGATTGAATATTTCTAATATCACATTCAATAAATATAGCTTTGTTACCTTTCGCTTGAATAATTTTTTTAGGTTTTTGTCTTGCAAGAACATAGACTTGAGCATTTTGCTTTAAAAAAGATTTAGTAATCTCAACACCTATGCCTTTTGTACCTCCGGTAACGACTATTGATTTATTTTTTAAATTTATCATTTTTAGTATTTTTGCTGATTTAAACTATTTAATTATAGAGTATGCAACTTTAATTTATATTGACAAATTTATTCTTGAAGATACCCATTGATTGGTTGGTGAATTTGTATAATATTTGTTAAATATTAATAAGGAGATATTGAATGAAATTAGCTATTCTCGGAGGAACAGGGTCATTGGGCAAAGGATTAGCCTCAAGGTGGATAAAAGCTGGACATGATGTCCTTATAGGGAGTCGTGATTTAGCTAAAGCCAAAGAGATTTCAATCAAATTAGGCCTGGATGCTTCATCAGGGATGCTGAATCTTGACGCAGCTAAATCCTGTGAACTCGCTTGTTTAACTGTGCCATTTGCACATCAAGAATCAACTTTATTAAGCATCAATGATGCTTTGGTTAATAAGATATTGATTGATGCAACAGTACCCTTGATGCCCCCAAAAGTTATGAGAGTTCAGTTGCCTGAAGTTGGTTCTGCAGCATTAAATGCTCAAGCCATTTTAGGCACAGATACAACTGTGGTTTCTGCTTTTCAAAATATTTCAGCTGAATTACTTCAAACTGATGCTGATATAGATTGTGATGTTTTAGTGGCTGGAGATTTAATTGATGCTAGAAATATCGTAATTGATTTGGCAGCTGATGCCGGCCTGACTGGCTGGCATGCTGGGCCTTTATGCAATTCAGTTGCAGCTGAAGCCTTAACTTCAATACTGATCGCTATTAATAAAAAGCACTCATTAGCTCATTCTGGCATTAAAATTACCGGTCACTAACAAGAGAAATATTATTAGTTCAATTAAACTCATTGCGTTAGAGACATTGCCTCTTATCAAGCCTGGTCAGGATCTGTCTAAGGAAATTATTAAAGCTATTAGCTCAGAATCAATAGAAGTTGATGATGGAGATGTCATTGCAATTGCTCAAAAGATAGTCTCAAAATCAGAAAATAGATATCTAGATATTTCATTACTTAGCCCCTCGGATGAGGCTATAACTTTATCGAAGCAGATTGATAAAGATCCAAAGTTTATTCAAGCCATACTTAATGAGTCTAAGAAAGTTGTACGTTACAGAATGGGAGTATTGATTGTAGAGCATAAGTTAGGATTTATTCATGCAAATGCTGGGATTGATAGATCAAATATTGATCAAGAGCAAGACATTGTATTGTTGCTTCCAGAGGATCCTGATGCATCTGCAAAAGCAATTTCAAAATCTTTATCTAAATTTTTTACAAAAAATATATCTGTAATAATTACCGATACCATGGGTAGGCCATTTAGAAATGGCATAGTTGGGTTTACCATTGGTAGTCACAACATAGAATGTCTTTTAGATGAGAGAGGAAAAAAAGACCTTTATGGAAATAAATTGAGAGTTACACAGATTGGCATTGCAGATGAGTTAGCAGCGGCTTCATCATTATTGATGGGTCAGGCTGCTCAAAAAAAACCAGTTATATTAATTAAGGGGTATCAATTTAAACAAAATAATCTCAGCGATTCTCAATCATTAATTCGTGGTGAAGAAGAGGATTTGTTTAGATGAAAAACTATCTTTTACTTTGCGGAGGAGTAGGGGGCGCTAAACTTGCCCTTGGATTTAAGAATTCAATCGATCCAAAGCATTTAACTATTGCCGTTAATACTGGAGATGATTTTACACATCTTGATTTTAAAATTTGTCCCGATCTAGATACAGTTATGTATACACTTGCTGGTGAATCTGATGTATCAAAGGGATGGGGAAGAAGAGATGAATCATGGAATATGCTCTCAGCATTGGATGATATGGGTGGAGAAACTTGGTTTCAACTAGGAGATAAAGATTTAGCCACACACATTCAGAGAACACAATTACTCAGATCTGGTCTTTCCCTCACCCAGGCCACGCATAATCTATGTGAATCTTTTAATTTACAAAAAAATATTTTTCCAATGTGCAATCAACCTGTTGAAACTTATATCCAAACGAAAAACAGATTGCTTTCTTTTCAAGAATACTTTGTAAAACTGAAGTGTGAGCCTCCTGTAACGGATTTTGTGTTTAAAGGCCTTGATAAGGCTGAATTCAATAAAGATTTAGATTTATCGACTTATGATGAGATTATTATATGTCCTTCCAACCCATATGTAAGCATCAATCCAATGCTTCAATTAGGTGCTTTAAGTAAACATCTGCAAGATTTTTCACAAAAGGTGACCGTCATTAGTCCGATTGTAAATTCCAAATCTTTAAAGGGCCCAACTGCAAAGATGATGTTAGAGTTGGGGCATCAAATTAGCGTTGTAACAATTGGTAAATTTTATCAAAACTATTCTCAAAGAATTTTTATAGATACATCTGATTTAAAGGAATCTTCAAAATTAAATGAATTGGGATATGAGGTCAATAATGCTAACTTGATTATGAATAATACTAAGTCTAAAAATGCACTTGCCCATGAAATCATACAATTGCTTGAATCAAGATAAATGAATGTCTCAGCATATATACCAATTAAAAAGTTTTCGACTTCAAAAAAAAGACTATCTAATATAATAGACTATTCAGAAAGAGAGTCTCTTGCAGCCTCAATGGCTAAAAATACAATAGATATTTTATCTAAATCTAAGATATGCGACTCAATTACAGTTGTTACCAATGACCAAAGTTTAGATTTAAATAATTCTAAGTCCTATTTTTCTGACTTATCATTAAATCAAAGTTTAGAGGAAGCTATTAAATCACATGCCAATAATGAAATTATTTTAATAATGCATGCCGATCTTCCACGAATTAATGAATTTGATTTACAAATCCTTGCAAATAGTTATTCCAGCAAAAAAGTAAGCATAGTTTCCGATCTTCACAAACAAGGAACTAATTGTTTGATGTTTAATGCATCTATAAATTTTCAACTTAAATTTGGTTTAGATAGCTACAATCTTTTTCAGCATGAATTTAAATACAATGACATAAATTATCAAGATATTAATATAGAAAGCCTTCAGGACGACCTTGACTCCGAGGAAGATTACTTCAAACTAATTAAATATATTAAGAGTTAGCCCGTTGAAAATTCAAGAACAATCAAATCAGCATTTGAAGCAATTAATTGCTACTGGATCTATCAATTATTGTGATCTGATTTCTTTGGCTAATATTTGTTTATCTGATGCTTTAATTCAATCATCTTATGAGAAGAAACAAATTCACTTTAGAAATTTACTTACCTATTCGCCAAAGGTTTTCATACCGTTAACGTTTCTATGTCGCGATGTGTGTCATTACTGTACTTTTGCTAAGACTCCTAAAAAAGTTGAAACTCCTTATTTATCAATTGAACAAGTTATTGCAATAGCAAAAGAGGGCGAGGCTAATGGCTGTTTTGAGGCTTTATTTACTCTTGGTGATAAGCCTGAATTGAGGTACAAAGCTGCAAGAGAATGGCTTGAAGCTAATGGTTTTAAGACAACAAATGAGTATCTTGGTGCCTGCTCAGCAGCAGTTTTAAATGAAACATCCCTTATTCCTCATCTCAATCCTGGCTGTTTAACACCTAGTGAAATTACTCAATTAAAACCCTTAAGTGGATCAATGGGACTCATGGTTGAATCTTTATCAACGCGTCTTACTGAAAAAGGTCAACCTCATTATGGATCGCCTGATAAAGAGCCATTATTTAGAATGCAGACGTTAGAGGAGGCTGGAAAACAAAACGTTCCTTTCACAACTGGAATATTAATTGGAATAGGTGAGACAAGGCTAGAACGTTTGGAGTCATTGCACAAAATTGCAGAGTTACATCAAAAGTATAATCATATTCAAGAAGTTATAGTTCAAAACTTTAAAGCTAAACCCAATACATTAATGACAAATGCTGCAGAACCATCATTTGATGATCTAATGTGGACAATTGCTATGGCAAGATTGATTTTACCAGGTGATATTAGCCTGCAAGTACCGCCTAATTTAAATACAGAACACATTAATCAATTAACGCTTTCTGGGATCAATGATTTTGGAGGTATTTCTCCGGTCACCAAGGATTATGTCAATCCAGAAGCGCCTTGGCCTGAGATAGAAAGGTTGAATCAAATTGTTTTAAAGACTGACCAGATCTTAAAGCCTAGAGCAACATTGTATCCAAAATATTTCTCAGACCTTGAGACTTTTTCTACAGATAAAATATCATCCAAGTTATTACAGATCACAGACTCACAATCACTTATTCGATCTGATAATTGGAAGTCTGGGGTGAGTAAAAATATTCCATCCTATCCAGAGGCAATTCTTAATTCCAATATACGTTCACTTATTAAAGATGTTGAAACAAATCCTTCTACCAAAAATATTCAATTGCTATTAGAGACCTCCGAAAATGATTTTAAATACATTGTTGAATACGCTAATGACGTTAAATCACAAATCCATGGTTCAGATATAAGTTTTGTTATTAATCGAAATATTAACTATACAAATATATGTTCTTTCAAATGTAACTTTTGTGCTTTTTCTAAAGGCAAAGGCCATGATGACTTAAGAGGCAAACCATATAATATTTCTGAAGATGAAATAATGCGAAGAACAAAGGAAGCTATTGATCGAGGCGCTACAGAGGTTTGTTTGCAAGGCGGGATTCATCCGAAATTCTCTGGAGAAACATATCTTGATATTGTTAGAACTATTAGGTCAGTTTCCAATTCTATACACATCCATGCATTTTCTCCTCTTGAAATAGACCATGGTAGAAAAACTTTGAATATTTCTGTCAAAGATTTTTTAATTGAGCTCAAAAAAGCAGGACTAAATTCACTTCCTGGAACAGCAGCTGAGATTTTGCATGATGACATTCGTTCTATTATTTGTCCTGATAAGCTCAATTCTGATGAATGGGTAGAGATCATTAAATCTGCTCACTCTGTAGGATTACCCACAACATCTACGATGATGTTTGGGCACGTTGAAAATATGTTTCATGTTGCTCATCATTTAATGAGGCTTTTAGATATTCAAAACAGTACTAATGGATTAACTGAATTCGTTCCCTTGCCATTCGTTGCAGACGAAGCACCTATTTATAGGAGAGGCAAATCAAGACCTGGGCCTACCTTCAAAGAAACAATTCTAGTGCATTCAGTTGCGAGGATTCTTTTTAATGGAAGCATAAATAATATTCAAGGCTCATGGGTTAAAATGGGCCTACCGGGGTTAAAATATCTTTTATCTTCTGGAATTAATGATATTGGGGGTGTTTTAATGAACGAATCGATTACAAGGTCAGCTGGAGCATCTTTTGGTCAGGAGCTTAATCTTGATGACGTTATAAGTATTGCTGATGAGTTAAATTTAAACTTGAAACAAAGAAATACCCTTTATGAGCCCCTTAGTAATAACCTTCAAGACTTAATCAACTTACAGTCCATTCCATTAATTCCAATAATTAATGACTATCATCAACCTAAAAAAATAATTACTACTTTATGAATAATAAATTTGCACATCTTTTAGTTATATTAATTGGATACATAGCATGCATCTATTCTATGTTGTTAACTTGGAACTATTTTCTAGGATCATCTCTAATACTGAAAGTTCTTATTTGTCATGTTGAGGCAACAATCTTTATTTATCTCTTAAGCGTAATTTTTAATAACTCTAGTTGGTATGATGCTTTTTGGTCTGTGATTCCAGTTGTTCTTGCAATGATGTGTTGGTCTGATATTTCGGCAGCAGGCAATATTCAAAGAGCATATTTAATGCATGCATGTTTATTATTCTGGGCCATAAGGTTAACTTATAACTGGATGAGGTCGTGGGATGGCTTCTCACATGAAGATTGGCGATACATCATGATGAAAGGGAAGACAAATAATAAATTCCAATATTTTATAGTAGACTTTGGATCGATCCATTTAATTCCAACCCTTTGTGTGTATATGGCATTACTTCCAATGATTTACGCACTTGCGTACTCTGGGAGTGAATTAAATAACTTGGATCTACTTGCTGCTTTTTTGGCTGTACTAGCTGTCATCATTCAAATTATCTCTGATCAACAGATGTATAACTTTAGAAAAAATCTTAGTGAGCGTAAAACCATGAAATCCGGTTTATGGTATTACTCACGTCATCCAAATTATTTTGGAGAAATATTGTTTTGGTTTAGCCTTTATGTGTTTGCTTTGGCATCTAATTTATCTTTTGGATGGCTCATAATAGGGCCAATAATTATGTATGCTTTGATAGCTATAGCTTCTGTTTCAATGATGGATAAACGTTCATTAGAAAGACGTTCAGATTTTAGAGATTACATGAATTCAACTCCTGCAATTCTTATAAATATATTTAAAAAAGGTTAGTTGATGAGAATTTTTAATATCTTCATTGCTTTACTGTTATTGATAAATCCCTTGTCAGCAGATGACTTAAAGACTCAATTGGATAGAGATCTTCAAAGAGTGATGACCAAGGTTACTGATTGGAGACATTATTTTCACCAGTATCCAGAGCTTTCAAACAGAGAGTATAAAACACAAGAATCTATAGTTAACGCGCTCACTGAAATGGGTCTTGAGCCTAATACAGAATTTGGTATTACTGGGGTCACTGCATTTATAAGAGGTCAAAATCCAGGTCCATTAATTGCACTTAGAGCAGATATTGATGGGTTGCCAGTTACAGAAAAACTCAATTTACCATTTTCATCAAAAGTTAAAACTACATATCAAGGAAATGAAGTTGGAGTCATGCATGCATGCGGTCATGATGCTCACATAGCAGTGTTACTTGGAGTCGCAAGTTTCCTCTCTAGAAATACTGATAAGTTAAGTGGTGATATTTTGCTAATCTTTCAACCTGCTGAAGAAGGAGCGCCTGAAGGAGAAGAGGGTGGTGCAGAGTTGATGCTTAAACAAGGTTTATTTGAGATTGAAAAGCCTGATGCCATTTTTGGCTTGCATGTATCAAACTTTAAAAATGGCCAAATTTGGACCAAACCTGGACCAATTATGGCTTCAGCAGAAGCTTTTAGAATAACTGTACAAGGCAAACAAACTCATGGTTCAAGACCATGGAGTGGGGTTGATCCAATTATTGCAGCATCTGATATAGCAACAACTCTACAAACGATTGTTAGTAGAAGATTGAATCTCTTAGATAGCCAAGCAGTAGTAACTGTCGGAATAATGAAAGCAGGAACAAGAAATAATATCATTCCCTCCACAGCCATGTTAGAAGGCACCATAAGAACATTTAAAGATTCTTATGCGGATCAAATACGAGATGAAATAAAGCTTATTGCTGAAAATGTAGCCGCTGCTCATCATGCTACAGCGGTTGCTGAATTTAAGGTTTACGGAGGGTATCCAGTAACTTTTAATGATGAAGAGCTTGCTAAAAAATATTCCTCCTCTTTGATTGAAGCTGCAAATGGAGATTTTTTTGAGGCAAGAGTACCAAGAACTGGCGCCGAAGACTTTTCATTTTATGCTCAGCAAACTCCAGGATTATTCTTTTTCCTAGGAGTTAATGCACCAGGTGATGAGGATAGTCCATCAAATCATTCACCATACTTTTATGTTGACGATTCCGCATTATCTAATGGCGTTAAAGCATTTGTAAACTTAGTTCAGGACTTCTCAGCTGATTTCAACTCAAGCAATTAGTTAAACACTCTTATTACTGCAAATAGAATCAAAAAAAACATAATTGTTAGAATTAGAGGGTATTGACCAAGCTTATTTGAGATATTTTTTGGTAATACCAATAATCCTATGATTGCAAAAGAGACTATACCAAGTCCCCATAGCAAATCTTCTAGCTCAGAAAAGAGGCTTTCAAGCATTAAAATCTATTCTTTTGGCAGCAAAGAGTTTAAGCGATCAATTGAATCAAGATATTCGTTAATAATTCTATAAATTACATCTTTTACAGATTCAATTTGATTTACTTGGCCGATAACCTGTCCAGCAGCATTAAACGATACATCTTGTGTATTTCCAGAACCCGCATATATTGAGGTTCGCCTCATCGCATCAAAAGTAATCATCCCTTGAAGTGGCATTGGTAATGGGTCTGGATTTTCAGGGTTTTCCCAAGCTTCAGTCCATTTATTCTTTAACATTCGAGCAGGTTTTCCTGTCCAAGCCTTGCTTCTTATCGTATCTTCGCTAGTTGCATTTAAATACGAGTCTTTCTCAGCAGGTTGAGCTGCAGCTTCTTCAACTGCAAGCCACAATGAACCACACCAAATACCTTGAGCGCCTGAAGACATAGCCGCAGCCATCTGTCTGCCATTGCCAATTCCGCCAGCAGCAAGAACGGGTAAGCCGTCTACTGCATCAACAATCTGAGGCCACAAAACAATACTACCAATTTCACCAGTATGACCACCACCTTCTCCTCCTTGGGCAATTATAAAATCTAGTCCTGCTTCCTTATGAGCAACTGCCTGCTTAATTTTTCCACATAATGCTCCAATTAGGACGCCTTTATCTTGAATTTTCTTGATCATGTCAGCAGGAGGTGTACCTAGTGCATTAGCAATCAATTTTACATTTGGATGTTTTAAAGCTTCATCAATTTGAGGTTCAGCTGTTGCCTCTGTCCATCCTAATAACCCGCCTTTTGGACCATTAGTTTCTGGAGCTTCCGGAACACCATTGTCTGATAGAAGACTATCAACAAAATCTTTATGACCATCAGGTATCATTTTTTGCAAAGATTCTAATAATTGCTCTGGATCTTTTTGATCCATTCCTTCATATTTTTGTGGAATTACCGTATCTACACCATATGGATAATCTCCAATATGTTCATCTATCCATTCAAGCTCTTCCTTAAGTTGCTCTGGAGAGTAACCTACAGCTCCAAGTACTCCAATTCCACCTGCCTTGCTTACTGCTACAACCACATCTCTGCAATGTGTAAAAGCAAAAATGGGATATTCAATACCAAGTTTTTTACAAATATCTGTTTTCATTTATTTTTTATTTTTTATAAAAATAGATTATAGACATTAATCTAATTAATTTGTGAGTATCAATTACATAAATTTTGTCAATGATTTTTAATATATATCATTTTTTTTAAAAAAAACCCCGATGAGTTATAGTGAATTAGTTACAATTTAAAAAAAATAATTACAAAATATTATGAAATGGGATTATGAATTTGATGTGGTGGTAATCGGTTCTGGTAATGGAGCATTAACATCGGCTTTATGCTGTCATGATGGTGGCGCTAAAACACTAGTGATTGAAAAAAGCACTCAATTTGGAGGAACTTCTGCAACATCGGGTGGAGGCGTATGGATACCTAATAATAGGTATGCAAAAGCTGAGAATGTTGATGATTGTGATGAAGATGCTAGAAACTATATCAATAGCGTTTCACCTGAAGGAAAAATTAAAGATGAGCTAGTCGAAACCTATCTCTCTGAAGGCCCAAAAATGATTGATTATCTTCATGAATACTCTCAAGTTAAGTACAGAAATTTAGCTCACTATCCAGATTACTTTCCAGATAATCCCGGTGGAAAGGCAGGTAATAGATCCATGGAGCCTGAGCCTATCAAAGGAACAGAGCTTGGAGATGATCTTGGCAAACTAAGGGGCCAACATCCTCAAACTGCATTCACCATGGGACCAATAAATATGAATTTTACTCAAGTGGAAGGTCAGTTACTTCTAGGAGCCTTACCAGGCTGGAAATCTCTATTCGCAAAATTATTCAGTAAATATATTTTGGACATACCTATGAGATTAAAGTGGGGTTGGAAAGACAGACGTTTAACAATGGGTAATGCAGGTGTTGCGCGATTAATTTTATCTTTAAAAGATAGAAATGTAGATTTATGGACAGAAACTGCAATGAACGACATTATTGATGAAAATGGTTCAGTAGTTGGTATAAAAGCTATTCAAGATAATGTTGAAATAAATATTAAAGCCAATAAAGGAGTTATTCTTGCTTCAGGCGGATTTGAAAAGGATCAAGGCCTAAGAGATCAATACTTACCTAAACCCACTAATATTGAGTGGAGTGCTGCTAATACCCATAACACAGGAGACGCATTAAAAGCTGCTCTAAAATTAGGAGCAGATACTCATCAAATGGACACAGGTTGGTGGTCTACTGTTATGAAGGTGCCTGGGCAAGACAAAGGGTGGCTCTCAATGGTAGACAAATCAATGCCGGGAAATTTTACAGTTAATAAAAATGGTGAAAGATTTTCAAATGAATCTCAGAATTATGTCAGTTTTGTAAATGATATGTTTGATAAATATGCTGAAGGTAATCCATGTGCACCATGCTATATGATTTTTGATAGTACATTTAGAAAAAATAGACCCTGCGGACCTCTTCTGCAAGCATCTATGCAGCCTGATTCAGCCGTTCCTAAAGAATGGTGGACTCCATCTTTCTTGTCAAAAGGTGAAACACTAGAAGAGCTGGCTGAAATTGCTGGAATTAACGTTGACGGTCTTTTAGCAACTCAGGCAAAAGTTAATGAATTTGCTGCGTCCGGCAAAGATCTTGATCTACATCGCGGCGATAGCGTTTATGATAGGTATTATGGGGATCCTTCCGTAACACCAAATCCATGTCTTGCTCCACTTGAAACAGGCCCTTACTATTGTATGGTTTTATATCCTGGTGAGATGGGAACTGCAGGTGGTTTAGTCATAGATACAAATGCAAGAGTTCTTAATAAAGAAGGCAATGCTATACCAGGGCTTTATGCATGTGGTAACTGCTCTACAGCCTTGCTTCCAACATATCCTGGTCCAGGCTCAACTCTTGGTCCGGCAATGACTTTTGGATACTTGGCTGCGAGAGATATTACTGGTTCAAATTTCTAAATATGGATTTCTCTACCAAAACAGCTTTAATAACTGGTTCCGGTCAAGGAGTTGGAGAGGGTATTGCTAGAGCTCTTGCATCATACGGAGCAAATGTATGCCTGGTCGGCCGAACTTTTTCTAAAGTAGAGGCTGTTGCTATGGATATTAATAAAAATGGTGGATCAGCAATTGCAATTGAGTGTGATGTAAAAAGTAATGAATCGATAAATCAATCTATCGAAACTACTCTTTCAAACTTTAATTCTTTAAATATTTTAGTTAATAATGCTCAAGAGGTACCGCTTGGAAATATATTAGATGTTACAGATGAATCTTTTATTAACGGATGGAATTCAGGACCTCTGGCTACGTTTCGTTTTATGAAAGCTAGTCATCCATATTTAAAAGGAGGCGGTAAAGTTATTAACTTAGCCAGTTCTTCTGCATTAAGACCTGATTCAAATTCTTACGGAGCTTATGCTGCTGTTAAAGAGTCAATTCGTTCTTTATCTAGAGCAGCTGCAGTTGAGTGGGGGCAAGATAATATTTTAGTAAATTGCATAATGCCTCTTGCTAAATCAACTGGAATGGATTGGTGGATGAATGAGCACCCAAATGAAGCTGACGAATTTCTTAAAACCATCCCGCTTGGAAGGGTAGGCGATTGTCAAAACGATATTGGTCAAGCTGTTTGTCATATTCTATCTGATGGAATGAATTACATTACCGGATCAACTATCATGATCGATGGTGGTCAAGCATATTTAAGGTAAATCAAAAATGGATAAACTTCAAAAACTAATTGATATAGAGGAGATTAAAAATTTAAAGCATAGATATTTTAGAGCAATAGATATGGCTGACTTTGATTTATTAGACAATGTATTTTCTCAAGATATTACAATTGACTATCGAGGTGGAACATACAGATGGGAATCAGAGGGCAAAGAGACCATCAAAGAAAGTTTAAAACATGCATTTCATAATCAGACTGCAGCTATGCATACTGCACATCATCCAGAAATTGATATTCTTTCAGCTATTGAGGCTACTGGTAAATGGTATTTGCAAGATATTTTTTATAACTTTGATTTAGGTAGTGTTACTCAGGGTACTGCTCTATATGAAGATAAATACATCAAGCATAATGATAAGTGGCTTATTCTCCACTCAGAGTATGATCGTATATGGGAACAAGTATCTCCCATCAATCCCGATGATAAATTTACTACAATTCTCTTAAAGGAAAAAGGAATTCAAAAATAGGAATAAACATGAAAGAAATGGTTCAATCAGCGCTTGATAATTATGTACTAGCATATACAAACAATGACAAAGAGCTCTTTAAAAGCCTTTGGGATAATGAGGCTATATTTGAAGATCCAGTGGGTGCAGATCCTTGTAATGGAATTGAGGAGATATGTGCATTTTGGGATTTCGGGCACAGTGAAGGGATGCAAATAACGCCTGCAAATGTTGAAACTATAATTTGTGCGAATGAGGGTATTTTAAAGGCAGTGATGCAGGTAAGAAATATTAATGATAATACTGGAATGGACATTTCTATAGTTGATCATTTTGTGGTGAATGATGAAGGAAAAATTACTAGCGGTCGCGCTTTTTGGGATGAATCATCAATTACACAGCCAGATGAATTAAACTCGATTGATATTAATATCGATGATTTTAAAGATAGAAGTTAAATCTTCTCTGCTACATGAAGCTAAGCGTTAATTTAAATAAAATTGCTTTAATTAGAAATTCTCGTGGCAATAACAACCCCTCATTAATTGACTATGCAAAAATATGCATTGATCTTGGAGTTGATGGATTAACCCTTCATCCAAGACCAGATCATCGACACGCCACTTCAGAGGATGCAATTAATATTTCTAATATATGCAAAGATCACAATATAGAATTTAATTTAGAGGGCAATCCTTTCTCACTTCCTGAAGGTGACTTTATTGGCTTTCAAGAATTATGTATGAATGCAGCCCCTGATCAAATTACATTTGTACCAGATGATCTTAATCAAATTACCTCTGATCATGGTTGGCAACCTGGATTTTTAGACGACGAATTGAAGAACTTCCTTGGTTTTCTCCATGATTCTAAGTCAAGAACAAGCTTATTTATTGATGCTAGCCCCAATTCAGTTCAGTATGCAGCAGACATTGGCTTTGATAGGGTGGAAATTTATACAGGGCCATTTGCCAACTATCTAGCAAATGATGAAACCTCAAATTTTGATTTATGTAAGACTAATATTACTGATTCTATAAATTTAGCTACACAACTTAATTTGGGTATTAATGCTGGTCATGATTTGAATTTGATTAATTTACCTCATTTAATCCAATGCGGAAAGGTAGATGAGGTTTCAATTGGCCACGCAATTATTACAGATGCATTGAAATTTGGTTTTGAGGACACCATAATAAAATACATCACAACAGTAAGGAAAAATTAATGTCTATCGAAGAAAAAATAAAAGACCAAATCAAAGATAATAAGATTTTAATATATATGAAGGGTTCACCTTATGAGCCTAAATGTGGCTTTTCTGCAAAAACAGTTCAAGCATTAATTGATTGCGGTGCTGAATTTTCATATGTTGATATATTAGATAACCAAGAAATAAGACAGATGCTCCCAAGTATTTCGGAATGGCCAACTTTTCCTCAGGTCTTTGTTTCTGGAGAGCTCATCGGTGGATGTGATATTGTAACTGAGATGCACGAAGCTGGAGAACTCCAGACTATCATCAAAGAAGCGGCATCCTAAGTACTAACCAAAGTCTTTTAACATAGCTTTAAGCTCGAGGGTATGCTGCTCCTCTTCTCTTATCATACTCCTTGCATATTCTTCTAAATAGACTGAAGCATCCGCTACACTTGATAATAACTTTTTGTATAAACTTAACGCATGTAATTCATGCTCAAGACCCTCTTCTAAAATGTCTTTAATAGAATGTCGATGAGTCTCTTCAATTTTTGCAACCTTTAGACTTGGATGGCCATCTAACCCAACAAGCAATTCACCTGCCTGTTGTGCATGAACCATTGATTCCGCAGCTTGCTCTTTAAGAAATGTAACTATAGGTAATCTATATGGCCCAGAAACCATTAAAGATGAGTGTGTATATCTCACCACTCCTGCTAGTTCGTATTCCATTATTTCGTTTAATATGCCACATACTTTTGTAGAATTTATATCTTTCATTTCCATAATATTATTAGTTTTATTTAAATTTTAATTTACTTTATTATTTTTTATATATTATGTAAAGTACTGATTTAGGGTATTTTTTTAATGATAATCATTATCACTATGGTTTTTATTCTCATTTATGAAATTATATATATATGCAAGTTATAAGAGGTGATGATTATCAATCTTGGATTTATGCTAATCAAGATGATTTGGTTGTCGTTGATCCATGGCTCACAAAAAGACAGGTCTTCCCAAAAATAAATTGGTTATTAAGTCGCGAATCTACGCGAAAAGCATATCTATTAGAAAACGAACTAATTCAAAAGGTTACACATATTATTGTTACTGCTCATTTCTCAGATCATCTTGATATTGATTCACTTAAATTATTTAAAGCTGATATTCCTATTTACACAACCGAGGAGGCCTCAAAAGTTTTAATCAAGGCAGGTTTTTCAAAAGTAAAAATAGTTAAAACTAACAATGTTTATGATCTTAATTCACTTAAGCTAAAAATTTATAAGGCAGGCAAACCGTATAATACGACAACTTTTGCATACTCTTTAAGTGATATGCACTCGAAGATTTTTCATGAGCCTCATATATTTAATAATAAATTAAAAATTGATAATGTTGACGCATGCATTATTACAGTTGATATGGTTAAAGTTTTCGGATTGGTTCAAGTTTCCATGGGGCTTGATCAAGCTAAAATAGCTCAATCTGAATTAAATGCTAAATATTTAATTGCAACTGGCATTGCTCCAAAACGAACAAGAGGAATGATAGGCTATTTATTGACTATCAAAGAATATTATCAGGACATTGATTTTATGCCTGTAAGCTGTAATCAAGTGGGTGATTCACTTAGCTTATAGAAAACTAATTTAAATCAAACTCATTGATTATTTTGCAAAAGACTTGCGCAGTAACCATAGCGTCATATGCAGCACTATGAGCTTCTTCATTGTCATATGGAATTTCTAATTCTTTACAAATTCTCGCCAATACAGTCTGCTTCGTAGCAAGCACACCTAAACTTACCGTATCAATTAATGAGAATGGATGAAATGGAGATTTTTTAACATTGTTTCTTATGCATGCTTCCAGAAGGAAGCTGTGGTCAAAAAATGCATTGTGACCAACTAGTATTGCTCTAGAACATTCGTATTTACTTTTTTGTATATTGATAATTTTAAATATTTCATTAAGAGCAAATTTTTCTTCGACTGCTGACCTTAACGGATGTTTTAAATCTAATTTTAAAAATTCCAAAGCGTCCTTATCTACATTTAATCCTTCAAATGGTTCAATATGAAATCTAATTGATTCACCAAGCACAAGGCTAGATTTCTCTTCATCAATTAGCTGAATTGCAATTTCTAAAATAGCATTTTTTTTTGAATCGAAACCACCAGTCTCTAAATCAACAACCACTGGTAAAAATTTTCTAAATCTATCTTTTAACATTTGGGACTTTTTATGTATGTATTCAATATAAATAAAAATTTTATTCAATTATGATTTTTAAAGATATAGCAAATCAGGTTTAAGAAGTGCGATTAAATTTAATAACAATCAATTTCAACCAAGAAGTGCTGAATTTTCTCGCCCTATAATTGCTTTTTTAATATCTCTAAATCTGAGATATTTATAAATTTTTCAGTTTTTTGAGCATCTAGCATCTCTAGCTGTAATTTTTTTATGGATGATGTTTTATCAATATTCCTATTCTTTAATTTTTGGTTGATCGACTGAGCAAGATCTAAATTTTCTAAAATGCTTTTATTCATTTTTGATTTCTTTTTCTTACGTTGATTTAATTCAATTTTAAGATCAAAAAAATACTCAGATTGATTGCGTGACATTAACGCTTGATCTTCATCAACCTCAAGCAATTCTATGCAGTCCACTGGACATGGTTCAATGCACAATTCACATCCAGTACATAAATCACTGATAATGTTATGCATAAGGTTGGCTGAACCTGAAATTGCATCTACTGGACATGCATCAATGCACTTAGTGCATCCAATACAATCCTCTTCAATAATATTTGCAATCTGAGGTTTTATTTCAGGACCATAGGCATTATCTAACATTAAGGCTTCTGTTTTTAGGATAATTGAAATTTTATCTAAAGCTTCTTGCCCACCTGGTACACATCTATTATGTGGAGAACCCTTTACTATCTCTTCAGCATAAGGTCTGCAGCCTGGAGTATCACAACGCCCACATTGAAATTGAGGTAGTTCAGCGTTAATTATCTCAATCAAATCGCTCATTTAAATTACTCAGCAACGCCAAGCTTCCTTTGTAATTTTGTATTTGAAGTTGTATATCCAAAAGGAACTCGTTCACCAGGAAAATTTCTTTGATAAGCTTTCTGTACTGCAAGTGTTGTTTCATGAAAACCACATAGTATTAAATCTAATTTGCCTGGATAGTCATTGATATCTCCAACAGCAAAAATGCCATCTCTATTAGTCTGAAAATCTTCTGTATTTACAGCTATTTTTTTTGATGCCAACTCAAGCTCCCATTCAAGGATTGGACCGAGCTTTTTGTTTAGACCAAATAAAAATAATAGCTCATCTGCATCATGAGAGGTCGATTCTTTTGTATCAAAGTTTTTCAATGACACTCCCGTTACGTTATCATCGCCTAAAATCTCTTCAATTTGAAAGGGCGTAAGCAGATTGACAGCGCCAGTTTTTACCAAATCTCTCATTTGAGCTTCAGTATGTTGAGCACCTCTAAACTGATCTCTTCGATGGATTAGACTCACCGATTTGGCAATTTTTGCTAATTCAACAGTCCAATCCAATGCTGAATCACCACCACCAAAAATAAATAAATTTTTATCTTTATATAGATCTTTTGATTTAACAGCATAACTTACTCCCTTATCTAAAAATCTATCAGGATCTTCAATATTAGGAGGCCTCCTAGGTTCAAAGGAACCAGCGCCAGCTGCGATAAATATATTTTTAGTAACACATTCAACCCCTTCATTGGTTTTTACAATCCAGGTTGTTATTTCCTCTGAAACTGAATCAACTTCAATTGATTCAACTCTTTGAGAGAGATGTAAATTATATTCAAATGGTTTAATTTGCTCGATCAATGCATCAACATGTTCTTGAGCAGTCTGAAATGGCACGCCTGGAATGTCATAAATTGGTTTTTCTGGATAGAGTTCTGAGCATTGCCCACCAACTTTGTCCAAGTTATCAATTAAGGTGCATTTGAGACCCAATAAACCCGCTTCAAACACAGTAAATAGACCAACTGGGCCAGCACCGATCACTAGTATATCTGTTTCAATCTTCATTTAATTTTTTGTCCTGGTTGCGCTCCTGAATCAGGAGATAGCACAAAGATGCCACCATCAGAATCACTTGCTGCCAAGATCATACCCTCAGATACACCAAATTTCATCTTTCTTGGAGCAAGGTTATAAACCATTGCAACTAACTTTCCTTCTAATTGAGAGGGCTCATATGCCGATTTAATTCCTGCAAATACATTTTTCGTGCCTAAGTGCCCTAAGTCTAACTTTATAGCTAGTAATTTATCAGCACCTTCTACATATGAGGCTTCTATTACTTTAGCAACCCTTAGATCAACTTTCATAAAGTCGTCTATTTGAATGATATTGTCATCTTCTTCGCTCATCTTTTCATCCTTTTTATAAAAATCTTTAATATCCAGAGGTTCAACCCTCGAGAGGATAGCTTTAAATTCACTAATTTCACTATCAATTAATTGAGTTTGTAAATCTTCAATGCTGTACTGATCAATATTTAACATCAATAACATTTGCTTGCATAGCTTTGGAGTGACTGGAGACAACAAAATACATAAGTTTTTAAAAACATTGATTGATGTTGTTGCAACAATAACGGCAGCAGCTTGATCAAGCTTCCAGGGAGCATGCTCATTGATAAATTTATTAGTATCATCAGCTATCTCCATGATCAGCTTGATTGCTTTAGAGAATTCTTTATCTTCGTAGTGTTCTAATATCTTTTCGATATTTTTATTACACTGCGATAAATGCTCTTGATGAATTTCATTGCTTAAGCAGTTTTTATTTTTTGAAATAAATGGTGCGGAGCGGCTAAATATATTTGAAAATTTACCAACTAAATCTGAATTTATTTTTTGTGCTAAATCTTCAAGATTCAGATCTAGATCTTCAATTTTAGAGTTCAACTTGCTTGCAAAATAATATCTCAATAACTCTGGATCACACGCTTCAGCAAATTGGTCGGCTGTAATGAATGTGCCCTTTGACTTAGACATCTTTTCCCCATTTATAGTTACAAAACCATGCACATGAATAGTATCAGGAAGTTTATATTTTGATTTCATCAATAAAGCTGGCCAAAATAGTCCATGAAAATAAGTTATATCTTTGCCAATAAAATGATGTATTTCATATTGTGAATTTTTGCCCCATAAATTTTCAAGTGATTGATTGTTCTTATTAGCCCAATTTGTTGCTGATGCGATATATCCAATAGGAGCATCAACCCAAACATAAAAATATTTATCCGTTTCATTGGGTACTTTAAATCCAAAGTAGGGTGCATCCCTTGATATATCCCAGCTCTTCAAGTCACCATCAAGCCACTCTGATAATTTTGCGACTATTGATTTTTGTAATGTTGATTTTTCAAGAAAATTTATTAAATTGTCTTTTGCTTTTTCTAGATCAAAAAATATATGTTCGGAAATTTTTGTTATTGGTGTAGTGCCAGATAAAGATGATTTTGGATTGACTAGTTCAGTAGCTGAGTAGGTCGCTCCGCATTCCTCACACCCATCTCCATATTGATTCTTTGCAGAGCATTTAGGGCAATCTCCAATGATATATCTATCGGCCAGGAACATTTGTTTTTGCTCATCAAAACATTGCTCTACGTCTTTTTTGTAAATATATCCTGATGATTTTGCGTCAAGATATATTTCTGAAACCAAGGCTTCATTTTCTGATGAGTGTGTTGAGTAATAATTAGTATATTCGATTCCAAATTTAGCTAACGATACCTGATGACTTTTATTTATTTTATCTATAAATGCACTGGGCTCGATGCCGAGCTCATCCGCTTTCATCATAATTGGAGCACCATGCGCATCATCAGCACAAAATGTTAAAACTTCATTATTTGTCAATCTCATAAAGCGAGACCAAATATCTGTTTGAATGTGCTCTAAAATATGACCGACATGGATATCACCATTTGCATATGGAAGAGCGTTTGTTACGATTATTTTTCTTGATTTATTAATTTGAGAGACCCAATTTAACTACTTATCGAGTATTATAAGTCAAAACATTATATCAATGGGCATCAAACAAATAATTGCTGTAGCTTCAGCAAAAGGTGGAGTTGGCAAATCAACTATTTGTGCAAATCTGGCTTCTTATTTTGCGCAAGATTTTAAAGTTGGGATTCTTGATGCAGATATATATGGACCTAACCAACATATTCTCTTTAATGTTTTTAACTCTAAGCCTGAGGTTAAGACCGTTGATGGACATAAATCATTCATACCGATTGAAGTAAATAATATTCTTTTAAACAGCATGGGATTTATTCTTGATAAAGATAAAGCTGCAATGTGGAGAGGGCCTATGCTTAGCGGTGCTATTAAGCAGCTCAAGGAACTAACACAGTGGGGCGATCTAGATTATTTATTTATTGATATGCCGCCAGGGACTGGCGATGCTTATTTGACTGTAGCATCAGAGATTAAACCAAATAATGTGCTTTTGGTTACCTCTCAAAGTAAGTTAGCTGTTCAAGATACAATTAAATCAAAGACAATGTTTGACAAACTAAAGATACCGATGATCGGAGTTGTGGACAATATGTCCCACTCTATTCATCCGGTCTCTGGTGAAGAAGTCTCTGAGTTTGACCTAATTGATCTTGAGGATGAGACTGGTTTAAAAGTTTTAGGGTCTATCCCCAGAATAAGAGATTTAGCTGAGTTTAATCCAAATAAATTATCATCTTTTTTTGAGCCCCTTTACAATAAAATCGTTAAAATCACATCATGAAATTTAATAAATACATCGTAATTTATTTATCATTCCTATTAAGTTTTCAATCTCTTGCTGCAGATGATCCTTTTGAAGATTACAACAGAAAAATTTGGGCTTTTAATGAATTTCTTGATGATAATTTCGCTAAACCAACAGCTGAAGTTTATACATCAATTGCTCCTAACTTTGTAGAAATAGCAATTTCAAATTTTTTTAGAAATCTAAATGAACTAGATAATACAGCCAATCAATTATTGCAAGGCAAGCCTCTTCTTGCTGTAAATGATTTTTCTCGATTTTTAATTAATACCACCATAGGCCTTGGAGGCTTTATAGATGTTGGATCAAGCTTTGGTTTAGAAAGGCACGATGAAGATTTTGGTCAAACTCTAGGAGCATGGGGAGTAGGTTCTGGACCATTCTTAATGCTTCCTTTGTATGGACCATCGACTCCTCGAGGCTTAGCTGGAAGAAGCGTTAGTTCAGTTTTAAGTGGAACATTTGCAATCGAGGAAACTGATGTAAGGATAGGAATTACAGCTCTTGACGCCTTAGAGACTCGAGCAAGATATTTAGAGGTTGAGACTTTAATTATAGGTGATAGATATTCATTCATCAGAGACTCATATATGCAGTATCAAGAGTTTGAATCTAGTAATGGAGAAAATCAGTCAGATGATTTTGTGGATGATATGGATGATTTCTTGTTAGATTGATTCTTACACCATTGCTATTAAATCTTCTTTAGTTTTCTCTAAATTATTCTGTTGCATAGTCTCAAGAATTAATGATCTGTAAGCCCTAGCATTCTTTAGCCCCCGATTTAAGCCAAAGATATGCTTGAGGGTCCTTGAAAGTGGATGACCTTGCTCTTTTTGAATTAAACAATATTGTAAATACTTTTTTAATATTGATCTTCTATCTTCTCCAAGATCAGCTTCATTGAAAATAATCGAATCAACATTGCTTACAATCATCGGATTGTCATATGGACTTCTACCAAGCATTACACCATCTACTTTTTCTAAATGCTTCAATGATTCATTAACATCTAAAATTCCACCGTTGATAACAATATCTAAATCAGGAAATTCTTTTTTGAGTTGATAAACATTGTCATATTTTAATGGAGGGATTTGTCTATTTTGTCGAGGTGTAAGACCTTTTAAGATTGCTACCCTCGCATGAACAATGATCGTTTTAAGATTTGGATTTAAGATTTTAGATACAAACTGAATTAAAAAATCTTTATCATCTCTTTCATTGATACCTATTCTGCATTTAACTGTGATTGGTGTAGATGTAACCTCTTGCATCGCTTCTAAGCATTCTTTTACTAGTTCTGGGTCTTCCATTAAGCAGGCACCAAATGAACCTTTTTGAACTCTTTCAGAAGGACAGCCAATATTTAAATTAATTTCATCATATCCAAGAGTCGCGCAGATTTTAGAGCATTCAGCAAGGTCGCCAGGATCTGATCCGCCTAACTGAACCGCAACCGGATGTTCAATATCATTATTAAAAGATAATTGCTCAAGACATCCACCATGGATAATCGCTCCAGTGGTGACCATTTCAGTATATAAAAAAGCTTTTTTTGTTATAAGGCGAAATAAAAAACGATCATGAATATCAGTACATTGCATCATTGGTGCAATGCAGAATTTATGACTCAAGGACATCAATTACAGAAATGTAACCACTGATATAAACCCAACAATGCTTAAAACAATCGTGTAAGGGAGTGCCATGATAACCATCCTCATATAGGAAAGATTAATAAGCGGTGCCAATGATGATGTTAATAAAAATAGAAAGGCTGCCTGGCCATTAGGAGTAGCTACACTTGGAATATTTGTTCCAGTATTAATAGCAATAGCAAGCTTATCAAACTGATCTCTAGAGATGATATTCATATCTAAAGCATCTTTTATTTCATTTATGTATATTGTTGCAACAAATACATTGTCACTTATTGCAGATAAAACTCCGTTAGCTACAAAGAAAATAGGAGCTTGATTGCTAGCTTCCTGAGCTAGCACGTAAGAAATAATTGGTGTAAATAATTGCTGATCTGCTATCACGCTTACCACTCCAAAAAACACTACCAACAATGCAGTAAATGGCAGAGCTTCTTTAAATGCATCTCCCAGATCATGTTCATGTGTAATACCTTTAAAGGATGTTAAAAGAATAATCACGCCTAAACCAATGATTCCAACTGCAGCCAAATGAAGTGCCAATGCTATCATCAGAAAAATACCAACTAGTATTTCAATATAAATCTCTAACTTACTCTCATCAGTTCTCTGAGATATCTCATACTCATTATATTCATGGAACATATTCTTGATTCTAAGAGGCAGGGGATTTCCAAAACCACAGATATGAAATTTTTCAATTGCAAAGCAGGTAATCATTCCAGCTATAAAAACTGGGACAGTTATTGGTGCCATTTTTATCATAAATTCAATAAACTCCCAACCTGCAACATTAGCAATCAGCAAATTTTGTGGCTCTCCAACAATCGTACAAACACCTCCAAGAGCTGTTCCAACAACACCGTGCATAATCAAATCTCTAAGAAAGGCTTTGAAGTTTTCCAAATCTTCAATACCAGCCTTGGATAGAGAAGCATCATTTTGATAATCATGATCTGATACTGAGAATGCAAGTCCTGAATTTGCTAGATGAAAAATTCTATAAAAACCTACAGCAACAGCTATTAAAACTGCTGTAACTGTTAAGGCATCAAGGAAAGCAGACAAGAAAGCTGATACAAAACAAAACATCAATGATAATTTTGTTTTTGAATGAATGGTAAGAAGTAGTTTTGTAAATATTGTTAGCATTAAATTTTTCATGAAATAAATACCAGCAACCATAAACACGAGTAATAAGATAACTTCTAAATTATGTTCAATTTCATAGAGTAGTGAGTAGGGGTTGGTTAGTCCTAAGAATAATGCTTGGATCGCAATTAATCCCCCAGGCTGGAGTGGGTAACATTTTAATGCAAGAGCAAGGGTAAATATAAATTCTAATAAAATCATCCAACCAACAATAAAGTCACCGCTAAGACCAATGGAATTTAAAATTAACAAAGTCGTGGGATTAATTATTAAAAACGCTATGATGGTATTTTTGTACCAGTCAGGCGAATCACCGAGAAACATGTTGTATAAGTTATTTATCATAATTAAATCCTGATCCCTATGAAATTAATAAGAGAGCTACACGAAACAATAAAAGAAGACTCTAAGCTTATTATATTTTGTGATAACAAGATTTTATACGGTCAAACTGAAAATACTTATAGTTTTAAAAGAAAAGATTTAAATCTAGATAATCAAGCAGGACCATTCTTGGCAATAGCACTTGTTGATAATTGTTATATTTATTCAGTAAATATTGATAAAGATGAAAATGTCTTAGGTATATTTTTGGATCCAAAATCTACTAATTTTGTCGATTTAAGACACATTTTAAGTTTATTAGATCAGAAGAGCTTCTTATTAGTATCCCGAGCATCAATATTAAAATTATGGGTCGCTACTAATAATTTTTGTAGTATCTGTGGAGATATTAATGCATTTAATTTAGAGGAGGGCGCTTTTGAATGCATTTGCAATAAAGCTCCAAAATATCCATCTATATCTCCTTGCATTATTACTTTGATCCATGATGAAGAGAGGATTTTACTTGGAAGGAGTAAATTCTTTCCAGAAAACATGTACAGCACACTTGCCGGTTTTATCGAAGCTGGTGAAAATGCTGAAGAAGCATTAATAAGAGAAGTAAAAGAGGAAGTAAATGTTGAAGTTTCAGAAATTAAATATCATTCCTCTCAATCATGGCCATTTCCAGCTCAATTAATGCTTGGCTACTTTTGCAAATACAAAGCTGGAGATATTATCTTGAATGATGATGAGTTAGAAGACGCAAGGTGGTTTGATATAAAAGATTTGCCTATCATCCCACCTGATGCATCAATATCTGGACAACTTATTCGTTTTTATATCGAGGATCGTTTAAAGCTCTAGTAGGCTTAGGTGATGAAGTTGGCGTTGGTGTAGGTGCAGTAGTTGGTGCTGATGTAGGTGAAGGAGTTGGCATTGGCTTGGGTGCAATAGTTGGTGCTGAAGACGTCGAAGGCTCGACTTTTGATTTATTTCTGCTTTTGTCCGAATTCGCATTCTTAGCTGTGTCAACCTGCGATTTTTTATCATCACCTTGTGAAGCTTTCTTAGGTGGTATCACAACTGGTTTTAATGATTTTTTTGGCTTAGCTTTAGACTGATTAGCTTCATGATTTTTAGTGTTCGGTCTTCTGCCTTTGTTGTTATGGTTTTTATCATTCCTGTTATTTCTATTTACTCTGGGTTGTCCTTTTCTGTAGTTTCTTGATCTTTTATTTTTTGTGTTCTTTTTCTTTTTTGATTTGAAAATACCGATGAAGATGGAAAGAGTAAGAATAGATTTTATAAGAGCTAAGAATCCATTTTTATTTTTTTTCTTTGGCATTCTTGGGGGAACAGATACTTTCACTAAGGGCTTTAATGATTTTTTATTAGAATTTACATCGCGCCAGTCCATAGATGGTTCTGGGCTATTAGGAGTCATATCATATGAAAAAGGTTTTTTTCCAGCAGCCGCTTTAACTCTTGCAACTTTATAATAAGGTCTAGATTTATATGGATCAGCAATGATTAAAATATTAACTTGATAGCTATTCTCGATAGCAATGATATCCCTTCTTTTTTCGTTTAAAAGATAGCTTGAAACATCTGCTGGAACATACACATGAATTTCTCCAGTGTTTTCTTTTGCAGCATCTTCACCAATTATTCTTAAAATTGATTGACCCAAAGATCTAGTTCCACGTACTTGGACATGCTGAATATCGTAAGTTTCTTCCAGTGATGGTCTGAGTCGCTGTCTAGAAAGCTCGAGTAATCCAAATCTAGATATTCCAGCTATCTGGATTCTAGCTCTATCAGATTGAACAGCTGATCTAAAAGTATTTTCTACTTTTTGTTGATGTTTTTCATCTTGCATATCAATAAAATCAATAACTATGAGACCACCTAAATCTCTAAGTCTAAGCTGTCTAGCAACTTCTTTAGCAGCCTCCATATTTGTTGCAAATGCTGTCGACTCAATATCCTTGCCTTTTGTTGAACGTGCAGAGTTAACGTCTATTGAAACCATTGCTTCAGTGGGATCTATTACGATTGATCCGCCAGATGGCAAAGATATTTCTCTTTGAAAGGCTAATTCGATTTGGCTTTCTATTTGATATCTATTGAACAAGGGAATATCTTCATTGTAAAAAATTACTTTATCTGCATGATCTGGAATTACTGATTTGGCAAAATCTAACGCTTCTGCATGAATAGCTTCGTCATCAATGAGTATCTCTTCAATATCATCTCTAAAATAATCTCTGAATACTCTCAAAATCAATTTATCATCTTTATAGATTAAACTGGGACTTGGAGCCTCAGTAACAGTTGAGTTGATTTGATTCCAAAGATTCATTAAGTAATCTAAATCCCATTTTAATTCTTCTGTAGATCTTCCCAATCCAGCAGTTCTTACAATCACACTCATGCCTTCTGGTATTTCTAATGCGTTTAACGCACTCTTAATGTCATCTCTTTCTTCCCCTGATATTCTTCTTGAAACACCACCTGACTTTTCAGAGTTTGGGATCAAAACTATGAATCTTCCTGCTAGTGATATCTGATTTGAAAGTGCGGCCCCTTTAGTTCCTCGTTCTTCTTTAAGAACCTGAATAAGGATTTCATCACCTTCCTTAAGAGTGCATTTTCTTTTGCCATCTGCATCTTTTGTGAAGTATGCACTTGATAACTCCTTTAATGGTAAAAAACCATGTCTTTCGCTTCCAAAATTTATAAATGCAGCATCTAAGCTTGTTTCAACTCTAGAAACTGTTGCTTTAAACACACTTCCTTTTAAGAGTGATTGCGCATTAAATTCATTATCTAAATCAAATAGTTTAGCCCCATCAACTAGCGCTACGCGAAGCTCATCAGAATACGAGCAATTAATTAAAATTCTTTTCATTTTTTTCTCCGATACAGAGAAAGTGAATAGCACTTGTGCTTTACGAGTTATCAGAGTCTTATCGCTTGGAGCTCTTTTAACTTACCCCATTTATACTTGGAGTTTTTAAACTTGTTTTATTCTCAAAGCACCCTTGTGCTTTAGTAACTTTCTCTTGTTACGCTGCCATGCAGCATTTTCTATTAGTGCTTAAGGCTTCTTGCCGTAAGCTTTATTCCTGTAGCTTTATATATATAAACTTACAATTTCGAGTATTCTACCTTAATGAGTGGTAAAAACCTAAAAATAGATAAAGATAACTTTGGTAGGCGAATTGATAACTATTTATTTAACATTTATAAATCTCTTCCCAAATCAAAAATTTATAGCATGATTCGAAAAGGTGAGATAAGAGTTAATTCTGGTCGTATCAAACCTACATATAAATTAGCTTTAAATGATGAAATTAGAATACCGCCATATCTAATTGATTTTAAGAATGCAGAATTAGATTTAAAGATCCCACCATCAAGGATTAAAGCATTCGTAGAATCTATTATTTATCAAAACGATGATTACATTGTAGTAAATAAAGAACCTGAATTGAGTGTTCATTCTGGAACCAACAATCAATTTGGGCTTATTGACATAGCAAGAGCTAAATTTCCATTATTAGAGATTGATCTTTGTCATCGAATAGATAAATCAACTTCTGGATGTGTATTAATATCAAAAAATAAACTTTTTTTAAGACATTTTCATGAGCAATTAAAAGCTAATGGAGTTATTAAAAAATATGAAGCTATCTTGGTTGGAGTTCTAAAAAAGGATATAAAAATTCAGACAAATATTGATATATCTACAAAAGAACACCATCACAAGGTAAAAGAATCAAAAGATGGTAAAAAAGCGATTTCTATATTTAAGATTCAAAAAAAATATAAATCTTTCACCCATGCTGAAATCCTCATATCAACAGGTAGAATGCATCAAATACGTCTTCAGAGCGCAAACCTTAATCACCCCATAGTAAATGATAGAAAGTATGGTTTATTCAGTTTAAATCAATTCATAGCTCGTGAGACATCTATATCTCGACTTGCTTTACATGCCTCCTCAATATCATTCGAAACCTTAGATGGCCAAAAAGTAAGCTATGAAGGTCAAAAAAATAATGATTTTGATATACTGTTGTCGAAGCTAAATAAATTAACTATTAAATCTTAATTTAATCTGATAGTATGCATTTTTTCTAAAATATTATGGCAGTACAAAAAAGTAAAAAAACCAGATCAAAACGGGGAATGATTCGCTCTCACGATCATCTTTCCGATCTAACCCTATCAACTGATCCCGTTTCTGGAGAGAGGCATCTACGTCATCAAATGACAGCCGATGGTTTTTACAAGGGACGTCTAATCAAAGATTTAAGAAAACCAATCAAAGAAGTAGAGGACAACGAAGCTCAAGACTAACCATGTCTTTTTCTGCTTTCTTAGCGTTTCCCGGTCAAGGATCACAGCATCTTTCCATGCTATCCAAGGGTGGAATTGAAAAGATAGCTCTTTCAAGCGAATATTCCAATGCAATTGAGTGCTGTAGCGACTTGATATCGCATGATGCTTATAAATTAATCGAGGAGGGCCCTGAAGATTTAATTAATCAAACTTCAATTACTCAGCCTCTTTTGGTGCTATGTTCTTATCTTCACTATCATCAATTACTTAATTCTATAAATGTAACTCCCACTTATCTAGCTGGACATTCATTGGGTGAATATTCTGCATTGGTTGCTGCTAATTCCATATCAATTAATGAAGCTTTAGCTCTAGTGAGAAAAAGAGGGCAGTTAATGGAGCAAGCCCCTAAAGGCAGAATGTCTGCGATTATGGGTTTAGGACAAGATACTATAGCTGACATTTGCGAAACTGCATCGAATGGAACTCATTCTAATGTTCAATGCGCTAATTTGAATTCGCCCAATCAGACTGTTATTTCAGGGCATGAAGATGCAGTTGATAGAGCGCAAGATCTTTGCATTAAACAAGGTGCAAAACGTTCAGTAAAGCTCAATGTTAGTATTGCCTCACATAGTATGCTGATGCTAGAAGCTGCTAATGCATTTAAAGAGAGTTTAAAAGCTGCAGATTTTTCTTTGCCAGATATGCAAATTATTCATAATGTATCTGCAGAGCCATCATCATCGCTTGATGACATTAGATCTCTCCTAAATTCTCAACTGTACTCGCCTGTTAGATGGGTCGAAACATGTAATCTCATTTCAACGTTGGATCTACCGATCATTGAGTGTGGTCCCGGGAAAGTTTTATCAGGTTTATTTAAAGCAAATAAACTTGAAAACTATTTTTCTGTTTCTGATGTAGATTTTTATGAGAAGATAAATAGTTATGGATAAAAAAATAGTTTTTATTACAGGTGTATCGAGAGGCATTGGGTTAGAGATAGCTAAATGTTTTTCAAACGATGGTTTTTTTGTGATTGGAACTTCTAGGTCAGAATTTAATCTTCATGATGCTTTGAGCTCTGATCAATGCCTTCATATTCCACTGGACGTTACAAATAGAGATCAAGTGTCATCCTGTTTATCAAAATTGAAGGAGCAGAATATAATCCCCAATGTACTTATAAACAATGCTGGTATAACTAAAGATCAGCTTTTTTTAAAAATGAAAGACGAAGATTGGGATGATGTTATAGAGTCAAACCTTACAAGCGTTTTCAATATGACTAAATTATTTATTAAATCGATGATAAAAGAACGTGCTGGTTCAATTATTAATATTTCTAGTGTTGCTGGATTAATGGGAAACCCTGGTCAAGTTAATTACTCCGCTAGCAAAGCCGGCCTTGGTGGGTTTACCCGGGCGTTAGCTAAAGAGGTGGCCTCAAGAAATATAACAGTTAATTGTATTGCCCCTGGTTTCATTGCGACTGATATGACTAACCATTTTCAAGGCGAAGACCTGGATAATGTATTAGATCAAATTCCAAGTAAAAAAATGGGTAATCCTCAGCAAATTGCTGATTTAGCTTTATTTTTAGCATCTTCTAAGGGCGATTATATAACTGGTCAAACTATCTCTGTTGATGGTGGTTTATATATGAGTTGATGATTTTATTTGTTTTTGCTGGAAATGTTGTAGAATAGATTTTTTTAAACGGAGGATGCCTTGTGAGTATCGAAGAAAGAGTAAGAAAAATTGTTTGTGAGCAACTGGGTGTTGGAGATGAGGAAGTGAAAAACGACTCTTCATTTGTTGATGACCTAGGCGCTGATTCGCTTGATACAGTAGAACTTGTAATGGCTCTCGAGGAAGAGTTTGAACTTGAGATTGCTGACGAAGAAGCGGAAAAGATTTCAACCGTCCAAGAAGCTGTAAATTATATAAATTCAAACAGCTAAAATCTCTTAAATGAAGCAACTACACAGAAGAGTTGTAGTTACTGGTTTGGGTATCCTATCACCTATAGGTAATACTGTTGATGATGCATGGTCTTCATGTGTAGAAGGTAAATCAGGCATTACAACCGTTGATATTGGATTAGAAAATAATCCAGTGAAAATTGGTGGTCGTTTAAAAAATTTTAATTCAAATAACTTTCTTGATCCTAAGGAAGTTAGACGGGTAGATCCATTTATTCAATATGGAATTATTGCTGCAAACCAATCAATTGAGAATTCTGGAATACTTGAATCTAATTTAGATTTAACCAAAGTTGGTGTTAATTTTGGATCTGGTATTGGCGGAATAGACACAATTGAAAATAATAAAACTCTTCTTGAAAGCAAGGGTTACAGAAAAGTTTCCCCATTTTTTGTTCCTGGATCAATTGTTAATATGATCTCAGGCCTTGTATCAATTAAACATGGTTTTATGGGTCCGAATACTTCGGTTGTAACTGCCTGTTCAACTGGAAATCATTGTATTGGAACTGCAGCCAGATCTATTGCATGCGGTGAAGCTGATGTAATGATAGCTGGAGGCGCAGAAATGGCTTCAACGCCTCTTTCGATAGCAGGATTTATATCTGCTAGAGCTCTTTCTCTCAATGAAAATCCTGAAGTGGCTAGTAGGCCATGGGATAGAGATAGAGATGGATTTGTTCTCTCCGATGGTGCTGGGTCGCTAGTGCTAGAAGATTTTGATCATGCTAAAGCACGAGGTGCAACAATTTATGCAGAAATCATTGGTTTTGGGACCAGTTCAGATGCTTATCATATGACAGCTCCACCCGAAGATGGCAGAGGCGCAGCTTTAGCTATGTCTAATGCAATTAGTGATGCTGAAATTAATATCACTGAAGTAGACTATATAAATGCCCATGGTACTTCTACACCCCTTGGGGATATTGCTGAAACCATTGCACTTAAAAAAGTATTTGGTGAGCTTGTTCCTCAAATCAGCTCAACAAAATCAATGACTGGTCATACTCTTGGTGCAGCAGGTGCAATTGAATCCATTTTTTGTATCAAAGCTCTCAATGACGGAATTATTCCACCTACCATTAATCTAGACAATCCTGATCCATTATGTGATTTGAATTACACGCCATTAATTTCTACTGATAAAGAGGTTAAAGTAGCTATGAATAACTCTTTTGGATTTGGAGGAACGAACTCTACACTTGTCTTCAAAAAAATCTAATATTACTGTCCTCTTAATTTCTTTAGCTATATTGATAATAGTTTTAATTGGCTCGTCTCATTCTTTTTCCCACACTAGAGTCCATGAAAATATTGAATTTTATAGTGTTAACGATGGAGCAACTTTTAACTCAATCCTAGAGGATTTAACCATTGGGCCTATTCAAAATTTTTTACTTAAGGTTTATCTTAAAACTAATAGCATAAATATTGTTCAAGCTGGACATTACTCTCTCAAGAATAAGTCATGGAAAGATTTTATTTTTTCACTTACTACAGGTGATGTGGTTGTATTTAAAATACAAATTCCAGAAGGAAAAAATTTTTTTGAAATTCAAAAGATACTTCTGGCATCAAACTTAAATCATGATTGTGATAATTTTAATTGCCTGAATAATCGTTTTGGTTTTATAGAGGGAACATTAAAACCAGATACATATTTTTATAAATATGCTTTATCCTCAACAAAAATATTACAACAATCTCAGAATGAATTTTTCACGTTAGCAGACAATTTGTGGGCAAAAAGAAACCCAAGCTTACCCCTGAAAAATTTATCAGAAGCAATCATTCTTGCGTCAATAGTTGAAAAAGAAGCTGGTAATGATAAGGAGAAACCGACTATAGCTGGGGTTTTTTTACATCGACTTTCTATTGGCATGAAGTTGCAAGCCGATCCCACAATCATCTTCGGACTAATGCCTGAATTTAATGGCGACATAACAAAAGCTAATATTAGGGATAAGAGTAATTTATACAATACATATCAAATACCAGGTTTACCTCCTTCGCCAATATCAACCATTAGCCAATCATCTTTGGAAGCAGTAATATTGGGTATGAAAAATAATTATTTATATTTCGTAGCCAAAGGAAACGGAACACATAAATTTTCAAAAACTTACAAAGAACATCTTGAGGCTGTAAAAAAATATCAACTTAATTAAATTATGAAACTAATAACATTTGAGGGAATAGAGGGGGTCGGCAAATCAACTCAAATCAATTTAGTCTTAGATTGGCTCAAATCCAAAGGATTTTCTACCAAACTCCTTAGAGAACCTGGATCAACTGATTTTGGTGAAAAAATAAGGGAATTACTTTTATCCAAGGAATCTAATATAACTTCCCATACAGAATTATTGTTAATGTTTGCAGCAAGATCTGAAATGATTGTAGAACATTTAATTGATTCAAATGTCGACTTTATTTTATGTGACAGATATTATCATGCATCGATAGCCTATCAAGGATTTGGGAGAAAGCTTTCTCTTGAATTAATTGATCATCTTGTACAAGCTATTGATTGCCCAACTCCCGACTTAACGATAATTTATGATTTAGATGTTAAGGTTGGATTTGAAAGAAAGTCTAATGATGTTATTGATAGAATAGAGTCTTCAGGAATAGATTTTTTTGAAGATGTTCGAAAAGGTTATAAGAAATTAGCTAATGATAGGAAAGAGGTTGAGTTGTTGGATGCATCTCAATCAATAGAATCTGTTACTGAAAAAACTAAAGTGTTAGTTGAACGTTTATTCTAATATGAGTATTGAAAGATTTCCTTGGCTAAATGAAGTAATTAGTTCGTATAAAGATATTTCCTTTCCATCTGCAGCAATAATTGAAGGGGAGTCTGGTTTAGCAAAAAAACAACTCGCAAATTATTTTGCTCAGAAACTATTATGTTCAGATATTCTAGCTCCCTGTGGTGAGTGTAATTCTTGTAATTATTTCTCAGCCGGTTCTCATCCCGATTACTGTTTTATTGGGCACAATTCATGCTCTAGTGTTCTAAATACATATTCTAAAGCAAAACCTGAAGCATTAATTTCAAAAAAAATTGAGGGTATTAGAGCTCTAAATGAATTTATTGCTATGACACATTCTGTCTCGGAGAGAAGAGTGGTTGTTGTGTTTGACGCTCATTTGATGAATATTAATGCGCAAAATGCTCTTCTGAAAACTTTAGAAGAATTACCTCAAAATAAGCATATATTTATTGTCTCGAATCAACGCAAATATTTTTTGCCTACTATTTATAGTCGTTCAAGTTTGATTTCAATAAAAAATCCAAGCACAAGCGACTTAAATCAATGGATATTAGATCAAGGCTATATTGATTTCTCAATCTTAAATTTCGCCCCTGACTCAACGCCCTTAGAAATTGAAAAACTGATTAACAGTGATATGGCTGGCCAACATATGGATATTTCTCAAAATCTAAATTCTTTTTGTCTAGGTGAAATAACCACTCCTGATTTAATAAAGTTTTATAAAGAAATTAATATTCCATTTGAGGAAAAAATTAATTCAATAATTCTTTTTTTAAAAACCTGCTTAGGCATAAATCAAGACTTCTACAAATCACATCCATCCATCACATCTATACAAAACATAGAATTAGACCTAAGAAAAGCATCAGACTTAATTGAGGAATTGGTTGATTATAAACATTTACTCCACAAGGTCCCTTCATTGAATGAACAAATAGGACTTAATAATTTTTTTTACAAAATTAAAATCCTTTTTAGCTAAGCAGTGGCTCCGCCATCAACAATAATTGTTTGACCATTTATATATTTACCTGCATCAGATGCTAGCATTATAGCTACTCCAGCAACCTCATCGGGCTCACCAATTCTTTTCATTGGATGTGTGCTTGTGTATTGATCGTGAATGGTAGGATTCTCCCACAATCCTTTAGCAAAATCAGTGCGAATGAGTCCAGGAGCAATACTATTAGCTCTGATATTGTGATGACCATATCCAACAGCAATATTTTTTACCATTTGGATATCTGCTGCTTTGCTCAAGTTATATGTCCCTATGAGATTATTTCCTTTAGTGCCGCCAACGCTTGAAATGATAATGATCACACCATCTTTTCGTTCAATCATTTGAGGTGTCACTAAATTGGTTAATATGTGGTTTGCTTTTATATTGTTATTCATCACTTTATCAAAAGCATCAGAAGGAATATCTGCCATTGAACCCATAAATGGATTTGTTGCAGCATTACAAATCAAGACATCGATCTTGCCTAGCGCCTTATTTGTTTCATCAACAAGATTTATAAGCTCTGACTCATGAGCAATATTACCTGCAATTGGGATAGCTAGCTCTGATCCAACATGCTCATTTATCTCATCAGCTGTTTTTATGCACGAATCAATTTTTCGACTTGAAATTATGACTTGAGCTCCATGAGATGCTGCATGAAAAGCAATTGATTTACCAATACCTTTGGAGGAACCTGTTATCAAAAATGATTTATTTTTTAAATTAAATAATGACATTTAGCTTATAATCCTATGATGTTAAAAAACGTAGAAATATATTCTAAATCAAATTGTGTCTTTTGTGACAAAGCTAAGTACTACTTTGCGCAAAATGATATTGCCTATGTTGAGCATAATGTAGAGATTCCTGAAGTTTTTGAAGCTCTGATAAAAAGAAATCCTCATGCAAGAACAATGCCTCAAATCTTTGTCGATGATCAATTAATAGGTGGCTATACAGACTTAATGGAATGGGTTGAAAAATAAGGATTAATTATGGTTGCCTTTAATGATTTTTTGTTGCTCTTAGATGGATATCTCAGTGGTTCATGGTGGTTTCCAGCATTTCTTATTGGCACAGGTATATTTTTTACAGCTTATTTAGGTTTTCCGCAGTTTAAATTCTTTGCCCATGGGTGGCGAATTGTTACTGGCAAATATGCAAAAGATGATGTGCAAGGCGAGACGACTCCTTTTGAAGCTTTAACCACAGCTATGTCTGGTGCTGTTGGTACCGGAAATATTGGTGGTGTCGCATTAGCTATATGGATTGGAGGCCCTGCAGCAATTTTTTGGATGTGGATAACTGCAATATTTGGGATGACTACAAAGTTTGTTGAAGTGACGATGGCTCATAAATATAGAACAACGTTGTCTGATGGCTCAATTTCTGGTGGACCAATGTACTACATTGAGAAAAGCTTTAATAAGAGATGGGCAGGGGTTCTATTTGCTGCTTTAATGATGATCTGTGCTATTGGATCTGGTAATATGCCGCAAATCAATAATATAGCAAGTGTTCTTGATTCAACTTTTAGCATTCCTAAGCTTGCAACAGGATTAATTTTAGGGATCATGTTGTGGATGATAATCTCTGGTGGTATCAAGAGAATTGCTAAAATTGCCAGTAAATTAGTTCCATTTATGGCTGTAATATATTTTGGAGGGGCGCTAGTTGTTGTAATTGAGAACTATCAAAACATAATTCCTTCTTTTCACTCTATCTTTTCTCAAGTTTTCTCAGGCTCTGCTGCTGCCGGTGGATTTTTAGGAGCAAGTTTTGCAATGAGTCTAAAACTTGGTGTTGCAAGAGGCTTGTATTCGAATGAAGCAGGTCAAGGCTCATCACCAATTGCTCATGCTTCTGCAAGGACAGAGCATTCAGTAGAGCAAGGCATGGTATCTATTTTAGAACCATTCATAGATACAATTGTTGTTTGTAGCGTTACTGCTCTTGTAATCTTATCCAGCGGAGCATGGATTCAGAAGTACGATAATACTTTTGAAAGATCTTCGATGGCAATTTTTGCTGGTGAATATAATGAATCAAATCTAAACGATGTGGAGGAACTTGGTAAATATATTCTTGATGCTAGGAATTTCACTACTAATACAACGGCAGTAAAAAACTTTTCTGGAAATTTGCCTGTTGTAAATGGTGAAATCCAACAAAGCAATATTACAATTTTTCATAACAACTCTATTGCTGAAGATGTTACTTTTCATAAGAATAACAATTTCTTCGAGGGAGATTTAGAAGTAGTTAATGGTGAGATAATGGATTCTTCTGTATCTGTAAAAGGTAAATCGTTAATTCATTCAGCTGAATTAACATCCAAAGCTTTTGGTTCAGGCGTGCTTGGTAAATATGGCGAATATATTGTAGCAATTGGATTGCTATTATTTGCTTTTTCTACAGCCATAGCTTGGTCATACTATGGCGACAGATCCACGGCTTATATCTTTGGCGAGAATGCAGTTCCTTGGTATCGAATAATCTACGTAGTTTGTTTTATTGCTGCAGCTGTAATAGACACAACTGTTGTTTGGAATATCGCATATGTAGTAGTAGCTTTGGTAACAATACCCAACTTATTTGCTTTGTTTATTCTAAGAAAGGAGATGAAAGAACAAGTTACTAATTATATTGTTGAAAAGTAATTTACTTAGATCTGTTTTTTAATTCTTGCAAGACATCCAAATGACTTAGATTTAACTTTCTAAGCATGACCAAAAGGTGGTACATCAGGTCAGCAGATTCATCTATAACTCTCCCATCATCTGTTACTGCTGATATTGATACCTCTCCCGCTTCCTCTGTTATTTTTTTTGCAATTTCTTTTATTCCATCTGTATACAGCTGATAAGTATATGAAGACTTCTTAGCATCTTTAAATCTAGTATCTATGGTTTGCTCTAATTCATCTAAAATATTTAAGGAAGAGGGAGCACCTATAAAACATGAATTATTATTTAAATGACATGTAGGGCCACTATTTTTTGCAAGAACTAATAGCGTATCGTTATCACAATCATGGATTATTTTTTTTATAGTGAGCTTATTTCCAGATGTTTCACCTTTTGTCCATAATTTTTGTCGTGTTCTACTATAAAAAGTAGCAAAACCTGAGGATTGAGAAATTTCCAAGGCTTCTTTGCTCATGTAACCAAGCATTAATACCTCTAACGTTTCATGATCTTGGATGATAGCGGGCATTAACCCATTCACTTTTTCCCAATTTAAATTCATCATCTTATATCCTTATATTTATATTATTAGCTTGCAGCTCTTTCTTAACCTGATTTATGGAATATTCATTTCTATGGAATATAGTCGCTGCAAGAGCTCCATCAACATTTGTTTGTTTAAAAACATCAATAAAATGTTGGGGTTCTCCAGCACCACCTGATGCAATCATGGGTATTGAACATATGGATCCAAGTGATTTTAGTAATTCGATATCATATCCATTCTTAACACCATCTTGTCCCATAGCATTAATTACAACCTCACCAGCTCCAAGCTCTTGCACCTTAATCATCCAATCATCGGCTTTTATGTTAGTTGCAAAGGCTGTTTTCTCGCTACCGGTTTTTGCAAATAAGTACGCCTGACCATCAATAAGCTTTATATCCATACCTATAACAACGCATTGTGAACCAAATTCATTGCTAAGTATTTGAATTAATTGAGGATCATTTAAAGCTGGAGTATTGATAGAAATTTTATCAGCCCCTAAGTTTAGTATCTGTCTTGCATCCTCTATAGACTTTATACCTCCTGCAACGCAAAAAGGTATATTAATTACTTCAGCAATTTTTGATACCCACTCTTTATCAACAATAGAACCTTCCGTACTTGCTGAGATATCATAAAATACCAATTCATCAGCTCCATCATTAGAATACTTTTGTGCTAAATCAATTATTGAACCAACTATTTTGTGATTTTTGAATTGTACTCCTTTTACAACTTTGCCCTCTTTAACGTCAAGACAAGGTATTATTCGCTTAGTAATCATTGCTAAGATCCCTTAAGGAAATATTTTCTTCGTATATAGCTTTTCCAACAACAGTTTCTGTAATTTGCAAAGCCTTCAGCTCATCAAGATCTTGAAGGCTTTTAATGCCCCCTGAAGCTATAAGATTTAATGATGGAAATAGATTTAAAATTTCTTTATAAACATCAAAACTGGGACCCTTCATCAATCCATCCAAAGAAATGTCAGTAGCTAGTATATTTGAAAAGAATGATTGAGTGTCTAAGAAGTCATACAGATCTATTTGGCTATTATCCTGCCAGCCATGAGTATAAATTGTAGGTATCAAATTATTGATTTTAAAATCTAACGCTAATACAACTTGATCTGCATCAAAATTCATTTTTAAGTCTTGTAAAAAATTTCCTTGGAATAGGGCAGTACCAACAATAACCCTTGAGACACCCATATTAAGCATGGATTCAGCTTTTTGAATAGACCTAATACCACCACCAACTTGTAATGTAATGTCAGGGATTCCTAAAATTTTCTTAATAATATTTGAGTTGAGCTGATTTCCAGTTTCTGCACCATCAAGATCTACTATATGTAAATGATTTAGCTGATTTAATTTAAAGTAATTTGCCTGTGCTAACGGATCTGAATTATATTTAGTAACCTTATTAAAATCACCTTGGAGTAATCTTACGCAATGTCCATTTTTTAGATCTATAGCAGGAAGAATTCTCATGATGCATTAAAAAAATGATAAAGAAATTTTTTACCTGCAAATGATGATTTTTCCGGATGAAACTGACATCCAAGAAAATTATCTTTTTGTATAACGGCTGCAAAGGATTCGCTATGCTCAGCTGAACCTAGGGTTAGATCAGAAATTTGTGAATAATAGCTATTAGCAAAATAATAGTAATTATCAAGTGCCTTAAACTTTTCTTGATCAAATGTTACTTTATTCCACCCCATCTGAGGAACCTTAACAGTGTATTTGGAATCAAATTTTTTAATATTACCTGAGACGATGCCTAGACATTCAGTATTGTGCTCAGCAGAATAATCAAAGAGAACATGCATCCCAATACAAATTCCTAAAACTGGCATTGTCAGCTCTTTGATTGTTTCTATGAGATTGCTATCTTGGAGATTATTCATGACACTCTTTGCAGAGCCAACACCAGGAAGAATAACAAAAGAAGCATTTGATATCGTATTTTTATCCTTCGTAATAACGACTTTCATGTCTTGAATCTCAACTGCTTTTTGAACTGAGCGAAGATTTGCTCCTCCGCAATCGATAATAGCTACGGTCACAGCAAACCTTTAGTTGATGAAGACTTAGTGGATTCTATAACCACAGCTGACTTTAAACATCTTGCAAAAGTTTTGAATGTTGCTTCAAGCAAATGATGGGAATTCTTTCCTGTTGTTTCAATATGACATGTCATTGCAATTGAATTTATAAGAGATACAAAAAAATGTTCAAACATCTCAGTTGGAAAATCACCAACATAATCCCTTAATTCAGAGCATTTAAAATCTAGATATCGTCTAGAACTTAAATCTATACTGATATTACTTTTCACTTCATCCATTACTAATATTTCGCTTGAAGCATATCTTGAAATACCAACTCTATTACCAAGAGCATTATTAATAGCCGTACCAAGTGAAATTGCTATATCTTCAATAGTGTGGTGCTCGTCTATTTCTAAATCGCCCAAACAAGTTAAGTTTAAATCTATTGATCCATGCTTGGAAAATTGTTCTAAAAGATGATCTAAGTAATTGAGTCCAGTTTTAATATTGTAATTTCCTGTGCCATCTAGATTTAAGTTTATATAAATACTAGTCTCATTGGTTTTTCTAATTTCTGTAAAACTTCTTGAGCTTGCTTCATTTGAAGCTAGTGCCTCTCTGATTTTTACAGCTTTCTCATGAGCATCTAAGGTTTCTGCTTTAGCCATTGCAATTACCGTATCTTTTAAATTATTAAATCCCTCAGGTGAAGCGGTTTGAACGCTAATTTGTTTACCAAAATCACTCACGCTTAGGCCTGAGTGAACTTTTGCTTTCCCGTTAGTAGGTAGGACATGATTTGAGCCAGATGAATAATCACCAAATGATTCTGGGCTTAATGAACCACAAAAAATAGACCCAGCATTGTTAATATCACCAATATATTTAGAATAATCCTCATCTAATAAAATTAAATGCTCTGGGGCACATTCATTAATTAAAGTTAGTGAATCTTTGAAAGATTTAGATTTAATCATGAGCAAGTTTTGCATGCTTTTTTCAATAACAGATTGCCTTGATAAATCTTTTGACTGCTTTCGAATCTCTGTTCTGATTTTATTAAGGATATTAAGATTCTTTGAGATAACAAAGGCACGTGAATTTGGATCATGTTCTAGTTGAGACAATGCATCAGCGGCTGCAATAGCAGCATTTTGAATTTTATCAGTCACTATCATTACTTCACTAGGTCCCGCAGGAAGATCTATAGAAACTTCGTTAGAGCTTACTTTTTTAGCTTCATTTACATATGCATTACCTGGTCCAAATATTTTATTTACTTTTGGGATGATGGTTGTTCCATAAGCCATTCCAAATATTGCTTGGGCGCCACCTACTTTATAAATACTGGTTATGTCATATAATTTTGCAACCCATAATATTTCAGGAGCAATCTCACCATTTTTATCTGGGGGAGTGCAAATTATAATTTTTTTACACCCTGCTACTTTTGCAGGAATAAGCTGCATTAATAATGATGAAATTAATGGAGCGCTTCCTCCAGGAACATAAATACCAACTGAATCAATTGATCTAAATTCCTTCCATATTTTTATTCCTTTAGTTGTTTCAATAGGTGGTCCAGAAAGGCTTTTTTTATCATTCTCACAAATAATTTTTATGTTAGCTGCTGAATTAAGAATTGACTGCTTTAAAGGATCTGCAATTAAAAGCTCAGATTTTTTAATTTCTGAAATTTTTACTTTATATGAACGAGGAGAAGTAAGATTTAACTCTTGATTAATCTGATCAAAAGCCTTAGTACCATTATTTAAAACTAAATTTTTAATACGCATCACTGTCTTGTTAACACTTTCATCATTGAAATTGCTAGCAAGCCATTGAATTTGACTATTTGATGTAGATCGATTGATAATTTTCATCTAATTTAATATTTTCTCAACTGGCAAAACCAAAATTGAAGATGCTCCATTTGATTTTAATTTTTCCATTGTTTCCCAAAATACAGGTTCTTTGCAGAGAGCATGTATTGCAACTTTATTATCTTTCTGCAGTGGAATAATTGTTGGTGAATCCGCTCCAGGCAACAGTTTGCATATTTTATCAATTGCATTACTTTGAGCATTCAACATTACATATTTACTTTCTGCTGCATTGATAACTCCCTCAAATCTTTTTATTAAATTTATGATATTAATTTGGCTTATCTTTTTAGATTCAACGGTAGATATGAGAACAGCCTCTGATTCCATAAGTGTTTTAAATTCAATCAAGTTATTGGCATCAAGCGTTGCGCCTGATGAAACTAGATCGCAAATACAATCAGCTATTCCTATATATGGAGTTAATTCTACAGAACCATTAATTTTAATTACATCAGCATTTATATTATTTTTACTTAAATACTTTTTCACTAAAGCGGGATAAGACGTAGCTATTGTTTTATTTTTTAACGATCGTAACTTTGAATTAAGAGGCTTTGCAAATGCAAGTTTACACTTTGAGAATCCTAATTTCAGTATAGATTTTGCTGTGATTTGTCTGTTAGTCGCTGCTTGCTCTGCTAAAACATTTTGCCCAACAATTCCAAGATCAGCGACTCCTTTAGAAACAAGCGAAGGAATATCGTCATCTCTCACTAAAAGTATATCGATATCCATATTGGATGAACGAGCTAATAATTTTTCACCAGATGTAGAAAAATTAATACCAGATTTAATTAATAATTTTTTACTGCTTTCAAAGAGCCTGCCTTTTCTTTGAATAGCTATAGTTATTTTTGATTGCATTTTTAACCTTCTTTTAAAACCTTTAAATAGCCTTGATTTGATTCTTTATATAGAAATCTAGCAACTCGAGTCACAGTCGCTGTAGAAGTGTTCAACTTAGATGCGATATCTCTGTATGTTGAGTCACCTTTATACAAAAGCTTAGCTACTTCCCAACGCTCCTCCATCGCTTCAATTTCTGATGGTGTGCATAAATCTCTCAAAAAATTATCTATATCTTTTGTTGAATTTATGCCTTTTAGTACAGTTGATAATTTCATGTGGAGATTCTATACGTTTTAACATGTTAAAACAACATAACAACTATACATATATGAAATTAATTAAAATAGGTTAAAATCAAAAATAAAGGAGACGCATATGACTATTTCAAAAAATGATAATTTTCCGTTACAAGAATTACGAGTATTGATTAATGGAGAAATGCAAAATATAAGCTCAGATCAATACTTATCAGATAGAAAAATTATTTTGGTAGGGGTACCAGGCGCTTTTACTCCTACATGTCACTTATCTCACTTACCTGGTTATGTTGAGAATCTACAAAAATTTAAAGCTAAAAATTATTCCGTAACATTTATTTCTGTGAACGATCCGTTTGTAATAAAATCATGGTCAGATGAATCTAATGCTCATGACATTGATATGATAGCTGATGGAAACTGTGATCTAACAAGTGAACTTGGGCTAACCATGGATGGTTCTGCTTTTGGGATGGGTAATCGATGCAAAAGGTTTGCAATGATTATTGATAATGGTGTTGTCCAATCCATAGATATAGAAGAGCCAGGAGCCATGGACGTTTCATCAGCAGAATCACAACTTGCAAGAATCTAAAAAGAAATACTTATTTGCTGGTCTTGGAACCATGGGATACCCTATGGCTGGGCATTTATCAAAGAATAAGGATTTTGACCTCTATGTTTACAACAGAACTGATGAGGTAGCTGATAAATGGCTAAATAAGCATGATGGTTCTAAATTTATACTCAATAATTCACCTAATATTAAATTTCACGGATTAATTATCTGCCTTAAAGATGATCATTCTATTGTTGATTTGCTGGTTAATAAAAAACTACTCCTATACCTGAATAAAAACTCTTTTATTATTGATCACTCAACTACTTCATTAGAGCTTATAGAGAATATTAATTCCAATCACAATGTAATCATGAATAATATTTCTTTTTTTGATGCTCCCATTAGTGGTGGCCAGGTTGGGGCTGAGAATGGCACTCTGTCTGTAATGTTCGGTGGGCCTGAGAAAAAAATTTCAACCATTAAAAAAATAATGAACTATTACTCTAGTACTATCATAAAGATTGGTCCCAGTGGTCATGGCCAATTAACAAAAATGGTTAATCAATTATGCATAGCAGGGCTTCTTCAAGGATTGTCAGAAGGCATAGCTCTTGGTATGAAAAGGCAATTAAATATGAATAAGGTTTTTGATGCTATTTCTAAAGGAGCGGCTCAATCATGGCAAATGGATAATAGGTTTAAAACTATGGTTCAAGGTCAGTTCGACTTTGGTTTTGCGGTTGATTTGATGATTAAAGATTTAAAGATTGCATTAAAAGAATCTGGAAATGCTTCACTTGACCTTAATATTGCTAAAGCTGTTCTTAAAAACTATACAATTCTTTCCGATGATGATGATGGAAATTTAGATACCTCTAGTTTGATCAAGAATTTCAATATATAAAAAAGCCTGCTCAAAGCAGGCTTTTTATATAAATATTTATATTATTTATTATCCTTTAGCCACAAGGGTAAAAGTGCAATAAGTAACCCAGATATTAAATATGCCATTCCTATAAGACCTGGATTAGTCATAAAATCTCCTCCATACATTTCAACGTATTGAGTTGCAATTGGACTTAATTCTGTTCCAGATTCTCTTAAATCAGATAAAGCTGTTGCTTGAACAACCCAGCCATTAACCGCTCTAGTAATAACCATCCAACCAAAAGCAAAGCCAGATAAAGCAAATATAGAAATAATTGCCTTCATTAAAACTGGCGCATCATTTTCTCTAGCAACACTGGCAAATCTAGCAGCTATCCATATACCGATAGTCACTGAAAGAATCATTGTTGCGTTTGCTCCCCTTGAGCTTTGAAATATATTCCATAATTCAAGTTCCATATTTTTTCTCCAAAAATAATATCTCTTTATTAAGATATGTCTGAATACTACACTAATAATTTTGAATTGAGAATGATTCTCATTTAGAATTTTTAATGTGATAATTTAGCTGTTAAACAATTTAATTTAGGAAGTACACGATGGTAAAAATAAAAATTTTAATAATTACTGTTTCTTTATTTATATTTTTCTCTTGTGCCGAAAGGTCAAACAGTGAACTAGTAAGCAAAGCTGGAGCTCCATTGCTTAAGGGCTTAGGAAATCACTCACATGTTATATCATCTGATATTCATGGCGTTCAAAAATATTTCGATCAAGGAATGATTATGGCTTTTGCCTTTAATCATGCCGAATCAATTAGAAGTTTTAAAGCAGCTCAAAAATTAGATCCTAACTGTGCAATGTGTTACTGGGGTGAAGCTTTAGCTTTGGGCCCTAATATTAACGTTAATAGTGACGGCAAAGTTATCATGGCCCCTCAAAATAGGGTTGCTGCTTTTGAAGCAATTAATAAGGCTATGGATTTATCTGACAATGCTTCAAACAAAGAGAAGGCATATATATCAGCATTGTCATCAAGATATAACGGAAATCCTAAAACTAATAGGGAGGCATTAGATATAGCATACGCAAATGCTATGGAAGATCTATCGAGAGCTTATCCCAATGATAATGACGCGGCCTCATTGTTTGCTGAAGCATTGATGAATACTATGCCCTGGAATTATTGGGCTGAAGATGGAGATCCAAAACCTGATACTGTTAAAGTTTTACACAGTCTTGAGTCTGTTTTAGCTTCTAATCCAAATCATCCCCTAGCTATTCATTTATATATTCATGCGGTAGAGGCATCTTCAGATCCTGCTAGAGCAGAGAAACCAGCTGATAGATTGGCAAAGTTGGTACCTGGAGCAGGTCATCTAGTTCATATGCCAGCTCATATTTATTGGCGTGTAGGAAGATACCATGATGCATCTCTTGCAAATATTGAAGCAGCAAAAGTCGATGAAGATTATATTGCCCAATGTAATGCTCAAGGCTTTTATCCAGCATTGTATTATCCCCACAATGTTCATTTTTTATGGGCAGCTTCAACGATGGAGGGGAGAAGCAGGTTATCAATAGAGTCTGCCTTGAAAGTATCTAAATATGTTCGAACTGAACAGATTAAACAACTTCCATTTCTCGAATTTTTCCACACAATTCCTTTGCTCTCATACATCAGGTTTGCTAAGTGGGATGAAATTTTATCTTATGATAAACCAATAGAAGAATTTAAATTCTCCCTGGGTTTATACCATTATGCAAGAAGCGTTGCTTTTGCATCAACTGGTGATTTAATAAGTGCAAAATCTGAGCAGCAACAAATTTTGCCCTTAAAAGATGCTCCTGAAATTAAAGTTATTATTAAGGCTGGCCAACCATCAGATAAATTGTTAGAAATTGCAAATCATCTTGCTATGGGTCAAATCGAGTTATCTAAGATGAATCTAGAGGCTTCTATCATGCACTTTAAGATGGCTGTAGCCGTCCAAGATGCGTTACCTTATAGAGAGCCAGAATTTTGGTATTATCCCACCAGGCAGTCACTTGGTCATGCGTTATTATTGAATAATGATTTTGAAGAAGCCATCAATGTTTTCAAAAAAGATTTAGAAAATTATCCAAGAAACGGCTGGTCTTATTTTGGTTTACATAAAGCTTATAAATCGATTGGTCAAAGTAAATTAGCTAACGATGCTTTGCTAAAGCATCAGGCTATCTGGCAGATGTCAGATGTAGAGTTGCAATCGTCAATAATTTATTAATCAACAAGGTTTAATAAAAAATTATGCTCCATCGCGGTCTCTTCAAATCCATTAATTCGGCCACTTTTTCCTCCATGGCCCCCAATCAAATTAATCTTAAAAAGTATAGGATTTGAAGAGGTTGAGTACTCTCTTAGTTTAGGTGCATATTTTGCAGGTTCAAAATATTGTACTTGAGAATCAAATAAACTAGAGGTAATCAGCATACTTGGATAATTCAGGTAATCGATATTATCGTATGGTGAATACTTTTTCATGTACATATACTCCTCATAATTATTTGGATTACCCCATTCATCATATTCAAAAGTGGTTAAAGGTATAGATTCATCAGACATAGTGGTAAGCACATCAACAAATGGCACTCCAGAGATAATTCCCTTGTAAAGTTCTGGTTTTAAATTAACAATTGCCCCCATTAATAGACCACCAGCGCTTCCACCCTGTGCAAATACATTGTTTTTATCTCCATAACCCTTATTAAGAATAGCTTCTACAGAGTCATTAAAATCATAAAATGAATTCATTTTATTGAGCATTCTTCCTTGTTCATACCATTCTTTTCCCATTTCTGCACCACCCCGAATATTGAGATACACAAAAATAAAACCCTTATTAATTAAAGGCAAGATAGACTCACTGAAGCGAGCTTCCCTATTAATTCCATATGAACCATAGCCATAAAATAGGATAGGGCGATTAAGACTTTTATCAGCTTTATAAACTATAGTTGCAGGCACCATAGTCCCATCTCTTACTTCATTGAAAGTTCTTTCAACCACATAATCATCTTCTTTAAAGTTGTTTACTATTTTTTGCCAAACCTTAGAGGAAGTATTATTAATTGCGTTTGCTTTATAAATTGCAAGGGGTCTATTAGGACTTGAATAATAATAATGAAATTGATTATTCTCATAGTCAACATAATCAGAAGAAGCTAGTGATACAAAATAGCTTGTATCAGGAAGCATAATATCTATCGCCAACAATGAATCTTTTTTATATTGACTTATTGCTGGCAAACCATTTTTTCTTACTTCTAAGACTATATATGAAGAAGTTATTACAAAATCTTGAATGTAAACATTTGGATCATGAGGTATCAACTCATTAGATTCATCTATATGGGAAATAAACCCATTCTTGCTTTGCATGATTCTATAATTGGGACTATTGAGGTTAGTTTGAATATAGAAAATATCATTGGAGTGGTCTATTTTATAAAGATGATCTTCCTGTCTTTGTAAGAAAATTGTTAGCTTGTCTTGATTAGAGCTACCTAATGAAAGAATTCTTATTTCATTTGAATTTGTTTTTTCAATATTTAGAAGTAAAAATTCCTTTGAAGAGCTCTTTGAAATACCTAAATTAAACTCATTATCAAGCTCTTCATAAATTAACTCATCAGATGATTGAGATTCACCCAATGTATGTTTATATAACTTGTTAGAAATTAATGTGACTGGATCTTTTTTTAAATAGTAAATACTCTTAGAGTCTGTTGCCCAAACCATATTTCCTGATGTTAGCTCCAACTCATCTTCAATTAATTGATTAGAATTGAGATCTATAAATTTTGCAATATATTTCCTGCGACCATCATTGTCTTCACCAAATACAGCAAATTTATTAGAAGGACTTGGATTGAATCTACTTACTTGATAATAATCTTGAGTACTAAATTTAATATTAGGATCAAGAATTAATGATTCTTCTCCTCCATCATTTCTATAGTAAATGCTGAGTTGCTTATCCTTAAATGATTTAGTGAAATACTCAGTTCCGAAGTTATCGAATGGAAATGATATTTCATTTTCAGGCAAGCGACTAAGAAATTCCTGCATGATCTCTTCTTCATAGTTATATTCTTGATTGTTAAACCACGAATCAACATATTTATTTTCTAATCTAAGATGCTGTAATACTTCTTCATTTTTTCTTGTATCGTCTCTGAGCCAGTCATAATTATCTATGCGGATATCGCCATGGGCAGAATAGGTTACTGGAATTTTTTTTGCAATTGGCGCTTTCATTGTTTCTTGGTTTTGATTTGAGCAACCTACAAAAAGGAAGATAAAAATTAATTTTATTTTATTCATCTTATTAGTTCCATAAATATTAGAGATTAATTTTACTGCTTGCACCAAGACCAGCGCCATAAATTAATGCATTAAGCCAAAGTCTATTAGTGCCTCTTGTTGAGCCCCTAAAGTTTGGCTCTCCAGCAAATAATATAATTTGTCCTCTTCCTATTCTTTCACGGGTTAAGTAGGCTGAATTCGCAATCCTTTGGGCTGCCTCAGGCCAAACTAATCCACTCATTCTTACATTTAGATCTTTTCCAGGTGGAATAGAAGACCAATTAATCATTCTAAAATCATTAATAGTATCATCTGATATTAGCTCTCCAATTCTTACAACTGCTTCACTCTGATTATTTGTCATGAGAATGGGATAGTTCGCATAAAGAATGGGAAGTGTTGGAGGTGTTCCAAATGACAGCCAATGCTTTTGATCAACTCTTCCAGCCACCATTGAACCAGATGGCATAAAAATAGATTGCCATTTATCTCTGTTTTGCAAATCTTTTTCAGATAACTGCTCATCAAAAGATTCCCAAGGATAGGAAATATCCAAATTTATACCATGAGCTAATATTTTTGCTTTATTAATATTGTTTTCTGAAGCTGCAATTTCTCTAAGCAGATTAAAATTATAATCAACACTATTTTCAAAAGTATTTTGAAGTAATTTCACATTACCAAAATCCTCGCTTGAAGCTATTAATCTACTGCTTCGATTATGCGCTATAAGTGTTCCGCCCTGTGCCACCCATGTCATTAAGGCTTCTTTTTTAGAGCCATTTAGATCAGCATAACCACTTGGCATAACAATTGTGTTATAACGTCTTAAGTCAGCATATCCAGCCATGGATGAATTTACTTGACTGTGTCTAATGCCAAGATACTGATCAATTGACCACCAAGTAACTCCAACATCATATGAACTAAAATCAGCATGACTCAATATAGCTATCTGAGGTTTTTGCAAAAGAAGAAAATGCCTTCCACCCCAATCTGGGAGCTCTTTAGAACCAAAGCCAGACTCTATTGAAACTAATGATATGTCTAAGTCTGTTGCAATTTGTCTAATATCATTAATTAAATCCTTATGATTTAAATTATCCATTGCTAATACAGCCACGCTACCTCTAGATAATGAGTGTTTAGAAAGCACTGCATCTTTATCAACAATACGAACGTTAATATTTTTTTCCATTAATCTTGCAGCAAAGGCAACTGATCTATCATCTTCAGCATCAACGGCCCACATCACTGCACTTTCATTTATCTCAAGACTTGAAGGGAAGGGCGACCATGGCTCAAGATTATTAGATAAATTTTCAGGAACAGTTACAGCAGATAATCCAAACATCATAGTGAAATTAAAAGCTGTCGTGTCATACATAATTGATGATCCATCTCTTAAGCTTGCCTGCCTTTCTTCAAGTAAGACTGATTCATCAATATCGGCGTCAAATTCTAATATTGCAGAAATTAAAGGGGCTTCAGGCTGCCTATTAGGGATAATTAAGCTTCCCTTGGGAATTACAAAATCCTCTACCAATTCACCAGATTGTTTTAATGCTGATTGCACACTCAATATCTTCGTATTTCTGAAAAGCTCAACATCTTGTGCTTCGAGTTTGGCAACCAAAGCATTAAGACGGCCATAATTATCTGTAGGCAGAATTACAAAAGTTTGATTACCATACTTACCATTTTTTGAAACATTAAGCTTTCTACCATCCCAATAATCTAGATACATTTGGTATGAATTTTTTTGCAATGTTTTAAGATTTGCCAATGTGCTTATGTATTGATGATGAACTGCCTCTTTATAGGATTGGATTGTACCTTCAGGTCTGCGCACACCATCTTCAGACATACGTGATTGTTCATACAAGATTCCCAGAGTGCCTCTAAATTGAACGTAAAATGAATATCCGGGATATAAGTCTTCGTGCCACTCACCAGTATAAAATCTCCAGCCTCTTAGATCGAATTCATTTGCTTGATCGCTGGCGAATTGATTTCCCCATTTAATAAGGTTTCTGTCAATGTTTTTATTAATTGGTTCTCGTGGTGGGCCAGTCATAAATGTATCTTGTGCGCCCATCTCATGACCATCAACTAATATTTGAGGACGCCATTCATTTATTAATGCAACGCGTCCTCGAGTTTCAGGTTGAGTTAGATATAACCAATCTCGATTTAGATCAAAATAATAATGATTTGTTCTTCCATATGGCCAATCACCAGTATGAAGCAATGATTGATCATCATAGTTTGGTGCTGTTCCTCTAAATTGTTCAAGAGATTTTGCGAATCTATCACGACCATCTGGATTCATCATAGGATCTATTACAATGATCATTTCTGACAACATATCTATGACATCAGAGTCCTTACTTGCTATCAAATGATAGATAATCCCAAGCGCAGCATCAGCACCAGAAGTTTCATTGCCATGAATAGAATAAGCCATCCATGCAACACTAGGTATTGATTTAATTATGGATTCAGCTTCTTTATCGTTAATATTCCTTGCATCAGATAGTTTGGTGATGTTCGATTTTATGACATCTAAGTTATTTATATTTTCAGGAGCTGAGATAAAGAGAGCATAAAGAGGACGGCCCTCATGAGATTTTGCATACTCAACAACCTTCAAACGATTTGACTGTTTTGACCAAGCCACAATCGCTGAAGAAATTTGAGCAGGTGAGGCAACTCTTTCTCCATAATTAAAATCTAAAAAACTACTAGGATGATCAATATCTGATAAATAATTACCATCTAATATTTCTTCTGGATACAAATCCTTAGAAAAGCTAGTTGGCTTCATTAGCTCTTCAGAGAGAAGCACAGTGCAAAAAAGTGAACAAAATAAAGAGAGGGCTATAAAATTTTTCATACCTACATTGTATGCATAATTTTTTAAATTGAAATATAGATTGTTAACTTAAGATTTTTTTTAAAAAGATATACTATTAATGCGTTTTCTTATTAAATATATTAAGTACTTTGAGCAACATTCAATGAAAAATAATTATTGGTATTCTAATTTAAAAATTCTTTCTATCCTTTTAACTGTTTGGTTTATCGTTTCTTTTGGGTTTGGAATTATTTGGTCAGACTCTCTCGATCAATTTCAAATTGGCGGATTTAAACTTGGTTTTTGGTTTGCTCAACAAGGGAGTATTTATTTCTTTGTATTATTAATTTTCATTTACATATATTTTATGAATAAATTAGATAAGAAATATAAAGATAATCATGAAGAGGATCTGTAAAGTTTATGGACACTCAGCTCCTTACATATATTTTTGTTGGTCTTTCTTTTGCTTTATATATTGGTATTGCCATTTGGTCGCGTGCCTCATCAACTAATGAATTTTATATAGCTGGAAAAGGCGTTCATCCTGTTGCAAATGGTATGGCAACAGCTGCTGACTGGATGTCAGCTGCTTCATTCATTTCAATGGCTGGTCTAATAGCCTTTCTTGGAAAAGATGGTTCTGTTTATTTAATGGGCTGGACAGGAGGATATGTGCTTTTAGCTTTATTATTAGCTCCATATTTAAGAAAATTTGGTCAATATACAGTTCCTGATTTTATTGGAGCTAGGTACTACTCTAATGCCGCTAGATTGGTTGCTGTTATATGTTTAATATTTATTTCATTTACTTATGTAGCAGGTCAAATGAGAGGTGTTGGTATCGTCTTCTCTAGATTTCTTGAAGTTGATATTAATATAGGAGTTATTATTGGTATGTGCATAGTATTCTTTTATGCAGTCTTAGGAGGCATGAAAGGTATCACATACACCCAAGTAGCTCAGTATTGCGTATTAATTTTTGCATATTTAGTACCTGCAATATTTATCTCGATCCTTATGACTGGCAATCCCATTCCTCAATTAGGTTTTGGTGATACTCTTGTTAATAGCGATGTTTATTTACTAGATAAATTAGATAAAGTTACAACAGAGCTTGGATTTAGTGCCTACACAGAAAATATAAAATCTAATATTGATATTTTTTGTATTACAGCTGCCCTGATGTTTGGTACTGCAGGTTTACCACACGTTATCGTAAGATTTTTTACAGTTCCAAAAGTAAGTGATGCTAGAAAATCAGCTGGATATGCTTTGATATTCATTGCTATTTTATACTCAACTGCGCCAGCAGTTTCTGCATTTGCTCGAATGAACTTCATCGATTCTGTTCAGGAAATTCAATACGAAGAAGCACCAAGTTGGTTCAAAAATTGGGAGAACATTGGATTAATTGCTTGGAAAGATAAAAATAATGACAAGATTATTCAATATTCAGCTGGCAATGCATTAGAAGGTGTCAAACCTAATTTTGCAAGTGAAAGAGGGCTTTCTGGAGAAAGGCTCCTAATTAACAATGCGGATTATACTAATTCTAATGAAGTCTATATTGATAGGGATATCATAGTCCTTGCTAATCCCGAGATAGCACAACTACCAGGCTGGGTTATTGCTTTGATTGCAGCAGGGGCTTTGGCTGCAGCATTATCTACTGCAGCTGGTTTATTGTTAGTGATATCAGCCTCAATATCACATGACGTTTTGAAAAAAACATTCATGCCACAAATAACTGAAAAGCAAGAACTTTTCTATGCACGATGTTCTGCAGCTGTTGCGATATTGATCGCTGGGCTATTTGGTATATACCCACCTGGATTTGTAGCTCAAGTAGTAGCATTTGCATTTGGCTTGGCAGCTGCAACTATCTTTCCAGCATTATTAATGGGAATATTTTGTAAACGACTTAATAAAGAGGGCGCTATCGCTGGAATGCTTTCTGGACTAATCATTACATCTTCATACATCATTAATTTCAAATTTTTGAATGTGCATTTAAATTCTGTAGACAATTGGTTTTTTGGAATATCACCTGAGGGTTTTGGTTTTGTTGGAATGATTATTAATTTTATTGTTGCTCTTATTGTTTCTTTTTTCTTTACTAAGCCACCAGATAATATCTATCGTATGGTGGATAAAATCAGACAACCTTAAGTAATGAAAAAGATAATTTTCTTAGGAATTAGTTTAATTATTCTAGTAAGCATCTTCCATTATTCTAGTAGCAAAGATCCAGAAATAAATTATGAAAGATTTAATCTTGTAGCTCCCGGCGTCTTACGAACACCTGCTGAACGTTTTAATAATATAGTTGATTATCCTTATGAACCAAATTATCTAATGATAGGAGACACAAGAATACATTATTTAGATGAGGGTCCAAAAGATGGAGACATTATATATTTACTTCATGGTGAGCCAGCATGGAGTTATTTATTCAGAAAAATGATTCCTACCCTAACTCAAGCAGGATATAGAGTCATAGCACCAGACATGGTGGGATTTGGTAAGTCAGATAAATATATTTCGATTGATGATTACTCACATCAAATGCATGTAGATAAGATGGCTCAGTTAATAATAGAGCTTGATTTAAATAACATTACTGCACATGTCCATGATTGGGGCGGTTTGGTTGGACTTAGAGTTATATCAGAAGAGCCTAACAGATTCACAAGAATTATTGCCTCCAATACAAGTTTAATAGCGCCTGGAAGAGGTTTTATTAAAGATTTAATATCATTCATTAGTTATCCACTGTTTAAGTTGGGTATTTGGTTCCAAGGTCCAGCTTCATGGGAAGAGTTTATTGGTGGAGATGGATTTACGAATTGGATTAGATATTCAAGATATACAGATAATATTGATGTTGGAGGGGTCATGCAAACTCTAGGAAATGTAAGTGATGCAGAAAGAGCGGGGTATGAGGCACCATATCCAAATGCTACTTATAAAGCTGGTGCTCAAATTTTTCCATATTTAATTCCTAGTGAACTAAGAAAAAATGAAGCAGCTTATAGAGAGGTGTTTGAAAAATGGCACAAACCTTTTTTGATTGCTAATAGTGATAATGATCCAGTTACTGGAAATAACCCAAGAATGGTAGACATGTTAAAGAGAATTCCTTCAGCTCAAGAAATTATTATTGAGGGACCAGGACATTTCCTTCAAGAAGAGGCAGGTCCTGAATATGCTCAATTAATAATTGACTTTATTGATGGTAATCCACAGCCATTTAAGAAGGATAGAGTGGTGCCTAATATAAACCTATAATAATATACTACTTCGCATAATATATATTATGTTAAATTATATACACTAATTTCTAGGTGGAATACCTTTTATACGCTGCAGAGTTATATTAGTAGCATTTCTTCTATGTTTACTAAGCTCTTGATATCCTTCATCAGCCCACCAATTATCAGCATCTGCCTCTGATGGAAAGGAAAATATAATTGCTCGATCAAACTGTTTTGGAGGCTCTCCCTCGAGACAAACTGGTGAATCATCGAATGTAATGAATGAACCATTATATTTTTTTAAAAAAGGAAAGAATCCCTTTTCATATATTCTGTATTCATCTCGATCATTGATAGATAGATTTACGACCATATAAACACTTACAGTTTCTGACATAGTTTTCTCCTTAAGTTTATTCTTTCGTATAACAATAAATACGTATATGCATCCTATAAAGATTTATTAACTTAAAGTTAAATTAATTAGTGTAAAATAACAACATATGGCTAAAGAAGACAATTTAGAATTTGAAGGAGAAGTTATTGAAACTCTCCCCAATACTACCTTTAAAGTAAAATTAGAGAACGATCATATAATCGAAGCTCACATTTCTGGCAAAATGCGTAAACATTACATCAGAATCTTAACTGGCGATAAAGTTAAAGTTGAGATGACGCCATACGATCTAACAAAAGGAAGAATTACTTTTAGAGGCCGTTAGGCTTTAGATTTAGCTGTTTTCTTTGTAGCGCTGAATTTTACTTCATTAGCTACCAAATCAACTTTAATCTGACCACCCTTACTGAGCTCACCAAACAAGACCTTATCAACTAGAGGTTTCTTAATTTTATTGGTAATAAATCTCTCCATGGGCCTTGCACCCATTTCTTTGTTATAGCCATTTTCAGCGATCCAGTTTAAAACTTTTTTAGAATAAATTAATTCTACATTTCTGGCATCAAGCTGTGCTTGAAGCTTAGTAAGAAATTTATCTACTATCGATAGAATGACTTTCATTGGTAGATAGTTAAACTGAATAATTTCATCTAACCTATTCCTAAATTCAGGAGAAAATAGTTTCTTTAAAGATAACAATGCATCAGATTCATTGGATTGATCGCTGAAACCTATGCTTTTCTTTTCTAATAAATCAGCACCTGCATTAGTTGTCATGACTACAATGATATTCCTAAAGTCCGCTTTGCGACCATTGTTATCTGTTAAGACCCCGGAATCCATGATTTGTAGAAGTAAATTAAAGATATCTGGATGAGCCTTTTCTATTTCATCAAGCAATAGAACACAATGTGGATTTTGTACAACGGCCTCAGTTAATAAGCCGCCTTGATCAAATCCAACATAACCAGGAGGCGCCCCAATCAGTCTCGAGACTGTGTGCCTTTCCATGTACTCTGACATATCAAATCTCACAAGCTCGATACCCATCATGTTTGCCAATTGAGTTGTAATTTCTGTCTTACCTACTCCAGTTGGACCAGCGAATAAAAACGATCCAATCGTTTTATTGTCATCTCTAAGCCCTGCTCTAGATAATTTAATAGCATTAACCAGACTCTTAATAGCTGTGTCTTGACCAAAAATAACAGTTTTAAGATCGGATTCTAATTTTTGAAGATTAATTGACTCTTGACTAGATATAGTTTGTTCAGGAATCTTAGATATTTTTGAAATAGTTTTTTCAATATCAATCTGTTTTACGGTTATTTTTTTTGTATTTTTCCTTGAAATATTTAACAAAGCTCCTGTTTCGTCTATCAGATCAATCGCCTTATCAGGTAAAAATCTATCATTTAAAAAACGTTTAGATAAAGTGACAGCCGAATTTATAGATTCGCCTGAATATTTTACATTATGGTGATCCTCATAATTACTCTTCAACCCGTCTAATATTTGTATACATTCGTCTACTGACGGCTCTAAAACATCAATTTTTTGAAATCTTCTTGATAATGCTTGATTTTGATTAAAAACACCTCTGTACTCTTGAAATGTTGTCGATCCTATACATCTAAGCTTACCTTTGCCCAGAGCTGGTTTTAATAAATTAGATACATCTAGGCTTCCACCAGATGCTGATCCAGCCCCAATGATGGTATGAATTTCGTCAATAAATAATATAGGATTATTTTGATCATCTAAGAATTTTAAAACTGACTTCAATCTCTTCTCAAAGTCTCCACGATATTTAGTGCCAGCAATTAATGCTCCTATATCTAAAGAATATAATTTTGATTCATGTAAGAATTCGGGTGTATCTTTAGAGTTAATCAGATGCGCTAAGCCTTCAGCTATTGCTGTTTTACCAACACCAGATTCTCCAACTAGTAAGGGATTATTTTTAGTTCGTCTAGCCAGAATTTGTAAAATTCTTTCAACCTCATCTTTACGCCCTACTAGTTGATCTACTTTATTAGATTCAGCTAGAGCATTTAAATCAATTAAAAATTCTAATTCATTATTTGTTGTAATTGACTCAGTCACAACTCCCTCATCCGATGATTTGGAATCAGTCTCAGTTTCAGAACCTTCTGGCTTTCCGTGAGAAATATAAGACACAATATCAAGCCTTCCGATGCCTTGCTTGGATAGCAAGAAAACAGAATGAGACTCTTTTTCGGAAAATATAGCTACTAATAAGTTAATAGGTTTCACGACGCCCTTACCCGACGATTGAACATGAAACACAGCTCTCTGAAGAACTCTTTGAAATCCTAATGTAGGTTGAACAGGTTTTTTAGCATCAATTTTACTAGGTGTATTATCCCTTACATGCTCTTCAAGATTTTCTCTTAAGGTGGCTATATTTACATCATTTGTTTCAAGAGCCTGTCGAACTTCAAAATCTGAAATAAGCATTAATAGTAAATGCTCAATGGTGAGATATTCAAGGTTTTGATCTTGAGCTTGATCAAATAAGTTTGCTATGGATTGTTCTAATTCTTTACTAAACATTAATCTGTTAAAGGTTCAATTTCGCTTATGAGAGGATGCTCATGGGCTTTTGCCATCTCATTAATTTCGTGAGATTTCATTTCAGCTATCTCTTTAGGAAATATACCACAGACACCCTTTCCTTTTGTATGAACAGCCAACATTATTTGAGTTGATCTTTCATGCTCGTAACCGAATATTGCTTGGAGTATGTAAACAACAAATTCCATCGGAGTGAAGTCATCGTTTAGGAGCACGACTTGATACATTGGAGGTTCTTTTAGATCCGGTTTATTCTCCAGAACAACAGTACCGGTGTCACCTAAGCCATTTGAACCATTTGATGATTCTGAAGACATATCAATCCTCACATTCTTTTGATCATTTCCTTGGCAAAGCCAGAACAAGAAACAAGATTGGCGCCATCCATTAATCTTTCAAAATCATATGTAACCATTTTGTCTGTTATTGCTGCTTCCATGGATGAAATTATAAGATCTGCCGCCTCAACCCAACCCATATGTCTTAGCATCATCTCCGCTGATAAGATCAATGAACCTGGATTAACTTTATCCTGACCCGCATATTTAGGTGCTGTACCATGTGTAGCTTCAAATAGAGCTGAGTCATCGCCGATATTTGCTCCTGGAGCTATACCAATACCACCAACGCAAGCAGCCAAAGCATCAGATACATAATCACCATTTAGGTTCATGGTTGCAATCACATCATATTCCTTTGGTCTTGTTAGAATTTGCTGGAGAAATGCATCGCAGATGACATCTTTAACAATTATATTTTTACCACTATTTGGATTTTTAATTGTTACCCATGGACCTCCATCTAATAGCTCTCCATTGTATGAATTCATACTAAGTTCATACCCCCAATCCCTAAAGGCACCCTCAGTAAATTTCATGATATTACCCTTATGAACCAGAGTGACAGATGATCTATCATTTTTAATAGCATAATCAAGAGCCTGTTTAACGAGTCTCTCTGTTCCTTGTTTAGAGATAGGCTTAACTCCAAGCCCTACATCAGTTGGGAATCTTATTTGTGTTACCCCAAATTGCTCTTGAAGAACTTTGACCATAGCATCTGATTCTGGAGAACCAGCCTCAAATTCTACACCAGCATAAATGTCTTCAGAGTTTTCTCTAAAAATTACCATATCTACATGAGATGGATTTTTAACTGGACTAGGAACACCTGCAAAATAGCGAATTGGTCGTAAACAAACATAAAGGTCAAGAATCTGACGTAATGAAACATTTAGTGACCTTATTCCGCCACCAACTGGAGTCGTAAGAGGCCCTTTTATACTTACGATGTATTCTTTCAAAGCGTCAATAGTTTCATCTGGTAACCACGTATCAGCATCATAAACTTGGGTAGATTTTTCACCACAATAAACCTCCATCCAAGATATTTTTTTACTTCCTTTATATGCTGTCTCAACAGCAGTATCGACAACATCAATCATTGCCGGAGTGATATCAATCCCAATACCATCACCCTCAATATATGGGATAATGGGATTATCTGGAACTTGTAGCGTGCCATCTTTAAATGTGATTTTGGTACCTTCTTCTGGAATCTTTATATGCTTATAAGCCATGCTATCCTCTTTAAAACAGAAATATATTGTAAAATTTGGGTGAATTATACTCTAAAAAAACCTTTAAAATTAAGCTTTATAGATAAAATATGTCAAATATAAATAAAACAGTTGTTGTAGGAATGTCAGGTGGAGTTGATTCATCTGTGGCTGCTTATTTATTAAAAAATCAAGGCTACAAAGTGCAAGGATTGTTTATGCAGAATTGGCAAAATGAACCTGGCGAGGTCTGCACTTCAGAAGTGGATTTTGCAGATGCATCAAAGGTTTGCGATCAGCTTGATATTCCATTACATAAAGCTAATTTTAGCGATGAGTATTGGGACAGAGTCTTCAAAGAATTTCTTTCTGAACATGAAAAAGGAAGGACGCCGAACCCAGATATATTATGCAATAGAGAAATAAAATTTAAATCTTTTTTAGATTATGCCCTTAAAATTGGAGCTGATCATATTGCAACTGGCCATTATGCAAAAATTGAACATAAAAAAGATCACTCTGTATTGATGAGGGCAAAGGACCTCAATAAAGATCAGACATATTTTCTTCATGAGGTTACCGGTAATGAGTTTGCAAAATGTATTTTTCCTCTAGAAGAATTAAATAAAAATGAAGTCCGCGCCATAGCTGAAAAAAATAATTTTATCAATCATGATAAAAAAGACTCTGTTGGAATATGCTTTGTTGGCGAGAGGAATTTAAAAGATTTCCTGAAAAGATTTATTACATTTAAAAGTGGAAGCATTAAAGATTCAGAGGGTAATATTGTTGGAACTCATCCAGGCGCGCTCCTTTTTACGCAAGGTCAAAGACAAGGTTTAAATATTGGCGGGGTTAAAGATAAACCAGAATTACCCTGGTATGTATATGACAAAAGTATTGAATTAAATGAAGTATATGTTTGTCAGGGTGAATTTAATGAATTATTGATGAGCAATGGGTTGTTAATGGAAGAAATGAAATGGATAAATAAATCCGACGGTATGAGTCAACTTAATTGCAAAGTGCAAGTCCGCCATAGAGGAAAACCAGTGGATTGTGTTGCGCATTTTGAAGATGATGGTGTGCGAGTCTTATTCTCTGAAAAAATAAGAGCAATTGCTCCAGGGCAATCAGCAGTGTTGTATAAAAATAATGAATGTTTAGGTGGAGGCATCATAGCAAAAGCATTGTAAGACTAGCTATAATTCAAACTATGAAACACCAAGAGCTAATTTCACCACTTGATAATCGTTACAATAATAAAATTATTGACCTAGCAAATAATTTTTCAGAGTCTAATCTAAATAAGACTAGATTTGAAATTGAGATAGATTGGATTATGTTCTTAACAACTTATGGCGGGAAAAACTTCAAAACACTTTCCTCCGCTGCTAAGAAAAATCTTTTACTAATTAAGAATAGTTTTAATGAAAAATCTGCTAAAAGAATAAAGTCAATTGAATCAAAAACTAATCATGATGTAAAAGCTGTAGAATATTTTATTAGAGAGGAGATGGATCGCTTTACTAATCTTAAACAATATCAACATTTAGTTCATTTTGCTTTAACAAGTGAGGATATTAATTCTTTGTCATACGCAGTATTACTAAGAGATGCAAAAAATATATATTTAAAAAAACTAAATATTCTTATTAAAGATTTAAATTCTAAATCAAGAACTTGGGCATCAATACCTATCCTCGCAAGAACTCATGGGCAAGCTGCATCTCCTTCAACTATTGGAAAAGAAATTAAAGTTTTTCATCAACGCTTACTGAGACAAAAGGATTCATTATCGAAAATGGTTCCTTTGGCAAAGTTTGGAGGCGCAACTGGTAATTTTCACACTTTGGAATTATCTGATGCTAGTATTGATTGGTTGTCGAAGACTCAAAAATTTCTATCCTCTTTTAAAATTGAGCAGAACCCTATAACTACTCAAATTGAACCTCATGACGGTATAGCTGAAATTTCTCATTGCATACAAAGAATTAATAATATCCTCATTGACCTTAATCAAGACATTTGGACTTATATTGCTAACGATATATTTAAGTTAAAACAAAAAGATGGTGAAATTGGATCCTCGACAATGCCTCATAAGGTCAACCCAATAGATTTTGAAAATGCCGAGGGAAATCTTGGATTATCCAATTCATTGATGACTTTCTTTGCTGATAAGTTAACTAAATCAAGACTTCAAAGAGATTTGTCTGATTCAACAGTTTTAAGAAACCTTGGTGTTGGCTTTGGATACAGCTTTTTAGGAATAACTTCTTGTTTGAGTGGTTTAAGTAAAATTCAACCAAATAAAGATATTGCACGTAATGAGTTATCTGATAATTGGCAAGTCTTAGCTGAGGCACTTCAAATAGTCATGAAGCTCGAAGGTTATAACAATGCCTATGAAGAAATTAAAAGTAAAACTCGAGGCCACAGTATGAACAAAGATTCGTACATTGAAATCGTAAATGACTTAAGCATCAGCAATAAATCTAAAGAGAAACTAAAAAAGCTTACTCCTCTAAATTATGTTGGAATCGCCTCGATATTAGCAAAATCCTAAAATTTGTAGTTTGACTACATAAAATATTATCTCTTAGACCCTTTATTAGTGCATTTATAGTAATTATTGACATTACTTTCTTAATAAATTCAAATGCACTACATACATATAGGGGTATATTAATGTCAAAAAATAATTTTTCATCTGAGGTAGATAATCTTAATTCTATTCCTGCATTCAGTGGCTCTAACTGGGGTTCAATTAAACCTGAATATGCTGCACGAATGAGGCTTCAAAATCAGTTTAAATCAGGAATTGATATTGCAAAATATACAGCTTCTTTGATGAGAGAGGATATGGATGCATATGATAAAAATCCATCGGCATATACTCAATCACTTGGTTGTTGGCATGGCTTCATTGGGCAGCAAAAACTTATATCTATAAAAAAGCACTTTGGTACAACAGATAAAAAATATCTCTACCTTTCTGGCTGGATGGTTGCAGCCCTTAGATCAGAATTTGGCCCATTACCTGATCAATCTATGCATGAAAAAACATCTGTCGCATCTCTAATAAAAGAACTTTACACATTTTTACGTCAAGCGGATGCTCGTGAGCTAGGTGGTTTATTTAGAGAACTCGATAAAGCATCTGATGCGGATAAACCAAAAATTCAAGAGAAAATTGATAATTTTGAAACTCACATAGTTCCAATAATTGCAGATATCGATGCGGGGTTTGGTAATGAAGAAGCTACATATCTAATGGCTAAACAAATGATCGAGGCTGGCGCTTGTTGCATACAAATTGAAAATCAAGTCTCTGATGAAAAACAATGCGGTCACCAAGATGGCAAAGTCACTGTGCCCCACTCTGATTTCTTAGCAAAAATTAATGCTGTTAGGTATGCATTCTTAGAGCTTGGTGTCGACGACGGAGTGATAGTAGCGAGAACAGACTCATTGGGTGCCGGTCTAACTAAACAGATTGCTATAACTCAAGAGGTCGGCGATTTAGGTGATCAGTATAATTCTTTTCTTGATGTTGAAGAGCTTGATCACTCAGAGCTTAATCATGGTGATGTTTTGATCAATCAAAACGGAAAAGTTGTAAGGCCCAAAAGACTGCCAAGTAACCTATATAGATTTAAAGAAGGTACGGGTGAAGCAAGATGCATCTTAGACTCAATAACAAGTTTACAAAATGGTGCTGATTTAATCTGGATTGAAACTGAAAAGCCCCACATAGGACAAATCGGTGCCATGATGGATGAGATTAAAAAAGTCATTCCTAACGCTAAGCTTGTCTATAACAATAGTCCATCATTTAATTGGACTCTTAACTTTAGACAGCAAGTATTTGATTCAATTTCTGAGAATGGTGGCGATGTTTCAGCATATGAAAGAGAAGATCTGATGAATGAGATATATGATGAGACTGAATTAGGTATTGAGGCTGATAAAAAAATTCAAACTTTTCAAGCTGATGCTGCTAGAGAAGCAGGAATATTTCATCATCTTATTACTTTGCCAACTTACCATACAGCGGCCCTATCTACAGACAATCTTGCAAAAGAATATTTTGGTGATAAAGGAATGCTTGGTTACGTAGAAGGCGTTCAAAGAAAAGAAATTAGGCAAGGTATTGCCTGCGTTAAACATCAAAACATGGCTGGATCTGATATGGGTGATGACCATAAAGAATATTTTGCAGGAGAAGCTGCTCTCAAAGCATCAGGTAAAGACAATACAATGAATCAATTTTAACTAGTTTCACAATCCCCTATGGTGGTGCGCCCGCAAACTTTGCAGGGTGCACCATCCTCTAAATTTGCCATACCCCCACAACTCCCTGAAATAGGTTTATTTTTGAATATAACTCCAATTGCAATAGCTGCAAAAGAAATAGTTATTAATAAAAAGACTGTTAGAAATTCAATCACTATAATTCCACGATTTAGACTTAATGACATTATTGTCTTTTTGCATTATATACATAACTGCAACTTTATGATCATTTGCAATTCTTATGCCCTTCTCTGGACCAAGCACATTCAATGCTGTAGCCCAGGCATCTGCAATCATTGAAGATTCTTCAGAGGCAACTGTTACTGAGTAAGACTTGTCTGGAATGGACAATTTAGTTTGAGGCACAAATGTATGGCTAATAATCTCACCATTATTATTTATTTTTTGGTTTCTATACTCACCAGATGTTGCAATAGCTAAAAAATCTGAACTAGAAATTTCAAAAATTGATTGATTTTGTATGGATGACGGATCTTGAATACCAATTAACCAAGGAACGCCATGCTTAGATCCATTGGTTATAACTTCACCTCCAATATCAAGTAAATAATTTTTTTTATTAGATTCTGTAAGCAACTGAGCTATTTTATCTGCAGCATAGCCTTTAGCTATAGATGATAAATCGAATTGAAAATTATCATTTTTAATAACAGTATTATTGGAAATTAACTTAAACCTTTTTAAAGAAACTGGAAGAGTGTTGTCAATCATTGCATAGTCTGGACCAAAACCATTTTTAATAACCAATGAGCCGAGAGTAATATCATAAAAACCATCAGTGATTTTAAAGAGACTTTCGGCAAAACTTAATAAAGAATACATATCAGATGAAATCAAAATTTTTTGATTTATTGGTGCTTTATTAATATTTGATAACTCAGAGTTTTCTTTATAATTAGATGCTATTAAATCAATTCGAGAAAGTTCACCTTTAATTGATTTTATTAGTGAGTCAGAAATATATTCTGTTGAAACTAATTGCCAATAAGTTCCATATATTGATCCAGAAATTTTATATGTAGCAGATTTGTTGTAGTTATATGCAAAGAGAATGCAGATTAGCCCAATAACAAGAGCAATTAATTTGGATGCAGTTAGTCGATTCAAAAAGTTAATTAACCACCAAAATCATCCAACATGATATTTTCAGGCTCCACTCCAAGATTAATCAACATATCAATACATGCTTTATTCATCATCGGTGGACCACACATATAAAATTCACAATCTTCTGGAGCTTTGTGAGATTTTAGATAGTTCTCAAAAATCACTTGGTGAATAAAGCCTGTTAGGCCATCCCAGTCATCTTCTGGCTGTGGATCGGAGAGTGCAACATGCCAGTCAAAATTTTCATTTGTTTCCGCTAATTTATCGAAATCATCAACATAAAACATTTCCTTCAAACTCCTAGCGCCATACCAAAACGATATTTTTCTTTCACTATTAATTCTTAATAATTGATCAAAAATATGAGCTCGCATAGGAGCCATACCGGCTCCACCACCAATGAAAACCATTTCTGCAGGTGTTTTCTTTGCAAAAAACTCACCGAATGGTCCAAACACTCTAACTTTATCTCCAGGCTTAAGATTAAACGTCCAGGATGACATAAGACCAGGTGGTATATCAGATGAGCCTGGTGGAGGACTGGCAACTCTAATATTAAACTTTAGAACCCCTTTTTCACCTGGGTAATTAGCCATCGAATATGCTCTTATGATTGATTCAGAATTATTAGCTACGTTATCCCAGATTTTAAATTTGTCCCAATCTTCCCTATATTCTTCAGCCACATCAAATGATTTGTATGTTAAATCTTTATAAGCAGGTGCTTCTAGCTGCACATATCCTCCGGCTTTAAAATTCACATCTTCGCCGTCTGGTAATTTTAAAACTAGTTCTTTTATAAAGGTTGCTACATTATCGTTAGAAATTACTTCACACTCCCATTCTTTAACTCCAAAAACTTCTTCTGGAATATTAATCTTCATATCATTTTTAACAGCTACCTGACAAGATAATCTCCATCCATCTTTTTTTTCTTTTGAATTAAAATGAGACTCTTCAGTCGGTAATATTGAACCGCCACCGTCAGATATTTGGCATTTGCATTGGCTACAAGTGCCGCCACCTCCACAAGCAGATGAAAGAAAAATTTTATTTTCAGCTAGAGTTTGCAGTAACTTATTACCTGATGGAACTATGATTGGATTAGACGAATCTCCATTAATCTCAATTGAGACATCACCAGAACTAACTAATTGACTTCTTGCAGCAATAATAATGCCAACCAGAAGAAGAACAACTCCAGTAAAAGATATGACGCCTAAAAATAAATCAATTTGCATAAGTACCTTATATAGTTATTAATATTTTTTTTTAAAGAGATATCCCACCAAATGACATAAATCCAAAACTCATTAATCCTACAATCAAAAATGTAACACCTAGACCTTGCAATCCTTCTGGTATATCTGAATATTTTAACTTTTCCCTGATACCAGCTAAAACAACAATAGCCATTGCCCAACCAACACCAGCACCAAGACCATATACGACGCTTTCACCAAATTTCAGGTCTTTTTCGATCATGAATAGTGAGGCACCAAGAATTGCACAATTAACTGTGATTAGGGGTAAAAATACACCTAGAGCATTATAAAGTGCAGGTACGAATCTATCTAAAAACATTTCTAATATTTGAACAGCTGCTGCAATTACACCAATGTAACTAATTAAACCAACGAACTCTAGATTTGCTTCAGGGAGACCTGCCCATGCAAGCGCTCCTTCTTTTAATATTGAATTATAAATAAGGTTATTTAATGGAACTGTTATTAAACAAACTACTATTACAGCTACGCCTAGACCAAAAGCAGCATCTATTTTTTTTGATATAGCTATGAATGTGCACATACCTAGGAAAACAGACAGAGCAATATTTTCTATGAAAACAGTCGTAATAAAGATACTAAGATAATGCTCAAACATTTACTTCTCTTTTAGATGTATCTGGAGCTGTTGCATGTCCAGACAGTTTATATTCATTGGGTTCAATTTGATCAGTCTTATAGGCTCTAATAGCCCAAATCATCAATCCTATTAGGATAAATGAGCTCGGAGGAAGCAATAAAAGATTGTTAGCAGGATACCAGCCACCATTAGAAACTAAGGGTAAAATTTCATAACCCATGAGAGTTCCAGCACCAAATAATTCTCTTACAATGGCTACTGCAATTAAAATAATGCTATATCCAAGGCCATTACCTAAACCATCTAAAAAACTAATAAATGGCTTCTCTTTCATGGCAAATGCCTCTGCCCTACCCATAACAATGCAATTAGTAATAATTAGGCCAACAAAAACTGATAGTTTCTTGCTAGTCTCATAGTCATAAGCCTTAAGTAACTCATCTACAACTATCACTAGAGATGCAATGATAGTCATTTGAACTATAATTCTAACGCTGCTTGGAATGTAATTTCTAATGATAGAAATGAATAAATTAGAAAACGAAACAACGCTTGTCAGCGCGACACACATCACTAGAGTGACAGAAAGATTACTCGTCACAGCCAATGCTGAACATATTCCAAGTATCTGGAGTGTAATTGGGTTTTCTTCAAGTAATGGCTTAGCAAGAACCTCTTTGTATTGCTTAACTGTCATAATTAATATTCTTTAATGTTTCTTTATAACCACTTTCACCAAACCAGTAAACCAACATGTTTGTAACGCCTCGACTGGTTAAAGTCGCGCCTGAAAGCCCATCCACTTGATAAGACGCCATCTGGTTTGATGGATCAACTTTTCCTTTTATTACTTCAATTTCCACTTCGCCATCTTTGTAGATAGATTTACCATCCCATAGTGACTTCCATTTTGGATTATCAACTTCCGCGCCTAAACCGGGTGTTTCTTTATGGGCATAAAATTCAAGGCCCTTAATCGTATTTAAATCTTTATCAATAGCAATATAGCCAAATAAAGTACCCCACAGCCCATAGCCCCTTATTGGAAGGATAATTTTCTCAAGGTTACTAGAGGAATCTTTAAGTAAATATATTTTTCCAATATTTTCATGGTTTTTTACAATTGCTATATCTTTAGATGCAGGTATTGGAGTTGAATGATCGGGCTGTTTAGAAAAATATACTGGATCATAGGTATTTAAGTCATATTCGCCATATGAATCTAAAAGATCACCGGTGCTAAAGTCTACAAATTTAGGTGTAAGACGAGTAAATTGAGATGCAATAGATTCCTCTGGATTATAAATCGCAGCTGTTTTAAGAATCTTAATTCTTTGGTCATTGAGCTTATTTAGATTTTGCATATCTCTTAGGCTCACAGCTGCATATGAAACAACTAGCGAGCAAAATAAACAAACTAAAAATGAAACTGTTAGTGTTTTTAAAACTGAATCATTCATATGAGAGAGCCCTCTTACGTTTTGCAATATTATTAGATACAACCATATGATCTATTACAGGAGCAAATAGATTAGCAAATAAAATTGCTAACATCATGCCTTCAGGAAAAGCAGGATTAATGACTCGAATTAATACTACGGTGACACCAATCAAAGCCCCGTAAATCCATCGCCCAGCATTAGTTCCTGAGCCTGAAACTGGTTCAGTTGCCATGAAGACTAATCCAAATGCGAAACTACCTATTACAAAATGCCAATACCATGGAACTTGAAACATTGGATTAGTATCTGACCCAACAATATTTAGAATTGAGGACATAACTATCATCCCTATAAAAGTACCTAAGATAATCCTATATGAAGCAACTCCTGTTGCTAAAAGTATTACAGCGGCTATACCTATGGCAATAACAGAAGTTTCACCAACAGACCCAGGAATATTACCAATCAGGGCATCAAACCAAGAAAAATTATCACTCAAGCCTTGCAAACCATCTTCGGCAGCATAACCGAGTGGTGTTGCTCCACTAAATCCCTCAGGAGTAATACCAGTATCAGAAAGTCCAGCAATCCATACTTTATCGCCTGATAGTTGCGAGGGATAAGCAAAATATAAAAATGCTCTACCAGTTAGCGCTGGATTTAAAAAATTTTTACCTGTACCGCCAAAGACTTCCTTACCAATAACAATTCCAAAAGTTATGCCCATTGCAGCTTGCCACAGTGGTAAATCTGGCGGACAGCTTAAGGCAAATAAGATTGATGAAACAAATAAGCCTTCATTAATTTCATGCTTACGCACCACAGCGAAAAGAATTTCCCATAGGATGCCAACAGCAAATGTAACAGCGTAGATGGGAACAAAATACACAGCTCCAATCCACATTTTTGTTATAAAACTATCATTAGAGTAACCAACTAAATTAATTAATACATGATGCCAATCATTTGTATTTGCGGAACCTACTAGCGTTAAGTAATCTAGAGTTTGGTTGCCAATATTGTACATTCCAAAAAACATTGCAGGAAACGCAGCTAACCAAACTATTACCATGATTCTTTGTATATCGATCGAGTCTCTTACATGAATTGGATTAGTTGTTTTGTTTGTTGAGGAGAAAATAAAGTTTTCAATAGCATCATAAATAGGAAACCATTTAGCTTGAGCGCCTCCATGCATAAACTTAGGCTTAATGCTCTCATTAATTGATCTAAGCCAAGCTTTCATTTGAATTCCTCATACATTTTATCTAAATTAGAATCGAGAATTGATTGATAGTCATACTTACTTGGACACACATAACTTGCTAAGGCTAAATCTTCTGGAGCTAACTCTAATACACCTAATTTTTCCCCAAGCTCAATATCAAGTGTAACTAAACACTTTAGCAATTGAGTAGTTAAAATATTCAAGGGCATGATTTCCTGGTAAGAGGAGATTGGAACAATTGCTCTATTCCCACCATTCATCGAGACATTAAAATTAAATTCTTTAGGCTTTAACCAGCTTGAAAGAAAGGCAGGTAGCTTAGAATGTAGCTTGGTACCAGGCATCGCCCAGTTAAATAAAATATCATTTGTCTCATCAGGCAATACTGAAACCTGATTATCAAATGAACCTAAATAGTTCATTACATTCTCTCCAGTATGCCCATTTAGAATTGAGCCTGAAATAACTCTAGAGTTCTCAGATATTTTTCCTGCAGTTACTTCGGTGAGATTAGAACCATATCTTAATTTTAAAATCTTTGGATCATGGACATTCGGACCGCCAATAGATATATGCTTTTCAGCACGTAAGCAATTGGTTTCAAGGAGATATCCTAAGGAAATGACTTCCTGCCACGAAATTGACCAAGCTGATCTGTTTTGACCCACCGGATAAAGAAAATGTATATGTGTTCCCACCAATCCTGCTGGATGCGGGCCCTCAAATTGGTTATAGCTAATCCCATCTACTGATTGATTAAAATCAGCATTTTGATAAGAACAAAACGTCTTAATGCTGTCATTGATGTCTCTGATAAATTCAAGACCCCTATTAAAATGATCTTGATCTAATTTAATTAATTCATGTGGATCTATGGCAAGAGGATTTGTATCACAAGCGTTAATAAAAATCGCTGATGGTAAATCTTTTGGATCGGGCATTCTGTTATAAGGCCTGGTACGAAAATATGAAAGTGATCCGCTTTCAATCAAAAAATTAATAGAATTTGAGGAATCTTCAGTGCTGAAATTCATTGGTTCTATAGAATCATCAGTTTCAATAATGAGAGATAAGAATCTTCGTTTGTCACCTCTATTTATGGACTTAACAATACCTGAAGAGTGAGCTGTAATATAGGTTCCTGGATTTTTTTTGTTTTCAAATAATTTTTGGCCTGAACGAACTGTGTCACCTTCATCAACCATCATTGTTGGCTTAAGGCCAACATAATCAGCACCAAGCACTGCAACTGAGTTTATTGCAGTAGATGAGTCTATATCCCCCGATGGAGATCCAGAAATTGGTAAATCTAAGCCTTTTTTGGTTTTAATCACTATACCCTTCAGTAAAAGATGGGTGCATTATAAATGGAAATATCAGCTGTTTCTATACTGATTCTTCAATTGCTTTAGGAAATCTTTGCAGTTCAATAGAGGCGACTTTTTTTGTAAGATTAAGGACTTGTTTCGTATAACCATACTCATTGTCATACCAGCAATAAAGGGTGATTTGTTTGCCATCAGCAATTGTTGCCTGAGAGTCAATAATTGTTGCATATGGGCTTGAATAAAAGTCAGTAGAGACCGCCTCAGGTGAATTAGTGTATCCGATAATTTCTCTATATTTGCTGGTAAAAGCTGATGTTTTTAAAAATTCATTCAATTCATCTTTCTTAACCGAGTTATCTAGATTTAGAACTAATACAGCTAGACTAACATTTGGCGTTGGAACCCTGATTGCATTTCCTGTTAACTTATCTTTTAGCTCTGGAATAGCTTTAGCAACTGCTTTTACAGCACCTGTTGAAGTAATAACCATATTCAGTGGAGCACTTCTGCCCCTCCTATCTCCTTTATGAAAATTATCTATTAAATTTTGATCATTCGTATAAGAGTGAACTGTCTCAATATGACCATTAGATATTCCATAATTATCACTGATGAGTTTAAGCACAGGCACGATTGCATTGGTTGTGCAAGATGCTGCAGAAATTATTTTATCTGATTCCTGGAGAGCTGAATCATTAACACCAAAAACTATATTCCTAATATCACCTTTAGCAGGTGCAGTTAGTATAACTTTCGAGGCACCACAAGCTAAGTGCTGAGCTAGGGCCTCTTCATCACGCCATATACCAGTATTATCAATCACAATTGGTGAATTAATATTGAGATCTGCATAATTAATATCCGATGGTGAATCAGCATAAATAAATTTGACCGGATTGCCATTAATGACTAAAAGCTCATTCTCAAGATCAACTCTGATTGTTCCATCAAATCTTCCATGCACAGAGTCTCTTCTTAGTAAACTTGCACGTTTAATTAAGTCATTTTCGCCTGTCTTCCTCACAACTACACCTTTTAGACGAAAATAATTTCCAGGGCCTGTTGTTTGCGCAAGCATTCTTGCCATCAACCTTCCAATCCTACCAAAGCCATAAAGGACAATATCTTGCGGCTGATTGGGGCGCCTCGAGGTAATCTCATCAACATTTATTTGATGATGCAGATAGTCATTTATTGAATCTGGATTGGTTGGCAAGTCATGAAAAAAAGAACATCTCATTGCAAGTTCACCTATATCGACTTCGCAATCACCTAAATCCATTTTACTAAGTCTTTCTAACAAAGGGTATGTCTCAAGTTCGCTTAATTCATTCTCTTCAATCTGCCTTACAAATCTGTGTGCATGCATAATATCTATAGGAGATTTATTTACGAGAGACTGACCATAAATCATAATATGAACACCATGCCTATAAAGCCTCCCAACAATCGGAACCATAAGTTCAGCCAAACCCTCTCTCCACTTCCAATCACCGAAATAGTCGTCGATTTTTTCACGAGAGCGTAAATCAGGATTTTTAGTAAGGTCTGTCATTGGTTACTTTGCTTGATATTTATTAATATGATGTTGAGTATTACCAAACATTGAATCAATAGCTGTAAATCTCTTTAAGTAATGGCCAATAGACATCTCATTACTAACTCCCATTCCACCATGCAACTGAACTGCATGCTGACCTACTAATCTTCCAGCCTTACCAACTTGAACTTTTAATGCTGATATAGTGTTTCCAGCCTCGGGATCATCTGAGTCAAGTTGCAGGGTAGCCTTAATCAATAAAGATTTAGTAAGTTCCGTTTCAATAAACATATCAACCATACGATGCTGAAGAACCTGGAAGTTACTAATAGGCTGAGCAAACTGTTCTCGTTCTTTTGTATATTGAACTGTTTTCATATATGAGGATGTCATTGCGCCTACAGCCTCTGCGCTAATACATAGAATAGATAGATCTATCATTTTATTAAACAAGGCCTTGGCATCATCTCCAGAAGCTAAAATTGATTCTGAATCAAGAGCAATGTTTTCGAAGGTTAATTCTCCGCATGTTTGTCCATCCAAAGTCTTAAAGCTTTGAACAGATAAACCCTTTATGCCAGCATCAATTAGAGCCAATATTGGAGAATTTTCATGATTCGCAAGGACTATAAATTGATCTGCATTTCCCCCATTCAGGACAAGTGACTTAGAGCCATTTAAAATATAACCATCGCCATTTTTAGATACTGCACTTAAGCAATGAAAAAAATTATAACCAATATTAGGTTCAGCATATGCAACAGATACTTGATGCTCTCCTGAAATAATTTTTTCAATGATTGAAGTTTTTTGTGGATGGTTTGATCCTTCTAAAACTGTACCGCTCATTACTACTGAACTCAGATAAGGCTCTACCACAAGGGCTTTACCAAATTCTTCAAATAATACTGTAAGTTCAACCGGTCCAAAATTAAAGCCGCCGTTATCTTCTTTAAATGGAACTGCCAACCAACCAAGCTCTGCAAACTGTTTCCAGTTTTCTTCGCTATAACCAGAATGAGAATCTAGAATTTTCTCCCTATCTATAAAATCATAGTTAGTTTCGCAAAACTTCAGAACTTGTTCTCTAAGCATGTTCTGCTCATCAGAATAATTTAAATTCATATTTAAACTCCTAAAATAGCTTTAGCAATAATATTTTTTTGAATTTCATTACTTCCACCATAGATAGAAGTCTTTCTATAGTTTAAATACTGAGCAACAGACGGACTTGCGTAGTCTGGACCAGCTGGAGTTCTATTTGATTCAAAGCCATCAGGGCCCTCATATGGAAGAATGTATTGACCTGCAGCCTCCACAAAAAGCTCCGTTAATCTTTGTTGAATTTCTGTGCCACGTATCTTTAAGATTGAAGATTCAGCGCCTGGATGACCGCCCTCTGCAATTGCTGCTAAGGTGCGTAATTCAGTAAATTCTAAGGCCTCAAGATCAATCTCTAATTCAGCAATTTTTTTGGACAGATCAGCATCGTTGTATTCAGAAGTTATATTTTTTAATTTTTCAATCTGAACTTTCACTACAGGGACTCCAGCAATTCCAAATCTCTCATGCGCTAGAAGGAATTTTGCATAAGTCCACCCTTTGCCCTCCTCACCTATCAATTGATCAGCTGGTACCTTCACATCAGTAAAAAAGACAGAATTAACCTCATGGTCTCCATCAATTGTAATAATAGGTTTCACCTCGATACCTGGAGTATTCATATCAATTAAAAGAAAAGAAATACCTTCTTGCTTTTTCTGTGTAGTTTCAGTTCTTACCAAACAAAAAATCCAATCTGCATTTTGAGCCAATGTGGTCCATGTTTTAGAACCATTTACTATATAGTGATCACCATCTAAAACAGCTTTAGTTTTTAAAGAAGCTAAATCTGAACCTGAGCCTGGTTCTGAATATCCCTGACACCACCAAGTATTAAATTCAAGAATATCTGGTAAAAATCTATCTTTCTGATCTTGATTGCCAAACGTATAAATTACTGGACCAACCATGCTTAAACCAAATGGTAGAATTGTTGGACATTGAGCTAGGGCTAATTCATTAAGAAATAAATAGATTTGTACCGGAGACCAACCAGTTCCACCATATTCAACAGGCCAGTTATATCCCATCCATCCCTTGCTATGAATGAATTTATGAAAATCAATCATATCTTGCTTAGAAAGAGCTGTACCCTTTTCTTGTTTTTCCCTTACATTTGAAGGAAATTCTGATCCATTTAAACCAGCTCTTATTTCTTCTTGAAATTGAAGATCTTGTTCTGAAAAACTTATATCCATGTTAGTGTTCCTGTTTTTAAGATTATTCTATAGGCGCAAATTATACTGCACGATATGTTAGAAAAACAGCATGAACCAATAGCTTTTGAGCTAGCACAATCCGCAGGAATGAATAACCAGCAGATTCTGTACCTTTGTGATTCAGATAAAGAGGCTAGATTAATAAATAATGAGCTCAAGCTATTCATGGATGCTACTCTCATTGGCTATTATCCTGAAAGAGAGTTACTACCTTACGATAGATTTTCAACTGCAGATTCAATAATTCAAGAAAGAATTAATCTTTTGAATGCTAATAAAAAAAATTTTAGAATTATTATCACTAGCTGCGTAAATTTGTTTGAAAAGTTACCATTAAAAGATTTTTTTGTTGCTAGAAAGAACTTTAAAGTTAATGATTTGCTATCAATAAAAGAACTAACAAGAACACTAGAAAACTTAAATTACGAGCGCACAGATAAAGTTAATGCAATCAATCAATATACTGTTAGAGGTGGTGTTGTTGATTTTTATTCTGGATTTCAACTTCATCCCATAAGAGTTGATTTCTTTGGAGATCAGATTGATGACATTAGAGAATTTGATCCGCACACACAGAATATGACAAAAAAATTAACTGAATTTCAGTTATTTAGTGGTTCAGAAGTTTTATTAGATGATGCCTCAATAGGAAGATTTAAATACGCATGGAGAAATTATTTTCAAAACTATGATGAAAGACATTGTGAAATATTTCAAACTTTAGCTGCAGGAAAATATCCAGAAGGATATGAGATATACAATCCTCTTTTTCAATCAGGTGATTCAAATCTCATGGATTATTTTTCTGGATTTAGCATAATTAAATCTAACAAAATAGATCAAGTTCTATCTTCATATCTAGATTTTGTTAATGAAAGATACCTAGAAGAATCCATTGATTCCTCAAGACCTATATTAAAACCAAACGACTATATTTTTGAGATTGAGGATCTCCAGATCTATTTAAAATCAGCAGACCTTTTAAATCATTTAGATAATAGTCTAACCATTGAGAAAATTGAAAATAAAGAAATTCAATTAAAGAGCCTAATATCCAAACAATCTAATGGAGAAATAGATACACTTTTAATTACCTCCTCCGAGCAAATTAAGTTAGATAAACTTAACAAACAATATCAAATAAGCGTTACCTCTCTTCCTTTTAGCCTTCAAAAGGGAATATTTTGCTGTATGCATCTACCCGTCCGATCATTTCTTGGTAAAAATGGAAAATTTGTTCATTTTAATTTAGATGAGGTGACAAGTTCAGAATTATTGAATTCAAAATCTTCCTCGATCACTCATGACTCTCTTATCAATAAATTTGAAAACCCATTTCAAGATGAGGAGCTTGTTATACATGTTGATTATGGTGTGGGAATATATAAAGGTTTAGAGCTTTTAAAAACTAATTCAAGCGAAGAAGAATATATTCGAATTGAATACCTGGAAAATGAGATACTATATGTTCCAATTAGACAGGCCTATTTAGTCTCAAAATTTCAAGTATCTCAAACAAATGGGGTACGTCTTGATTCATTATCTTCTGCAAAATGGAAAGTAAAAAAAGAAAAGGCAAAAATAAAAGCCCAGGATCATGCTGCAGAGTTACTAGATATAGAATCTAGGCGCTCTATAGCATCCTCATATCAATTACTCTGTGATGAAGGCTCCTATCTAGAATTCGATAAAGACTTTCCTTATGTACTTACAGCAGATCAAAGCAATTGCATAAACGATATTCTTAAAGACATGGCTTTAATAAAGCCAATGAATAGAGTGATATGTGGAGATGTAGGTTTTGGAAAAACTGAAGTTGCAATGCGTGGAGCATTTGTAGCTGTTCATGCAAAGAAACAAGCAATGGTTCTCGCGCCTAGCACAGTTTTAGCTAAGCAACATTTAGAAAGCTTCACTAAAAGGTTTGTGAACTTTCCTGTCAATATAGAGCTGTTGACTAGGCATACCTCATCAAAAAATAAGATAAAAATCTACAATGATTTTAAGCATGGAAAAATTGATATTTTAATTGGAACTCATGCATTACTAAATAATGATATTTCTCTAGATAATCTTGGTCTCTTGGTGATCGACGAAGAGCATCGTTTTGGAATTAAACAAAAGGACATAATTAAGTCAAGACAATCGACAACGCATATTTTATATATGTCTGCTACTCCAATACCACGAACCTTAAATCTTGTTTATTCAGGATTAAAAGATTTTTCTTATTTGTATACTCCTCCTTTGGAAAGACTGAGTGTAAGAACTTTTTTAAATGTACAAAATCAACAAATTATTAAAAATGCAATTGACAGAGAATTGACCCGTGGTGGTCAAGTTTTTTTAGTTCAAAATGACATCTCTAAGATGGAAGGTTTAAAAAATCAAATTACAAATTTAGTGCCTAATGCAAATATCGATATTGCACATGGAAAATTAACTAAAAAAGCCATTACAAAAACTATGAATGGCTTCAATTCAAATTCAATCGATATTCTTATTTGTACAACTATCGTTGAAATGGGGTTAGATATTCCTAATGCAAATACAATCATTGTTATTGATGCTCATAATTTTGGTCTTTCACAATTACATCAATTGAGAGGTAGGGTTGGAAGATCTATACGACAAGCATACTGCTATCTACTAATTCCAACTCCTGATCTGAAAAAAGCACCTAAAGCAAAGCTTGATTCATTGGTAAAATATTCCGATCTTGGATCTGGGTATTTTATAGCACAAGAGGATTTAGAAATAAGAGGTGCTGGAGATTTCCTAGGTGTTAAGCAAAGCGGTCACATTGAGGCTATAGGTCTTAGCATGTATCTTTCAATGTTAAAAAGTGCTGTTGATGATCTCAAAGGGCATGAACAAGAAAGAATATTAGACACTGAAATTAACTTTAATGATCGAGCATTAATTCCAGAATCATTCTTACCAGTTGCAAATGAAAGATTAAAAATTTATAGATCCTTAAATGATGCTATAAATAATGAAGAAGTTAATAAGATCCTAGAGGATCTGACAGATCGGTGTGGCAAACCAAACGATGACTTATTGAATCTAATTGAAAGTTCAAAAATTAGGATACTTGCAAATAGAGTAGGTATTAAAAAAATCTATTCGAACCTAAATAAGGCAATGATTACTTTTAACGATAATTTAAGTGATCAAGTTTATAAAAAATTAATTGAATTGATCCAAACTGGATCAGCTAAGATAAAGCTTGATAACGAAAATAAAATAACTCTTGATGTATCTGAGAATAATAATAAAAGAATTGCCGTTGCAGGATTACTGAATGAACTCGTTTAGATTTTTTGTAATATTATTTATTTTAAGTTTGAGCTCCATTGCTCAAAGTAAGATTCAAGATGAATATATTATTGAAGTCATTGTCTTTGAGCAGCTTGAAATAATTGGCAATGAAACGCTTCAACCAAAAAATTTAAATCTAGAGGAGATTAATACCATCACTTTGCTAGATAAGCCTGAAATTGTTCTTAATAAAAAAACAATTCTTCAATCTTTTGACTACGAAGACACTGAATTATTAATCGATCAGTTAATCATTGAAAAAAATAAGAATGAACAAAGACAGGCTACTGATACTTCGGTATCAGGAAAGATAATAAATGAGAGCAAATGGTATGAGAAAGAGCAGAATCTTAAACAACTCGACAATATATATCGTAGGCTTGATCGAAGAAAAGAATATCGAATATTGCATAAGCTATCATGGCTTCAACCTGCCCTCGGGAAGGGAGACGCGCCATTTGTGCATGAGATATTTGATGATAACGGATTCTTAATTAAGCTTTATAAAGGTAGATACTTGCATCTTGATGTTATTACTTATCTTCAAGGCAATCTCAGGACAGATAGCAATCAAGATTTAATTAAAGAAATTAAGTTTGATGCGTTAAAAAGTTCTATTCCTGAAAATGTTACAAATCATTCTATTGAAATAGGTGCTGAGATAATCAGCTCCAGTGAAATCTATAAATCTGACCCTGAAATAACTCAAGACAGAACTGATGAACCCGAACCCATAGAAGTCAGCAAAGTAAAATATTTATTAGCTGAAGAAAGAAGAATTTTTAAAAATGAATCTCATTATTTTGATCACCCAAAGATTGGAGTCATCATTTCAGTTTATGATTCATCTTTATAAAACGCGTTTTCATCTAGACTATGATCTGTCATATCTTTAACGCCTGCTAATTCTGGCAAGGTTTCTAAAAGAGTTTTTTCTATGCCATCTTTTAAAGTTACATCAACCATTCCGCAACCTTGACAACCTCCTCCAAACTGAAGAATCGCATACATATCATCAGTTATTTCCATTAAACTTACCACGCCGCCGTGGGACTCAAGCATAGGATTTATTTCATTGTAAATAACGTAATTTACCCTATCCTCTAATGGACTATCAGGCGAAATATTTGGCAGTCTTGCATTTGGTGCTTTTATTGTTAGCTGACCACCAAAATTATCAATATCATAGTTAACTTCAGCATCCGCTAGGAATGGGATACTCCTTTCTTCGACATACACAGATAGTTTTGGCATAGAGATTAGAGTATCAGAAGGTACAACCTCATCTGGTTTACAATAAGCCAAACATGTCTCAGCATTTGGGGTGCCCGGATCAGAGATGAAAACTCTTACAGCTGTTCCAGGCTCATTCTTCTCAGCTATTAGCTTGGATAGATAATCTTCGGCAGTATTCGTTATTGTGATAATCTTGCTTGTCATAATATGTGGTTCAAAAGAATATTAGCTTCGTTAATGGGTGTTCGCTCTTCAAGGGATTTAGAGAATGATCTTAGCAATCTCAGTATACCTAAATTTATTATTCTATTTTTAACTTTAAATGCAGTATTTATAAGTCTTATTATACTCGCAATTAATTTGATATGAATAAGTTGTCTAAATTCTGCAAAGAACTAAGTAACTTTACGAAAATTAAGCCTGAGATTTATTTATCACCAGCAACTGGCTATAGAGCAAGAGCTGAGTTCGGTTTTAGCAAAAGTTCCTACACAATGGTAGTAGATGAAGATAAGAAATACATGGACAAATCATCAATTCCTCATACCTCCATTCAACAACTAATGCCAAATTTACTTTCTAAAATTAACGAATCTGAGACATTACAAAAGAAATTATTCCAAATAAATTTTAGAACCTCAGGAACAAAATGTTTAGCAACTCTGATTTACCATAAACAACTTAAAGAAGAATGGATTCATGTAGCAAAGGATATTCAAGAAAGCATAAAAAATATTTCAGTTATTGGAAGAAGCAAAAAACAAAAAGTCTCAATTGGCCCAGAGGATATAGAGGTAGTTTGTAATTTCGATAACTCTAGTTTTAGGATTTTACAAAATGATTTAGTTTTTTTTCAGCCTAATTTTTATCTTTACTCTTTAATGATTTCATTCATTACACAGCAACTTCAAGAACCCAATGATTTATTAGAGCTTTACTGCGGTTGTGGTGGCTTTACTTTACCCTTGGCATCAAAATTTAAAAAAGTCTTTGCAACAGAAAATAATCGTCATTCAATCAGACTTTTGAAAGAATCTATCAAATTAAATAATCTTTCCAATATTGAAACTGTGAGACTTTCAGATAATGAAACAGCCTCTGCGCTTGCTAACAAACGAACATTTAGAAGATTGGAAAATATTAATATGCAATCCTATCAATTCAGTCATATATTAGTGGATCCTCCTCGAGCTGGATTAAGTGATGAAACAATTAATCTATCAAAACAATTTAAAAATATGATTTATATATCATGTAACCCAGAAACATTTCTAAGAGACATAGTTAAATTAGAGAGAAATATTAAATCGATTGGTATTTTTGATCAGTTTACTAACACGCAACATTTAGAAGTGGTTGCGTTTCTGTAATAGTTAATTTCTAGACTTTGTTATTTGATTTATTAATATCTGAAGTGCTCTTTTGACTATTTTTTTCTGCAGCCTGCTTTAATCTAGCTTCAGCAAGCATCCAATCAACTATTTTATCTTCTTGAACTTTTGTAGTTGCTTGCAAAAGTTTCTTATGCAGAAAATCCATTGTTCGTGTGTAACTAGTCATAGCTAAATAATACACTAAGATATTGCCTTGAGAAATGAAGATGAGATACTAAGATCTAATATGTTAATACAACTTAATCAAAAACAATTAAAGCTACAGAATGAGCTTCAAGAATATTTTGAAGGCTTGATTACACCTGCCCTTATATCAGAGCTTAATCAACCAGAGCATTTCGAAGGTGGTGGGCCAGAATTCAAAAATGCCATGAGAACCATGGGGTCTGATGGATGGATAGGCTTAAGCTGGAAAAAAGAATTTGGCGGCAAGGAGTTGAGTCCAATTGAGCAATACATTTTTGTAGAGACAGTCATGAGAACTGGCTTCCCCTTCCCCTTTTTAACCACTGAATCTGTCGGCCCTATGATTGCAGAACATGGTTCTGCATGGGCAAAAGAAGAAATTGCAACCAAGATTCTCAAAGGTGAGCTAATTTTTGGAATTGGATACTCAGAACCAAATTCAGGCACTGACTTAGCATCATTGCAAACAAAAGCAATTAGACAAACCGATGGATTTCTTATCAATGGCCAGAAAATGTGGACTAGTTTAGCTAATTTCTCTGACTATATTTGGTTAGCAACAAGAACTGATTTTGAAGCCAAAAATCATAAAGGAATCTCGATGTTCATTGTCCCAACTGATGATCCAGGATTTTCGATGTCTGCGATAAACACTTTAGGAGATGTGCGAACCAATGCAACATTTTATGACAATATTCATGTCCCAGAAACGCATCTTGTGGGGGAACTTAATCAAGGTTGGTCATTGATAACAAGCCAGCTTAACTTGGAACGCCTTGCACTTGTAAATCATGGGCCTGTAGAGGAATTGTATAAAGATGTCTTAAAAATTTCTCAATCTACAAAAATTAATAATGATCAATATCTAAGTGACTTATCATGGGTAAAACATAACTTTGCTAAAGTTCATTCAGGCATTGAAGCTCTTAAATTAATTTGCTGGAAGCAAACGTGGATTATGGAATCTGGTCAATTAAATATGGCTGAGGCATCTGTTGCAAAGGTCTATGGATCTGAATTTTTTATAGAAGCCTATAGGCTCTTGATGGAAGTCATGGGAGAGCTAAGTATCCTTAAGAATAACTCTGAATTAACAATTTTAAATGCGAGACTTGAACGCATGTACAGAACTGCTTCGATTCTAACGTTTGGTGGTGGGACCAATGAGGTCCAGCGAGATATTATTGCAATGGCCGGATTATTAATGCCAAGGACACGCTAATGGATTTTTCCGAGCTATCACATCAAACTGAAATCAGAGATTCATTGGATAAGATCCTCAGCAAACATTGCTCGCAAGAACTTTTAAAGAGATATGATTCAAACTTTAAACATGATGAAAATTTACTTTTTTTATTGTCTAGCAATGGTTATTTAGGATTAGGTCTGAATGAAAAATATGGTGGCAGTGGAGAAGATCTTTATGATCTGGGTATATTATTTGAGCGACTGGGATATCATGCTGCGCCATTAAGTTTAAGTGGTTGTTTGGTAGATGTAGCTCAAACAATTCAAAAATTTAGCAATCAAGAATCTTGTAATAAAATACTCACTTCTATCATTGCAGGTGAAATTTACACTTCAGCAATTTTAGAGCCCTCCAATCAAGATCCAGAAAATCCAGAAACCACAGCCAAAATTGAGGATGATCAGTTAATAATTACTGGAACGAAATATTTATCTGAAATAACCTCAATAGCAAAAAGTATTCTCATTTCAGCTAGTTCAAATAAGGGTGTTCTGTTGATTCTGGTGGATACAGATCAAGTCAAGTTAACAGAATTATCTAGTACGGCTAACTCTCCTCTGTTTAAGGTTGAGCTAGATTCAGTAAAAGTCAATAAAGAATCTATTATTCATGAGCAAGGTCGGGGTTTAGAGGCTTTGAGATATCTCATTCAATTAAACATGGTTATGAGAAGTTATATTGCATTGGGTGTGACTGAGAAAATGACATCATTGATAGCAGGATATACATCTGAGAGAGAGCAATTTGGAAGAGTAATCGGGACTTTCCAAGCTGTATCTCATAGAGCAGCAGATTGTTTTATAGAGCTTGAATGCTTAAGGCTAGTTAATCAACAAGCATCTATAAACCTAAATACCAACCTTGATTGTGAAAATGATGCCCTGATATCTAAGATTTGGGCTGGTGATGCTTGTCATAAGATTAGCTACTCAGCCCAGCATCTGCATGGAGGGATGGGAGTTGATAAAGATTATGTCCTGTGGAGGTACTGCTTATTAGCTAAAGAATGTGAACTAATTAACGGTTCGGCAAGCCAAAATATCGACAGGCTGGGTGTAAATATAACTACAAATCAGTAAGTTATAACTGTTCTGATAGCTCAGGTAACGCGTTAAATAAATCCGCAACCAAGCCGTAATCAGCTACTTGAAAGATAGGAGCATCTTCATCCTTATTTATTGCAACTATAACTTTTGAGTCTTTCATACCAGCTAAATGCTGAATGGCACCGCTAATACCAACAGCTATATATAAGTCTGGAGCAACAATTTTTCCTGTTTGACCAACTTGATAGTCATTTGGAACAAATCCTGCATCTACAGCAGCCCTTGAAGCGCCAACTGCGGCGCCTAGCTTGTCAGCAATAGTTTCTAAAAGATGAAAATTATCACCTGATTGCATACCTCTTCCACCAGAGATAACAATACTTGCAGCAGTAAGTTCTGGCCTATCGCTCTGTGCAATCTCTTCATTTACAAATGAAGATAAATCAGAGACCTCATTAGCAGATATAGAATCAACAGATGCGGATCCACCAGCAGCATTAACTGGATCAAAAGCAGTAGCTCTTACAGTAATAACTTTTATTGAATCGCTAGATTTAATTGTAGCTATACAACTACCAGCATAAATTGGGCGTTTAAAAGTATCATCTGATATAACTTCAGTGATTTCAGAAATTTGCTGAACATCAAGCAGTGCGCTGAGTCTTGGTAAAACATTCTTACCAAAAGTAGTCGCTGGTGCAAGAATATGAGAATAGTCTGCTGAAATCGATTTAATTAAATTTGCCGTGCTCTCAGCCAATTGATTTTCGTATGCAGCATCATCAGCTAAAATAACTTTTTCAACACCAGCTACAGCCGCAGCTTCATCGGCTACAGATTGACAGGCATTACCAGCTACAAGTATGTGAACTGCACCACCAATTACATTTGCCGCTGCTACAGTATTAAGTGTTGCAGGCTTAAGGTTAGTATTATCGTGTTCTGCTATTACTAATGTACTCATGAAATCACCTTTGCTTCGTTTTTTAATTTACCAACTAATTCTTCAACTGACTCAACCTTAATACCTTCTTGTCTTGCAGCAGGTAATTCAACTGAAAGCAACTCCATTCGAGGTGCTGTATCTATGCCCATAGCATCAATGGGTTGAACATCTAATTCTTTTTTCTTTGCCTTCATGATATTAGGCAATGATGCATAACGTGGTTCATTCAATCGTAAATCAGTTGTAATAATAGCTGGAAGTGAAACTTTAATAGTTTGCAGACCTCCATCGATTTCACGTGTAACAGAGGCAGAGTCTCCGTCAATAGAAATTTCTGAGGCAAAAGTTGCTTGGCCATAATTCAATAAGGCTGCAAGCATCTGACCTGTTTGATTATTATCACCGTCAATAGCTTGCTTACCTAGTATGACAAGTTGAGGTGATTCAGCTTGAATAACTTTTGCTAATGCTTTAGCAATCGAGAGTGGTTCAAGCAATGAATCTGTTTCGACTAATATGGCTCTATCTGCACCCAAGGCTAAAGCAGTTCTAAGCTGTTCTTGCGAGTCTGATTTACCAACTGTTACAGCAATAACTTCTGTTGCTGTACCAGCCTCTTTCAGTCTTACTGCTTCTTCAATAGCAATTTCACAAAAGGGATTCATTGCCATTTTGACGTTGTTAAGATCAACGTCAGATTGATCTCCAAGAGGTCTAACTTTAACGTTGTAATCAACAACGCGTTTAATAGGAACTACAATTTTCATATAAAAGACTCTGTTTATTTGATACTATTATATTTAGTTATAATTTAATATCAATTTTTAATATAATATTATTCGTTCATTGGAATAGTTTGCGATATGATTGTAATGTTTTTTTACCACTAAAAAAAGAGGGAGTTTATTCATGGAAAGAGAAGTAATGGAATACGATGTAGTTATCGTAGGTGGAGGCCCTTCTGGTCTCAGCGCAGCAATAAAACTTGCTCAACTTTCTCAAGAAAATAATCATCCTCTTGAGATATGTCTGCTAGAAAAAGGATCAGAAATTGGCGCCCATATTCTTTCAGGTAATGTATTTCAACCAACAGCATTAAACGAACTTATTCCAGACTGGAAAGATAAAGGATGCCCTCTAAATGTTCCTGTAAAGAAAGATAAGTTGATGTTTTTATTTGAAAAATTTGGAATATCTATTCCATCTTTTGTTATGCCTCCAATGAATAATCATGGTAACTATGTTACTAGCTTGGCTAATCTTTGTAGGTGGCTCGCAACTCAAGCTGAAGGCCTGGGTATAGAAATATTTCCTGGTTTCCCTGCAAGTGAGATTCTTTATGAAAATGATAAAGTAGTTGGGGTTAGGACTGGGGACATGGGTGTAGGCTTGAATGGAGAAGAGAAACCTGGTTTTGAAGCAGGTATAGACATTAAAGCCAAATATACTATTTTTGGTGAAGGTTGCAGAGGACATCTTGGAAAACAACTTATTGCAAAATATGATCTAGACAAGGACAAAGACCCCCAACATTATGGAATCGGTTTCAAAGAAGTCTGGAAGATCAAAGATGAAATGCATGAAGAAGGACTCGTCATTCATACCAATGGGTGGCCAAGTGCTAAAAATACTCCCGCTGGTTCATATCTTTATCATGCTGATAGCAACGAAGTATATTTAGGGTATGTGGTTCCTCTGGATTATGAAAATCCGTTTCTTAGCCCTTTTGATGAATTTCAAACATGGAAAACTCATCCCTCTATCCGTAAATATCTAGAAGGTGGAGAACGATTAACTTATGGAGCGCGGGCTCTTATTAAAGGTGGTCTTCAATCGCTGCCAAGTATGGAATTTCCTGGTGGTGTACTTGTTGGTGATAATGCAGGTACTTTAGTTTTCTCAAAAATCAAAGGTTCTCATACCGCGATGAAATCGGGCATGCTTGCTGCAGAAGCCATATTTAAGAACATTGAAACTAAGGGTGACTTGCAATTTAACGAATTAGTTAAATCTAGCTGGATTCAGACTGAGCTTTATAAGTCCAGAAACTTTGGTCCTATGTTTCATAAATTTGGAGCTTTAGTTGGTGCGGCGTTTAATGCTATTGATCAATTAATTTTTAGAGGCAAGCTGCCCTTTACACTTCGACACACAACCCCTGATTACGCTTGTATGAAGCCCGCAGCTGATATGCCAAGAATTGAGTATCCAAAACCTGATGGGAAGATCAGTTTTGATAAGCTCAGTTCTGTCTTCCTCTCCAACACCTATCATGAAGAAGACCAACCATGTCACCTAACGCTGAAAGACTCATCAATTCCAATACTTCAAAATCTTCCAATGTACGATGAGCCAGCACAAAGATATTGCCCAGCTGGGGTTTATGAGGTTGTTGAAAAAGACTCTGGTCCGGAATTTGTTATTAATGGGCAAAACTGTGTGCATTGCAAAACATGTGATATTAAAGATCCATCACAGAATATTACTTGGGTGACTCCAGAAGGAACTGGGGGTCCTAATTACCCAAACATGTAATGTGATACCAATGTAAAATCATTTGGTCTAATCTCTTTTAGCTAGTAAAAAGATTTGAGATAGCTCATCAATATCTAGATGAGGACTTGCAGTAAAAGCTGAATCTTTTTCAAAAGTAAAGGGTTAAATACCTTTAAGTTCTTTATTCATATTGTTTGCCCCAGGTTAAAGTTACAATCAAAACTTTTAAGGATCAATCGGTCTGAGGAGCCGCCATCTTGTTTGAGTGCAATGTCTATTAATGAATAGTAAACAGAGCGAGATATAAATCCTTCAATATTATTTCTTACATGCACAAATGGAATATTTTCATCGCCTATTTTCCTAAGTTCTAATTTATGCTCATTATCTAAGGGTATGGATAAATCTAAATTTGTTTTTAAAATAATATTTTTTTGCTCTGAATCTATCTCATAATCAACTATCATGTAAGGAGCTAAGTCTACTATCACAGGTACTTTTTCAACTGGCGTGACCAAATAATAATTTCCCTGTTCAAGTTTTAAAATTCTAGAAAATAAGACCTTTAATGTCTTCCTGCCAATAATTGAGTCTTTATAAAACCAATTGCCTTCCCTATCAATTCTCATCTCGACGCCCTCACACAAATCTGGATTCCAAAGATGTACTGGTGGATATTTTTCCTCAATTGAGTTTACAGATTGCAGTAGATCAGAAAAGTCCATATAGAGTTTGCAGTAAAATTAATAATCCTAACCCAGCAATAAAGACTGCTGAAGTAAATTGGATATTATCAGAATGCTTATTAAATATATCACCCATTGAGTCATGTGTTAATGCATAAGTCACAAAGGAAAACCATGCTGAGGTAATTATTGGAAAATATAACAAGTAGATGATGGGCATTAACGAACTTGGATCAAGATTTATAAAAGAGAACAAAGATACAGTAAATAAAAATGCTTTTATATTTAATAAATTAGTTACTAAGCCAATAATAAAAGGATTTTTGAACAAGACCTTTGCCTCATCAGAATTAGGTGATTTATTTATAATAAAAAAGCTAATTCCTAGGTAAAGCAGATATAAAGCTCCAAAACATTTGATTAAAAACTTTGTTTCTTCAGAGCTATATATTAATAATGAAATTCCAGAAATAGCAAAAAAACAGTGTATAAATATACCAAAACCAATGCCTAGAGCTGTAAGAATTCCATGAGCTCTGCCTTTAGCGACTGATTGATGAAAAATAATGGCAGTATCTGGACCAGGTGACATTACGGCTAACAGATGAGCTAAAGCTGCTGAAATGAAGATCATGATGAAATAATCTCAGGCTCTATTTCTAACTCTATGTTAAATTTTTCATATATCTTGGATTTTATTTGATTAAGAAGATTGATAACCTCATCAAATGATGCGCTACCATTATTAATAAGTACTAAAGAGTGATGCTCATAAAATTGCAAGGTATCTGGGATGCTTAAGTCAGACTTAATAAGCTCTATGAGTCTGGCCGAGCTAAGCTTGGTATATTCATCGCCCTGATCCCATCTATGACCATCTAAAAAAGCATGATCAAAATCATTAGTTCTGACTATGGGATTTTTAAAAATACTGCCTACATTAGGCGTTATCTTCGGATCAGGCAATTTAGAATTTCTAATCTCTTTCACAGATTCAGAAAGCATTCTTGGTGTTATAGATGATGCATCAATTGCATTATCTTTAAGAAAATTACTTAATGCTGGATAGCTAAGGATGGGTTTAAAGGATTCATTAAATATAAAATTGACCTTTAAAATAACAAAATCTTTTAATTTAAATATTGAATCTCGATATTTGAACTCACATTGATCGTTATTTAAAGTTTCAAGCCTTTTTGTTTTTAAATTAAAACATTCAATACTATTAATAAAGGAACTAATTTCAACTCCATAAGCACCAATGTTTTGCACTGGCGCTGCCCCAACAGATCCTGGGATATGAGTCAGATTTTCTATGCCATAAAGTTTATTTATCAAGCAATATTCAATTAAATCAGCCCAATCAACACCAGCTCCTACTGAAATGTAATCATCATTTATTTCTATATCATTGAAACAAACTTCTACAACTGTTCCATTAAAATAGTCGCCCAAAATAACATTTGTTCCTGCACCTAGTATCAATAGACGTTTATTATCTATGCTGTCGAAAGCCGATAAATCACTGAGTGTTTTTATGTGAATAAAATTTTGTGCTTTTGCCTCTAAACCAAAAGAATTAGATATCATCATGATTAATCATTTGTGTTGGCAAAAATTATTGCAGCCTCTAGGTCTTCAGGAGTATCAATGCCAATTGGTGCTTCACATTCAAATTCTTCAACAATAATATTAAAACCATTATCTAAAAATCTTAATTGCTCTAATTTCTCTGATTCTTCGTTGTAAGTTGGCTTCAATTTACTTAAAGTTTGCAGAGTTTTATTAGTATAAGCATAAATTCCCAGATGCTTGAGGTTATCTCTGTAATCAGCTGTATTTTCGCTATGTATTAGAGAACGTGAAAAAGACATGGCTTCTTTTGCAATTGATCTTACAACTTTTACTTCATGAGGGCTATTGATATCCATTCCCTCTGAAAACTTAATACATGCAGTTGATATGGGTGCATCTATACTCAATAATATAGGTAATTGATTGATGATTTGAACAGGCATAAATGGTTCATCTCCTTGCAGATTAACAATTGGAACATCATCATTTAGGTCAAGTATTCTTGCGGCTTCAGCAATTCTATCCATTCCAGAAATATGATTACTTGAAGTCATCACAACATTGGCATCACAGGACTCACAGTGATTTTTAATTTCACCACTGTCAGTTGCAATATATACATTTGATGCATTTGAGGAATTTGCTAGCTCTATAATCCTAGAGATGACAGTACGACCATTGATCATGGCCATGGGTTTATTGGGTAGACGCGTTGAACCAGCTCTTGCTGGAACTATAATAACAAAGGAATTAGTCATTAAGAGAAAAAATTCTATCCTCTAGCATTCTAGGTATATCATCCTCCACGGGAAAGCCGATATTGCATTGGCTGCACTCAAGGTGATCTTCTTTATCAATTAGTTTTGATTTACATCTTATGCATCCCATAATATTTAAAATGTCTTTATCTATCATTTAATTTTTCCTCGAGGCTATCAACAAATTGAGACTCTATTTTTGACTCAATACTTAGATACCAGATCTTTGAATTTTTAAAATGTTTACACTTAGCAGCATCCTTTTCAGTCATTAAGATGGGCAGATGATCAAGGTAATATAAATCCTTTTTATTATACTTATGATGATCAGGAAATGGATTCTTATCGAATTCGAAACCAAGTCTTAGCAATAAGTCAAAGAATCTGTTTGGATTTCCAACCCCTGCAATTGCGTGAACTTGATTATGCATTGGCCATTTATCAACTGAATACTCTTTTCCTGAATTTAAGTGTATAAATTTAGCAGGGCTGAGGGTCATTAGAATCTCATTACTCTCAGTTGGACCACCATTATTAACAATAAAATCTACTTCAGATAATCTTGACTTTGGCTCTCTAAGTGGCCCTGCTGGAAATGCCAAACCATTTCCAAGCCTTCTTGCACCATCAATTACAGCAATTTCAATATCCCTACCCATCGCATAGTGCTGCAATCCATCATCAGAAATAATAACATCAACATCATATTTTTCTTGAAGTTTTCTTGCTGCCCTAGATCTATCTTTGTCTATAAAAAATGGAATATTTAGTTTAGCTAAAATTTGAGCTTCATCACCAGTTTGTTTATAAGTAACATCAGGAGTAACCTCAAGAGTTCCAGAATACTTTCCACCATGCCCCCTGCTTACCAAACCAGGCTTGAAACCTCTTTTTGTTAGCTCACTTGCAATAAATTTAACTAATGGTGTTTTTCCTGTACCACCCATTGAAATATTACCAACGACAACAACAGGCTTGGAAGAATTCCATACCTTTCTAGGATTTTTAATATAAGAGTTTCTTCGAGCCTTCACTAACCGGGAAAATAAAAAAGTCAAAGGGACTAAAAGATACAACCAAAAACTTTTGTTGTACCAAGCATCAATTAAGTAGCCTTGCTGAGTTGGCTCTTCTGTGAATGTTGGCAAATAATCCTGACTTGAAGATTTGCTAGATAGCTTTTTTGGATCTGCAGAGTCATGAAATTTATTTTGATATAGGCCCTTATAAATACCATCTTGGTCCAATAACTCATCATGAGTTCCTGATTCGGCAACTGAACCATTATCTAAAACTAAAATTTTATCTGCATTTTCAATAGTTGAAAGTCTATGCGCAATTACGATCGTTGTTCTATTATTTATTAATTTCTCAATGGCCTCTTGCACAATTAATTCGGACTCATTGTCTAGAGCTGAAGTGGCTTCATCCAAAATAATAATAGGTGAATCTTTATAAAAGGCTCTTGCAATTGCTAATCTTTGACGTTGGCCACCTGATAACAAAACACCATCATCGCCTATTTCAGATTTAAAACCTTCGGGCAGTCTTGAGATAAAATCATTACAGCCAGATATTGTAGCTGCTTCTTCTAATTTTGCTCGATCAATATCACTATCACCGTAAGCAATATTTTTTTCAATGGTGTCGTTAAATAGAGTTGGTGATTGATTAACGATTGAAATAGACTTTCGGAGGTGTGACAGCTGATAATCTGAAATACTTACGCCATCAATAAAGATTTTCCCTGAATAATTAGAATAAAATCTTGAAATCAAATTAGCAATTGTTGATTTACCTGATCCAGATTTTCCGACAATGGCAATTGTTTCATTTTGGATAATTTCAAAATTTAAATTATCTAAAACAGATTCTTTGGAGTTGTAAGCAAAAGAAACGTCTGAAAATTTAATATTTCCTACAATGACTGAGTCTAAATCACCTGAGTCCTCTTCTTCTTTTGCATCCAATTGGTCAAATATTTCTACTGCTGCCGCTAGCCCTTTTTGAATTACAGCATTTATATTTGAAAGCTGCCTAATCGGCTTCGCCATTAATCCTGCGGCAGTTATAAAAGCAACAAAATCTTCAGCGCTTAGCTCAATCCCAAGTTGTGAGCCTAATGCAAAATAAGCAACAATAGATAATGAAACTGAAACAAGTAGTTGGATTATTGGTGTTGCTAAATTACTAGTTGCTTCAAGTTTTAAATTTTGATTTTTATTTGAAGCATTGGCAGCGAAAAATCTATCCTTTTCATATTTTTCAGCATTAAATGATTTAATTTCCAAGTTTCCGTCAACAGCCTCAGATGCAAGATGAGTTACATCACCCATTGCTGTTTGAATTGTTTTTGCTAATTTTCTTAATCGGCGACCAGCAACATACACTATCAAGGCTATGAACGGAGTGGTGATTAACAGGAGGAGTGTTAACTTCCAATTTAGAGTAAGCATATAAGCTAATAAGCCAACAAGCAGAAATCCTTCTCTTACAAAAGTCTTAATAGCATTTGAGGCAGCGCCTGAAACTTGAGTGGTGGTAAAGGTAATTCTATTAATTAATTGACCGGATTGATTTTGATCAAAGAAATTCTTAGGAAGATTAATCAATTTTGAAAATAGCTCAGATCTAAGATCATGCACAATGCCGAAACCAACTCTTGACATAAAATAGTTTCCAATAAAAAAGCCTAAACCTCTTCCAATTGCTATAAAAATCAATGCTAGAACAAGGTATATACTGAAATCATCTTGATCAGAATTAATATATTCAATAATTCTTCTTATCCACTCAACAGCTGCAATATCTGCAGATGCAAAAAGAATAAAACCAAAAATACTTAAGATAAATGAAAATTT
>QBVW01000002.1 GCA_003284215.1 SAR86 cluster bacterium AG-313-D11 | reverse complement strand
TTGGCCTTGTTGGGATCCCAATTACTAATGCTGCAAAAGACAGAGGTTGGAATAAATTATTTTCTTTTTCTCATGGAGTCAGCGTCTACTGCACCATAGTAATTTTTGCTCTCAGCATCATTCAGTTTTTTCTACTAATTGATTAAATTTTATTTTGCATAAAAAGTTGAATCTCGAAACTAAAGTTTGTAAAAACTGTAATCGCTCATTTGCTTGGAGAAAAAAATGGGAACGATCTTGGGATGAAGTTAAATTTTGCAGTAAAAAATGCAAGGCTGAAGCAAAAAAAAATTGAACTAATGCTTGAACTTGATCGTTTCAACACCATATTGTTTTCAAAGGGGATAATTAACTATGGCTAGATCAAAAACTAAATCTTTTCAAACTGAAACCAAGCAGCTTTTACAGCTGATGATACATTCATTGTATTCAAACAAAGAAATCTTTTTGCGGGAGCTTGTATCTAACTCTTCTGATGCTCTTGATAAGCTAAGATTTAATGCTATAGAAAACTCAAAGTTACTTGAGGGAGATACTGATTTAAAAATTAACATTAGTCTAAATGCTCAAAATAATACCGTTACTATTTCAGACAATGGAATTGGCATGACGGAAGATGAAATTATTGCAAACATTGGAACCATAGCTAAATCTGGTACTGCTCAATTTTTATCAGAAATGACTGGAGATAAGAAAAAGGATTCTAATCTTATAGGTCAATTTGGAGTAGGCTTTTACTCTGTATTTATGGTGGCTGAAAAAGTATCAGTTCACTCAAGAGCTGCAAACATGTCTTCAGAAGAGGCTGTCATGTGGGAGAGTTCCGGTGAGGACACATATCAACTTTCAAAGATTCCAAAAGAAGATAGAGGGACCAAGATCACCATTTATCTTAACGAAGATAACAAAGAGTTTTCTGAATTAATGAGAGTTAAGTTTTTGCTGCAAAAATACTCTCAATATATTAACTTCCCCTTAATTTTAAATCCTGAGGAGGGAGATCCAGAAACCATCAATGACTCAGAAGCTATTTGGTTAAAATCAAAAAGATCAGTTAAAGCAGATGAATACAAAGAATTCTATAAGTTTATATCCTATGATTCCAATGACCCCTTGACCTGGATGCATAATAAAGTTGAAGGCAAGCAAGATTACTCAAGTTTGCTTTTTATCCCTGAAAAATCCCCCTATGACCTTTGGAACAGAGATACTCCAAGAGGAATTAAGCTGTTTATTCAGCGAGTCTTTATTATGGATGATGCTGCGCATTTCCTTCCGTTATACCTTCGTTTTATAAAAGGGGTAGTGGATTCAAGCGATTTACCTCTCAATGTTTCTAGAGAAATACTCCAAGATGACCCGCTGGTAGACTCAATCAAAAAAGGTCTAAGCAAAAGGGTGCTTGATACTTTGAAGAAAATGCAGAAAGATCAACCTGAAGACTATCAGAAATTCTGGAAAGAATTCGGCCTAGTTATCAAAGAGGGACCAGCAGAAGACTATGAAAACTCTGAGTCCATTGCTGAACTTTTTTTGTTTGCGAGCACCGCATCTGATGAAAATAAAGTTGATACCACTTTTGATCAATATATTGAACGCATGAACGACGATGAGGAAAAAATTTACTACTCAATTGCAGACACATACGAAGCTGCAGTCAATTCTCCACATATTGAACATTTAAAAGCTAATGGTACTGAAGTTTTGCTTTTAACTGACAGAATTGATGAATGGCTTATGTCCACCCTCATGCAATTTAAAGGCAAGACATTAATTAATGTTGCTAAAGAGGAGCTAGAGGAAGGAGCAAAAAAACCTAGAGTCACCAAAGAAAAGCAGGAAATCATTGATAAGATGAAAAAATCCCTTGATACAAGAGTTTCGGATGTCATTGCGAGCTCGCGTCTTGTTGATTCTGCAGCTTGCTTGGTACTTTCTAAGGATGAACCAGGCGCCCAGCTTAAAAGAATATTGGAAGCATCTGGGCAAACTTTCAATGAGTCAAAGCCAGTTTTTGAGGTTAATTTAAAACATAAACTTATCAAGAAATTAGGCAATATGTCTGGTAAAGAGTTTTCTAATTTTGCTGAATTCTTATTTGATTATGCGATTATTGCAGAGGGTGGATCACCAAAAGACCCTGCTAAATATCTTAGACAATTAGATAAATACCTAGGATAAATGACAGCTAAAAAACAAGTTGCAGTTCTCGGTGGTGGGAGCTTCGGCACAGTTTTAGCAAACATTGCTGCCTCAAATGGTTATGAGGTTCGTTTATGGGTTCGTGATGCTGAACAGGCTTTGAGGATCAATTCTGAGGGAGCCAATGCAACCTATCATCCAGAATTAAAGTTGTCAGATAACATTACTGCTGATGATGATCTGGCTTTGGTGGTCAGTGATTCTGAATATATTTTAGTCGCTACTCCTAGCATCATATTTGAGGAAGTTATTTCTCGTCTTGAACCACTCATTAGTCCCTCTGTAAACGTCATTTCTTGCACAAAAGGGATTAAGTCTCAGCCCTTTAGAACAATGACAGACACTATTGATCAGCACCTAGGGCACATTATAGGCAATAGAATTGGTGCACTCAGTGGTCCAAATCTTGCCAAGGAAATAGCTGAAGCAAAGGTAGCAGGAACCGTGATCGCCTCTGAGAATGAGAGTCTTACCTTTGAAATTAAATCAATGCTGTCCTCAAAAACTTTTAAGGTTTTTTCTAGTCAAGACATTCAAGGTGTTGAATTGGCTGGAGCCTTAAAAAATATATATGCTATTTGTTGTGGTATTGCTCATGCAAAACTGGTTGGAGAAAATGCCTTAGGGTTTATCGTTACCAGAAGCATGGCGGAGATGAGCAGATTTGCTGTAGCCAAAGGAGCAAACCCCATCACGTTTTTAGGCTTGGCAGGCATGGGTGATTTAATGGCAACATGTACCTCAAAGCTGTCAAGAAACTTTCAGCTTGGTGAATTAATTGCTGAAGATCTTTCTTTAGTAGATGCAAAAGACAAAGTTGGACAAGTTGCTGAAGGAGCAAAGACACTTGAAGTGGTCTACCAAGAGGCAAAGAAAATGAATGTGAGCATGCCGTTGGTAAGTTCGTTATACGACATCTTGTATTCTAATGTATCAGCAGATCAATTAATCCAGGATTTGCTCGATCACCCTAATGAAGTTGATGTAGAATTTACCTATAAGGAAGGAAAAGAATTATGAATGACATAAACAAAGACGAACTATTAGATTTAAAAAAGTGGAAACGATTTTTTTTCATGGTCATCTATTCATTTGCAATCAATGCTGTTGTAAACATTTTAATAATTTTAGCAATACTTCAATCTTTCTTTTATCTGTTCACATCGAATACAAATGACCAACTTAAATCTGCAAATAATTGGCTACAAGAATTTTTTAATGATTCGTTGAACTTCCTTAGTTTTAATACAGATTCTAAGCCTTGGCCATTCAAGGGTAATTCTGAAGTTTCAGACTCTCATGAAGAGGCAGAGCTTGTTGAAGTAGAAGCTGAAGAAGCTGACCTAGACGAGGATCAGACAGATAAACCTACAACTTAAGCAGAGATAAAAATTCTGCTCGAACTTCAGGATGTTCTTTAAAACTGCCGCCTAGTCGGCTTGTTATTGTTGAGCTGCCAGTGTCTTCAACACCCCTCGATTTAACACAATAATGTTGTGCATCAACCATTACTGCTACATTTTCTGTATCTAGTATAAAGGAGAGTGCGTGATATATTTGCTCAGTTAAGCGCTCTTGGATCTGAGGTCTTTTAGAAAAGTATTCAACTATACGATTAATTTTTGACAAACCTAGTACATTTTTCTTGGGTACATATGCAACCGTTGCCAGACCGTCAATGACAACAAAGTGATGTTCGCAATTAGATTGCACTGAAATATTTCTTTCGACGATCATTTCATTGTAATTCATCTTGTTTTCAACCACAGTCGCTTTAGGAAATGCATCGTAATCTAGCCCCCAAAAGATTTCGTTTACATACATTTTAGCAACGCGTTTTGGGGTATCCATCAAGCTATCATCTTTTAAATCAAGGCCTAAAGTTGAGACAATCTCATCAAAGTGACCTTCGATCTTGTCAATTTTTTCTTTACGCGACAAGCCATTATCAATAACTGGAGTTTCGACTCCCACCGAAACCAAATGTTTGTGAACTCTTTGCCCTAGAGCAGGATCAGTTTTTGTTTTGTCATATGACATGTACCTTTTCTCCTTCCTTACGCGGATAAGTCTTTATTTTAAGGTATGACCCATCTCTTTGTCCTATAATTTTAATAATTATATGTACCATTTTTGGTGATATAGGTATTTTTACTTGGTTTTAAAAAAATCTTTATAAGGCAGAGTGGATTCAAGGTAAAACTTTTCATCATTTAATTTATTAGTAATTTGATGTGATTCAACCTCAAAATCATTAATACCATCTATGACATCTTCTCCAAAAATATACCTAGACTTCATTTCCCCTTGAAGAATTCTATTTTTATTTTCTAGCAATTGCTCATCTATTCCTTGCTTTTGTTTGTGATATTTATTTAGCTGATTTTGTGAATATTTTGATTGCAATAGCTGCATTGCTTTTGATGGAGAGGCAAGCAAAGCACTGCCATTGTTACCGCCGAAACCTTTTGCATTTAAAACAGCAAAATCAAAATCATTGTGCTCAAATTCTAAATTTTCCAATAAAAAATTTACGTTTTCACTGTAGACGTTGTCAGCGAGCTTTGGAGTAGAGGCAATACTTGGAATTAGATTATTTCTCCAACTTCCCAGCGAACTGATCATTTGATCCCCGCCTGCAGCAGCTAGAGAGTGACCGAGATAAGATTTAATAGCAGTGACAGGTAAAGATTTAATACCAAAGGCCTTAGACAGGCTAGAGATAATATGAGATTCGCTTTCTCTGTTTTGAGGAGTGCTAGTTCCATGCGCATGAAAAAAAGTTTTATTTAAAGCATCTTTACCAAAATGCTTATTAATTTCGTTAAAAGCTTTTCCAACTGTTAAATAATTCCCAGCTCCAGGACCAGAGATGGATTTCTTATAACCATCAGCATGAATATGGCTTGATAAGGCTGCACCATAAATATTTAACCCGAGCTCAATAGCGAGACTATCTGCCATCAAAATTACAAACTGAGCAGATTCTCCCAAACTCATACCAATATTCTCACCGAAAGGTCTGCAGATTTTTCTATGATTAGGTTCAGCAAAGTCTTCACCAAGTCTTTCTTGTAACTTTAAGAGATTCACATCTTCTGCTAAACCCTTGGTGGCAGAAAATGCTTCATATATTTCAGGGACAATACCTGACTCGGCTGCGCCAACGATACTAATCAAGGACTCCCCTGATTGAATCATCGAAATGCCAAGCTTCAGGTTGTATTGAAAAGTTGCGCATGCACCTGTGTAATTTCCTGTAGAGCCCATACTGCCCAAAATATACGCATGACCAAAATCTGCGCTACCTTCTCCTAGCGACATGGCCATATGTTTGCTTGTAATTCTAGAGTCGGCTAAAGGTGCTTGAAACATTCCTCCCATCCCATATTTATCAGCTTGAGCAACAGCACAACCAGAGACACATGATATTTTTTGTCGAGGCACTTTTGATAAAATTTCCTCCCATGGCAAACCAAGACTCATTACAGCATCAGATAAACCAAAGACAGTCATTGCAAGACTGCGTGGGTGTTGCCTTGAGTTATAGGTTTTAGCAGGATTAAATCCCGAGGGCAGTTGACCTCCAGCTAAAGTCGGTAATTTTGGCGATCTAAAATTATGGTTATCAAAGAAATCGTCATCAATCGTTCTAAGCAGAGTTTTGTTTAAGATTTTTTCTTTTTTATTGGTTCCCATTAGGTGGCCAAGACTTTGCAACACCTCATTTTGTTTTTCTATGGGGACACTATCGAATAACATTCTTTGATGAGAGAAATCAAAGATTGACCTTCCAGCTGCATTAATCCCACCGTAACCAACAACTAAGGGGAGGTTCGACATGCTAAATTAATTTTTGAGCAGCCAACAACGTATTAAGAATTAATGTATTAATCGTCATGGGACCAACTCCTCCAGGAACGGGAGTATGCGCAGAAGCAATAGAGTCAATGTCTTGTAGATCAATATCACCACATTTCTCTGCAGGATGATAGCCAGCATCAATGACCACAGCTCCATTTTTAATCCAGTCTTTTTTAATCAGACGAGGCACTCCAACTGCTCCGACTAATATATCAGCATTTTTAACATATTCTTGAAGATTTGCTGTCCTGGAGTGACAAATGGTAACGGTTGCATTTTTATTTAATAGCATCATGGCCATGGGTTTTCCAAGAATAGGGCTTCTGCCAACTACAACTGCATTTTTACCAGAAATTTCAATTTTATAATGCTCTAGCATGCGCATGATTCCAGCTGGTGTGCATGAACCAAATGCCTCCTCTCCCATAGTCATTTGACCAAATCCTATACAGGTCACTCCATCAACATCTTTTTCAACATTTATTGCATCAAAACATTCACGCTCATTGATTTGGGATGGCACTGGATGTTGCAATAATATGCCATGAACCTTAGTATCTCGATTTAGTCTTCCTATAGCTTCTAATAACTCTTCGGTTGTAGTCTCTTTACCTAGCTCAACTGCTATTGAATCCATACCAAGCCTGGCGCAAGCATTTTGCTTCATTTTTACATAGGTTGCTGATGCAGGATCTACACCTACTAAAATCGTTGCCAATGTTGGAGTAATGCTATTTTCTTTTAATTTGGAGACACTTGCTTTTATGTCCTCTTCAGCCAACTTAGCAAGTGCTTTCCCATCTAAAATTTGTGATGACATGCAAGCATTTTCTCATCATTAAATTTTTATGCAATGGAGATTGATTATTTAACCTTAAAACTTTAAGATCACTCGTCTCGGGGTATAGCGCAGTCTGGTAGCGCACTCGCTTTGGGAGCGAGTGGTCGTAAGTTCGAATCTTACTACCCCGACCAGTGCGCCTGTAGCTCAGTTGGATAGAGCAACGGTTTTCTAAACCGTGGGTCAGGAGTTCGAATCTCTTCAGGCGCGCCACTTAATTTAAGAAATGTTTTTTATTTTTTCTACAAGCCTTTCAATCATTTCATTGGTCTTCACACAAGCCGTGCACCAAAGAAGAGTAAGGGCGATATACCTACTGTTAATCCTAATTAATCTGATATCCCTTGGTTTTTATTTATTTCTAGATTTTCTATCTGGAGATGGGGTTAATGATGCAGTTTTGTATCATTTTTATTTTGGTATTACTGGCTTTGGAATTCATGATTACATAGCACCAATTTTTCTGCTAGTAACCTATATATTTGTCTGTTTTGTATTAATTTTTATTTTTTTCATCAAAGATTTTAAGACTAAAAATTTTCTTCTTTCTTTTTACTATGCATTGCCTATTTTTCTGATATCCAGCCTTGTGATAAATCCATTCTTTCAAGACTTGCATAAACTGTATTTTAAAACTGGTGGAGACAATTTGAAAGTAGAAATCTCTAATCAAAATTTCTTTGTTAGAGCAAACGAGCAAACATTTTTAAATAGAAAGAAAAATATTATTTATTTGTATCTGGAGCAATTTGAAAGAACATATTTTGATGAATCAATTTTCCCAGGCTTAACTCCAAATTTAAAAAGACTGGAAGGGGAGGCTGTAAGTTTTACGAATATTCATTCACCAAAATCAACTAATTGGACTATTGCTGGCATGGTTGCATCTCAATGTGGAATTCCCTTACTTGTTCCTAATTATAGAGGAAATTCAATGTCGGGAATGGATCTATTTCTTCCATTGGCTAATTGCTTGGGAGACATTTTGACCAAACATCAATATGACTTAAATTATCTTGGAGGTTCAAATCTTGATTTTGGGGGCAAGGGTAAATTTTATAACTCTCATGGGTTTAAGACTGTTGAGGGCTTGCAAAAACTTCATAAAATCGTCAGTAATTCATCATTATCTCCATGGGGTCTTTATGATGATGATCTTTATAAAGTATTGACAGAGAGATATAATAAACTTAATGGGAGCGAGAATCCATTTGGTATTTTTGCTTTAACTTTAGATACACATCATCCTGATGGCTACATCTCTAATTCATGCGAAGGGTTAATCTACCAAGATGGAAAAAATCCTATTTTAAATGCTGTTCACTGCGCTGATCAGTTAGCTGGAAAATTTATAGATAACCTAAGGTTAAGCCCAGCATATGCTAATACCACCCTTGTTGTAACTTCTGATCACCTAGCGTTGAAAAACACAGCCACCTCAATGCTTGAGATGGGTGATAGAAAAAACTTATTTTTGATTTTTGATCAAGGTATTAACTCAAAGAAAATTTCTAAACCTGGCACTGTTTTTGATATCGCACCTACGGTTCTCAGTGTCATGGGATCTCATACAAAAGGTTTAGGATTCGGGAGAAATTTATTTTTTGAATCCAGTTTAATTGAGAGTGATTTGTCCATAGAAAGTATTGTTGAGTCTTATAAAAAAGATATTTTATTGCTGTGGTCTTTTCCGCAGATTAATAATAATTTTGAGGTAGTTCTTAAAAATAAAGTTATAAATTTTGGATCGAGACAAACCAAGTTACCAATATTAATCTTGTTCAATGATGAATTTGATATAGAGGAGATGAGATTTGATTTCTACTTTTCAAATCCTCTTATTAACGAAGTTAAATCAATTAAAGCAAGCAAAAATCTTATCTGGATCGATAAATGCGAGACAATTTTATATTACATGAAGGTTGATTTAGTGCTCGATGAAATTCAATATTGTTCATATATGTTCCGAAAAAGTGATGGAAGTTATTTAATCAATGATCTGCAACAAGAGACTTTAGATCACAATGCAATTGATTCATTTTTTTATAATCGTTAGACAAAATATTTTTAATAAAAATAAATGAAAAATCAAGAATTTAAAATTGCTGCATTTTACCAATTCACTCCAATGACAAATTTGGAAGAATTACAATCTAGTCTCAGAAAACTCTTAGAGTCTTTGTCAGTAAAGGGGACAATTCTACTGGCTACAGAGGGAATAAATGGAACACTAGCTGGATCAAATGAGTCGATGGATGAATTTGAACTTTTTTTGCAGAAAAAAAAATTATTTAATGAATTAAATTTTAAGATTTCATTTGCTTCAATAGAGCCATTTCCAAGGTTAAAAATTAAAATTAAAGATGAAATAGTAAGCATTGGAAATAAAAAAGCTGACCCTCTTCTTCAAGTGGGAGATTATGTCGAACCAGAAGATTGGAATAAATTAATTAATAGAAAAGATGTGTTAGTTATTGATACTCGCAATACTTATGAAAATGCAATTGGAAGTTTCGAGAACTCAATTCAGCCAGAAACAACAAATTTTCGAGAATTCCCGGATTGGGTTAATAACTTGGATAAGAGCATAGATAAAAATACTGAAATTGCTATGTTTTGTACTGGCGGAATTCGTTGTGAAAAAGCATCATCACTGATGAAGCAGCAAGGGTTTAAAAATGTTTCACATTTAAGAGGCGGCATTTTAAACTACATTGAAACAGTTCATGAGCAGGAATCCCTCTGGCAAGGAGAATGTTTTGTATTTGATGATCGCGTGTCGGTTGACCATAAGTTAAACGTTGGCTCATATGATATGTGCCATGGATGCAGAATGCCTATAACAGAAGATGATAAGCAATCTATTAAATTTTTAAGAGGCATCAGTTGCCCGAACTGCTTTGATAATAAAACTGCTGATCAAAAAAAACGCTATGCTGAAAGACAAAAACAGATTGACTTAGCAAAGCTCAGAAATAAAAAACATATAGGATGATCAAACCATTTAAATAAAAAATGACTTTGCCAATACTTTATAGCTTTAGAAGATGTCCTTACGCTATGCGCGCCCGCATGGCATTGATATTGGCCTCAAAAAAATGTGAATTAAGAGAAATCTTACTCAAAAATAAACCTGAAGAGATGCTAAAAATCTCCTCGAAGGGAACGGTTCCAGTTTTACAATTCCAAGATAGAGTTTTGGATGAAAGTTTAGATATTATTTCTTGGGCTATGGAAACACATATTTCCAATGTTCATTCATACTCAGCAGCTGAGGAAATATTTTCTGCAGAACTCATTCATTTATTTGATACTAAATTTAAATATCATCTAGATAGATATAAATATGCATCACGGTATGGTGAAGATCCAAAATTACATCGGCAAGAGTGCAAGATTATTCTTGATTGTCTTGAGTCTAAGATTGATCCCAGACCCTGGATTTTTGGTAAACAAGTTAGTCTTTTAGATATTGCAATTCTTCCATTTATTCGACAATGCAGAATTGCTAATCCGAATTGGTTCTTTGCTCAAAAATTCCCCAATGTTATTAACTTATTGGATTATTTTGAAAAGAGCGACCTTTTTGCTCAAGCTATGCAAAAGTATGAGCTATGGGACCCTGCAAAGAATAATGGAAATATCTTTCCGTAGATTCTTATTTGCATCTATAATGTTTCGTTTCTTGGCGGGCGTAGCTCAGTTGGTTAGAGCGCTGGATTGTGGCTCCGGAGGCCGTGGGTTCGAACCCCATCGCTCGCCCCATTAAAATTAGATAAATAAAATGACTAGTAAAATAAAAAAACTTAAAGATTTAGAGCGCAAGTTGACTGTTTCAGTTCCGGTTGAGGATTATGAAAAAAAATATACTGACAAGCTTTCAAAAATTAAATCTACTGCAAAGCTTGATGGTTTTAGAAAAGGCAATGTTCCTGATGATGTCCTTAAACAGCGTTATGGAGATTCCATCCACTATGAAGTTTTAAATGAGCTGATTCAGGAAAGTTATCCAAAAGAACTGCAAGAGCAAAAAATTAAACCAGCATCTTCACCTGCAATTAGCATCGAGAATGAGGATGCTAAAAAGCCTATTTCTTATTCAGCAATCTTTGAAGTTTTTCCTGAGGTTAAACCAAAGCTTTCTCGATGGAAAAGTTTTGAAAAATCTGAGATTACCTTGGACGACTCAGATGTTGATTTGGCAATTAATGATATTTTAGAAAGGTATTGCGAATGGCAAAAAGTTGAAAGAGCTGCTGAGGAAAAAGATCAGGTGGTTATTGATTTTGAAGGAAAAATTGATGGCGAGGGTTTTGAGGGAAATGAATCTAAAGATTTTAAATTGATTTTAGGCTCGAAATCTATGATCCCGGGGTTTGAAGATAACTTGCTTGGGAAAAAGTCTGGAGAAAATTTTTCATTTAAAACACACTTTCCTGAAGATTATTTTAAACAAGACTTAGCAGGGCAAGAGACCGAATTCTTTATCGTTGTTAATGAAGTTCAAGAGATGCACAAAGCTACGATTGATAAAGATCTGTTTGAAAAGTTGGCCATGGAAGATGTTTCTGATGAGAGCAGTTTTCGCTTAGAGATCTCAAAACGTATGGAGGGTGAAATAGCGCAACAAGAAAAATCGCTTACCAAAGAATCTATTTATGAAACGCTACTGCAAAGCAACGATTTCAAGGTTCCGAATGCAACGGTTAGCGAACAAGCTGAGTTAATGCGAAAGGATTCACTAATGCGAATGGGCCAAACAGTTGAAAATGCTCCTGAAGACCTTTTTCCAGTTGGTGAGTTTAAAGAAAATGCTGAAAAAAGAGTCAGATTAGATCTTTTATTTTCAGCCTTGCTCCAAAAATATGAACTTGAGGTAAAGGAAGAGGATTTAAATAATTTTATTGATGAGGAAGCTGAAAAGTATAAAGATGCTGAGCAATTTAGATCATGGATTCAAAGCCAACCTCAACAACTTGATCAGTATAGGATGGTAATTTTAGAAAATTTGCTTATTGAAAAATTAGATTCTGCCCTTAAATCTAAAGTTAAGGTGATAAAATTTTCAGAACTAGCTAATAAATAAATTATGGAAAAAATAAATTCTGGCCTAGTGCCCATGGTTGTTGAGCAGACTCCGAGAGGGGAGCGTGCTTTTGATATATATTCCAGACTCTTAAAAGAGAGAATTATATTCTTATCTGGTCCTATAGATGATTACATTTCTAACTTAGTTGTTGCTCAACTTCTGTTTTTAGAATCAGAGAATCCTGAAAAAGATATTAGTATTTACATTAACTCTCCTGGAGGTGTAATTTCTTCAGGATTAGCTATATATGACACGATGCAATTTATTGCTCCAGAAGTTTCAACATTGTGTATTGGTCAGGCTGCAAGCATGGGGTCACTTTTACTTGCTGGTGGAGAAAAAGGAAAAAGATTTGCATTAACAAATTCCAGGATAATGATTCATCAACCGCTGGGCGGTTTTCAGGGTCAAGCTTCTGATTTTGAAATTCATGCTAAAGAAATGCTTTTGGTCAAACATAAAGTAAATGAGATATTGGCTAAGCACACTGGTAAAACTTTAAAGAAAGTTGAGCAGGACACTGATAGAGATAATTTTTTGAATGCTAAGGAAGCCAAGACCTATGGCATAATTGATGAAATATTAGAGAGTAGACCCTCCACGAATGGAAAATAAAGATAACACTAAACTGACATGTACATTCTGTGGCAAAGGCCAAGAGGATGTTCGTAAGCTCATAGCTGGACCGAGTGTTTACATCTGTGATGAATGTGTAGATCTTTGTAATGATATTATCGAGGAAGAAGTAAAGGCTAATGATGAGGAGGTTCTTGAGGTTTTACCATCTCCGTTAGAAATTTTTAATCAACTTGATGATTATGTCATTGGGCAAGAAAAAGCTAAAAAAACTCTTTCAGTTGCAGTCTATAATCACTATAAACGTCTGAGATCTAACGCTTCCAAGGATGATATAGAATTACAAAAAAGTAATGTCTTACTGCTTGGGCCTACCGGAAGCGGAAAAACACTTTTAGCCCAAACACTGGCAAGAGTTTTAAACGTTCCATTTACTATTGCTGATGCAACAACTCTTACAGAAGCTGGCTATGTTGGTGAAGATGTTGAGAATATTATTCAAAAACTTTTACAAAAATGTGACTATGATCCTGACAAAGCAGCCCTTGGAATTGTATACATAGATGAGATAGATAAGATTGCAAGAAAGTCAGACAATCCCTCCATCACGCGTGATGTTTCTGGAGAAGGGGTTCAACAGGCGTTACTCAAACTTATTGAAGGAACGGTTGCGTCCATTCCTCCTCAAGGTGGCAGGAAGCATCCACAACAAGAATTTATTCAAATCGATACATCAAATATTTTATTTATATGCGGAGGTGCTTTTTCTGGGATTGATGAAGTCATCAAACACCGTACTGACAAATCTGGGATTGGCTTTGGAGCATCTGTAAAAGATACTCAAGCATCCGTATCTTCCATTGTGGAGACACTTGAACCTGAAGACTTGGTTAAATTCGGTTTGATACCAGAATTTGTTGGCAGGCTACCTGTTATTTCAACGCTTCATGAATTAGATGAAGAAGCCTTAGTGAGAATTCTTCAAGAGCCGAAGAATGCTTTGGTTAATCAATATAAATATCTATTTGATATCGATGAGGTTGAATTAGATTTTAGAACCGAAGCTTTGCTTGAAATCGCTAAAAAAGCTTTACAAAGAAAAACAGGTGCTCGTGGCTTAAGATCTATCATGGAAGAACTGTTAATGGATACAATGTTTGAGCTTCCAAATATTGATTTAGAAAAAGTGATCGTAGATGAGAACTCTGTTTTGCATGCAACCGATCCTATCAAGGTTTATAAGTCTGCTAAGAAAAAAAGTTCATCAGCTGGTTGAATTTAATTAATTCCCCCTCATTATATTTATATGGCTACTATTAAATATGATCTACCCCTCATTCCTTTAAGAGATGTTGTTGTCTTTCCAGGAGTCGTTTCAACTTTATTTGTAGGAAGAAATAAATCTATCAATGCATTAAATGCTGCCATGGCGAGTGAAAAGAAAATTATCTTATCGGCTCAAAAAGATGGTTCGTTAGACGCACCCTTATTCGATGATTTATATAAAGTTGCGACCATCGCGAATATTTTACAATTAATTAAATTGCCCGATGGCACTGTCAAAGTCTTGGTTGAAGGCTCTCATAGGGCTCAAATGCAATCTTTAGAATCTGATGATAAATTTTCTAAAGTAAGAGTCAGCCTTATTGCTGAGTCAAAAATTGACCCTAAAGATGGGGAAAACCTTTCAAGATTTATCAAAGCAAAGTTTCATGATTTTATTAAAATTACAAAGAAAATTGCTCCAGAGGTTTTAGCCTCCATTGACGCTTTGGATGACTTATCTAGAATTATTGATTCTATAGCTGGTCATCTACCTATGGAAATCAAACAAAAGCAAGAAATTCTTGAAACAGCTGATTTTCAATTAAGAGCTGAGATTTTGATTGCTTATATAGAGTCTCAATTAGATGTAATGGATGTTGATAAAAGAATTCGAAATAGAGTTAAGGGTCAAATGGAAAAGTCTCAACGAGAGTATTACTTGAATGAGCAAATCAAAGCTGCACAAAAAGAATTGGGAGACATTAGTGAAGAGGGTGATGAGCTTACACAATTAGAGGAAAGCATTTCAAAAGCAGGAATGTCAAAGGAAGCTTTAAAAAAAGCTAATAATGAATTTACTAAATTTAAGCAAATGTCACCCATGTCCGCTGAAGCTTCTGTGGTTCGCTCTTATTTAGATTGGCTGACTGGGATTCCATGGAAAAAAAGAAGCAAAGTTAAGTCTCATTTAGGTTCAGCAACCGAGATTTTAAACGAAGATCATTTTGGCTTGGATGAGGTCAAAGAAAGAATCTTAGAATATCTTGCTGTTCAGCAAAGAGTTAAAAAACTCAAGGCTCCTGTACTATGTCTTGTTGGTCCACCAGGTGTCGGCAAAACATCCCTTGGTAAATCTATAGCAAGAGCAACTAATCGAAAATTTGCTCGGATGTCTCTAGGTGGGGTGAGAGATGAAGCTGAGATTCGTGGTCACAGAAGAACCTACATTGGTTCTATGCCTGGCAAGATCATTCAGAAACTTTCGAAAGTAGAAGTTAAAAATCCATTATTTTTGTTGGATGAAATTGATAAAATGGGCATGGATCACAGGGGCGATCCTGCATCTGCTTTATTAGAAGTTTTAGATCCTGAGCAAAATAATACTTTTTCTGATCACTACCTAGAGGTTGATTTCGATCTTTCAGAAGTAATGTTTGTTTGCACAGCAAACAGTTTAAATATTCCAGGTCCACTGCTTGATCGCATGGAAATAATTAGATTGCCAGGCTACATTGAGGATGAAAAATTAAATATTGCAAAGCAATACTTAATTCCAAAGCAACTTGAACGAAATGGGTTAGATGACAAAGAGGTTAAGTTAAGCGATAAATCAATTTTAGATATAGTGCGGTATTACACTCGAGAGGCTGGTGTCAGGGGTCTCGAAAGGCAGATTGCAAAAATATTTAGAAAGTCAGTTAAAGAGCGGGTCTTAGCTGATCCTAAAAAAACTAAAAGCTCTATCAATATTACTCCTAAAAATCTTGAAAAATATTGTGGCGTTCAAAAGTTTAAGTTTGGCCAAGCTGACATTGAAGATATCGTTGGTAAGGTTTCTGGCTTGGCGTGGACTGAGGTTGGTGGTGAGCTTTTAACCATAGAATCATCATATGTTCCTGGAAAAGGTCAGGTGATTAAAACAGGTTCACTGGGTGATGTTATGCAAGAATCAATTCAAGCCGCATTAACAGTTGTTAGATCTAGGTCAGAAAAACTTGGGATACCAAGTAACTTTTATGAGAAGTATGACGTTCATATTCATGTACCAGACGGTGCAACCCCAAAGGATGGTCCTAGCGCTGGTGTTGGAATGTGCACAGCTTTAATTTCAGTATTTACAGGCATTCCAGTTCGCTCTGATACTGCCATGACTGGTGAAATTACTTTGCATGGCCAGGTTACAAAGATTGGTGGCCTGAAAGAGAAACTACTAGCTGCAAAGCGTGGTGGAATCAAAAGGGTTATTATTCCTGAAGATAACGCTGCAGACCTTAGAGAAATACCTTCTCAAATTACTCATGCGCTTGAAATTCTGCCGATCAGATGGGTTGATGAAGCCATAACTCATGCACTTACATCAGAACCAAAACCCTTGACTAAAAAAGGTACTGGCAAAAATATCAATAAAACCAAATCCCCAAACATACGTTCAAGCTCAAGAAATCCCCATTAGGATAGGTTTTAGTGCTTGACATTTGAAGCTTGATAGCTTTTGATAGACCTAAGTACTTTAACAAACCAGAGGAGAATTCAATGAATAAATCAGACTTAGTAGACGCAGTTGCTTCATCAGCAGACGTTACCAAAGCTTCAGCTGGAAGAGCTGTTGATGCGGTTTTAGATTCTATCGGTGATGCGCTTGGGAAAGGGGATACAGTTTCACTTGTAGGCTTTGGAACTTTTTCTGTCAGACACAGAGCTGCCAGAGAGGGAAGAAATCCACAGACAGGTGCAGCTATGCATATAGCAGCATCAAAAGTTCCTGGCTTTAAAGCAGGTAAAGGTCTTAAAGATAAAGTTAAAAATTCTTAATTAATTTTTATTTAACAAGTCTTTTTAAAAAGGGTGCATATGCACCCTTTTTTTATGTATCATTGTTAATTTTTTAAAGGATGAAAATTAAATGTTAGAGATGCTCAGAACCTTTCTTTCTGGTAAAAGGCTTATAGTTATTGCAATTTTATTAGCTATACCCTTTGTTTTTTTTGGCTCAACTTCTTTTGGAACTACCTTTACAAGTTATGGAACGGTTAATGGTGAGCCTGTTACTCAGTTGGACGTAAATATAGCCAGCGGCCAAGTAACTCAAAGATTGAAAACGATTTATGGTGAAGATTTTACTTTAGAAGATCTTGATGAGAGCGTTTCTTTAGAGCTAATTAAAAATGAAGTGATTAATCAAAAAATTATGTTCTCTCAGGCAAAAGATTTAGGTTTGAGTGTCTCTTTAAAAGAAGCTAAAAAAGAAGTCATTCAAATGGATGCATTTCAAGGTGATCAAGGGTTTGATCAGACGATTTTCGAATCAACCATCAGGGCTAATGGTTGGACTCCTGATGATTATTTTGCACTGATGCAAGAGAGCATCGCTCTTGAGAGAATGTTTGGTGCCATGAGTTCAATCGCTTTTCCTATTCAAGACAATTTAGATGCTTTAGCATCGATGCTAGAAACCTCAAGAGATATCAATTTTGTAAAAATTGATAAAAAGCCTTTAATCAATTCTCAAGATGCCTCTATGGAAGAAGCTGAAGTATTTTTTAATACCAATCCTTTTTTATTTTTATCTAAAGAAAAAAGAGACTTCTCTTATATTGTCTTGACCTACGAAGAATTCAAAGATCAAGTTGCAATCCCTGAAAATTATATTGCTGAAGCCTATGCAGATTACTTAAAGGATGCAAATCAGTTAACACAAAACAGAATTTCACATCATATGATTGAAAAGGACAATTATGAAAACGAGGAGGCTGCTCGCTCTAAAATTTCTCAAGACTACCAAATGCTTCAATCAGGCGAAATATCATTTGAAGATCTTGTTGCCTCATCAAGCGAAGATCTTGCATCAAAAGACAATCAGGGTGATTTAGGGCTATCATCTGGCGATGCATTTCCTCAAGAGTTTGAGGAGGCTATTTTAAGCATGAGCTTAAATGAAACATCTCAGGTGATTGAGTTAGAAGACTCACTACACATTCTTAAACTAACTGAGATTTTGAAGCCTTCTATAAAAACTCAAGCTGAAATGGAGAAAGAATTAGAAGATGAGCTGATTGATGCTGAGGCATTGGCACTCATGCAGGACAACTTTTTGGAACTTGAATCTCTTGTGCTTGAAGGTGGAACCTTAAATGATCTTGCTAAGTTTGCTAAATCTCCCATACAAATCACTGGGTTGCAGTCAGCTGATGAGGTTTCGATAAATAACTTTGCTGCAGTTTCTGCTTCTGAGCTATTTGATGCGGATCTCAAGCCGAACCAAATCGAAATATACGAAAGTGATAACAGCTACGGCTTTATTGTTATGACACAAGCTATTCAACCTGCTGTTCAAGCCTTTGAAGATGTTGTGGGAATTGTCATGGATGAGGTGAGAGATCAAAAAGCAAACTCCTTAATAGATGAATTTTCAAAAAATGCTGAAAAAATATTAGTTGGAGAATCAATGCTTCCATCACAAGCTGGTTTTTCAAAGGAAAACTTTAAATCTGTGAAAAGATTTAGCTCATTATTGCCTCCTGAAGTAATTAATGAAATATTTGAATCTGCATTAGGTGAGACAGTTTCATATGAGGCTAATAATGGTGATCGATACTGGGCTCAATCCTCAAACCAGATAGTGCCTTCAGCTGATGAGCTTGGAGAAAGCGTTTCTCGTTATGAAGAATTTTATAATAATTTGTTAAACCAACAATTCAATGGTTTTTTGGATCATTCAATGAAGCAGAATAAAAAAGTTCGTTTGCAAAATTTAACAGCTGTTAATTAGTCGACGTATTCCTCTATTGACATAGCGGCAGTATTAAAGCCTCCGTCAACATAGGTAATCTCTCCTGTCACACCACTGGCTAAGTCCGAGCAAAGAAATGCGGCCACATTGCCAACCTCGAGGGTTGTGACTGGTCTTCTTAACGGGGCTCTGTTTGCATAACTTGTGAGCATTTTTCTAAAGTTCTTAACTCCTGATGCAGCCAAAGTTTTAATTGGACCGGCGGATATAGCGTTCACTCGGATGCCATCAGGGCCTAATGCTGCTGCTAAAAAGCGAGTATTTGCCTCTAAGCTAGCTTTTGCTAAGCCCATCACATTGTAGTTTGGTAGAGACTGTATGGCCCCCAAATAGGTTAAGGTTAAAAGTGCTGCATTATCATTGAGCATGGGTTTGGCTGCTTTTGCCATAGCGGTGAAGCTGTAAGAACTAATATCATGAGCAATTTGGAAGCCTTCTCTTGTCGCAGCATCAATGAAATTTCCTTCAAGCTCATTGGCAGGCGCATAGCCAATTGAATGAACGAAACCATCAAACGAACCCCAATGTGTTTTAAGTTCTTTGTACATCATGTCAATGCTTTGATCCGACGCAACATCGCATTCAATTAAGATTGAAGAACCTAGCTCTTCTGCGATTTTTTCAACATTTCGTTTTAAGCGCTCACTTTGGTAGGTGAAGGCTAATTCTGCTCCTTGTGCATGCATTGCTCTGGCAATACCGGCAGCTATAGAGTGTTTGTTAGCTAGCCCTGCTATTAAGATTTTTTTATTGTTTAGCATTGATAAACCATTTGATGACTAAATTTGATGACATGATACTAAATTATTAAGACTAGTTACCAATTTAATTTTTATTAATAATGCTGAAAGTTTGACATTTGCTTGAAATAAGCAACAATTAAGGTAGATAACTATAAATTAGGGAAAATTGCTATGTTTAAATCTACCAAATTCTCGCTTTTTGCATTACTTGCAGTAAGCATTTTTTCACTTTCTGTCTTTGCTCAGGATGCTGATACAGATAATAACCAAGTTGAAGTTGATGATGATCAAGTTGAGGAGATCATTACTACAGGTTCAAGGATTTCTAGAAACCCTCTAGAACTTGCACAGCCTGTTACTATTATTTCTGGTGAAGAGTATGAAATTCGAGCTTATACCAACGCAGCTGAAGCACTAACTGATGTGCCGGGAGTTGGTTCTGTAAACTCGTTATCTGGTGATCAGGCTGGACTTGGTGCTGGACAACAAGTCGCCTCTAATTTTGGTTTAAACTCTGGTAGAACTGTAACCTTGGTTAATGGCAGACGTTTTGTTGGCTCTCAGTCTCCAACTGGTGGAGCTGGCTCTGGACTAGCAGTCGATTTAAATAATATTCCAACAGCTTTAATTGAAAGAGTTGAGATACTTCCTGTCGGTGGTGCTGCAGTCTATGGTGCAGATGCAATTGCAGGTGTTGTTAATTTCATCTTAAAAGATGATTTTGAGGGCGCTGAATTTACTTATAATGGTTACGACTATGCGGGCATGGATGAAGATAGCTCCTTTAATTTTACCATTGGTGGTAACTTTGCGGATGGTCGAGGAAACATTGTAATTAATGCTCAAGTCGAGGATCGTGGTCAAGTGTTCTATGATCAAGCTAATGACAGAATAAGAAATTGTGAAGCAGGCCTTTTCTATGAAAATCCTCAAGACAGTTCTCAGGACATTTTTGCGCAGCGAGGAGATGTGGTAGAGCAAGCAATGAGCAGTGGTTGGGACTACAACGGGCTGCTTGATGCAGAAGGCAGAAGATCTTTTGGTGATAACGGCTTGCATTTATGCCCAACTCTTGTTTCTAACCCAAGTGAGGGTTTAGTTACTACAATGGGTTATAACGAAGTTGGTGCCGATGCCTGGTGGGGCGGCCAATTGGATGATGGTAACTACTACTATTTTAATGGCCCAGGTAACATGGCGCAGATGGATCCAGGCGTTCCATATGGTAGAAATTACTATACTAGAGGCTCAAATATCTACAACATTCAAGATAACAAAATCTTAAGAGCTGGTTTTGAAAGAAAAAATGTCAGCATCTTTGTGAAATATGACATCACAGATAATCATAGAATGTACCTTGATATTTATAACAACAGATTCTTTGCTGAAGATGATGGCTCTTCTTCATCTGCACATTATTCAGATTACTATTTTGGTGCTGTTGATAGGGATAACTGTAATGCTGGCGGCACTTGTTATACGCCATCAAACAGCATAAACATGGACTACAATGACCCATATCTAACAGCTGGCACTAGAGCTATTTTAGATGCAAATGGCTACGGTCCTGGCGATACTTTATTTGTTCAAAAGCTTTGGAATGAGTTATCTCCTGGTCTAAGAGGTGATGGCTTTGAAAATGAAAGTAACACTCAGTTTTATACACTAGGTTTTGAGGGTGAGTTTGACTTGCTTGATACTGAAATGAAATATGATATTGGAAGCAGTTGGGGTGAAACAAGAATCCTTAACACTCAGCCAATTCAAATTAATGCAAGACTGCATGCAGCTTTAGACTATGGCATTAATCCTGCTACAGGCGAGATCGATTGTAAATTTAACTATGTTGAAGATTATCAACTTGCTTTTACAGGAGTAGATCCAGATGCAGTCAATGATTTCTACTCAGATGCGATAAATGGTGGTGGTGTTGGGCTTGGGTCTGTTGGAGACTGTGCCCCATATAACCCATTTGGTTTCAATAACCCTAGTAACGATGCTGCAAAAGAATACTTTTCTTCCTATGATAATGAGGGTTCTAAACTTAGCCAGTCATCATTTTTCTGGAACCTCGCAGGTCAAATACCTGTGTTAGAACTTCCCGCTGGCCCAATTGATTTTGCTATTGGATACGATATCAGAGAAGAAGAAGCTCGTTATGATGCAAGTCAAATGGCTTTATACTCTGTTGCGGTAAGAGGCTCTCAAACAAGAGGCACAACTGGTTTCTTTGATGTTGAGTCACAATACATCGAACTATCTATTCCTGTGGTCTTTGACATGCCTTTTGCGGAAGAAGTTAGAATAGATTACGGTTACCGTGAATTAGAAAATACTAATACTCTAAGAACTAACTCCTATGATGTTGATGCACTGAGTCTCTTCTGGAGAATCAATAGTGATTTTTCAATCAGGTACTCCGATCAAACAACAACTAAGTCACCTAATATTGATGATCTTTACTCACCAAGAAATCCAAGCTTCCAACAAGCTCTGGATCCATGTGATACCAGATATGTTGATGATGGAGATTTCCCTGCCAATAGGCGTGCAAACTGTATCGCAGCTGGTATCGATCCAACAGACTTTAGAAGCTTTGTTGCTGGTGGTACTGTTCAGGGAAGCTCAGGTGGAAACCCAAACTTGCTTGATGAAAATGGTGAAACAACATCTTATGGATTAGTTTTCACACCAACATACGACTTCTTAGCGCCATATGGAGATTTTACATTTTCTGCTGATTTCCTTGAAATTAAAATCACTGATTATGTTACTACTTTTAGCCTAATTGATTTTATGGAAGCTTGTTATGATGCTGCGTCATACCCAAATAACTTCTGTAATAACTTCCAGCGTGGTGCTGATGGCCAAGTTCTTGACTTCCAAGTTGGGTCAGGTAACTCAGGTATTATTGATTTTGCTACCTGGATCTATAGAGCTAACTGGTCTCAGGACTTTGCAACTGTGCTAATGCAGCCTGAGGGTACATTAGGAGATATTGATGTATCTTGGAGAGCTTATCAGCAAGATCAAAGATTTATAGCTGATTCAGGTGATCCTGATGACTTAATTGATAAAACTGGTTACGCTAGTGATCCTGAATGGTCATGGGACTTAAGTGTTGGCTGGAGCTACAATAAGTTCTATGCATATTATCAAGCTGATTTTGTTGATGGTGGATACATCAATAAGCAGCAAACAGATATCAGAGCTGATAGATACTTAGGCGAAAATGGCCAACCTATCACTGAGTATGATAGTTACTGGTTTGATACCATTGGATTAGTGTATCGACCTAATGACAGCATGAGTTTTTCAGTGAGAGTAAATAATCCGCTTGACCATGATGGTTCGGAAAGCAGATATCAAACTGAAAGACAAGTTTCTTTACTCGGCAGATCAGTTACAACTCAGTTCAAACTTAAGTTTTAATCTGAGTTAGGGCTTATTTAAAAGAGGGATTTTATATCCCTCTTTTTTTATGTCTTTTATAAATACCTAAAAAAAAGTTGACAATTGTGACAAATAAGTAACAATAGGCAAATTTTTTAATATTTTAGGGATATTTCTATGAGTAAATTAAACCGTTTTTCACTGGTAGCCGTTGCTGCTGCTATATTTGCCCTTCCTGTTTTTTCACAAGATGAAAATGCTGAAGAGCGTGATGTTGAAGAAATCATTGTTACTGGTTCAAAGCTTGCAAAAACAAATTTTGACTCTGATGTGCCAATTTTTACCATTACTGGTGAAGAGATTACCAACAGATTGATTACTACTGCTGGTGATGCTGTGGCTCAACTACCTAATGCTGGATTAGCTAACTCAGTTCAGGGTGATGCATATCAAGCCGGAAGTGGTATTGGCCAAAATATTGTCTCGCTATTTGGATTAGGCTCACAAAGAACCCTAACATTGGTCAATGGTAGAAGATTTGTTTCATCAAATTCTCCCCAGGGTGGTGCAGGAGCTGACGGTCTTCAGGTTGATACAAATAATATTCCTATATTGTTACTAGATAGAGTTGAAGTTAGTAATGTTGGTGGTGCCTCAGTTTACGGTTCTGATGCTGTTGCCGGTGTTGTTAACTATGTGCTTAAAAAAGACTTTGAAGGTTTTAAAATGCAATATGATTACAACAATGTTGCTGATATCTCAGAAAATAAAAGTGTAAAAATGTTATTTGGTGCCAATTTTGATGATGGCAGAGGTAATTTTGCGCTTAATATAGATTACGCTGAGACTGGACATATTACTTTAAAAGAGCTTAAAGATAACGGACAGCTTTTCAGAGCTGGTTTCTATGACACTGTTGGCGGGCCTGCAGGTCAACGTAAGCTTCTTACAGATTTTGCTGTGAATGGACTTGATCAAGGTGGAATCATTACAAATGGCCCATTCTTCCTACCTTATTATTGTGATACTTTTGGTATTTATTGTACTGGTTGGTCAGATGACGGAAACTATGGTTTCGCAACTGATGGTAGCGGAGCGTTTGGTCCTAAAGCTAAAGGTACTGCAACGGGTAACGTTGTTTGGTCTGATGGTGGAGCAGGAGTAAGACTTCTTGATACTGATCCATATTTAAATCCAATCGAAAGAACAAACATTAACCTTTTCGTTAACTATGAAATTACTGATAATATCAATGCTAATTTTGAAATGTATACAAATGAGATGAGCGCTCAAGAAGGTGCTACTCAGCCATTTATTTCTAATAGCTTATTTGGTAACCCACAGCTTTCATTAACAATGTCAGCTGATAACCCATTCTTACCTGCTAATGCTCAGTCATTCCTAGCTGCAGAAGGCGTATCAACTTTTGGTTTTTCTAGATGGTGGGTTGATTTGTACAGTCCTGCTGTTAATACCAATGATACTGATATGTTTAGATTTTCTCTTGATGGCTCCCTTGGAGATTTTGAGTGGGAAGCTGGAATGAGTAGAGGACAATCTACTATCAACGGTAATCAAAGAGTCTTAAACAGATCAAGGTTTGATCTAGCAATTGATGCTGGTATTAACCCTGCAACTGGTGAAATCGACTGTAAATGGAATTATGACTCAGACTATACAGCTGGTGATTTCAGTCAATTAGAAGTTGCTGGATGGCCTGGTTCAATTTTTGGTGCTAAAGGTGATTGTGCTCCATTAAATCCATTTGGTGCCAATATGGCTTCGCCCGAAGCGATTGATTACTTAATGGCACAATATTTTGACAGAGTTAAAATGAGTCAAGAGATAGCTTACTTTGAAATCAGTGGTGCTATTGCAGAACTTCCTGCAGGTTCAGTTCAAGCCTTAGTTGGAATCGAAAGCAGAACTGAAAAAGCTGAATACAACTCTGGGTTTGCTGCTGGTACAAGAATCGCGTATGAGCCAGGTAATGGTGGCGATGGTACTCAGGGCGGGCAATTTGATTCTGATGATGTTTACTTGGAAGCATATGTTCCACTTATATCTGAAGATATGGATATACCATTTGTTCAAGTTCTAGATTTAACATTATCTTACAGAGAAATTGATCATTCCCTAGCTGGTTCAGATTCAACAGAAGGATATGGCATAACATGGAATATTATTGATGATTTAACTTTCAGAGCTAAGTCACAATCTACAGTTAGAGCTCCTAATGTTGGAGAGTTATTTAAGCCAGTGCTTCAAGGTAGTTCTTTTACATCAGATCCTTGTGATGCTAACAATCTAATTTCAGGACCTAATCCTGCAGCTAGAGCAGCCAACTGTGCTGCAGAAGGACTAGATCCAAACTTCTCTTCTCAAGCGGGAAATGCTTCAGTTAGAGGTACATCTGGTGGTAACATCAATCTTTTCAACGAAGAAGCTGATACTACTTCATTCGGAATCGTCTATTCACCATCTTTTAATGAGATTGTTGATGGACTGCAAATTGCTGTAGATTTCATTGAGTTTGATATCCAAAATGCAATCACAACATTTACCCTAACTCAGGTTATGGAAGCATGTTACGATTCAACAAGCTATCCAAACAATCAATTCTGTGATGCGTTTAACAGACTTCCAAGTGGTCAGCTACCTAAAACTGGTGCTTACAGCGTAGGAGTTGTTAATGCGGCGTATTACCTTTTTGATACTTACATTTACGAAGTTTCATATGATAAAAACTTAACCGATCTTCTTGGTTATGCTGGAATTGATGTAGGTTATGACTTAGGTGAATTTGGTATTAGCCATATATGGTACAGAAAAGACAAAGACATCTTCTCAGCAACAGGCTTTGATGAAGATGATGAGCTAGGTGGATTTGGTAATCCAAGAAACCGAGCTACTACAAGATTTAACTGGGAGCTTGGAAAAGTCTACTCATACCTAGATCTATTCTATAGAGGTGGTGGTATGTTAGATGATGACTGGGATTCAGTTGAACAACCATCAAGATATCTTGATAGAGCTGGCAACAATATGAAAAACCATGTTGATGGGTATTACACAGCTTCAGCTGGTATTGTCTACTCGCACAGCGACAACATTAAGTTAAATCTAAGAATTACTAACCTATTTGATAGAAGTCCTGAGAATGATAGTGAGCTTGCTGCTTATCCATCAGCTTTCCCTGGACAAACTATTTCAGGTGGTTTTCAGATTAACTTCTAATTCTTAAGAAGAATTCATAAAAAGAGGGCTTTATGCCCTCTTTTTTTTCTCTATAATTAGTAACTATGAAAAAGCCACAATTTAAATCATTTATAACAATTACTTTGTTAATAAATTTATCCAATCATATTATTTCAGCTCCAGTAATCATTCAGCCTGGACTACCAGGTGAGGACTCTCAATTGATTGATGCCAGCACGGCTATTAAAATTGCTGATACCTCTCACACGCATGATGATGTGATGTTTATGCAACAAATGATTCCTCATCATAAACAAGCTCTTGTGTTATCGAAACTTGCGCCGGAGAGAACAAATTCTGAAGCAATTCTTGAACTTGCAAAAAAAATAGAAACATCCCAAGAAGATGAAATTTTATTTATGCAATCTTGGCTCAAAGAAAGAGATGAGAGCCATCAGCATTCAATGCATCATAGCCATATGCAAATGATGGGTATGGCAACTCCAGACCAGATTAACGAATTATCTAATTCAGAAAGTGTAAATTTTGATGAACTATTTCTTCGCTTAATGATAGCTCATCATGAAGGCGCTATTAAAATGGTAGATCATCTAAATGATCAGCCAGGTTCAACTTATGATGAAGTTCTTAATGAGTTTGTATCTGATCTAGACAATGATCAATCTGTTGAAATTGAAAGAATGAATATTTTATTAACGAATCTATCTGATGATCCGCGAGTTAATTTATCAGCAGGTTTATTTCATGCAGACGAAGCTATAAAAAACTTAGAAAAACTTATTTCCCTTAAAAAACCTGATGGCTTCTTTGACCCCAATAAACTTGTTGAGGATGGCGCTGAAGAAACTGCAGATGAGGACGAAGAAATTAAAACGATAGAGGATAAAGCCAGAAATTCTAGGTATCCAATGCTTAGTTTTTCTAACACTGACATGGCCTTTAGCCAAGATTTATTGGTTACAGGAAGTTATCATGGCTTCAACATCTATTCCTTATTAAATAACGGAATGCCTGAGTTGCTTTCTTCTGTTATTTGTCCCGGGGGTCAAGGTGATGTGTCCATTGTTGAGCATTTGCTAATCATGTCTGTTGAGCAAACTAGAGGCAGAATTGATTGTGGTCGTCAGGGTGCTGGTTCTGAGCCATCGCCTGACCGTTTTAGAGGCATAAGAATTTTTGATATTTCTAATCCTCAAAACCCTAGACAAGTAGGGATTGTCCAAACTTGCCGTGGTTCACATACTCACTCTGTTGTAAATGCTAGAACAAAAGAAGGCAATATTATTGTTTACAATTCTGGAACTTCTTCGGTTAGGGATCAAGAGGAATTAGAAACATGTTTTGAGGCCATTCCAGGTGATAATCGAACAGCTCTATTCAGAATTGATGTTATTGAAATACCTATTGATAATCCTTCTGATTCTCGCATTGTCAAAAGTCCAGCTGTATTTGCTGATGAAGAAACAGGGGTATTAGCAGGTTTATGGCGAGGCGGTGATCATGGTGATGAAACCCAACGTACCTCACGAACAGATCAGTGTCATGATATTACGGTGTATCCATCTGCACAAATAGCCGCTGGTGCATGTTCGGGTAATGGTATTCTTTTTGATATTAGCGATCCATACAACCCAACAAGGATGGATGTTGTATCTGATAGTGGTTTTGCTTACTGGCATTCAGCAACGTTTAATAATGATGCTACAAAAGTTGTTTTCACAGATGAATGGGGTGGTGGTGGTAGACCAAGATGCAGAGCCTGGGATCCCTTAGATTGGGGGGCAAATGCTATTTATGACATAGTTGACGGTAAGCTAATCTTTAAGTCTTATTACAAGATGAGCGCACCTCAACAAGAAACTGAAAACTGTGTTGCTCACAACGGATCCATCGTTCCCATACCAAACAAAGACATAATGGTCCAAGCTTGGTATCAAGGTGGTCTCTCTGTTCTTGATTTCACTGATTCAGAAAACCCAATTGAAATTGCTTACTTTGATAGGGGTCCAATTTCAGATGAAAAATTAGTTACAGGTGGTTATTGGTCAGCATATTTTTATGAAGGCAATATTTATGCAACTGAAATTGCTAGAGGCTTAGATGTATTTCAGCTAACTCCAAGTAATTTTTTAACAAAAGATGAGATCATTGCTGCAACTTATGCGTTCCCAGAAATTGGTCCTTCAAGACTCTTTAATCCACAACAACAGATTCCCATGACCTGGAGAGAACAATGAAACCAATCATTAAATCTAAAAACCTCTTACTAATTTTAATCTCAACTATTTTCGCCAGTAGCTGTGAAAAACCATCCTTAACTGCACAAGAGTTTTTTGATTATACAAATTACTCACTTTCTGGAAGTCATTACGGTTTTAATCTTTCGGATGAAAGATTTTTAGTTAATCATAATCAATCTGGCATTTCTAATGCTTATGAATTTGATACTCAAACATTAGAATTTATTCCAGTAACAACCTCTGATACAAAAAGTTTTTATGGTTTATCTTATTTTCCTTCTGATGATAGAGTGATTCTTCAGGCAGATAACCAAGGCGATGAGCTTAATCATATTTTTGTGAAAGATGGAGGTGAGGTAATTGATCTAACGGATTATGAGAATACAAGAGCTAAATTTTTGGGTTTCAGTGTTGATGGTTTAAGTTTTTATATAGCTTCAAATCAACGAGATTCCAAAACTTTGGATATATATAAATATTCTGTAGATGATTATTCTAAATCGATGCTATACCAAAATAATGCAGCTTATGAGGTTACAGCAAAAAGTGATGGCGATAGGTACTTTGTCTTGACTAACTCAGTTAATAATTATTCAACACAAATTGTTTTGTACGATCAGATCACTGATTCTGAGTTGAATATTACTAATAACAAAGTTGAGAATAGTTTTCTGAGCTTTATGGGTAACACTTTATTATATAGCTCAAACTACGACGATAATTTTAATCAATTATGGTCGATAGATTTAACTACCAATGAGCAAAAAAAGGTTTATAGCGCATCCTGGGATATCGTTGGTGCAAATTTTTATGAGAATACCAATACTCTTCATGTCTTTATCAACGAAGATGCTAGCACCAAATTAGTTTTTTTATCTGCTGATGATTACTCTGAATTATCAAATGAGATCTTGCCATCTGAGGGATTAAAAGGCTTTAGTTTATCAAGAGCAGAAGATAGCTATGCATTTGTTTATGGATCAGATACATCTCCTGGTGATTTATTTTTTTCTAATAAAAATTTTGATGAATCATCGCTAGTAGCTCGCTCTTTTGAAACTCTAGATGAGGCGAGCATGGTTTCCTCTGAGGTCATAAGGTTTGAAAGTTTTGATGGTTTAGAAATACCATCTATTCTTTATAAACCGCAAGGAGCCTCAGCATCAAACCCTGCTCCAGTGATGGTGTATGTTCATGGAGGACCTGGAGGCCAAACGCGTAAGGGTTTTAATTCTCAAATTCAGTATATGCTCCATCACGGTTATGGAATCTTAGGTGTAAACAATCGAGGTTCATCTGGGTATGGTAATGAGTTCTATCACTTAGATGATAAACGTCATGGTCAAGAAGATCTTCAAGATATTATTGCTTCAAAGGAATATTTACAGTCATTACCTTGGGTTGATGATAATAAAATTGGTGTAATGGGTGGCTCATATGGCGGATTTATGACACTCGCTGCTCTAACATTTTATCCAAATGTATTTAATGTAGGTATTGATATATTCGGAGTATCCAATTGGGTTAGAACTCTTAAAAGTATTCCGCCTTGGTGGGAGAGCTTTAAAGTTGCTCTCTATGATGAAATGGGAGATCCTGCAACGGATGAAGAGCGGCATAGAAAAATTTCACCATTATTTCATGCGCAAAATATTACTAAACCCATGCTAGTAATTCAGGGTTCAAATGACCCGAGAGTTTTGCAAATTGAAAGTGATGAAATTGTAAACCAAGTCAGAGCAAATGATGTGTATGTTGATTATTTAGTATTTCCTGATGAGGGTCATGGCTTTAGAAAAAAAGTTAATAGAGTTAAGTCTGCAAATTCAATCGTAGATTTTCTTGATGAGTGCCTGAAGCAAAACCTATGTAGTTAGTTTATTAAAGATATTATTTTTATCTTTGCCTAAAGTATAATTAATTCATGAAAAATCAATATCTATCTTATTTTTTTATACTAATCTTTATAGTCGCATGCTCTCCATCAATCTCGCCAGTAGATGATGGCTTGGAGAAGCAAATTCTTCATTACGGAAATGGAACTGAGCCTCAAGGTCTAGACCCCCATATAGTCACAGGTGTTCCAGAGCATCATTTGCTAATATCCATGTGCGAAGGCTTAACTATTGCAAATCCGAAGGGTGGTGAAAATCTACCAGGAGTAGCTGAGTCATGGCAGATCAGTGAAGATGGGAAAACTTATACCTTCTTTTTAAACAAGGCAGCCAAATGGTCTAACGGTGACCAGCTAGTTGCAGAAGATTTTGTTTGGTCCTGGGAAAGAATATTGACACCATCACTTGGCTCACAATATCCAGATATGCTTTATTATTTAGAAGGAGCTGCTGATTTTCATCAAAGTAAAATTTCTGACTTTAGTTTGGTAGGTGTTAAAGCAATTAATGAACATGTGCTTGAAGTTCAGCTCAACAATCCTACACCTTTTTTTATTAAGTTGTTAAGTCATTACAGCACTTACCCAGTCCATAAAAAAACAGTGTTGCAGCATGGCACTATTGATGACAGAAATGGTCAATGGACTCGTCCTGGAAATTTTGTCTGCAATGGCCCAATGAATTTAAAAACATGGGAGCTAAATAAACAAATCATTGTTGAAAAAAATCCTACCTATTGGGATGCTCAAAATGTAAAGTTAAATCAAATAATTTTCTATCCTGTTTCCAATGAGTCCACTGAAGATAGAATGTTTCGTGCAGGTCAATTGCATGTCACAAACGTAGTGCCATTAGAAAAATGCCCTGTTTATATTGAAGCCAAAAACCCTAACTTGAAAATTGAGCCCTACATGGGCACATATTTTTATAGAGTGAACACATTGCATCCTGTCTTAAAAGACAAAAAAATTAGACAAGCCCTTGCATATGCTTTGAACAGAACTCAAATAGTTGAAAAAGTTTCTAAATGTGGACAGCAAGCAGCATACTCCTTTACGCCTCCTGGATCTGCCGGTTATGAGCCTGAAACTGAGGTACCTTTCAATCCTGAGCTTGCAAGATCTCTTTTGGCAGAAGCTGGATATGAAGGTGGCAAAAACTTTCCCATGCTAGAGATTCTTTTTAATACCCAAGAAGGGCATAGGAAAATTGCTTTAGCTGTTCAACAGATGTGGCAAGAAAACCTAGGCATATCTGTTCAATTAGTTAATCAAGATTGGAAAGTGTACTTAGCCAGAGAAATGACTGGAGATTTTCAGATTTCTAGAGCTGGATGGATTGGAGATTATGAAGATCCCAATACTTTTCTTGATACTCTTAGGCCCAACCGAGGCAATAATAAGACTGGATGGGAAAATAAAGAATATGATCGCTTGGTAGAACTTGCTAATAAAACAGGTGATCAAACAAAACGTTACGAATATTTAAACGAAGCTGAAAAAATATTAATTGATGAAATGCCAATAATACCTATCTATACGTATGTGAGGCAGTATCAGCTCTCAAGTGATGTAAAGGGTTGGTATCCAAATTTATTAGATAGCCATCATCCAAAATTCATTTATTTAGAAAGATAATTCTTAGATGCTGCAAGTAATCTTAAAAAGAATTGCTATAGCAATACCTGTAATATTGGTTGTAGCCTCTGTGACTTTCTTCCTTGTCAGGATGGCTCCAGGTGGACCATTTGATGCAGAGAAGGTAGTTCCGCCTCAAGTAATGAAGAATCTTAATGCAGTATATAATCTTGATGCGCCTTTAATTATTCAATATCGAGACTATATGTTTAATCTCATTCAAGGTGATTTTGGCCCATCTTTTAGATATCCAGGAAGATCAGTTACTGAGATGATCTTTACTGGCTTACCCGTAACTTTTGAGTTGGCTTTTTACGCAATAATCGTAGCCATGATCATAGGGATTTTGGCTGGAGTTGTAGCTGCAGTAAAACGTAACACTGTGTTGGATTACATTCCCATGACTATTGCAATGATTGGAATTTGCATGCCAACATTTTTGCTGGGTCCTTTATTAGTTTTATATTTTGGGATTCATCTTGAGGTTCTACCTGTATCTGGCTGGGACTCGCTAGCCGGAGATAAGATTTTACCTTCAATAACACTTGGTGCAGCTTATGCAGCTTATATTGCTAGGTTAAGCAGAGGTGGGATGCTTGAAACTCTCAGTCAAGACTATATTAGAACTGCAAGAGCTAAAGGATTACCCGAATATCAAGTCATTATTAAACATGCCTTGCAAGGAGGCTTAGTTCCAGTCGTTTCATTTTTAGGGCCTGCTACTGCAGGTTTGATTGGCGGTTCCTTCGTTGTTGAAACAATTTTTCAAATTCCTGGGCTGGGAAGATTTTATGTTGAAGCGGCATTTAATAGAGACTACACCATGATCTTAGGCACTACTATTTTCTTCTCAACACTGATTATATTTTTTAATCTTTTATCTGATATAGCAGTTTTATTAATGAACCCAAGGGCACGGAGCGAAGCATGAACCAACAGAGTTCGCTCTGGTCTGATGCCTGGAGAAGATTGCTTGCAAACAAAGCAGCAGTTGCAGGCGGTCTTATTTTACTTCTTTTAATAGTGTTGGCTATTTTTGCACCATGGATTGCACCGCATTCCTATTCATATCAAAACCTTGATTTAGGAGCTCAACCTCCATCTAGCGATTTTTTATTAGGCACAGATACTCTTGGAAGAGATTTGTTTAGTAGAATTTTATATGGTGCCAGGGTTTCATTATTGGTTGGATTTGTTGCCACAGGGGTTGCTTTAGTTATTGGCGTAAGCTGGGGCATTGTAGCTGGCTATTTTGGAGGAAGAATTGACTCAGTGATGATGAGAATTGTTGATGTTCTCTACGGACTACCATTTATAATTTTTATTATTCTATTAATGGTAATTTTTGGAAGAAATATCTGGCTTTTATTTGCTGCCATTGGAGCTGTTGAGTGGCTGACTATGGCAAGGATCGTTAGAGGTCAGGTTTTAACAATTAAGAATCAAGAATATGTATTGGCAGCTCAAGCTATGGGCGTAACCAACATGCAAATGTTTAGAAAACATATATTTCCAAATATTCTTGGCCCTATTGCGGTTTATGCAACACTGACCATTCCCCAAGTGATGTTATTAGAAGCCTTCTTAAGTTTTCTTGGTTTAGGAATCCAACCTCCAATGAGTAGCTGGGGAACGTTAATAAGATATGGAGTTGAATCTATGGAGGAATATTCCTGGTTACTTATATATCCTGGACTGACTTTCACCATAACGCTATTCGCTTTAAATTTCTTTGGCGATGGTCTAAGAGATGCTCTAGATCCCAAAATCTCGTCTGATTAAAAGGCTTTAATAATAATCTTTAAAACCTGCCCTGGACTGATTTCATTATTTGCTAGTTCATTAATATCTTTAATATCTGAGATCTCGATATTAAAGATATCTGCTATTCGATAAAGACTATCACCTTGTTTAACGCTGTATAGAATAGTTCTTTTCTTTGAATTAATAGTCCGATAAATATTTTTGTTACCTATATTTAGCTCTTTTCCTATTGATAAAGGAGAGCTCATTTTCAGGCCATTACTTTTAGCTATTTCTGCTGGAGAAATTTTATATTTGAGACCAAGATTCCATAATGTATCTCCTTCGCTGATAATATGAGCTTGATAGGGAATGAATGTTTGGTTTTGATCATTGCTGAGGGGGATTAATAACTCTTGATTTAAGCTTAAGACATTAGATGCTAGATAATTAACTTTTTTTAGAAGATTTACTTCAGTATCAAATTCTTTAGCTATCTTCCATAGACTGTCTCCTTTTGAAACTCTGTGAGTTACCCAGTTAATTTGATTTGTTTGAATAAATTTATCCTTTTTAAGATTAAGCATTTCTTCTAATTCAATTGGGATATTAAACGTGGTTTTAATTCCAGGCGGCGAAGCCCATTTTGTATATCCTGCATTTAATTTATAAACAAACTCAGGTTTTAGGCCTGCAAATTCACTAAAGGCTAGTATTTCAACTTGACCATCAAGCTCAATGCTGCCTAAAACTTGCTTGTTCGGAAAATTGGGTAAATTAACACCATATTTTTCAGCATTGAGAACTAGCTCAAGAATTGCCTTGAATTTAGGGACATATTCCTGAGTTTGTTTTGGCAGCTTCAGATTTTCATAATTTGTAGGTTTGCCTGCTTTTATATTAGTTTTTATTTTCTTCTCAAGGAGGGTTGGTCCTCCATTATAAGCAGCCAAGGTATAGGTAATTTCTTTATTAAACCTGTTATGTAAATAGGCTAAATATCTTACCGCAGCTTTTGTTGAAATTAAGGGATCATGCCTTTGCTCATACCACCATGTATCTTTCAGATCATATATTCTGGCTGTGGCTGGCATAAACTGCCATATTCCCATTGCCCCTGAGGCTGAAATTGAAAATGGATCATAGTTGCTTTCAATGTATGGAAGAAGCGCTAATTCTGGCGGCAGTCTGTATCTCTCTAATTCTTCAAGAACGAAAAATATAAAGTATCTACCTTTCTCAAGAAGCCTATCAAGCTGTTTTGGGTTAGCAAGGTATGCATTAATATATCGAAGTGTTTTTTCATCAAGATTAGCTTGCTCACTTTGACTCGTAAAAATTATCCGATCCCAAACATTTGCATAGGCCTCAGCACTGTTATATGCCTCAACGGGAGAGGGCTCAACATACCTATCAGCCTGAATAATAGATGGCAATTCACAGCTAGAAATAACAAGAAATACAAAAATTAATAAGAATCTATACATCATTCAGAAATTTATAATTTTTAGCTTAGCCTTGAACGTTTATATGTAAATAGAAGATTACCTTCATTAGTTACAATTAACCAAATATAATGATTAGTATAAGCCTTAAAACATTTAAAAGTCATAAGTATTAATGCTGCATTTTAACTCATGAAACAAGTAATTATTTATACAGATGGCGCCTGCAGGGGTAATCCAGGTCCAGGAGGCTGGGGAGCTCTTATAAAGTTTGATGGCGTCGAAAAAGAGATCTTTGGAGGACAGATAGATACGACCAATAATCAAATGGAGCTTGCTGCTGCAATTGAAGGCTTAACTGTTTTAACTGAGCCTTGCAGTGTGAAGCTTTTTACAGATTCAAAATATGTAATGGACGGAATTACTCAATGGATTCAAAACTGGAAAAAAAATAATTGGAGAACCGCTGCAAAAAAAGATGTTAAAAATAAAGAATTATGGCAAAAATTAGATCATTTAATTTCTCAGCATCAAGTACAATGGCACTGGGTAAAAGGTCATTCTGGGGATGCAGGAAACGAAACCGCAGATCTATTGGCAAATAAAGGAATTGATTCTATCTTATGATAAAAAAACTTATCGTTCTTGATACTGAAACTACTGGACTAGAAGTTGAGCAAGGTCACCGAATTGTTGAAGTTGGTGCCGTTGCTCTCGCAGATAGAAGAAGAACAGATTTGCATTTTCATTCATATCTAAACCCCCAAAGAGCTATTGATGAAGAGGCGGAGAAAGTTCATGGCCTTTCATTGGAGCGGTTAACGAATGAACCAGAGTTTGCAGAGATTGCAGAGAGTTTTTTGGAGTTCGTAGAAGGTAGCATCTTAGTGATTCATAATGCTGCTTTTGATTTAGGTTTTCTTAATGCTGAGTTGAAGAGGGCTTCTTCAAAATATCCAGCTCTTGAGGAAATATGTGATGTTGAAGATACTTTGTTGATGGCAAGAAATAAATTTCCTGGTCAACGAAATTCCCTAGACGCTCTTGCAAATAGATTTGAGATTGGAGGTTATGACAGAAGCTTCCATGGGGCTTTACTAGATGCAAATATACTTGCTGATGTTTATATTCATTTAACTGGTGGGCAAAGCAAATTTGAATTTATGTCATCAGACATTAATTCAAATTCTGAAAGTGAGATCAGTGATTCCAGCATTGATTTGAAAAAATATCCCATTCCACAAATTGTGGTTTCTAAAGAGGATATGCTATCCAATGATCAAAGGATTGCATCAATTAATGCTAAAAGAGATTCATCATGACTAAAGTTACGAGATTTGCACCTAGTCCGACTGGAGCCCTTCATATAGGAGGAGTTAGAACTGCTTTGTTTAATTTTGTATATGCAAAACAAAATAAAGGCAAGTTTTTAATTAGAGTTGAGGACACAGACGCTGAAAGATCAACCAAAGAGTTTGAAAGCAATATCCTCAAAGGATTATCTGATATCGGCATTGATCCTGACGAGTCGCCTGTTCGGCAATCTGAAAGATTTAATCTATATAAGTTGGCTGCAGAAAAAATAATAGAAACTGGTAATGCATATTGGTGTGATTGTTCCAAGGAAGCTCTAGATGAAATGCGTAAAGAGCAGGAATCAGCCGGTAAAAAACCTATGTATGATGGAAGAAGTAGAAATCTTGGTCTCAAACGTTCTGACAATACAGTATTAAGGCTCAAAACACCTAAAGATGGGGAGCTAGCTTTTCATGATTTAGTAAGAGGCGAGGTGATTTTTCAAAATTCTGAATTAGATGATTTAATTCTTTTAAGAAGCGATGGATCTCCAACATATCATTTATGCAATGTTGTTGATGATTTCAGTCAAGGGGTTTCAACAGTGATTCGAGGAGAAGATCATTTAAGTAATACTCCCCGACAAATTCATATTCAACAAGCGCTAGGCTATCCATCTCTTGAGTATGCGCATTTGCCAATGGTTTTAGGTCAAGATAAAAAAAGACTATCTAAAAGAAATGCTGTAACAAGTTTGCAAGACTATTTTGATCAAGGATACCTTGAGTCATCTATGATCAATATGCTTGCAAGATTAGGCTGGTCTAAGGGCGATAAAGAAATTTTTTATTTAGATGATTTAATTGAAGATTTTAGAATTCAAGAAGTCCAAAAAGCTGGTGCTGTTTTTGATTCTGCAAAACTTGACTGGATTAACAATCATCATTTAGCAGCTTTATCTTTTGATGCCTTCAATGAAAGGCTAGCTCCATTTCTTGATAGCGTTGGTATCGACGTTACTCAAAAGAAAAATAGTCGTGAAATCATTGCAGCTTTAAGAAGCTCTAAGCCAACCCTTCTTGGAGTTGCTAGAGATTTAATACCTTATTTTTCTGAAGTGCAGGCATATGATGAAAAAGCTGCAAATAAATTTTTAATTGGATCAGAGGCTGTTTTGGAGTTTGTGCAAAGAAAATTAAACGGCTTAGAAATTTGGAATGAGGAGTCTATTGATAATGTGCTTAAGGAAGCCCAAACTAAATTAAGTTTACCGACCCCTAAACTAAACCAACCCATAAGAATCGCAATGACAGGATCCACTCAATCACCTTCCTTGGGATTAACTCTCTCATTGTTTGATTCAGTTGAGGTAAATAATAGAATTGATTCAGCATTAAAATACTTAGCCAATTCAAATTAAAATACGCAAGATGCGATCATTGCCTGAGGATGTTCTTGAGTTAAATGTTCTAGGGCATCTAAAGATACTTTCTTAGTAATGCCATACTCAACAACGCCAATAACTTCGTTTGGCTCAATAATGAGATTATCTGAAATTTTCTCTATGCCTTTGTATGAATCTAATAAATTCAAGTCTTCATCACTCTTGGCGCTATAAAAAATCTTCTTCTTAAATACTTGTTTAGTTAACTGCTTTGATTCAGTTAGAACAAAATAGTTTTTAGAAACATTCATAAATTGAACTTCGTCATTGCGCAAAGTATCTCCAGTATCAGAGGACATTTGTTTGTCAACCACATCCAATGATTCTATAGATTGGTATTGAAAAATGCTTATTGATCCAAGTGATGTGAAGAGTGGATTAAGAGCTGAGTGAATATAATTTCTTTCATAGCCTTCGAAAGAAAGTAGCGATGAGGCTAAGGGAGCATGCTTGTTTTCGTAGTAATCTTTAAAATCACTATCAGATAGACCATCCTTTTTATGAATAAATGCTAACGCCTTAATCAATTTGAATTGCTACCCCAGCATTGGGTCTTCTTAAGTCTGCAAAACCTTCTCTACCTTTGGAGGATATTAAAATACTTTGTGTTGAACCCATGGTCTTCGATTCTTCAAGCTCATGACCATATGATTCTAGTATTTGAAGGGTATCCTTGCTAAATCCTTTTTCCAAACGTAAATTTTTGTAGGGCCAATCTTTGTGCAGTCTTGGAAGCATCGTAGCTTCACCAAGATTTAGGTTAAAGTCTATAACTCCAGTTATAACTCTTAATACAGCAGCTGGTATTAAAGCGCCTCCAGGAGATCCTGTGACGAGTTTTAATTCATTATTCTCATCAAAGAGGATAATTGGTGTCATAGTACTCATAGGTCTTTTCCCTGGCTCAAATCGATTACCTATGCTTGCAGAGCGATCAATTACTTCAGAGTTTCCATACTGATAAGCAAAATTGTTCATTTGATTGTTAAGAAGAATCCCAGTCCCAGGAATAGTCACGCCTGAACCAAATGAGTAGCCTAATGTGTAAGTATTAGAGACAACATTTCCATTTTTATCAATAATTGAATAATGAGTAGTATTTTCCCCTTCTTGAAATAATGAATCAGGATTTAATGTATCTGGTGGCGTGGCTTCTTGAGTATTAATTTTCTTTGCTAAAGAGCTTGCTCTTTCCTTAGAAATTATTTTTTTAATTGGAACGTCATAAAATTTAGGATCTCCCATATATCTTGATCTGTCCATGTGACCACGCTGCAAGGCTTCTGCAAATAGGTGAAGAAATTTTGCTGAGTTTGGCCCAACCTCATCAGTATTAAAGTTTTCTAAAATATTTAATCCTTCAAGCAACACTGCAGCACCACCAGCTGGAGGAGGATGGGCAAGAACTTTGTAATTTCTATAAGTTGTTTGGATTGGCTCTGCAAATCTAGGTTTATACTCTTTAAGGTCTTTGAGAGAAATGTACCCGTCATTTTGCTTCATTGCCTCAACTATCTTCTTAGCAATAGAGCCACTATAAAAAGCTTCCTCGCCATTTCTTGCAATTTCACGAAAAGTCCAAGCTAAGTCGGGTCGCCTCATTAATGAATGCTCCTTCAATGGATTGCTATTTTGGTAATAGATATTTTTTGATTCTTGATCGAGATTTATTTGATCAGCACTACCAATAGCTTGATTCAGATCATAGCTTACTTGTATTCCTTCAAGAGCTTGTTTTATAACCGGCTGTAATATTCTCTTTAAGGGTAATTTTCCATAACGATCATGTGTCTGTAATAACCCAGCTACAGTTCCAGGAATGCCAGAGGCTTTGTAGCCATATCGTCTTTGATCATAATTATTTTTTAAAAATAGAAAGTCTTTTTTTGAAAGTTTCTTGGGTGCAGCATTTCTAAAATCTACTGCTATTGTTTTCTTTTCATCGCTTAAATAAATAAGCATGAAACCTCCACCACCTAAATTGCCTGCTCTAGGAAGCGTAGTCGCAAGAGAAAACCCAACTGCCACTGCCGCATCAATGGCATTGCCACCCATATTTAAAACTTCTATTCCAATATCTGAAGAGGCTTGATTCTGTGAAACAACCATTCCACTAGTTCCGACGGTAGGGTGAAAGGGCGAAGGATAATCAATGTATCTAACTTGACCCCAAACATTTAAGGAAATAAATAGAAGACTGAAGAGAGTATTTCTAAAAGTCATAATTTTTAAAATATCAATGGAGCTAAATAGAAGGCAAATAAGGTAACCAAAAAGACTCCGATAATATTCAATGCAAATCCTGCTCTCATCATATCTGGTATGGTTAATTTTCCTGAACCAAACACGATTGCATTAGGTGGCGTTGCTACTGGAAGCATAAATGCACAACTTGCCGCTAAAACAACAGGGATTGTTAAGGCTACAGGTGCTATACCAAGCGCAACTGCAACTGCCCCAACTACTGGTAAAAATGTTGAAGTGGTTGCAACATTAGAGGTAATCTCTGTTAAGAATATAATTAAAGTTGCAACTGCTATTATCAGTACAATGGGAGGGACATTTCCTAGAATAGTTAAGCCTTGGCCAATCCAACTACCAAGACCTGATGAGCCAATTGATGCAGCTAGAGACAACCCACCTCCAAATAAGACCAGTAATCCCCATGGTAGTTTATTAGCTTGCTCCCAAGTAAGTAAATCTGTTTTAGCATTTTCAGAAGGAATAAAGAAAAAACTCAATGCTGCAAATATAGCAATTCCTGCATCAGTAAGGCCGGATAAAGGAACAAAATTATCAAGTAATGTTCTGAACATCCAAGCGGAAGCTGCTAAAGAAAAAATGATTAGTACTTTTTTTTCATCTCTGCCTAGAGGACCTAAATCAGATAGCATATTTTGAAGCTGTAATTTTGTTTCAATATTAGCTATAAAATGAACGGGATAAATTATTTTTGTAATTGTGTACCAGGATGCACCTAGCATAAGAATGGCTAAGGGTACTCCTAATTTCATCCAATCTACAAAAGAAATTTCAATGCCATAAGTTTCTTGAATAAAGCCTACAAATATAATATTTGGAGCTGTGCCTACCAATGTAGACATTCCTCCAATTGAAGCAGCATATGCAATACCAAGCAAAAGTGATGTTTCAAAGTTCTTTCTTGCTTTTGCTGAAAAATTTGGAATAGTTTCAGCAACACTCGAGCATACAGCTAATCCAATTGGCAGCAACATCAATGTGGTTGATGTATTCATCACCCACATGCTTATAGAGGCAGAAACCAGCATGAAGCCCCCAATTAATTTAGCTCCACTATTTCCAATAGCTATTAACATTTTTAATGCCAGCCGTTTATGTAATCCAGATGATTCAATACCTAGAGCTAAAATAAAACCACCCATAAATAAATAAATATTTGGATTCGCATATGGCAGAGCAGCTGTTTTAAAATCAGCTACTTGTAGCATTGGGAACAATGCTAAGGGTAATAGTGCAGTAACAGCAACTGGTACTGCCTCAGTTGCCCACCAAATCGCCATTAATAAAGTAACTGCGGCTACTGCCCATCCTATTGGCGAGAGGGAATCTGGATTAGGCGTTAAAAGAATAAAAAAGAAAGCTGCAAGACCTATCCAAAAACCCCTTTTTTTATAAGCTTGCATTATTTCAATCTCGCATAAAACATTTCAGCAGCATAAGGAACCATTTGCTCTGTATTACTGTGACCTTTGGTTGTTGGAACTTCAACCATTCCCCATTTAAAAAATTGATTAACTTCCTTCGATTTAGCAACTGCAGATTTAACAAAGTTTCTACCTCTAGCTAGTCGGTGTTCTCCCTGCGCGCTAATGGCATCCCAATTCTCTTTCACATAGGGTGAATTAGGTTTCCTTGATGTGTCTGCTCTTCCCAGCATCAAAAGAAAGTATCTGCTGAATGCTACTTTTAACTGTTCCTCGCTAATATTTGATTTGGCTAACCCAAATGGCCACTCCTGATCTGTCATGGATAAATACCAGCCTAAATTTGCTGCAATTGCAAGCGTATGATCTGCGTGAGGTTGATGAAGAATATATCGATGAACAAAATGAGCGCCAGCTCCATGACCATAAATGCCCCATTTATTGGACTCAATTTTAAATTTTTTGAGGGAAAAATTTGCGAGAGGCTCGACTAATGAGAATAGGGTCTGATTCTTAGGCAGTTCCTCTCCGCTTTGAAGAAAAATATTTCCATAATTATATTGAAAAACACCAGGAAATTTTGTTTCAGCAAACTCTGGAACTACTATGACTAGGTTGAGCTCGTTAGCCTTTTGAACCCATTGATCTCTGTACTCTTCAGCATTTCTTTTTCTTCCATGCATAACAATGACCAGTCTTGAATTTCTGTCAATTTTTTCAGGAGCAACAAAATAAACAGGTATATTATTAAAATTATCATTTGAAAAATAAAAAATCTCTTTACTTTGAACTTCGTAAGCGATGAAACAAGATAATAATAGAGCAAATAACTTTTTCATATTTAAAAAAAGGGAGCTTACGCCCCCTTATTAAAGTTGATATTGATTAATACTATTAGAATTTTTTGTAAAATTCTACATTGAAGTTTCTTCCAAAATCAGTGTGAAGGTCTCCCCAATACATGCTGAATGTCTCGTCAGCTAAAGGCGCTCTTTCATCTTCAATATTTTTGATTTGGAATCTCACCCTGAGATCATTCTCAAACGTATATCCTAATGTTAGATTTATCATAGTCATAGAGTCAACAACCCACATTTCTCTATTGCCATCTATCGTCTCAACATGGGCAGATTCAAAGAATTCACCCCATTGAGTTCCTGAAACTAGCACTTGGTATGGCCCATTTCTCCATGAAAGTTTTAATGTATATTTATCCTCTATTGAGCCATTGAGCCCAAGCAAATTGTCAACACCTCTAACAGATGCCACACCATCTAAAACACCGCCAGGCTGACCAGCTAAGCTAAGCCTCTTAGCATCTCCACCAGCTTCTTGATTTTTGGTGTCGTAATGCACATGAACAAACTTCGCTGAAAACCTTCCAATGTCGGTATTGAGCGAATAAATAACGCTGGTATCTAGACCCTCAATTGTTCGGGTATCACCATTAATATAAAAATCATTAACTCTCTCTACAAGTCCTGCTGGACAAAGCCCTGCTGCAGCCCAATCGACTGTATCCTCAGGTACTGCATTTCTTATTACCAAAGGATTACCAATACATTCATTTGCTCCACCTTCAGCTCTGATAAGCGTGTCAAGCAAAATAGCATTAGCCATACCAAAAATACCAACTGTATCTTCTGTTTCAATTGACCACTGATCTAAAGTAATAATTAAATTGTCTATCGGTTCGATCACAAGACCAATGGACTCGTTGTCTCCCATTTCTGCTTTTAAATTTGGATTTCCATCTGTAACCCTTTGCATGGAATAGGTATCATAGTTATTACCAGATGCATATTCCAAAAGGGCATCATTTTGGGTGCTGCTTCTTCCAAGAAATCCTTCATTCACAAGAATCATTGCCGGTGCTCTAAAAGTTTCTGATGCAGAATATCTTAGCTTCACCTGATCAAGTGGCTGCCATCCTATAGCAAACTTTCCAACGGTTGCATCTCCATAGTCGTCTGAATCTTCATATCTGACAGCTAGCTGAGCATCAATTGTTTCATGAATAGGTATCTGAAGTTCTGCAAATAAGGAGTTAGTGGTTCTTGATCCGCTTGATCCAGGTGTTGCACTTGAATTTACAATGTCCGATATCAAAGGAAATGTTAAACCTGCTTTAGGCCCTGTTGGAACAGTATATGTAACTCTTCCATCAATTCTTGGATCTCTCTCATCTGTATATTCCTCTTTTCGGGTCTCAAATCCAACAAGCGCTGCTACTGGACCCGCAGGTAATTCATAGATGTTGTTATTAGAAATCTTAAAATCTGCAAGAAATAGCTCGGTAGTATTTTCTCTATAAATATCTACGGTAAATGAACTCTCATCACTGCAACCGCCGCCACAAAATGGATTATAAGCATCTGGAGTAGATAGTGCTAAAGCTTGGTTAAGTAAGGTCATTGATTGTCTATTAACATTTTTTTGTTTTGATTTAGCGTCTGACCATAAAACTGCACCATCCCAATCCCAGTCTCCTAATGAACCCCTAAATCCTTGCAGGATTCTAAGGGTGACCCTATCTGAATCATAACCTCTGGGTGCATCAAATCTGTGTCTGGACTTCCATAAACCAAGGCCATTAGAGAGTAAATCTCCATTATTCACTAACTTATTACCATCACCGTCGACTAATTGATTTAACCAGTAATTTGATAAAGGAATAAGTAAGGGCTGGGTGCAACCGCCAGTCTTTGCACAACCACCGGCTCCCAGTGTAGTGCCTCCATATAATTGCTGAGTAGCAAAAGAATGGTAGTAACCAATTTCACTATAAGCCTCAATACCGTTTTCAAGTTCAGAATTTATAAAGACAAATAAGTTTTCTCTTTGAAGATCAGGTCGCATCCAACGAGTCTCATTATACTTGGCTCTTAGAGAGCCAGAAGGATTTGTAGAAGAGCTTAGATACAAACAAGTATCACCACCAGTACCCGTGTATGCACAGTTGCCAGCGTTTGGTCTTGTATGCAGATAGTTTCCAGTGCCTCCATGCCAAATACCGTATGGTGAGGCAGCGTTATTATTTCTCCAACTTGTATCGTCCCAAGCCGTTCCCTCAAATTTTCCAAGGCCTGGAGAAACTCTGGCATCTTGCTCCAACCACTTAGGATCCTCATTACCCTTAATCTCTTCTCGATAATAAACATCAAAATAAAGAGATACATTAGTGTTTTCAAAATCTTGGCCCCATTGAACACTTAGCTTTTGATCAGTAGCACCTAAATTATCATAGTTGCTTAATTTGTATCTAACGTTTGTGCCAACAAAATTAGTTTTTAAAACTGTATTGACTACACCAGCTAGTGCATCTGCACCATAAATAGCCGAAGCACCATCTCTAAGGATTTCAATACGATCGGCTCCATTTACCGGTATGGCATTTGAGTTAGTTGTCATGACTGGCATTGTGCCGCCCAAAATAGGCTCTGTTTGGTAGCCAGGCGAAGTAATTAATCTCCTTCCGTTAAGAAGGGTAAGGGTATTACCAGTTCCAATATCTCTAAGGTTAAAAGCTCCTACATCACCCCTCGAGGCATTATAACCTCCACTAAATTCATTTTGATTGAAGGTGTTTTGACCTAATTCAGCTATATTATCAAGAAGCTCATCTCCTGAATCGACCCCAAGAGATTCAATATCCTCACTTGAAATTACAGAAACAGGCAGCGCTCCAGTAATTCTTGCTCCTTTAATTTGCGAACCAACTACAACAACCTCTTCAACCTCACTAAACTGTGACGAATTATCCTGCGCAAATACCATCAAGGATATCGGCATCATTAAGAGGCCTAAAGAGTATTTAATATTTTTAAGTTTCATTTTTTCCCCAGAATTATTTTCCCAGCAATCATAGTAGCAGTTGACACAATTTTTATATGATAATTTATCAATTTTATTAGATAAAATTATGATCTAATATATAACGTATAGTTATATATACATAATAGATAACAATGAATAAAAAATATACACAACAGATAACAGTGAATGAAAATAAAATAATTTTTACCTATGATTAGCTCAAGACATATTGAAGTTTTTTATCATGTTTACAATGAAGGTTCTCTAACCCGAGCCGCTAAAGTTTTAAATGTTTCTCAGCCACTTGTAAGCAAAACTCTAGCTTATGCTGAGCACAGGTTAAAATTAAAACTTTTTGTAAGGCATGCAAGGCGTCTTTCGCCAACACCGGAAGCTGACATTTTATTTAAGCACGCTGCTGATGCTCATCAGCAAATACTAAAGTTTAATAATATTGCTGGAAATTTAGTCACTGATCCTTCATCAATTATAAATATTGGCTGCACTCCATCCTTGGGACTTGGCTTGCTGCCTAATATATTAAATAACTATCTAAAGCTGCATCCTGGTACTAAATTCAATATAGTAAATTTGCAAAGTTTAGATCTTGAAGATCAATTGAAAGAACTAACTTTTGATATGGTTATTTGTTTTAATCCAAATGATTCAGCTCTATTTAATAAAACAGTTCTGCATGCAGGTAAATTAGTTTTAATTGCCTCTAAAGATAGTCCTCCAAAAGAGGGAGTTTTTAAATTATCAAAAATTCAACATGAGCCTTTTATAAAAATTAAAAATCTGAAAACAAATCAAGCGCAATACAACCTAGATGAACTTCTCAGACAAAAGGGTATAAGTGTGAACTGGATCGCAGAAACTGAAACAATACAAGTTGCAAAAGCTATGGTTGAAAAGGGTTCTGGCTATTCGATTATTGATGATTTTAGTGCAGGAATTTATGGTGATAGCATTTCGACTCGAGAAATCAAACCTACAATAGGTTATGAGATATGTATGATCAGTAACAAGGAGAAACCATTGTCAGTAAATGCTGAATCCTTTATTAGCTACCTTAACAAACTTGCTGGCTCTATTTGAAAAGGAGCAATCAACAAAATGAGACAAATTGATTGTTTAAAAACTTAATTTGTTTTCCTACGCATTCTTCTGCCTCTACTTGTTTAATAATTCTTTCCTCCATAGAGGTTAATACTAATCTGTGGCCTTGTGAGTCTTCTCCGTAAAAAACAGCTTTTATTGGATTAAATTTTTCATAAAGTGTTGTACATCCAATGACCTTAGCCTCACCTTTTTGAAGAGCGGACATAGGTACAGGAATTTCTAGCTTTTCTGCCTCTGCGGTTACATCCATTGATTCAAAATCCATCACAGGTTCTTTACCCCAAATGGCAAGAGCTTGCTTGGTCATCATGCCGGAGACCCCTGTAATGAGGCCTATTTCATTTGTGTTTTTCCTGATCTTCATGAGCATTTGAGCTGTTGCATGGAGCATGTAATTATTTAAAGGGCCGCCTGCAAAAGGCATTCCACCGGTTATTGTTTTATCTGTATTCTCTGGAACATTCAATGATTCAGAAAATAGCTGAACTGCGACAGGAAAGCAGCTATAAAGCTCATATAAGGACGGGTAAATTTTATTTTTTTTAGCTGTTTCAAGCAAAAAATTAGAAGCTAATTGAAGACCAATGGGGAAGGTGATGTCAGGTCTTTGAATGACTCCAATCATATGATTTGTTTCGCTTGAGATAAGCGGGTAAACCCTTTGAGAGATAGGAATATTCAATTTATTAGCAATCTCCTCGCTGGTAAGAATTAATGCGGAAGCTTGATTAACATTCCAACTAGAGTTGTGAAGCTTATTGTAGGGATATGCAATTCTTTGATTTTTCGATGAGGGGTTTTGAATTTCTTCGGAAGTAAATACTTTTTGATTCCATGCATGCGGATTTTGAGCGGCAATCTCAGAAAATCTTGCATATGTATCACCAAGAAATTGCTCATGCTTCTCTATACTTCTATTGTTCTTGTATCGCATGGCGCTTTCTATGATGGCGTAGTAGCCAACAGCCATCATCCCTAAGGCATCAATTTCCTCAGCTACATATAAATCATCCTTGGCTTTAACATAGTGGTCTGGATTTACTAGAAGCTGCATTTCTTCAAAGTCTAGCCCTTCTTTTAGAGCTTGAATTTTTTTAAATCTTGCCTCACCACCTACAATAAGGCTTGCCCGAATATCACCTTTTATAATTTTTTTACAGGCTGAATTAATTAAATTTTGTTGAAGCACTCCAATTTTAGTAACGCTGGTTCTAGCTGCTGCAAATCCATGTTTTTCTGCTATCCATTTCCCCGGGTCTCTATAGGTCCAGTAACCTTTAGGTACTTGAATTTCATCTATGAAATTTTTAATTGCTGGAGCTTGAGTATCTTCAATGGCGTCCAAAGTAACTTTCTCCATCAAGATCAAGGCTTCATCAAGTTCAGCAAAAGATCCTTTTTGCTGCAGAGAGCCAATGCCGACAAGGACTGGTTTATTTTTCATGAAATTTTAACTCAGATTACTCTGTTGTATCTCCAGCAATAGTAATTCTATGAAGAAGTCTTTCATAGCCATCATATCCCCCCTCAGCCATATGCATAACAGAGCGGTTATCCCACATGATCAGCATATCTGGTTGCCACTTATGTCGATAAACATACTTTTCTTGTGCCATGTGAATATATAACTCAAATAATAAAGCATCAGATTCTTCTTTGGTAAATCCCTCTATTTGAATTGTATATACAGGATTTATAAAAAGAGTCTGTCGCCCTGTTTCTCTGTGAGTTCTGACAAGGGGGTGAGACATTGTTTTATTTGCTTCGTCTGAAGTATGAATCTTCATAGTTCTTGCTTTACCTTCAGTTGCGTAGACGCCATCTTTGGCATAAGGGAGTTTTGCACTATGGAGACAGCGTAAGTTTTTAACTCTTTGTTTTAGATCTGAAGATAAGTCATCATAAGCATCAGCAGTATTCGCAAAAAGAGTATCACCTCCTGTTGGTGGAATAATTTCAGAATAGAGCATGGTTGCTGAAGGGGGAGAGCTTTGAAAAGACCAATCTGAATGCCAGGCACCTCCAAAATGAGTCGCTTCCTCATCAGGTTTTCTGTGCAGTTTTACTATATGAGGGTGCTCTTGCATTGGAATCAAGAAAGGCTCTTCTCCAAAAGGTCCAAATTGCTGGCTGAAGTTCTCATACTCTTCAAGATTCAATTTTTGATTTGGAAAAATTGCAACTCCATAATTTACCCAATGTTCCCTAATACCAATTATCTTTTTATCAGAGAGGCTCTTTGCAATGTTTATATTTTGTATTTCTACCCCTAGGTTCGAGGAAGATGTTGGTAGCTTGAATTCCATTTATTCAATATATCAAATAATTCACTCTGCATATATTAGTGATATATAATTCTCATCATTTGGGGCTATAGCTCAGCTGGGAGAGCGCTTGCGTGGCACGCAAGAGGTCGGCGGTTCGATCCCGCCTAGCTCCACCAATAAATAGTAATCTCAAAATTTGCTACAATTTCAATTTAAAGGCAATGCAAGAATACCAATCTATATCAGAAATAATGCAGACTGCAGTAACTCCAGTCTTTTTATTGGCTGGTATCGGAGCACTGTTAAATGTTATGACAGGAAGGCTTGGTAGGATTATTGATAGGCTAAGATATCTTGAAAGCTACGTTGCTCTTGTCAATGCTGATGATCGAAAAATCATTTTATTGAATCGTAAAAGATTAATTTTTAGAACTACATTTATAAACATAGCAATTTTCTTTTGTACATTTAGCGGATTAATAGTTTGCATTGTTATTGGATCGATGTTTGTTGGAGGAATATATCAAATTTTATTAGATAGCTTTATTTCCTTTGCATTTATTCTTTGCATGTTGTGCTTAATACTCTCATTAATTTTTTTAATATTTGAAATTTTATTTGCTACTAAAACATCTAGAAAAAAAATACTCGCAACTGAATCAATTATTTCTAAATACCTTGATGGCCAAAGAAAATAGAACTATCAAAAAGGGATATATTTTTTTACATCCAGCTTAGTTCCTAAATTATTACTTGCGCGGTACCGAAGAGGGCAACTATTCGATCACGCTAGATCCAACAATTAACTTTGAAGTTTATTTGCGTAATTGTGATTAATTTCACTATGATGTTGCTCGTCCGCTCTAACACATTTTATGAGATCTGATAATCTTGCATCAGCGCCTAAATTATAATAATTGATAGCTATGTGAGGTGCAGGTGTATTTTCCACTTCTCCCGATTCAACCATCTTCAAATACTCCGTATAACTACTTACCGCCTCGTCTTCGAAATAACCAATCATCCTGTGTGCAGTTCTAGTAAAGAATGTATACATAAATAGATAAAAAATACCAAATAATAGTTGAGATGAGAGAACAATGAATCTTTCCATAATATTTGGTTTAGCAATCTCAATAAAAAACATTAAGTGCATTCTTTCATTCTCAGCCTCTGATAACATTTCTCTAATTTGCTCACCATAGCCGGCTTTCATTTTTCTTAAGCTTTTAAAATGCATCCACACCCCGGCCACCATTCCGGGAACCCCAGCAACTGTTTCTAAAACAACTGCTCTGTGACCGTATCTTTTTAAAAAAAAGCTATCGGCTATAAATCTAAAAAACTTTGTCATTGAATATGCGAAAGCATCTGATAATTGAGAGGTAGAATTTTTTATTAAAGTTATCATAATAGATTTTAATTATAATACATTATATATATAATTTATAATTAGTAAAGATTTATCTTGAACACGCGTGTAAATTTTTTTTTATAAGAATAAATTATTAGCATTCGTTAGTGCATATTTGGTCTAAATATTGAGTTATGCCAAAAAAATTCAAAAAATTGCAGATCAAACTGTAGAACAATTCTTTCAATTGAAATTAAAATAAACGTTATAAATTTATCACTGCTTTTCTTGCATCTGCGATAGCTCCATGAATATATCCTACAGATGTGCAGTCACCAATTGACGAAACCGAGATATTTATTTTATTGAGCTCTTCAGAAAGATTTAAATTTGCATTTGCTCCTAAGGCAATAATTATTTGATCAGCTGGAAATACTTTTTCAGAATCTTCATGCTGCACAATAACACCCTGACTATTAATTTCCTTTATGTCTACATTGGTTAAAAGATCTACTCCATGCTCTTTAAGGAGATGGACAACTCTAGAGCGTCTTACGATACTGAGATTGGGACCCAGTGATCCGGTAGGTTCCAGCACTTTGACATTTCTACCTCGCTCGATTAAGAATTCCGCCAATTCCAATCCAACGAGATCTCCACCAATGACAACAATATTTTTTGAAATAGGCATCCAAATTTTACTTAAAAATCTTAGTGCAGTGATGTTCCTTAGCAATTGAGAGGCTCTTCCTATTTTTAAAATTATTTGCTGGAAGAATGAAAGCTTCTTTATTGCATTTGAGTCTGATCCAAATAATAGTCCTCTAAGTTGCTCTCCATCAAAAACATTTCTTCTATCTTTTCCATCGATTGATGGGGCATCTCTGTGAGCTCCAATTGCCACGACTACATGATCAGGATTAAAGGCTTGAATTGACTCAGGTGTTGCTAAAGTACGCATTTTTATTTTGACACCTAATTCATCTAAAGAATTTTTTAAATAATCTATTAAGCGTCCATTTGGCTCATAAGCTAAAGCAGCAACCCTAACAGTCCCACCAATATCTTTATCTTTTTCCCAAACCTCAACATGATGTCCTCGCATAGCTAAAAGCCTTGCCGACTCCATGCCGCTAGGACCAGCTCCAATAACTAATATATTTTTTTGCTCAGCTGTTGAGAGAATAATATTTTCCTTAAGGTGCTCATTACCTAGTTGTCCATTCACAGCACATTTCATGGGCTTATTAATAAAAATTTGACTGACACATACATAACAATAGATACAGGGTCGAATAAGATGCTCTTGCCCTGAAATAATTTTATTTGGCAGCCCAGGATCAGCTAATAATTTTCTTCCCATAGCTAAAAAATCAAATTCATTATTCTTAAGACCCTTTTCAGCAACATCAAGCTCAATTCTTCCTACAGCAATAACCGGAATCGATAACACCTTCTTTGCCATCTTCACAAAATTTAAGAAGCCGCCTGGTTCATGAACAAGGGGAGCTTCTGTAAATGCAATGCCTTTACTTGTATTGCCATACGCACTAACGTCAATCGCATCTGCACCTGCTTTTTGGGCTAGGGAAGCCGTAATTAAAAAATCATTTGGCGTTATTCCATTATCAATTCGATACTCATTAGCGTCTAATCTTACGAGTACTGGCAAATTCTTAATTTGTTTTTTTATTTCAGAAATAATTTCAATAAGAAGTTTCGCTCTTTTCTCTGGAGTTCCACCATATTCATCTGTCCTTTTATTTACAGCTGGAGAAAGAAAGCTTGAAATAAGATAACCATGACCTGCATGAATTTCAATTGCATCAAAATTTGAGGCTTTAGCTCGCTTTGCCGCTTCAACAAAATGTTGAATTTCTATTTGAATCTCCTCAACTGAAAGTTCATGATACCGAGGACCTTTTCCATCTGGACCACCAGCTTTGATAAAGTTCATGATTTCATCTTGAGTAAGCAGACCAAACATATCACTGCGCTCAGATGTTGGAATTGATGGAACTGGAATAGGTCTGCCAGCAATGACATCTTCTTGAGCGATTTTCCCGCTATGATTTAGCTGAGCTGCAATCTTCGTCCCATGTTGATGAATGCTTTGCGTTAGCAATTGAAGATCAGGAATAAATTCATCTTTAGAAAAACCTATCATGTTGGGCATAGATGCCCCAGCTGGCCACGTTATGGCTGATGTCTCTAAAATAATTAAACCAACTCCACCACGCGCTCTTTCTTCGTAATAAGCATTAAGTTGTTTCGAAGTATGTCCGTCTTCTGAGGCAAAATTTGAACCCATTGCCGCAAGGACCATTCTATTTTTCAATTCTAAACCTCCAATGGAACCGGGCGAGGCTAGAAGAGGATGTTTAATTTTTTGGTTCATCTAGTTAATTTTAATATTAAAAAATTTGATTTATATTAAATGAAAGTTTTAATTTAGGTAATTAGTATGAGCGATATAGATAGCAAAATTCAAGAAATCATCGATAGGGAATCTATTAGAGACCTAGTGCACATGTATTGCAGGGCAGCAGATAGGCATGATCATGAATTGATGCGAGAGCTTTATCATGAAGATGCGCATGATGACCATGGTTCATTTTTTAAGGGTAAGGCAATGGACTTTATAGATTTGCTGCCTGAGATTCAAAAATCTATGGGAATATTACATCATAATGTAACCACTCATAACGTTAAATTAATGGGTGATAATGCTGAAGGGGAGACCTATATTCTTGCTTTTCATCAGGTCTTGGCAGATACCGGAAATTTTGATGTGCTAATTGGCGGCAGATATTTTGATGAATATGAAAAAAGGAATGGAGTTTGGAAATTTTCTAGCAGAGCAGTCGATGCTGATTGGGCTTATGTTAATGACCCCTCAAAAGTAAACTTAATTCACCCCATGATTGAGGGCGCAAATATAGGTACTTCAGATAGGAATGATCCATCATATAAATATTTAAATACTTTGAAACGGGGAAAAAGATAGTTAGATTAGCTGTGTAAATTCTCTAAAGTGTTTACGACAACAAACTTTATATGAATCATTGCCACCAATTTTTATTTGATCCCCATCTTTTACCACATTACCATTTTCATCAAGGCGAACAACCATGATTGCTTTTCTTCCGCAGTCACACACAGTTTTTAATTCAATAAGATTATCTGCAAGCGCAAGCAATTCTGAGCTGCCTTCAAAAAGCTTGCCTTGGAAGTCCGTTCTAATTCCGTAGCACATGGCAGGTATGTTTAATTCATCACTTACTTTACAGACTTGTCTTATTTGCTCTTTATTTAAAAATTGAACCTCGTCAATAAGAATGCAGCTAATAGACCTTTTCATTTTTTCTTGAGATACAAAATTAAAGAAATCAAAATCTGTATCAACAGAATGGGCATTAGCAGTCAAACCAATTCTTGAGTGAATTTTGCCGTTATTCAGGTCTGCATCAACTTTTGGTAAAAAAACCAAAGTATCCATTCCTCTTTCATTGTAATTATAATTTGATTGAAGTAATGCTGTAGATTTACCAGCATTCATGGTTGAGTAAAAAAAATGAACTTTTGCCAAAAATCAGTTTTGTATTGGATCTGAATAAAATTGACTAACCCACTTACGAAATTTGTTGATTGGCCCATCTCCGTCACACAGGATTGGATCAGCAACATAACTCTTATGATCCCAAATAGGCATATCATCTAATACCCCATTTGCAATGCCATCAATTATTGCCATTCCCAATTCATCTTCAATATCTTTTGAAACTCTCATCGACCATCTTAAAATTGAATTGGAGTTATCAACAGGACTTGAAGCATTTACCATGATGAACTCTCCTCCATTTGGCGGCAAGTTAATCATTTTTAAACCAACGGTTCCAAGACCCCATGACTCTCTAGTAAAAGTAGTAGTAAACATGCCATGATCCTCAACTTTGTGTTCCTCAGAAACACTGTCATTATTTGGATCCATTAATGTTTCAGCGATAGTTTTTTTATATATTCCTTCTGTAATCGCCTCAGTCTCAGGAAGGCTTGGTGATCCATGAACCTTAGGAAAATGAGCTTGGTCAACATCATTTTCAGCTATTTCTTGTAAAACTGTGTTTATGTTGTAGTCGTAATAATATGTCTTACCCCATTTATCATCGTCCCCATTAAATCCTTCGATAGCAGGGACTTCCCATTCCGGATCTTCTTTATGCAAATGATGCCAAGCCCAGATAAATCCATTAACTTCGACCACAGGATAATTAAACATTTTTATTTCTTTTGCAGAGTCTGGAACACTACTTTTTTCGTCAATTTCAGCACATGATCCGTTAACATCCCATTTAATTCCATGTTGCGTGCAAACAAGATTTTCTCCCTCAACGCAGCCACTAATTCCAAGATTAATTCCAGAATAACCACAATAAGCGTCTAAGACAGCAACTTTTCCAGATACAGTTCTAAATGCGGCGACATCTTTTTCACAAAACTTGATTGATTTCAGCTCACCATTCTCTAGCTCATGACTTCTTACAATGCAAAACCAGCCATTGGGCATAGGAAATGGAAATTCTTGTTTAGGCATTATTAATTCCTTGTTCTATTTATTATTATTTTAAATATTATATTTGTTTTGTGTTATTTTTTAAAATAAACAATTATCATGATTTCATTATTAATTAATTGAATCAACATATTTTTTCTTAAATTAACACTATTTAATTACGAGTAATAATATTGTTAAATGTATTTCATAAAATGTATTATAAACTTAAACGAGGGAGAGAATAATAATGTCACAACTAAGATTTGTTAAAACGCAAGAGCAGTTAATCGAAGCTGCAGAAAATAATTTAGAATTTTTTGATGCAAATATGCATGCAATCAAAGCCTGGTATAAGACTGAGCCTGGCCTTATTGAGAAACTTATTCCTGCTCCATTAGAGCCTCATTCAGATCCTATGGTAAGAATTGTTATATCTCGAGTATTTGTTGATTTAAATGGTGGAATGGAGTTTGGTGCCGCTACCTTTGGTGTGAATTGTATGTATCAAGGAAAAGAGGGTATTTATGAAATAACAATGCCGATGGAAACTGAGGGAGTTGTTGTTGGTGGTAGAGAAACTTATGGAGAGCCAAAAAAAATAGCTGATGTTACAGCTTCCAAAGATGGAGATGATTGTGTTGCAACTGTTACAAGACATGGAATTACATACTTAGAGCTCAAAGGCAAAACAACTGATGAGCTTGAGACATCATCATTTACTGACGATGTTTATTGTTTCAAAGTATTCCCATCATGCGAACAACACAAAGCGGTAGATCAAAACCCTTTGCTGGTAAAGATAAATATGCACAGAACTCAGTCTGTTCTCACGAAACTTGATGGAGAGATCATCCTTAGAGAATCTCCAGTAGATCCAGTTGTGGATTTGCCGGTAAAAGAAATGGTTTCTTTAGTTTGGGAGGAAGGCACTTCTTCATCAAATGCATCGGTCATGGAAGAGGTTGATGCAATGTCGTACGTGCCATTCATGCATTCAAGGTATGACTCAGCTTAAGGACTAAATATGAAAGACTTTAGTGGCAAGTTAGCCATAGTAACTGGTGGAGCCTCTGGTGTCGGCTTTGCAATTGGCGAAGCCCTTGCCAAAGAGGGTGCTAGAGTTGTTCTAACGGATGTTGAAAAGGATAGCTTGGAACGCTCAACACAACAGCTTGTTGCAAAGTCTTTAGATGTTACTTGTAAGGTCGCAGATGTATCAGATATCGATTCTATGATTAATCTTGCAAGTTGGTGTCAATCAGACTTGGGGCCTGTTCATTTACTTTTTAATAATGCAGGTGTTGCACCAGCAGAGTTGTTACCAATATGGGAAACAAAACCAAACGATTGGGAGTGGGCTTTTGGCGTCAATGTAATGGGAGTCCTTCACGGCATTCAAGCATTTGTTCCAGGTATGTTGGCTCATGGAGAAGAGTCAAGAGTCATTAATACATGTTCTGGAAATGGGGCATTTATAAATTTACCTTCAACACCTATTTACACTTCTTCCAAAGCCTCAGTTTCAAGCATTACTGAGGTATTGAAATTACAGTTAGAACAGGCCGAAGCAAAAGTAAAAGTGTCCATTTTATTTCCAGGCCCACATACAGTTAGAACTAAGTTATTTTCAGCAGAGCGCAACCGTCCTGAGGAGCTTGCAAGAGATCCAAACGCTCCTGAACATCCAATCTCCTCAGTAGAAGATATGTTGGACATGATGAGCTCAATGGGAATTGAGATGGAAACAACTGAACCAGAAGAAGTTGCATCTTTTTGCCTAGCTCAGATTAAAGAGGGTAAGTATTGGATAAATCCAATAAATGAAAAAAGTGAACAAGCATTCAAGGATCGTGTTGAGTCAATAATTACTCGAAGCGATTTACCAAATCCTAATATTTTTTAAATTAAACAGATAATGGCCGTTCAAACAGTTGATCACTTCTTCAATCCAGCCTCGAAGGAATTTATTCATGATCCAGTACCTACATTAGAAAAACTATCTAATGAATACCCTATCTCCAGGTTTGATGCTTGGCAGGCATGGCTGGTGACAGGGCATGAAAATATCATAAATTGCCTGCTTGATAGACGTCTTTCTACGGATTTTAATCTTTGGGAATATGCACCTCCTAAAAAACCTCTTGAAGAGATGGATGCATTTGAAAAACTAATGAATAACAATTTATTTTTTCTTGATAGAAAAAATCATTTGAGGTTAAGAAAACTTGCTCTTCCAGCATTCTCGCCAAGAATCATGGAAAAAATGAAAGATAGATTCTCTATCCTCGTAAAAGAGAGGTTTGATGAAATTGGAACACCAGATTCATTTAATTTCGCGGCCGAGATTGCTGAAAAAATTCCGACACAAGCCATTGCCAGTTTAGTCGGCATTCCGAGAGATAAATTCCCAATTTTTGATTCACTTGCATATGGTGTTGTGAGAGGCATTAATCCCATGCTTACTCCTGAAGAGCGAAAGGATGCAATCAAAGGTGTGCCGGAAGGATTAAATTTGCTTAACGAATTAATCGATGAAAGAAGGGCTAATCCAGGCGATGATTTCCTATCAACTTTGATACTTGCTGAGGACGAAGGATCAAAATTATCTAATCTAGAGATGTGTGCATTGGTTGGTGCAGTTCTTGGAGCGGGCTCTGATACAGCAGTAGATTTACATAGCTACCTTATTAAGAATTTATTACAACACCCCGAGGAGTTCAAAGCATTGAAATCAGACGAAAATCTTGTTCAGGGAGCTATTTCAGAGACTTTAAGATATGAATCATCTGGAAAGACAGGTTTAGCAAGGTATGCCTCTGAGGATTTAGAAATTAATGGACATAATGTTAAAAAAGGTGAAATGGTTCAATTAATTACTAGTACAGCTGGAATGGATGCAAAAATCTACAACGAGCCCAGAAAATTTGATATTCAACGCGACCATGATAAAAGCATCTCTTTCGGACAGGGACCACATTATTGTATTGGGGTTACTTTAGTAAGATCACAAACAGAAGTTATGTTGAAAGAATTATTCAAGCGGTTTCCAGATTTAAGTCTAGGCAATGATATTGTCTACGACTATGGTCATCATAACGCAAGGCGTATGGATGTGATGATGGTCAATACCAATATTGCCTAAAAATAAATTCTACTTAATAATATTTTTTATGCACTCATGAGCATATTTGAAGAGAAGGGAATTACTCATTTAGATCTCCACGGAACAAAACATCAAGATGTAGCATCAGAAGTGGTCAATTTCATCTATCAATATCAAAATCTACTACCTTTAATAATTATATGTGGCAATAGCAACAAAATGATCGAGCTTGCATCTAAGGCAATGCAGAGTTCAGAAATAACCTTTTCCTCGCCAAGATTTGGTATATTGCGTGTTGAAAAAGTAGATTAATTAGCTACATCTTGTAAACTAATTACATAAATTAGAATTTAAATTATTCATTAGATAATAAGGGAGAATTTATTATGATGAGATTCAAAAATATTTTTTTAGTGCTGCCACTGTTTTTCGCACTTAATGTAAATGCTCAAGCAACAGGCATGCTCGAAGAAGTCGTTGTTACTGCTCAAAAGAAAGAGGAGAACCTTCAAGACACACCCATTGCAATTACTGCACTTACTGAGTCTACAATTGACGATCTAGATCTTGCAAATATTGTTGATTTAGCCAATCTAGCACCCAATGTACATATTATTAACACTCCTTCAAACAATACTGCTGCAACCATTGCAATTAGGGGAGGATCAACAACTAATCCAGCTATTACTTGGGAACCAACAGTTGGAATGTATCTTGATGGAGTTTATTTAGGTAAAGGACAAGGGTCTATTTTTGACGTGGTTGATTTGGAAAGAGTTGAAATCCTTAGAGGTCCTCAAGGTACTTTGTATGGAAGAAATACACTTGGCGGTGCAATTAATCTAATTACTAAAAAACCTTCTGGAGAGGGAATGTCAGCAAAGCTTACGTTAGGTAACTATGGTTTAAGACAAGCTCAATTTATTCATGATTTTTCTTTAGCTGGAAATGGTTTTCTAAAAATTGTACTTAATGAGAAAAGAAGAGGTGGTTATGTCACTATGGCAGCATCTCCTTATTCACCTCAACAGGGTGTAGTTCCTGCCGCAGTGTCCAGTAACGATAAACTTAATACTATCGATTCGTCAGGTTATAAGCTTACCTATCTATTCGAAGGTGAGAAATCAAGCTTCAGCTTTACAGCCGATAAGACTTCACAAGACAATGTGCCTCCATTTGCTCAATTAGTTTATGCCATTCCAAACTGGAGTGATGCATTTGGTCTTGGAGCCAATCCAGCTGCTGGAGGATTGAGGATAGCACCAATTGAATTATTCCAAAATGCTAAACGTCAAGCTTATGCTAGCAACAATACTCCAACTAGAGAGCTTTCCGACGTTAGCGGAACAAGCATGCAGTATTCACGAGACATAGGTTTTGGAACCATAAAAGCGATTTGGTCAAAAAGAAAGACTGATTGGTATGACCGTTTAGATTTAGATGGTGGTCCTTTTAATATTGCTGATACATCAAGAGATACTGATTATGATGCCGAAACGTTCGAACTTCAGCTCGTTGGCTCTACCGAAAATATGGACTATGTGCTTGGTTATTACGCTCTAGAGGATGATGCCTATACAGCTAATCCACAGTCATTCTTTCTTGGAGGGTCAGTATTCCAGCAAAATTATTCAGGCAGCGGAGAGTCTGAGGCAATTTTTGGTCAGTTAACGTATCGATTGAGTGAAGCTTGGGATGTGACCTTAGGAATACGCTCAACAGAAGAAGATAAGAAAGGTTTTAAAGAGTATGTTGGTGTTATTTCAGCAAATGGAGAAGGCAGCTTCGATGATACTACAGGAACTTTTATTTTAGAGCATGCATATAGTGAAAACACTAATTTATATTTCAAACTAGCTGAAGGCTTTAAAGCAGGCGGATTTAATGCTGAGAGCTCAAATCCCTTTGCAGCATCTGTTCCTTATGCGCCTGAAACTATTCAATCAACTGAGCTTGGTCTCAAAGGACAATACTTTAATAATAGAATGATGCTAAATATAGCCTATTTTGATAATGAGCATGAGGATATGCAAATTTCTTATTTCACTGCAGATGCTGCAGCTGCCTCAGAAGTCATAAATAATTCAGCTGATATATCAGGTTTAGAAATTGAGTCTTTAACCATGATTGGAGATTCAACCAAACTCACTGTAAACATTAGCACACTAGACTCTGAGTTCACTGGCAATAAATCAGCTGGCGATGGTTTTCTTTTAGAGCTTATTCCGTATTCTCCAGAAACGAATGTTTTTGTTGCCCTAGAGCAAGATTTTGGAAATTACAGAGCTAGGTTAGATTACAGTAGAGTTGGAGAGCATCCGTCCTTTCCATACAATTCTAAAGATTTTAGGTCTGAGCTTACCCATATTGATTCAAATGGTAAAGCTAATTTCTACATATTCACTGAACCAACTGAAAACATGCAGCTAAATTTTTGGATTAAAAATTTATCAAATAAATTTCATCAATCAAGTGGAATTAGTTTCCCGCCTTCCTTTGGGTACTTAACAGTTGGTTATTTTGATCCTCCTAGAACGATTGGCATGGATCTTCATTACAAATTTTAGTACAAAATTCACAGCCTTGGTTAAAAACTAAGGCTGTCTTTATTTTTTATGGATAATAACTGGGAAGATATCTTTCGCCTCGAAGACCAACTGACAGAAGAAGAGCGCATGATCAAGGACAATGTTCGAGAGTATTGCAAACAATCTTTAATGCCTAGAATTCTTGAAGCAAACAGAAATGAAAATTTTCATACCGAAATATATAAAGAAATGGGTGAGCTTGGTATTTTAGGAGCATCTATCAAAGGTTATGGTTGTGCGGGGGTTGGCTATGTTTCTTATGGACTTATTACCAGAGAGATTGAAAGAGTAGATTCAAGTTATCGTTCAGCATTTAGCGTTCAATCATCTTTAGCTATGTATGCAATTTATCAGTTTGGATCTGAAGAGCAAAAAGAAGATCTCTTGCCACAGATGGCTGCTGGAAATTTGATAGGATGTTTTGGTTTGACCGAACCCGACGCTGGATCTGATCCTGGTAGCATGTCCTCAAATGCTAAAAAAGTAGAGGGTGGATATAAATTAAATGGCTCTAAGACTTGGATTACTAATGCGCCAGTAGCAGATGTGTTTGTTATTTGGGCAAAAGACGAGCAGGGAGTCTTAAGAGGATTTATAGCAAGAAAAGACTTTAAAGGGTTAGATACTAAGGTGCTTGAAGGTAAGTTTGCCTTAAGAGCTTCAACAACTGGCCAAATTTTTATGTCTGATGTATTTATTCCCGAGGATCATGTTCTTCCACTAGCTCAAAGTTTTAGAGGGCCATTTTCTTGTTTAAATATGGCTAGATATGGTATTGCATGGGGCGCCATGGGTGCTGCTGAGTTTTGCTGGCATGCTGCTCGTCAATATACATTAGATAGAACTCAATTTGGCACACCTCTTGCAGCCAAACAATTAGTTCAAAAAAAATTAGCAGACATGCAAACTGAAATTTCATTAGGCTTACAAGCAGCCCTTCGAGTAGGAAGGTTAATTGATGAGGAGAAAATGATTCCTGAAATGATTTCTCTAATCAAGCGTAACAACTGCGGAAAAGCTTTAGAAGTGGCCAGAATGGCGCGAGACATGCATGGTGGAAACGGAGTTATTGATGAATATCATGTTGTGAGGCACTCGATGAACCTAGAAGCAGTTAATACCTACGAAGGTACTCACGATATTCATGCCTTGATACTGGGCAATTTACAAACAAATATAGCCGCTTTCGAGTAATACTTAATGTCAAGTAAACTTGACATTAAGTATGTCTATACATACCATTAAACATCAATGACTTCTGAAAAATATACCTTAAAGCAAGCCAAAACAGCTAAACGAATTATTAAGTACTTCGCTAAGTTTCAAGCCAGTGTTTTTTTAATGAGTAAAGGGAGGCTCTGGAATAAATGGCCAGGAGGTTATCCAATCATGGTTGTGGAAACAAGAGGTGCTAAGTCAAATAAAATTAGAAATATACCTCTGATTTATGTGCATCAAGATGGGATGCCAATACTTGTTGCATCTTTGGGCGGGATGCCAAAGAACCCGAATTGGTATTACAACGTTAAAGCACATCCACAGCTTAAAATATCGACAATTAATGGGCATGGAAACTATTTTGCAAAAGAGGTGTCTAAAGAAAAAAAGGATGAGCTGTGGCCATTAATTTGTTCATTTTATCCAGACTATGCAACTTATCAGGCCAATACCGAACGAGAGATCCCTGTTTTTTTGTGTGAACATATATGAATGTTATAGACGTTAAGAATATTACCAAGCATTATTTGCTTGGCACCCAAACTGTAGAGGCCTTAAGAGGCGTTAGTTTTGGGATACAGAAAGGTGAATTTATAGCAATTATGGGTCCATCTGGATCAGGCAAATCAACACTTATGAATATTATAGGTTGCCTTGATAGTCCTACTGATGGAACCTATTATTTAAATAATCAAGAAGTTAGCAAACTAGAGGCTGATGATCTTGCTGGTATTAGAAATAAAGAAATTGGTTTTGTATTTCAAAATTTTCATTTATTGGCACGCAATACTGCGTTAGATAATGTCATGTTGCCTTTGAAATATGCTGGAGTGGATAAGGCTGATCAAGTAAAAAGAGGTAAAGAAGTACTTTCTCAAGTTGGACTTGAATCAAGGATGGATCATCAACCATCTGAGCTTTCGGGAGGGCAACAACAGAGAGTTGCAATAGCCAGAGCCCTGGTAAACAACCCATCTATTTTATTCGCTGATGAGCCTACTGGAAACTTGGATAGCCAGACTGGACAAGATGTAATGCACCTTTTTCATAATCTGCATAAACAAGGGCAAACCATTATTCTCATTACTCATGAAAATGAGGTAGCAGCTGAGGCTCAAAGAACGATATTTATCAAGGATGGTTTGGTAGAATCAGATACATTAAAAGGAAAATCATGAAGAACTCAATAATTAAAATATTCAGCATATTTGCATCTGTGATATTCATTGTTAGTTGTGGTGGCAGTAAAGATGAGGAAGAATTTAAATTCTATGCTTTAAAAGAAGCAGCATCTCAACAGCTTGAACTTACTGTGGAAGCGTCTGGAACTGTTGAAGCTATATCCTCAATTGAAATTAAATCAAAAGCATCCGGACAAATTCTTTTTCTAGGAGCTGAGATTGGGGATTATGTAGATGAAGGTGTAGTTCTTGCCAGAATAGATCAGAGAACTCCAACAAATACCTTAGCCCAAGCTAATGCAGATCTTGAGGTTGCTAAAGTACGTTTGAGTAATGCTAAAAACCAATTTGAGCGGTCTAAGAGATTGCATGACGAGGGTAATATTTCCGATAAATCATTTGAAGATGCTCAGGAATCATTCTCCTCAGCAAGAGCTCAGCTTGTAAGGGCTGAGGTGTTTTTAGAAAATGCACGAATAGCTCTTGATGATACAAGTGTAAGGTCTCCAATTGCTGGAACTGTTATAAGCAGGCCGGCTGAAGTTGGCCAAGTTATTACCTCACCAACATCAGCTGTGGGTGGCGGCACCTTATTAATGGAAATGGCAGATCTTAATAAAGTCCGAGTTAGAGCTTTGATTGATGAAATAGATATTGGCAAAATTACTATTGGCCAAGAAGTTACATTAAAAGTCTCAGCTTATAGGGACAAAAAGTTTCTTGGGGTTGTTTCTAAGATCGAACCCATGTCAAAAATTGATCAAAATGTCACTACATTTCCTGTTCTGATTGATATTGAGAACGAAGATAATTTATTGCTCATTGGCATGAATACCGATGTTGAGATTGAAATTCTAAATGAGGAGGTAGCCTTAGCATTGCCTGCTGGCTCCTTAAGAACTCGCAAGGATATCCGATCTGTAGCACCATTACTTGGCATTAAAGAAGGTGTATTAAATAATTTCTTGACAAAAAAAGTCGATGGCGAGAATTTTGATGCTTATATTGTGCTTAAGAAGACTAAAAAAGGTGCAATACCAACATGGATAAAGGTTGGAAAAACTGACTTAAATTATGTAGAGGTTAAAACAGGTATCAAAATTGATGAAGTTGTCTACGTACTTCCTAGCGAAGGTTTGATTAAGTATCAGCAAAGATTTTCTGATAGAGTTAAAAGTAGGTTTGGTTAATCGATGGTCCTACAAGAGTCAGTATCAACAGCATTAGATTCTATCAGAGCCAATCTGTTACGATCTCTTTTAACTACAATTGCCATTGTTATTGGAACAGCTTCAGTTATTGCGATGGTTGGTATTGGCTCCAGTGCTCAAAGAGCAATTGATGACTCAATAACTAATTTGTCTGCCAGGACGCTATCTGTCTACCCATCTCGAGGAAGAGGGAGTCAAAAGATAAGTGCTGCACCTCTATCAATTTCAGATGCAGATGCCTTAATCAAAGATAAAGAAATTAACTGGAGAGTCTCTCCAGAAATTCGCGGTAGCAAATCACTAAAATACAAAAATGAAAGTATTAGCATTTCTGTAATTGGTGCAAGAGAGGACTTTTTAAGTATTCAAGGATATGAAATTGATCAGGGAATTTTTTTCACTGAAAGAGATGATCTAGCAAGAAAAAGAGTTGCAATTATTGGCTCTAGCGTTGGTACTGAACTCAAAACATCTTCAAAAGCTTTAGTTGGAGAGGAGATTGATCTTGGCGGTGTAACCTTTAAGATTATAGGCGTCGCTAAGTCCGAGGGCTCCTCAGGATGGTCTAATCCTGACGAGCAAATTTATATTCCATTATTAACTGCATCCGATAGGGTATTTGGAAGAGATAGGGTTGATTCAATCCGCGTTGAAGTTCCAAATACCTATTCTCCTGAAGAGGCAATGATTTCCATCGAAAGAGTGCTTAGAAGAGAGCATGATATAGGACCTGGTGAGGAAAATAATTTTAGAATCAATGATTGGTCACAGTTTACAGATTTGCAGAAACAAGCAACTGCAATTTTTTCTGCTTTATTAATTGGTATTGCTGGTATAAGCCTTATGGTTGGAGGAATTGGTGTGATGAATATTATGCTGGTATCTGTGACAGAGAGAACTAGAGAGATAGGTCTCAGAAAAGCGCTAGGTGCAACTCATCAAGCGATACTACTTCAATTCATCATAGAGGCTGTTACTCTATGTATCATTGGAGGAATTATTGGTGTAATTTTTGGATCTAGCTTATATTTTGTAGTTACGCTATTTCAAGATTGGGTCTTCACCATACCGTTCTCAGCTATTTTAGGCTCAGTTATGTTTTCGGCATGTGTTGGATTATTTTTTGGTATTTGGCCCGCAAGAAAAGCAGCACAATTAGAGCCAGCAGTAGCCCTTCGATACGAATAATTTATGAAAGTTATACAACTGCTACCAGAACTTAAAGTTGGTGGAGTTGAGCGCGGCACAGTAGATCTTTCAGAACATCTCATTAAGCTAGGTCATGATTCTGCAGTTATCTCAGCAGGTGGGCATTTAGTAGATTTACTCGATGATCATGGCGCTAAACATTTTACGCTTCCCATAGCAAAAAAAAATTTTAGAGCAATATCACAAATTAGTAATCTGCAAAAAATTTATTCAGAATTTCAGCCCGACATAGTTCACGTCCGATCAAGATTTCCAGCATGGATTAATTACTTTGCGCTTAAAAATTTCAAAGGCACAAAGCCTATTGTTATCTCAACATTTCATGGTCTGTACAGCAAACCTTTTTATAGCAAATCAATGTCTTATGCTGACGAAATTATTGTTATTTCTAAAACTGTTCAAGATTACGTCAAAAAAAATTATCATGTAAATGAATCTAACCTTCATTTAATTTATCGAGGATGCGATCTTGAAGAATTCAATGCAGTGCCCTTAAACGAAGAATGGAAAGATGCATGGTTTGAGGAGTTTCCGCAAACTAAAAATAAAATAATCCTTAATCTACCAGGCAGGATAACTAGCTGGAAAGGAATTGAAAGCTTTATTGATCTATTCTCTAAGATAGATACATCAAAATTTCATGGCATTATTCCAGGCCCAGTTGCACACAATAAAAACAGTTATTTCAACTCATTAAACAAACTGATAAAACATAAAAATCTTTCTGCTCATCTTACTTTTTGTGGCTCTAGGTCAGATATAGCCAACGTTTATAAAATTTCAGATATAGTGATGAATTTATCATCTAAACCTGAACCATTTGGAAGAACTGTTATTGAGGCAGCTGCTTGTGGGAGTCATGTCATGGGCTGGGATAGGGGAGGTGTAAAAGAATCAATTAACCTCATTAACCCAGCTGGCTTAGTTATGCATGGAAATATTAAAATGCTTGCCGATCAAATTGATAAAGTTTTAGCAACTGCACCACCCCTATCAATTCCCAAACAATTTACCAAAGAGTCTTTGGTTCGTTCAACAATGAATGTTTACGAACTAGCTTTAAGTAAAGCCTCATAAATTTCCATTGTTTTCTTGGCGGCACTTGCAACAGAATAACTCTCAATTAACGCTGCTTTTATCCCCTTCATATTTAGTTGATCTAACATAGGGACCATTTCTTCAAGAAGAATTTGTAAACTCTTTTGGTTACCAGGTTCTGATAAGCATTCGTTAGGAATCAACTCAGGAATAATTCCCACTCTTGTTCCAAGAACCGGTATTTCATGATTAATTGCTTCCAAGGCAACCCTCGGACCTCCTTCTCTGAGGCTGGACACAATAAGACCACTAGCTGTTTTATACTTTTCTTCAATCGAGGTGTAATTACAATTTGTAACAATCTTAATTCGCTCTGAAAGATTTAAATCTTGAATGAGTTGATTGAGCATCTCTTCTTCTGGACCCGGCCCAATGATTTCTAAATGTTGATTGATATTAATCCAACTTTTAATTAGTTGATCAAAACCTTTAACTTTTTCAAGCCTGCCAATGGCAAGAATGGGTCCAGTTCGTGAAGATCGCTCTCCTTCATGAGATGGATTAAACCAATTTGGGATGAAGGTGCCATTAGGAGTATTTTCAGCTAGAAGCTTGTTTACACCTATTACAGCATCCATATTTTTGAAATCAACACTATTTTTTTTATGACCATGTATTGTGCAAACAACTTTCACGCTGCTAAAAATCTTTACACCCTTTCCAATGACACTCGCTTTAGCACCATGACAATGCAAGATAGAAATATTATTTTTCTTAAGAAACTTGATTATTTTGTATGTATTGAGCGGAGAATATCTTGATCCTATATCTAATGATGTAGTTTTAACTCCCACCATATAATGATGAATCTCCTCATCACAAATAATAAATTGTTCTGATTCATTAGACATGAGCGATGTTAATTCATATACGTGCTGCTCAATCCCTGCAAAAATTTGGCTTGATATCAAATGTGCAATTTTCATTTTTAACTATTAACTATTTTCATTATTGAAAATGCTACCTTTTCAACTTCTGCTAAAGGCTCAAAATGCGAAAGAGGGGGCTCAATACTTGAGATGTCTATACCACCTTTCTTTTTTAACAAGCTTACTACGCCAACTCGCTTCGACTTGACTATTTCATTCATAGATTCTCTAATTTTTTTAGTACCAAAAATTCGTCTATATTGCGGATCCTCTATTTGAATTAAATAGGTTTGACCGACAGTAGATAGAGACTCAAATACAAGATTAGAACTATCAGGAGTTACAAACTTTAAAGCCGATTCATTAACACTCATCTGAAATGAATTAGATTCAGGCGAATTAATATCAACAAATTTTGCATTAAGGTAGCTATGAAATTCATCTTTTAATTTTAAGTTGAGAGCATTAGGAGTCCTTCGAGAATTAAAAATTTTAAACTCATGTTTTGGATGCAAGCTTAAAATATAGTGAATTTGTGTCAATAAAATCTCTTGATCAAATTTATAATGCTTGCTTGGACCCCCAATAGCTATCATCGCCCGAGTTTTTACAGCAGGAGTTTGAGAGGTTGCTGCAAGAGCGCCCTGAAATGTAATAACGTTTTTTGGCAGACGCTTTTTACGAAAATCATGTTCTGGCGCAATAATTAAATCAAAGGAATTCAGTTTATAGCTGGGACGTAAAACTGCAATTGAATATATATCCCTATCAATAAATTTCTCTATGTATTTTTTTGACTGCAAAATTTTTGAGTAAACATCATGACCAGCGCCAATAAGTATTATCGGCCCATCTAATTGATCCTTTGCAGCAAGCATCTTAGAAAAACTTTCTTTATTAGAATAATTAATAGTGATTATCGAAAATTCTTTTTCCTTTTTGAGCTGATCTAAGAGAACCTTTACTTGCTTGATATGTCCTGCTTTTGAATCTTGAAACCAGTAAACGTTCATTAAATTTTTACTTATAATTTGATATGTTTAAAATACCCTGTCTATGAAGTCTTGTGAAGGAAAATAATCTATAAAATATTAAAATGAACAGCAATAATTCCACCCATCAAATAGCCATGGATCTCATTTCTCAATATGGTGAAGATGCAGAATCAATCGCCATGCTAAGAGCCGCTGAATATGCTGCTAACTTAAATACTGAGGAGTGGATTATTTGGGAGGCAGTGATAAAAGAAATACAAGAAATAAATATAAACCCAACACTACAGTAAAATTATTTATAAAGTGCGAGCGGGCAATGGCTATCCCGCTCTAATTGGTCTTAGGGGTAATTTTTGAGGAAAATTTAACCAACTAATACTAAGACTGTATAGCTAGTCAAAAGTTCATCATCAGTTAGGTAATTACGTTATTATTTTTTTCTAGAAATCAAAAAGCAGACTATTAATAGTCCAATAGTTGGAATAGCGTAGAGAGTAATTATTAAAAGTTTATCAAGCATAACTTAAAGTCCTTTGGCGCTTGAGTCAGGACGCCTCGTATCTCCAAACCCATAAAATAAACCATCTTTAATCTCAATACTCTCCAGAGCTGTCCCAGGCCCTGATAGATAAATCTTTTGTCCGAATGATTCAATTTTTTTAGCGTGTAACATATCAAATCCCGTTTCTAACATAAGAACATCTGGCTTCCATTGATGATGAATTCTTGGAGCAATAGTAGCATCGGATATTTCCATTTTAAAAACTAAGGTATTTAGCAAGAATTGAAGAACAGTAGTAATAATCCTCGAGCCACCTGGGGAGCCAGTTGCGAATACGGGCTTACCATTTTTTAAAACTATAGTTGGAGACATAGAGCTTAAAGGCCGTTTAAAAGGCTCAATTTTATTTGCTTCACCACCAATTAATCCAAATTGATTTGGCGCTCCTGGAGCAGAGACGAAGTCATCCATTTCATTATTCATTAAGATCCCTGTCCCATTGATTATTACACCAGAACCATACCCAGAATTTAATGTATATGTATTTGAAACAATATTTCCATTTTTATCGGCAACTGAAAAATGAGTTGTATCCATGCTCTCATGCTTGAGCTCGGATCCAGGATTGATTGTGTCAGAAGATGTAATCTGGTTAAGCTTAATTTTTTTATATATATTTTTTGCATATTCTTTACTAATTAATGACTGCACAGGTACATCATAAAACTGAGGATCGCCAAGATATTTAGATCGATCTGCATATGCATACTTCATTGATTCTGTAAGCAATGCTATATAAGTTGGCGAATTATGACCCATCTTCATCAGATCATAATTCTCAAGAATATTTAGCATTTGAATAACATGAATGCCGCCAGATGAAGGAGGGCCCATAGAAATTATCTCAAACTCATTAAAAGTTCCATGCAGAGTTTCTCGCCAAATTGGCCGATAGTTTTTTAAATCTTTTTTAGTGATTAAGCCTCCATTTTGTTTCATGAAGGCATCAATCTTTTTAGCTACCTCACCCTCATAAAAGCCTTTTGCGCCATTAACAGAAATAATTTTTAATGTATTTGCTAAATTTGGCTGCTTTAACCTCTGGCTCATTTTTACTGGATAATTTGAATAAAAAATACGATTAAAATCTTTATATTTCCCAAGCTTTTCATATCGCCTATTAAGAGCATCAGCCATAAATGGAGAAACAAGAAACCCATCTTCTGCTAATTGAATGGCAGGAGCTAATAACTTGGACCATGGCAAGCTACCAAATTTTTTGTGCACTTCCCACATCCCATAAACTGTTCCAGGAACTCCAATTGATAAGACTCCTTGCCTAGCTTTTATCTTATTTACAGAGCCATCTGAAGAAAGAAACATATTTTTAGTTGCAGCTTCCGGTGCTACTTCTCTGTAATCAATGCTGTAGCTTTGATGTGACGTTTCATCGAACATGATCATGAATCCACCCCCGCCAATGTTACCAGCTCTTGGTAAGACCACTGCTAAAGCAAATGCAACTGCTATTGATGCATCATATGCATTTCCACCTTCCTCAAGGATAGAATGACCGACATTGGTAGCAAGGTAATGTTGAGAGACAACCATGCCATTTTCTCCAACTTCAGGATGAACAATCGCTTTTGAGTTGAAGATGGTAGCTTCTAAATTGAATGAACAAGCTATCACTAAGAGTAATAAGTATTTCATTTTTTATGTCAGAAGGCCTCCATCAACTCTCAAATCAATTCCATTTATATGAATGGCATCATCTGAAGCTAAAAAAGCAATCGTACTTGCAATATCATCTGGAGATCTGTTCACCCCATCAAGAGGCATGATTTTTTTTAATAATCGAGTATCAATATCCTTTGGCATAATTGGGTTTGTTGACATTGGAGTTTCTATCGAAGCGGGACAAACACAGTTAATGTTTAATCCTTTCATACCATATTCTACTGCTAAAGTTTTTGAAAATGCGCTTATACCTCCCTTTGAGGCACTATATGCTGCTGTCCATGCATGAGCTCCCAGCGCAGCTGTTGATGACACATTTACTATTGCGCCTTTGCTCTCGAGTAACATTGGTAGTGCATGTGAGCACATAAAAAAGGTACCAGTTAGATTTATATTTAAAATTTTATTCCAATCTTCTATTTGTACTTCATGAGAGTTATCAAAACGAAGAATGCCTGCAATATTGATTAGTGCATCAAGTTTTTTATAGGACTCTCTAATGTCTTTAAAGCAAGTTTTTGAATCTTCAATACTCGATATATCCAACACTTTTGATGATGATTTGCTATTACTCATCATTGCCAAAGTTTCTTCAAGCTGAGATTCATTGATGTCCACAATAATGCAAGTGGCACCTTCAGAATCTAGCCTTAAAGCAGTTGATCTTCCTATCCCTGAACCGGCACCAGTAATTACAACAATTTTATCTTTAAATCTTTCCATTATTTATCTCTAGTATTTAATGCATTATGCAAGAGAGTCTTCGGCAAATTTCTTTGCCCACTTATAATTTGCTTTTCCATTAGGCGCTCTCTCAACTGTATTGGTAAAAATAATTTTTTTAGGAAGCTTATAGCCTGCTAGTCTATTTCTAACCTCATTTATTAGGGCTGATTCAGAAATCTCTTTATTCTCAACAGTGGATACAACTGCAATAATTTTTTGTCCAAACCTTTCATCTGGGAGTCCAACAACCAGACAATCAAACACATTCACATCCTTTTTAAGAGCTTCTTCTACTTCTTCAGGATATATTTTTTCTCCTGCTGAATTAATGCAATTGCTGCCTCTGCCAAGCAAAACAATGCTTCCATCATCCTCAATTTTTGCATAATCACCCGGGAAGCTGTATCTGGTTCCTTTGTACTCGCGGAAAGTTTCAGCAGATTTTTTCTCATCTTTGTAATAGCCAATAGGAATCATGGATATGTCACCACTGATACCTAATAAGCCCATATCATCTGAGCCAGGTTCAACCAATTCCCCATCATCTTTAAGAACAATCATTCCAGGATTTAAAGTAAATTTAGCTGTTTCAGGTGTATTTTCTCTTGTGCTTAATGATGCTCCCATTCCACCTTCTGTAGATCCCATAGTATCCATTAAGCGCATGTCATGATGCTCTAATAAACCTGCTTTTACTTCAGAGCTCCACATTACACCGCTAGAGGTAATTTGCTGAAGCGAAGTTAAGTCATATGGTGTATTTTTATCTTCAGCAGTATTTAAGGCATCAAGCATTGGTCGAGCGAATGCATCTCCAACAATAATGATATTTGTGACATTAGATCTTATGCATTCTTTCCAAATCTTATCTGGATCAAAACCAAGCCCGGGAATGGTAACAACAGTTCCACCTAAATTATGCGGCAGAAAGCACCCTAGCCACATTCCTGTTCCATGCATTAATGGACAACCCACAAGATTAACGGGCAGCTCATTTTTTTTATCAAGATCTTTCACGTATTCAGTTAAATTATCCATGTCATCTGGAACAAAATAACCCATGGCTTTAACGGTTTTAAACATTCCTGAGATAAATTCAGCTTGGTTGTACATTACCCCCTTTGGCATTCCAGTTGTGCCGCCGGTATAAAGCATGTACACAATATCTTCTGGTCGTTCCCATCTTGGCATAGGCTCACAATCTTCAAGAAGCTGCGAATAATTCAAAGATTCAGAAACTAGAGAGGGAGACCCATCATCAACTTCAATCCAGGCTTTAATTTTTGGCAATGAATTTTTAATTAAATTTATCTGATCCCCATAACATGCTTGGTAAAACAACGCCTCACAATCGGAATTATCTAAAAGATACAATAGCTCATCTGCTTTATATCTGTAATTAACATTAATAGGAGTTCCGCCAATTTTAAAAATTGAAAATTGCGCTTCTAAATACTCGTTTGAATTATGGAGATATAAGCCTGCTTTAGAGTATGCTTTGAGACCAGAGGTAGATAAAGCTGAAGCTAATTTTGAAGCAGCTGTTTCATATTCAGCCCATGTTTTTTTTTCATTGCCACAAATCATGGCAGTTTTTTCTGGAAGAATATCTGATATTTCTTCCCAAATAGTTGCAAAATTTAAGTTCATAATTTATTCCCCCATTGATGATAGATGTTGCCCGATTCTTCTTCCAGAAAATATGCAGTCTGCAATAGATAACCCAGAGACATATATATTTGAACAGATCCCAACTGCCGTTCTCCCAGCAGCATATAAACCTTTGATCTCTTCATCATATTGATTTAAAACTTCCCCAGTTTCTTCATTTACCATAAGCCCGCCAAGAGTCAAAGTTGTAAGAGGGGCTAATTTTGAGTTAATTGAAATATCCATTATATAAAATGGCCCATTCAATTCTTTCACGTCACTTGGCGCTTTTCCAAATTCACAGTGCAAGTTTGCATTTGCAGCTTGATTATATTTTTTAATTTCTTCAGCAAGCTTTTCAGCAGGCAAATCATATACTTTAGCTAACTCATCAATAGAAGCTTTTTTTCTAGCATTGAAATACATTAACATTCGTGCCATATCTCTTTGGAAGGGAAGCGCTTCTCTTGATTGTTTTTTAGCCTCTTCAAAGAGTGCAGCATCAAGAACCAAATATGCTTTTCCTTCATTATTCTCGCACATAGCATCCCCGAGTGTTGCTCCATAAACCATCTCATTGCAAAATCTTTGACCGTTCTTGTTTACAACTATTCCTTGAGCAAAAGCTAAAGGAGGATTTAAGAATCTCCATGCTGTAACTCGGTCCATATGATCAGTTTTACCGCCCACACTTTGTCCAAGTCGTATACCAGAACCTTGATCATTTGGAGTGCCGAGGGGCATCCCATCATAATATTTTGGAGCATACTCTTTAACCATAGACCGATTAAAGATAAATCCGCCCGTTGAAAGACATACTCCCATTTTTGCTTTGATGTATTTTACCTCCCTGAAGCTTCGTTCTATTTTTTGAGCTCTTTTTATAAAAAAACCTCCAATCCATTGCAATAAATTTGAGCCAGGGTAAGAGGGCGGAAGAAGCATCTGTAACATCTCTCCACGCGAAGTTAATTGTTTATGTTTTTGGGCTAATTTACCTGACGGCAGCATTAATATTTTTATCCCAACAACTTTCCCTTCAGATGTGATGACAAGTGAACGAGCCTCAGTTTGAGAGAAGACCTTCAAACCTTTTTTTAGAGCAGATTTTTTTAGAGGATAATAAATCGTTCCACCAACGCCAATTGGTCTAAAGGGGCCTTCCTCAAACCCTCTATGTCCTCTTGGTGCAGGTTCTGCTTTCTCCATATAGCTTGGAACCATGGAATTATCAGAATGGTACAAATAGTATCCAGCTCCTGGATAACTGGTTTTAATCTTGTAGTAGGAGGGATCAAACTCTACTCCATTGTCCATTAGCCATTGTGTATTTTCAGCTGAAGTCTCACAAAATTTTTTCAAAGTAGATTCTTTTATAACATCACCAGTTTCTTGAATAAGGTAATTAAACATATTTTCTGGAGAGTCTTTTACCCCTGCAGCAAGTTGAATAGGTGTTCCACCACCGGCATAGTAAATGCCTCCACTTTTGGCTGTAGCTCCACCTCCATTAGCTTTATCAATGCCAATGACTGTCAGATTTTGATCAAGGGCTTCATTAGCAGCAGCTATTCCAGCTCCACCCAGCCCTGCAACTACTAGATCAGCTTCATCGTCCCAATTAAATAAGTTCGGGTCAGTAATTATTTGAGGTGATTCGACATCAGATAGCCAGAGCTCATCATTGGGATTAATTTCAGTTACCAGCATTTAAGTCCGCCGTTTTTCCACCATCAATTATTAAATCAGCTCCTGTTATAAATGATGCCTCTGAGCTAAGTAAAAATACTATTGGTGCCGCAAGTTCACCAGGCCTTGCAATTCTTTTTAATGGAATAGTTTGAATAGTGGCATCCATTAAATCTTTACTTGGAATTGCACGTTCAGTTGCTGGAGTTTGAACGGCTCCAGGAATAACGCAATTCACTCTAACATTTGGAGCAGCTTCGATTGCAGAAGTTTTTGAGAAATTAATTAGACCAGCTTTTGCAGCACCATACCCAGACATATAAGCTGTTCCTTTTAAACCAACAACAGACGCAACATTAACAATTGAGCCTTTTTTCGCCTCCATCATCCAAGGCATGACAGTTTTAGTTGTTAGAAAAACAGCATCTAGATTTGCTTTAAAATTTGTTTTCCATGATGACATATCAAGATCGATGATTTTACCTGCATGAATAGATGGTGCATTGTTCACCAATCCATCAATTTGCCCAAATTTTTTGTAAATATCGTTAAGAGAATTTATGACATCTGATTCGATGCTTACATCTAAAAGGTGTGCAACAACATTCGAGGAGATCTTATTAAGTTCAATTTCAGCTTTATTAAGTCTTTCTTCGTTCCTGCCAGTAATAACTACTGTAGCTCCTTCTTGCAGGCAAAGCTCAGCCGTTGACAGGCCTATGCCAGCTGAGGCACCAGTGATATATATAATTTGGTTTTGTAGCCTTTTCTCCAAAACTCCCCCTGTAAATGGATTAGAATTTGATGCTTGCACGCATCGACGTATACCAGTAATCATTCATATTTTTCATATGAAATGGGTCAGCTCTGTATCCAAATGCAAAATCAAGATTTATTTTCTTGAACCCAGTTGCGTAATTAATTTTTGAATTAATCTCTCTTCCGCTTGGGCTTAATCCAAAACTAAGAGAGTTAAAAATAACCTCTTTTTGCTTTGTTCTATAAACTGGCACATCAAGATTCAACATACCAGATTCTACTCTTAATGGTTGATCAATTGAAATTGTTAGTTGATCATTGCTTTCAAAGATTCCAGTATGAATATAACCAAATCCAAATGATGAAGATTTAATTTCATTGATAGATCTCAACATTCCATGATTGCTTCTGATGTCTGATGATTGTCCCCAATGTATTGATCCAAAGATTTTTCCACCAAAGAATTCATTTACGGATGAGAGACCAATAAACTTTGTTATTTGATTCTTTGTTCCCATAAACGATCCTGAACCAGCCAATCCGTTAATCGAATCATTTTCTTGAAGAACACCAAGTTGAAGTGAAGGTATATAAGAGTCAGACTGAATTTCAACTAGACCCAGTAAACTCGAATTTGTTTCAAGAAATGTTTCATTGGAGTTAAATTTATTTCTTCCAGCTGAAATAGTTAAAGCAATATCAAATACATTATTAATCTTCTTGATTGATCCAAAGGATGCCCCTGAGGCTGTATAGTTTAACCATGGATTATTAAATTTTGATCTTAATCCACTATTGGCCCTAAGGTTAGGATCTTTAAATATCCCCAACGCCCAGCTTCCATTAATTCCTTGGCTAAAAAAAGTCTTGTTTAATGAATTGTAATATGCAAAATATTGATTTTTATCCGCTCTTGTTTCAAGTAAGTGTGATGGAGTGATTAATTCATTTGATATATTTTGGAAGTTAGATTGACCAACTTCAAAAAATTCACCTTCAGAATGCAGCATTGATCTCGAAAAATCTTGCATTTCATTAAATCCTGAAATTGAATTAACTTGATTTCTATAATCAGTTACTAAGTAATTAAGTGAATTTCTAAATGGTGCCTGGAGTTCGTCAAAAAATATCACTGAATGATTGTTTACACCTCTGGCAATTGCATCACCAAATGCAGGATTAGTCATTTGCAGAGAGGTCAAACTTGCGTTTACCATAGGCCCAGATAAGCTATAGCTCATCATTGCACTTGTTTGACCTACAGGGGAGGTTGCAGCAGCTAAGTCCATAAGTCCTTGGCCATAAATTGCTGAATCTGCATAAACACCTTCTTTGTTTGCTGTTGCAAACAATCTTGAAACTATTTCAGTGCTTCCAAGTTGCCCATCGAAATAACTAGATATTGCTGCAAGACCTCCTGTAACAAATGGTGCAGCAAAGGACGTTCCACCAGCAACAGCGTAACAAGAGTTATCTTGAACGCAGCTAAAGGGATCGTCTTTTTCATCCTCATATATTCCGGCATCATCTGCTGAAGTAGGATATGCAACTGTGACACTGCCTCCAGGCGCTGCAATACAAAAATCCTTTGCAATTCCACATCTATTTGAAAAATCACTAATCTCACCATCTTCATCAATGCTTACAACTGCGATAGAGTGTCCTTGGATCTCCTCAATAAAATGTGACATTCCTGCAAGCAATTCAGGGCTTGAATTATCTGCTTCATCATATCCTCCAGCATTTCCTGCTGCCCACACATATATGGTTTTGTTATAGTCTGAAGTTCCCTCTTGAGACATTGAAAGTATAGTGCTTGGGAAGGCGTTTCTTACTTGAGCTTCTGTATAGTCAATAATGTTGCCAGAAAAACCGTAGCTATTATTAACAATATCTGCATTATAAAAATCATAGAAATCGAAAAGTGAGCTGAAAAAACCGTCTAATCCAGAAAAATCTTCAGCAACATCATCGGCATTAGTAACGTTACCACTGCTATCAGTTTCACCAAGATCAATTGGATCATAATTTTCATCTGGTTCAGCCAATTGAATTGCCACAAATAAAATATCTGAATCAAACCCAACTCCATGCATAGGAGTGTTTCTATCTTTGTCTAGGGTTCCAGCAGCGATTGATGCAACCATGGTTCCATGACGCTTTTGGCGTGTATTTGGAATATAACTAGTGTATTCGAGGTCGCTGTTTGGAGATAGATTAGCTCCTTTTATTTCGGCATGAGTTTCGTCAAGACCAGAATCAGTAATTCCAATAAGAACGTTATTTCCTGTAGCCCCTCTTGCATATGCTGATGAGGCATTAATAGTCTCTAAACCCCAATGACGACTGTACTCATAATGATTTTCAAATTCAGTTTGCAATTCTGAAAAACTTGGCGTGTCGGGTTGAGACACAGGTTCCGCCGGGGCAGCTGGTGTTGATGAATTTGGTGATGATGGGCTGGATGGAGGAACTGATGCAATCTCAGGTTGAGATGAGCCACCACCCCCACCACCACAAGCTGCAATAATGAATACAGTTGTAAGAAGTATGTAGTTTTTTTTCATTTTAGTTTAGGATATCTATCATTTTATAGTTAATTATTATGACAGAAAAATATATAGAAATTCTAAATTCTTTAACTGCTCCTGACCAAATATTTGCAGCTCAAGAAAAGCAACATGTTTCTGGAATAACCTATAGAGAGTTTATAAATACACCAAAAACCTTAACTGAATTTTATGAATTTGGGCTTCTATTTCCTGAGTGGGAGTTCATTGTTTTTAAAGATGAAAGATACACCTATCAAGAAATCATTAAAAAATCTGCCCAAACTGCTAATGCTCTTCAAGCTTTAGGCGTAAAAAAGGGCGATCGAGTTGCCATATGTATGGCTAATAATCCCGAATATATTATTTCATTTATGGCAATTACATCCATGGGTGCAGTTTGCGTCCTTCTTAATTCATGGTGGGTGCCTGATGAGGTTACTTATGGACTTGAGAATTCTGAATCCATGGTGCTTATTGCAGATGAAAAGAGATTAAGAGGTCTCGAAAAATTTACTACTTTAAAAAAAATAGTTGTTAGGTCTAATAACCACAGTGATGATTACGAAAACTTTAATAGTTTTATAAGCTCTCAATCTGATGAATTTAAGGAGCAAAGCTTAGATACAAATGATCATGCGACGATTTTTTATACATCTGGCTCTACTGGTTTCCCAAAAGGAGTCCTTTCTTCCCATCGAAATATTCTTGCAACATTATTCAGTTGGGCATTAGTTACGACTTTAAAAAGAGAGGTTGACAATGCAGATGCTAACCAAGCCAAAGATTCTCAAACAGCCTCTGAGCCTCAAAATCAGTCTGCTATTCTCCATTGCGTTCCATTATTCCACGTAACTGGTAGCCATTCTGGATTTTTGATGAGCATCATTGCAGGAAGAAAAATGGTGATGATGCCAAAATGGGATCCTGGTTTAGCCTTACAATTAATTCAAGATGAAAAAATAGGGGCCATTACCGGAGTTCCAACTCAAACATGGGACTTATTAACTCATCCTGACAGAGACAAATATGACTTATCAACTTTTAAAGAACTAAGTGGTGGTGGTGCTCCTAGACCCCCTGAGCACGTAAAAAAGCTTAAAGATGGCTTTAAAGATAGTGAGCCTTCTATTGGATATGGTCTTACTGAGACTAACGCAGCAGGAACTTTAAATCTGGGTAAGGATTATCTTAATCATCCAGGTAGTTGTGGTCGGGCAATACCTCCTGTAACGGATGTTAGAATTATTGACGAAAATTGGAATTTTCTTTCAGAGCCAAAAGCAGTTGGAGAGATTGTTATCAAAAGCCCAGCTAATATGGTGGGGTACTGGAAAAACGAAGAGGCAACCAAAGAAGTTTTTAATGATGATGGTTGGTTTAAATCCGGAGATTTGGGGTACATAGATGATGGCTTTGTTTACATCGTGGACAGAGTTAAAGATATGGTAATTAGAGGTGGAGAAAATATTTCCTGCATTGAAGTTGAGACTGCAATCTATTCACATCCATCAGTCCAGGAAGCTGCTGTATTTGGTATCCCCGAAGAACGTCTCGGTGAAACTTTGTGTGTTGCGATCTGCCTAAAGCCTTCAATGGAATTAATAGAACAAGATTTAAAAGATTTTTTACACGATAAGCTAGCTTCGTTTAAAATCCCTTCCTTGATGCAAATAAGCTATGAAGAACTTCCAAGAGTTGCTTCAGGCAAATTCTCTAAGACACAGTTGCGCGACAGTTTTGTATCAATTGAGCAAAATCAATCATAATAAAATTAACTCTCAATTAAATATATTGTATAAAGGGTTATTAAATTATTAGACATCTATGCCATCACGAATTTTAATCATAGAAGACGAACCTGATATTCGTAAAACGATTGACTACAATCTTTCTAAAGAATCCTTTAAAGTTTTGCAAGCAGCTTCCATACAAGAAGGCGAGCAGATTTTGGCTTCAGATAAAATTGATTTAGTTATTTTAGATCTGATGCTGCCAGATGGATCTGGTCTTACCTTATGCAGAGATATAAAATCTGAATCCCAAACAAAACATATACCCGTCATAATACTAACTGCAAAAACTGAGGAGGTTGATAGAGTAGTTGGTTTTGAACTGGGTGCCGATGATTACGTAACTAAGCCTTTCAGCGTTCGAGAATTGATTCTAAGAGTTAAAGCCATCTTAAAAAGGGGTCCTACTAAACAAGACCAATCAGTTAATACCGAATATTCATTTGACGGGCTAATATTAAATTACGAAGCTCACCAGGCTCACCTAGATGGCAAGGAAATCTCTCTAACTGCATTAGAATTTAGATTGCTCAAACATCTAATTGACAGAAAGGGTAGGGTTCAATCAAGGGATCAATTGCTTGAAGATGTTTGGGGTTATAGTTCTGATGTAACAACTAGAACAGTAGATACTCATATAAAGCGACTTAGAGAAAAACTTGGCCCATTTGGCGAGCACATTCTAACAATTCGTGGAGTAGGGTATCGCTTTTCTAAAGACGCAGATTAATTAGTATGGGTATTAGGACCCGAATTTTCTTTATTACGCTCTCATGCTTATTTGTTGGTATTTCTCTCTCTTTTATTGTTGCTGAAAGAGATTTATCCATCAAGCTTCAAGCGCAGATAGAAACCGAGCTTTCAAGACAAGCAAAAATTTTAAGAAAATCAATATCAGGCTTAATAGATTCTGGTGACTTGTTTGCATTAAAAGCTGAGGCCGATGAATATGCTTCTGCCTCTGATTCTAGGATAACCATTATTTTAAAAAATGGTGATGTAATTGTTGACTCTGATATTGAGGTTAGCAGAATCAATGAGCTTGATAATCATAGTGATAGACCAGAAATCATTTCCGCCTTTAAAAATGGCTATGGATCAAGCAAGAGATTCAGCTCGACAGTTAAGAAAGAAATGTTTTATTTCGCACTTTTAGATAAAAATAATAATCAAGAAAGGGTCATTAGGATATCAGTTCCCTATGAGAATTTAGATCAGGTTTTAGCATCTTTAGGTAATTCGATCACTCTTATCGTAGTCGTGGGTCTCATTGTTGCAATTTTAGCAAGCGTGCTTGCTGGAGATTATATTAGAGCTAGTTTTGTAGAGCTAGAAAAGGCTGCTGCTGAAATTTCTGCAGGTAGTTATAAGAAAAAAAATCTAGAATCTCTGCCTACTAAACGGTCAGATGAATTTGGTTCTATGGCAAGGAATATTTCAACCATATCTTTAAATTTAAAAGAACAAATTTCTTTAATTGCGAAACAAAGAGACCAATTTGGCTTGGTTTTAGACGGTTTGGGAGAGGGGATTATGGTGCTTGATGAAGATGGCATTATTACTTTTCGAAATGATCAGATCATGCAAATTCTCGGCTTGGATGAAATTTTAAATAAATCAATTATTGACTTAAATGTACCTCCCCTAAAACAACTTTATAAAAAAGCTTTAAAAAAGGGCCAACATGATAGTGAATTTGAGATTGATACTGATGGAGATGAAACAAGATGGATTTTGGCTCATATGAATAAAGCCAAGGCAACAAAAGAATTAATTTTAGTGGTACATGAAACCACTCAGCTGAGAGAGATGGATTCCATGCGAAGAGATTTTGTTTCTAACTTATCGCATGAACTTAGAACCCCGGTAAGTGTTATCAAAGCAAATTCTGAAACGTTATTAAATGGGGCGTTAGATAATTCGAAGGATGCTAAAACATTTTCTAAGGCTATTTTGCATAATGCAGATCGCCTAAGCGAAATGGTAACCTCATTAATAGATTTATCACGAATTGAATACGGAGATTTAAAATTTGTCATAGAGCCAATTGTTATTAATGAAGTGATTGAAACTGCAATCTCGTCATTTAGAAATAAAGCAAAAAGAAAAAATATTGATTTAGTATTTAATCGTCAAACTGATGTTGAAGTGCAGAGTGATACTAAAGCTATCGAAAGGGTTTTAAATAACCTAATTGATAATGCGTTTAAATATAGTCCGGAGAGTTCACTAATTGAAATTAAGGCAAGAAAACAAGCTGGTTTTTTGCGCATTTCGGTTCTAGACTTTGGTGAGGGAGTGCCAGAGGAAGAGCAAAAATTTGTTTTCAAAAGATTCTATCGAACAGCCAAAGCAAGAGCCAATACAAAACAAGGCAGCGGACTTGGCCTTGCCATAGTTCGGAATCTTGTAAATAACCTACAAGGTGATGTTGGTGTTGAAACAAGAAAGGAGGGTGGTTCCGAGTTCTGGTTTACTCTTCCTTTATCATAGTTATCCTAGAATATTAATTGAAACAAGTAATATTAAGTGCGCAGATCATCAATCTAAATAATTTCTGGTTATTGGAATTTATGAAATAGTAACTTTGCTTGAATAGAGCTCATGAAATAATTTGATGGCAATGGAATCAGATATTCCCCATTTAGTTGATGCAATTTGTTGAACGTTCAAATGCTCTGATATAAATTGAAAAATATCTAGAGCATTGTCTATGACGTCAGCTCGGTCAGGAGAAAATGAGTATTTTTTAATCTTTTCTTCAGTACTTAGCATAGATAGTTTTTTAACTTTTTTCTTGAATTCACTCAGTGACATTTCTTTTGATTCATGCGCGTTAAGAAATGATCTAATATTGCCTCCTATGCCGATCAATTTTTTCTTTGGTTTGATTGATTTGAGCCATTCTTCTAAACGTTGCCATTCTTCTTTATTATCTCTCTGCAACATATTACGCACAGCGCCAAGTTGAAAGGATCGGATAATAGTTTCTTGTTCATTGCGAATAAAGAATTCAGTACTCCCACCCCCCAAATCAACAAAAATTTTGTTTTTACCAGTATTGCTCTTAGGATGAAATCTAATTAATTTCGCTTCTTCTAATCCAGATATTACTCTCAATGGATGATTAATTGCTGTTTCTATGTACCGCCTAGCATCTTCAGAGTTAGAGGTATCCCTGAAAGCTGATGTGGCGACTATCTCATAATGACTGATGGAATTTTCTTTAAATATCTCCTCATACTCTCGAATAGTTTCAATGACCTGGTCTAATTTACCTGTGCTGAGACTTCCCTCATTGAAAACATCACTTCCAAGTCTTATGGGCGATCTAATTCCTTGAATAAATTCAATTGATGCAGGTGTTGTCTTAAATATCTTAGATTTTATAGCATTAGTTCCAATGTCTATGGACGCAATTTTCATTTACTCATCATCCATATACTTGGTTAAAATCTTATATTGCTCATAGTCCAAATTATTGAACTCAACTCCTTCTAGTAAAACTTTGTAGTTATTAATATTTTTAGACCAGGTTAGAGGTTTAAGAAGTTTTTTTTCTTCATAATCTGTTTGGTTCAGCAGGAATCTCAATGCAGTTAAGCGAGCAATCATTTTATTGTTTGCATTGATTGCAATCCAAGGAGATAAATCTGGAGAAGTCTTTTCAAACATTTGCTCTTTATAAAGAGTAAACGCATCCCATTTTGTCACGATGCGCTCATCATTGGGAGAAAGCTTCCAATACTTTAGCTCAGAGTGTTTACGAGCCTTCATTCGTCTTTTTTGTTGATCCTGCGATAGTGAAAAATAGAATTTAATGATCTCAACGCCATCATCAATAAGATTTTGCTCCCATGGGATTACTCTATTCATAAAATCTCTATATTGTTTCTCGCTACAATAGCCCATAACTGGCTCAGTTAAAGCACGGGTATACCAAGATCTATCTAGAAAGGCGATCTCGCCTTTTTTGGGAATTACTTTTTTCCAGCGTTGAAACCAATGTGAGGATTCCCATTTTGTTGGTATGCCAAGATTCACATACTGAAAGTTTTTTGGAATTAAGTATTGAGTAAAAAACTTATAGGCAGAGCTTTTTCCTGCGGTGTCTCTTCCTTCTAGGACAATACAAATTCTCCGTTTGTTTTTAATAACATCCTCTTGCAGTTTAAGCAGTTCAATTTGCAATCTTCTTTTTTCAAGTTGATAGGATTTATCATTGAGTTTTTGATATTCCTTTTGATCAAACGAAATGAGCATAAAATTTGTTAACAACCCTATTTATAAAGAATTTATTTAAGGGTTATTGTATCTTGAGATTGTATTGATGAACCTATGAATAATAAAAAATTTATCATGAGATCACAAAAGTATTAATATATCCTGATGAATAGTAATTTGGAAAAACGTGTTCAAGAGCTAGAGGATATTCTGGCTATCCAACATTTAAAACATACCTATCTCAATGCATGTGATGCAAAAGATGTACAGGCTATGACCGAAACCTTTATTATCTCTGATTGCAAAATTGATTACGGGCCAGTGGGCTCTTTTACAAATAGAGATGACCTAGCAAAAGTTTTTCAAGAGGCTGCATGCCATGACTATATGCTTGAATCTCATCATGCGCATAACCCAATTATTAAAATCATCGATGCCAGCCATGCAACTGGTCACTGGTCGCTGACCTACAATTTGATTAACACAGAAAATTCATTAATCACAACCTTGCAGGGCGAGTATCATGATGTGTATCAAAAAATTGGTAACCAGTGGTTGATCAAAGAAACCACATTTTCCGGTCGCTCATCCTTGAACTTGCAAATAGATGAAGAATTACTCAAGGTAATTTTTGCAGGCAGTCCCTAAGCGGGTGTTGCAATACAACTCAAAAGATAGGCATTAGCAGCGCGGACTGCTTCATTTAGACCTACATCAGTAAGCCCCGAATTTTCTTTAGTGTTCAATGAGAGGATAGAGATAACAATTTGAGTCACCACTAAAAAAACTCCCGATTTATTAAACATATTTGGCAGCCCCACAGATTTTTCTATGTGTTCCAATATAGTTTCTGCTATCTCATGTAGATCTGAACTCAAGACAGGAGGGGAGACAGTGTTTTCAAGGATTAGCTTTTGTGCGCCAGCATTACTTTGAAAGAATTCAATGATCGAGACAACACATTTTTTTAAACACGTAAAATAATCACCCTCTGAATTTTCGGTTAGATTTTTTTTAAGATGTGTATTGCAATCCTGAATATATCTCTTAATTAAGGCCTGCTTTATCTCATCTGGGGTTTCAAAGAATTTATAAGTAGAGGTGCGTTTTAAATCTGCAAATTCAGAAATTTTTGCAATCGTTAGAGATTCAACACTGCCTTCACTCAACAGATCATTGGACGCATCTAATATCTTCTTAATACGTTCTATGCTTCTTTTTTGCTTGGGTTTTTGCATGATTTCTTATTATCGACATTTGTTGTAAAAAAAACAAATAAATGTAGCACTTATCAATAAATTCATGTATTGTGTCATTTGTGTGTCATTAATGTGTCACAAACGAAACTAGAATTATGAATACAAAAAAAGTACTTAAACAGCAGGGCTTGCTCCCAAAAACATCCAAATTAAATGAAATGCAAATGTTTGGATTTTTTTCTATGTGGATTGTTTTAGCAGCTGTAATATTTTTCTCTTAAAAAAATATACCTCTTAAATTAACGTCAATCATTACGATGGATAAATGGTGTCATTTTGACGTCATTTGGTTCATTAAAATGTTACAAAAATGAAATTTAGTTTTCATATTAATCTAGTTTAATTAACACCATATTTAATTACTTAATTTTTTAATATGGAAACCTTATTTTTAGAACCTTATACAATATTACTTATAGCTGGTTTTATTGGCTTTTTTATGGCTTTTGGCATTGGAGCAAATGATGTCGCTAATTCCATGGGTACTTCAGTAGGAAGTAAAGCAATCACAATTAAGCAAGCAATTATCATTGCAGCAATATTTGAGTTTTTAGGTGCTTTCCTCGCAGGTGGCGAAGTCACATCTACAATTAGAAAAGGTATCGTAGATCCTCAGTTATATGTGAATGAAACAAATATATTTGTTATTGGTATGTTATCTGCGCTCCTAGCAGGAGGTACTTGGTTATACGTTGCCAGTTTGAGAGGGTGGCCTGTTTCAACCACACATACGATAGTTGGATCCATTATTGGTTTTGTATTAATTACTAAGGGTGTTGATGCAGTCTCATGGGGAAAAGTAGGAAATATTGCTATGAGCTGGGTTACTTCTCCGCTATTTTCAGGGACATTAGCATTTGGTCTATATATTTCAGCTAAAAAACTTATTTTAGATAGATCTAATCCTGGAGAAGCTGCAATAAAGTACATCCCTTTTTATAGCTTTCTTGTCGCTGCTGTAATTTCCCTAGTCACAGCAAGAAAGGGTTTAAAGCATGTTGGAGTTGAGTTCAGTGATAATGAAGTTTATTTATTCATTGCAATATTCAGTTCCCTGGTTGGGCTGGCAACATCATTCTTCCTAAGAAATAACAAAGAACAAATTATGCGAGAGGGCGGTATTGAATTTGCATTTGGATTGCTAATGATAGTTTCAGCCAGTGCTATGGCCTTTGCTCATGGCTCTAATGACGTGGCTAATGCAATTGGCCCATTGGCTGCAATTGTTAGTGTTGTTGATACTGGTGAAATTGGTTCCAAGGCAGCTATTAGTCCCTGGGTTTTATTTGTCGGTGGTATTGGTATAGTTTTCGGTTTGGCTACCCTTGGATCAAGAGTTATCAAAACTGTAGGCAGGAAAATTACTGCATTAACACCAAGCCTTGGATTTTCAGCAGAAATGGCAACTGCATCAACTGTAGTAGCTGCATCTTATTTAGGCTTCCCAATCTCAACAACTCATACTTTAGTTGGTGGCGTTATAGGTGTTGGTTTGGCAAAGGGAGCGGAGCATCTTGATTTTGCATCAATCAAAAGAATTATAGCCTCATGGCTTGTAACAATCCCCGCGGGAGCTGCCTTTACTGTTTTATTCTACGTACTACTAAGAATTATTTTTGGAGTCTAAAGAATGGCTCTTAGGTCTTTTTATGTTGCAGTTTTTATAATATTTGGAATTAACAATCAGCTTTATGCATCACATGATTGGTATGGAAAAGTATTTATTGATTATCAATCTACTTCAAATGATATAAATGGTAATAAAACCGATGTAAATAATAATGCCTCAAGATTTGGCATTAAAGGTAGCTTCTTATTATCAGATAACTCTAAACTTAAGTTAGTTTATCAAGCAGAGTATCAATTTGATCCCGTTGACGGAAAGGCGAGAGGCGATGATGGGACCTTAAAGCAGCGAAATACTTTTGTTGGTATTCAAACAGATTTAGGCATGCTTTTTGCTGGTACACATGATTCCGCTTTCAAAAAATCTCAATTAAAAATAGATCTATTCAATGACCTGGCTCCTGACATAAAAAATATTTTGCATGGTGAAAATCGTTTAGAAGATTTTATTGGTTACACGACCCCAAAGTACATGGGTAAGATTTCTGCAACATTCAATTCCATCAAGAATCCCTCATCTTCAGACAAGAAGTATAGATCTTACTCAGTCAATTTTTCTGGAAATCTATTTCAAGCAGCTATTGGGGTTGACGACTCAATGAAGGGGTATGACGCCTCAAGACTCGCGATTTTAATTCCACTAGACAAATCAAAGCTCGGGCTGCTAAATCAGAAGACTAAAAATCTTGCATCGGGCATGACAAAGAATGGTCATGTGATTAGTTTCTCAAGAAGAATTGGTCCAAAAGGTACATTCAAAATTCAGCGCGCCTCATCAAGCATGAAAATTGATTCAGGCAAGCATACAACAATCGGCTACGATTATCAGTTAAGGAAATCATCCAAGATCTTTACATTCTATTCTCAACTAGAGTCTTTTAATAAAAGAAAAGCTAAAGATATTTTTTCAATTGGCATAGAGCACAAATTCTAAAAATTTAAATACAAGAGCGTTGGAGTTACAATGCCAATATGTCTAAATTTATAAAACTATCCTTAATACTAAATATTTTCTTGTTCGTGGGGTGTTCCGATAATAACTCTATCATTGCGATTGCTGAGACGGAGCCAGTTACAACGAGTGGTGATGCTGCAGATGACCCGGCAATAGTTATTAATTTTAGCAACCCACAGCAGTCAATAATTCTTGGAACTGATAAACGAGCAGGAGTCTATTCATATGATCTTTCTGGAAAAAAAATATCATATGCTGCGCTTGGTGAAATAAATAATATTGATGTAAGACAGGTTGATAATAAAATTTATGTGGCTGCGTCAAATAGAACAGCTAAATCAATTGAGTTTTGGGAATTTAATCAGCAAGATTTTTTTAATAATCTTCCGCAATCAGGTAATCTTTTCGGTATTGCTACTAGGTCAATGACCATTCAAACTAACATAGATGTTTATGGTATTTGCGCCGGCTTGATTGATGGAGTGCCGATCGTTTTCATTACAGAGGATAAAGGTCCTCGAGTTGAGTTGTGGGTACCTCAGACTCGAACACTAATAGGCACTTTCAGCAATGGAGGCGAATCAGAAGGCTGTGTTTTTGATGATGAAAATAAGACGGTATTTATTTCAGAGGAAGAGGTGAATGGTGTTTTAAAAGCCTACAACTTAAATAATGAATTTCCATTTGAAAGTCCCTTTATTGTGGATTCTCGAAAGGGAAATATTGGCGGTGATCCAGAGGGGCTTACAATCTATAAAACTTCTGAAAAAGAGGGTTATATCTTACTTTCATCCCAAGGAGATAATAAATACAACGTTTATAATCGAATGTATCCTCACGAATTTATCTCAAGTTTTACTATTGACGATGACCCAGAAGGCATTGATGGCACATCAGAAACCGACGGCATTGACGTTACAAACTTCAATCTAAGAGGAAAATTTTCTAAGGGTTTAATGGTCGCTCAGGACGGTTATAACTATGATGGGGAAGAGCTGAAGAATCAAAACTTTAAAATTGTTCCTTTTAATCCCATTCTTAGATCTATAAATAAAAGTAAGTAGTTTTTATTCTTTGGTTGACGATTCAATAAGTTCTGTTGAGTAGCCTGAGTAAACCTCTACAAACTCTGGATGAGTCAAAATCCAAAATTCATTGTTTTCAATTTTCTTAAAAACAATGGTTGCCAGATCTTCAGGAGTCATGCCCTCTTTAACGCCATCGGCAAGCCACTGTGCATTGTTCTTAGCACTTTCATGTTGGTCGATTGAGGATTCATCAAGGTCTAAGCCAAGGTGATCTCTTTCAATGATGTTGGTTTGAACCAATCCAGGGCAGAGCACAGATACACCGACCATATCATTGCCTGCTAGGTCCTCATGCAAGGTTCGGGTTAAGCCTACAACTGCATGCTTAGTGGTTGTATAAGGAGCAAGGGCAGGGCCAACGATGATACCTGCCATGGAGGATGTATTGATAATATGACAACGCTCTTGGCTGGCAATCATCTCGTCAACAAAGAGATTTAAGCCATAAATTACACTCATTAAATTTACATCAATAATTCGTTGCCAGTTTTTTTGATCAGCTTTCCAGGCTCGACCCTCTAAAAAGATTCCTGCATTATTAAAGAGGAAATGAACTGTACCAAACTCACTTGCAATTTTTTCTTTCGCTTTTGAAAAATCCTCTAAGTTAGATACATCACACTGGATGATCATGGAGGGACATTCAGCCATAAGATTATGGGTCTCATTTAAACCATCTTCATTCAGGTCCATTAAGACAACATTCATTTGAAGTTTTGCAGCATGCAATGCTAGGCCTCTGCCAATTCCACTGGCAGCGCCAGTGATTAAAGCAGTTTTGTTTGTAAAAATATCAGCTTGCAAGATACCCACCGTCAATAGGGTAGTAGGATCCAGTTATATAAGATGCCTCGGATGATGCTAAGAAATAAATTAAGTTGGCCACTTCGTCTGATGTTGCAACTCGATTCATAGGAATGCGTTGCAGCATGTATTGCATGATGTTTTCATCTTTCATGAGTTCAGTATTCATGGGTGTATCGATGACACCTGGACCAATGGCATTTGCTCTAATGTTCATGGTGGCATAGTCTTGTGCAATTGATTTGGTCAAACCCACCACTGCATGCTTCGATGCTGCATAGGGTGCTTGGGCTGCACTCGCTCTTACTCCCATGATCGAGGCAACATTCACAATTGCTCCTGCATCAATCTTTTGCGCGGTTGCCAGTTTTAAGAATTCTCGACAGGCATAAAAGGTGCCATGTAAATTAATATCGATGGTTCTATGCCATTCCTCAACTGAATATTGATGCAATGGATTCAGAGCTGGACTGATACCAGCACAATTCACAAGCACATGTGCTGGACGATTATTTGCTTGCAAGTCGGCAAAAACCATATCTATTTGGGTATGGTTGGTAATGTCACAATGTACAAAATTTAAATTATAAGTATCTGATCTAAGGCTATTTATTAACTGATCTCCAGCATCTTTATTAGCATCGAGTATTAGTACTTCATAGCCTTCATCTAAAAATCTCTTCACTGCACTCAAGCCAATGCCTGAGGCACCACCTGTGATTACAGCTAATGGTTGTATGTTTTTATCTGCCATGTTCTTTCTATATAAAATTAAGTTATTTCATTGTATCTAATCAACTATAACGAATCAGGAGTTTACGAACAATCTTGGAAAATTTATCAGAATTATTGACAAAAAAAAACCAGTTGATACTCGTTGATTGATGAATGTATTTATAAGATAGTAAAATCCCAATGATGCATTCTGATAAATACATACAAGCTCTAGTAGACAGCCAATCCTTTTTTGAAATTCATCAAGAAAATGTTCTTGGTGTAAATATGGATGTTTTTAAAAATCGACCTAGATCATTGGTCGATTTTATTGAGCTCTCTGTAAGCCATGGCGAAAAACCTTATTTGATCTATCAAGATAAAGTTATAAGTTTTACTCAACATCTGACATTGGTAAAAAAGGCAGCTTATATTTTGCAATCACAACATAATGTTAAATCTGGAGACAGAGTTGCTATTTATGCTGCAAATTGCCCTGAATGGATTATATTTTTCTGGGCTACTGTAAGCATTGGTGCAATCGCTTGCGGTTTAAATGGTTGGTGGAAAGGTTCTGAAGCTATCAAGGCCATAGATGCTGCTGATCCAAATTTTATTGTTTGTGATCAAAAACGGTTTGATAGGATTGCTGATCAAGCAAAGCATCCAATCCTCATTTTTGAAGATTTAGATTTATCTTCATGCGCCGAAGAACTTAAGTCCTTTATACGTATTGACGAAGATGAGTGTGCCTGTCTTTTATATACCTCTGGTACAACAGGAACACCCAAGGGTGTGATGACCTCGCATCGATCCATGATCGCCAATTCAACCTTACAAATGTTGCAAGGTGCAGCTGTTTCTCAGCATTCATCAAGTAATGGGATAGATTGGTCAAAGAATACTCCAACCAGCTTACTCACATCTCCTTTATTTCATGTTTCAGGTTTATCTGCGGGAGCTGTAACCAGCTTATTTGCAGGTTCCACAACCCTGGTTTATGACGGAAGATTTTTAGCAGATAAGGTGATTAAATTAATACAAAAATTTAGCGTTACTTCTTGGGGTGGAGCTGTGCCAACAGCCCTTAAGAGATTGTTAGATGAGGCTGAAGTAAAAAACTTAAATCTTGAGAGCGTATTGGTTGTTGGTGGCGGCGGAGCTCCCATGCCTCCTGAACTAATTGAAAGAACAAAAGGAGTTTTTCCCAATTCTGAGTATAGTTTTGGTTACGGTTATGGGCTTACTGAATCAGGCGCCATTACTATTATTAATTGGGGTGAAACACTCAAAGCAGAACCTTCTTCACCCGGTCAATCAATGCCAAGCATTAAAATTGAATTAAGGGATGAAGAGGGTAAGTTAATTACAGCGGATTCTGTAGAAGGTGAGATACATGTTCAAAGCCCATCGGTAATGCTGGGTTATTACAATAATCCAGAAGCATCTGCTGCAGCTCTCACCAACGATCGATGGTTACGCACTGGAGACTGGGGATACAAGAAAGGCTCGCTTTACTTTATATCATCAAGACGGACAGATTTGATTTTAAGAGGAGCTGAAAATGTTTATCCTCAAGAGATTGAATTAATTTTAGATTCTCACATAGATATTGAGGAATCAGCAGTGATTGGCATACCTCATGATGATTTGGGCCAAGAAGTTATGGCGATAGTATCGACTAAAAACTCTCAGTTGAGTGATGTTGAATTATCAGCATGGGTTGGTAAGGACTTAGCAGATTTTAAAGTGCCTTCTAAATGGAAAATAATTAATACACCTTTGCCAAGAAATGCTTCCGGAAAATTAATGAAACATGTTTTAATAGACACATCTAAAAATACAATGGTTGAAGAAGATGAGTGATTCAAAAGATTTGCTAAGAGCCCCCTTTGAGCTTGCGTATAACTATAAGCGCTCAAATGGGCCTGTAATGTCTAAGTTTTTTGATGCCCTGGGAAAGCAAACAATTTTAGGGACCAAAAGTAGTACTGGGAAAGTTTTTTCACCCGCTGCTGAATTTGATCCTGATACTTATGAGTCTTTAAATGATATGGTTGAAGTTGGTCCCGGAGGATCAGTTGAATCGTTTAGTTGGATTGAAGCCCCACAAAAGCATCATTTGATTAAAGAGCCATTTGCCTTTGCTTTAATAAAACTTGATGGAGCTGACTCCTCTATGCTTCACATGATTGCAGATTGTAATGAGGCAGATTTGAGCATCGGCACAAGAGTGACAGCTGCTTGGTCTGAAACCACAACAAAAAGAATTACAGATATAAAATTTTTTACTTTAGAAAAATGAGCGCAGAAGATATACCAAAAGATTATTCAGAATCACCTATTAATTTAGAGTATTTCTATACAGCCGGTTCAGCCACGACCAGGTTTTTAAACCAGGTTAAAGAAGGCAATATTGTCGGCCAGGGTTGTCCAAAATGTAAAGCAGTTTACGTTCCCCCAAGAGGGAGTTGTCCAAGATGTGGAGTTGCAACTGACATAGAGGTTCCACTGACTGATAAAGGCTGCATAGAATCATTTACTGTGGTGCACATTCCTATTCCAGGAAATCCTATCGTGCCTCCTTATGTTTGCGCGATGATTAGATTGGACGGAGCGAACATATCATTTTTACATCTTATTCAAGATGTTGATATTGAGAACATAAGAATAGGTATGCGCATTCAGGCTGTTTGGAAGCCTAAAGAAGAGTGGACTCATTCTTTAGAAAATATTAAATGGTTTGCTCCTATCGATGAACCAGATGTAGATGTTGCAACATTGAGGTTCCACGAATCATGAAAAGAGTTGCTATCGTTGGTTATGCTCAACATCCAATATTAAAAAATGCGGGAGCATTGAATGAGGTTGAACTCATCATGCCGGTGGTGCATCAGCTATTTAATGATTTGGGTATCAGCCAAAAGGATATTGATTTTACCTGTTCTGGTAGTTGTGATTATCTACAAGGTGCGGCTTTTGCCTTTGTGGAGGGTTTATCTGCTATTCAAACCAATCCACCAATTAAAGAATCTCACGTAGAAATGGATGCAGCATGGGCCATGTATGAATCAATGCTAAAAATTCAAATGGGTGATGCTGAGACAGCTCTGATATATGGGTTTGGCAAATCATCTCCTGGAGATTTGGATGCAATTATTTCTTTGCAAATGGATCCTTATTATATTTCTCCTCTATGGCCTGACCGAGTTAGTTTAGCGGCTCTTCAAGCTAGAGTTCTGCTTGATCAAAATGTCATTACCTCAGAGCAAATGCTCGCTTCAGTTATTGAAGCAAGAGCTAACTCAAAAAATAATAAGAATGCCTTAATTACTGACTTAATCGATGAGTCAGATTATTTAAAGAATGCAATGGTATCTTCTCCATTAAATCAGTTAGATTGCCCACCAATTTCAGATGGTTCTTCTGCGATGATTATTGCATCAGAAGAAAAAGCTTATGAATTTACAGATCATCCTATTTGGATAGAGGGCATTGATCATAGGATTGAATCATCAAACCTAGGCTCTAGGAATCTTGCTACTTCTAAAACTTTGCAAGCTTCAATGGACCAATTAAATTTAAAAAACATAAAGTTTGATGTTGCTGAATTACATACCCAATTTAGTCATGAACTACCTTTTTTAAAATCTTTATTAAATCTTCAAGATGTTCCAACCAATCTTTCAGGCGGTCCATTGGTTGGGAACGTAATGATGTGCGCAGGGCTTGATGCAATCGGCAAGACCTATGAGTCACTTAAAAACAATCAATTCACTCATGGCTTGGCTCACGCAACTTCTGGTCCCTGTCTTCAACACAACATGCTAGTCCACCTAGAGGCACAAAAATGATCCAAGCAGGAGTAATAGGCGTTGGACAGACAAAATATGATGCTAAGAGACGTGATGTTTCTATGGCTGGATTGGTAAGAGAAGCCATTGACAATGCAATGCTAGCAGCCAATCTTGAATGGGATGCTATTGATGCGGTGATCTTAGGCAAGGCACCAGACATGTTTGAAGGCGTGATCATGCCCGAATTATATTTAGCTGATGCAATTGGAGCTGTGGGCAAGCCTGTATTGCGAGTTCATACTGCTGGCAGTGTTGGGGGAAGCACCGCAGTGATTGCTGCATCGCATGTTTGTTCTGGTCAGTTTAAGACGGTGCTGACAGTAACTTTTGAAAAACAATCTGAATCCAATGCGACATGGGCTTTATCTCCTCGATATCCATACTCTCCGCATATAAATGCTGGAGCCGGTGGTTACTTTGCTCCTTTCATTAGGGAATACATTCGTAGATATGATGCACCTGAACATATTGGTTGGAAAGTCGCAGCCAAGGATCGCCAAAATGCACTCAAAAACCCATTAGCTCATCTCCATATTCCTGGCATCGATGAAAAAATGGTAAGTGACACCCCTATGCTCTGGGAGCCTCTGCGCTATCTTGAAAGCTGCCCATCTTCCGATGGTGCATGTGCGATGGTTATTACTGCACAAGATCAAGTGGGGTCAAGAAATGTTGCATGGATTAAAGGCATGGCCGTGAGATCAGAGGGCACTTTGTCAGCCGGCAGGGATGAAGTAAATCCTCAAGCTGGAATCGACTGTGCAAAAGATATTTATAATCAAGCAGGCATTCACAATCCATTTAATGAAATAGATTGTGCCGAGATCTATGTCCCGTTTTCTTGGTACGAGCCAATGTGGTTAGAGAATCTTGGATTTTGTGATTTAGGGGAAGGTTGGAAGCTAACAGATAAAGATGTAACTGCAATTGATGGTGAGCTTCCATTTAATATGTCTGGTGGAGTTTTATCCTCTAATCCAATTGGAGCATCTGGGATGATTAGATTTGGTGAGGCTGCACTTCAAGTCATGGGATTAGCAAAGGATCATCAAGTTGAAGATGCTAAAGTTGCAATGGGCCATGCATATGGCGGTGCTGCACAATTTTTTGCTATGTGGATAGTCTCATCATCACTTGATTAGTTAGGAGAGTTTTATGAATACAGATCATGCGATAGTAGAAGAACAAGGCCATATTATGGTGATTACACTTAATCGCCCTGAAAAACGGAATGCTTTAAGCCCTGGCATGCTTGTAACTATTTATGAAGCCTGGAGAAAGCTTGATGAAGATTCTAACTTGCGTTGTGCAGTTCTAACCGGGGCTGGTGGAACCTTCTGCTCTGGGGCTGATCTGAGTGCCATGAAAGATGGAAATGAAGACTCTGACATGATGGAGAAGCTTAAGGAGATTCCTGATCTGCATTGGCAATCGTTGCTTCGCCATAACAGGCCAACTAAACCAATCATTGCTGCCGTTGAAGGCTTTGCCCTTGCTGGCGGGACAGAAATTTTACAAGGAACTGATATTAGAGTAGCTGGCAAAAGTGCAGTTTTTGGTCTATCAGAACCTCTTAGAGGCCTATTCCCATTAGGTGGCTCTACCGTGCGACTTAGACGTCAAATTCCATATACTCTTGCGGCTGAAGCTCTATTAACTGGTAGACGAATTTCTTCTGATGAAGCCTTAAGATTTGGCTTGATTGGTCATGTTGTAGAAGACGGAGATGCATTAGAAAAAGCTATGGAGATTGCTGAAACTGTAAGTGAAAATGCTCCTTTATCTATTCAAGCTATTGTTAAATCACTACGTGAGATTGATGAAAGCTATACAGAGGCTGAGGCTTTAGAAAAAGAACTTGAAATAGGCCAACCAATTTTTTCTACAGAAGATATGATGGAAGGGTTGACTGCATTTGCTGAAAAAAGAAAACCAAACTTCAAAGGAAAGTGAGCAAACTCTTATTAGAAACCAACGAGGGTGTTCGTACTCTTGTATTTAATCGTCCTGAGACTAAAAATGCGTTTGATGCAGAATTATGGGGCCTCTTTAGAGATGCATTAAATTCTGCCGGTGACGATCCAGATATATCTTCGGTAGTAGTAACAGGATCCTCGAATACTTTTTCATCCGGTGTTGATTTAAGCAGCATGATGGGAGATGGTGGCGCTGAATATGAAGAGCCTTTTGAAACTTGCATTGATGCATTGATTAATTTTAAAAAGCCTTTAATAGGAGCTGTGGAGGGAGCGGCTGTTGGAGGCGGCGCAACAATTCTTTTACATTTTGATGCTGTTTTCATTGATCCTAAAGCAAAGATCAAATATCCATTTTCTGATTTAGGTTTGGCTCCTGAAGTGGGCAGCTCTTTTTTGCTCTTTCAATCTTTAGGTTATCAACAAGCCGCACAACTGTTATTTGAATCTCAGCCAATAGATGGCAATAGATATCACGAGCTAGGTTTGGCTAAATATGTTGGAGAGGACTGTTTAGCTGAGGCAAATAAATATGCTCATATGCTAAAAGAGCAATCACTGAGTTCAATTATTGAAACCAAAGCTATATTAAAATCATTCTTGCAAGAAGATCTTGCCAAATCTCGATCCATGGAAACCGCAGCTATGAAAAAGCTATTTGGTTCAGAGGATAATATAAAAGCAGTAGAAAAATTTTTTGCTAGAAATAAAAAATAATTATGTCTTTTGAAAGAATCCAACTCTATTTAGAAGCTAATCCTGAGTATGGGTGGGTACTTGTTTTTTTCTTTGGGTTTATGGAGTCAATGATTATTACTGGAAGTTTTATGCCCAGCGCCATACTTTTCTCCTTGTGTATCTATCTTTACAACATTGAATTATTAACGTTGCCGTGGATATGCGTGATCGCCTTCCTTGGTTCTCATGTTGGTGATGTTTGCGGTTTTTTAGTTGGAAAGTTCGTCGGACCAACTCTTTTAAATTCAAAGTTTATTCGAAAACGACAAAAGACAATAACTCAAACTCAAAATTTTTTAGATCGTTTTGGCCCTTACACAGTTTTGGTAGGAAGATTCATTCCTGCAATTCGACCTCTAGTTCCATTTTTGCTTGGAATTACTGATTTACGCCTAAAAAGGTTTTATTTGGCTGATGTTATTGCCTGCTCTTGTTGGGCTCTTGCTTTAGCCTTGCTTGTGGTATCGGTTGGCTCTATATTTAAATAATTATGATTACATTATTAATATTATTCTTGTCTATAATTGCGCTTTTATTTTTAGTGCAACAATTATTAAAAAATTCTCCTGAAGGAAAATTCTTAAAATCTATTAGAGATTTATTGCTAATTGTTTTGGCATTAGGAATTTCCACAGGTGTATTTTATGTAGGCTTTAGGTTGATTCGATTTCTAATATAAATTTATGGATACACTGTTTACCAAAATTATAAATAAAGAAATTCCAGCAGATATTATTTTTGAAGATGATTTATCTCTTGTTTTCAAAGATATCAATCCGCAGGCACCAACTCACTTATTAATTATTCCAAAAAAGCCTATCCCAAAACTCTCAGACGCAACTGAAGAGGACAAAGTATTACTCGGTCATTTATTGTGGATCGCAGGAGAGGTAGCTAGAGATCTTGGGTTGGATGAAACCTTTAGACTTGTTACAAACAATGGAGCTAAGGCTGGACAGAGTGTTTTTCATCTTCACTTGCATCTAATTAGTGGTAGACCACTTTCATGGCCTCCCGGTTAAATCAATGGATATTGAAGAAAGGATAGATCGCTTAGAGTCTCTTGATGAGATTAGGCAACTTGCAGCTAAATACTCCGTGACCCTAGATATGCGTGATTTAGATATGCATGTAAATTTATTTGTTCCAGATGTGAGAGTTGGTAAAGAAGAGACTGGACGACAAGCGCTCAAGAAATGGGCAGATGCAACATTTAGAGATCAATTCACCGGTACCTCACATCATATTGGAAATCACATTATAGACTTTGAGTCACCTGATTTAGCCATAGGTTTAGTTTATTCAAAAAATGAGCATGAAACTGAGACTGAATGGGTCATCATGCAAATGCTATATTGGGATACATATAACCGAGTTGACGGCAGATGGCTATTTAAAAAAAGGCTTCCAATGTACTGGTATGCCACTGATTTAAACAAACCTCCCCTTGGTGATCGGAAGATGCGTTGGCCAGGCCAGGAAAATTATGAGGGATTTTTTCATGATCTTTTTCCATCTTGGAAAGAGTTTTGGAGTAGTGAATATATTCGTGATAATGACGTAGCAGAACCTCTTGAGGCTAATTCATTTTTAAAAGCTCTTCGTCGAGGTGCAAACCCTGGAAAGTTAAGAGTTAAATAAATAAGCTACAATGCCTAGAAAAAAAATCAAGCCACCAATGCCTATAACAAATATTCCTAAGCTTTTTATCGTTTGTGTATCTTCACTCATACAATCAGTATAACCATCTAGCATTTCTATAAGCAACAATGAATTCAGAAACAAGATTAACCTTTCCGCTTGATGTAGTCCCAAAATCTGGAAGCTTACATGCAATTAATGAGCATGTTCGTTGGATCAGAATGCCTTTGCCTATGTCTTTGAACCATATTAACCTTTGGGGTTTAGGCGCAAAAGATAACTTAACTTTAGTAGATACAGGTATGCATCTTGAGGACACTAAAAATGCTTGGGTAAATTTAATTGATAACGAAAACCTTTTAATAAAAGATGTAGTTGTTACACACATGCATCCTGATCATATTGGCATGGCAGGTTGGTTTGTAAAGAAATTTAATACCACATTTAGTATGAGCAGAACTGATTACCTTCAATGTCGTATGCTATCGGCCGATACTGGGGATAGTGTTCCACATGATGCAATAGATTTTTATACCCAAGCTGGAATGACAGAAGAACAGATTAAATCCTTTACAGAGAGATTTGGTTTTTTTGGTTCTATCATTCATCCCTTACCCCAATCATACAATCGATTAAAAGAGGGTGATGTTATTCACATCAATGGTATCGATTGGCTTGCTATAGAGGGTCGTGGACACACAATGGAGCATCTATGCTTCTTTTCAAAAGAATTAAATATGTTTATAAGTGGCGACCAACTTCTTCCAACTATTAGTTCTCATGTTGGAACTTTTCCGACAGAACCTGATGCTAACCCAGTAGAAGATTGGATTTCTTCTTGTCATAAGCTTATAGAACAATTGCCTGAAAATGTATTAGTATTGCCCGCTCATGGCAGACCATTTATTGGTGCCCATAAAAGACTCAATGCACTAATTAATCATCATGAGCAATCACTGGAAAAACTTCATGCCGTTTTATCTACTCCAAAGAGGGCAGTCGATGTTTTTGATGTCCTATTCAAAAGAGAGATAGATGATAGCAACCTAATTATGGCAACTGGGGAATCCCTAGGCCATTTAAATTGTTTGATCTATAGAGGGCTGGTTAAAAAATCTCTAGATAATAATCAATGTTGGTATGAGCAAAGCTAAACTTTCAGCAGAGGCAAAGGCCTGGATTCTATATGATGGGGGTAACTCTGCATTTGCCACAACTGTAATTGCAGCTTTTTTCCCAATTTTCTTTAATGATTTCTGGGCATCTGGTCTTGAGGCTGAAGTTAAAACTGCATATCTTGGTTGGGGCTTAACAATATCTAATTTAGTACTTTTATTTACTTCACCATTTATTGGCGCAATAACAGATGTATCTAGAACAACGAAAATTCTTTTCACAGGTTTCGGCGCAATATCGATCATTTCAGTTGCAGTTTTATATTTTATTCCAGCAGGTTCGTGGCTTCAGGCTTTGGTATTTTTTGGTATTGCTAATTATTGTTTTGCAGCGGGTAATACTTTGTACGATAAGATGTTGGTTCAAGTTTCTGATGAAACCAATATCGCTAGAATTTCTAGTTATGGATTTGCATTTGGTTATCTTGGAGGTGGTTTATTGTTTCTTGTGAATGCAGCCATGACAATTAAACCAGAATTTTTTGGACTCTCGTCCGTAGCGGATGCTGTAAGATGGTCTTTTTTAAGCGTGTCGCTTTGGTGGACTTTATTCTTGATTCCAATTCTATTAAAGATTCAAGATAAAGGGGTCAGCTTGCCTGGATCTCATTTTAAACTCGCTTACTTAAAAGTTTTTAATACCTTGAAAACAGTCTCTACAAAGAAAAATGTATTTATCTTTTTACTTGCATTCTTTTTATATATAGATGGTGTCCATACAATTATGGCAATGGCAGCTGATTTTGCTCTTAACTTAGGCTTGCCAAGTAGCGATGTAATCATTGCTCTTATATTGGTTCAATTTGTTGCCTTTCCAACAACTTTATTATGGTCAAAGTTTGCGTATCGGTTTGGTGATAAAAATACTTTGCTCTTCACAATTTCACTGTATCTTATTGTTATTGCATATTCTGCTTTTCTTTCTAATGCTATTGAATTTTATATTCTTGCTGCAATGGTAGGAGCTATTCAAGGTGGTATTCAATCAATCTCAAGAAGTTATTATGCAACTCTAATTCCACAAGATGAGTCTGGTGAATATTTTGGTTTTTATAATATGTTTGGACGTGCTGGAGCATTTATGGGCCCAGCTTTAGTAGCAATTTTCGTTACTTTTTTTCAAGATACAAGATATGGCTTGATACCTATTGCAGCACTGTTTATCATGGGCGCCATAATACTTCTAAAAGTTAAAAGTAACCATGAATCTCTTCAGTCGTAATTCAATTATCCTATACAGTTTACTGGGTTTAGTAAGCTTATTTTTAGCGGGTTTTATTAGAAACTTTCTACAATTCGATGCATGGTTAGAAATTCTGATCACTTCATGCATCATTATTCCAATGTATATTTTTGCAAGAAAAATTTTTTCAAAATTCTTGCAAAATTAATGGAAAACTTAGCTTATATATTTCATGATTCCCTCCCTAAATTCAGAGATAGAAGAGAGGGAGAAACAACACCTGAGTATTTAAATTACATTAACATGATGGTTAATCAAGCTCATCAAGAAATTATCCAGTTAAGTCCATTTTATAAGATATCTGAAACTTTTAATAATACAGAACTTCTCTCGTTAGAAGATATTAAAATTATCTTCAATGAAGTGGATAAATATAACTCTCGCTAACGATCAAAAAAATTTAATATGCATGCCTGACTAATTTTTTAGGTGTATGATTTCTTTTATGAATTGGTACAGAATCAAAACTTCTTTTATTGGTATTAAGCGCCTTATCACTTTATCTAAAGAAGATAAGCAAGCGTGTATAAATGCATATAAATTTTTTCAGCGCATGCAGGATGGTGAAAAGACTGAAACAGCAGACGAAACAAAGGCTGTGGCAGCTTATTATAAAGTTTTAAATAATATGCTTTCAGTGTTTGATTTAGAGAAACTATATATACCTCCACAACTTGATGATACGCAAGGTCTTTACGGCAATCAGTTGCTTTGTGAGCAGGATCTTTTAGACAAGCTTAATTTAAGCAATCCAGCATCATCACATCTTTTGGATATGGGATGCGGCAGAGGAAGGATTGCTCATTATTTAGCATCACTAACTGGAGGAGAGGTCTCAGGCTACAACATCGATCCCAATCAAATTGAAAATGCTGAGGATTGGGCAAATGAAACTCAAATGACTGATCGTCTTCATTTTAAGGTAGGTGATCATCATGAACCTTTAGATTACGATACAGAAAGCTTTGATGGTTGCTTCTCAATTCAAGCCGTGTGGCCCTTTTTTAAAAAAGAAGAATTAGATAGCTGCGCTCAGGAAATGTTTAGAGTTTTGAAGCCGGGATCCAGGTATGCTTGTTCAGAGTACTTGCTTTCTCCATACTTTGATTGGGCCAATGCAGAACATGTTGGTCTACACAAAAATTATCTACCTACATTGGCTGCTACTCAATCTATGTATCCAGCTGACGTTTGTAATGCCCTAGAAAGAGCAGGCTTTAAAATTATATTATCTGCTCCGTCTAAAAGCCCCGCATGGCCAATTTGTGAGCAGAAAAGAAATTTAATTTGGCGAGTCAGAAAAGTTATCAGATTTTTTCAGCGCATCAAATTAATGCCTGCTTGGGTTGAAGAATCCCTAGACTTATTGCAAACGGGAGGGCAGTCATGGACTGATGCAGAAAAGGCTAAGATTGCAGATTTGAATTGGAGAATTGTTGCTGAGAAGCCAGCAGCTAATTTCTAGATAGTACGTCTTTTAAGAGTTTCGGTTTGTCTGTAATGATTCCATTCACGCCAAGATTTATCATTTCTTGCATAACCACTTCATCGTTAATTGTCCATACATGTATTTTTAAACCCAAACTTTGAACAAACTTTACAAATCTTTTTGTCACTAGCTTGATGCCGTATTGATATATAGGAATTTGTAGACAATCTCCTTGAATGTTTTTTTTATAAAGTCCAAAGCTTGATAAAAGAAGTTTTAATACTTCAATTGGCCCCATTGAAAGGCATGTTTCAGGATACTTTTCTTTCACTAACTTCAATCTCTTGCTGCTGAAACTTGCAATACAGATTCTGTCAAATGCACCCAACTCTTTTATAACTTCCATGGTTGGTATAGCAACTTCATCAGTTTTTACATCAATTTGAAACAAAGCATTAGGAAATTTTTTCAATGCTGCTTCTAACGTTGGTATTCGATAGGATTCAAATAATCGCAATTTATCAATTTCTTCGCTGTGAAGGCTATTAAAGAGAAGGTTTTTTCCCAGCAACCTAAGCAGATCATCGTCGTGAAAAATAAAAGGTATTCCATCAGCAGATAATTGCACATCTGTTTCTATGTATTCGGCGCCAAGCTCCAAAGCATACTCAAATGATTCTAGGGTATTTTCTGGAGCCTCAATACTTCCACCTCTGTGTGCAGAAATAGCTATACCCGGATGCTTTAGATATGGATGAACAGACATTTCATTATTGTACTTAGATTGGTGTAAAATCTCTAAAGTCTACGCAAAACATTATTAAATATGACAAAGCAAGATATCTTAATGCAAGAGGGAATGAACCTACTATACAGCGGCATGGTTGTAGTTTTTAGTTTTCTTCTTTTGCTAATCATTTCAGTAAACCTATTAAGAATGCTCTTTTCGGGAGCACCTCAGGAAAATATCTCAGATTCATCATCGACTGTTAAAAATGATGTGCATCATAAAATAATTAAAGAGGTTCTTGGGGGTATTCGGTCATGAGTGAATCTAAAAAAATTGGAGTGACAGAGGTTGTTTTGAGAGATGCTCATCAGTCCTTGTTGGCAACTAGGTTTAGATATCATGATATGGAAGCAGCTTTAAAAAACCTCGATGATGTAGGCTTTTGGTCAGTTGAATCATGGGGAGGTGCAATCTTTGATTCATGTATTAGGTACCTTGGCGAAGATCCATGGCACAGGATTAGAAAAATTAAATCTATGATGCCTAATACTCCTCAACAGATGCTTTTGAGAGGACAAAATTTATTAGGTTACAAACATTATTCAGACGACGTTGTAAATAAGTTCGTAGAATGCTCCAAAGAAAATGGAGTGGATGTATTTAGGGTATTTGATGCATTAAATGATCCAAGAAATATGCATCAAGCTTTGCAGGCAGTTATTGGTATGGATGGTCATGCACAAGGTACCATTTCATATACCACCAGTCCTGTTCATACAGTAGATCTTTGGGTTGAACTTGCAAAAAAGATTCAAGACATGGGTGCTCACTCTTTAGCAATCAAAGACATGGCTGGTTTGCTTAAACCTTATGTAGCATTTGAACTAGTTTCTAGGTTAAAAGATGAGCTTGAGATTCCTGTTCATATGCACTGCCATGCAACGACTGGTATGTCAGTTGCAACAGGCGTAAAAGCAATAGAGGCAGGCCTGGATAATATTGATACTTCTATTTCCTCAATGAGCATGACATATGGTCATACACCCACCGAAACATTGATTAGTATCCTTGATGGAACCAATAGAGAAACTGGTCTAGATTTGGAGAAACTGACTCCAATTGCTGAACACTTTCAAAAAGTTAGAAAAAAATATAAAAACTTTGAAGGTTCATTGAGAGGGGTTGATGCACGCATTTTAGCATCGCAAGTCCCAGGCGGAATGTTAACGAATCTTGAGAATCAGCTCAAAGCCCAAGATTCTATAGATAGATTTGATGAGGTAATTAGTGAGATTCCAAAAGTCCGAGAAGACTTAGGTTTCATACCATTGGTTACTCCAACATCTCAGATTGTTGGAACTCAGTCCGTTATCAATATACTTTCTGGCTCAAGATACTCAACTGTGACCAATGAAGTGAAATCTCTATTAAAAGGAGAATACGGGGCAACTCCAGCTCCAGTTAATAAAGATTTACAACAAGAGGGCATTGGCGATAGCGCAGTAATTACCTGCAGACCTGCTGACGTGCTGACTGATGATTTTCAATCAGTCGAAGATGAGTTCAAACAGGCGCTTTTTGAAAAAAATATAACAGCCGATGCATCGGTTGAAAATATTCTTATATATGCAATGTTTCCAGAAATTGGACTGAACTTTTTAGAAAATGTTGATAATCCAGATTACTTCGAGTCTGAGCCCCTAGATATTGTTGAATTAACCGATTCTTCTTACCTTGTAACTGTTGATGATCAAGAATATTCTGTAACCCTAAAAGCAGATAGCACAGTAACAATAAATGATGGATCACAGGTCAATCAAGTTGCGCCAACTGCTTCCATTCAAACAGGTTCAGGGGAGGTAATTGCAGCCCCATTGGGTGGAAATATATTTAGAGTAATTATTACAGAGGGAGAATCTGTTGATGCAGACTCTACCATTCTAATTCTAGAAGCAATGAAAATGGAAACAGAAATCAAAGCACCTTCTGCTGGAGTTGTTGGAAAAATATTTGTTAAGCCAGGAGATAGCGTTAAACCAGGAACTCCTTTGTTCGAAATTGTAAGCTAATGAATCTAGAAGCCATACTCTCAAATTTAGGGATTTTTAGCTTAACCTCAGGTCAATTAATCATGCTGGTAGTGGGCTTAGCGATCCTTTATTTAGCCATCAGTAAAAAATTTGAACCTTTATTGCTATTGCCCATTGGTTTTGGTGCAATTCTCACTAATATTCCTGAAATTGGTTTAGCCCTAAGTCCGATAGAGAAATTAATTTATTTTTCAAATCCAGCAGAACTATCTGGAGCCTTATCTTTAATTGTAATGGGAGAGGATGATTCATTGTCTTCATTCTTAAAAACTGCTTCCCATTCACAGTTGTGGCTACTAAATGAATATGCAGCAGAGCTAGGATATAAGGCTGGAATTTTAAATACCTTTTATTCAGTAGCGATCGGGTCAGGCGTTGCACCATTAGTAATATTTATGGGTGTCGGAGCCATGACTGATTTTGGACCAATGCTTGCTAACCCTAAAACATTAATTTTAGGAGCCGCTGCTCAATTTGGCATTTTTGCAACAGTTATTGGAGCTTTGATTTTAAACAAGTTTGGAGTAGTTTCGTTTACGCTTAAACAAGCAGCAGCAACTGGTATTATAGGAGGAGCAGATGGACCAACAGCAATCTATGTTTCATCTATATTGGCTCCAGAACTCCTGGGCGCAATTGCTGTAGCTGCATATTCATACATGGCATTAGTGCCATTAATCCAACCTCCAATTATGAGACTTCTTACTACTCCTAAGGAAAGAATTATTCGTATGGTCCAGTTAAGAGAGGTTTCTCAAAGAGAAAAAATTATTTTTCCAATCATTTTAGTTTTTCTCGTGGGTCTGATGCTGCCAAGTGCAGCTCCTTTGATTGGAATGTTTTGCTTCGGAAACCTCATGAGAGAATCTTTGGTGGTGGAAAGATTAAGTGAAGTTGTTCAAAATTCACTCATTAATATAGTTACTATTTTCCTAGGCTTAGCTGTTGGATCAAAGCTTGCAGCAGATCAATTTCTTACTCCTGAAACTCTTGGAATTCTTTCGCTTGGAATCATAGCTTTTTCAATTGGTACAGCTTCAGGCATTTTAATGGCAAAGCTAATGAATATTTTGAGCGCCAATAAAATCAATCCATTGATAGGTGCTGCCGGTGTATCAGCAGTTCCTATGGCTGCAAGAGTTGTTAATAAAGTAGGTCTAGAAAATGATTCTCAAAATTTTTTATTGATGCATGCTATGGGTCCTAATGTTGCTGGAGTAATTGGTTCTGCAGTTGCGGCTGGAGTAATGATTCAACTTCTAGCTTAATGCTATGGACCTATTCAAAGATATTAGACCTTACACAGATTCTGAAGTATCGAAAGTTCTTGAGTCGCTTACATCAAATCCCTCAGTTTTAAGAGCTTTAATCGGATTGCAATTTCCAGGGATAATTTCAAAACTTCCTTTTATTAAGTTTTTTGTAAAACAAAAGCTCATCTCTAAAGTCAAAACTATCCACACCATCGATGACTATCAACAAGTTTTTAAAGGTTTGATGGAAAAAGTTGTTCAAGAGTCTATCTCAACTCTTTCAGTTAATGGATTAAAAGAGTTAAATCAAAATGATAATCATCTATATATTTCTAATCATAGAGACATAACTCTAGATGCAGCTTTGCTTGCTTTGAACATGCATCAACTCGGTTTCAAAACATTTAATATTGCCGTTGGTAATAATCTTATGGAAGAGACCTGGGCCTCAGATCTTTTTCGATTAAACAAAAGTTTTATTATTCAAAGATCTGGCGCTACTAAAAAAGAAATCTATTCTGGTTTGTTGCTAGCTTCACAATTCATTCATCGAAGTATTTTCCAAGACAATGATTCTATTTGGATTGCACAAAAGCAAGGCAGAGCAAAAGATGGAATAGATGAAACAGATCCAGCACTATTAAAAATGATTCACCTAACTCAAAGAAAAACCCAATCTATTGGAGATTATTTTAATTCTCTAAAAGTGGTTCCGGTTTCTATTTCTTATGAATTTGATCCTAATGATCAATTAAAAGCTAAAGAACTATATTCTTCATTATCGAATAGTTCATATGTTAAGGAAAAAGATGAGGATCTTAAAAGCATTGCTAATGGGATTACTGGTTTTAAAGGTAACGTAAACATTAATCTTTCTGAGCCAATGAGGTTTGCAGATGAAGATGACTATCAAACTATTGCAGAGAAGATATCAGATTCAATCGTATCAATGTATAAGCTCCATGCAACAAACTTTGCTGCTTGTAATTTACTGCAGTTAAGCTACCAGGATCAAATTACATATTCCTCAGAAGAAATTGAGGAAGCTACAAAGATCTTACAAGATAGATTAAAAAATTTAGAGAATGGCGCACGCTCAAAGCTACTCGAGCAATACGCAAATCCTGTTGTAAGAAAATTTAAATTTAAATTAAAATTAAATTAGCTAGTGTGATATCCACTCTCATTGTGTTCAGTTAAATCTAAACCTTCATGCTCACTTTCATCATCAACTCTTAGATCTGCCATCATCGAAGTAACTTTTAATGCGATCCAAGAAAAGACTAAAGTCCAAAGGCATATAATTACTACACCCTGAAGCTGAATCATAAATTGTGCAAAGACAGACGGGTCAAATCCAGCCGCACCGGCACCAAGAAATCCATCTGGCTTTCCAATAAACGCCAACATTAAAATACCTAAGATGCCTCCAACGCCATGCACAGGGAAGACATCAAGCGAATCGTCAATTTTGAAGTAGCCTTTAATCATTTGTGTTGCATAAAAACAGATTAGACCAGCCATAAGGCCAATTAGTAATGCGCCTTGAGGACCAACTGTCCCTGATGCAGGTGTTATGGTAGCAAGACCTGCAACCATTCCAGTTGCTATCCCTACAACTGTAGGTTTACCTGTTTTAACCCATTCAACGGTCATCCAGGTTAAAGCACCAACTGCAGCACTAATGTGAGTAACAAGAATGGCCATTGCAGCACTTGAATCAGCGGCTACGGCACTTCCACCATTAAAGCCAAACCATCCCACCCATAGCATTGCAGCTCCCATAACAACCATAGGTCTGTTATGGGGTACTAATGCTCCGCCTGGAAAGCCTTTTCTTGGGCCGAGCATCATTGCGGCAACCAAAGCACCAACTCCACAAGTCGCATGAACCACTAATCCGCCAGCAAAATCAATCACACCAATACTTCCAAGGTAACCGCCACCCCAAACCATATGGCATGCAGGCAAATAGACTAAAGTTACCCAAAGAATAGTAAAAATGCACATAGCACTAAACTTCATTCTCTCAGCAAATGCGCCAACGACTAGAGCAGGCGTGATGACTGCAAATGTCATTTGGAAGACAACAAATAAACTTTCAGGCAGAGTGCCCGATGCAGAATCTCGTGTTAGATTAGATAAGAAAAAAGCATCCGTTCCACCGATAAATGATCCATTGCCTGTAAAGGCTAAGCTATATCCATACACAACCCAAACCACTGACACAATGCAACAGATTGCAAAGCATTGCATCAAAACAGATAAAACATTTTGTGACCGAACCAGGCCACCATAAAAAAGTGCTAATCCTGGAAGAGTCATAAATAAGACTAGAGCAGTAGCTGTCATAATCCAGGCTGTGTCACCAGAATTAATCTCAGATGAGAAGACGGCAGGAGAGAGTAGAGTAGCAATTGTAATAAGACAGTAATTATATATTTTCATTTTTATTTCCTTTTTAAATGGCATCAATACCAGTTTCGCCTGTTCTAATTCTTATAACTTCTTCAACGTTAGTGATAAATATTTTTCCATCACCAATTTTTTCTGTATTAGCAGATTTAGAAATCACATCAACAATCTCAGTTACCTTTTCAGTATCAGCGATAATTTCTAATTTAATTTTTGGTAGGGTATCTATTGTGTACTCTGCACCACGATATAGCTCAGTATGGCCTTTTTGCCTTCCAAAGCCTTTGACTTCTGTGATGGTTAATCCCTCTACCCCATAATCTAGGAGTGCTTCTCGAACTTCTTCAAGCTTAAACGGCTTGATAATTGCAGATATAAGTTTCATTTTTTTACCCCATATAAAAATAATGTATAAATATACATGCAATTATAATGCCAATTTATAATAGGTAATTTGCTCTTATTTTGTAGATTCAGAGAGAATCTTAGAATCTTTGCACTATTTTAATGCAATATAACCGCCAACTTGATTGTTGGCGGTTATGTGGAGAGTTTTATTTAAACTCTGGGTATGCTTCGACTCCTATTTCTGATGCGTCAAGCCCAATTGCTTGTTCTTCATCACTTGCTCTTATAGGCGTAACCTTATTAATGAGGTAGACAGCTCCATAACTTGCTATGAAACCAAAACCTGCAATTGAAAGAACACCTACAAATTGAGTTAGAAATGATGCGTCACCATTAGTAAAAGGCACAACCATTACACCAAATATTCCGACGATTCCGTGTGCAGAAATTGCTCCTACAGGATCATCAACTTTGAGTTTTGAATCAAAGAATAGAATAGATGCATAAACTAAAAGACCGCCTAAGAATCCAATAATAACTGATTCTCCACCGGTTGGAGCAACAGGCCCAGCTGTTATTGCAACTAATCCTGCAATAGCACCATTAATAACCATAGTTACATCGCTTTTTTTAGTCATAATAAGACTTAGTACCAATGCACCAAGAACTCCACCAGCAGCAGCCATATTAGTATTTAAAAAGACTTGACTGACAGCAATTGCACTTGCCTCATCACTGATAACAAGTTCAGAACCGCCATTAAATCCAAACCAACCTAACCAAAGGATAAGTACGCCTAATGCAGCTAAGGGAATATTAGATCCTGGTAATGGATTGATTGATCCATCAGATCCATATTTACCAGCCCTGGGTCCAAGTAATGTAACAACACCAAGTGCTGCAGCAGCACCAAGCAGATGAACTGTTCCAGATCCGGCATAGTCAGAGTATCCGAGCACACTTAAAAATCCACCGCCCCAATTCCAATATCCTTGAACTGGATATATGAAAGCAGTTAGGATGATTGCAAAAATAAAGAATGGAATTAGTTTCATTCTTCCAGCAACTGCGCCTGATACGATTGACATGGCAGTGGCAACAAAAACAACTTGAAAAAAGAAGTCTGCCTGTTGCGAGTAATCCATTCCGTATGCCATACCGATTTCTTCTAAAGGCATCTCAGTGCTTAATCCCCATGAACTACCAATAGCAGGCAAAATTCCGTAGACAATAGCTTCACCAGCTTCATCTAATCCGCCTGATATTGAAAAAACAGCGTCAGTTGGGTACATAAGCATGAAACCACATACAAGATACATGACGCTTGCAATTGAGAACAAGCCTAGATTTTTGGTAACGATTTCAGAAACATCTTTCTTTTGAACTAACCCTGCTTCAAGCATGGTAAATCCAGCGGCCATCCACATGACCAATGCTCCTGACATAATTGCGTAAAAAGTATCTAATGCAAATTTTATTTCTTCCATATTAATCTCCTTAATTAAATGGCTTCGTTGCCAGTGTCACCAGTTCTAATTCTGATGACCTCTTCAACATTGGTTATAAATATTTTTCCATCACCAATCTTGCCTGTTCCAGCAGCAGAGGTAATTGTGTCTGTAACGGTAGTGAGTTTTTCATCCTCAACAAGAATCTCTAGTTTGATTTTTGGAAGAGTGTCAACTGTGTATTCAGCACCACGATATAATTCGGTATGGCCTTTTTGACGACCGTAACCCTTTACTTCAGATAGTGTTAAGCCTTCTATTCCAGCTTCAATCAATGCTTCGCGCACTTCCTGAAGTTTGAATGGCTTAATAATAGCTACAACTAATTTCATGACTTATAGGCTTGCAGAAATTGAAAAGTAGACACCATCTTCATCAACGCCACTGTAGCCTTCATCGGTCATGTCATATGCTGTAATTCCACAATCATAGGATCCACAGGCAAAACTATAGCTAACAGTGATGTTGTCACTCATATCATCATAGGTTCCGTAGGATAATGACAAGTCTCCGAAAGAATATGAAGCTTCTGTGTAATCAGGCATACCATCTTGTCCAGATGCAAATAACAGCCCTAAATCTCCAAAACTAAGACCCAAGTAAATTTCTTCAAAATCTAAACCAGTTTCATTTTCAGGATAGTCAAAGGCTATATAACCAATATCTACACCAACCTCACCAAGTGAAAAGCCATAACCAGCATAATAGTCTAGTTCGCTTCCAGCACCGTCGTTAAAGTTAACATTTGATCCCCATATACCAGCATAAAATCCTGATTCAGCTTCAAAATCAAAGCCACCTTGAATTGCCGGACCATCACTTTGAGTCATTCCTCTCCAGACATAATCTGAAGCGAAAGAAACATTCGCACTTACAGCTGCAAATGATGGTATTGCTAGCATTCCTACAAGTAATAACAATCTTTTCATAATTTCTCCTATATTTTTTATGAAGTTACATAATTAGTAATGCAATTATTGTGCCAATTCCTTTTTACTTTCGAACATAAGTAATTTTTGCTTTTAGTTTTTTCAATAATTCTTCCAGCATATTAAATACCCATGCTATCTTTCCTTCGCTATATATTTGATAATACAAAATATCTGTAAGACTTTTAATGTATTGCTTTTATGAAAATTGGGTCTCCTAAAGAAATAAAAAATAATGAATATAGAATAGGTTTAACGCCTTCCTCTGTAAAAGTTTTAGTTGAAGATGGGCATGAGGTGTTCATAGAGACTAAAGGGGGTGAAGGTATAGGTTGCTCTGATGAGGCTTACATACGAGCAGGTGCAAAAATTACTTCTGTTGAAGAACTTTTTATATCCTCTGAACTCATTATTAAGGTAAAAGAGCCTGTATCAAAAGAATTAGATTACCTTAACAAAGATCATGTTTTGTTTGCTTATTTGCATCTTGCAGGCAATCAATCTCAAGCACTTGCACTTGCAGATACGGGCATCACAGCGATTGCTTATGAAACTGTAACTTCTGATGATGAGCCCCTTCCTTTGCTGTCACCAATGAGTGAGATTGCTGGACAATTAGCTTTTGTAGTGGGCTCTCATTATCTTTTAAAACACAACATGGGTGTTGGAAAATTATTAGGTTACTCTAATGAGTTAGATTCTGCCATTGTCACTGTTGTTGGGGCAGGAGCAGCAGGTAAGCAAGCTATTTCAAAGGCAGTAGCTAATGGTGCCCATGTAAAAATTATTGATTTATCAACACAAAAACTTGCTGAGCTGGAGTCAGAATTTGGGACGAGTAATATTGAGTACATAAAATCTTCACCTGCATCTATTTTAGAGGCTGTTAAACACACTGATCTGCTTATTGGTGCAGTTTACGTGGTTGGGAAAACTGCGCCCAAGGTTTTTACTGTCGATATGATTAAGGCTATGAAACCTGGAAGTGTTTTTGTAGATATCTCAATTGATCAAGGGGGTTGTAGCGAAACTAGCAAACCAACCACCCATGATAAACCAATTTATCTATTTGAAGATGTTGTTCATTATTGTGTTACCAACATGCCTGGCTCCGTTCCTGTTACATCAACCAATGCTCTTAATAAAGTTACTCTTCCTTATATAAGAAAAATAGCAAAGCATGGATTAAGAGATGCTTTTAAAGATGATCCAGGGTTAATGAGAGGTTTAAATATTAAAGATGGTAAAATTGTTCACCAATCTGTCATCGATTCATTGAGCAGTAAATAAGCCCATTAAATATTTCTAGTCATAATTATTAAATTAGGTATCAAGAAATAAAACATTTAGCGAATACAGAATAAGTTTAAATCACTTCCTATATTAATTAGAATGTATAATTCCGATTCACGATTAATGATATTAGCTTCAAAAAATTAACTAAGGAGACAAATAATGGAATTAAAAGATAAAGTTATAGCAATTACAGGCGGGGCATCAGGATTAGGTGAGGCATCTACTAGACATTTTGTTGCCAATGGCGCAAAAGTCATGATTCTTGATATTAATGATGATAATGCAAAGACTATCTGTGATGAGCTTGGCGATGACAATGTAAAATATGTAAATACAAACATTATGGAAGAGCAGCCTGTTGTTGATGCTATGTCAACAATCAAGGAGGCATTTGGAAAATTACATGTTGCTATTAACTGTGCTGGCACTGGATATGGCGCTAGAATTATCGGTAAAGATGCACCCCATCCATTAGATCATTTTAAATTTATTATAGATTTAAATTTAGTTGGAACATTTAATGTTATGCGATTAGCCGCAGAGCTAATGGATAAAAATGAAGCTGGAGAGGGCGATGAAAAGGGTGTAATTATAAATACTGCTTCAATTGCTGGTTATGAAGGACAGATTGGACAATCAGCATATAGTGCCTCAAAAGCTGGTGTTATAGGATTAACTTTAACTGCAGCAAGGGATCTCGCTAGGCACGGTATTAGAGTGAACACTATTGCGCCAGGTATTTTTGATACCCCTCTTATGAAAATGGCACCAGAAAAGGTCAGAGATCCGCTATTAGATTCCACGCAATTTCCTCATAGGTTTGGAATCCCATCTGAATTTGGCATGTTAGCTGCACATATCGTTGAAAATCCTTACTTAAATGGTGAAACAATTAGACTTGATTCTGCCATGCGAATGACACCTAGATAATGCAATACTCAGCATATTATGTTGAGGAAAGTGACGGGACTTTCTCTGCCTCAATATCCAAACTCGAGCTTGAAAAACCTACAGATGGATTTGTTCAAATAAAGGTATCTCACTCTTCTCTTAATTACAAAGATGCTCTTTCAGCATCTGGAAATAAAGGAGTAACAAGAAACTATCCATTTGTTCCAGGAATTGATGCTGCGGGTACGATTGCTGACGCCAATTCTTCTCATTTTGCTGACGGTGACGAAGTTTTAGTCACTGGCTATGATATGGGCATGAACACACCAGGGGGTTTTGGTGAGTATATCAATGTGCCGGCTAACTGGGTTGTAAAAAAGCCATCTGCTCTAACTAATATAGAAGCTATGTCTATAGGTACTGCTGGTTTAACAGCTGCAGCTAGCGTAGCAAAAATACAGGAGTCTTCACAAGAATCAGATCTTCCTGTTTTAGTTTCAGGAGCTACCGGTGGAGTAGGTTCTATTGGAGTAATGCTGATGTCTAAGTTAGGCAAAGAGATTTCAGCACTAACAGGTAAGGCTTCATCAGTTGATTTTCTTCAATCGATCGGCGCTTCTAATATTATTATGCGTGATGAATATATGGAGTCACCAGTCAAAGCTATGGAAAGACCATTATTCTCATCTGCCATTGATACGGTTGGAGGAAGCATATTAAGTAAAATGCTTCCACAAATTTCACCTCATGGAGTAGTTGCATGTTGCGGGAATGTAGCGGGCATAGAAGTTAACACAACAGTTTTTCCATTTATTTTAAGAGGTATAACTCTTGCTGGTATTGATTCGGCAGAGTCACCGCTAGAGTTTAAAACGAGTTTGTGGAATAAATTTGCTGATGAGTGGAAAATAGATCTATCACCATTAGTTAAAATTGTAACGAAGGAAAATTTACAGCATGAAATTGATCTTATTCTGCAAGGTGGTCAACAGGGTAGGGTAGTCTTAGAGCATGGAGAATAATTATGTCAGATAAATACGACGAATATTTTGAATCACAAGAGGCTAATGAAGATAGCAAATCTGATTCCAGGGTAGCGTTAATACTAATCGCGGTCTTTGTTGTGGGAATGGTTTTCTGGGTTTCTGGTCAGTAATTACTCAGACAAAAACTTCTCAGCATCGAGTGCAGCCATGCAGCCAAATCCAGCAGATGTAATAGCCTGTCTATAAATTTGATCTGACACATCGCCTGCTGCATATACTCCTGGCACACTGGTAGCAGTAGCCATGCCATCTGTACCTGATTTGATAGTTATGTAATCATTTTTCATTTCAAGTTGGCCCTTAAATATTTCAGTATTAGGATGATGGCCAATAGCAATAAACACTCCAGTTAATGCAAGCTTTTTATTATCTTCACCAGTTACTATTTGAATTGAATGAACGCCTTTCTCATCTCCAAGCACTTCATGTAATTGAGAATTCCAATGCATCTCAATTTTTCCTTCCTTTGCAGCCTCAGCAACTCTATCTCGAAGAATTTTTTCAGCCCTAAGCTCATCTCTTCTATGAACCAAGTGAACTTTTGAGCAAATACGCGAAAGATATAAAGCTTCCTCAGCAGCAGTGTTGCCGCCACCGATTACAGCAACCTCTTGATCGCGATAGAAAAAACCGTCGCATGTAGCACACGCAGAAACGCCTTTGCCTAAAAATTCTTTCTCTGATGCCAAGCCAAGATATTTTGCACTTGCACCAGTTGATATGATCAGAGAATCGCATGACCATTTTTGACTACCAATTAGTTTAAATGGCTGTTCAGATAATAGTGTCTCATCTATATGATCATTAACTATTTGAACATCAAACATCTCTGCATGCTTTTTCATTCTTTCCATTAACTCTGGGCCTTGTAATCCATCAGAATCACCCGGCCAATTTTCTACATCAGTCGTAGTGGTGAGCTGCCCGCCTTGTTCTGCGCCCGTAATTAGCAATGGTTTAAGTCCTGCTCTAGCAGCATATATACCGGCAGCATAACCTGCTGGGCCTGAACCTAAGATAATGAGTTTATGATGTTGATATTCCATGAGCGAATTATAAGATAGAGAGTAAAGAAATTGGTATCTTTTCTAACTAAATAAGGTATATCTCAATATAATATCAATAATAGGAGTTAATCATCGCAAAAAAACTAGAGCAATCAAATTTATCAGCTGGCACCCTTAAAAATGTTTTTGCATTTTTTTGCCTTGGCTCAGTCCTATATATTTTTATATCTCTTATTTCATATTCTCCTCTTGACCCAAGCCTTTCCTCAGTTAGCTCACTTTCTGGTTCTATTGAAAATCTTGGCGGGCCTTTTGGTGCATATCTTTCTGATGCTTTATTTTCAGTTGTGGGCTTAGGCGCATATTTATTTTTGTTCATCATTTCTTTTGTTGCGGTAAAGCTATTATTTTTTTATAAAGCCTCTGATAGAACTCATAAGGTTATTAAAGTTACCTCAGTAATCGTCTTATTATCTTCATTTTCTGCATTATGTGAATTTTACTATTCAGGTGATTATTTCCCTCAGTCCTCATCAGGTGGCTTGATAGGCACATTGATCTTTACAAATCTCTCCAATATTTTTGGAGTGGTTGGTTCTTTAATCTTTATTATAATATTTTTTCTCATATCAATTTCATTGACCTTTTCATTTTCTTGGCTGTCCGTTATGGATATGCTGGGTCGAGGAGCTCAATATTTTTTAATAGAAATAAGCGCAAGAATTAAGCAGTTATTACAATTTTTATATCAAACTATTAGATCTATTGATTTATCAAAATTTAAATCCATTGATGAACCAAAAGTTGAGAGATCTGTTGCGCAATCAACACCCAGAGAATTAAATCTACCCAAATTAAATTCAGAAGCTCAATCAGAGATTTCTCCCCAAGAGCCTCCTAAGATAGCGCCAAAATCCGAGGCTTCAAAAAATGAATCAGTAGCAACCTCTACTGTTTATAAGCCAAAAGATAAAAATGTAAATTCAGAGATGCCCTCAACAGATCTTCTAGACAGAGTGCTTGATGATGGCTCTTCTCTCACAAAAGAACAATTGGATGAAGTTGCCGACAGACTTGAGATTAAGTTACAAGAATTTGGAGTTGAGGCAAAAGTTGTCTCTGTTATTCCTGGACCAGTTGTAACTAGATTCGAAATCCAACCTGCTCCAGGTACAAAAGCAAGCAAAATTACAAACATTGCTCAAGATATTGCAAGATCTCTTGCAGTTACCAGTGTAAGGGTAGTTGAAGTTATACCCGGAAAATCTGTTGTAGGAATTGAAATACCTAATTCCAATAGAAAAATGGTTCAATTAACAGAAATCTTATCTTCAGAAACTTTCCGAAATTCTAGTTCGCCCCTTTCAATGGCCTTGGGCCACGATATAGCTGGAAAACCAGTTGTTGTTGATCTTGCCAAGATGCCTCATTTGCTTGTTGCTGGAACAACTGGATCAGGAAAATCTGTTGGCCTAAATGCAATGTTGCTAAGCCTACTGTTCAAATCAGATCCAGAGGCGGTTCGTCTTATAATGATAGATCCCAAAATACTTGAATTATCTGTGTATGAAGGTATTCCTCATCTATTAACACCTGTTATAACCGATATGACCGATGCATCCAATGGTTTGAGATGGTGTGTAGCTGAAATGGATAGAAGATATAAATTAATGTCCGAAATGGGTGTAAGGGGTTTAGCGGCTTTTAATAAAAAAGTTGCAGAAGCTAATGTTGCAGGTAAACCTTTGCTTGATCCATTTCAGGAGGATGAAGAAGTTCCTCTTGAAGAGCTTCCCTCAATTGTTGTAGTTGTAGATGAGTTTGCAGATATGATTATGATTGTTGGAAAAAAAGTTGAACATTTAATTGCAAGGATTGCACAAAAAGCTCGTGCTGCTGGCATTCATTTAATCCTTGCAACTCAGAGACCTTCTGTTGACGTAATTACAGGCTTGATTAAGGCAAATGTTCCATCAAGGATTGCTTTTCAGGTTTCTTCTAAAATCGATTCAAGAACTATCCTGGACCAAGGTGGAGCGGAGCAACTTCTCGGAGCTGGTGACATGCTCTACTTACCAGCTGGGCAGGGAGTTCCTGAGCGAGTTCATGGCGCATTTGTGGGTGATGACGAAGTTCATAGGGTTGTTAAGAGCTGGAAAGAAAAATCAGAACCAAATTATTTAGATGAAATTACATCAGAGCTACAAGAAACTGGTCCAATACCTGGTTGGTCAGATTCAGAAGGGTCTCAATCCTCGGATGAGGATGATGAGCTTTACGATGAAGCCGTAAGTTTTGTTATTGAATCAAGAAGAGCTTCTATTTCTGCTGTTCAAAGAAAATTAAGAATTGGCTATAACAGAGCAGCTAGAATTATTGAGGCCATGGAAATGGCAGGGCTTGTTTCTGAAATGAGCAGCAATGGAAGTCGAGAAGTGTTGGTTCCCAAACAGCAATGATCTATCTGATATCTTCCCTATTCTATATTCTATCTTTTTCAATTCTAGCTGATGAGCATATTTCATTATCACTTTTGAATAGCGAATTGAAAAAAAATTATGCTTTTACTGAAAGATCTCTCAATCAATCTGATTTAAAGATTGAATCATCATCTGGGAACATTTTTTTTGATCCAAATGGTATTACAGTAAATGTGTTATCTCCATTTGAAGAGAACTACAGAGTAGAGGGTGATTTTCTAGAAATTTATGATGTTTTTTTAGATCAAAAACAAACAATTAATATTCGGGAGGCTAATATATTTTTTCTTGATTTATTGATAAATGGTATTGATAAAAATTCCAGCGAATATAAAGTTAATCAAACTCATAATTCAGTAATTGAAATTATTCCAAATGATGGCTCTGCTTCAATTAAATTTTTCTTCATCGATAAATCACTCAATCTTATCCGCTACAAAGATTCTATTGGTATTGAGCACGGCATAGAATTATCTCCAATATGATAAAGATAATTGTAATTGCTTGTGGTGGGGGTTTTGGAGCAGCTTTGAGGTATTTAATCAGTGACTTATTAAAAACTAGCTATTTTTTTATGTTGCCTGTTGGCACATTACTGATAAATTTTATTGGGTGTTTTTGCATTGGTATAGTCATGGCTCAAATAACAGACATGAAATCTAATATGTATTTTTTCTTGGTTGTGGGTTTTTTAGGCTCCTTCACAACCATGTCTGCCTTTTCACAGCAGACAATTGAATTGTTATACAATGGCAAGAGTACTAATGCTTTGATCTATGTGGTTGCATCAATTGCCTCATGTTTAATAGGAACATTTTTTGCTTACTCATTATTTAAAACGACATAAAAATGATTGATTTAAACTTACTAAAAGCTGACTCCAGCATTGTCGCCAAAGTATTAAAACAAAAAAACTATGTTCTTGATGTTTCTTCATTTGAGATCCTGGAAACTGAACGAAAAAAATATCAAACGCAAACTGAAGATTTGCAAGCTCAACGAAATGCTTTGTCTAAAGAGTATGGGATGCTTAAAAATGCAGGAAAAGAAGATTCTACCCTTAGTCAAAAAATAGATGCTATTAAAACTGAGCTTGATTTATGTTCAAACAAACTTAGTGATATTCAATTAAATATAAAGGATTTTTTGCTTGATATTCCAAACTTACCAGATCCTTCAACTCCAACAGGCTTAAGCGAAGAGGATAATGTTGTAGTCAGGCGAATTGGTGAGCCAGAGGTTTCTGGTGGAAAAGATCATTTAGAGATAACCTCTATGATAAATACAGAATCAGCCAATCTTTTAGCTGGATCTCGGTTTGCAGTTTTGGAGGGCAGAATTGCTCAATTACAACGAGCTCTTATTGCTTTTATGCTAGACAAGGCATCTGAACACGGTTATAAGGAATATTACCTGCCAATGGTTGCAAATACAGACTCTTTAACAGCCACAGGTCAGCTCCCAAAATTTTCAGAGGATCTTTTTCAGTTAACAGATGATTATTATTTAATTCCAACCGCAGAAGTCCCGCTTACTAATTTATTTAGAGATCAAATTTTAGAAATAGGAGATTTTCCTTTAATGCTTACCGCTCACACTAGCTGTTTTCGATCAGAGGCAGGTAGTTATGGTAGGGATACAAAAGGTCTTATTAGACAGCATCAATTCGAAAAGGTTGAATTAGTGCAAATTTGCCATCCAGATCAATCATTCGAAGCTCTAGAGAATCTCACCTCACATGCTGAAACTATTTTAAGGGATTTGAACCTTCCATATCAGGTGGTTGAATTATGCTCTGGCGATTTAGGTTTTTCTGCTGCAAAAACCTATGATCTTGAAGTTTGGATTCCCAGCCAAGAAACATACAGGGAGATTTCTTCTTGTTCTAACTGTACGGATTTTCAGTCGCGCAGGGCTAAAATTCGCTTTAAAGAGGATGGGTCTTCAATATATGCTCATACTCTTAATGGCTCAGCTTTGGCTGCGGGAAGAGCCTTAATCGCCTTAATCGAAAATAATTTTGATCAAAAAGGCTCTATTACTATTCCTGAGGCGCTTCAGGACTATACAAAATTTAAATCTATATCGGTTTAAATCCCCTTACTTAATTGTTACCAAATTGTTTCTTTTAATAAGTTCAAAAGAGGTATAAAATTTGAGAATCGTCTTATTTAATTTTTTAGAGGAAAATTATGAAATCTTTACGTAACTTATTCGTGTTAGTGGCAATGCTTGCTATACCAGTATTTGGTCAAGAGCTAACATCTGATATTAACCTAACAGTCCTTGATGGAAGTGGAAATCCAATCTCAGGCGCTTCAGCTTCTGTAACATTTGAACCAACTAATTCCACAGCTTCAAAAAATACTTCTAGCTCTGGTTCTGTTGCATTTCGTGGACTTCGTCCAGGTGGCCCATACACCATTGAAGTTAGTTATGGTGGAAATTCTGAATCACTATCTAATGTTAGTTTAACTGTTGGTGATACCTTTCGTTCGAATGTAACTTTATCTGCTGGGAGTCTTGAAGAAATTGTTACAGTTGCAAGTAAATTAAATACAAATAAAGATATAGGCTTCTCAACTTCTATCTCTTCTGACGATATAAGTAAATTTTCCTCGGTTACAAGAGATCTAAAGGATTTTGTAAGATTGAATCCTTGGTCAGTAGCCAATGATGCCAGTGATGGTCAAGATGCTGAGTTAAGTATTGCAGGTGGTGGATCCAGAACAAACGATATTCTTGTAGATGGTGCTTCCTACAATGATGATTTTGGTCTTAATGCAAGTGGATATCCTGGGCAAGCAAGTCCAATTAATCTTGATTCAATTGAGCAACTTAATGTACGAGTTGCACCTTCCTCTATTGAATACAGTAATTTTGAAGGTGGGGTTATCGAGGTCGTCACAAAAGGTGGAACTAATGACTTTAATGGCTCAGTTTATTCTTATGATAGGGGCGATTCCTTTGTCGGAGACTCTGTCGATGGTAGGGATATAGATCAGGAATTTGATGATACTTCTGAAGGCTTTACACTTGGTGGACCAATCATCAAAGATAAAGCATTTTTCTTTGTTGCTTTTGAAAGCAATGACAAGACAACTCCTATAAATTATGGGCCAGTTGGTTCAGGCGCACCTTTCTCTCAGCCCATTACACTTGAGCAAGTAAGGCAAATACAAACAGACACACAAAGTACATATGGATTTGATCCGCTTTTATATTCTTCTTCAAACAGTGTGACAAATGAAAATACGACTCTTCGTTTGGATTTTATTCTGAATGATGATCATCGTTTGCAGGTTAATTATAGAGAAACAGATTCCGAGGCTTTAAGGGGCTCAAATAGTAATCCTTTCAACTACTACTTTCCCTCAAGCGAGTATTTCAAACCTGAGCAAACAGAATCAGATGGATTTCTTTTAGTCTCAAACTGGTCTGATAATTTCAGCACTGAATTATCTTATAATTCAAAGAATACTAAAACTGGACAAAGCTCACCAATTGGGGCCAATACTGCTAATTTCAGAATCAATAATGCCTTTGGTATGTCAAGAATATATCTAGGTGTAGATCCTTACAGAAGTGCAAATGCTCTAGAAACTACTGCTGAGACAACTAAGCTTAAGGGTATTTATGATATTGGTAATCACTCCATAACCTTTGGATATGAAGAGAAGGCTTATGATATTTATAATGTTTTTATTGCTTTCCAAGATGGTGCATTTACATTTGATAGTTACGAAGACTTTCTAGCCAAGAATCCAAGTCGTTATTCAGCTACAAATTCAAGGGATGGAACTGAGCTTGGTGGAGCTGCGGCATTTGACTACACAATAGAATCATTTTTTATCCAAGATGAAATATCAGTTAGTCCTCAGTTAAATTTAAGCATTGGCGTAAGATCTCAAAAAGTAGATGGTGATCCAACGCTTCAAGCCAATGGATTTAGTGATGCATACGGATTTAACCAGGCTGGTATGGATAGAGGTGGCAATCAAACAAATTATCGTTTTGCCGCTGACTATTCCTTTGATAACGGCAGCGTCTTAAAATTATCTTATGGAACTTATGCAACTAAATTTCCTTTAGTCTGGGTTTCAAATGCTTACTCTAATAATGGGGTTCAAACTGCAAGATATAGTAATAGTAATGCTGTTGCTGGCTGTGACCCAACATCTAACCCAGCAAATGCAACTGCTACCATGCCTCAATGTGTTAAGGATGCTATTGCCATTGCCGGTTTACGAGACTCGGTTGTTATTACTACTGCTCCAAGCTTTAAATGGCCTGAGCAAAAAGTTTTAAATTTAACCTATGAAACTGAAATCAAAGACTGGTTTGTCCAAGCTTCGTACCTTAACAAAACTTATGAACAACCAATTTATAAGGCTTTAAATACTGGTGATCCATTAATTAATGGAGTTCCACAAGTTCCTGCTCTTAGGGCGCCTGATGGAAGACCTATATATAACATGACATCCTATGGATCGTTCAAAATGGGTTTATACACTCAAGGTGGGTCTGACGGCGAATTATTTTCTTTAACAGGATCCAAATCTTTTAATGATGGCGATGGAATTTTCACTATTGGATATGCGCATCAAAATATGAGTATGGTTAATCAGTCAACATCTGCAACAGCTAACTCAACTTATGGAAAGAGTCCAAATGCTGATCCTAACAACGCTTTACCTGGAAGATCTCCATTTGAGATTGAGCACAGATTGTTCGCAACCTTAAGCTCTACTCATTATTTCTTTGGTGAAAATAGCCCAACCACATTCTCAGTTTTCTTTGAAAGAAGATCCGGTTACCCATTGAGTGCAACTTTTGCTACAGAAACTAAGAGTGTTGCTAATTATCAAAGACAAGCATTTGGCTTGGATGATAGTCTCCAAGACGATAATAGAAACTTCTTAATTTATGTACCCACAAGTGCTAGTGATCCGTTGGTATGTTGGAAGAGTTGTGCAGCACCAGATTTAGAGTTTGCTGGTCAAGCCATGGAAATGATTCGAGCATTAGGTTTAGAGGGGTATCGTGGAAGTATTGCACCTAAAGGCCATATTAATTCTCCTTATATTTCTACAATGGATGTAAAAGTTACTCAGGTGATGCCTGGTTTAAGAGATGAGGACGAATTTATTATAGAGCTTGGTATTCAGAATATCTTAAATCTAATAGATGATGATATGGGTGTACATAGATCTGGTCATTACACTAGAACTAACCCTATTTTTGATGTTGATATGACAGAGGACTTTAGTAGATACATATTATCTCCATCCTATGCATTTGATCTAGATAATCCCATGGGCATCAGAACGCAAACCACTCCAAGCTTATGGCGAGCGCAGTTAGGATTTAGGTATAACTTTAATTTCTAATTGATTAATACTTAAGAAAAGGGCAGTTTTTACTGCCCTTTTTTTGTTAAAATAAATTATGTCTTTTGATACGATCCCAACTTTTTCTCTGTTTGATATTAATAACAGAGATGAGGATACAATAGGTAATCTAAAGTTAGCACTCATGAGCCATGGCTTTTTTACCATTACTGATCATGGTATTCCTGATGAAGTCCTAGAAAAAAGTTATAAATTAAGCAAAGATTTTTTTTCACTTTCCGAAACAGTAAAGAATAATTATGCCCATCCTGAAAAGGCTGGGGCTAGAGGGTATACACCATATGGCAAGGAAACTGCTGTAGGAGAAATTACCGCTGATTTAAAAGAATTTTGGCATCACGGCCCCTCTGTTGATGATTCATTTGATACTAGGATATTAGAAAATATTCAAGTCTCAGAGGTTGAAGATTTTAATAATCAATTTGACGCATTATTTAATGAACTAAATACACTCGGTATGAAAGTGCTAAGTTCCATAGCTGTGATTTTAGGAAAACACTCTTCATTTTTTGATAGCTGGGCTATGAAAGGAAATTCTATATTGAGGTTAATTCACTATCCTCCCGTGCAAGATAAATCAAATATCCTGAGAGCTCGAGCTCATGAGGATATTAATTTAATTACTCTATTGGTTGGAGCTGAGGAATCTGGATTAGAAGTACAAAATCCTGAGGGTGAATGGATTCCTATAGCAGCAAAAAGTAAATCCATTGTCTGTAATATAGGCGATATGATGCAATTAGTTACCCGTTCTCAACTTAAAAGCACTAGCCACAGAGTTGTCGATCATAATGCCGTCACATCTGTATCTCGATATAGCATGCCATTTTTTTTACATCCCTCTCCTGAAATTGAGCTTTGTTCTATTGTTGATGATTCTGATGAATCAATAAGCGCGCATGATTTCTTAGAAGAAAGACTGAGAGCAATTAAGTTATACTAAGCTATGACCGCAACCTCTATATTTCAAATTATTATTGGTTTTGTTGGACTGGTTTGTATTGCTATACCATTTTCAAACAACATATCTTCAATTAATTATCGGCATATTATCGCAGCGATAATATTGCAGATAACATTAGCTTTTGCTTTATTAAAAATACCTTTTATAGTTCAAATTTTTGCCTACCTTTCTGAGGGCGTCACTGCATTGCAAGCCGCAACTCAAGAGGGAGCTGAATTTGTTTTTGGTTATTTAAGTAATAGCTCAACATCTCCATTTGAAACCTCTGGAACTGGCAACTCAATGATCTTTGCTTTTCAAATATTGCCTTTGATCATCGTAATATCTAGTTTGTCAGCATTGCTTTGGTTTTGGAATGTTCTACCACTTATCATACGAGCCATTTCAAAAATTTTTGAAAAACTTTTTAATATAGGCGGTCCAATTGGTTTAGGTGCGACTGCTAATATTATTATGGGTCAAGTTGAAGCTCCCTTATTGGTCAGACCATACCTATCTAAGATGACAGAAAAAGAGCTATTAATTTTAATGACTGCTGGAATGTCAACCGTTTCTGGTTCTATCATGATCGCATTAGTGTCAATGCTTGCACCTCAATTTCCTGATATTAATCTAATTCAGCACTTAGTATCAGCTTCGATTTTATCTATTCCTGCGGCCATTATGTATGCGAATATTATGATTCCATCATCAGAGGTCACTAATTTTGATGGTAATTCTGTGCCTAAGGTTTATGACAGCTCCATGGATGCAATTACCAGGGGCACAAGAGATGGACTAGATATATGCTTGAATGTTGGTGCGATTTTAATTGCATTTATAGCTTTGGTTTCCTTGTTGAATTCATTGCTTGGTATTTTTGGTGGCTGGATTGGAATTTCAGATCTTTCCTTGCAATTAATCCTTGGCTATATTTTCTTTCCAATTGTTTGGTTGATGGGAGTTCCGTTATCGGAAACTCTAGCCTCAGCTGAGTTATTGGGTCTAAAGACAGCGTTAAATGAATTTGTGGCCTATGGTGCACTCGCAAACATTGAACCAGGAGTTCTAACAGAAAGATCTAAATTAATTACTTTGTATGCATTGTGTGGTTTTGCTAATTTCTCTTCAGTTGGTATTTTGGTATCAGGAATCAGTGCAATGGCACCAGAAAGAAAAAATGATCTTATCAAAGTCTCTTTAAAGGCATTAGTTGGAGCAACACTTGCCTCTTGTATGACTGGATTGGTCATAGGTATCTTCTAATTCAAGAATATAATTGAAGCATTTAAAAATGCAGCGAATAACAGCCAGATAATATAGGGCAGATAAAGGTAAAATAAAGCTGTCGATTCTCTTTTTAGAATCCTCACAATTTCTACATTAAGAAATATAAGTATGCTTATATCTAAAAATGCCAATACAGGAGCATGAAAATAAAAAAATAACCATGACCATGTAGCATTAAATGCTAGTTGGATCATAAACAGCGTTGAAATTTTTTCTGCTACCTTAAATGAAACAAATGCCATTATTGCGTAAAGAATTGGCCAGACAATTCCAAATATATAGCTAGGAGGATTTAAAGGGCTCTTAATAAGTCCTGAATACCAATCATCAGAGTTGATATATATATTCGCAAGAGAACCAATCACAGATGTGAAAATTACCAGTAATGGTAGGATGTATTTCATTGATTTATTCTTTCTCTAGTAAGATAGAGCAAATTGAATATCCAGCTCCAAAGGAGCATATGATGCCTTTTTGACCTGGAGTAAGATGATTGAATTTATGAAAAGCTATAATTGAGCCGGCAGAACTAGTATTGGCATATTCATCAAGAATAATTGGAGCTCTCTCAGGAGGAAAATCATCCCCCAGCAATTTTTTAATCACATAAGAGTTCATATTAATATTCGCTTGGTGCAGCCAATACTGTTCGATCTCATCTGGAGATAAGCTATATGCATTTAACTGGTCTAAAATCAATGAGGATACAAAAGGCATAACCTCTTTAAACACTTTCCTGCCATTTTGAACAAAGAGTAATTCTGACTCAGAATATTCTTTATCTTCAATAGCATTCATGTATCCATAATTATTTCTAATGTTATTAGAGAATGAAGTTTTTAACTTTGTATCAAGAATTTTAAATTTATTTTTTGATTGAGAGTTTTTTTCTATCACCACTGCAGTGCAAATATCACCAAATATAAAGTGCCCATCTCTATTTTTAAAATTATTGTGCCCAGATGTAATTTCTGGACTGATGACTAAAACTTTAGAAGATTTACCAGCTTTTATATCGCAGTAGGCATTACTGATACCAAAAGTAGAGGCCGAACAACCAACCATCATATCGTATGCAAAGCCCTCAATGCCTAATTCATTTTGAATTTCGATGGCAACAGCAGGATACGCTCTTTGAAGATTGGCAGCAGAAACAATTACAGCATCAATATCACTGGGATCTAAGTCAGCATTGTTAAGAGCTTGTTTAGCTGCAATTACACCTACTTCTGCTGTGAATGATAACTCTTCATCATTTCTTGCCTTGATATAAGGCTTCATATGCATAGGGTCTAACAAAGATTCTTTTTCAATCACATACCTTTGCTTAATTCCTGATGCCTTAACGATAAATTCACTTGATGAGTGGACTAATGCCTCTAAAGAGCCTTCTTTGATACTCTCAGCATGGTCTGAATTATATAAATCAACATATTTATTAAATGATTCAACTAGCTCATCATTTGATACTTTATGAGGTGGAGTCCAGATACCTGTTCCTGAAATATATATATCATTCATGTGTTTCCCCTGTTACGTGTTATTTTATAGTCTTATGCAAAAAATACCATTAGATACTAATCCAGCAATAAATCTTAATTTCTCACTTCATTTATCAGAAATTGAATCTATTTTAGGTTTGGTTCAAATATCTCATGGGATGGCTGAACATAAACAGCGGTATGAGGAGTTTATAAATTTTTTAAATATAAATGGTTTTCATGTTGCAATTCATGATCACAGAGGACATGGTGATCGCATATTAAATAATCAAATTGGATTTTTTGATAAAGATGCTGGATGGAATTTAGCGGTTGAGGATTTGCTCGCAGTCCACTCAGAGACGAAAAAGCTTTTTCCTGAGTTGCCTAAAATTCTTTTAGGTCACAGTATGGGTTCTTGGATTAGTATGTCAGCACTCCAGCAAACCACTTCTTTTGATGCTGTTCTCCTTTCTGGTTCAAGTTATCCAAATTCTTTTGAAACCTTTTTGCAAAAATTATTTCTAAAGATAGAAATAATTAGGCTAGGAAAACAGGGATATAGTTTGCCCTTACATAAAGCAATTTTTGGAGGTTTTAATAATAAATTTAAAAATACTCAAACTTCAAATGATTGGTTGTCGACAGATTCAGATAGGGTTGACGATTATACGAAGGATCCTTTATGCGGTTTTGTAGTTTCTAATCAACTTTGGTCAGATGTCATAGGAGGAATTGAGTCAGTTTTCAAGACAGAAAATTTAGAATTAATGCCTACAAATATTCCAATTCTAGTTTTCTCTGGCTCTTATGATCCAGTTGGATCAATGGGAAGAGGAACAGAAAAGCTTCATGAGTGTTTGATTGAAAATGGGTGCATGTCAGAGCTTTATCTTATAGATGGAGCAAGGCATGAAGCACTTAATGAAATCAATAGAATGACAACCTATAATTATGTTTTAACATTCTTGAAGAATAAATTAAAAGGAGTATGAGTTGGAATTAGAAAATAAGGTATCTCTTGTGACCGGAGCTGGTCAAGGTATAGGAGAAGGAATTGCTAAAGTGCTAGCTTCACATGGATCAAAGGTAATGATTGTAGATTTAAATGGAAGCTCTGCTGAAAGGGTAGCCAATGAAATCAACACACTTTTTCCTAAATGTGCATCTTTTTATGAGGCAGATCTTACTGACTCAAAGGCTATTCAATCAATGATTGAGACAACTTTAACAACCTATGCAAAATTAGATTGTATTTGCAATAATGCAGCCGCTTCTAAGGGCTTGGGTCCAGTTGAAAATTATTCACTTGAAGAAGTCCAAGCTACGCTTGATCTAACTTTTACGTCATTGTGGAAATGTCTTCAAATTGAAATCAAGACACTTAAAGAGCAATCAGTTTCTAGCTCTATAGTAAATATTTCTTCTAATTCAGCTATCCGAGGCTATGCTTTTAATTCTATATACGCAGCAAGTAAGGCGGCTGTAAATAATCTCACTCAATCTGTTGCTAAGGAGGTCGCTAGGAATGGAATTAGGGTGAATGCAATCTCACCAGGAACTATAAACACTCCTGGAGTTAGGCAATACTTTGAAGCTGAGCCAAAAGCAAAAGATATGCTTGAAAAATCATCTTTGCTCAGAAGAATTGGTGAGCCCGAAGAAATTGGCGAGCTTGTTTCATTTCTTCTATCAGATCGATCTTCATTTATTACTGGCCAAGTTATTTCTGTTGATGGCGGTTCCTCTATTAATTAAATTAGAATGATAAAAAAATTATTCGAATATCCTGAACTTGAGAGAGTTGAAAAGAATGATGTACGCTATTATCGAGATTCAAAAGAAAACCTAGTTCCCTCTGTTACAACAATTTTATCAGCAACTGGAGATCATTCTGGAATTGATGCATGGAAAAGAAGAGTGGGTCCAAAAACTGCAAAAGAGGTGGTTGATGAGGCAACTACAATAGGAACAGCCGTTCATTTGTCTATAGAAAATTATTTGAATGGCCTTGATTGGCAACAATTTTCTGATGATAGATTAGGTTTAATGGCACAACAGATTGCTAAGAGGTTTGTTGATGATTGTTTGGGGGATATAGATGAAGTTTGGGGTCTTGAATCGGGCTTAGTTGTGGATGGTTTATATGCTGGAACAGCTGATTGTATTGGTATTTTTAAGGGCAAGCCTACAATTATAGATTTTAAAACAGCAAAAAAAATAAAAAGAAAAGATTGGATTGAAGATTATTTTCTTCAAGGAGCAGCATATGCTAATGCCCATAACGTGATGTATCAAACTGATATTGAATCTATTGCAATATTGATGGTAGATCGCGACCTCTTATTTAAAGAGTTTCTTATCAAGAGTGCAGAATTTGAAAGCTACACTAATAAGTGGAAACAAAGAATTATAAGTTACTATAAAACACATGAAATTTTAGGGAGAGAATAAATGAATGATTTAAAAGATAGAATTGTAATGATCACAGGTGCGAGTTCTGGTTTTGGTAAAGAGGCTGCAAAAATGTGTGTTGCCTTAGGAGCAAAAGTGGTATTGGGTGCCCGCAGAGAAGATAAATTAAAAGAAGTTTGCGAAGAACTTGGCTCAGATTCTGCAATATACAAACCCACAGATGTGACCTCTAAAGAACAAATGCATTCATTAGCAAGCTTCGGTATAGGAACTTTTGGCAGAATTGATTCATTGGTAAACAATGCTGGGGTAATGCCATTATCATTGATTGAAAAGGGAAGAACCGATGAATGGGATTATATGATTGATGTAAACATTAAAGGTGTTTTGTACGGTATAGATTCTGTCTATTCACACATGCTAGAAAGAGGATCTGGCCAAATAATTAATATTTCTTCCGTTGCTGGAAAAAGGGTTATGCCAGGCAGCGCAGTTTACTCTGGGACAAAATATGCTGTTAGAGCTATATCGGAGGGTTTAAGAATTGAATCTTCTGGAAAGATTCAAGTTACATGTATTTATCCTGGAGCTTTTAAAACTGAGCTAGCGTTTTCTATTAAAGATGAATCAATGCTTGAAGCATTAATGAGTAGAGGTATTGGTAATATAGCGCAGCCAGCAGAAAGAGTTGCGGAATCAATTATCTATGCTTTGCAGCAAGATCCAGGTGTATCAGTTAATGAGATTGTTATCAGACCGACAGCGCAGGATGCCTAGTAAATTTTAATGATCAGACTTTTTCTTATTGTTTCAAGTATCTATGCTTCAGTATCAGCTACTGCTACTTCATGCATAGAAGCAGATTTAATTCTTCATCATGGCAATATTTATACTGGTAAAACCGATCGCTCATTTTTAGGTTCAATAGCTTCAAAAGGCTCAAAAATTACCTATGTTGGCAAAGTTTTATCAGATGCTGATATCGCTTGTTCTAATGCAAATATTATTAATCTAAATGGTAGATATATCTTTCCTGGTTTTATAGATGCTCATGGGCATCTTAAAGGGATTGGGTATAGAGAATTAAGTTTAAATTTACAGGAAATTCCATCACTTAATGAAACCTTGCAAGCAGTCAGAAGCTATTTATCATCAAAGGGCACTGGTGAATGGGTTATAGGTCGAGGTTGGATTGAAAAAGTTTGGCCTGAAAAACGATTTCCTTCAAGATGGGATTTAGATCCGTTCTCTCCTGATAATCCTGTAGTCTTGGAAAGAGCAGATGGCCATGCTGTTGTTGTAAATAGCCTTGTCTTAGAATTAGCAGGTATTAATGCTGATACCCAAGACCCACAGGGCGGCTTTATTGAAAAAGATGACACAGGAGAGCCTACTGGTTTATTGGTCGATATGGCTATGAACTTAATTGCAGATCTCATACCTAAATTATCTAAAGATGATGATAAGAAAGCATTTTTAGAGGGTATAAATAGAAATGTTAGCCTTGGATGGACTCAAATCCATGTTCCTGGGGGTACATTCGATGATATTTCCATCTTAAATGAAATTAAATCTGAGAATAATCTGCTACAAAGGATTTACTTTATGGTTAGCGATGGCGAGCCTGCAGATCGTTTGCTTGAAATTGGACCAATCATTGATCCTGAGAATTTTTTAACTGTTCGTTCGATTAAAATGTATGCAGATGGAGCGCTTGGTTCGAGAGGGGCTGCGTTACTAGAGAAATATGATGATTATGACGGTAAGGGTGTTTTTATTTTTCAGGAAGAAGAAACAAAACCGAGACTTTTCAAAGCCTTAATAAAGGGAATTCAAATTGGAACACATGCCATTGGAGATCACGGCAATAGAGTGGTCTTGGATTGGTATGAAGAAGCGTTTTATAAAGCTAAAAAAAATAATCCAAACCTAAAATCACCGCGATGGAGAATAGAGCATTCACAAAATATTAAGCCTGTAGATCAACTTCGTTTTGTCGAGCTTGGGATAATTCCATCAATGCAGCCGTCTCATGCTATTGGTGATTTGCACTTTGCAGTAGATAGGCTAGGGATGGAGAGAATTGATAATGCCTACGCATGGAGAACCCTTATTGACCAGGGTTTGATAATAGCTGGCGGAACTGATGCCCCTGTTGAGATAGGTGATCCAAGAATTGAATTTTATGCTGCCGTTTCAAGAAAAGATGTAGATGGATTTCATGGAGAAGGTTGGAATCTGCATCAAAAGATTTCGAGGCTTGAGGCATTAAAAATGTTTACAATTTGGCCTGCAATTGCATCTTTTCAAGACGATATTAAGGGAACAATAGAAGTTGGTAAGCTAGCAGATTTTTCTGTTTTTGATCAGGATTTAATGCGTATTCCTGAGCAAGAAATTCTTGAATCAAAAAATGTTCTCACGGTAGTTGATGGCAAGGTGGTCTATCAATATTAATCTTTGCTACCTGCTAAAATTAATTCAGCACACTTAGCGCCAATTACATTACATGTTGCATTTGTATTACCTGAGATTATGCTTGGAAATATTGATGCATCAGCGACCCTAAGACCTTTGATACCTATAACTTTTAATTCTTCATCTACCACACACTCATTGCCTTTACCCATCTTGCAGGTTCCGATTGGATGATAGACTGATAAGGATTCATTTCTAATAAACTTTTTCATATCTTCATCTTCATTACATTGAGAGCCAGGCTTTAACTCAGTTGCTCCCAATTGTTGCATTGGAGAGGTATTAAATATTTTTCTTACTTTTTGAATCCCTTCAACCATCCACTGAATATCTCTTTCCGTGTCTAGATAATTTGCATAGATTTTTGGCGCATCTTCTGGATCAATAGAACTTAGCTCAAGATGGCCTCGACTTTGAGGTCTTAAGTTACATACCGAAGCTGTAATCCCAGAAGAGGGCTTCATAGCCCCATTCTTTTTGTATTCGCCAGCTCCCGGGGCAAAATGGACTTGAGCATTTGGTGTGCTCTCAAATTCATTTGTTTTAAAAAAAACTCCAATGTCTGAGGCTGGGTAGGTCATTAATCCTTTGCGCTGAATAAAGTATTCAAATAAATTTTTAATCATATTCAACGGCTTCATAAGCTCACTAAAGGTTTTTAATTTGTTAATTTTATAGCTTATGTTTACTGTTAGATGATCTTGTAAATTTTGTCCTACACCTGGTAAATCCTCTATTAAAGGTATGTTGTGGTCTTTAAGATGCTGTTTTGGACCAATTCCAGATAGCATTAATACTTGAGGCGAGTTTATACTTCCTCCGCAAAGAATTATTTCAGAGGAGCAGCCAATGATTTTTACACCACTTTTGTTCTTAACTTTGACGCCAATTGCTTTTTTATTTGCTGTGATGATTTTTTCAACCAATGTGTTGGTTAATAATTGAAAATTGGGTCTGTCGAGTATAGGTTTTAAAAATGCATCAGATGCACTAAACCTTTGCCCATTTTTAATATTAACTTGATATTGCCCATAGCCTTCCTGGTCAACTCCATTAAAATCTTCATTCTTAGTTAGCCCATAATTTTTGCAAGCATCGAGAAAGGACCGAGATGCATCTAATATTGGCTGATATGTCTCAACCCAGAGTGGGCCAAAATTTCCATGAAATTGATCTTCGTGATTTTGATTATTTTCTAGCGCAATGAAATATTTCATTAGATCACGATAGCCCCAACCTTTATTACCAGCATTTAGCCATTTCTCATAATCTTCAGCTTGACCTCTAATATAGACCATTCCATTGATTGAGCTACTTCCACCTAAGGTTTTTCCTCGTGGCCAATTAATTGTCCTATTATTTAAATTTTTTTCTGGTTGAGTTTCATAACCCCAACCATATTTTTTATTTTTAAATAAAGTGCTTGCCGCTAATGGCATTTTAATTGATGAATAATTATCTAGGGGACCTGCTTCGATCAATAGCACAGAATTTTCAACGTCTTCTGAGAGTTTATTTGCTAAAACACAGCCTGCACTTCCCGCACCAATAATGATATATTTATGGCTAAATTTCATAAATCTAATATGTCTCAGGTATCAAAATGCGTCAAGTAATTGCAATTGGTGGGGGAGGGTTTGGTAGAACACAAGAATCTAAGTTAATTGAGCAATATATTTTGGATCAAACCTCACAAGTTAAGCCTAATATTTGCTTTATACCCACTGCTACCGGTGACTTAGATCCATACATAGTTAATTATTACAGTGTTTTTTCAAAATTAAACTGTCATCCAAGCCATATAAGTTTTTTTAAAAGAACCATCGATCTCGAAGAGCACATTGCCAAGCAAGATATCATTTTTGTTGGTGGTGGGAATACTAAAAGTATGCTGGCTGTTTGGAAAGAGTGGGGGTTAGATACAATCTTAAAAAAAGCTTATGATAATGGCATCATTATGAGCGGAGTTAGTGCTGGTGCAATTTGTTGGTTTGAACGTGGTCTCACTGACTCATGGGCTAGTGAACTTAAATTGATGGAATGTATGAACTTTATTCCTGGTAATTGCGCACCTCATTATGATGAGGAAGTAGAAAGACGACCTGCAACAAAAAAACTACTCGTTAGCAATGAGATAGATTTTATGTATGGAATTGAGGGAGGTGCTGCACTTCATTTTATTAACGAAAAACCTAAATTAACTGTGAGATTTAACGAAAATAAACAAGCTTATAATGTAAAGATTAACGACAATCAGTTAGTAGAGACGCCATATGAGTTTTTGGATCTAAAAAAATGAATTTATGGCAATTTGTAAATCCTGTTGTTTCTTTAATAGCTAGATCTCCTTTTCACTTCATTATTAGCCATCAACTCCTTGTTATTAGTTTTAAGGGACAAAAAACTGGAAGAAATTTTTTAGTTCCTTTGAGCTATCATAGGCACGACTCCTCATATACATGCGTTACATTGAGATCAAACATTTGGTGGAGAAACTTGAAAGGTAAGTCTGCAACAAAAATCTGGCTTAAAGGTAAGTTAGTAAATGCAGCAGTAGATCTTGAATTCAATAATGATGAGCTAGTAGAAAGTACTTTAAGAGATCTAGTTACAAATAATCCCATTGATGCTTTTTTTGCAAAAGTTAAGTTAAATAAGGATGGCACTCCTGTTCAAAAAGACTTGTTTGAGGCATCAAAAATTCATACAGTGCTAAAATTTACAATAAATTAGCATTCTTGCTTATTTTTTATTTCTTGATCATCTAGCCTTTTTAAGCCTAATAAGTTAATTTATAGAGCATCACATTTAATTTTTAAGAGTTTTCTATGTTTACAAGAATGGATAACAGTACAGAAGAAGAATGGCAGCATATTAGCACCGAGCATATGCCGCACATTTTTGATATGCCAAAGAGAATTATTTCTATGTTACGACAAGCACAAGAACTCACACTTGGTTTTGGTACAGATCAGTTACATCACGCATTGCAGACTGCAACAATGGCTAAGAGAGCAGGGGCCGATGATGAAATGATATTAATTAGCTTAGTGCATGACATCGGCAAAGTTATAAATGTTCCTAACCATGGCCAAATTGCTGCCGAGATGATTAAGCCATATGTAAGTGACGACGCTTATCACATAATAAGAACACATCAAGACTTTCAGGGCGAACATTATTATCATTACATGGGAAAACCTCAAGATTTACGCAAACAATATGTGAACGAATCTTGGTATGCTAAAGCAATTGAATTTACTGATGAGTGGGATCAAGCAGCATTTGATCCAGACTATGACACTGATTCTTTGGAGTCCTTCGAACCACTCATTAATAAATTTTTTGCTGCCCCGCATACAATCTAAAAACATTTTTTATAAGTTCTCATTATCATGAATAGTATTATTTGGAATGATATTAAAAAAGAAATTGCTCTTAGGATCGATGCTGAACCATCTTTAAAGGACTATTTAGAAAGTTTAATATCATCTAAAGAAAATATTATTGAGGCTACAGCAGCTATTCTGGGTTCAAAACTTAATAATGATGCATTATCTTCAATTGATTTATATCAGATTATCCTAGCTGCCTTTAACGAGGATGATGTAATTCAAGAAAGCTTGATAAATGACATTCTATTTTTTCGAGAAAATGATCCAGCTTGTAAATATTTGTCTACACCCTTACTTTTTTATAAGGGTTTTCAAGGTTTAGCTGCTTATAGGGCAAGTAATATTTTATGGAATGATGACAGACATACTATGGCTTTGTACATTCAAAATCGCTCATCAGAAGTTTTTGGTGTAGATATACACCCAGCTGCAACTATTGATAGCCCAGTAATGATTGATCATGCCACAGGAGTTGTGATTGGGGAAACTGCAAAAATTAAAAAAAATGTTTCAATATTTCAGGGAGTTACACTTGGTGGCAATAGTTTCACACAACAGGATAGGCATCCCAAAATCGAAGAGGGAGTTTCAATTTATGCCTCAAGTACAATATTAGGAAATGTTAATGTTGGCAGCAATTCTATCATTGCTGCAGGAAGTTTAGTGTTAGATGATGTAGCCGAAAATTCCACAGTTGCCGGAATTCCAGCAAAAAAAATTAAATAGAATTTAAAATTTCTTTTTCATTTTCACTCATTTCAGAATCAATATCATTAAACAAGGGAGACGATAGGTACCTCTCAGCAGTATCAGCCAGCATGCATAAAATATTTGATGCATCAGGAGCTTTCTGTGCAATCTTCAATGCAACAGCAAATGTGGAACCTCCTGATATGCCAGTCATGATTCCTTCTTTTGAGGCAAGTTGATTTGACCAATAAATACCCTCATCACCTGAGACAGGAACATTTTCATCAAAATAATTATTATCTATAGACTCTTGTAAAACTAATGGAATAAAATCTGGAGTCCATCCTTGAATTGGATGAGGATTCCATGCTTCATGAGAGCTTGAGGGCGAACCATCACTATTTCTATTCTGTTTTTTCAAGCTTTTAATTAGCTGAGCATTTTCAGGTTCAGAGATGATCAACTTTGTTTTTGGTGAATGTTTTCTTAAAACTCTAGATACCCCGCTGAATGTTCCTCCAGTTCCATATCCAGAGACCCAGAAATCTAAACCGATATCTTTAAAATCATTCAAAATTTCAATTGCTGTTGTTTGCTCATGAATCTCTGAATTAGCTGAATTTTCAAATTGTCGAGCATAAAACCAATTATTTTTATCAGCTAATTTTTTAGCAAGATCATAAGCTGCTGAAGCTCCTTCAGATCCTGGTGTCAATAAAACTTTGGCACCGAGAAATCTCATAAGTTTTCTTCTTTCAATGGAGGCGCTATCTGGCATAGTGATAATGCAAGGATAACCTTTGCTTGCACATACCATTGCTAGACCGATACCAGTATTTCCACTTGTAGCCTCAATAACTGTTTGATTTGGTTTTAAATCATTGTTTTTTTCAGCCTTATCAATAATATTTAAAGCCAATCTGTCTTTAACAGACCCTCCTGGATTAAAGTATTCAGCCTTTACAAATAAATTGACGTTTGCTGGTGCAATATTTTTGATCTTTATAACAGGAGTATTCCCGACAGAACTTAATAAGTCGTTAAATATCATAATTAGTTGTATTGATTATTTTTAATTAAGTTTAATGAAAAAAAAATAATTGTTAAGTGGATAAGCTCATTAATTCTGCATTAATTTTTTTTATCTCAGATTCTTTTGGCGCTATTTGCATAGATGCAATTGGTATTGAATTTCTTATTTTTATTGCGCTATCGATCAAACATATTTCTGTTTCAGCTAAAGGTCCGTCTTTAAATTTATTTGTATTCATTCCTTCTTGCACCCAATTAATTAATTGCGTATCTTCATTATTAACCTGTCTATTAATTCTCCAATTTAAATATTGCGCAGCTTTCGTTTCTCTTCGACTATCTGGCAACGCATAAGCTATCTCTCTGATCATAGTGGTCTGAGCATCAATTGGTATAAATTGCATGAAGTCCATTTGTTCTGGATAAATATCAAAGGCTAAATTTGGCCACAATCTATAATAAAGCCAATATCTCTGCTTATCATCTGGAAGATGATCCATAGGTGGTAGATATTTGTCGTACAAAATATTTGATAAATTATCTTTACGAATATTTTTACCATCTCCCCACATTTTGTGTATGCAGCCATTATTACTTGAGACTTCAACTCCATAACTCTTACCAACTAGATTTGATAAACCTGAATGTGCAACGGGTATGTGCAAAGCATCAATATAGTTATCAGCAATTTGTTTCCAGTTAACCTTTCTAGGTCTCATTGTGACCCGGCCTAAAGGTTGCATTTCTTCAAATCTATATGGCTTAATTTCATGAAGGTAGGGTGCAAATTGTTCTTGGACACTCGGCGTGTCTGATGCTAGCAGTTTTACAAAGATGAATCCTTGAAAAATTTCTAGCTCAACACTCTGCAGTCCATGATTAGATTTATTTAAATTTTTAAATTGATTTTCATAAGGAACCTTGATCAGCTCTCCTTGAAAGTTATATCCCCATGCATGATATGGACAGGTTATCTTTCCATTCAAGGTTCCTGAAATTTCATCAATTAATTTAGTGCCTCGATGGGAGCATAAATTATGAAATGCATTAACGTTGTACCCATCGTCGCGTATTACAAAAATGCGTTCATTAAAAATCTCAAATGTAAAAAAATCTCCTTTTTTCGGTATATTTGAGAGATGGCACACTAATTGCCAATTCTTTAGGATTAATTCTGTTTTCTCTAATTCAAAAAATGCTTCGCTTGAATATGTCCAGCCTGGCAGGCTTTTATATAGATCGCTCATTGATTAACTCTTTTTAAAGGTCTAGTCAGGCAAGTTGGGCCACCTTCTCCTTTTCGACTAATTTCCATACCCTTATATACCTTCACTTCACATCCAGCTCTTTCAAGTTCAAACTGAACTCCAGGTAAATATTCAAGCATAATTACTGATCTTGGTGAGGTTGCTAAAACATTACATCCCATTAACAAATACTCTTGATCTGATACTTCTACAAACTTTATACCAAGTCTACTAAGCCAGCTAGTAAATGACTTTGGCATGAGTGGTTTGTATACGAGTGCTAGATTCTTATCCAGTGGAGAAATTATCGACATTAAATGCAAGACATTATCTGGATGGCTGGGTTCTGGCAGATCAACAATATGTAATTCAACCGAAAGACCTAATATTTCTTTTAATTGACGAATACCCTCAACATTTGTTCTTGGTCCAAGCCCTACAGCAGCATGGTGATCATCAATCCATATAAAATCACCTCCCTCAAGTGTTCCTGGTGCTTTGATTTGACCGGCAATTTTATAGCCCCTAGACTGAAGCGTTTTAAAATTTTCTGAAGCCTCAGGTGTTCTCGAAGATCTGCCCATATTGCAAAGTATCAATCCTTTTTTAGATATTAAAATGCTATCCCTCGTGTAGATGCTATCAAGTGTTAAGAGTTTTGAAGAGGGCAAGTCTATAATTGTGACGGCATCATCATCAAGCATATCTCTGAAATAATTATATTCAATTATTGCTTGCTTTAAATCAGGTTTTGAATGAAATCTTAAGGCCTCCCATTCACTTGAAAGTTTAGCCTCATCGATAAAGCTTGAGAGGGGCGACCTTATGGCAACCTCTTTTATTTGAGAATATTCATTCAAGATGTTCATAATATTATTTTTTGAGCAGGTATATTGGTATGCCAATTATAATCAAGATCAGAGAATAGATTATCATTTCAATCCCAGCTCCCCAAATAGCAAAAAAAGCATATAAAAATGTTCCACAGGATAACAAAAGAGCATTCTTTCTTGTTTGATTTCTCTGATCTGCATGAGCAAATTTAAATTCAGCTATTGCGCAGAATGCGTAGGCAATTAATGTAGACAGAGTTGATAGCATTGCCATAAATATAAACGCATTCACAATACCTTTCGTATAATTCAATATCAGTAGGATGCTTACAAAAAATCCAGCAAGTAGATATGTAAAAATTGGAGTGCCTGCTTTGGTTAACACAACAAATTTTCTTGGAAGCAATCCATCTCTTGCAGCTGCGAGACTCAAGTTACCAGCAGTTAGAGTATTTGCATTTAATGAGCCCAGCGTAGAGATCAAGGCTCCAATACTTATGATGGTGCCTCCGGTAACACCTAGAATTTTTGTTGCCGCCAATGTAAAAGGTGCAGAAGAATCAAGTAACTCATTTGCTGGCACAATTGAAGCTATGGCAATGCTTACAAAGATATAAAAAATGAGAATTGTTAAAACTGATGCAATCAATACTTTTGGAATAGTCTCTTGAGGATTAATAATATTGTCTGCTGGTACAGTTGCTGTTTCAATACCGATAAATGACCACATCACAAGAGTTGTTACTGTTGCAAGTAACGAAATTGGATGAAGATTAGTTGGGTTGAACTCTGGCAAATTAGCAACATTAAAGTTTGTTGCACCAAGCAAAATAATAAATATAAGTGGCAATAATTTTAATAGAGTCGATATAAGTTGGAATTGAGAGCTATATTCTAAACTTCTAATATTTAAAATAATCATAATCCAAACAAGCATTAGCGATGCAAGCAAAGAATAAATTGGTGAGTTTGATATTGCGGGAGCAAAAAAACCTAAATATCCCACAAATGCAATTGAGATTCCAGCTATCGCTGAGATGCAAGCAACCCAATAAGTCCAAGCAATTATAAAGCCTGAAAATTTTCCTAGCCCTTCATTTACGTATACATAAGGTCCGCCTGTCTTAGGAATCCTTTTCACTAATTTTGCCATGGTTAAAGCAACCAGGATTGAACCTCCTCCAGCTATGAGCCATCCACCCCATCCAAGCATTCCATATGGTGCTAGCATCGTTGGCATCATAAAAATACCAGAGCCTACTGCACAACCAACCGCTATTGACCACCCACGCCAAAATCCTATGATTCTTCGATTATTACTATTCATTATTTGGATGTTGTAGGGCGCTTGTTTGGCTCAATTATTTATTTGAACTCACTATTTTAATAACTGAATAATATAAAATACCTGGCAAAATTAACCAAGGTAGTTGAGTTTGAAACATTACACTTCTTTGATTGAATTCAAATATTAGTGGGTTAAAAAATTGGCCTGTGGGAGCCAGAGGAGCCCATGAAAGTAATTTGCCCTCAGATAATTGATCATGATACAAAAATAGCTCCACAAAAAGATTCTGCGCAATGCACCAGATAAATAAAATACTAAATGCAGACCAGCTCCATTGTTGAAAGACTTGAATATTTTTTCCACTGCATCTCCACATTAACCAGAGACCTCCAAGTGAAATAGTTCCTGCATCTGCCATTGAGTTTAATAGCCAATTTATATGTAAAGGAATCCATGTGTTTAGAGTATCTGATCTTCTGAAATTAACTGGATCGCCTTCAATCCAACCATAGGTAAACCAAAGCTCCCAGCCAAAAGAGCAGACTAGAAATGATCCCAAATATATTGATGGTACCCAGAGCGGAATTTCATCTTTTTTGTAAAAATAAATAATTAGAGGAGCAAGGGCGCTAACATAAACAATTGTTATTACCCTAAGCTCCTCTAATGACATTACTTTATATTGGGCGTCTTAAATATATTTGATTTGCGCCATCTTGAGTGACTAATTCCCAGCCTTCTTGACCAAGCTTATTTAATTCAATCATAGACATTTCATATTTCCAATGTACAGCATCTTTATATTCAATTTTAAATGCTTCCGTTTCCTCGTTAGAGTATCCCATTGAAGTTGAATTGCTATGATCCACAATTTTATATTCCCATTTAGTCATTTTCATCTCCTGCCGGTTGGCAATAAGATGCGTTCCTTCAGTACTATTACCTACTTCCGTCCCATGAAAGGATGAACGTTAGCTCATATTAAACAAAGATAGCTTATTTAAGTCAATAAAAAACCTTTTTTGCTGAATCAATATTATTAAATATTTAAACCAAAATCTTCATTATTTTTATAGAAATTAAATAAGAATAAAAAAGTATTTACTTTTAAAAAAAAAGCCAGATAATGGCTTATTTTTTTGGAACTGAGTTGAATTCAATAACTATTTTACAGATGATTAGCGTGTTTTTTGGTACAGTTTTAGCTGCACCCCTGATGGTCTCTAAAAAAATAAATAAGAGAATACTTGGGTATCTGGCTATGACCATTGGCTGCATAGCAGCTATAGCAGTTCAAGCTTATGCTGGACTTTACATATTTATACTAGCTAACTTGTATTGGGTTTTGAATTCTATGATAGCTATCCGAAAAAATTCTAAACTTAGAAAATAATACAGCCAATTTACTTATTAAAATTAAAGCTATTAGTTTTTTCATAATCTCTCCTTAAAAATTAGAGCCAACCCATCAATGTACCAACCACTCCAATTACTATTCCTACTAATACCGATATAAGCGTTATTTTGATGTCTTTTCGCATAATCTCTCCTAAAAAATAAGTTTGATTTAATCTTACTTGATGTAGAAAAATTTCGCTCGTAATCCTCGATGTGTGTTTGCTATAGTAATAACCTATATAAATCTGCAATGCTGTTTGGGAGGGAGATGATGTACGAAATACTTACAGTGGCAATTGCGATCACCTTGACGACCTCAGTCATTGTCTGTGTTAAATGGCGCAATGTTCGATGTGTTGGAAAAACACCGATGTCGCTATTAGCCTTTTCAGCAATTTTATTTACCTCTGGACTAGATGTTGGCTTGATTATGTTTCCCCTTGTAGAGTTCCCTGTCTATGCAACTGAGGAGGCCTATAGTTTCACGAATCCGCTGGCGATTGAATTTGGTTTCTGGGGCTTTCTAGTCTGGGCCTTTTATTTTTTAACCACCTTCTATTTTTGCGTTGTAGAGCCCCAGCTGGGACTTTTCCAATACAGACCCATCCGTTGGATTAATAATTTCATTATTATTGCCACCTGTGCATTTACCGCCTATTTATTTCTCAGTTATGTGCCCAGTTATATTGCCGGAATTTCTCTCTTTCAGCAGTACCTCTTAGTAGGTCTTATCATTTTTATAGGAGTTTTTTCGAGCACTGATATCCGGTATATTAAACTCCTCAGCTTAGGGTCTAGCGCGTTATTTATAGTGCTAACGTTAGTCATGCTTGGGGCTTCAGGCACCTCGGTTAGCGGATACTTGGATTCCATGGTCAACCTGACCGGCTATTTTAAGAATATTCACCGCTTCATTAGTCCGATCAGCGACTACCATGGCTGGTATTTATGTTGGTGGTTTGCCTGGAGCATCATGATAGGTCAGTTTGTTGCGAGATTTGTCTGCGGGCTTAAAACCTGGCAATTACTGATCGCCTTATTGGTCATTCCCTCTGTAGCTATAGCGTTGTGGTTTTCAACACTGTATTACTATTTTTATAATAGTATCGCTGTTACAGGAATGCTCCGCTGGGCGATGGTGACTCTTGGTGTGATTTTTGTGATTAACTCTCTCGACTCACTTATCCGTCTATACACTGACAATTTGGATTTTGGTGTTGAGCGACTGGGGCGTGCACAATACGTTCTAGGAAATTGTTTGTTGCTCGGTACTCTGGTGCTGTTATATCAGCTCACACCGCTTAAAATTGAGTGGGTAGGGTTAGTTGTTATTGGCCTATATGTAGTAATTTATAGTCTTGTGTTCAAGCATAGAAAAAAACTGCGCGACAGTTTTGTGCTCGCAGTGGATAGTTAACAGTTTGAAGGTTATGGAAAGCATGCATTAAATGAAAGAGTACGACTACATTGTGGTAGGCGCTGGTTCTGCAGGAGCAATTGTTGCTTCGCGCCTCAGTGAGGATTCTAATTGTTCCGTATTGCTGTTGGAATATGGTGGCAGTGATCGCAGTATGTTTATTCGCATGCCTTCGGCTCTGGGCATCCCAATGAACAGTAAAAAATATAATTGGGGGTTCGAAAGTGCGCCAGAACCATACTTAAATAATCGGCGTATGAACTGTCCTCGAGGAAAAGTACTTGGCGGCACTTCATCTATAAACGGTATGGTATATGTGAGAGGTCATGCTCACGATTATGACGAATGGGAGGCCTGTGGGGCGGTTGGTTGGAACTATCAAAGTTGTTTGCCTTACTTTAAAAAGTTAGAGAGTCACGAGTGCGTTGCGAGTGAGTATGCTGGCAGTGACGGGCCTGTTTCGGTTAGTGGAGGTAACAACATGCAGAACCCACTCTACCGCGCGTTTATTGACGCTGGGGTCGATGCTGGTTACGCCGAAACAGATGACTATAACGGTTTCCGGCAAGAGGGCTTTGGACAAAAATTTATGACGGTTGATCGTGGGGTACGTGCATCTACCAGTCATGCCTATCTAGACACGGCAAAAAAGCGCAGTAACTTGACATTATTAAAGCATGCCTTGGTGACTAAAGTTGTTTTTGACCACAAAACGGCAACAGGCATTCAATGCGAAGTTCGCGGCACAATGCAGACATTTGCCGCGCGACGTGAGGTAATCCTTTGTGCTGGGGCGATCGGATCGCCGCATCTACTGCAGGTCTCAGGCGTCGGGCCAGGTGAGGTGTTGCAGGCAGCTGGGATTAAAGTGGTACATGATTTGCCGGGAGTCGGAGAGAATCTGCAAGATCACCTAGAGTTCAATTTTCAATACCGCTGCAAACAGCCGATAAGCCTCAATAGTAAGTTGGGATTATTTAATAAGGCCCTGATTGGAGCGCGTTGGCTCTTGTTTAAAACGGGCTTAGGCCGAACGAATCACTTTGAATCTTGCGCGTTTATCCGCTCCAGAGCCGGAGTCAAGTGGCCTGACATTCAATATCATTTTTTGCCTGGCGCGATTACCTATGATGGCAAGGTGGCGTTTAACGACCATGGCTTCCAAGTGCATGTTGGTCATAACAAGCCTACCAGTCGGGGTCATGTGAGGGCGGTATCTTTTGACGTAAAGCAGCATCCAGAAATACTTTTTAACTATCTGGAGTCAGAGCAGGATAGGCAAGGATTTCGAGATTGTGTGCATTTAACCCGAGAAATTATGCGCCAGCCAGCAATGGATGCGTTCCGAGACGAAGTGATTCAGCCCGTGGCAGAGGTTCAAACCAATGATCAGATTGACGCCTTTGTTCGTGAATCGGTTGACAGTGCCTATCATCCATCGTGTACCTGCAAGATAGGGGTTGATTCCATGGCGGTTGTCGATCCAGATCTCAGAGTGATAGGCTTGAAAAAATTGCGGATTGTCGATTCATCAGTTTTTCCCACGATCCCCAATGGTAATCTCAATGGGCCCACCATGATGGTTGCTGAGCGCGGTGCGGATATAATCAAAGGTGTTACAGAGCCCTCGATTTCATTGAAGGTATATACGGATCCCCAATGGCAGAAACAGCAGAGGGAAGGGGCGCCTCGACGCGCAATTGTTAAAAAGGGCTGAATCTATAAAAGAATGTGCGTGCGAATTATCCACAGTGGAAGCTCAGGAAGAACCTACTTATTTTAATATTGGCTCAATTTTAGAGCATTGAAAATTGTGCGGAGTATCATAACGGTGCCGTCCCTTTACTTTACTATCAATGGACTGCACACCCATCTGCTATTTTCAGCCCAGGAAGTAAGGGCTTGACTTAGACCCTAAAGTGCCAATGAAAGTAGAACACTAAGATTTAGGCTTCATCAATAGATAGGCTGAGTAAGATCCAATAAGCCCACAAAAAGATATCATTAAATAGTAGATCTGATAACCAAGTACACCAGGATAATACTCTAAAAGAGGCGCACTAATTAATGGCAGATAGAATTCAGGAAAGTAACCAATCATTGAAATGACTCCAATAGCTAATCCTTTAGTTTTATTAGGAACATTACAGCCAGCTAATGTAGCCCAGTAGACACCCCTTACTCCATAGGTCAAAAATCCAATCAACAATACAACAAGTATCATGACTATAATTGCTGAATTAGTAGGTAAAAATGCCATTATTCCAAGTGATATAGATGCAGCTATTAATAATATGGAAAGAACTTTTTCTGGACTACTCCAATCGGCGACAAAACCAGCAGTGATTCCTCCAATAGGCCGCATCCATAACTTAGCAACTGTAATGGTTCCAACTGCAACTGCTGTTAAACCAAAATTTTGCTGCAAATATGCTGAAAAAGAGTATGTTGCATAAAATAACTGATAACCACAAATAATACAGATTGCACATAGCCAGATTTCACGATGTTTTAATATAGTTTTCAAATCAGCTATAAAATTAGTATTAGTGACCTTTGTATTATCATCCTCAAAGTCATCAAGAAGCCAATAGACAAGAGGAGATACCACCAGTAAAACTCCTATATAGAGATAAATAACTTGCCTTAATGCCATGCTTGTAGACCCAGATTGTTGGCTGAGCACATAGGCAAAAAGAGTGATAGCAATTGTAGCTAAAATGGCTTCAACCAATCCCCGCCCCCCATCTAGAATTCCAAAGAATTTGCCCTGTTGATCTTTTTTTGCAAGCATTGCTACCAATTTGATATGCGCTGACCAAAAAGTAAGTCCTGTAGCAATACCCCATGCTCCATAAATAACTAATAACGAGGAATAAGAGGGCATTGTTGAAAACCAAATACCCAATAAAGCAGTTATCAATAAAGAGTATGCAAGTAATTTACGAGATGAAAAGCGATCTGCGAGCCAACCACTTGGAACATAGCTAACCATAAAAATAAGTCCAAGCATTGAACTGCAGTAACGAAGTTGTGCCTGAGTAATATCAAAAGATTCCAATATAGAAATTTCAAAGTTTTGCCTTAGATAAAGAAGGGGATATATGGCTCCAGCAGCAATAACAATAAGTGCCAGTTGACTATAGCTTCGAAAAGCATCAGATCTGAAATGTAGCAAAGAAAATCCTCATTTAGACTTGGTGATTTAGTGTAGCCTTATAAGAAGACTCCACAAAGCAAAGAAAGGGTATCAATTGTTTGGTAGTGAGTAACAAAATGGGTAATGTCACATTTACTTATTTATAAAAGCCTATAAAATGCCTTATCTAAAGGAACGGAGAGATGGCAGAGCGGTTGAATGCACTGGTCTTGAAAACCAGCAAACCTTCGCGGGTTTCCAGGGTTCGAATCCCTGTCTCTCCGCCAGTTTTAGTTACTTAAACTTGAATACAACAGGGTTTTTAATTCTTCTCTAAGTGGGTATTTATCTGATGGCATGAATTGCGTCATCATGGTAGCTGTGACATTGTTCTTTCTATCAACCCAAAAAATTGTGCTTGCTGCGCCTCCCCAAAAAAATTCTCCCTCTGAAGAATAGGTCCCCGCAATACCAGGATTCATAATAGTGCCAACGGTTAAGCCAAAACCCACGCCCTCTAATCCAAATGCAGAGCCATCTTTTAAAATTTCATCTGAAAGATGATTCTTAGACATTAAATCTACAGATGCTTCGCTAAGAATTCTGATACCACCTAAAATACCACCGTTTAAAAGCATCTCTGCAAATTTGCTGAAATCATCAATGTTTGAAACCAGACCTGATCCGCCATCATATAATTTAGACGAATTTGTTAAATAGGGAGATTTATCGAATGAATCAATTGATCTGAGCTCTTTAGAGAACATCAGCTCCGCTTGATTTAGTCCAGATGGCGCTACAACCTCGCCGTCTCTAGAAAATGCTCCTGAGGTATAAAGAGTTGTAAAGTAATCGCTATCAGTTTGGTTTACTGAAAAACCTATGCTCTTAAGATTGAGCGGATCAAAGATATTCTTTTGTAAATACTCAGCAAATGTCATTTTGGAAATAACTTCTACCACACAGCCTAAAACATCCATATTGATTCCATATGACCATTTTTCACCAGGATTATGAAGGAGGGGAGCGCTAGCTGCGGCTGCTGCAAATTGACAGGTATTACCAGGAAATTTATTTAACTCAGCGTCTAAGGCACCAAAGTAATAAGGTCGAATATTGTATTTTCTATAAATTTGATTTACGGGGCCTTCTCCTGCCCAGCTATATGTCAAACCACTTGTGTGGGTTAACAGATCTCGTATAGTAATTTCCCTTTTTGGCTTCACAACATAATCCTGGAAATCAAGATTGATTACTTTTGTATTTTTAAATGCTGGAATGTACTTTGAGACTTTATCATTCAGTCTCAGCTGTCCATTCTCCACTAATTGCATAATTGCAACACCAGTCACTGGTTTTGTCATTGAGTAAATTCTATATATTGTTTTGTTACTGACATTAGTTCCACTATCTATATCTGCAAACCCGTGAGCATGCCGATAAATTTCTTTATTATCTTTTTTAATTAAAATTGAAATATTAGGAAGGCTTCCATTATCAACGTATGTATTAAAATGTTTTGTTATTTTATTTTTATCGTTTGCATCAAGTGAGCTTGCATTTATTTGCGTTGAAACGAAAAGAAATATTAGTGCTGATAGTAAGATTCTCATTAAACTCCTATAATTTAATCTAACTATTCTATTACACTAAGCTTTCAATGACATCCTCAAAAATAAATCTGAGTCAGCCACCAAAATTTCTATCCATACTTGGAGCCGAAGCAGTTGCTTTTGATGAGAATAAAGAAAGTATTAGTATGAATTTTAATATAGGCGAAGATCTTACCCATTCAAATGGAGCATTTGTTCAGGGAGGTTTTATAACAGCGATGCTCGATACTTCTATGGCGCATCTATTAATCTTTAAGACTAATGGAGAATATAACCCATTAACACTCAACATTAATGTTAATTTTTTATCTCCAGGAACACCTGGCAAATTTACTGCATCAGCAACTATAAGTAAGTTAGGAAAAAGTATTTCTTTTACTTCTGCAGAATTGCATCAAGGCAAATCACTAGTTGCAACAGCTTCAGCTACAAATAAATTTTTAAAGCTGTAATTCTGTGACTGAAGAAAAACTAAGCCCTTGGAAAAATAATATAGATTTTATACGCAGTCTAAAGCCTGAAATTGATTTTGCTTCTGGGAATCATCCAAAAGAACCAAATTATTTAGAGGCCAAAAGCTGGGCTGCATTTCCGGGTATAGATGGATTTCAAAATTTGTCTCCTGATCACTTCCCACCATTGGGAGATAAAGAGATAGACGTTTTTTTTATTCATCCAACAGGTTTTTTTGAAAAACAATGGAATTCACCCATTGATAAGGCATCAGCTGCATATGAAAGAACTGGTAGCCATTTAGCAACTCAAGCGTCTGCATTTACCGAAACATGTAATGTTTATGCCCCTTTTTATAGACAAGCAACTTACTACTCATTTTTTGATGCTGACTCTGATAATGGTTCTAATGCACTTGATTTGGCTTACTCAGATTTATCTAATGCGTTTGAAGTATTTTTAAGTGAACATAACAATGACAAGCCTTTCTTTATTGCTGGCCATAGTCAAGGGGCACTCCATGGTCAAAGATTAATCTATGAATATATATCTAAAGCTGATGCTTATAAAAATTTTATAGCAGCATATTTAATTGGATACATTTTGCCCACAAAATATTTTGAAGCCATGTATCCAGACTTATCTATTTCTACATCTAGCATTGATCATAAGACAATTATTTCTTGGTGCACTGGTATAGAGGGATTTAGCCGAAGCAGGGCAAAATCTTTATTCTGGACTCCAGAAGGTTGGATGTTAGAGCCAATGGATCAACCTATCGTTTGTCAAAATCCATTCGCTTGGAATACAGAACATAACTGGGATGATGATCTTGATAATATTTCAATTAGATTAAAATCAGATAAACTCTCACTTGCAGACTATTACGCAACAAAAAATACTTTTTCTAAATTATCAATCGATGCTATAACAGGCTTAAGTTTTGAGGCAAGAATCTCAGATAATTTTTTGCTTGAAACTAGAGGACCATTAATTGAAAAAATTAAAAGATTTGCAAATGCAGGTGATCTTCATAACTTTGACATGTCCTTATTTTGGGGCGCTATTAGAAATAATGTAAGGGAGAGAGCTCATGCTTTTAAGAAATAAATATCTTTTTATGGCGATTACTTGTTTTAGTTTCAATGTTCTTGCTTTTGAAGAAGGATATGCATCTAATGGTGATACTAAAATTGCCTATCGAGACTATGGGCCAGCTTCAGGTAAACCAATATTGTTAGTTACAGGTTTAGGAGCACAATTAACATTGTGGCCGCAATTTCTTATAGATGATTTGCAAGCCAATAGTTTCAGGCCAATTGTCTTTGATAATAGAGATGTAGGTCTTTCAACACGGTTTTCTTCAAAGCCATCACAGTTAATCAATTATTTAAAATATTTTTTGTTTATCCCTGTTACTTCAGAGTATTCAATCGAAGATATGGCTTTAGATGGTATCTCAGTGCTTGATAAATTAGAAATTGAAAAATCTCATATTCTTGGTATGTCAATGGGCGGCATGATCTCCCAGGTATTAGTTGCCAACCATCCCTCTCGCATTGAAACGTTTACTTTAATATCCTCAACTGCATCAACGCCAAATCCATTAAATGGTCCAAAATTTAAAGTTACAAGACAAATGCTAAAAAGAACAGCAGCTCAAGATGATATAGAGGGAAGAATTGATCAATCCATTAAGTTGTTTGAGTTGATAGGAACTCCAGGAAAAACTTATGATACTCCTCAATTTAGAAGTGACATGCGTTCTTACATAAAAAGAGGAGGGGATGATAGTGGGTTCTTGAGACAAATGGCTGCAATTATAGGTTCTAAAAACAGAAAACAATTAGTAAAATCAATTAAATCTCCTACATTAATTATCCACGGAGACATCGATCCTCTTATAAAGGTGAAGAATGCATACTCAGCTCATAAACTAATTAAATCAAGTGAACTTGTCATAGTTGATGGGATGGGGCATTTGCTAGATGAAAGCTCATATCAGCAATTTCAACCAAGATTAATGCAATTCCTAAAAAGCTAAACTTAAATATTTTTATATAAATCTTTTGGATACAATATGCGTAAATGGCTATTAAAGTTAAAGAAAAGTTTTTTTATGCATCAGGCGCAGTAGCCAATGGTGTCAAAACCGATGCATTCACTTTTTTTCTATTATTTTTTTATTCTAATGTAATTGGGCTTAGTCCAGGCTTGGCAAGCTTAGCAATCTTTATTGCTTTGATGGTAGATGCATTCACTGACCCACTGATGGGTGTTATTTCTGATAGAACCAAACATAAATTTGGAAGAAGGCACCCATATTTTCTTCTAGGAATGATTCCCATGGGGCTTTCATACTTTATGTTGTTTTCCATACAAACATCTTGGGAGCTATCGCAACAATATTTATTTGTATGGATGTTAACTTTTACCATGTTGACAAGACTTGGCATGACAATTTTTGAAGTCCCCCATAGATCCTTGGGCAGTGAGATGTCGAGGTCTTATACTGAAAGAACATCAATTTTTGCAACCCGAGAATTATTTGGGTGGATGGGTGGACTATTTAATGCTTTTTTAGCGTACACAATTTTTTTTAAAGATACGCCAGATTATATGCCTGGAACTAAAAATCCTGAACCATGGATTTACTATGGCATGACAGGCGCCACAATAATGTGTATCTCAGTCCTAGTTACATATTTTGGTACATTGAAATATCGTGAAACTTATGAGGTTGAAATAGCCGCTTTTAATTTAAGGTTAATTCTTAATCAAATATTTATTGCTTTAAAAAATAAGTCTTTTTTAATTTTTTTCTTTGGATACTTATTCATTGCCGTTAGCTGGGGTATGGGAAGCTCTCTTCAAATATATATGAATACATATTTTTGGGAATTTAAATCAATCATGCTTGCTTCTTATCTTGGTATATATGTTTTATCAACAATAAGCGCATTCTTGTTGGTTCCAGCATTAGTCAAAGTTATTGAAAAAAGAACAATTCTATTATTGGCAATTATGTTTGCTGCATTAATTCCGCCAATACCAATATTTTTATTTATCAACGGATTTTTGCCAGCATCTGGAACCTGGGATCTCTTCTACGCAACAATTCCTTTTGTTTATATTGGAAATACTTGCCTTTCCTCTAGTGCCATTATCAGGGAGTCAATGTTGGGTGACATTAGCGATGAGGTTCAGCTTGACAGTAAAATTGGTCAGCAGGGATTAATGTTTGCATCAAGCTCATTAATTGGAAAATTGAACACAGGTCTTGGAATCTTGATGGCTGGAATTGCCTTAGAATTTATAAGTTTTCCTCAGGGTACGGATGTAACTCCAAGTGCTGAGAATATTTTTAATCTAGCAATGGTTCAAGGACCGCTCGTTGCAATACTAATGTTCATTCCCTTTGGTATATTTTCAATGTACGGAATCGACAGATATAGGCATCAGGAAATTCTTGCTAAACTGGAAGAAACCTAAGAACCCCTTATAATAGCATCTATGAAAGCAGCACATATTATTACATTACTTCTTTGGGCATTTGGAATAGTCAATATCTTTGAGCCCTTTGCTGGTTGGTTATATTATTTTGGATTTGGTATCTTTTATATTTTACTTATAGCTCATTTATTAGAATGTTTAATTTATAGAGGTAAAATCCTTAAATCACATGATTCGCCATTTGTTGCATTTTCAATGACTCTTTTATTTGGAGTTATATATCTTGGCTCAATAAAAGAGTCTTAATTTTGGAAGTTCTTCATGAGGGGCCAAAAATCCCAAGAGGCTCCATGGGTGTATGGACCCTTGCTTGGCCATCAATTATCACAAATCTTTTTTATGCAACTAGCTCTATCGCAGCTATAAAAGTTGTTGGCGGTCTGGGACCAGATGCAATCGCAGCTGCCGTAACAGGTCAAAGAGTTACTTTTATTCTTCAAGCAGTATTAACTGGAGTTTTAGCTGGATCAACTGCATTAATAGCAAGGAATTGGGGCGCAAATGATAAGGAAGAGGCAGGGATATTTTTTTCTAGAACTATTCAATTAGTAATATTTTTAGCGTTCATATCAGCCGTATTGATTTGGAAGTTTGCTGAACCTCTTGTTATATTTTTTGGTTTAAAGGGTGAAGCATTGGTTCTTTCAACTCAATACCTCAAAAGCATAGCACCTTTTTATGTAGCTTATGGATGTGGTCTAGGTCTGATAACTGCTTTGCGAGCAATTGGTGATGTTAAGACTCCATTAGTTATAGGGATCATCATGAATTTATTTGCAGTATTTTTTATGTTAGTTTTAGTTAATGGGTGGCTTGGATTTCCAAAGTATGGAGTGGTGGGAGCAGCTTTGGGAAATGGAGTTTCTTTTGTTATAGGCGCAGTTTTGTTGATTGTTTTTTGGCTGTCTAATCAATTAGAAGTTAAATATTCTTCCATATTTCATTTTGATATTAATAGAGTAAAAGCTATTTTTGAAGTTGGGCTACCAGCAGCCCTTGAGCAAGTTATTTTTCAAATAGGAATCACCGCTTTCCTTATTTTAGTTGCATTTTATGGAACCGAAGCCTATGCAGCATACGGTATCGGCGTTCAAATATTATCTTTTTCAATCGTTATTGGGTTTGGCTTCTCAATTGCAGGCGCAACATTGGTAGGCCAACATTTGGGTGCAAAAGACGAAGAGCAGGCTAAAAGAGCTGGTTGGGGCGCTATGAGACTTTCAATATTGTCCATGACATTTTTTGGAATATTAATTGTGTTATTTGCAGAGCCATTAGCAAGATACATGATTGATAATGATGAGGTGGTTCGCTTAACCGTAATTTTTATTTGGTTATTAGGATCGATGCAGCCACTAATGGCGATAGAGTTTTCTCTCGGGGGAGCTCTGAGAGGTGCAGGAGATACTAAAACGCCTTTGGCAATAACGCTTACATGCTTACTTTTTATAAGAGTCTTTTTAGCTGTGATCTTCTTCTTGCTTGAAGCAAGAGTTGAGGTAATCTTTTCGACTCTCGTTGCTGATTATGTTGTAAAAGGATTTTTATATGTAGCTAGATTCAGATCAGATCGATGGATGAATGCTCTTAAAACTAAGGAAGCTGATTAATAATTCTTTTAAAAACTTCATTCATCCTCTCCCACAATTTCAGTTCGTCACTATTAATTTTTTTAGAATGAAGATTGTTAATAAATTTAATTATTAAATTCTTAATTTCTTCGTCAGTGATACTCTTGCCTGAAAATTTATTTTGTAACATTTCCAATGAAAGTTTTTGTTTTAATATCTTATCTGATGACGGCGGATCAATTTTTGCAATTAGTTCAAGCATGACTACGCATTCAAGGAGCTCAGCATTATTCCCTGCATATAGTGGAGAATGCAAGGCTCTGAAAATATCTTTATTTATCAATAACTTATTCTCATCGTCTGTTTCTAGATAGCTTAATAGATCCTGATAAGTTTTTAGTTTATTAGCATTTACTGCTTCGAGTTGCTCTAATTCAAAAGCTTTTAAGTCTTTTTGTAGTTTGGTAAATTCAGGAGATTTCCTCGTCTTATTTAACTCCTTGAGTTGCTCCTTAATGGTATTAATTGAGGCTTGGCCTTCTTGAAGTTGACTTGAAAGCTGCTTAATCAAAAGCAGCTCATCATTCGCAAGAGATTTTTCTGCTTCAAAAAATCTATCCGCAGACTCATTTAATTTTTTCCAAAGTAAAGATTCATTTTTTTTGCCTGCAGGCCCGACACCTTGATACTCACTTTTAATTTTCTTAAATTTCTGAATACAGGATCTGGTATCTTCATCATCTATTAATTTTACCTTCTCGATTAATGCTTCTTTAGCTTTATAATTTTTTATCTCTTGATCATTGATTGCATCATTTATGGGTTTTCTTGCAAGATGATAGGCTTCTTTTAGCTTTTTAAAATCTTCATCTAGAACGGGTGCAAAGCTTTGCCATTTTTGGAATGTTTGACTTAAATATTTGCTCATTTCAATTAATCCAGGCCATTTACTAGAATGACTATTTGTATATTGAATAATTGATTCAATTATTTCTTCTCTTTGTTGAGCATTAGCAATTTTTAGAGCTTTTAATTCCTCGTAATATTGAGCGCAGGGCTCCCAAGCTTTGTCTGTAAGATTTTTAAAAGTTATCCACTGCTCTCTACCAGCTGGCTTGGATGATTGATCGAGCAACTGCCACTTAGTTTGAAGGCCATGAATTTCATTTGCTTGTTTTTTAGGATTTTCATGGGGTTGAGCAATCAAGGCCTCAATTTCCTTAATAATGTCATTTCTCTTAGGGTTAGTTGCAAATGATGAAATATCATTAAAGTATCTAGATTGAGCCGACATAAAATTAAATCTATGCCTTAGTTTATTTGATACTTTGCCCTCAGCTTTTAATGATCTTGAGACCTCGTTAACAAGTTTTTGAGCCAATCGAATTTGTCCAGCCTCAAAATGCTTTTCTGCTTTGTCTAAGGATTCAAATAAAGTTTTATGACTTTCCACAATAGTTTCTTTTGATGTTTATAATTATCAATAAATGAGAAAAAGAATTTTAACAGGAATTACAACAACTGGTA
>QBVW01000001.1 GCA_003284215.1 SAR86 cluster bacterium AG-313-D11 | reverse complement strand
ATCATTTAAATTACCAATTGGGGTGCAAATTATATAAAGCATGAAATTAAGTTAATGATTTTTAAAAAAAATAAAAATTTAAAGCGTCTTTTAGCATTGATTATCTTAGCATCTTGCTCGACGACATCTAAAAATTTAAATCTTAATTCAATTGAATTGCTTAAGGAAGATAATCCAAAAGACTTCCTTGAGATCTATGAATATCAAAGCTACTTTAATAATGATCTAGGGACAATACAAGCAGCTATTGATGGAGAAATGCTGAATAAAAGGGAGTTAAATGATGCAAAAATATTAAAAAAGAATTATCAAAAAATTCTAACAAAGAAAAATTATTCCCTCAGTCTTCAACCAAATCATAAATATTCTAAGGAGTTAATAGAGTTAATTTATAGGCTTAATCTTCCAGTAAATATTAAATGGGACGAGAAGAAACAAATATTCCTCCCTGAAAATTTACTTTCACAAAAAATTGATGGGTTCTGCTCAAGTATTTATGATGATGCAATTACATCAATAAATCAGGAAATAAATAAAAATCCTGATTCAATATTAATTATTTATTCTGAAGAATATAAATCCTTTGCTGAAAACATAGAACCAGAAAATAATGACCTTGTAAGAATTAAATATACTGCGATGAATTTCCAAGAATTCTCTTCTGAAATTTTGGGGGTTAAATTTAGTGAAAAACGATTCAATAAAATTTCTAATCTGAATCCCAATCAAAATTTAAATTTTACCCCTAGGCCTAGGTCTGATTTTAAGCAAATCATAATTATGTTAAATCCTCAAGAATACAAATCAATGATTCCAGCTCTGAGATATCATGGGGGAGATAATTTTAAATATTTAAACTTTATTTCGTCTCTGGAAGAAATAAACACCCCTCTCCAGCTTCTAGACTATGAAGATTCATTGACTCCTATATCTGTTTATTTAGCATCAAAAATTAAGAATGATGAATCATTGTCGCTTGAAAAATTTTTGGAGCGAGGAGCTTTGCATGAGTGGTTGTTACTACAAATTCTAAAACAGGCTGGGATTCAATCCGCAAAAATAAATGGAGTTACTGGCAATATTTTTTATAAACCCAATACATGCGCACAAAGAAAGATTCCTTTGCAAAAAATTAACACAGATTTAATTGCTTCTTAGTCCCTTAAATCTCTTTCTATTAGTGAAAGGCTATCCTGAAAGCTGGGTCTGGCAAATATTTTTGTTTGATAATCCAGCAAAGGTTTGAGATGTCTATTCAATGGAAGATTGATTCCAAGAGAAGGAAGTCTCCACAAAATAGGGGCTAGATAACAATCAATTAGGGAGAAATCTTCGCTCATAAAAAAATCAAATTCTTTAAAGGTTGGTGCAACGGTACTAATTTCGTTGAGCAACTCTTCTTTAACAATCAATAATTCCTTGTCAGAAAGATCCCCTGCAATTAATGTATCTACTAATGGGCACCACTCTTTATCAATCCTTGTCATAAGTGTTCTGCTATTAGCCCTCGAAACAGGATATACAGGAAGAAGAGGAGGATGAGGAAAGCGCTCATCGAGGTATTCCAGCATTATTCCCGCATCATATAAACCGAGATCTCTATCCGCTAAAATCGGCAAAGAATGATATGGATTAAGCGCTAGAACTTCCTCAGGAGCCTCTTCGTTTGAGGTCTCTCTGACTTCACATGCAATATCTTTTTCAGCAAGAACAATTCTTACCCTGTGGCTGTAGTGGTCATCATTATTAGAATATAAGATCATGCTTCCTCTTTTTTATGTAGTTATTAAAATTTAATGATAGTCTTTTTGGTATTCTCTAAAAAGAAGATATGAAAGAGCTGTGAAAACTATAAAAAATAATATTGCGTACCAGCCCATTCTTTCTCTATCTGATCTACTTGGTTCACCAACGTATGTCATAAAATTTACAAGATTGTATATAACTTCATCGAACTCTTGAACAGATAAAGTACCTGATCCTTGAATAGTTTTTAGGTAACCACATTTTTCTTCCGTTATATCATTGCCCATTTCGTCTCTTCTCACACCGCCATTACTTGCTATTATTGGTACATCCTTACAGGATAATATTTGCTGACCTTGCATCGAAGCTAAAACATTAGGCATAGCTGCACCAGGATATACCATATTGTTAACCCCATATGGTTTTGATGAATCTTCATAAAAGGTTCTTAAATACGTATAGACCCAATCTGACCCATGCAATCTTGTCACAAGGGTTAAATCTGGAGGAGCAATACCGAACCAGGTTTCAGAAATGGCTGGTTTCATTGATCCAGTCATCCTGTCTCCGAGTTTAACATTTGTCCCAAAAACTAGATTATTAGTAAAAATATCCTCAGGAATATCCAAATCTTTTGCAATTCTTCCCCATCGAGAATATTTCAATGAATGGCAACCATAACAATGATTAATAAAAGTTAGGGCGCCTAGTTGCAGGGACTCAATATTATTAAGCTTAGGTTTAAATGAATCACATTCTCCATAATCACCGCAAGGCGCGCCACCAGCTGCAAAAGCTCCATAAGAGGCAACAAATAAAAAGGATACTATCAAGAATTGCTTCATAACCTATCTGGTACCGGCTTAGTTTTCTCGATAGAAGTATATATTGGCATTAACAAGAAAAATGCAAAATAGATAATAGTACCAATAATGCTAAGATTTGTTCTTAAAGCTGTAACAGGAACAGTTCCTAGCCATGCCAACATCAGCCAGCTAACAATAAATACTGTCATTGCAATCTTGCTAAGTATTCCCTTATACCTGATAGAGGCAGCTTTACTTCTATCAAGCCACGGCACGACGAAAAGTATAGCTATAGCTGCGCCCATTACTACAAGACCGCCAAGCTTATCAGGAACAGCTCTTAACATTGCATAATATGGTGAATAATACCAAACTGGAGCGATATGTTCAGGGGTGCTTAATGGGTTCGCCTCCTCAAAGTTGGCAAGTTCTAACATGTAACCTCCTCCCTCAGGAAAAAAGAACATGATAATTGAAAACACTATGCCAAATATTCCAATGGCTACCAATGCATTCAAAACTTTATATGGGAAAAATGGAACACTATCTAATGGAACTCCATCTTCATCCAAATACTTTTCAATATCTACACCTTCTGGATTCCCTGCTCCAACTTCATGCAAGGCGACCAAATGCATAAATACCAGAGCAATTAATATTAATGGTAAAGCTACGACGTGTAATGCAAAGAATCTAGAAATGGTTGCTCCAGAAATATAGTAATCACCTCTAACCCAAATTTCCAATGATTCGCCAATATATGGAATAGCTCCAAAAAGAGAAATAATTACTTGAGCACCCCAGTAAGACATTTGCCCATAAGGCAGGACATATCCTAAAAAACCTTCAGCCATCATGACTAGGTATATGGTCATACCAAAAACCCAGACCAATTCTCTTGGTTTGTGATAAGAACCGTATAGTAATCCTCGAAACATATGAAGATAGACCACAGCAAAGAACATTGAAGCGCCAGTGGTATGCATATATCGAATTACCCAACCATATTCAATATCTCGCATAATGTATTCAATAGATGCAAAGGCTCCTTCTTCAGTGTTTTCATATCCAAACATCAACCATATGCCTGAAACTATTTGAATGATTAAAACTACTGATGCCAAGGCACCGAACATATACCAGAAGTTTACTTTCTTGGGAACAGGATGTTTAGATAGATGACGTTCGTATGTATTTACAATGGGTAAACGAGCGTTAATCCAATTAAAAAAACCAGATGATTGTTGCGTCATTATGCAGTGCCTCTTTCTTCCCCTATTGTTAATATACTTCCGTCAAAATAATGTGGCGGAACCTTTAAATTTGTTGGAGCTGGAACTCCTTTAAATACTCTTCCAACGATATCAAACATTGATCCATGGCATGGGCAGAAAAAACCACCGACCCAAGATTCATCCCAGGGCTGAGATTCCATTTCGGGATAATATTTTGGAGCACAACCCAAATGGGTGCAAACTCCAGCAATTACAGTATATTCAGTTGAAGTTGATCGTGTTGGATTTACATCTCTGTATGGTTCATCAATTTTCAGTGAACTTGGATCATCTAGTTTCGATTCTACCTGTGAAAGACCTTCTAGAGCTTCTTTGCTGTGACGAATAACAAAAACCGGCTGCTTTCTCCATGAAACCTGTATTTTTTGCCCAATCTGCATCTTTGAAACATCTACCTTTACTGGGCCCCCCACTGCTTTTGCTTTAGCACTTGGATTCCAGGAGGCTATAAAGGGAACAACTGCAAGTGATGCACCGACTGCGCCGACAGCTGAGGTCATACCAATAAGTACTTTTCTTCGCGTGGTAATTTTTTCTTCCATTAATACCTATATTGGGATGAACGGTAATATTTAAATATAAGAATTTAACGTTTGGAGAATTGAGAGCTTTTTCTTGCTTTCTTTAATCCTGGCTTCTTTCTCTCTACTTTTCTGTCATCTCTTGTTAGAAATCCAGCTGATTTTAGTTGAGGTCTTAGGTTTTCATCAAATTCAAGCAGAGCTCTAGATATACCATGCCGAATTGCTCCAGCTTGACCAAAACTTCCTCCACCTTTGACCATAGCTTTAATATCTACCTGCTCGTCAAGATCTGTTAGTTTTAAGGGCTGCATTACGAGCATTTGTGCTACTTGTCTGCCGAAGTAATGTGCTAATTCTTTGTTATTGACCAGTATTTTTCCTTTGCCCTTAGAAAGATAAACTCTTGCAGATGAAGTTTTTCTTCTGCCAGTTGCATAATGAATAGCTGCGCTCATATTTTTGGCTCCCAGATTTGAGGTTCTTGTGATTCGTGAGGATGTATATCACCTTTGTATACTTTTAATTTTTTAAACATCTGCTTTCCAAGTTTATTTTTTGGAAGCATACCTTTTACAGCTTCCTCTATAATATATTCGGGCTTGTCTTCCAATATATCTTTGAAAACTTTAGTTTTTAATCCGCCAGGATAAAGAGAGTGAGTATAGTATTTTTTATCATCAAACTTTTTTCCAGTTACTTTAACTTTTTCTGCATTAATGACTATCACGTAGTCTCCACCATCAGTATGTGGAGTGAAAGTGGGCTTGTCTTTGCCTCTGATACGATCAGCTATTTTTGTGGCCAATCGCCCTAGGATTTTGTCAGAAGCATCCACAACATACCAGTCATGCTGAGCGTCTTCTTTTCTGAGTGAAAGAGTTTTCATTACTTTTTATGTTTAAAGAAAAAAATTAGATGCGAATGTTAATGTTTACGCGTAATTTAATCAATATTTTAATTCATTTAGTTTAGTTTTTCTCTAAATTTTGAAGATATTTTGTTGTTGCTATTTGATGGAGCCTGCTTTCAGTTCTGGCCCATAGATGCTGTAACTGATATCCAGAATATAAGTTATTAATCAAATTTGGATTATAAAAAAATTTTAATTTTTGTTTTTCTTGATAAGTAATATCAATAAAACTTATAAATCTTCTTAGTTTATCAATATGGTCGTCATTACAGGGATGAAAATTATTGATAAATACCCATTCAAATTTTTTCACAATTTCGATAAAGTCATTGCTCGCACAGGGCAAAGAAAAAAAATCTTTAAAAGAGAGCCAAAGAAACTTATCAGAGCAACCCAAGCAATTGAATATTCTATTGTTTACTGAAAATTCAGACTTTTCAGTGATCTCTTTTTGAAAGGTTTGCTGCAAGAAATCCTTAACGGAGTTGTCACAATTTATATCCTCTGCAGAACTATCGAACTTGGCAATTTCTCTTAGCCTATAGTCTTCATTACCTATGAGATTGTAAATAAAAAAATTTTTATTAATTAATTTTATTGTTTTTAAAAATTTAGCTCTTTGGAGACCATCTTTGTAGAGATTATCTGGGTGTGAGTTAGAAGAAATCAAAACCCTTATTCCTTTATTGGATAATGCTTCAATTAAAGTACCGATAATCATCGCGTCAGCAATATCCTCAATTTGAAATTCATCTATAAAAATAATTTTGTAATCATTTGAAAGACTCTTTACAACTTTGAGCAATGGATCGCTATTTCCTGAAAATTCAGATAATTTTTTATGCACAAGCTGCATAAATTCTATAAAGTGGAATTGGCCCGCATCTAAAAAATATGAATCTTGAAGCGCCTGTAGCAACATTGTTTTGCCCCTGCCCACTGGTCCCCAAAGATATAAATTAGCACTATTATGATTTTTTGAAAAAAATGTTGGGGGTTCGTAAAGTGAGTCCTGCTCAATAAAAGCTTTTAGAAATAAAGCTTGCGCATCATCAAGCTTTATTCCTTGAGCAGATAAATTCTCAAGTACAACTTTTATATCCTTCATATTATTGATTTAATGATCATATGAAATTTTTTAATAACAAACTTTCAAGGATAAATTTTTTAATCTTGATTGGTATTTTGACATATCTCTATACAAATATGTCGAATAACAATGGTTACGTTAGTGCAATTTCAAAAGCATCAGCTTCAGTAATCAATATAAGCTCTAAAAAAAATATTGACGCTAGATTATTTGATGAAAGATCAGCAAATAACCTTATTGGCTCTGGAATTATAATTTCCGATGATGGATATATCATTACTAACCTACATGTAATAAGTGGAACAAAGATTGTTGAAGTAGAGTTGGATGATGGTCTAGTTTATCCAGCTTCCTTAATCGGTTTTGATGAACGGTCTGATCTTGCAGTAATTAAAATATCGACAATGGATATTTTAAAGCCTATTGAGGTATCAAATAGCTCAACGGTTCAAATAGGTGATCAGGTAATTGCAATTGGGAATGCATTTGGTTTAGGCAAAACATTTACAAGCGGGATAATTAGTGCAACTGGAAGAGATTATGGCAATCCTTACCTTGAGCTTATTCAAACTGATGCAGCTATAAACCCAGGAAATTCTGGTGGAGCTTTGATTAATCATAAAGGCAATCTAATTGGAATGAATACAAAGATTTTTTCAAAGACTGGTTCTTATGCTGGAATTGGTTTTGCTCTTCCAGCTAATAAATTAATAAATCTTGCTTCTGAGATAATTAAATATGGATCAGTAAAAAGATCATGGATTGGAGATTTTAGAGTAAAACTTAAGAGGTTCTTTTTTAATAACAAAGTAATGATTGGTCTTGAAATTGTAGAACTTAAAGAATATGGGCCTCTGTTTAATACCGGTAAAGTTAGACCGGGATCCATTATTATCTCCATAAATAATCAAGCCCCTTCATGGGAAAATTTAATTCAGGCTATAAATAATTCATTTACGGGTGATGAAATTAATTTTGAAATTCTACAAAACTCTAAAGTTGAAATTCTTAAGATTACAACTGAGGCTTCTCCAAGCTAATTTGGTAATCTGGTAATATCTGCCCCTAAATAGGAAAGTTTTTCTTCGATTCTCTCATAGCCTCTATCTATATGATAAATACGATCCACAATAGTTTCTCCGTCAGCACACAGTCCTGCCAAAATTAAACTTGCAGAAGCACGAAGATCTGTTGCCATAACTGGTGCTCCATTAAGAGAAGAAACGCCTTTGATAATTGCGTTACTGCCTTTAACTGTTATGTCACATCCCATTCTATTCAACTCCTGAACGTGCATAAATCTGTTTTCAAATACATTTTCAGTAACAACAGCTGATCCGTCTGAAAGGGAATTCAGAACCGTAAACTGTGCTTGCATGTCAGTTGGAAATCCTGGAAATGGAGCTGTTGAAATATCTACAGGTGAAATTGAGCCATTTTTCATGCTCAAATGGATATCATTATTTCCAACCTTAATAGTTGCGCCACTAAGCTTTAACTTATCAAGAATATTATTCATGCGAAAAGGATCAATCTCCGAAATTGTTATGTCACCTGCTGTAATAGCTGCTGCAATTAAATAAGTTCCAGCTTCTATCCTATCGGCAGGAATCGAAAAAATAGATCCCTGCAGATCATCTACACCATCAATTGTAATTTCATCAGTGCCAGCTCCCTCTATTTTTGCTCCCATAGATTTTAAAAAATCTGCTAAATCTTCAACCTCTGGTTCCTTTGCAACATTTCGCAATATTGTTTGGCCTTCTGCAAGCACAGCTGCCATCATAATATTTTCTGTGCCAGTTACAGAAACTCCTGGAAAGTTAATTTCACAACCTTTTAACTTTTTAGAGCTTGCTTCAATGTACCCATTTTTTAACTCAATTTTTGCTCCAAGTTTTTCTAATGCGTCTAAGTGAAAGTCGACTGGTCTAGATCCAATCGCACACCCTCCGGGCAAAGCGATCCTTGCAAAACCATGACGAGCAACAAGAGATCCAAGAACCAGAATAGAAGCCCGCATTGTTTTAACAAGCTCATAACGAGCTTCAAAATCATGAAGATTAGCTGTAGAAATAGTAAAATCCATAGTCTCATTTAAAGTGATATCGGCTCCCATTGATCCCAAGATTTCAAACATTGTTGTAATATCTTGAAGGTAAGGTAAATTTTTAAAAGTTATAGCCTTGTCACTTAATATTGTTGCCGCAAGCATTGGTAAAGCAGCATTTTTAGCTCCTGAGCAAGAAATAGAGCCAGAGAGTCTATTTCCGCCGATGATTTTTAGTTTTTCCATAATTAGCTCATTTCTGAGGGGGATTTTGTAATTAAACTTAAAGCATGTAATTCACCTGACTGAAAAAAATCTTTTAAAGTACTCAATACTAGTTTATGTCTTTGGATAGTACTCAGCCCATCAAATTGTCTGCTCACAATCAATACTTTTGAATTGCAGTCCTCGCCATCAAAAGATATTTCAGCCTCAGGAAAGTTCAATTTAAGAAGGTTAGTTATATCCATTAGATATTTTTAGTGGAAGGTTATTCAAGGTTAGCATCAGAAGTCCAATGCTTTATGATCTCATCAATATTTTCATTATGCTCTTGTGCCAGCGCTTGAAATTGATTTCTAAAAGTAAGACCTAAGTTGACTCCATTTACAATTATATTAATGATTAACCAATTTCCATTTTTATCTTTCCTTACTTTGTAGGTGATGGGATAAACATTACTAGCAGTAATTAAATTCTGCTGGACATCCTCTGTTCTTTTATATACTGACTCTTCTGGAAAAATAGTAACAATTTTTTGATCGCCCCATTGAGCCAAGGTTGAGGAATATGTATCAAGAAGTGAAGTTTTAAAAGATTGAATAAATTGAAGTCTCTGAGCTGCTGATGCAGCAAGATAATATTTTTTACCCATAACACTTGCGCCAACTCTCCTGAAATCTACCATTGGTTCAAAAACCACGTTGATTTTATCTTTAAATAACTCAGGATCATTGGAATATAATTCTTGATTATTTCTTATGATGGAGACCATCTCTTGAGCCCGAAGATCAATAAATTCATGAGGATTAGAAGCGCTCACTGCATTGCTATGAAGGCACATAAATCCAATAAAAAATGCTAGAGATTTTAAAGTAGTATTCATAAATGTATTATAACATTAGTAAAAAACTATGAATGTAATATGAAAGATAAGAATTTTATCAGCTCGGCACTAAAGGTAATTGAAATAGAGTCAAAGGCTGTAATGAGTTTAAGCAATCAAATAAAACCAGATTTTGAGAGTCTATGCTCAAATATTCTCGACATAAAAGGCAAATTAATTTTAATGGGGATAGGTAAATCTGGTCATATAGCTCAAAAAATTTCAGCAACATTATCTAGCACTGGAACTTCATCATTTTTTATACATCCAACTGAAGCAGCCCATGGAGATTTAGGAATGATCAGCAAGCAAGATGCTATCTTAATTTTGTCTAATTCAGGACAAACAAAAGAGATAATAGAGATTTTGCCTGCATTGAAACGCTCAACTACAAATATTTTTACCCTTACTAATAATGATCAATCAACTATAGCAAAAGCTGGCAAAATTAATTTGGTGATAAATGCTGATGAAGAAGCTTGTCCGTTAGATTTAGCTCCAACCTCTTCAACTACAATTGCTTTAGTGTTTGGAGATGCCCTAGCGATTGCTTTATTGGAAGCTCGTGGATTTGGTAAAGATGATTTTGCGAAATCTCATCCAGCAGGACAACTTGGAAAAAAACTTACTACACTTGTTCAAGATTTAGCAGTGATGAATGAGCAGACACCAATTGTTAATCAAGCTACGTATTTAAAAGATGCATTATTGGTAATAACTGAAAAAAAACTTGGGGTAACTCTGGTTTCAAATGAAGAAAAAGTAATAGGGATTTTTACAGATGGTGACCTAAGAAGATGTCTCAATAATGAAATCGATCTAAATAAAACTCCTATTAAGGATGTTATGACTACTAATTTTAAAAGCATTCAAAGTGATGCTCTTGCAATTGATGCTGCTGAAATTATGGAAAAAGATAAAATTTTTAGCCTAGTAGTTAATTCCTCAACAAACGGTGGCAACAGCATGGGTATTATTACAATGCACCAGCTTCTTGAAGCAGGAATTATTTAAAGCAAAAAAATGTCTCAAAAGTGTAAGATCTTATTAATTATAGTGGGGTATTTATATCTTCCTAGCGTGGCTTCAGAAGATTACTCAACCCTTCAAAATATTTCAATTCAAGCAAATCAAGTCACAATTGATGAAAAAACTAGAAAATTAACCTTTCAAGACAATATTACAATAGAAATTAATAGCTATATTATAAAAGGTTCTAATGCCATGCTTAGTCATCAAGATGAAAAATTAGAAATATATGGAGATCCAGCAACCATTCAGTCTGATGCAATAGATGGCGAAGCAGAAAAATTTGTAATATATCCAAATGAATCTATGCATTTAATTGGAAATGCAAAGCTTTTAAACGAAGGAAATGCAATTACATCTAATTTTATTGCATATAAAATCAGCGCAAATGAATAGTAACCGTCTAACTCTAACCAATATCGAAAAAACACTTGGCTCGAATAAGATTCTATCAGATGTTAGTTTTTCAGTTGGAGCAAAAGAAATTGTAGGTTTACTGGGTCCAAATGGGGCAGGCAAAACCACAGCTTTTTATATAGCTGCTGGGTTAATTTTTCCTAATAAAGGCAAAGTATTTATTAATGATAAAGATGTTTCAAATAATCCAATGCATGCCAGAGCAAATCTAGGATTGGGTTATTTGCCTCAAGAGGCATCAATTTTTCCAGATCTAAGTGTTGAGAGTAATCTTTTAGGAATAGCTGAATTATCCAATGGAGATACTGAGCAGAAAACAAAAAAACTAACAAAAATTATAGATGACTTTGATCTAAATAACATTCTGCAAACGAAGGGAAGAATGCTGTCAGGGGGGCAAAGGAGAAAAGTTGAAATAGCTCGAACTTTAATTTGTGAGCCAAGTATCATCCTTCTAGATGAGCCATTTGCAGGCATTGATCCTATAGCAGTTGAGGAAATAAAAGAATTGCTTAAAGAGATTTGTAAAAAAAATATTTCAATTTTAATAACTGATCATAATGTTAGAGAAACTTTAAGCATATGTAACAGAGCTATCATTCTCAGCGAAGGAAGTGTCATTGCTGAGGGAAACGAGAAGAGTCTAAAAGAGAATGCTCACGTTAAGCAGAAATATTTTGGTCAGATGTTTTCGTAAGTAATGGCGATAAAGCTTGTAAGAGAATTCAAACAAAATCAACAGCTGTCGATTACTCCACAACTTAAAAAATCTATAGATCTTCTTCAGCTCTCAAGACTTGAAATTATTAATAAAATTAATAATGAGATAGATGAAAATCCTTTTCTTAAAAAAGATTTTGATCATAAATTCAATTCAAACTTTGATGGCGATAATCTTCTTGAGAATTTACCAAATGAATTAACTTTGCAAAATCATCTCAAAAGCCAGCTAGAAGATATAAAGCTAAGAAATGCAGAAAAAAAGATTGCGTTAGCAATTATTCAGTCACTAGAAGAAAACGGGTTATTGCATATGGACCTAGATGAAATTGAGGAAATGATGGAATACGCATATTCCATAAAAGAGATTGAAGATGTGTTAATTAATATTATTCATGATCTAGACCCAGCAGGTATTGGTGCGAGAAGTTTTAAGGAATCAATCTACATACAACTAAAGAAAAAAGAAATTTCAACAGAGGAACTAGAAATTGCATATAAAATTTTATTTAATCCTCAATTTTCAAGTTTTGATAGCGCAAAAATTGATTTAACCATGCATTACTCTGAGCATGCTGTTGAAACTGTGCTTACAAAAATTAAAAAATGCGATCTTTCACCTGGTTTGGGATTTGAATCGACACATATCATCCAGCCAGACTTAGAGGTAATTCCAGATGATGATCAAAATTTTAATGTCTACTTTAAAAAAGACAACTTTCCCATGATTAGTCTTGATCAAGATTTAGAAGCATTGGTAAAAAATAAGAAAAATGAAGCTGGCAAAGAATTAAAAGAAAAAATGAGTGAAGCAAAATGGTTGATCAGAGCAATAAATAAAAGAAATGAAACTGTTCAAAATGTAGGTACATTGATTTGCAAAATACAAGCTGAATTTTTATCAAACAAATCTGCTGAATTAAAACCAGTGTCTAATATTGAACTTGCAAAAGAATTAAAGATCAGTCCGTCAACTGTTTCAAGAATTCTAAGGTCAAAATATATTCAAACACCTAAAGGTGCTATTTCTATGAAATCACTATTAGCGAGCTCTGTATCTAAAACTAGAAAAGTCACACCCATGCAGTTAATGGAAGAAATTCAAAGAATAGTCAAAGAGGAGAGTAAAAAGTTAAGCGATCAGAAGATTTCTGATTTGCTTAATCAACGAGGATTTAACTTAGCCCGAAGAACAATCTCAAAATATCGAAAAAAAATAAATCTACCTAGTTCAAGAAATAGATAATTCATAATTTAGTGAGTTAGAATTGAAGCTATGACTGAGAGAAAACCTCGCCACTTCTCATCTGATGATCTCCTAAAAAGCATTCAGGGGCAAGAAGTTGAGCCCTCCATTAATCAAATCAAGAGAATTTTATCTGGCATGCATCCCTCTGAAGTAGCGCATAGTATAGAATCTTTGCCGCCCAAAGAAAGAAAGTTTTTATGGTCTCTGATTGAAGTACAAGATGAGGGCGAGATTATTGCTGAGTTGCATGATGAAATTCAGCAAGAGCTTATCTCAGAGATCTCGCCTGAGGAATTAATTACTATAATAAGAGACTTAGAGCTTGATGAGATTGTCGATATTCTTCAGATTCTCCCAAATCAAAAAACTGAAAATATTTTATCAGGGATGTCTAAAAGGGACAGGCAGAGAATTCAGGAGGCCCTAGAATATCCAGAAGATTCAGCTGGTGGATTGATGAATACCGATATTATAAGTGTAAGGCCAAAACATAACCTTGAGGTTGTAATGAGGTATCTTCGAGCTCAACGAGAGTTACCAAAAAACACTGATCAAATTTTTGTTGTTTCAAGAGAAAATAAATATCTAGGCTCATTGCCAATTTCTTTAATCGTTGTATCTGATCCTAGTCTGAATGTAAGAGAGTTAATGGAAACTGGAATTCAACCGTTAGAAGCGAATTTAAATGATAAAGATGTTTCAAGACTATTTGAACAAAATGATTGGGTATCAGCACCAGTGATAGATGATGAATCAAAGTTAATTGGAAGAGTAACTATTGATGATGTTGTTGATGTGATTATGGAAGATGCAGATCAAAATTTTCTTGGAATGGCGGGAGTTGCTGAAGATACGTTTGCTTCACCTGCGAGAGCAGCAAGAAGTAGAATTTTATGGCTATCAATTAATCTTTTGACTGCTTTTATCGCATCAATAACAATAAGCCTCTTTCAAGCAACCATTGATCAAATAGTATATTTAGCTATTCTAATGCCTATTGTTGCAAGCATGGGTGGAGTTGCGGGGACCCAAACTCTGACAATCATGATTAGGGGATTAACCCTGCAACAAATTAATCATTCAAATCTAAAATGGCTATATAAACGTGAAGTAGCAGTATCAATCGTAAACGGAATCATTCTATCCATTATGGTTGGAGGAATTACATATTTTTGGTTTGAGAATATAATTATTGCAACTTTGATTTGTGTTGCCATGGTGGTGAACCTGGTCTGTTCTGCAATAGCAGGTATTTTTATTCCAATAATTTTACAAAAATTTGATCAAGATCCAGCTATTGCTGGAAGCGTGGTTGTAACAACTGTGACTGATGTAATAGGCTTCTTATCATTTTTAGGTCTTGCTACTTTATTTCTTGTTTGACTCTTTCTAATTTTGGCTCTGAGATAGTACCAAAAATTTCATATTGATAATTAGTCAGATTATTAATATCTTCCTCAAATAATTCATTAATCACGGCTGAACCGGCAACAGCTGGAATTCCGCCAAGGATCGCTGCGTACCATGGAAGATTTTCTCCAATCCTAATCCTCAAGTCTAAATTAAGGTCTAAATCATTCAAGTTATTTTTTGAGTTTTTGTCAATTTGGCCTACCCACCTCATTTTGGCTGCATTTGTTTCAATGAATAAGGGTGATGTTAAGCGCATCTTTGATTTACCAAATAACAGGTCTCCTTCAACCCTACCTAATTTTGTAGCAGTAAACTCATCAATTGAAAGATCTAGATTTGCTAGCTTGCCCAAAATATTTCTTAAATTTAACACTCCTAGTAAATTTAAGGCCAATGAATCAGAGATCGAATCTTTGAGTAAAAGATCTTTCAAAATAAAATTAGTCTCTCCTTCTATATGACTTAAAGTGGAAAGTTCTCTCCATTGCAAATTAAGAGACCCATTAAAATAAGAAAAATCTGCAAAATCTTTTAAATAAGGAATTTTGTTAGAATCTTTTATTAAAAAATCTCCTCTAATTTTATATATAGGCTCATTTTTATCGATTGAAAAATATGCATTTGAAGATTCTTTAAATGGTTTAATCGATATTAAATTTGAACTTAATTTAAGATTATTGGCTGTAAAATTATTTTTATTGTTTAAAAGATAAACATCAAGATTTTTAATTTTCAATTTGTCAAAAGAGGAGTTTCTTACAATAATTCTTGAATTTAAAGCTGTATCCAAACTTGATTGCGCAGAATTTATAAAATTTATATCAGGAATGGTTGAATCTTTTATTTCTATTCTCAAAAACCCTGACGAATCCATTTTTAATTTTACATTGAGCTTATCTGCAATTAAATTGCCTATTATTTCTGAGTTTTTTAATTCAATTAATCCATTTAGGTCAGCAAAGCTATTACTAAAAAGTTTAAGTTTTTTAATATCAAAAGCTAACTGATTAAATTTTATTGATGTTGATTCTGAGAACTTAAAAAATGAAGCATTTAAAAAATTTTCAGAAATAAATTCCGAATAAAGATACACATTTAATCCAGAATCTTTCTTAAAATTCTTGAATTGTGCGGGGAGTCTTTTACCTATTGATATATACCCATCATAATCACTTAAATTTCTTATATGCATATCAATCTGTTTATTGCTTACTGTTAGTGACGGACTTGAAAGATTGGTTATCATAATTTCTGTAGGCAGCTTCTCTAATTTATTTTTTGAAAGCACATTTAAATATGAGTTAAGCTCTATATTCTTTAGATCAGAATTGATCTTAAATATTGGTGGAGTATTTTTTTGAATTAAAAGATCTATATCAAAAAAATCATTGCCAGAAATTTGAAGATAATCTGAGTCCGGTATAAAGTCACTAAGCTCTAAATTGATATTGGTCGAAAAAGTTAGATCATATTTTTTGATTAAATTTATGCCTGATAGCAGAGTTGAGAATTCTTCGTTCATATAAGCTGATGGCAATAATCCATAAATTTTATCTAAGTTAACAATATATATATTCGCCTTGTTAAAATAAATTTTATGAGATTCCACAATTGGTATATAAAAGTCATTTGTTTTTATTGAAACTGCGTTGCTCAATTTCAGACTAACTAGATTAAGTTCACCTCTATGTTCTACTTGCATGTAAGGTAAATTAAGATTGTTATTTTCTAAACTTAAAAATTTCTTCACATCATTTGACTCTATATCGTGCGTAGAATGGAGTGTTAATTTTTGAGTGTTGTAATTCAATAAGCCATAGACCCCATTATGAGAAAGAGTACTTACTTTTCCTGATGGTGAAAAAATATATAAATGTTCAGCATCAGTCTCAATAATTGGCAAAGAAAGATCTGCTGTAAAGCCGTTGGATAATGCTAATTTTGATTCATTTAATAAGATTTTTGCTTTTAAAATAGCTTTAGAGTCTGAACTAGGACTGGAGTATTCAAAATAAATAGAATTTTTTTCTTCCAAAATAACACTCGTATCAATAAATGAACTTAAGCCTTGTAATGATATCGGTATAGAAAATGTAACTAAGCTCTTGGGAATATCTCTTCCTTTAAATATGATAGATAAGGGTCGAATTGACGCTGGATTAACTTTCAAAGCAAGATCAATTGCAGAAGACTGATTTTTAATTCGTGCTTTAAGATCATGAGCTGAACCGTCAAACTTTGTCATCCCAGCAACTGATGCATGAATAGCATTTTTTTTATAATTTTTAATTATAGAAGTCTCTGAATCTATTAAAAATTTAGTGTTATAGCCATATCCAGAGAAATCTCCGCTGAGATTTAAAATTTCTTCAAAATATAGATCCTTAAGATCTAGATCTGAGATGAATCCAGAAAACTTTGGAAGAATGCCTTCCAATGAAATAAAAAGATTTTTAATTGACAAATTTGTTAATGGCAATGTCCCTTCCTCGAAAAACTCATCAGAGAGAGAGAATCTTGGAATACCTATAGATTTATTTTGAAGATTGATTTGAATTGGATATTCCTCATCTACAAGTGGATGAAGAAATTCAGTAAGTGATAATGTGCCAATATCTTTTTGAATTTGAAAATAAAAAGACCCTTGGTTTGGCTTTATTGATAATGATTCTAAAAATATGCTATTAGATTTAAAAGAGCCTTTTACAATTGATTGATCATTCTGAAATTGACCAAGAGCGTTTATTTCAAATGCAAAATCCTGAAGAGATCGTTCGGTATAGGCAGGAATCAAGCTTAGCCAATTATAGGAATGAAGATTTAATGAGATGCGGTAAGAATCATCAAAAGAATCTAACGCAATCGTGCTTAGCTGATTATCGTGAAGAAAACTTAACTGCCCAGATATAGAGCTTGATAAGCTGCCAAATAGATCTCCATTTATTTCAAATATTGAATCATTTTTTTGGAATTTAAAATTTTTAAATGAAATCGAGAATGTTTCATTTAGACTTACAAATAATTGCGATGAATTAGAATTCATAAAATCTGATTGAATCAAGTACCCTTCCTCAATCGCTATAGCATTAATCTTGATTGGTTGAAAAATATACTGAGGCTTAAAAGAAAAGCCTAAGAATAATTCTTTAAGCTTTAGTACTGACTTATCATTTTTCATGATATGAAAATCAAAAAATTGAAGATTCTGATTTAATACATTTCCAGAATTCTGCAGTTTAGAAAATTCTATCGAGTAAGATGGAATAGCATATTGATCAATAGTTTTAACTACGCTGTTAGGGAATAAAAGTAGCAAGAATAAGAACAATAGGACTATCCAACTTAAAATGCCTGCGGCAACAGCAAAGTTAAATAATATTCTTTTCATTCTTTACAAATTTAAAAAAAACTTCTTCGAAAAGCTCTCATAACAAAATAAACTCCAACCCATAAAACTGCATTAATGAGAAAGCTAGTCGTTAAAACAATGTAAGAATAATTATATGGAGAAAGTAAAAGATATTTAAAAGCGATGTATAGAGTAGATGAGCCAGAAAAAAAAACTGATAATTGAAAGTAGGAAAAAATCCTAAAACGAAAAACATATAAATGAATAATGTATGAAGTTAAAACAAAAAATAGCATATTAAAACCAACTACATTTGAAAAAAATAAGTCTGTAACTAATCCATAAAATAATGGCGCTGCAGTCTTAAGCTTCTCTGGTAGTGCAAAAATCCAATATGAGAAAACAAAAAAACCAAAATTTAGTTCTAGAAATAATTTAATACTAATAGGATTTAGTAAATCATCCAACCAAAAACCTATAATAATAGATGAAAGGATGATGAGGTGATTGCTAAATTTCATCATGCACTTTTTTCATCACTCCATAGAAAGTTTCTTCTAAGGGATTTGCTTTCAAAGTTATCACAACTTCAATCTCATCAATGGACAGTGAATTAATACCAGAGATTGACCCTATCTCGATATCTTTAAAAAAAACGCCGCCTAAACCAGAGGTGAATACGGTATCACCAATAACATTTTCAAAACTTCCATTATTTTTACTAGCCTTGCAAGAAATGAGCATTGGCTTGCCAATACCTCTGGCATCACAATAAAAAGCATTAGATTTTATAGGTAGTAGATGATTGATATCTGAAAAAAGAATAACTTCAATAAAGTTTGTATAAATATTTTTAGTTTGGCCAATAAATGAGCTTCCTGCAAAGACTGGTACATTTTTATCAATTTGAACTTGACTAGTATTATCTAAATAAATTCTATGCGATGAGCAACAAAGATAGTTTGTTAAATCCAATGAAGCTATTTTAAAGATATCAACATCATTTTTAAATACGCCAATTGCAGTCTGATAAAAATCAATGATTTGAATTTTTTCTTTATAGTCTTTTCTTTCAATAAAATCCTGTGTTTTTATTTTAAGAATTTGCTCTTTCAATTCTTTGTTTTCTCGAAAAAGGTTTTTATTTTCTTGAAAAGAAACTAATGTAATACCAATATTTTCAGATAAGCCTCTTGAAATCATCTGAGAATATAGAGTGGAAGCATGAACAAAAGCTCTAATATTGGCAAATGTTTCATACCTTATATCACTAAATAAAATAAATGCTGAGAGCAAAAAACCAATTGCATAGTTCCTTACTGGAGTATATGTAGGCGTAGATCTCGCCATATTCAGTTAATTATTCTGTTGAAAGTAAGTCAATATTATACTTATCAATAATTTCAAGTGCCTTTCCTCCACCTCTTGCAACACATGTAAGAGGGTCTTCAGCACAAATCACAGGAATACCAGTAGAAGAGGAGATCAGTTTATCTAAATCACGCATTAAAGCACCTCCTCCTGTAAGCACAATACCTCTCTCTGCAATATCTGCAGCTAGTTCAGGAGGTGAAAGTTCTAGGGCATTTCTTATAGCTCTTACAATTCCTGACAGTGGATCACGCATGGCTTCATATATCTGAGTACTTTTAAGGGTAAAAGTTTCAGGTATACCTTCTGCTAAGTTACGACCTGTGACATTCATTTCAAGCTCTTCAGAATCGGGAGAAGCACACCCAATAGTATATTTAATTTTTTCAGCAGTAGACTCGCCTATTACACAGCCATAATTTCTTCTAACCCATGAGGTAATTGAAGAATCCATCAGATCGCCCCCAATCTTAACGGACTCTGCGTAAACCACTCCATTTAAAGAAAGTATAGCTATTTCTGAAGTACCTCCTCCAATATCAACGACCATATTTCCATTAGCTTCCTCAACTGGAAGACCGGCTCCAATAGCTGCTGCCATTGGCTCCTCAATTAATTTTACATCTCTGGCACCTGCACCTAGAACAGATTCTCTGATTGCCCTTCTTTCAACTTGAGTAGACCGGCAGGGCACGCAAACAAGAACTCTGGGGCTTGGCTTAATAAACCTTTGCTCATGAACTTTTCCAATAAAATGTTGAAGCATCTTTTCGGTTACCTGGAAATCAGCAATCACACCCTCAGACAGAGGTCTTATTGCCTTGATATTGCCTGGAGTTCTGCCAAGCATTTTTTTAGCCTCATGACCAACAGCTACAACAGTTTTTTGACCGCGACTCTCTCGAATTGCTACCACTGATGGCTCATCAAGGACTATTCCAATATCCTTGGTATAAATTAATGTGTTTGCTGTACCTAAATCTATTGATAAATCATTAGAAAAAAGGCCTCGAACAGTTTTAAATAGGTTGAAATCCACTATGATATCCCTGTAAATTCATTTTAAGATGCTTTTAGTTTAATATTGCGCCTCAGAAATAAATAATATCATATGGACCAAGAAACAGTCAGAACTATTTGCTATCTAGCCAGACTAGAAATAGATCAAGACAAATCCGAAAAAATACAACAAGACCTTGAGACAATTATTGAGCTCATTGGTAGCTTGCAAACCATAGACACCTCAAATATTGAGCCTCTTTATAGCCCTCTTGAAATGACAGCCTTGACACATGAAGACCTAGAAAACTCAGATAATAAAAAAGATAAATTTCTTGAAAATGCAGCCTTATCAAATAAGGATTATTTTCTTGTCCCGAGAGTTGTTGAATGAGCGTTCAGTTTAAATCTATTACTGAGCTTCGAGCCATGCTTGATAATAAGTTAATTTCTGCTCCAGAATTAACTCAGGAATCTTTTCAATTAGCTAAAAAATATAAAGAGCTAAATTGTTTTGTAACAATGAATGAAGAATTGGGTACTAAAAATGCAAATACAGTTGATCTAAATGACAAAAATGCATCGACGCTTGCTGGAATTCCCTTGGCTCAAAAAGATTTATTTTGCACAGAAGGACTGCGAACAACGTGTTCATCAAAAATACTTGCTAATTTTATTCCGCCCTATACAGCAACAGCAGTAAAAAAACTTGAGGATGCTGGATCAATAACTATTGGTAAGACAAATATGGATGAGTTTGCAATGGGATCCTCTAATGAAACTAGTTATTTTGGCAATGTTCATAACCCATGGAAAAAAGGATATGTTCCAGGAGGTAGCTCTGGAGGATCTGCTGCAGCGGTATCTGCTGGGATTGTGCCTGCTGCAACTGGAACAGATACAGGCGGATCAATTCGCCAACCTGCTGCACATTGTGGGATAACTGGACTAAAGCCAACTTATGGCAGAATCTCAAGATGGGGAATGATTGCTTTTGCCTCTAGTCTAGATCAAGCTGGGCCACTAGCAAGAACAGCAGAGGATTGCGCTATATTACTTAATGCAATGTCAGGTCATGACTCAAAAGATACTACATCATTAAGTTCTAATGTTCCTGATTTCTTAGAAGATATTAATCAACCTCTCGATGGATTAAAAATAGGCATTATCAAAGAATTTGATCTTAGCGACTTAGACTCAGAAGTTCAGGCTCGTTTTGAGGATTCTAAAAAAATTTATGAAAACCTCGGTGCTCATTTTGTTGAGGTATCACTTCCAAATATCTCAGCATCTGTTCCAACATATTATTCTATTGCTCCAGCTGAATGCTCATCAAATTTGTCTCGATTTGATGGAGTCCGATTTGGATATAGAGCAGAAGATATAGATGATTTAAATGATTTGTATATTAAATCAAGAAGCGAAGGTTTTGGAGATGAGGTTAAGCGAAGAATATTGATTGGAACTTACGCACTATCTACTGGCTATTACGATGCATACTACAAAAAGGCACAACAAGTTAGAAGATTGATCAAGAATGATTTTGATAATATTTTTCAATCGGTCGACATTTTAATGACTCCTACTTCGCCTAATACCGCATTCAAGTTTGATAGCAAAGGTATGCAAAATCCCGTTGAACTTTACCTTGAAGACCTTTTTACAATTTCATCTAATTTGGCAGGTCTGCCTGCGATCTCAATTCCACATGGGCAAGTTAATTCGCTGCCAGTTGGACTTCAATTGATTGGAAATTTTTTAAGAGAAGATCAGCTTCTTAATGCTTCTCATATTTTTCAACAAAACTCAGACTTTCATCTTGCCCAGCCTAGTTTGGAGGGTTTTTGATGATCTGGGAAACTGTTATAGGGCTTGAAACACACGTTCAACTTTCAACTAAGACAAAGTTATTTTCAAGAGCCTCTACTGCTTTTGGGGCCAGCCCAAATACAAATGTAAATTTAATTGATTGCGGTCTTCCAGGAGTTTTGCCATCTGTAAATAAAGAGGCTTTTTACAAGGCTATTAGATTTGGATTGGCTATAGATGCAAAGATTAATCAGACTTCAATATTTGATAGAAAAAACTACTTTTATGCTGATCTGCCAAAGGGGTATCAAATCACCCAAATGGATTTACCAATTGTTTTAGGCGGATCAATTGAAATTCTCTTAGATGATTCAGCTAAAACAATTAACATTACAAGAGCTCATCTAGAAGAAGATGCTGGCAAATCAATCCATGATGAATATGAAGGCTTCTCTGCGATAGACTTGAATAGAGCTGGAACCCCCCTTTTGGAAATAGTCTCCGAACCTGAAATATCTAGTGCCAAAGAGGCAGTTGCATACATGAAAGCAATGCATCAGCTTGTAACCTACTTAGATGTATCTGATGGAAATATGGCTCAAGGATCATTAAGGTGTGATGCCAATGTGTCAATAAGGAAAAAAGGTGACGCAGAGCTTGGCACAAGAACAGAAATAAAAAATATTAATTCTTTTAAATTTATTGAAAAGGCTATTAATTTTGAGATTAAAAGGCAAATTAAAATACTCGAAAATGGAGAAAAAGTTACGCAAGAAACAAGACTTTATGACAGCTCCAAAGATGAGACTCGGCCAATGAGATCAAAAGAATTTGCAAATGATTATAGATATTTTCCAGAGCCAGATCTGCTTCCGGTAATTATTTCTGATCAAGAAATCCAAAAAATTAGAGATGAATTTCCAGAACTTCCAAAAGAAAAAGAAGCTCGTTATCAGGGGGAACTTGGATTATCAGAATATGATTCACAAATCATTTCATCTTCAAAATCAATGGCTGATTTCTTTGATGCTGCGGTAAAAAAAACAAAAAATTATTCTCTTTTATCAAACTGGTTAATTGGTGAAATTAGCGCATATCTAAATAAAGAACAGATAGATATTCATGCATCAACACTAACTGCTGATAAGGTGGCGATGCTAATTAATAGAATCGATGATCAGACTATTTCAGGCAAAATTGGAAAATCTATTTTTGAAGAAATGTGTGTAAGTAGGTCTACGCCAGATGAAATTATTGAATCTAAAGGCTTAAAACAAATTTCTGATGATGGAGCAATTGAAGAAATTATTATGACCGTAATTAATGAAAATCCATCTCAGGTAGAAGCATACCTTAGTGGTAAAGATAAACTATTTGGTTTCTTTGTTGGGCAGGTCATGAAATTAACAGAGGGAAAAGCAAACCCCAAGGCTGTTAACAGCATCTTAAAAGATAAGCTTAAGTAATAAACAAGCTTAGAGTTTCAGCAATATATGCTGGTTTATCTACTCCTTTAATTTCCATTGATACTTCATTTTTTACTAAAAACTGTCCGGGATTTTTTTCAGTAACATCAATGCATTTTGTATGAATTCGAACTTCTGAATTTACTGGAACAGGGCTTAGAAAGCGGACCTTATCTAGGCCATAGTTCAAGCCCATTTTTGTTCCTTCAAGCACCATACCAATTTCTTGCTCGAAAGAGATACCAGCAACAAGAGATAATGAAAGAAATCCATGAGCAATTGTTGAGCCAAAAATAGGTTCTGCCTGATCTGGATCAACATGAATAAATTGGTGATCCATAGTTGCATCAGCAAATTTATTAATTCTCTCCTGATCAATCACCATCCATTCAGAAACACCAAGATCTTTGCCAATTACCGAGTCAATTTCATTTGGTTTTACAATGTTCAACATATTATTCTCCCATTAAATGTTCTTTGTATTCTTCTCGTAACTCAACCTTCAATAACTTTCCCGTTGCACCATGCGGAAGCTCTTTAACAAATATAATGTCGTCAGGCAACCACCACTTCACAACTTTTTCTAATAAAAAATCATTGATTTCCTGCTTATCAATGTCATTTCCATCTTTAGTAATTAAGAAAAGCAAAGGTCTTTCATCCCATTTGGGGTGAGGAACTCCAACGACACATGCCTCTAAAATATTTTCATGAGTGAGTACAGCATTTTCTAAATCAATTGAGCTGATCCATTCTCCGCCGGTCTTGATAACATCTTTTGCTCTATCGACAATCTGCATGCATCCATCTGGATGGATGGTTGCGACATCGCCAGTATCAAACCAGCCTTCCTCGTCTGCTGCGGGACTATCTGCCTTATAATATGTATGCATTATCCATGGACCTTTCACCTTTAGGGCGCCACTAGCCTCTCCGTCTCTGGGAAGTTCATTATTCTCATCATCAACGGTCTTAATTTCTACACCAAACATCGGATAGCCCTGTTTAGTTTGAAGTTGATATCTCTCCTCCTTTGGAAGACTCATAGTCTTCTTTGTTGGAGCATTTATTGTTCCGAGAGGACTCATTTCTGTCATACCCCATCCATGAGTTAAAAATGCGTCATGCTGCTCATCAAATGCCTTGATCATTGCGTACGGCGCTGCGGAACCTCCAACCAACACTTGATCAACTGTGTCAAGCTTTAAGCCTTTTCCTTCAAGATACTGTAATAATCCAAGCCACACAGTTGGAACACCTAACATAGAGTCGACTGATTCTTGATTTACCAGCTCATACAATGATTCTCCGTCAAGAGCATGGCAAGGCAATACCAAAGTTATTCCAAGAATTAATGCGCAATAAGGCACACCCCAAGCATTGACATGAAACATAGGAACAACTGGTAAGACTGAACTAGAAGAGTCGAAACTCATAACCCCAGATACAGAAATTGCATGCAAAATAGTTGACCTATGAGAATATAAGACTCCTTTAGGATTGCCAGTGGTTCCAGAGGTATAACACAATGCAACTGCATCATCTTCATGTAATTCTGGCCAAACGAATTCATCTGATTCATCTTGAATCAATTCATCATAACTTAATGCATTTTTTAAATTATTTTCTGGGAGAGCATCTTTTGATGAGGCAATAATTATCGTTTTAACTGTATCTAATTTATCTTGAACGCTTTCCACAAGTGGAATGAATGTAGGATCAACAATTAAAACCTCATCCTCTGCATGATTAAGTATGTATATTAACTGGTCTGGAGAGTATCTTGGATTTAGGGTATGCAATATAGCTCCCATGCCAGACACAGCAAAATAAGTTTCAAAGTGCCTACTATTATTCCAGGCAATAGTCGCAACTCGATCAAGCCTTTTAACACCTAGTTTTGCTAGAGCATTAGCCAGCTTTTTAGATCTCTTAATTGACTCACCATATGTAGTCGAATTGATTGAGCCATCTAATTCTCGAGAAACTAATTTGCCATCAAAATTATATTTTTCAGCATGTAAAATTGCCTGCGGGATGGTTAAATCCCAGTTCATCATATTGCCTTTCATTTAAATAACCCCTTTATCAAATAGTAATCTTGTAGGTTTTTTTACAGAATTATATCCTGCGTTAACTCTTAAATAAATTTTATCATAGGAAGATAATATTATTTATTTGCATAGGTATATCTGTCTAAGCCCTGAAAATCTTTGCAGGTAACAATATTTTTAAAGCCAAGGTCTCTAAGAATATTTGAAACCTCTTCTGCTTGAGAATAACCGTGTTCAAATATAATTTTACCTTCTGACTTTAAGGAAGATATTGCTTGAGATGCAATTTGAAAAAAGCTTTGTGATCCATTTTCAGCAGTCAATGCAATTAAAGGCTCGTGATTAAGATCTTTAAGATGGGGGTCATTTGGTTTTATGTATGGTGGATTAGAAATAACTAAATCAAGAGAGCTCTGCATCGAGCAAGACAACCAATTAGATTGCATAAAGGTTACATTTTGAGCATTATGGAGCTCTTTATTGATTTGTGCTACTTCTAATGCTGAAGCAGAAAGATCTGTGGCAAGAATCTTAAGATCTTTATTTTTTAAACAAATTGATATGGCTATACAGCCTGATCCTGTTCCAACTTCAAAAATTGTTGAGTTTTTATTTAACGATAAACCTGATACCCACTCCACAATTAATTCTGTTTCTGGTCTAGGGATTAATACTCTTGAATCAACATAAAATTTATATCCCATGAATTCCGATTCATTTAAAATGTAATCAAGCGGTATGCCAGCTAAGTAAGATGAAAAAAAAGTATTGATTTTATGGATTTCATTAGAAAATAATTTATGGTCATCTTCTAAGGTGAGAATGGCATCGCTTACTCCAAGCGACTTCAAGAAGTATTTTAGATCTCGTAAGATATGCTGATGATGAGATTCTTTTGATCTAGCGAGCGTAAAATAATATTTTAGGTTTTGATTCAATTAGAGGTTTCTTCTAAGTTGGAAAGCTGCGCTAATTGATTTTCAGTAATTAACGCTTGGCAAATAGAAATCATATCCCCATCCATCACTTGGTCTAAATTATGCTGTGTTAGCTTGATTCTGTGATCAGTAATACGTCCCTGAGGAAAGTTATAAGTCCTAATCTTTTCACTTCTATCTCCAGTGCCTACAAGAATTTTTCTTTCACTGGCTATTGTATTTTGCTGCTCATCAATTTCATTTTGCTTCAATTTAGCAACTAATAATGCCATGGCTTTGGCCTTATTCTTATGCTGAGATCGATCATCCTGACACTCCACTACGACTCCTGTTGGGATGTGGGTTAATCTGACAGCAGAGTCAGTTTTATTAACATGCTGTCCACCTGCACCAGATGCTCTATAAGTGTCGACCCTTAGTTCACTCTTATCTATTTCTTTATCTTGAACTTCATCAACTTCAGGTAAAATTGCTACCGTTACGGTGGAAGTATGAATTCTTCCTTGAGATTCAGTCTCTGGAACCCTTTGAACACGATGCACGCCCGATTCAAACTTCAGAAACTTAAAAACCCCTTGACCATTAATTTTTACAACAGCTTCTTTTAATCCACTTGGTTCAGACTGCTTTATATTTACAATTTCTACTTTCCAGCCTTGGCGCTCAGATAATCTTGAATACATTCTGAATAGATCGGCTGCAAATATTGCAGCTTCATCACCACCTGCTCCAGCTCTAATCTCAAGGTAGGCCGCTCCATCATCTGCTTCGTCTTTGGGCAAGAGCATAAACTTCAGATTTTTTTCAAGCTCAGTAATTTTATCTTGATTAGCGGTAACCTCAATTTTTGCAAGCTCTATCAACTCTACATCGCCAGAGTCTAAAAGCTCCTTCGCTCCGGTGAGCTCTTTCTCAGCATCTTGAAGTGATTGAAACAAATCAACAATCGGCGTGATTTCAGAATATTCTTTGTTTAATTGAGTGAATTGCACCATATCATCTGTTGCACCCTCTTTTGCAAGAGCTTCATGAATCTCAATAGACCTTAGTCTTAGACTCTCTAATTTGGTAATAATGGATTCTTCAAGCACTTCTAATTTCCTTAATCATAGACAAGATAGTATGAGGGGTAAGAGTTGAAATATATTGTAGCTGATCATCTGAAACCACATGCATGTGCTTAAGATATGAATATGGATCATCTGATTCTAATAATCCTAAAAAGTCTTCTTCATTAATTTTGCTAGATGCACTCTTAAGAGCTGCATATGCCTCATTACGACTATATTTATTAGCTTTAGCTTGATTAAGAGATTCAATTCTATTTTGAATTAGATCCCTTGCTTTTAATGCCTCGAATGACCGTTCTTCTAAATTCTCTTGAGTGACAAGCTCAATATCTTCAATTGTAAAAAGATAAGCATACTCTAAGTCCCTTACCTGATCTTCTATGTTCCTTGGAACTCCTAAATCAATTAGTAGCATTGGTTTATTTTTTCTTTCTCTCATGGCTTGCTCTATTAAGCCTTTTCCAATGATTGGCAAAGGCGAATTAATAGAGGTTACTAAAATATCTGTGTTTTTTATAAGAGCTCCAAGTTGAGATAAATGAGTTGTTTCTATTGATAAAGAACTGTTAATAGTTAATATTTTCTTGGAACGATTAACTGCATTAATATTCTTGATACCATTATTATAAAAATTTTCAATAACACTTAACGCCATCTGACCCGCTCCTACTATTGTAAGTTTTTGCTGAGCTGGATCTTCAAAAATCTCTTGGACAATTTTTAACGATAAACCTGAAACAGATAAGGGATTGAAACCAATTTGTGTTTCTGATCTTGCGGCTTTTGCAATTGAAATAATGTCATCTGTTAGGCGCTGAAATTCTCCCTTCAATGAACCAAGCTGTATGTATGTCTGAATTGATCTCTTAAATTGACCTAATATTTCTTGTTCGCCTAATACCTGAGAGTCAAGACCGCTAGCAACATTGCACATATGCTCAATGGCATCATTACCTTTAAAAAAATATAAATCATTATTCAAAAAATCGCTTGAACCAAAAAATTCAAGCGTCTTTTGGGCAATTTCAGCAGCGCTCGATGAGGAGCCAAAAATATAAACCTCAGTCCTATTACAAGTAGATAGGGTAAAAAATGAATCTATAGAGTCGCCAAAAGTGCTTTGAAAGAAATTTTTAAAGTCTTCTTGATTAGAGTCATTTATAATAAATAGCTCTCTTTCTGATAACTTTGTAGTCTTATGATTTATGCCAAACAGCTGTAATTCCATATCAAAACTTATCTCAATATTATTTTTAGTATCCTTAGGCTCATGTTCATCAATATCTCACTCAACGTTTTCAGAAAAAGTATTCATAGGTAAGTTATCTTTGACCAATACCAAAGACCACTCTAACTTTAATATCAAAGTTAAAGCTTTTCCTAAAAACGTTATTATACAGATTGGAAAACCTTTATTTGGAAATCTATTGAAGATTCAATTGAATCATTCAACTGGCCTAACTTTTAATCCAAAGATTGACAATCAGTATCTTTCTTTATTAAAGAAATTCAAAAACGAAGACTATATACAATTTTTTAATTCATGCTTTAACAATTTTAATATCACTGAAAAAGTCTCTATTTTAGAAAAATCTGATATTGAATTTAAATGCATTCGTCAAGATCAAGATACTTTGTTAGTAAGTTTTTTCTATGGCAATGAAATAAGTTTTAATGGAGTGCTAAAACGTGGATAGTTTAAAACTATATTGTCCTGCTAAATTAAACCTAAATCTTTCGGTTTTGGGTAAACGAGTTGATGGGATGCATGAAATTAACACACGATTCCAACTAATTAATTTGTTTGATGAAATGGTGATTAAAAGAACATCAAACCAATCTATTTCTGTTAAAGCCAATCTAGGACCCTCTATTGAAGATAGTAATAATCTAGTCTTTACCGCAATTAAATTATTGTCAGATCACATTGGTAAAAAAATAAATTGTGAGGTAGAAATTATTAAGAATATACCCCTGGGTGGGGGATTGGGAGGTGGCAGCTCAAATGCAGCTGCAGCACTTATTGGAATTAATTTTTTATTCAAGCTAGGCCTTTCAGCTGAAGAACTCATGCAACTTGGTAAAAAACTGGGGGCAGATGTGCCCTTCTTTATTTTTGGAAAAAATGCATTCGCTTCTGGTATCGGTGAAATACTCGAGGAAGATAGCAAGCATCTTGATGAGAAATATTTACTTTTATTTCCTCAAATTAATTCTTCAACTAAAGAGCTTTTCTCTCAATGGGATGATTTAAATAAAAGTGTTCAGGAATCGATTCTCATCAAGGAAGAAAACTCTTTTTTGCCTATTTTTCTTAACCAGAATCAAGACATAAAAATAATTTTTCATGAATTATGTGAAAGTAACTCTTTTAAGCTTTCCGGTACAGGATCAACAATATTTTGTGCTTATAATGATGTAAATGAAATTGAAAAAACTTTGAAAAAAATTCCATCTAAATGGAGACACTCTTTTTGTGAACCTTTACAATGTTCACCATTATTAACGTACTTAAAATAATGGGGTGTAGCCAAGCGGTAAGGCAACGGGTTTTGATCCCGTCATGCGCTGGTTCGAATCCAGCCACCCCAGCCAATAATAAAGAAAATGATCAATAAACCTACAGTAGGAATTTTCTCAGGCTCTGCATCAACAATCCTTTCAGAAGAAGTTGCAAAAATACTCGGACTCAAACTGGGTAACATTGATCTTGGAAAGTTTTCAGACGGTGAAATTAAAGTAGAAATTCTTGAAAATGTTCGAGGTCATGAGGCATATATTATTCAATCTACATGCGCTCCAACAAATTCTAATTTAATGGAATTAATGCTAATAACTGACGCTCTCAAGCGATCTTCAGCATCCAGAATAACAGCCATCCTCCCTTATTATGGTTATGCTCGCCAAGATAGGAGAGTGAGATCTGCAAGAGTTCCTATCAGCGCTAAAGTGATAGCAGATATGATGAATTCTGTTGGTGTGGATAGAGTGCTGACAGTAGATCTTCACTCAGAATCTATTCAAGGGTTCTTTGATATGCCTGCAGATAATGTATATGCAACTAAAATTATGCATGATGATATTAAATCTAGGTCTTCAAATGATGAAAAAATATTGGTTGTTTCCCCGGATGTTGGCGGAGTAGTCCGAGCAAGGGCATTAGCAAAATTCTTGGATGAATCGGATCTTGCTATTATCGATAAAAGACGTGCAACAGCAAACGAATCTGAAGTTATGAATATTATTGGAGATGTACAAGGAAAAAGCTGTATTGTCCCTGATGATATTATTGATACAGCTGGAACATTATGCAATGCAGCCCAGGCTTTAAAAGACGCAGGAGCAGCAAAAGTAAAGGCTTATATCACTCATCCCGTGCTATCTGGCCCTGCAATTGAAAGAATTTCTAAATCATCCATTGATGAATTAGTTGTGACCAATTCGATATCTTTGTCCCCAGAAGCAGAAAAATGCAGTAAAATACGCGTCATTTCTCTTGCCCCTACTATTGCAGAGTGCATCAGAAGATTAAACAATGAAGAGTCGCTAAGCGCCCTATTTTTGTAAAAATTAAGTTATAAGGTACGACAAATGTCAAACGAAATTATTTTAAATGCAGATCTAAGAGTTAGAACTGGAACAAATAAAACTAGAGAAATTAGACGGGAAGATTCAATGGTTCCTGCAATTATTTATGGAAACGAAGAAGAGTCAAAGAATATCAAATTAAAGCTAAATGAGCTTACAAAAGCATCTGAAAATGAACTTTTCTATACTCAGGTTTTAAAAATATTACTGGAAGGCAATGAAGAAAAAGTTGTTTTGAAAGAGCTTCAGAGAGAACCAGTCAAAGGAAAATTTCTACATGCAGATTTCCAAAGAGTTTCAAGAAAAACTAAGCTTAAAGTTGTTGTTCCATTTCGATTTAACGGCGAAGAGGAATGTGAAGGTGTTAAAACAGATGGTGGTGTTCTGGCGAAGGCAATTTCAGAAATAGAAATAGCTTGTTTGGCTGGAGATATTCCGGAGGCTATTGAAATAGATATTACAAACCTAATGCTAAATGAGGCGATACGTTTATCAGATATTATTTTGCCTGAAGGTGCAGAGATTCCTGGTTTTGATGAAGAAAATGATCAAATGATTGTTTCGGTTAACCCTCCAAGGGCTGAAGAAGAGGAGCCAGAAATTGTTCCTGAAGGTGAAGAAGGTGAACAAGCCGAGGGAGAAGAAGTGTCTTCAGAACAGGATGATTCGAGCGATGAATCTTCTGAAGAAGCTGAATCTAGTGATTAAGGTTCGTAATATCTGTGCCTAATATCTGCATTATTGGCTTAGGCAATCCTGGTATAAACTACAATGGAACCCGTCATAACGTAGGGAAAGATTGGATAAAAAGTATTGCCAAAGATTGTGATCTATCTCTTAAATCAAGGAAAAAAATTGAAGCTACAGTTGCTACATCTTCTGATGAAAAAATCCTATGGGGATATCCAGATCAGTATGTGAATGAATCCGGTCATTCAATAAACAAAATTATGAAGACTTATAATTTTAGCCTAGAGCAAATAATTGTTGTTCATGATGATTTAGACTTACCTATTGGTAGCCTTAAATTAAAAATAGGTGGTGGTCACGGTGGGCATAATGGACTGAGGAGCATCATATCTCATTCAGGAAAATCTTTTATCCGATTAAGAGTTGGAATTGGGCATCCTGGCAACAAAGTAGATGTGACAAACTGGGTTTTAGGTAAATTTAAACCAGTTGAAAAGGAGTCAATACTAGAAAGCTTTTATAGATTTAATAATATTATTGAGCTTTTGGGCAACAATGATATGCAGAATGCTCAACTAAAACTTCACACTGAATAAAGATGGGATTCAAATGCGGTATTTTAGGCTTGCCAAACGTAGGAAAATCAACCTTGTTCAATGCGATCACAAAATCTTCTATTCCAGCTGAAAACTTTCCATTTTGCACAATTGAACCAAATCTTGGAATAGTCAATGTTCCTGATAAAAGACTAGATAGCATTAATAATATCGTAAATTCTGAGAAAGTAATTCCTACAACAATGAGCTTTGTAGATATAGCTGGACTTGTGAAAGGAGCTTCTAAAGGAGAGGGCTTAGGCAACGCATTTCTATCTAATATTAGAGAAATGAACGCCCTGCTTCATGTAGTTAGGTGCTTTGATGACGAGAATGTCGTGCATGTAGATGGGGCAATCAACCCGCTAAAAGATATTGAAACAATTAATCTTGAATTAATTTTTGCTGATCTTGAAGTTCTAGAAAAAAGAGAACAAAAGTTAGAGAAACTAATTAGATCGGGAGATGGAGATGCAAAAAAATACAAAGCAATTATTCAGTCTTTAAAAATGCTGATGGAAAATGGAAATCTACCAAAACTTGATAATTTTGATGTTGAAGAAATAAAATTTATTGAGAGTATGAACTTGCTGTCAACCAAACCAATGGTCTTGGTTGCTAATCTATCCGATGAAGATTCAAAAAATAGTCTAGATGATATAGAAGCTTATGCAAAAAGTAATGGTATGAATATTATTCCAGCTATTATCAAGGTTGAATATGAGCTAGCTACCATAGATGAAGAAGAGCAAGCAGAATATCTAGAGTTGCTTGGAATGGATGAGCCTGTACTAAATAAAATTATCCTAGCGGGCTATAAGATGCTTAATCTTGAGACATTTTTTACTTCAGGGCCTAAAGAATCTAGAGCTTGGACTATCCGAAAAAACTCGTTAGCTCCTCAAGCTGCCGGTGTTATACACACTGATTTTGAAAGAGGTTTTATCAAAGCTGAAGTTATTGCATATGAAGATTTTATTGGCTGCAAAGGGGAGTCTGGTGCTAAGCGAGATGGTAAATTAAGACTTGAAGGAAAGGATTATTTGGTAATGGATGGGGATGTAATTCACTTTAAATTTAACGTTTGACATCTAAATCAAGTTCTTTATCATTTCACCACTTGGCTATGTAGCTCAGATGGTTAGAGCACAGCACTCATAACGCTGGGGTCGGTGGTTCAATTCCACCCATAGCCACCAACATTTAATTAAATCAAAAGAGCAGTTGCGCTCTCGACACAGATTAGATATCTAAAAATATTATTTTTTTAGATATGCAAGAATAATAATTACCGAGATTAATGCCAATAAGCCGTCTTCACCCAGCATTTTAATAATCTCTGCAACATTATTGTAAACATCACCGATGAATGGTGTGTCTGGCCCAAAAATTATTCCGAGCAAAAGGGAAACAAATACTAAAGGCACTAGTATGCCTGTTAGCTTTTTTAGAAATTTTCTAATTCCCTTAAAAGTTAAATCAAAGTCCATGTAATAAATTTAAATATAGTAGTCAAGAAGAACTGGCGCCCTTCTTGACTATGCACTTAAGTGTTTACTTAAGAAGACTCATTAGGATTGCTAATACAAGCAGCCCAACAACTCCACCGTTAGCTAAGCTATCAACTAAAGCAGTGATGTTTCCAACTACATCAAGACCTAAAAAGTCGCCAAAGAGCAAAGCTCCTACAACTCCAAGACCTAACAATCCAGTGATGACGCTAGTTAAATTGCTAACTAAGTCACCTATCATTCTCCATGCATTATCCATAATTTCCCCCTATGGTTTGCTGGTTAGTTAATCTATAAAACCATAAAAAGAAATGACGGACAAGAAAAATGTATGAAAAATCTTGCTAAATTTGACATTTAGCAAATTTACCTATAATTGATATAAATATTACTACTTATACAATATAAGTATTATTTATTTTATAAAGATTAATCTTCTAATACTTTTTTAGATAATTTCATCTTTCCACGATCAAATCCAATTAATTTGACCTTGATGACATCACCTTCGCTAAGGACATCAGAAACATTCTCGACCCTCTCAGAAGAAATCTCGGAAACATGAAGCAATCCATCTTTACCAGGTAAAATATTTACAAAAGCGCCAAAGTCTACAATTTTAACGACCTTTCCTTCGTATACTTTATCGAGCTCAGGATCTTCTATTATGCCTTCGATGATTTCAAGTGCGGCTTTCATAATTGATTGTGTTTCTCCAAATATAGTTACGACACCATCATCATTTACATCTACGGATGCTCCTGTATCGGCTTGCATGCCTTTAATAACAGCTCCGCCTTTACCAATAATCTCCTTTATCTTGTCTTGATGAACTGTAATCTTTTTCATCGCTGGAGTATTATCTGATAATTCTTTTGGTGCAGAAATCACATCATTCATTTTCTCTAAAATATGCATTCTTGCATTTTTTGCTTTTTCTAAAGCAGACTCCATAATTTCGGCTGTTATTCCTTGAACTTTTATATCCATTTGTAATGCCGTAACACCCTCTTTAGTTCCAGCAACTTTAAAGTCCATATCGCCAAGGTGATCTTCATCTCCAAGAATGTCTGTTAAAACTGCAAAATCATTCTCTTCCTTAATGAGCCCCATTGCAATTCCCGCTACTGGGTTTGAAATAGGTACTCCTGCATCCATTAATGAAAGAGAAGTTCCGCAAACGGAAGCCATAGAGCTAGATCCATTGGATTCAGTAATTTCTGAAACAACTCTTAAGGTATACCCAAATTCTTCAGAATCTGGAAGAACAGCTTTTATAGCTCTTTTTGCCAAGTTCCCATGACCAATCTCTCTTCGTTTTGGCCCAAGTGGCATACCAATCTCACCCACGCTGTATGCAGGAAAATTGTAATGCAACATAAAGGTATTTGATTGCTCACCATTCAAACTTTCAATTCTTTGAGCATCTCTCGTTGATCCGAGTGTTGCGGCTACTATTGCTTGAGTCTCACCTCGAGTAAATAAAGAAGAGCCATGTACACTTGGCAGAACATTTGTTTCAACATATATAGGTCTAACGGTATCAAGGTCTCTGCCGTCTATTCTAGGTTCATTTGAAAGAATGCTTTTTCTCACTACATCTTTCTCAACTGATTTAAAGGCATTCATCAGTTTGCCTCTTTCAATATCATCTAATTCCTCATGAGAATCATTGATTTTATCTTTAATAACATGGATTGCTTCACCACGATCTGCTTTATCAGCAATCTTAAATGCTGCAGAAATTTCTTCAGTATGACCTTCAGCTATTTTTGCTTTAAACTCTGCTGTAACTTCATCTTCTGTAAATTCCCATGGGGTTGGATTAATCTTAGCTCTTAAATCTGAACAAGCTTTAATAACTTTTTGCATTTCTTGGTGTCCAAATAAAACTGAGCCCAACATTAAGTCTTCACTTAGTTCACTAGCTTCAGATTCAACCATGAGTACTGCATCTTCTGTACCAGCAACAACCATATCTAACATAGAATTCTCAAGTTCTGCTGGAGATGGATTTAAGACATAATTGCTATCGATGAACCCCACTCTTGCAGCACCAAGAGGCCCTTGGAAGGGTACTCCAGAAATCGAAAGTGCTGCAGAAGCACCAATCAAAGAAGCTATATCGGGATTAATATTTTTATCAGCTGAAAGAACAGTGCAGAAAATTTGAACTTCATTTTTGAAATCTTCTGGGAACAGTGGTCTTATGGGACGATCAATTAATCTTGAAGTAAGTGTTTCCTGCTCAGTTGGTCGAGCCTCTCTTTTAAAGTATCCACCAGGAATCTTTCCTGCTGCATAAAATTTTTCTTGGTAAAAAACAGCTAAGGGGAAAAAATCTTTTCTTGGATCAGCTTCTTTTCTTGCAACCATAGTGGTCATAACAACAAGGTTATCAATTGTTACTATGATGCTAGAAGTTGCTTGTCTTGCAATTTTTCCAGTTTCAATTTTGACAGTTTTATTTCCGTATTCAAACTCTACGGATTGAGTATTTAATTTATTTTCTTCCACGATTTTCCTTTGTTAGCCTCTTAATTTAAGAGATTTGATTATGTCTTGATAGCTTTCTAGGTTTTTTCTTTTTAGATAAGCTAGTAGCTTTCTTCTTAAATTAACCATGCGAATAAGACCAGTTCTTGAATGATGATCTTTTTTATGAATTTTAAAATGAGATTGGAGTTTGTTGATGTTTTCTGTAAGAAGCGCTATCTGCACTTCTGGAGAGCCAGTATCAGCATCGCTGTTCTGAAACTCTTTAACAATTTTATTCTTTTCTTCTTTTAATAAAGCCATTTTATTCTCCTTGGATATGCTCCTAAAATATCACTCAAACCTTGCATATCTAAAGTTCAAGATGGTGTAGCTTATTACTTATTTAGCTTTTAAACAAGGTATTCGTGCTTGAAGCCATGTAAGGTATTTTTTCCAATTGCAATAAATTTTTTAGATGAATCATATACTCTCAATAAATCAAAATGATCTATTTTTAATTTTAGCGGTACGCCATTAATAAATGCACTGGTGTCAAGTTGATTAAGCGTAATAGAATTTAAATTTTTAAATGCATTTTCAAGAGGAATAATATCCTCCTCACAAGCTTCATCTATAGAAGTAGCTTCACTAATAAAAAATTTTTCTTGGTTAGTACGTATTAAGTTTGAAAGGTGGCCACCGCATTCAAGTTGACTGCCTAGATCCCTTGCTATCGATCGAATATAAGTTCCTTTCGAGCATACTATTTCAAAGGAAACTTTAGGAAGATTGATAGAGATATTAGAAATTTGATCAATGATGATTGTCCGAGCTTCTTTATCAATCTTGATACCTTCTCTTGCATACTTATACATTGGTTTTCCTTGATACTTAAGCGCTGAATAGGCTGGAGCGAATTGTTGGCTTTCTCCAAGGAATGATAATAGCTTTACATTTACCTCATCCTTGCTGCATGTCACTTTGTTGGTTGAGGTAATTTCTCCCTCTGCATCATCAGTATCAGTTTGTTGTCCCAGTGTTACTTCTGCCTGATATGTTTTGTTACTTTCTAAAAGAAGGGATGAAAATTTAGTAGCTCTATTTATTGCAAGAATTAAAAGGCCTTTGGCCATAGGATCTAAAGTACCAAGATGTCCAACTTTTTTAAAGTTAAATTTTTTTTTTATTATCTGTACTACTCTAGAAGATGTAATTCCAGATTCTTTATTGATTAAAAGAAAACCATTAATCATTGAGTGAATTTAATAATGCATCAATATTGTTATATCTTTCAAGGCTTTCATCAAATTTAAATATGAGTTTTGGGACCCTTCTAATTTGCATGAATTTAGAAAGCTTAGATCTAACCATTGAAGCAAATTTTTCAAGAGATTTGTTGTCAGGTGAATTAGAAATATCTCCATTGATGATGGTATAAAAAACCTTTGCAATACCAAGATCAGATGAACATTTAACATCAACTATATTAAGGAATTTATAGCGTGGATCTTTAACTTGAGAAGAAATAATTTGAGATATTTCTTTTTTTAAGAAATCTTCTATCTTCGGCAATCTCGTAGAAGACATGTTATGAAATACTTTGAGCCTCTTCTTTTCTATCAAAAACCTCTACCTTATCACCCGGTCGAATGTCCTTATAGTTCTTAATACCAACTCCACACTCTGTTCCAGACTTAACTTCACCAACATCATCTTTAAATCTTCTGAGTGAATCAAGCTCACCTTGATGGATTACAACATCATCCCTAAGCACCCTTACAGGCTTACTTTTATAAATAGATCCTTCGATGACCATACAACCAGCAACTTGCCCAAATTTAGGAGAATTAAATACTTCTAGAACTTCAGCTGTGCCCACAATCTCCTCTTTGACAATTGGATCCAATAAACCGCTTAATCTAGCCTTAACCTCATCTATTAATTCATAAATGATGCTGTGATATGAAAGAACTAGGTCCTCGCCTTCAACAATTTTCTTGGCTGCATTATCAGAGCGCACATTGAAACCTAAGATAATTGAATCTGAAGCTAGGGCTAAGTTGGCATCTGATTCAGAAATGCCTCCAACACCTGATGCAACGACTTTAATAGATGCATCATCATTTCCTATATCAGCCAATGCCGCAACAATTGCTTCAGAGGTTCCTGCAACATCAGATTTTAAGATAACATTTAACACTTTTTTATCGGATTGACCCATTGACTCAAATATATTGCCAAGGCTTTCGTCTCTTTGTTTTAATATTTTTCGATCTTTGAGTTTACCCTCTCTAAACTCAGCTATTTCACGTGCCTCTTTATCATTTTTTACTACTTGAAAGGTTTCGCCAGCATCAGGAACACTGCTTAGACCCAGGATCTCTACAGCAAAAGAAGGTTCAGCAAATTTTAATTTGCTGCCATCAGATCCGATAATACTTTTTACTTTTCCAACAGCAGAACCACAAACGACCATATCCCCAACTTTCAAGGTACCATTTTGAATAAGCAACGTTGCAACAGCACCTCTAAATTTATCTAATTCAGATTCAATAACAACGCCTTGTGCTTGCCCCTCATGGTGAGCCTTAAGCTCTAAAAGCTCGGATTCAAGAATTACAGCCTCAAGAAGCTTATCAACTCCATCTCCCTTTAACGCAGAGACTGGGACCATCTGAATATTTCCACCCCAATCTTCAGGAGTTAAATCTTTTGCAGCTAAATCACCTTTAATTCTTTCTAAATCTGCACCTTGAAGGTCCATTTTATTAATTGCAACAACGATTGAAACTCCAGCAGCCTTAGCATGATTGATAGCCTCTTCTGTTTGAGGCATAACACCATCATTTGCTGCCACGACTAAAATTACAACATCAGTAGTATTTGCTCCTCTGGCCCTCATAGATGAAAACGCAGCGTGACCAGGGGTATCTATAAATGTAATTACTGAATCACCGACAGGAACTTGATATGCCCCAATATGTTGAGTTATTCCTCCAGCCTCTCCATCAACAACTTTAGTCTTGCGAATAAAATCAAGCAAGGTAGTCTTACCATGATCAACATGACCCATAACAGTGATTACAGGCGCTCTTGCCTTCGGAGCATCCGAATAATTTATTTTTCCAATAATTTCATCCTCAACAGATGAATCAGTCAATGCAATGCCATTGTGACCTAACTCTTCGACTACTAAGATCCCTGTTTCCTGATCTATGGAGTCATTGATAGATGCCGCAACTCCCATGCTCATAAGAACTTTCACAACCTCGCCGCCTTTTATAAACATTAATTTAGCTAATTCACCAACTTGGATCATTTCTGGAATTTCTATATCACGTTTTATAAATTCAGCAGGTTTTGCAAATTGATGCTCGGTACCTTCGTTGAAACTAGTTTCTCTGCGAGAGTAATCCTTGGCTGCACGAGAAAGTTGATCTTTTACATTTACTCTTTGTTGAGGTTTTTGTTGAGCAGCAGGTTTTTGTTGTTGTTGTTTCTTTGCTGCTTGTTGTTGTTCTTGCTTTAAGCGTATAGCTTCTTTAATTTGATCTTCTCTTTTTTGCTGTTGTTCTTTTAAATTTTCAGCAGCAGCTTGCCTTTTAGCCTCAATATTATCTGTAAGTCCCTCTGATGTACTGGGTGAAGAAGATGCAGGTTGAGAAAGAGTGCCTTTTGATTTTACAGTCACTCCCCCACTGCTTGAGGACGATGTAACTGAGGAAGATACGGAACTTTTTCGTTCTTTTAAAGATTTAAGTATTGCTAATTTATCTGCAGGAGTTATTTCATCTGAAGCTTTATTATGTGAAAGTCCAGCAGCCTTCATTCTCTCCAATAAAGCATCATCCTTTATTTTTAAGGTTTTTGCGAAATCTTTTACAGTAAGTCCCAATGCAATAACTTCCTTCTTTAATTAAACCAGCTCTCTCTAGCTTTCATTATAATATCAGCAGCCCTCTTTTCAGTTACCTCAATAATATCTTGAAGCTCATCTACAGCTAGCTCTGCAATATCATCTTTACTTTTTAAAGCATTAGAGACAAGGGTTTCAACCTCTTCATCGCTAAAACCAAGTTCTGTAAGTGATTCTAAATTTGATTCTTCTTGAGTGATCTCGCCCATAGCTTCCATTAAAGCAGCATCTGCAGCTTTGGCTTTAATCTCTTGCGACCTAGCCTCATCAATTTCCATAGCAGAGGATAGTTTGCCATCTTCAGCATAAGCAACATCATCAAAAGTTAAAAAGCCCCCTCTAATAAGAGCTTCTGCCTCTTTTTCATCAATGCTCAAAGTATCCATGAGCTTAGCTTGAAATTCTGCCTCCACAACTCTCTCTTTTGCTTCAGCTTCATTGCTGCTGATAATGTTTAATTCCCATCCTACAAGTCTGGATGCTAATCTAATATTTTGGCCTCTTGAACCAATCGCAAGAGCTAAATTTTCTTCATTTACAGCTAGCTCCATTGAGCGAGAGTCTTCATCCATAACAATTGACTCAACTTTTGCAGGCGCAAGAGAATTAATTACCATTTGAGCAGGATTGTCATCAAAAATAATAATATCTATTCTTTCATTGCCAAGCTCCCCAGAAACAGACTGAACTCTCGAGCCACGCATTCCAACACAAGCACCTACTGGATCTATTCGTCCATCATTTGTTTTAACAGTAATTTTCGATCTTGAGCCTGCATCTCGCGCAATTCCTCTTATTTCAATGATATCTTCATTGATTTCAGGAACTTCAATCCTGAATAATTCCGTTACCATCTCTGAGCATGTTCTACTAAGCATTAATTGAGACCCTCTGCCTTCAATCTCTTTAATTTGGAGTATCGCTCGCATCCTATCATTAATTTTATATATCTCACCAGGCAGCAATTGATCTCTAGGAAGAATTGCTTCAATGTCATTGCCAATATCTACAATAATATTATCCCTAGTCACCCTTTTAACAGTTCCGTTCATTAATGAATTATCTTGCGATTTAAACATTGCAACAATTGTGTCTCTTTCAGCTTCCCTAACCTTCTGCATCATGACTTGGCGAGCTGCTTGAGTTTCAATTCTTCCAAATGCTACATTATCTACATCTTTGGAGAATGTATCACCAATATTCATCTTGGAATCTAATTCAGTTACATGAGTCTCTTTATGAAAGTCTTCAGAATTTTCATCTTCTACAATCCAATGCCTGTGAGTTGAGTACTCTCCAGAAGCTCGATCAATCGAAACTGATATATCTGCATCTTCATGAAAATGCCTAAGAGATGCACTTGCAATAGCTGTTTCTAAGGCTCCGAAGATTATGCTTTCCTCAATGCCTTTTTCGTTAGAAACAGATTCAACAACTGCTAAAATTTCAATACTTTCCATTATTTGTTTGCCCTCATAAGTTCTTCAAAATTTGGTTTTAATCGACAGAGATCAAGATCTATAAAATTTAAACTCATTTCTTCTTCTCCACAATGAAACAAGATTTCATCATTGTTTACATCTATCAGCCTAGCTACATGACTTTTTTTACCGTTTTTAATTTCTCTTAACTTTAAATCAAATTCCTCTTTGAGAAATGCTGATAATTGCTCAGCTTTAAAAAACTTTCTATCTATACCTGGTGTAGATACCTCTAGAACATAGTCCTCATCTAAAAATGCATCATTTAATGCAAGCTCATAGTTAAGATCCTTAGCTACTTTTTCACAATCCTCTATCGTGGCACCGGCAATTGCGTCAATATAAACTCTTATCGTAGGCCTCTTTTTACCTCTTAATAATTCGACACCCCAAAGCTCACAACCATGACTGGTCACAACAGGCTTGATGGCATCTTCTATTTCTTCTATTCTCATATCTCTAAAAATAAAAATGGGGCAATTGCCCCAGTTCGTATCTAATTTACTGGTAGCGGGGGCTGGATTTGAACCAACGACCTTCGGGTTATGAGCCCGACGAGCTACCAGACTGCTCCACCCCGCATCGCAGAGAAATAGAGTGTATAGAAAGCATGTACTTAAGGTCAAGTTAATTCAAATTTATTTCAGTAATAAAAATTTATCTTGTTATAATCTCCCACTTTGCCGAAGTGGTGGAATTGGTAGACACGCTAGCTTGAGGGGTTAGTGAGCGAAAGCTCGTGCGGGTTCAAGTCCCGCTTTCGGCACCATATCTGATAATAAGAATCAGCGATTTTATTGAATTACTCTACTGGGATCTCTATTACTTTTGTTGCTTCTTGAATCTCTTCATCAGTAAATAAGACTTCGGTGTTAGCATTTTTTAACAAGACTGCCTGAGCTAGGTTTAATATCAAAAAAAGAGCCGCAATAAATGCAGTCAATTTTCCAAGAAAATTGGATGGCCCTACTGCGCCAAACATTGAATTTGAAGATCCCCCTCCAAAAGCTGAGCCTAAATCTGAACCTTTTCCCTGTTGCAATATCACTAAAACAATTAGTACTATTGCGAGGATTATGCATATAATTTTTATTGCTGTAATAATCATTTTTAAACTCTCAAATCGTTGAAGACATTTGCAATTAATGCAAATTCTTTTCCATCCAAAGAAGATCCACCTATCAATGCTCCATCAATGTTTTTTTGTTCAAACAAGCATGATGCATTTTCAAGATTTACACTTCCTCCATACAAAACTGATTCTAAACCAATTTTTGGGAAACGAGATTGTACTACATCTTTGATCATTTCATGCATTGAATTTATTTCTTTCGGGTTAGGTATTTTTCCAGAACCGATCGCCCACACAGGCTCATATGCAATGATGATAGCACTCAACTCACTGGCATCCTTCAAAGCTCCAATAATCTGCTGTTCAATTACCTTGAAAGTAGTATTATCTTGTTTTTCTTGCATTGATTCGCCTACACATAAAATTGGAACTACAAAGTTATTGTTAGCTTGAATTAATTTGTGGCAAATAATCTGGTTTGTTTCATGGAACAATATACGCCTTTCAGAATGCCCAATAATGCTAAATTCACAGCCTAGATCTTTAATCATAGATGCAGAGATTTCTCCAGTGCGTGGACCCGTTTCTACTAAATCAATATTTTGAGCACCAATCTTGATACTTTTATCAGCAATAACTTTCTTTAAATGATCTATGTATATGGAAGCAGGAGCAATGCCAATAGAAGAAAAATTTTGGCCATTAAAGTTTTTAAAAAATTCAAGTGCCCATTGATGATTGAATTCTTTTGAACCATTTAGTTTCCAATTTGCTACTAGGCACAATGACATAGATTACTTTTTAAACATTGTTGCAATGTCTTTTGCATATTTTGTTGCAGTTATCTCATCATCTGATTCAACCATCACTCTTATCTTGCTTTCAGTTCCGGAGGGTCTGACTAAAACTCTGCCAACTGTGAGATCTGATTCAATTTCTTTAATTTTTTTTTGAATATCAGAATCAGAAAGTACATCTTTATTTTTAACTTCTACATTTATATTGATTTGAGGCATTTTTGTATAATTACGTAAAATATCTTCGGGATCTTTTTCTAAAATTAATAAGGAAGATATAACTTTTAATGCGGCGATTGTCCCATCTCCTGTGCTTACTAAATCACGGCAAATGATGTGACCAGAGGGCTCTCCTCCAAGCATCCAACCTTTTTTTTGCAGCATCTGACTGACATACTTATCACCTACATCAGCTCTTTTAAATTTGTAGCCTAATTTTTTAACAGCCTCTTCGAAACCTAAATTTGTCATTGCAGTCCCAACTATTCCAGACCATTGACCAGTTCTATTAGGATTAGCGTATGCAAGAATATACATAATATCGTCACCATCTAAAATATTACCTTTTCTATCGATCAATACAACTCGGTCTCCATCTCCATCAAGGGCAATACCAAAATCAGCTCTTTGTTTGATAACCTCCTCTTTGGCTCTTTCTGGATATGTGGAGCCGCATTTTTGATTGATATTGTATCCATCTGGCTCAGTACCTATTGAAATTACTTCTGCCCCCAACTCCCTCAAAATTGAAGGGCTTACCTTGTAACAGGCTCCATTTGCACAATCTAAAACTATTCTTAATGATTCGAATGAAACATCGGCCGGGACAGTTGATTTGCAGAATTCAATATATCTGTCACCTGATTCATCAAACCTTCTTGCTTTGCCAAGCTCGGCAGTTTGAACAGGCTTTAAATCCCCTTCAAGTAGTTTTTCTATTTTTTTCTCGGCATCTTTAGAAATTTTTTCACCGGTACCAGCAAATAGCTTAATTCCATTATCTAAATAATCGTTATGAGATGCGCTGATTACTAACCCAAATTGGTTTCTTAATGATCTTGTGAGATATGCAACCCCGGGAGTTGGCAATGGGCCAAGCAATCTAACATTTACTCCTGCAGCAATAAACCCAGCTTGAAGAGCTGATTCGAGCATATAACCTGAAACGCGTGTATCTTTGCCAATAAGTACTGTTTCCCAGCCCATTTCTTTCAACACAACTCCTGCAGCATGTCCGATTCGAAGACAAACTTCAGGCGTTATCTCGGATTCAACTGGACCCCGAATACCATCAGTACCAAATTTTATAGTCATGGGAAAAGATTATAACTCTTCTGCAGGACCCTTTATGGAAGTTTTTTTAGAAGTTTTGCTCTTTGGTGTTTTGGGCTCATCCCAGTCTTTTGGTGCTCTAGGTTTAGCTCCAGCCATAATGTCATCAATTTGGTCTGCATCAATGGTCTCATAAGTTAACAAAGACTCGGCCATGGTATGTAACTTATCAAGATTATCTTTAAGAAGCTTAGTGGCTTTTTTATAATTGATGTCAATTATTTTCTTTACCTCTAAATCAATACTGTTCGATGTTTCACCACCAATGCCTTTAGGAGCCATAGATGCAGATCTTCCTAAAAAAGGGCTTGAGTCGTCTTCACCATATTTTAGAGGACCTAAATCTGATAGGCCCCATTTTGTAACCATATTGGTAGCGATTCCAGTTGCCACCTCAATGTCGTTGGATGCGCCAGTTGTAATTCCGTCTTTACCATTAATAATTTCTTCAGCAATTCTTCCACCGAATAGAGCAGCAATTCTACTATGAAGATATTGCTTACTTTGCATATATCTATCTTCTTCTGGTAAAAACATTGTTACGCCGAGGGCTCTTCCTCTTGGGATAATTGTGACTTTATACACTGGATCATGCTCAGGACTGAGGCGTCCAACTATGGCATGCCCGGCTTCATGATATGCGGTAATCCTTTTTTGATCATCAGTCATAATCATCGATTTACGCTCTGGGCCCATCATGATTTTATCCTTGGCTAAGTCTAGGTGATTTTGATCAACTTTCTTATCGCCGTATCTCGCGGCAAATAAAGCAGCTTCATTTATTAAATTTGCAAGGTCTGCCCCAGAAAAGCCTGGCGTTCCTCTAGCTATTACTAATGCATCAACGTCTTTTGAGAGTGGAACTTTCTTCATGTGAACTTTGAGGATCTGTTCTCTACCCCTTAGATCGGGCAAATCAACAACAACCTGTCTATCAAAACGCCCTGGTCTTAGCAAAGCAGGATCTAAAACATCAGGTCTATTAGTTGCCGCAACAACAATCACACCGTCATTACCATCGAAACCATCCATTTCAACAAGTAACTGGTTAAGTGTTTGCTCTCTTTCATCATGTCCCCCTCCCATGCCTGCGCCTCTGTGGCGGCCAACTGCATCAATTTCGTCTATGAAAACGATACATGGTGAGTTCTTCTGGGCTTGATCAAACATATCTCTTACTCTTGATGCGCCAACACCAACAAACATTTCGACAAAGTCTGAACCAGAAATAGAGAAAAATGGAACCTTAGCTTCTCCAGCAATAGCTCTTGCTAAAAGGGTTTTACCAGTACCTGGAGGACCTACCATTAAGACGCCTCTTGGAATTTTACCGCCTAATTTTTGAAATTTAGTCGGATCTCTTAAAAAATCTACCAACTCTTGAACATCTTGCTTAGCTTCTTCACAGCCCGCAACATCCTCAAAGGTGGTAGTAACTTTTCCACCTTCCATCAACTTTGCTTTACTCTTACCAAATGCCATTGGTCCGCCTCTCCCTGACATGCCGCCTTGCATTTGTCGCATAAAAAAGAAGAAGATACCTAAGAGCAACAAAATGGGGAAAGCTCCTACTAAAAGTTGGGACCATATAGAAGGTTGCTCCACACTTTCAAAAACAGTAATGACTCCATGCTCTTCTATTGCATTATCAACAGATTCATCTCTTTTGTATATTGGGTGACGAGTTTCAAATCTTGTGCCATCAAGACGCTCACCAAAGATGGTCATCTGATCACCTTTATAAACTACCTTAGCAATCCGATCTGAAAGGACCTCTTGTTTAAACTGACTGTATGAAATCATCTCCCTTTTTGCAGATGATGCATTTTCAACATTATTAAATATAAATATTAAAGCTGAACCTAATAACACCCAAACTAGTGCATTTTTAAATACTGAATTCATAGTGGCCTTTCTCCATATAAATAAATTTCTGCTGACTTGCTCTTTGAAGCAGCAGGTTTATAAGTTTGAACTAAATGGAAGCTCTTTTCCATTTCAGTTCTTAATTTTTTTAATAAACTATTTTGAAACGTTTTAATAATGAATGCTCCATTACTTTTGCTTAAATAGTTCACAGCTGTTTTAAGAGTAGTAATATTTAATTCAAATATGTTTTCTTCATCAACAGCTCTTATACCAGTTAAATTGGGGGCTAAATCTGAAATAACAAGATCAAATTTTGATTTAAGTAGGAAAATTTTTTCAATTTCATCAATGTTTGCAATATCTTCTTGAAAGAACATTACACCCTTAATTGGGTTCATTGGTAAAAGGTCTATTGCATAAACTTTTGATGAGGGAATCAAAGCTTTTATCAACTCCGACCAGCCTCCTGGAGCAGAACCTATATCCAGTACTAAACTATTTTTTTTAACAGTTTTGGTTTTAGTTAAAATTTCTTCTAATTTAAAAACAGCTCGAGACCTAAAACCCAGCTTTTTTGCTTTTAACGCCCAGGAATCAGCATGCATAAATTTTACAAATGCTGCACTTTTTCAATTTCAAGATCAATAGTTCCAGATGGAGTTGATATAGAGACCTCATCACCAACGTTTTTTCCCATTAAACCTTGCGCAATTGGTGTCTGAATAGATATTAATCCTATTTCAGGATCAGATTCTAAATTGCCAACAATTTTGTAAGTAATAGATTTATTATTAGTTAAGTCATATAAATCTATCGTAGCACCAAAAACAACCCTGCCGGTCTCAGGTATATCCTTCACATCGATGACCTGAGCATTTGCAAGTGCGTGCTCTATTTCTTGAATTTTTGCCTCGATAAAACCTTGCTGTTCTTTTGCAGCGTGGTACTCAGCATTTTCCTTAAGATCTCCATGAGCACGAGCCTCTGCAATAGCTTGAGATATTTCAGGCCTATCTTTTGTTTTTAGCTTACGAAGCTTTTCAGCGAGATCTTGCTCTCCAGCTTTTGTTATGGGAAGTTTATCCATAAATTGATTATATCAAATGAAAGAAATTAATTGATTTCTTGAAGAGAATTATAAATCCAGTCATCTGAATTAGTGCCCATTGCTTCCAAGATTGCAAATGCGCCAAAAATTGTAGTGACACAAAATAGTTTGTTTTGTAGTGCAGTTCTTCTAATAGATGCAGAGTCCTCAATAGATTGACGTCCCTCAGTAGTATTGATCAATAAATTTACCTTGTTATTCAAAAGCTCATCAACAATATGCGGCCTTCCTTCGGTTACTTTATTTATAATTTGTGCATCATATCCAAGCGCTTTTATGGAATCTGCTGTTCCTTTTGTAGCAATTAATGAAAATCCTTGCTCAAGAAGCAAAGGAACTAAATTAGGTAAATATTTTTTATCAGATTCTTTAACACTTATAAAGGCTAGGCCAGAATCAGGAAAAATTTTATTTGCTGCTCGTTGAGCTTTTGCATATGCTTCTCCAAAACATGAACCAATTCCCATTACCTCTCCAGTAGATTTCATTTCTGGGCCAAGAATAGGATCAACAGCAGGAAACTTATCAAAAGGTAAAACAGCTTCTTTTACAAAAAAATAATTTTTAGGTAGCTCATTAGAAAAACCTATCTCTTTTAATGTTTTTCCAACCATGGCTTTAGTTGCAGATTTTACCAATGACTCTCCTAAACACTTAGATATAAATGGTACGGTTCTTGAGGCCCTGGGATTAACTTCAATAATAAAAACATCTTCATCTTGAACAGCAAATTGAATATTCATCAACCCAATAACATTCAACTCTTTAGCAATTTTCTTAGCTTGGATTTCAATTTCTTGAATTACTTTTTCAGAAAGGCTGTATGGCGGCAATGAACAAGCAGAGTCTCCAGAATGTATTCCAGCTTGCTCAATATGTTGCAAAATACCTCCAATCTCAATATCGCTGCCATCAGAAATAACATCTACATCGACTTCAATTGCATCAGTTAAATATCCATCAAGTAAAATTGGTTTTTGGTCTGAGACCTCTTCAGCTTCTTTTAAATACTTTTGAAGCTCAACTTGGGTGTGAACAAGCTCCATTGCCCTGCCACCAAGCACATATGAAGGTCTAACAACTATTGGAAATCCAATTTCTTCAGATACCTCTAGCGCCTCTTGAAGATTTTTCACTGTGCTGTTAGGAGGTTGCTTTAAGTGCAATTGGTTAGCAAGAGATTGGAATCTTTCCCTATCCTCTGATCTATCGATGGCATCAACATCTGTACCAAGTATTTTTACATCATTTGATAGTAATACTTCAGAAAGCTTCAAAGGTGTTTGTCCACCAAATTGAATAATAACCCCCTCAGGTTTTTCTAGATCAATAATATCTAAGACTTTTTCTTCTGTAATTGGTTCAAAATATAATCTATTAGAAGTGTCATAATCTGTAGAAACAGTTTCAGGATTACAATTAATCATAATAGATTCATACCCCTCCTCTTGAAGTGCAAAGGAGGCATGAACACAACAATAGTCAAACTCTATACCCTGACCAATCCTGTTTGGACCGCTGCCTAAAACAATAACTTTTTTATTGCTCGTGGGGCGAGATTCACACTCGCCCTCGTAGGCTGAGTACATGTATGCAGTTTCAGTAGCAAATTCAGCAGCACAAGTATCGACTCTCTTAAAAGAAGGCATAACACCCAGTTTCTTTCTTAGGTTTCTTACATCTTGAGAAGTTGATCTAGTTAATTTAGCAATTCTGTGATCAGCAAATCCTTTTTGTTTGAGATTAAGCATTTTCGCAAAATCTAATTCATGAAGTTTCTTATCCTGAAGAATGTTTTCCTCATCAATTAAATCGATAATTTGGTGCAGAAACCAAAAATCCATTCCCGTTAATTGGTTTATTTGATCTAATTCCCAGCCAAGCCTTATTGCTTCTGCAACATATAAAATCCTCCTAGAGCCAGGAAAAGTTAGTTGATAGCGGAGGGTTTCATTTTGGTTAGAGGAATTATCTAAGATGCTTTCGAAACCATGCAAGTCTTCCTCTAGGCTTTGTAGGGCTTTTTGAAGAGATTCTTGAAAAGTCCTTCCAATACCCATTACTTCACCAACAGATTTCATTTGAGTAGTAAGTCTATCGTCTGCCTGAGGAAATTTTTCAAAAGCAAACTTTGGAATTTTTGTAACTATGTAATCAATAGATGGTTCGAATGATGCAGGTGTTAACCCATTAGTAATATCATTCTGTAATTCATCCAGTGTAAATCCAACAGATAATAACGCAGCAACTTTGGCAATTGGAAAACCGGTTGCTTTTGAAGCCAATGCAGATGAACGGCTCACTCTAGGATTCATCTCGATTACAACCACTCTTCCATTTTCAGGATTAATGCCAAATTGAACATTGCTTCCACCAGTCTCAACCCCTATTTCTCTAAGAATTTTAAAAGATTGATCACGTAAAATTTGATACTCTTTATCTGTTAATGTTTGCGCTGGTGCAATTGTAATTGAATCTCCAGTATGTACTCCCATTGGATCAAGGTTTTCTATCGAGCATATAATGATGCAATTATCATTTTTATCTCTTACAACCTCGAGCTCGAACTCCTTCCAACCAAGCAAAGATTCATCAATTAATAACTCAGTTGTTGGCGAGAGATCTAGACCCTTCTCACAGATTTCCTTAAATTCCTGAATGTTGTAAGCAACTCCGCCCCCCGATCCACCGAGGGTAAAAGAAGGACGAATAATGCATGGAAAGCCAAGACTCTCTTGAACTTTTAAAGCCTCCTTCATTGAATGCGCAATTCCAGAGCTTGGAGTCTCGATCCCAATACTTTTCATAGTTTTATCAAAGAGTTCTCTGTCTTCTGCTTTATCTATAGCTTCTCTTGATGCACCAATCAGCTCAACATTATATTTTTTTAACACTCCCTCTTTTGCTAATGTCAAAGCTGTATTAAGGCCAGTTTGCCCTCCCATAGTCGGTAGCAATGCATCTGGACGCTCCTTATCAATTATTTTTTCAATTGACTTCCAATGAATAGGTTCAATATATGTAGCATCTGCAAGCAGAGGATCGGTCATAATAGTTGCTGGATTAGAGTTGACTAGGATGACTCTAAATCCTTCGGCCTTGAGAGCTTTACAAGCCTGAGCCCCCGAATAATCAAACTCGCAAGCTTGGCCTATAATTATTGGCCCAGCACCAATGATCAAGATAGATTTAATATCAGTTCTTTTAGGCATTATTCTCAATCATTAAATTAAATTTTGTAAAAAGCTCTTCTAGCTCATGAGGTCCGGGACTGGCCTCTGGGTGGCCTTGAAAACTAAATGCAGGCTTGTCCTTAAAAGAAATACCTTGCAGGCTTTTGTCAAATAACGAGATATGCGTGGGTTCAATATTTTCAGGCAGACTTGATGACTCAACCGCAAAGCCATGATTTTGACTAGTTATGAAGACTACCTTGGATTCAAGATCTTGCACGGGATGATTTGCACCATGATGACCAAACTTCATCTTATATGTTTTGCAGCCACCAGAGAGAGCAAGCAGTTGATGCCCCAAACATATTCCAAATATTGGCATATTAATATCAAGCAGCTGCTGAATTAATTTAATTGCATAATAACAAGGCTCAGGATCTCCAGGCCCATTTGATAAGAATACTCCATCTGGTTTTAGCTCCATCAGATCCTCAAAACTGATTTGAGCATTTACTACTTCTACTTTTCCTACATGTCTTCTTAAAAGCCTTAAAATATTTTTCTTTACACCAAAATCAATTGCAACTATTAGTTTTTCATTTTTGACATCTTGATAATTTGGCCAGGTGCCCTCATCCCAAGAGAAAGGTTTGTTGGTTGATACCTCCTTTGCAAGATCAAGCCCTTCCAATCCACTAAATTGATTCAAAGCTTCTTTAGCTGATGATAAAGTGCTCTTGTCTCCTGGTGTTATGCAGGCTTTGAGGGAACCATGATCTCTTAATTTTGCTGTTAATGCTCTGGTATCAATATTTGAGATTCCAATAGTTTTCTTTGATGCCAGGAAACTATCAAGAGATTGTGTTGCACGCCAATTACTATAATGATTTGGCAAATCTTTAATCACAATTCCAGAGGCAAAAATGTTATCAGATTCACTGTCATCGTCATTAATACCAGTATTTCCAATATGTGGATGAGTAAAAGCTATGATTTGTTTTGCATATGATGGATCGGTAATAATTTCTTGATATCCTGACATAGAAGTATTAAATACAATTTCACCAACTGAAGGCTCCATTGCACCAAACCCAATGCCCTCGATGATCGAGCCATCTTCGAGGACCAACATAGCAGGAAAAGACATTAATGATTTTCCTCAAAAAAGGTGAAAAAGATAGAAAAAAATTGTGAAAATTGAGGATTTAATGAGCTAAAATTGTGCGCTGGCATTAAAAGGGTACTTTATATTGATAAGTCCTCAACGTCCATTAAATTTTTAAAAAAATGAAGATAAATTTAAAAAATCAACAACAAATATCTCAGATGAGAATTGCTGGCCAATTGGCAGCAGAAGTATTAGAAATGATTACCCCATTTGTTGTACCTGGGGTGAGCACTGAAGACTTGGATAAAAAGTGCTATGACTTTATTGTTGATGAACAAAAAGCTATTCCTGCAAATGTGGGTTACAACGGTTTTGAAAAAACAATCTGCTCAAGCGTTAATCAAGTAATCTGCCATGGAATTCCTTCAGAGAAAAAAATACTTAAAGATGGGGACATTTTAAATATAGATGTAACAGTCATTCGTAATGGATGGCATGGCGATACATCTAAAATGTTCTTGGTTGGTAAAACTCAGCCTCATAATGAAAGACTCGTAAAAGTTACCCAAGAATGTTTGTACAAAGCAATTGATGTAGTAAAACCTGGGGCGCACCTAGGCGATATAGGCGCAGTTATTCAAGAGCATGCAGAAAAGAATCATTACACAGTGGTAGAGGATTATTGCGGCCATGGAATTGGACAGGTTTACCATGAAGAACCTCAGGTTCTTCATTATGGCAAAACTGGTAGAGGTCTCGAAATCAAAGAAGGCATGTGTTTTACAATTGAGCCTATGATCAATCAAGGCTCAAAACATACAAAGCTCTTAAGTGATGGGTGGACTGTAGAAACAAAAGATGGAAGAAATTCTGCTCAATGGGAGCATACTCTTGCGGTTACTGCATCTGGCGTGGAGGTTCTAACTAAACGCACTGAAGAGTCCTTTTGAGCTACTCTTTAGAAAGCATAAATCTCGACTTTGAAAAAAATTTTCACGCTGTATTTAATAAGCCTGAATTAATTCAATCCTATCTCAAAAAGAGATCAAATAAATTTGATGAGATTATCAAAAAGGAGTTCTTACAAAGAGAGCTTGAAACAGATTTTGCCTTAATCGCACTTGGGGGCTACGGACGAAAAGAGCTATTTCCGTCCTCTGACATTGATCTCTCTATTATTCAATTTGACCGAAAAACAAAGAAAATTGAAGAAATTAAAGATTTCATTGGATGGCTTTGGACTCTAAAAGTAAAAGTTGGGCATTCGGTTCGAACGGTTAAGGATATTGAAAATATTACTAGATCTGATCTTAAAGAATTTACTTCATATCTCTCTCATAGAATTATTTTCTGTAAAAAAAATAAAATTGTTAGCTTAAACAGTGATTTAAAGAAAATTTCAAAACAATGGAAGAAAACTAAATTTTTTAAGGCTAAAAAACTTGAACAACATCTTAGATTTCAATCTTTTGACTCTACCGAATTCAGTCTTGAACCAGATCTAAAAGAATCTCCAGGTTGCTTGCGAGATTTTCAAACCGCTTTATGGATTTTGGAGCATTGCTTTGAATTAAAAAAATTACAAGATTGCAAATCCGCAAAACTTTTCTCTACAAAAGAAATAACCAATATCAACCAATCATATGCTCATATTAAAACCTTAAGATTTTTTCTTAACCTACAAAGCAGCTCAAATCGTATTAGCTTTGAGAATCAGCTTTTGTTTGCTAAAAAGTCTAAGCTAAGAGCATCAAAAAAGTCGTCTGCTGTTGAGAAATTTATGAGAATTTTTTTTCTGCATGCATCCAACCTATCCGATTTTAATGAACTCGTTTTTCAGGCATATGATGATCAATTAGCTTTATTAAAAAGACCATATACAAAAAACTATTACATATTTAAAGATCGAATGGGAATTGCAGATAGCGTTGATCTGATTAAAAGACCGGAGTTAATTTTAGATAGCTTGATCCAGGTTGGAAAACTAAAAAAAATTAATGGGCTAGACTTTAAATCAATCAAAAAGATTCAAGAGTCTCTACCCAAGATCAATCCAAACTATTTTTTGTTACCTGAAGCAGGCGGTCAATTCCTTCAAATACTTAGATCAACCACAAATCTATCAACCATTCTCAAAAAACTTAAACAGCTTGGCCTGATGAGATTGCTCATTCCGGAATTTGGAGAAATTGAAGGTCAAATGCAGTTCGACATGTTCCATGTATATACCGTTGATGAACATACTTTTAAGGTTGTAAGAAACATGAGGCAAATGCAAATTGGAAAAGCTGATTCTTCAATGAAAATTGAACATGAGCTAATAAACAAGTTACCCAAAATTGAACTTTTATATCTTGCTGGAATTTTTCATGATCTTGGAAAAGGCAAAGGTGGAGATCATTCTGAAATAGGAGAAAAAATAGTCGAGAAATTTTGCAAAAGGTTAAATTTTTCTATTCATGATACTGAGCTATTATCTTGGCTGGTAAAAAATCATTTAATCATGTCATCTATATCACAAAAGACAGATGTGCATGATCCTGAAACCATCACTAATTTTACTAAAAATGTTAGCACCATAGAAAAGCTTAATTATATTTATATGCTTACCATCAATGATATAAGAGGCACCAATCCAACCCTATGGAACTCTTGGAAACATGACTTATTGAAGCAGCTCTATCTGTCCTCAAGAAGAAAGCTGAATCTTGAGGAAGTACAATCCAATCAATCAATTGTTGATGAGAGAAAAGTTGCTTCATCAAGCACTGTCAAGCAAGGGCATGAATTCTTGAATGAGGTATGGGATCAATTGCCAGATTCCTATTTTTCTAAATATCAGTTAGAGCAACTTTCAAATCACGCAAAAACTGTTGCTGCTTCCAAAAGAAAAACATCTGTTTTTGTAAGAAGCAGAAAAAATCTAATTGAAATATTTATCTTCACTAGCAATCAAGCTGGTTTATTCTTGAAAACTGTTAGAGGCTTAGAGCAGCTTTCGCTAGAAACCATAGACTCAGATATTCATACAACCCAAGATGGGAAATATGCCATGAATACTTTTATTTGCAGGCATAAAATCCTTGGAGGAAATTTGATTCAACGGGATATTCAAAATATTGAAGAAAAAATTATTAGTGCAATCGTCTCTAAATATTCCAAAGCAATCACTAAATCAAAAAGAGTATTCAAAAAAGTATTTGAATACCCTACCAAAGTACATATATCTCCTACCAATAAGAGAGATGCCAGTCTGGTCACACTAGAAACCTTGGATCAACCTCAATTGCTATCTAAAGTAGCAAACATATTCTTGGATCATGGTGTAAGTATTGAATCAGCTAGAATTACAACTCTTGGTGAAAAAGTAGAGGATAATTTCACAGTAATGGATGAAAGGACGAAATCATGCATTTCTCAAAATAAAACCAATCAACTTCAAAAGAAACTAAAGAGCCTGTAAGCACTTCAATAAAGATCAAGACTGCCTATAATAAGCATATGAAAAACTTCCCATTAATAGGCCTTGGTATTGCAACTAAAGGCGCGTCGGGTAACTCATTGGATACCTTTTTTCCATGCATAAGTTTTAAAAATGATGAAGGTGAATTCAGTCATAACTATGAGACATGGGATGCCTTGATGGCTAGCAATGTAACTGAGATAACAGATGCTGTATCGCTCAATCTTCAGGATGAAACTTTAATTAATGCAATTAGCAACCTTGATGAAAATAAAACTTTGGTTTTATGCAGAATTCTAGATAACCAACCCATTAAATCTATTGAGGAAGCATATTTAAAGCTACATCTACTCTCGTACAAGCACTTTGTACCTAATTCGCTAAATCTCGAAAACTTATTCGAGTATCTCCTCAATGTTGCATGGACAAGCAATGGACCAATTGAGCTCAATCAAATTGATCAAAGAATTCTTTCTGCAAAAACAAATAATCAAGTGCTTAAAATTCAATCAATCGATAAATTTCCATGTTTAACAGACTATATTGTCCCGCCCGGTGTCCGAATTGGAGATGCCAGCAGAGTTAGACTTGGTGCCTACCTAAGCGAAGGGACAACAATAATGCATGAAGGCTTTGTAAATTTTAATGCTGGGACACTAGGGCCAGCAATGATAGAAGGAAGGATATCGTCAGGTGTTGTAGTGGGCAAAAACTCAGATTTAGGAGGTGGCTGCAGCACCATGGGAACCCTGTCAGGAGGTAATAATATAAAAATATCCATTGGTGAAAATTGTTTGCTAGGGGCAAATTCTGGTCTTGGCATTCCACTGGGCGACAACTGCATTATTGAAGCAGGCCTTTATATTACAGGTGGATCAAAAATTATGACGTATAATTCTGATAATGAACCTGAAGCAGTTGTAAAAGCTTCAGAGCTTGCGGGGCGAAATAATTTATTATTTATAAGGAACTCTCAAAGTGGAGCTATTGAAGCAAAAATTAATCCAAAATCTGTAACATTGAATGAAACTCTTCATAAAAACTAAAAACTTATGTCTGCACTAGAACTAGCCCAATCACTCATTAAAATAAAGTCCATTTCTCCGGAAGATGGTGGTTGCTTTGATCTTATAGAATCTGAGTTAATTCCCCTGGGTTTTCAAATAGAGAAAATTCCTGAGCTAAATTGTGAAACGCTATTGGCTAAGTATGGAGATTCAGGAAAAGTATTTTGCTATCTTGGGCATACTGATGTTGTGCCCTCTGGTCCAGAAGAGGAATGGACGTCACATCCGTTTGAGGCAAATATAGTAGATGGAGATTTAATTGGAAGGGGAGCAGCAGATATGAAAGGTAGTGTTGCAGTCTTCATTGAATCAATAAAAAATTTTTTAGCTGACAACCCAAACCCTAATTTTCAAATCTGGGTTATGTTAACTAGCAATGAAGAAGGCGAACCAGCTGATGGAAAAATTAATACTTTGATAGACTCATTGACTAATCAAAATCAATTTATTGATTACTGCCTAGTCGGTGAAGCGAGTTCGTCTGACAGTGTAGGAGACGTCTTGAGAGTTGGCCGAAGAGGATCTCTGAGTGGCAAGCTTAGGTTGATCGGTAAGCAAGGTCATGTTGCATACCCTCACAAAGTTTTAAGTCCTATTTTGGAGGTAGGACCTATTATCAATGAACTCAACAAAATTACTTGGGATCAAGGCAATGAACATTTCGATCCAACATCATTTCAAATTTCAAATATTGATTCAGGAACTGGCGCTACAAATGTTGTTCCAGGACATTTAAACATGCTCTTCAACTTTAGGTTTTCTCCAGAATCGAGCCAAGAATCGCTCAAAGAAAGATTTATTCAAGTTTTAGAAAAATCAAAATGTTCATTTGAAATAGATTGGACTTTAAATGCTCAACCTTATTTAACAAAAAAAACTGAGCTACTATCAATTATTCAAACAGCTTTAAAAAAGATAAATGGTAAGGAAGCGATAATTGATAATGGTGGCGGTACTTCTGATGGGAGATGGGTTTCTCCATCTGGCTCAGAGGTTATTGAGCTAGGGCCAAGGAATCAAACGATTCATAAAATAGATGAGAAAATCTCCGTGACAGATTTAGCCTTATTGCAAGAGATTTACCAACAGATTCTTGTTGAAACAAATAATCAAACTAGCTAAAAACCCTTAATCTTCTGCTGTTTTTATTACAAAAGATAATGCAATTAAAGCAACGGCAATGATTAGATAATACTGAATCATAAATTCAAAAACTGGTGAGATAGTCTCAAGCCCCCCATCTAGGGCCTCTCCTCCAAGCAGTCCTGCTAGGACGCCTCCAATTGCACTGGCTAAGAACCACAAGCCAAACATCTGTCCCATGTATCGCTTGGGACCGTAACGAGAAAATGCAGATAAACCAATTGGAGATAGAGCTAATTCGCCCCAAGTTTGAAAAAGGTAAGTTAAGAGAAGCCATTGCATACCCACAGGAGATGATTCGATAGCTATTTTTACAGCAAAAATCATTATAAGAAAACTCAACGCCATAAACAAAAGTCCAATTGCAAATTTAATAGGTAATGATGGATCTAAATTTTTTCTAGCTAATTGGGCCCAAATACCCGCAAAGATTGGTGCAAATAAAACGACAATCACTGGATTTGCAAACTGAAGCCATCCAACCGGAATCTCGTATCCGGCAATTGATAAATCTGTATAGTCTCTGGCAAAAATATTTAATGAGCCTGCTGATTGATCAAAACCCGACCAAAAAGCAGCGGCTCCTACAAAGAGTAGAAATAATAGAATTAAATTTTTTCTTTCATTAACGTTGAGTCCAGCAAAAAGAAATAAATAAACAAAATACAAACCCGCGATGATTGTAAGAAAATATGCGAATTGCTCAGCAAAAAATCTTGGATCAATAGTAAAAAAACCAAGCAGGCCGGCTCCTATGACCGCAAACATTCCCACAAGGGATACCTTTAAATAATTGGTATACTTTTTACGCTTTTCATCTGACATTTCATTGGGGTGCATGCCAGCATCTCCCAATAAGTGTTTGTGTTTAATATATTGGATTACACCAAAAGTCATTCCTATCCCTGCTGCACCAAACCCCCAATGCCAACCAATTTTTTCACCTAAGTATGAACAAATTAAAAACCCAAGAGTTGAGCCTATATTGATGGACATATAAAAAATGGTATAGCCGGAGTCTCTCTTATCATCTTGGCCTTCATAAAGCTGACCAACGATAGTGGAAATGTTTCCTTTCAGAAGGCCAGTACCTAATACAACAAAAATCAGACCTAAAAAGAACGTCTGCTCAATAGGTATGGCTAAAGTAAAATGCCCTAACGCTATAATTAAAGCTCCTATTAATACTGCTTTTTGATGACCTAGTATATTATCTGCGATCCAGCCTCCTGGAACGACCATAAAATAAACCATCCCAGAATAAATACCATAAATTGCTTGAGACTCAACTTGCGTCCAACCTAGGCCTGGATTAAAGCCAGTCACAGCTCCTGTCATATACAAAACCAATAATGCTCGCATGCCATAATAGGACATGCGCTCCCACATTTCAGTTAAAAATAACGTTCTTAATCCAACTGGATGCCCAAAAAAAGTATTACTTGTATTCATATTATTTGAGTTATGATTTAGGAGAATACTATATCAAACTAATGGAAAAAACACCTTACGTAGGACCCTTTAAGAGAATCATTGCTTCAGTCTATGACTTCTTTTTACTGCTTGGAGTTTGGTTTCTTGTCGGCTCTTTAGCGCTTTGGTTGAACGGTGGTGAAATCTTACATCCATTCATCGGGGGTTTATTAGTTTTTGTAAGTGGGTGGTTATTTTTTACATTCTTTTGGATAAAAAACGGCCAGACTCTTGGAATGCAGGTATGGAAATTTAAAATTGTTAATACAGATCTCAATAATGATCGGATAACTCTGAAGCAAACCTTTTTGAGATATTCAGTAAATTGTGGAATGCTAGCGCTTCTTGGTATGCCTTTATTTCTTATTTACGTAGATTCAAAAAAACTGGCTGTGAATGACATTCTTTCTAAAACTAGACTAGAAAAAATTTAACTAGATTTTCTGAAATTTATAAGTTCCGACTCCAATTAAAATCATTATTGGTAAAAGATGGGCCATTAATATTGGCCATTGATATGTCAGGAATGACGCAATGCTTAAATCTTTAATTAAGTCATAAATAAGTCCTAGTGAAATGCCTATAATTATTTGTCGACCGACTCCTGTTGAGCGCATATTATCAAACATCAGACTTCCTGCTAAAAAGATTATGGCAATGATAGAAATTGGCATGAGAAATCTAGAATATATCAAGGAATCAATTTTTTGCAGATCCTTATTAAGCTGATAAGAATTTTTCAATCTAAACAAAGCAGGTAACGAGAATTTTTCTAGGGCATTGTTTGATAACAAAAAGGATGCCGGGAAATCAAATGTTTTATTATAAGATGAATCTACAATTTGTAATTTACCATCGTCTAATTCACCTTCCTTAAAACTAGTGAATGAAATAATTTTTTGCTGATCATTAAATTCTATAATTCTTATTGCTTCAGCCTCACTGTCATTTAAGCGACTTAAACCAATAAGATTTTTATCAGCTATCTCCCATTGAATTAGTTCTGCTGATTGGTTGGGTTGATTTAGAGTTTTGGATGTTTTTGCCAAGTCCATAAATAATGTTTCATCAAAAAAAATTAATACTAATGAAAGGATCAATGGGCCCAAGCCTGATACTAAAACAATTTTTAAAGGCGAAAATCCAGCTGAGCGTAAAAAAACTAAATTGCCCTGCTGATTAAAAATTGATAGTGAAATTAACGTGCCTATCAACATAGAGCTTTCAAGGTATTGCATCCCCTTATGTAATTGCTCATAAAGCACAAGATTAAATATATTTAGAAAACTTTTATCATCCGATAAATTTTCAAGCTCCATCACTAAAGTAACTGCAAAATCAAGAAATAACATCACAAGCCACACTAGTGCTGAGATTACAAAGCTTCTAATAATTAGATGTTTGGAATAGGTGTTAAAAATATCTTTTATCATGAGCTTAGCCACGCCAAAAGAACAAATATTAAAAAGATAATTAAGATGGTTTTGATTCTTGAGTTAGAAAAAAAACTCTTCAATGAAACCCTTCCATCAAGCCAAAAAAGCAAGCTTCCAAAAGATAAAAACACCAGATGCACAGGCCATAAAAAATGATAAAAGAGATTAAGATTTTCAGCGTAGCTTTCTCTAAATGCAACCAAAACACTTAGGTAAAAGATATAGATTAATACTCCAGTAACCAGGCTGCCCTCTCTCCCTGATCTTGGATTCTCTTTACCAAAAACAAAACTAAGTAACAGTAATGCAATAAGCATAATCGGAATGCTGGCATTCCATTGATTCTGAATAAAATTAGACTGATTTTTATAATCAAGCAATTTCGAAAGAGTAAATGATTTATTTGATGTGTCTTCAACCCCAATAGAATGAGTTAATTCTTTGAATGAGGCATCTATTTTATTGGAGCTATTTAGGTCTGGGTATATAGACCCATTTTTAAAATTTAAAACCATATCATTGCCCTGATTTGATATTTCAAGTAACTCAGCCTTAATAATTGAAAGGGATGGATCATCTTGAACAAAAAATGTTACGTCAGTCATCTGTGCGTCATCATAAGATTTAAAATGAAGATAGCTTCCAGCTTCATCGAGATTGACCAATGTTTCAGGTTGCAACATTGATAGTTTATCTTCATAGGATTGCTCAGCTATCAAGCTTTTAGACAGAGCTTTGCTATAAGGGGCTAAGTAAATGCTTATCAGCGTACATGTAATCAAAGTGATAAAAAAAAATGGTGTTATGTGCTTGATAAGCCTTAACCGAGAGACTCCTGCAGAAAAATAAGCATAGATTCCATTAGAGCTATACAGTTCAGATATAACTAACAGCAGGCTCAAAAAAAATGCAAAAGGAATCAACAATGCAAGAAAATCAGGCAATCTAAGAAAAATTACAGAAAAGATAATATCTGGATTCAAGCTGCCTGATGCAGCTTGCTCAAAATAGCCAACAAGTCTTGATGAAAAAATCAAAGCCGTAAGAATAAATAATATTGCCGCAAAACCTTTAAAAATTTGAGAATTTAAATGAATTGCAAGAATATTCTTTTTATACATGCCTTTAGGGATCTTGATGCATTACAATAAATATCTTATCAGTAATTTTTATCAGGAGTATGGTTTATGGCTTACAAAGTCTTATCAAGTCTAACAGCAAATAATGTTAATTCTGCAGATCTATTAAAAGTTAAAACAGATCTGTTGATTATTGCAATCAATAAAAAAACAGCAGCAGCCGCTGAGCTCATAGGTCTGCAAGCAAGTGCTCAATCATTGGTTAAAGAGTCAATCAAAGAAATTAATAGTGGGTCTAGAAAATCTATTTTCCTCCCTGCTCCTAATAAGGTTGCAGCAAAAAATATTTTGCTCATCAAAGAACCAGATCCTAAAGCAGCTAGCTTTTTAGTGCTGCGTTATTACGAGGAAATCATGGGCTTAGTCAAATCAGCCCAGGCAAAGGATTTTGCATATTTAATGAGCTCGACTACTTCAAAGGATTTTGATGTGGTATGGGCTGCTGAAGTAGCAGCTAGAACATTCGAAGCTGCAGCCTACACTTTTAATGCAACAAAAAATAAGACTGCAAAACCTGTCACAGTTAAAAAAGGAACTCTGTTATTTGCTGGCTTAACTCCAGCAAAACTAAGATCAGTTAAAACTGCGGTAAAGCTTGGTCATGCTGTTGGTGAAGGAATGAATGCTACAAAACATCTTGGCGATTTACCTGCAAACCATTGCACACCAAGGATTATTGAGCGTAAAACAAAAGCTCTGAAAAAAGATTTTCCAGCTCTTAAAATCTCTAGTCTCAATGAAAGGGATATGGAGCGATTGAAAATGGGTTCTTATTTGTCAGTTGGCAAAGGTAGTGATGAGCCATCCAGGATGATGACCATTGAATACAAAGGCGGTGCAAAAGATAAGCAGCCTATCGTGTTAGTGGGCAAAGGAATTACATTTGATACTGGTGGCATCTCAATTAAGCCAAGCCCTGCTATGGATGAGATGAAATGGGACATGTGTGGAGCTGCATCCGTATTTGGAATTATGCAAACGCTAGCTAGACTAAAAGCTAAAGTGAATGTTGTAGGCTTATTGGTTTGTGCAGAAAACATGCCTTCTGCGCGCGCCACTAAACCTGGTGATGTTGTCACTTCCATGTCAGGCCAAACCATTGAAATTTTGAACACAGACGCTGAGGGTAGATTAGTACTATGTGATGCATTGACTTACTCAAAGAAATTCAAGCCTAGTCATGTAATCGATATGGCTACTTTAACTGGAGCTGTAGTTGTTGCGCTTGGCAGTCCTGCTACTGGAGTGATGGCCAATAACCAACCCCTGGCTGATAAAATTTTAGCAGCTGGAGAAAAATCTGGTGACAGAGCTTGGCAATTACCTCTTTGGGATGAATATGCGCATTGCACAAAAACAAATTTTGCAGACCTTGCAAACATTGGAGGCGGCAGAGAAGCTGGAACTATTCATGCTGCATCTTTTCTATCTAATTTTACTAAAGATTTTAAATGGGCTCACATGGATATTGCAGCAAGTGCCTGGAATGGTGGTGCTAAAAAAGGTGGTACCGGCAGACCAGTTCCATTGTTGGCTGAATTAATTTTAAATGGAAATTTATAAGACTTTTCAAATCCTTATAGGTAATGGATAAGAAGCCATATGACCCATCTGAGATAGAGCAAAGACTCTATCAAGAATGGGAAGATTCCGGTCTGTTTACCCCAGATGATAGGTCTGAATCTTATTCATTAGCTATTCCTCCACCAAATGTAACTGGAACACTTCACATGGGGCATGGATTTCAAAATGCCATCATGGATTGCTTGATTCGCTACTATCGAATGTCGGGTAAAAACACTTTATGGCAAGTGGGAACAGATCATGCTGGCATTGCTACTGAAATGGTAGTTGAAAGAAGATTAAATGCCGAGGGCAAGTCAAAGGATGATATTGGCAGAGAAGCTTTTGAAAAAGAAGTTTGGAATTGGAAGAAATATTCTGGTAATAAAATTACCTCACAACTTAGGCGCTTGGGATCAAGTCTAGACTGGAGCACTGAGAGGTTCACATTAGATGATGAATACCAGCACTCAGTTTTAAGCGCATTTATTCAATTATTTGAAGAAGGACTTATTTACCAAGGCAAGCGCCTAGTAAATTGGGATCCTGTGCTAGAAACCTCCCTATCAGACCTTGAAGTGGTCAATAAAGATTTAACAATTAAAATCTGGGAAATAAAGTATCAACTAGAGGGAACTCATGAATTTGTGACTGTTGCTACCACAAGACCTGAAACACTTTTAGGAGACATGGCTCTCGCAGTCAATCCTGATGATAAGAGGTTTGCTCATCTAGTAGGTAAAAATGCTGAGATCCCACTTTGCGATAGAGTTATTCCTATTGTTGCAGACGACTATGTAGATGCGGAATTTGGAACTGGTGTTGTCAAGATAACTCCTGGTCATGATTTTAATGACTATGAATTAGGCAAACGACATGGGCTCCACATGAATGATAGCTTGCAATGTCACACGGGGGATGAAGGCGCCTTTTCTCCAATTTCAATTCTAAACAAAGCCGTTCAAATTATTGGTGTTGCTCCTGAAAAATTTCATGGCATGGATAGGTTTGAGGCTCGTAAAGTGCTCTTGAAGAATTTAGAAAAAGAAAACTTTCTGGTATCTGAAAAGGAATATGAGAGTACCCTGCCCTATGGAGATAGATCTGATCAAATTCTTGAGCCCCTCTTAACAGATCAATGGTATGTAGATGCAAAAACTCTTGCTAAACCAGCCATTGAAGCTGTGAAGTCAAAAGAAATACAATTTGTGCCTGCTAATTGGGAAAAAACCTATTTCCAATGGATGGATAACATTCAAGACTGGTGCATAAGCAGGCAACTATGGTGGGGACATAGAATTCCAATTTGGTACGATGAATCAAATACACCCTATGCAGGGTTTTCTGAGAAAGATGTAAGAGATAAACATAATCTTAAGGGCGTTTTACACCAAGAAGATGACGTATTAGATACATGGTTTTCATCTAGCCTTTGGACATTTGCAACAATGGGATGGCCTAAAAAAAATGAAAAGTTAAATCTCTTTCACCCAACAACAACCTTAGTAACGGGTTTTGATATCATCTTTTTTTGGGTAGCAAGAATGATCATGATGACAAAGCATTTCATGAAAGAGGTTCCATTCAAAGAGGTTTACATAACTGGCCTGATTAAAGATGAAAATGGACAAAAGATGTCTAAGTCAAAAGGAAATATCCTTGATCCAATTGATCTTATTGACGGGGTTTCCTTGGATGAACTCCTCACAAAAAGAACTGAAGGCATGATGCAGCCTCAGCTCAAAGAACAAATTATTAAACAAACAAAAAAACAGTTTCCTGAGGGTATTGAAAGTTATGGTACTGATGCATTGCGATACACTTTCTATTCTCTTGCCTCCCCAGGTAGAGACATTAATTTTGATATAGGCAGAATCAAAGGTTACAGGAACTTCTGTAACAAAATTTGGAACGCATTCAGGTTTATTGAAATGCAGGTTACCAACCATAGTTATCAGCCTAGTGAGAACTCAGAAGATATTTTATCCGATTGGATGGGATCAAAAATTCATCAAACTGCTGAAAATTGTCAAACGCATATCAAACAATATCGATTTGATTTAGCTTCAGCAGAGATTTATGAATTGGTATGGTCAAATTTCTGTGACTGGTATATAGAATTTAATAAAGTGGCCATCCAAAACTCTGAAGATGCTAACCAAACAAATGATTTAGTTGGAAATTTAATTACAAACTTCTATAGCATCCTTGAATTGCTGCATCCATTCATGCCATTTATTACTGAGGAACTTTCTTCTAAATTAGCTGGTTTGGCAAAGGTAGAGAAATTGGGTTTTATGGTTGAGGGTGGCTTTGCTCATGCGCGGGCATCCAATAAAAAAACTGAGCAGCAATTAGATGAAATTATCAGCATTGTTTCTGCACTCAGAGTGATTAGAGCAGAAAATCAAAATATTAAAAATGAGACTCTGAATCTCATTATTTCCAATGATCTCAACTCTGAAATGCAATCTGTTATCAGTGAAAATGAAGCAATGATTGCGGGAATTGCTAAATTAGATGGGATTGAATTTAGTGACAAGATACCAGCAGAAGCTATTGAAAAAACTATGGATGGTTACAAACTAATCATTCCATTAGAGGGATTGATTGATCCTGAAGAAGAAATGATACGACTTCAAAAAGAGCTAGCAGATGTAGAGAATGACCTAAAGATTATTAACTCTAAGCTTGCTAATGAGCAATTTACTTCCAAGGCTCCCCCTGCAGTTGTTGAGAAAGAAAAAGCAAAAGTTTTAGATGCTGAAAGCAAAAAGGTATTGTTAGAAAAAAGTATCTCTAAACTTCAGCCTTAGCCAAGCTAATTAGAAAATCACGAATAGCTGCACCAACGAATGAAGGCTCAGCATAGGTAATATCATGCTTGCCTCCCTCCAATATTAGTAACTCAGATTGAGGAATATAAAGCATAAGTTCTTCACTTCCCTTAAATGGAACAACACCATCATCAGTTCCCCAGATAGTTAGAGTGGGCTTATTTAAATTCCCGACTTTGCCAAACATTTCCTGGGTGCTAAATAAATTGAAATTACGAGCTGTTGATAGCAAAGCATGAATAAAGCCCTTATATTGCATCTGTATTCCTGCTTTTTTTATAAATTCTTTTTTTGATAAAGCCAATGGGTCTTCTCTAGGTGGCTCATCGTTCTCTTCATTACCTTGAAAGACCAACCTTGAACCAAAAACATTTAGAAACCACTCTCCGATTAAAGGTTTCATGATCCACCAATCCTCAGTTGGGTTTTCAACCATAAAACCTGCTGGAGCAATCAATGACATGCTTTTAACCATGCCAGGAAACTCATTAGTAAAGTGACCAACTATTGGTCCGCCCATTGAGTAACCAACCAAATGTACCTGTTCAGAAATTTCTTGAGAATCTAACAACCCTTTTAGAGACTGAACAAAAACATCCTTTGTGTATTTAATCCTTGGTCTCTCAGAGTACCCTCGACCATAGTGATCAAAAACAAGGACTGAGTAGCCTGCATCCAGTAACAAGCCTTTCATTCCATCCCATACAAAATGAGGAGTTGAAAATCCATGAACAAGGACAACTGTTTCGTTGTTGGCAGCTTGTTCCACTGGATAATACCATCGGTAATATAGATTACCTTCTTCTAATGAGGCCCAGCCTCCCTCATTGGGAAGATCTGATGCAGTTAAAGTTTTAAGGTTATATGTTTGAATAAAGTAGGGAGCCCATAAAAGCAAAAAAATAATCAATAAAGCAGTAAATATTTTTTTCATCTATTTCCTTGTGCAGATTGAAAAGCTTTAAGCACGACGTTTCTTGTTTCTATTGGATCAATCACAGCATCAATTTCTAGAAAAGATGCAGCCTCAATAGCCTGACCAACCTCATACATCTTAGCAACAAGCTTATCAAAAAGCTCTTTACGCTCATTAAGGTCTTCAAGACTCTCTAGTTCTTTTTTGTATCCAAGCTTAACCGCGCCTTCAATTCCCATACCTCCAAATTCTCCTGTTGGCCATGCTGCTGTATAGACTGGATTATGAAGGCTGCCCCCAACTAAAGCTTGTGCGCCTAATCCGTATCCTTTGCGAAGAAAGATGGCTACAAGGGGAACCTTGATGTTTGCTCCTTGTTTGAATAGAGACGCCATTCTTCTGACGGCTCCACCCTCTTCACTTGCTGGGCCAACCATGAATCCTGGAGTGTCGGCAAGAACAAGAATTGAAAGATTATGATCATTGCAAATAGAAATAAACTCCGCTGCTTTTTCAGCAGACTCAGAGTCTATTGCGCCCCCAAGTTTTTGACAGTCACTTGCAAGAAGAGCGAAAGGCTTCCCTTCTATTCTAATAAAGCCGGTCACAATACTTTGACCGAAGTTTTTCCTGAGCTCCAAAAAACTATCTTCATCAGACACTATATTGATAATATCTCGAACCTCATAGGAATAACGCCTGTCCTCAGGCATGATATTACGAAGAATTTCTTGATCCTTGACTGAAAATTCGCTGATAGGGCCTTGAAAATAAGCAAGGAGTTTTTTTGCAATCAAAGTTGCATCCTCTTCATTGTCAGCAACATAGTCTACGACTCCATTCTGCTCATGCACTGAAACAGGACCAATATCTGTTGGCTGAAATACTCCAAGCCCACCACCTTCAATCATGGCTGGACCAGCCATACCAATCCATGAGGTCTTGGTTGCAATTCTAAAATCTGAACAACCAAATAATGCAGCATTACCCGCAAAGCAATAACCATTATTTACAGCAATTTTTAAAGAACTGCCAGTAAGTTGAGCCCAAGTAGAAAAAGAAGGTATATGCAATCCTGCTATCTGAATCAATACATCGGTATCTCCAGGTCTGCCTCCACCCCCCTCGGTAAAAATTACAATCGGTAACTCAAACTTTTTAGCTTGATCACAAATGCGATCCAGCTTCAGATGATGAAACGCACCTTGAGTTCCTGCTAATACAGAATAATCATAAACAATTGCAACTGCTTGAGAGTTTTCTGATCCAACTAATTCAGAATTGATAGAGCAAAATCCAGTAATAATGCCGTCGGCATTGGTCTTATCTTGAAGTTCTTCATAGTCTCGACGACTGCGTTGGGCTGCGACTGCAAATTGACCAAACTCTAAAAAACTATCCTGATCTGCTAAATGAGCAAGGTTTTCTCGAGCAGTTCTATATTGTTTAGAATGTCTTTTTTCAGTTGAAGATGCACGCAATTCATCAGAGCTTTTTTCAACTCTACGAATAAATTTTTGAAACTCTGGTCGGTTTTTAATAGCCATGGTCTCCTATGCTACTAAAAAAATATCCTTTCGGGTAAAACTAACTTGCAGTATGTTTTTTAAAAGCATCACCAGTAAATTTTAAGACTTTGGCTCTGGATAAAATTCTAGGCAAAAAAGCAAACTTAGAATTGCCTTTGCCAGGTACTATGTAGTGTTTATTTTGTAAAAAAGCATCCAAGGTTTCTTGGGATACTCTTTCACATGTATCACCGACCTGGCCTTCTCCCTTCAATTTACTAATCCTTTGCTTGAGTCGATCAGATGATTTTTCTGAGGCGGTAATTCTGAAATTTGAATCAGTGGCTCCAGGACATGAGGCCATCACTCGAACATTGCTTTGAGCATACTCATATCGCAAAGCTTCGGAGAGCATTAAAACATATGCTTTAGTGGAGGAATAAACAGTTGCATATGGAACTGGCAAAAATGAGGCGGAAGAACCTATATTGATTACTCCACCCTCACCTTTTTCTACCATGGCTGGCATAAATAAATGACAAAGATCGGTCAGAGAAGTTATGTTTAGTTGAATCATGGCTGCATAATCATCTCTTTGGAACTCTCCAAATTGGCCCCATCTGCCATAACCTGCGTTATTAATTAATACATCTACATGAAGACCTGCAGCAAGAACTTGTTGATGCAATCTTTCACCTGAACCCGGTTGAGCCAAATCTTCAACAAAAACATGTGCCATTCCTCCCTTTCCTTGGATCTCCTTTGCTAAAGCATCTAATTGCTCTTTAGATCGAGCGGTTAAAATTAACTCAGCACCTTGTGCAGCAAGATCAATGGCCATGGCTCTGCCAATTCCAGTTGACGCACCAGTTACTAACGCTATTTTATTTTGATATGTATCCATCAATCACTCCTTCAAATATTAACCTTTAAGGCAATTTTCAATCTGCTGAATCTCACTATCAGATAGAAGATCTTTTGCCTCAGCCTCAACACATTCTTTTAACTCAGTTCTATTTTTAACTCCCAAAATTACAGACGCAACTCCTTTAATGCTCAAAGCATATCTGTGAGCCAAACTCGCAGGAGATTCGCCCCATTCAATTGCAAGACTCCTAAAAGGTTCAGCTTTATCAAAATCATCAAAATCAGTTTCATCAAAACCAGACTCATGGGGAGCCCTGTCCATTGAAGAAGTTAAAGCGCCAGCCTGAACTGCTCTGATTGCTAAAATTGGAATATCCAGCTGCTGACACTCAGATAAAATCGCCAATGGATTAAAGGCCTCTGATACATAGCCAATAGCTCCAGCAGAATTCAAAGGATTAATTACACATTGAACAGCACTAGGAGCTTCAGAATGGTTTAAAGCTTGAATAATAGCTTCTTCTTGCCCAAGCCCGCCAATGCCCCAATGATCAATCTTTCCTTCTTGTTTTAATCGCTCAAAAGCGGGAATTACTGCATTAAAAAAACAACTTAAAGTAGTTGCACTTTTTGCCCGCATCTCATCAAACTTAAACAGCTTAAAGTCATCTTCAATTAATTGAGAATGAAGTAAAAATAAATTAACTTTTTCTAATTTCATGTTATCTAAGCTTTTAGTTAGGGAATGATTTAATTTATCGTATACCTCAGAATCAGGCAGAGTACCTAATTGGCATTTGGTAGTGAAAAATAAATTGTCTAAATTTAATCCGCTCAAAGATTGACCAATTACTCTCTCAGCCTCGCCTTTTCCATACATGGGTGCAACATCAAAGTGGTTAATACCATAATCTAGGGCGGAATGAACTGTCTTGATAGCCTCTTCAGATGTTGTTTCACCCCACACTTGACCGATACCACCACCACCTAGTGTTAAAGAGCTGACCTTTAAATAAGGTTTGAAATCTCTAAATTTCATAGCTAAATTTTCATTTCAATCTTAGCTTCAACCATTTTTAGATATTTCTTTTGGGTTTTTATTTCTTGTAGAATTTTTTCTCGATGCTCTTCGAGCATGGCATTTCTCTCTTTGAATTTCGCTTTGCCTTGCTCGTAAAGATCTCCGTATTCTTTAATTTGCTTCAAGGACATACCGGTTCCCTTCAGGCATTTAATAAAACCAATTCTTTGCAAGTCATCATCGTGGTATTTTCTTCGACCAGCAGAATCTTTTGTTACATTGGGAAGCAAACCTTCTTTCTCATAATAACGAAGAGTATACGGGGTTAAATCAACTTCCTCTGAAGCTTGGGCAATAGTATACAAACTCATCTTAAGTATTTCTCTTAATCCATAGCATCTGCATCACCAGCACTACTATGTATATTAAAAAAAAGGTTGCATAAAAACCCATCAAAAGAGGATCAGTAAAAGTTGTTATTACAGGATCGCCTACTGGCAGTCGTCTTAATCCATCTGTGATTGCTGGAATAGAGTGAAACAAAAATAGCGAGGTATAGCATAGAGTTTGAAAATATGGAGCCAACCAACCAAAAAATAATCCTTTTTCATTAACTCTGCCTACAATTAATGCAAGCAATGTTAAAACAGCAAGCATATGGCCTACGCCAAATCCGCCCTGCTTGTACAAAGTAAGCGCGGTAACGGCTGCAACCAATGTACAAATTAAAAAGATTTTTGCAGATGTATTCTGAGAATCGATAATTTTGTATTTAACTAAAGAATAGAATCCGCTTAACAGCGCAAAAATTCCCATAAAGGTATGAAACCAACCATAAAGTGACATCTCTGGCATTTTTATTCCCCAAAAAAATTAAGAAGTAAGTCTAACAGTTAAAGTTAACTCTAAGTCAAGAAAAAATTACTTTAAGAGCTTAAGATTGCAAAGCTACCAGAAGCTTTAGCAATCAATTCATTGTTTGAAAAGACATCACTTTCCAGGAAAGCGACTCTATGACCCTTTTTAATAATTTCGGTATGGCAGGTAAGGTCAAAATGCTCTGCCGGTTTTAAGTACATCATTTTTACTTCGATGGTGGCACATTTTTCTCCATCCCCAAGCGTAGAGGCAAGAGCCGCTCCCATTCCAGTATCAGCAATAGAATATATAACGCCACCATGAATAACATTATTTGGATTTAATAAATACCTTTTAAAACTCACCGAACAGGTACTTTTACCTGATTCTACTGACTGAATTTTTAAATCTATAAGGTCCGCGAATGGAAAATCTTTGATGTTTTTCATTTTTTATATATTTTTGTAATTATTAATAATCAAGGTGGCTCAGTTTGTAATTTTTCTAATGGCCTCATAACTTGGTTTTAATTGCCCATACATTTTTTTGTAGACCTTGTTATATAAATCATTATAAATATCTTTATTGGTATCTATAGGGTGAAACATATCTCCCTTATGGACCATCTGATCGACCGCAGAAGGAAAATCTGGATACAAACCAATTCCTACGGCGCTAGCTATAGCAGCGCCCAGAGAAGATGTTTCGAAGGTATGTGGGCGAAAAACAGTCATGCCAAAAATATCAGCAGTGATTTGCATGACTTCATCACTCTGAGATCCACCGCCGGAAACAACCAACCGAGAAATGGTTTTCTTGCTCCGCTTTTCTAAAAGTTCTTTGCTTTCCCTTAATGCATAGGTAAGCCCTTCGATCATTGCTCGGTAAAGATGTGCCCTTGTATGATCTTCGTTAAAGCCAATAATTGCACCACGAGTTTCTGGTCCATCACCATTTGAAGGTGACCAATAAGGCTGAAGCATTAACCCATCAGAACCAGCTGGAACTTTGGTTAGCAATTTATCAAATAACTCCTCTGGCTGAAGGTTTTGATTAGCTGCTAATTGTTCTTCTTGAAGTCCAAACTCTTTTTTAAACCAACTCACCATCCAGTATCCGCGTTGGACCATCATTTCAATATTGAAAGTGTTGGGTATGACGCCAGGATATGCTGGATAAAAAGGAATAGCTTCAAGGTATTTATCAGAAGTGATATTAAGAGTAGCTAGGCTCCCATAGCTCAAGCTACCCGTTTCATTATCGATACAGCCAGTTCCTAATACTTCACAGGCCTTATCTGAGCCACTGGCAATCAATGGGAGTCCTTGAGGAATCCCAGTTTCTTCAGCTGCAGCTTCAGTAATTTTCCCCAGCACTGATCCTGCTGGTAAAACCTCTGGTAACATCTCTGGACGAATGGGCATAGCTCGCCACTTCCAATCTTTTTGCTCCGCCCATTGTTGAGTCTTATATTCAAATGGCACAAACCCTACAGTGCTAGCGATGGCATCATTATATTGACCAGTGAGTTTGTAATTATGATAGCCAGATAGAAGTAAGAATTTATGAACCTGCTTCCAGATCTCAGGCTCATTTTGCTCAATCCAATTGGCTTCAGCCTCTGCATGCATTAAATCTACAAGTGGCTTAGCTCTAATTAGACTCATTAGGGTTGATTCTATTTTGCCTAATTTAGGCTTAGTTTCTACTTGTCTCTGATCTAACCAGCTAATGGCAGGACGCAAGGGTTGATTATCCTCCCCCATTGGAATAACCGTTGCACGCTGAGTGGTTACTGAAACAGCTACAATGGCTTCTCTGGGTATCGATAGCTGTGGCCACAATTCTTGGCAAGCCTGACATAAGGAATCCCAAAAATAATTTGCATGCTGTTCTGCCCACCCTTTCTGAGAAGAAAAATAAGGCTCAATTTCAACTTTACTTTTTGCAATAAGCTGGCCTTCTCCATCAAAAACCATGGCTCGGACACTCTGAGTTCCATTATCAATACTCAGAAAATACTTTTCGTTTTTCATAAGAACCTCTTCTTAGGCATTGCTAGGAAGACTGTAATACTTTGTCCAAATTGTTTCATAGCGAGTGACTTCTTGTTGCCATCGTTCATCATCCCAATTTTGGTTAGATAAAAATAGTTCTTTTAGAGATGGATAGAGATTAGTGCCTCCATTGGGTAGACACATACCTAAACGGGTTCTTCTAAGCAAAAGATCATCAAGGTGCTCCACGGCTTCATATTTTATCGCCCAGCGGCATTCTGCTAGAGAGAATTCTGTTTCATTAAGATTATGGTGTTCCTCTGGGGAGCTTTCGCTTACCAGCTCAATTGCTTTTTCACCATATCGACCAAGCAAACGTTGAGCCCAACTAGTATTTTCAGGTGACAAAGACTGGGCAGTAATTGTTGGAGTTAAGAACACCCTATCGTCGGAAATCTCTTTAGCTTGAGGAAGGTTATCTTTGGCTGCTGCTAGAGCATCTAATGCAATTAATCGAAAGGTAGTAAGCTTGCCACCGCTAACAGTGATCAATCCATTATCAGACCAAACAGCATGATCTCGACGTTCTTTTGAAGGGTCTTTACTTTTTTCTGCACCAATCACGGGGCGAACACCAGCCCAAGTTGATAGGACATCACTACGATTTAATATCTTGCTAGGAAACTGGCTATTGAAAGCTTTTAACAAGTAATCTACCTCTTGATCAGAAATGCCAGCCTCAATATCTATATCATCATCATGATCTATATCTGTAGTTCCGATAACTGTTGTTCCCTCCCACGGGTATACAAAAACACCTCGCTTATCATCCACATGCAGGAAAGTCATGACATCAGAAATAGGAAATAAGGCTTTAGCAATAATAATGTGACTACCACGCAACGGCCTAATTCGAGTTTCGCTATTAACAACATTTCTAAGTCTGTCTGCCCACGCACCTGTTGCATTAATTACGACTGGGGCATTTAAATGAATCAATCCAGAATGATCACTGTCTTGAATGCTCACGCCAGAAACCTGGCCATCTGTTAATAAGAGATCCTCAACTTTTGTGTAATTTAAGGCATAGCCACCATCATCAATACTATCTTGTAATACGCGAAGTACCAATCGAGAATCATCCACCATCGCATCTGTATAACAACTTGCTCCCTGAAGTTTGTGGTCATCTAGGCCCTTAAAACGCTCCAATAATTCCTTGTTATTGCAGTATCTATTATCTTGAGCACCAGCAAAAAAGTCATAGATAGTTAAAATGATCTTCATAGCTATGCGGCCAGGAAATTTACCTTTTCTAAAAGTGAAGTAAAAAGAAATTGGGTCAACCAGTCCTGGAGCTTCTTTTAAAAGCCGCTGTCTTTCTTGAACTGATTCTTTGGTAAGTTTTATATCGCCGGCAGCAAGATAGCGCAAGCCTCCATGAACCATTTTTGATGATCGGCTTGAGGTGCCCCATGAGAAATCTTGTTGCTCAAGCAATAATGCTCTGTAACCTTGACGTCGCGCTTCACGAAGAACGCCAGCGCCAGTAATACCTCCACCAATAACGATAATATCCCAATCCAAATGCTCACCATTTCGCATTTTAGATAAAAGTTTTTCGCGATTAGTAAATCCAGTCATAGTTGATTAGTGCTTATCATCAGGAAGTAACTTTCCTGGATTCATTTGACCTTTGGGATCAAATTGTTCACATAAACTATTAATTGCAGCAATGCCAAGCTCACCCTTTTCAGCTGTTAAATAATTCTTGTGGTCACTGCCTACACCATGCTGATGACTGATAGTACCTCCATGAGCAACAATCTGATCGGCTCCAGCTTTTTTTAACTTCATCCATCGATTCATTCCCTGCTCGTAAGTTTCACCTATGCGAAACAAATAAGTTGTGTAAATGCTCGATCCCTGACCATAGACGTGAGATAAATGAGTATAAGCATGCACTTGCTCACCCTCATCATCCAAAGCTGTCCGAATTGCTTGCTCTATATTTTCTGCAGCTTCAGAAACTTTTGACCAATCAACCGCTGTCTCCATAGTATCAACAACATAGCCTTCTGCGCCAAGCGGATCGCGAAGATATGGAGCGCGGAATCGACCATGAGCCCAATTCTCACCAAGACCAGATTCATCTGCAACACCACCAAGATCAGAACAGTGATCAAGCGCTAATTGATAGGCAGCATCACAATGACGAGCGGAGCCAGTGACCCCAAATGTCATCATGACTTTACCTTCTCCAATGCCTTTTTTAGATAGTGATTCCTCTAAGGCAACTACCCCGCTGCTGTCGCTGCCCGCGCCCATATATAAAAGACTGGTTGTCTCAAGTGGGTTGCTTAATCGCACCATAGACAAAGCTACTCGCTGCTGAATCAATTCCCTCGCAGCACTAATCCCAATTTCCCAAGAAGGAAAAAAGACCACTTGAAATTTTTCTTTCTCTGGCAAGGGTGTGATGCGAACAGTAACTTCAGTAATAATTCCCATGCGACCTTCTGAGCCAAGAATCATCTCACGAACATCTGGGCCAGCTGAGGACGCCGGAATGGTTGGAATTGTCATGGTGCCATTGAGGGTTTCGATAGTGCCCCCAGCAAACATATTTTCTATGCGCCCATAATGCAGAGATTGTTGGCCGCTTGATCGACTAGCCACCCATCCGCCCAAAGTGGATAACTCCCAAGATTGGGGAAAGTGGCCTAGTGTGTAGCCATGTTTTTTTAGCTCTTCCTCCACAACGGGACCTGGAGCACCAGCCCCAAAGGTGGCTAACTGACTTTCAGTATCAATGCTTAACATGGAATTCATTTTTACCATATCAATCGTCAATACCGGCTTATCGCTAATCTCGGGATTAATATGGCCCACCACCGATGTTCCCCCACCATAAGGGATAACTATCAAATTATTTTCTTTAGCATGATTTAGAAGTTCTCGAACCTGCTCTGATGATTCTGGGAATGCAACGCCATCTGGGAAGGTATCAATATTACCACTATGCATTTCTAGCCAATCAGGCAAACTTTGACCACGTGCATGACGAACTCGTGTTTCTGGATCAGTTTTTATTAACGGATGGTCATCAAGGCGCGCATTGGGAACCTTAGCAATCACCTCATTTAAGGTTGCCTGACTAAGTGCCGTGCCTGGTCCAACGAGGGCTTCTAAGAGCGCGCGAAGACCATTACTAAGTTCCATAGTCAGATCACTATCTTCATTCCCCCAACCATTCCATAAACGCATTGAATTCACCTTGTAAAAGTTTGTATTTTATAGCGCATCTGCGCTGATCTTACCAATGTAAGTATAGCCTTTTTCATGACGAAAAAATCAAGGACAAGTTAAGGTTTGTAAAGTTATAACAGCGATTATTTGCCTAACAAACCTTGGTTCTGAGCCCACTCACGAGTTAGTTTCATGCCTTCCTCAAATGTAACTTCAGGCTTCCACCCAAGAATACGTTCAGCTTTTTTGATTGAAAACCAGCTCTTGGTTGAAAGCTGTTTTACCGTTGATGGCGAGGCTTCATTTAGGTTGCCCATAAGGTCAGCTACCACTGATGCCATTGCTGATATTCTTAAAGCTAGCTTGGTCGAAACTGCCATGGGTCCCTTTTTACCTAACCATTGGTAGTGAGGAGTGAAATAGTCTTTGGTAAACATATAGCCTTCGCAAGATAAATTAAAAATTTCACCAGCTGCGTCTGGATGCCCTGAAGCCATTGCTATACCTCGAACTAAATCATCAATATAAATGGGTCTAAAAAATCCCTCTCCTTTTTCTGGAAGCATAAACTGGTTTTTAGCAATTGCTTCTAATGGAGCAATAATCCAAGGGCGGCTACCCGGACCATATGCATCTCCTGGACGAATGATCACCACCTCTATGTCGTCATTAGCCTGCTCGCTCAAGACAACATGCTCTGAGGCTAGTTTTGTCAGCACATAACTGCCTCCATCAGCATGCACAGGATAAGTTTCATCTAACTCACCCTCTGCTGTATTTCCATAAGCAACGATTGATGAAATTTGTACAAAACGCCTAACTTTATGTTCTTTTGCTGCTTGAATTAAGTTACGAGTTGCTAAGACGTTAACACGCCACATATCAGAATCTTGCATTGCATTGGATACAAGAGCAGCAGTATGAATAATCACATCGCTTTCAGTTAACAATTGGCTGATTGAATCAGGTTGAGATATATCACCCTCAACAATATCGTCACCATTACCAATAAGATCAACGCCTACAACATCTTGACCCTGGTTTTGGTAATAACGCATCAATGATCCGCCAATGAATCCATTGGCACCAGTTATAAGTATTTTTTTAATAGCTTGTTCGCTCATATGAAAACCTTAGCAAAATAATTCTAACTTTTCAGTCCATGTTCTTTCTATAAAAAGAACCAAAAATCTTTGTTATTAATGACTTTGAAAAGAGACGCGTAATCATTGTAGTTAGCTTATTAGCAAGGCCTGGAACAACTATGTCTTTCCCAGCAAAACATGCTTTTATACCGATTTCAGCTACATCTTTAGCTGACATCATCATACTAGATGGAATGCGCAGAGTGGCACCTTGATCAGGGTTGTCCATCATTTTTGTTGCTGTATAACCAGGACATAATGCAGTTACCTGAACCCCGCTATCTGCAGCAATCATTTCATTAGATAACGCTTGAGAGAAAGACACAACATAAGCTTTTGATGCAGCGTAAACATTCTGATTTGGAATAGCCATCCAACCAGCCAGTGAGGCCACATTCAAGATATGCCCGCCTCCATTAGAGGACATTTTAGCTGCATACAAGTGAGTCAAAGCGGTAAGGGCCATGACATTAACTTGAATCATTTTTTCTTGGGCTTCAAGGCTGAGTTTGGTAAAAAATCCATTGTGAAGAAGCCCAGCATTATTAATTAAAAAATTTACTTGTAACCCTCTATCTTGAATACGTTGAAATAAATTTTGAGCTGCTTTGGGTTCTGATAAATCAGCTGCCATAACTGTACATTCAACTCCGAATTCATCACTCAATCTAACTGCTAACTCATTAAGCTTTTCTTCACGACGAGCAACAAGGATCAGATCATAACCACGGCCTGCAAGGATCTCCACAAATTCAGCCCCTATTCCATCGGATGCTCCTGTGACTAATGCAACATTATTTTTAGATGTATTCACTATGAAATTATCTTAACTTTAATTTAACCAAATTGGTGAAGACCAAGCTCTTTCTTGAATTGTAGTTGGTATATCTGATCTAGGTTGTTCACCAGCTCTAACTGCATCCCATGTGGACCATCTACACACTGGATTCTCCAGAACCCTGGAATAATAAAATGCCTCTTGATCTGCTTTAAATTCAGGGTCCTGCCATAAAACCTTCATTTCTCTAGACCCAGAATCTGCGCTTATGGAGCAATCACTTAAATCTACCCATGCTTGATTATCAGGACAACGATGAGTTTTCGGGTCAACACTTAGCCCATCAGAACATGCAATATCAAACACTTGCTCTTTTTGCTCTTCATTTTCAAGCCAGCCTTTAATAATTTGAGTTCTTTGCAATGGTGCACCTTGAGGGTCAGCTATTGCCCAGACTAAAAAAGTTGGATTTTTATTTTTTTCGATATTAAGAGTTCCTCCCATTGGAATGCTTCTTGCATAAGCATCTTGGATGAGAGAAAGATCATCAAGATTTGAATTCTCCAAATCATAGCCAGCAAAGAATCTCACTTTCATTCTAGGTCCGCTGGTTGCAAATGTTTCCTTACGTCGAAAGGCATCATAAATAGCCTCACGAGTGTTCTCTTCTGCCCAAACTCCCGCAAGACCCGATGCGGCAAATTGGACAAGTCTGTCACTGGCAGAAAAATAATCTTTTCCATCTACTTCCTTGAGTATGTTTGGTCTCATAATTTTTAAAAAAGTTCCATAAAGTCTATTAAATGGAATGGAGCCTCTTAGCTCAGCTGTTCCATCTAACATGCCAACCTTAGAAAAGTACAATTCTTCACTATCAGAAGGTCCTCCAACATGAGAGTCACTTGACCCTATCAAACCAAATTTAAATGGGTTGGTTAGGCCTTTTTCAGCAAGAGTGAGGCCTCTAAGATATGCATCTCTGACATAACCACCCCTTAGATTATTTACCAGTTTCTCTGCCTCCACTCCAGTTTTAGCTTCAAAGGCTGCCCACTCATCATTCTTTGAAAGCAATGGATGTGTTTCTGAGGTTCCTTTGACCTGAGTAATTTCAACTAAAGGTTCATTTAGGGTGCGATTTTGCGCGTACTCCTCATCAATTGGTCCGCCGTGGTAATCATTTAAAGAGAATGCGGCTCCCCCAGAAATATTAGTATTGTGAGGAATGGCTAAACTCTCAACACCATTTGATCTTAGTTGATTCATCCAATCCCACAAATCCTCAGGATCTTGACTATTATTTCTTGTAAAAAGTTGGGCGGGCAAATTTTTAGTATCCTTAAATATGACGTTTCGATGCAAATAATTATTATAGAGATCTAAGCTGGGCGTATATTCGTAAGCAGCAAAAGTAGTAAAAGTGCCTGGTACATATGCATCATCTGCAGCTTTAATGGTTTTCTGCCAAACCGTTCTACCAACTTCTAAAATAAGAGACAGATCAATACTTCCATCTTCAAGCCCTGCTCTAACTTCTTCACCAAAAGGCCTAAAAAGACCCTGCCTTTTAATAAGAGAAAAAAATCCCGTGCCTGCAGACTCATTTAGATTATGGAGTGGCTTCGTAAATTCATACTGAGAAAACTTAGAAGTTGTATCGGCTGCCTCCTTCATCAACCCCATAAATATACCGTGATCAGTCACGGCATAAAAATCTAAAGGTTTACTTAATTGAATGAGGTACCCGCTTGGATGCAGTATTGGATAACCTTGCGCATACTTATATGCGTCTGCAGGTGTGCTTATTGTGCCAAAAGTATAAGCATCAAATGAATTTTCTGTATGGACATGCAAATCTCCGTAATAAGCATTTTTATTTGGGTTGGGCAAAGGTCTAGGCTGAATTTGAACTTCCAATAATGGCTTGTCATGCAAAGATACTTCTAAATTTGTTGATTTATTTGCGTCTGAGCATGATGCGACAATCAAAACAAACACGACTAACAAATTATTTTTAATTTTCATACCTATTCTCCTAAACGTTTAAATATTTCTTCTTTTAAAAGCCACATTCTATCCTGTCCCCAGACATAAAATGGATTGCCTCCATCTTGGTCAGTAATTTTAAAACTTGGAACCCCCCAACAATTTCCTGCATACATGTCTTCAACATTATCATTGAGAATTTTTTTCCATCGCTTGGTGTTTAAATCTTTTTTTATTAGCTGCCAATCAAGGCCAAGATCAGTTACCACATTTTGTAAAAAACTTTCATCGCCTATATTAATTCCATCCTGAAATGATGCCTTTAATAATGCTTCTATGTACTCAAAACCTTTGCCTGCCTCATCAATAATTGGAAACAATGAGTAAGATTTTCGAGCTGGTTTCCCGATGGGTGAATAGATGGATTTCATTTCATGATTATGCCTTCTGCCCTCTCTTGCAGCATCTGAAATAATATATTTTGCTTTGAAGCCTGGAATGGTCATCATGCGCATGAGCATGGGTAATACAGGTTTTGTAATAAGATTGACTGGGTAATCTTCTCGCATTTGTCGAACTCTTTTGGTGCTTACAAAAGTGTATGGGCTATTTAAAGATGGATAGTAATATAAATTTAATTTTTGATCTGATTTAAAGCCCTTAGGAGCATTTAATTCTAGCGAGCAAATATTTTGATTTTCATGAGGTTTCTTTGCGCCTAAATCAGCAAGCCTTTCCTCTAAATGTGGCAAACGATCAACGCCCCAATAGAGTTCTTTTTCATAATAAAATGCAGAGCCAAAATAATAACCCTTATCGTCTCTAATTTTATTGCCTTGAATTAAGTGTTCTTTGACCTCAGCCTTGGTAGCAAAATAAGAAGAGGATAATGCATCCAAAGCAGCAGCATCGCCTTGCCATAAAGCAGAGCTAATTTTAGTTGATATTTCAATAAGATCTTCTGGTTGAACAGCAGTTAATATTGAGTTTGCCTTATCTACTAACTCTTTTGCAGGATATTCATCGGCTTGAAAATCAATGTTGTAAAAAGGTGCAATGCGTTTTACATCTTGCAAACAATATATGTTGTACAAAGAAGGTTCATGAACTGCTTCAAGATTTTCTTCTCCGACCAAAATGAACTTGAGAGTTATTTCATAAGAAGACTTTAACTGTTCTAAGCATTGAATGGTTAAATGAGAATATGGGTCATCTACTTTATGAAAATACAAAACTTCATGCGGTCTGTTCGCTGCCTGTCTTGCAGATTCTGTTTGCTTTCTAATCTGTTGAAATGCTTCAAAGCTAGAAAAAGAATTCATTACGTAATTTCTAACTTTATAGTTTATTGTCCGTCTGGACATAAAATTTCTAAAAGCTTTTATCATTTTAATATTCTCAATTACTAGTCTAGATCACTTGCATCATGACGCTCAACAATTGCATTGTCTTTAGGACTCGGTGCCCTGTTTACCCTTGAGCCTCTTTTGTATGCAGGTCGCTCTGCAATTTCTTCTGCCCAACGAACAACATTTTTATAAGATGCTAAATCTAAAAATTCTTCTGAGTTATATGCATTCCTTAAAATTAAAGTGCCATACCAAGAATGCACAGCTATATCAGAAATATTAAATATGTCTCCTGATAAATATTGTCTTTTAGATAAGTTTTTGTCTAGAACATCTAATTGACGCTTTACTTCCATGGCAAAACGGTTAATCGGATATTCAAATTTCTCAGGTGCATATGCATAAAAATGCCCAAAGCCTCCACCTAAGTAGGGAGAGCTGCCCATGCCCCAAAAAAACCAAGACATACATTCAGCTTTTTCAGACGGTTCAGTTGGAATGAGCTCTCCAAATTTTTCAGCCAAATAAAGCATGATTGCTCCTGACTCAAAAACACGCGTAGAGGGTTTAGTGCTCATATCTAGTAGTGCAGGAATCTTAGAGTTTGGGTTAATTTCAACAAAGCCGCTTCCAAACTGCGCTCCTTCACCAATATTAATGAGAAATGCATCATATTCTGCTCCCTCATGGCCAAGTGCTAGAAGCTCCTCTAGCAAAACTGTAATTTTTATTCCGTTTGGCGTGCCCAAAGAATAAAGCTGAAGAGGATGCTTGCCTATTGGTAACTCTTTTTCATGTGTAGAGCCTGAAATAGGTCTATTAATATTGGTGAACTTTCCGCCACTTTGATTTTCCCACTTCCAGACCTTTGGGGGAACGTATGTTGATGAATCGCTCATGCCACTCCTTAAATTAAATATGATTAAGCGCTAATGTCTTTATATAGTATTGTCATATATTGTGTCAATTTATCGCTATGATTGAAAAAAATAAGTTAAAATAGTTGTGATAAATATAGGGGAATAAAATAAAAATGAATAAATCTTTTATAGGTCTAGTGGTTGTTTCAACAATTTTTTTGATATATGCGACAGGGTTTTATACAAACTTTCAAACTGATTCAGCTTTGGAGATTGTAGACTTTTCAATAGATCAGCCGGAAACGGAAAATGCTGCACCCTCTAATCCAGACCGAATTCCTCTTTATGGTGACTTGCATGTTCATACAAAGTATTCATTTGATGCATATATTTTTGGGGTAACCGCTACTCCCTATGATGCCTACAAATATGCAACTGGTGAAACCATCAAGCATCCATTGGGTTTTGATATGAAATTAAGAGAGCCTTTGGATTTTTATGCGGTAACTGATCATGGTTTTTACATGGGAATGATAGAAAATTATGCCGACACATCATCAGAAATGTCCAAAAAAGAATGGACTAAGCCAATGCACAACATTAATAGACCTGAGAATGTAACTGTTGAGTCTCTGGGTGAAAGAGCAGATCTATTTAGCTCTGTTTTAAGCCAAGCAATAGTTCAACCTTATCCATATTGGCATCCAAAACTTTGGAAAGCTTGGTTCACTAATAACATTCAAGTAGCTCTTCAATCATTCGATTATGATGTGCATAAATCTGCATGGTTTGATGTTGCAAATGCTGCTGAAGAATTCAATAAGCCAGGAGAATTTACTACGTTCATTGGCTATGAATTCACAACCTCAACAGATGTTGAGGGTGGTAATTTGCACAGAAATGTTATTTTTGACTCTTCAAAAGCTCCCATTAGACCTTGGACAAGAATTGACTCCCTAAATCCAGAAGACCTTTGGACGTGGATGGATGGTTTAAGAGAGAGAGGAGTCGATTCTTTGGCAATGCCTCACAATAGTAATGGCTCTAATGGCCAAATGTTTGAAGTAGAAACATTTAGAGGGGATCCAATAAGCATAGAATATGCTGAAAAACGAATGCGAAATGAACCTGTTGTTGAAGTGACACAAGTTAAAGGTACTTCTGATACTCACCCACTACTTTCTCCAGATGATGAATGGGCTGATTTTGAAATCATGGATAAAAGAGTTGGAAGCAGACCTCCAACATATAGTATGCCGCAAGGAGGCTACGTCAGAGATGCATATCTAAGAGGTCTAACTTTGGAATGGGAAGGTCGAGGTAATCCTTATAAATTTGGTCTAATAGGATCAAGTGATACTCATACTGGTGCTGGAGCATTCGATGAGAACAATTATTGGTCGAAAGTTGGAGTATTGGATGGAATTGATATGAGCAGAGGAAGCGTACCTCTAACTCAAGATAGAATTGAACAACTGGTGGAATATGCTGAGCTTTATGATCAACCTATGAGCATTCAGGATATCGAAGGGAGAACTTATGCAGATGTTGGATTTGATCAATGGAGTGCATCAGGCCTGGCAGTTGCATGGGCAGAAGAAAATACTCGAGATTCTATTTTTCAAGCTTTCAAAAGAAAAGAGACATTCGCTACAACAGGCACCAGAATGGCAGTCAGATTCTTTGCAGGATTTGACATGCAGTCAGTTGATATAGATTCTGAAGATATGGTTCAAAATGCCTATGCAAAAGGTGTCACCATGGGTGCAGATCTATTTAGCCAGGATAATCAAACACCACAATTTTTAGTTTGGGCTCAGCGTGATAAATTAGGAGCGCCACTTCAAAGAGTGCAAATCATTAAAGGATGGGTTGAAAGTGCCTCTGGAACCCCTAAGGAGAAAATTTATGATGTTGCATGCTCAGATGGGCTAAAAGTAGACCCCGTAACTAATCGCTGCCCTGATAATGGTGCTAAGGTAAACATCAATGATTGCTCCATCTCAAGTGATGTCGGAGCAGTCGAGTTAAAAACTATATGGGTGGATCCTGATTTTGATCCAACTATTAAAGCTTTTTATTATGTTCGAGTTTTAGAAAATCCAACATGCAGATGGTCTACATGGGATGCATTAAAAGCAGGAGTCAAACCCAGGCCTGATCTAGATGAAACGATTCAAGAACGCGCATGGTCTTCTCCTATCTGGTATATACCAGAGTCTGGCGAGCTAGATATTATTCCACTGTAAATTTAAGGAAGTTCAATGAACCTTAGAATACTTGTATTTTTTGTAATTGGGCTATTAATTTTTTTTCTTGATATTGGATTTAATGCTGAGCAAGATTCAAAAGATATTTATATTTCAGATCAAGAGTTAACCAGTCTTCTTTCAGCGTGGAAATCACAAGTTGGAAGACCTCCAAGCGATGAAGAAATAGCAAATATTATTAATAACTTTGTTCAAGAAGAGATTCTATATAGAGAAGCATTGCTTTTAGAATTAGATCAAGAAGATCGGATTATCAAGAGAAGATTGGCTCAGAAAATTACTTTTTTAAAACAAGAAACAATTCCTAATGAGCCTTCGCAAGAAGATCTTAAAAAATTCTTTAAGCAAAATAAAAATAATTACTTCGTGCCAGCAACCTACTCTTTTTCTCATCACTATTTTTCAAAAGAATCCAATGCCAAAGAAAGAGCAGTTAAAGCTTTCAATGATTACCAAACTAATCAAGTTGAATTAGCAGGTGATCCCTTTTTTCTAGGAAAAAACTTTTATCAAAATAGCGCAAATGACGTTAAGAAAAATTTTGGTGAGTTATTCTTTTTAGCTATTGAGAACCTTACTTTAAATGAGTGGTCTGGACCTCATGAATCAGCTTTTGGGCACCACATCATTAAGTTAAAAGAAGTTAAAACTGGGTTTTACCCTTCTCTAGAACAAGTGCTATTAAAAGTTCAACAAGATTATCTTTCGCAGTCACAAGATAAAGCAATTGCTGAATATATCGATGAAATAAGATCTCAATACAAAGTCATAATCAATCCAGATTATAAGTTCTAATGACTTATAAGCTTGCTAAAACATTAGTATTACTTTTTTGTTCAACTGCATTATTCTCTCATGAGTTTAATCCAGCCCACCTAGTTATAAATGAACTAGATGAACATGAATACGAGGTTAGTTGGATGTACCCGATTAAAAATATCGGTGCTAGAGCAGAAGTTTTTTTTCCTGAAAGTTGTAAAAGAAAGAGTGAATTACCCAGTCAAAAAGGAAAATATCTGGTTGAAAAAATATTGTTAAATTGTGAAAACTCTCTTAAAGGCCAAATAATTTCAGTCAATAATCTGAGTGTGCTCACAGATGCATTGGTAACAATCACTCACTCTAATGGAGAGGTGTTTGAAGGGTTGATGAACCTCAAAAGGTCATCAATAGAGATCCCATTGAAAGAGCAGGTTTATCCTGTTGGATATTTCACTCTGGGTATTGATCATTTATTGAGTGGCAATGACCACATCCTTTTCATCCTAGGATTACTTTTTTTAATTTCTGGATTTTTGAATGCAGTTAAAACAATTACAGCTTTTACTCTTGCGCACAGTATTACTTTGGGCTTATCAGTGTTTGAGTTAGTGTCACTGCCTCAAGCTACTGTAGAGGCTATTATTGCACTTACTATTATTTATCTAGCATTAGAGGTAAGTGAAAGTAAAAAATATCAGGCTACGCCTTGGCTCATAGCATTTGGCTTTGGATTGCTTCATGGGCTAGGTTTTGCTAATGCTCTCACGGGTATTGGTATTGGGAATGAACAGCTACTACTTTCTTTGCTGTTCTTTAACTTGGGCATTGAAGCTGGTCAGCTTATGTTAGTCCCAATATTTGGATCTGTGATCTGGCTTTCTCACAAATTTAATTTATATAAACAATCTGCCACCCTCACCTCATTGATTTTGGGTGGCATGGGTTTTTTCTGGCTTATCGACAGAGTAACTGGAATCTTGGGGTAAGATTCAAATTTCAGAATTAGAAATTTGCTAACCTCTTGCCAATAATCGCATCTGCTTCGCCCATAATCCCATCGATTAACTCTTTTACTGTTGGAATATCATTGACTAATCCAGCAACCATGCCACAAGACCAAGCTCCAACTTCCATTGTGCCCTCATGCATAATTTTTGGATAAACACCGGCAACTTCATCGGCTATATCTTGAAAGGTGAGCTGGTCTCCTAAGGCAGCTTCTTTTTCCATAAGTCGCTCTACAGCTTCATTGTTTAATACTCTTTCAGTATTTCTGAGAGAACGCATAATTAATCTTGTATCTAATTCCGACGCATTAACTATTGAATCTTTAACATTTTGATGAACAGGAGCTTCTTGGGTAGCTATAAATCTAGTACCCATATTCATGCCTTCTGCTCCAAGAGCCATGGCCGCAACTAAACTTCTCGCATCAGCCATACCGCCTGAGGCAACAAATGGAATTTCAAGTTCATCAGCAGCTCTTGGTAAAAGAATAAAATTAGGTATGTCATCTTCACCCGGGTGTCCACCGCACTCAAAACCATCCACTGAAACTGCATCACACCCGATGGATTGGGCTTTTAAAGAATGTCTTACTGAGGTGCATTTATGAATCACCTTAATACCGGCTTCTTTGAGCGCTGGCAAATACTCAGCAGGATTTCTGCCCGCTGTTTCAACAATTGGAACGCCGCCGCCAATAATTACATCCACCAATCCTGGGTAATCTGGAGGAGTTAAGGAAGGCAAAAATGTGAGATTCACAGCAAAAGGCTTATCAGTCATTTCCTTGCATCGAGCTATTTCATTGGCAAGTTTTTCAGGGGTTCCTTGCGTTAAACCAGTAATTGTTCCAAGCCCGCCAGCATTTGACACTGCTGCAGCTAACTCAGCAAAGCCAACATGATGCATCCCACCTTGAATGATGGGGTGCTCAATGCCAAATAATTCTGTAATCTTAGTTTTCATACTCTCTCCTTTTATTTCATATCCACTGGGGTTAAAAAATCTTCATATTGCTTTTGCAGTCTCTGCATTCCTGATATCCATCTATCTCTGTCATTACCCTTTCTTGAAACATACTCAGCTACTTCTGTATGAGGTAATACTAAAAATTTTTCTTCAGCAACGCATGTAAGAACTTCCTGTGCAACCACATCGGGTTCCATCATTCCATCTACACCTGCAACACCAGGGCCTTGAGCGGTCATAGCTGTTCTAACTGCTTGAGGACAAAGACAAGAAACACCAATACCCTTTTCTCCATAAGTAATCTTTACCCATTCAGCAAAACTTACCGCAGCAGCCTTAGTCACTGAGTAACCTGCTGCTCCCAATTGAGTTAAAAGCCCGGCTGCTGATGAAGTGTTGACTAAATAACCTTCTCCTCTTTCAATCATTTGAGGCAAAACATGTTTGGCTGCAAAGATATGAGATTGAACGTTCACATCCCAAATATTCTGCCAATCCGAGGCTTCAACTTCAAAAAATCCTGGCACACCCCCAATTCCTGCATTGGAACAGAAAATATCTGTGCCGCCAGCATGTTCATCTGCCTTTTGAATGACATTAATTATGTCTTTTTCACTGCCAACATTTGCTTGAACAGCAATGCCATTCACAGAATCGGCTGTTTCTTGTGCTCCGTCTAGATTCATATCTACAGCTACTATGGATTGAGCATCAGCCTCATAAAAAGCTTCACAAAGAGCTTTTCCAATTCCACTGGCAGCACCAGTTACAACAACCCTTTTATTTTTTACATCCATTAATTTATCTCGGTAATTATTATTTCATCTGAGTCTAATGGTAAAACAACCATAGTGCCATCCTTTGAAGAGCTCCAATCTTTTCTTATGTCATCTACACCTCGAAAAAACATTCTCTCAGTCAAATTATTTCTTGGAGCCGGAGTCAGATGATAAAAAATTAAATGATCAACATTGGCTAAGTTTGCTGCCTGCGCTGCCTCAATAGGTGTTGCATGATAAGTCTCAATATCATTTAAGATTTTTACTAATCCTTTGTTATCAGCTAGAGCTTTTTTCATGATAGCTAACTGATGATTTGCTTGAGCTTCATGAAATAACACATCAGCATCTTGAGAATGCATGATAAGATTTTCGCTGTAAGAGGTATCGCCACTGATAACAATTGACCTACCCTTATAGTCAAACCTATAGCCTAGAGCTGGTTTTACAGGATCATGAGGCACCCTAAAAGCTGTGACCTTCAAACCATCCTGATCAATGATAACTGGATTTGATAAATCTACTGGAAAGGCATTAAACCCAGCAATATCTCTTGGTGCAACATCATCTCCATGATGCTCATGTCTAAATTGATAGTCCAACTGATATGCGTCCTCAAAACCCTGTGTTACAAGCTCAACTCCTTCAGGACCATAAACATCCATGGGCTTTGTATGAGAAGAATTAACCCATGTCATTAAGTGAAGATCTGCAAGATCTGAAATGTGATCTGAATGAAGATGAGTCAACAAAGTTGCCTTAATTCTATTTGTATCTATTCTCCAATTATTAAGATTTACTGCGCTACCGTCTCCGATATCCACAACGTAATAATTACCACCTGCATTTACTAAGACACACGTTTGCGCCCTTCCTGGAGATGGAAGCGGAGATCTAGAGCCACACACAACTGCGGATAATGAATTATTATTTAGATCAGCAGTTGAGCTACCCAAAGTTTGGACAAATCTCAGCATAAGACGATCTTGAACAGCTGGAACTCTAGTCAAAACCAATATAAAGACAATGCCAATTACAGCAACAATTAAGATATATTTAAGTAGTTTCACCATATTAATCAGTGGTCGCAATCCTTGATCCAGCAAATATTAAAAAGAGGCCTACGCTAATTTCAACAACAATCGCAGACATTACAAATGGAGCGCCATATAAAATAGTTGAAAGAGTTCTATACAAAGCTGCTACTAATAAAAGCATGGATGGTGCATAAAACCAATGACGTGTTGTTGAAATGGCTCCAATTAATGTCATGGCGCCTACAGTTATAAAGAAACTTCCAAGATCTCCTATCTGTGTACTAAGACCGGCTCCTTCCAATAAAGGCATGCCCAATGAATTTGCAACGTTTGCTGGGCTAATGATCCACTGGAGTCCGTTTAAAAAAAACAACATACCAATAAGACCAGCCACTATTCTTAATACATTTTTCATTTATTTCTCCTTGTGATTGATTAGATTAACGATGATTCCCTCGTTTGGATTAATATTTCCAGAAACCATTTCTTCATAGGTGCCAGTAAAATTTTCTAAACCATGAATCTCTTTGACCTGCATCCAATTTTTACTTTGTATTGCTCTAGCAGTCATGAACGAATTTGTTTTTTCAGCATAGCCATCGTGCCCCCAATCTCCAATGCGTTTTTGGATGTGAGCTGGGGCAAAAAAGAATTCAGTTCTATCTCTTAGCATTGCTTGGCCCAAAGCATCTTCTGCAGTGGTCTTATTATCCCAATGAGTCATGCCCACAGTGAGACACTGGAGCATGTTATCTCCAAGCTCCCTATGGAGGGTTCCAAGAATTTCTCGATTACCAGCCATATCAACCATCACAGAACCCTTTGAATAATCTACATTATTAAGCTCATCGTAAGAGATTACTTCATCGTAGCAGCCAAGGTTTTCCACGAACTTTAAGTTTGATGGAGATGTAAGCCCAACTATTTTTGGTGCATTTTCAGTATCAGCTAAACCTTGAGCCAGACCAATGGCAGTTTTGCTCGAAGCGCTAACTACAATTACTTGAGATGCTCCAAGGTATGAATCTTCAGCCAAAGAGTCGCATAAACAAAATGCTGTAATATGAAGTGGGAATAAAAGAGCTCTGACTGCATCCATGGATGGATCGTAATTTTGATCTCCATTAAGCCTCACATAATTATTGTAAACAGGCGGGAGTTCTTTTCGGTGTTCTTTCCCATCACTGAAACTTTGATCTGAGACTTTGATTGGACTTAAAGTTAATGAGTCAGCAGCTGGAAAATAGCCAAAGAGTCTTTCTCCAACATTCAAACTCTCAATATTTGAGTGGGTGATTTCTGCAAATCCCCACATAGGTATGCAGCCCCATTCATTATCTGCATTATTTTTAGCTGGAAAAAATTTCCAGTACCCGATTGTATCTCCCGCTAAACCATAAGTGACGTTATTAGCTGTAAATGCATAACTTTCAATTCTCACAGCAATTTCATCTTCATGAATTGAGACAGAATTAGAATCTACAATCCTTGATTGGGTTAAATCTGACTTTAAAGTTTGAAATTGACTCATAATATTTTCCTTAATTATTTTTTTGTATCAGTGAAAGGCTAAAAAGAATGATTAAAACAAAAGTTACATACGGAGCGCCAACTGCTCCAGGAGTAGCACCAACTGTATAAATTCCTTGAATAACTATGTCTTCTCTAATTAAAGGGTATCCAAATGTTCTAAAGCTCCACTCAAATAACCAAAATAAATACATTAATGGAATGAGTGCTCTGTAGCGAAAAATTACAACCCAGCAAACCAAACAAAATATTAACTGCACAAAACCCCAAAGAGAAAAAAATCTGTAGATCAGCAGCATAGGATCAGGATCACCTTCGATAGTTAAAAAATTTCCAATGTCATGAAATCCGTATTTCTCAAAAAACATATGAACGATTGACCGCCATGTCATTAGAATTGTGAATAAAATGAATCCCCAGAGAGCAATCTTTTGGCCATTAAAATTATTATCAGCCACAGAAGGGAAAATTTTATTGAGCACTAAAGAGCTCCTTCTTTTGTTTCTATATTTAATTGCCCAAGAAGTCCTGCAGATCTATGTTTCTCACTCTCTTGATAATCTGAGCTCATCATCATTTCAAGCATGGCTTTTCTACTTGGATATCTAGCGATTGCAACGCTATCCCAGAGATCCTCAACCTCTCCAAGCATCAAGCGGCTGATAGCTCCTCCAAAAACCATTTCTGCTCCAACTTTTCTTAAATGCTCTTGAACTTCAGTAGCATAAATTTGATAGGCCTCTTTCCCTGACATTTCAGTATCTCTGCCATCCTCGTATTCAGCTTTTTCTTTAAATTTAAGAAGATTAACCATTGATATTGGTGAATCAATATCGCCCTCAAGAAACTCATTCATTTGAGTTTGATTTGGTGTGACCATGTTTTTAACTTCCATCTTTACTCTCCCAAAGTAATTGCTTTCTGAAAAGCAGGTCTCGCATTTATTCTTGCAACATAATCTTTAATGTTTTGCATCTCGTCATTCACACACCCCAATCTATTAGCCATGAAACATGAGTGTCCAAGCATAAAATCTGCACCTGAGAAATTTCCAATGAGGAAATCTTTATCAGCAAGATTCTCATTCACTGGAGCTAAAGATTTTGTGAGTAAATTTTTTGCCTGATTTAAAACAGTCTCATCTCTTCTATCTGGTGGCAATAAAATAGTCTGCACAACTATTTGATTCATTGGAGGCATGACCATTCCCTCGCAATAATGGTACCACTGGAGATAAAAAGGAAATTCAGGAGCATCTGAGCCTGGTTTCAATCCTCCATTCTTGTGTCTTTCTAAAACATAATCGATGATGGCGCCAGACTCAAAAATTGAAATATCTCCATCTTCTAATACAGGCACCCTGCCAAGAGCATGCCTTGATCTATGCTCTGCAGATTTCAACCCTTCTTTTGTAAATGGCATAATATTAACTTCATATTCCAATCCTAATTCCTCTAGAAGCCAGACTATTCGTCCTGCTCTAGTGCCAGCAACAAAGTGAACTTTCAACATAATTATCTCCTATTTATTTTTTAACCATTTTCTCAGCATTCTTTGTAAACTCTTTCATTTTTTTATCATCATTTAACAGACTCTCAATTTTCATAGGGACTGCAATACCTGCAACCATTCCTGGCTGTTCATACATTGCTTTTAACCATCGCTCAAGGTGATCCAATCCCTCAACTGAAATTCCTGACCATTTATGTGTTCTCACCCAGCACCAGTTAGCAATATCTGCTATTGAGTATTCTTTTGCCAGCCATTCTTGTTTAGCTAAATGAGTATCCAAAACCTCAAATAGTCTTCTGCCTTCATTTTGATAACGATCAATAGCCGGTTGAATTTTTTCTGGAAAATATCTAAAAAAGACATTTGCTTGCCCCATCATGGGCCCAACTCCGCCCATCTGAAACATTAGCCATTCTAAAACTTTTGCTTTCTCATTAAGATCTCTAGGCATCAGCTTCCCAGTCTTTTCTGCAAGATAAATCATGATGGCTCCTGATTCAAAAATAGCCAAATTATTTGCATCTCTGTCTACAATTGCGGGAATTCTTCCATTAGGGCTAATTGCAAGAAAATCAGGCTCCTTTTGCTCATTCTCAGACAAATTAATAACATGGGTTTCATAATCTAATTCCATGGCTTCTAGAGTACAAGAAACTTTATGGCCGTTAGGAGTTGGGGCTGTATAAAAATCAATCATATTTATTCCTTTATAAAAGATATAAGAATATCAGATAATTTTTTTGGTCTTGTCCATTGATAAAAATGCCCTCCTCCAATATGAGGTGCGCTTTTCGCATTTGGTGCCATTTTTAGAACGTCTTTTTCAATGCCATTGGTTACCGGATCATCGCCAGCAAAAACTGCTAAGAATGGTTTGGTTGAGGTTTTAAAGAATTCTCTTGCCTTTTTCTGAGCTTCTAAAGATTTATCTGGAAGAGTTGGAACATGACTGGGCATTGCACGAGGACCCATTTTGTAAGATGGATCTGGAAAAGGTGCTTCATAAGCCTTCACCAGGTCAGAAGTAAATGGTGAGATCTTTGCTAAGCCTAAATTTTCAAATAGATACTGTCCCATCATAGAAATTTTTGATCTTTTTTCCATCATGGTTGAGTTAATAAATCCTACAGGTAACTTTTCTGTATCCCAGCAAAATTTTTGCCAATACATAAATTTTAATGATGGATGAAATGCAGTTGATGAATCTTTTGAAAGGTTTTTTCCATCCATCTGCATAACCTCTTTTTGCATACTCATTGGAGTAAGCTTTAAATTACTTGCTCTGAACTGTTTAACCTTTTCAATTACTTCTTGAGGAACATCTGGGTTATATGGTAATCCAGTATTTCCCATGGATACCTTAATAAACCTATCGGGATCTTGTGCAACCATTCTGAGCCCAATTAAACCTCCCCAGTCCTGACCAAAAAAAGTTAAATTTAAAAAATTATTTTCTTTCAACCATTCACCCATCCAATCTACTTGATTTTGATAGCTGTAATCTTCTCTGGCAGCTGGTTTGTCTGATTTGCCATAGCCTGGTAAGTCTGGAGCTATTACCCTGATGCCTGCTTTAACTAAAAATGGAATCATTCTTGCATACAAATAACTCCAAACTGGTTGCCCATGCATAGCTAAAAGAATTGGGCCATCCTTTGGCCCTTCATCTATATGATGAATTCTTAATGTTGTTCCATCATGAGTTTTAATGTTTGTGTAATGAGGCTCAAAAGGATATTCTTTTAAATCATTAAACCTTTCATCAGGTGTTCTTAATACCTCCATCTCTATCTCCCAAGAATTAAATCCCCACAACCAGTTTTCTTTAAAAAGGCCATAATTTGATTTTGATCATCATCATTTAAAGCATTAAATTCATCATTAATCCATTGCAAGCATTTTACTTGATAGGGGAAGCTGCGCTGTTCCCATTGAGCACCATCTATTTGAGTGGTCCAGGTCTTCTCATCAGCAGCGATAGCTTTTGCATTTGCTAAGAGTGCGGGTAAATAAACTTTGCCGACCTCTTGAAAGATGTCCGCTAAATCCTCTTGGGCAACCTCATAACTCAACCAATCGTCTTCCTCTGGATCTATACCGCTCATGTCCTCCATACGATCCTGCCATGCAATAACTCGCGGTGATATCTCATGAGCAATTGTTCGAGATGTTGGATCAAAGCCTATTAATGCTGACAATTGACCAAATATCGCATAATCAGCTGAAGATGGGCGACTGCCAAATAAAAATGCATTCTTTGACAAGCAGTCTTCAAGCTGTTGCATAAATCTCTTGTAACTTGACTCAATGATTGGAGCGGTTATTTCGTTTGAACCTACAACCCAAAGTCGGCTTATCTGTAATTCAGCAATACCCTGTTTGAAAGCTTTATGTGATTCATCATCAAGACTCACATCATGCAACAATGGCAAAATGGTGCCTGCTTTATCTATATCTTCTTTGAAGTACCATCTGTAATGAAACATATATTTTGTGACCCACTCATCTCCAAAATCTTCTATAACATAGTTCAAAAAAGCTAGTTTTGGATCATGAGGAATTACCCCTCTATCAGGAAATTCATTCTCTAAATGGTGAATGATTGGAGTAGAATCAGTGATTGCTTTATGCGCACCATCAACCTCAAAAATCATCACTGGAAGTAAAACGGGTTTTGGCGCCTCAAGGTTATGTTTTTCAATCAATTCCCTGGCATTGCCCCACTCTACTGTGTATGGAATTCTTCTGTAACGAAGCAAGGCAAGCATCTTTCTTGTATACGGTGAAGCGGGCACTCCAATAACTGGGATAGGGTTCAAGCTTTTCATTCTTAAAATTTCTGAGCAGACATCCTTTTGCATGCCGCATTAAATTCGCTGATGGTTTCGTCGATGATTTGAGCAACTGGTTTGACTACATCAATCAATCCTGCTGACTGGCCAGTCAGAGCAGGCGCTGCATTCATATCTCCTCCAAAGTAGAGATCTTGAATTTTCATCATGTCAGTCATCTCCATGACACCAGCTTCATGTATTTTTTCGGTAAATTCTGTTTTTAGCGCTCTAATGCAAGGTTTTGATTTTTTATTGAGAATCCATGTTCCCTGCTCATCTGAATTAATAATTGAATTTTTAAAATTGTCATGCACTGGACTTTCTTTGGAAGATACAAACCTAGTTCCCATCTGGATGCCTTCTGCTCCAGCCGCAAAAGCTGCAGCCATACCTATTCCATCAACAATTCCGCCCGCTGCAACAATAGGCAAGTCAGTATGTTGTCTAATTGCTTGAATTAACACTATCAAGCCAACCTCTTCAGGACTTTTAAAACCTCCGCCCTCTGTGCCTTCAATAACCAAGCCATCCACACCTGCATTTGCAGCTTTTACAGCACCGGCAACACTGGGCACAGCATGAAAGACCTTGATACCTGCATCTTTCAGTATATGGATATATTTCCCAGGATCGCCAGCAGAAGTGGTTACAAACTTTATGCCCTGCTCTAACACCAATTCAATCATGCTCTCGTCCCTTAAGAACATTAAGGGCAGATTCACACCAAAGGGTTTATCTGTGAGTTTTGACATAGCTAAAATCTCAGCTTTGCAATTTTCAGTCTCTCCAGAAGAAGTTTCGATGATGCCAAATCCACCTGCATTTGAAACAGCAGAAGCTAGCTGACTTCTGGCAATCCACCCCATGGGCGCTTGAATGATTGGGTACTTAACCCCTAAGATTTCAGTTACTCTATTCATAGAATAACAATATCTATTGACATAAATTATGTCAATAGATATATTCTGAATAATAATGGCAAAACAAGACGGAAGAAATTTACGAAGCATCAATAGTCAAAAACTCATCGTGGATGCTTGCATTAAATTATTCAAAGAAGGTAATTTAGAACCGACTGCCCAACAAGTTGCAGATGAGTCCGGGGTTGGAATAAGAACTGTTTTCAGACAATTTGATGAAATGGAAAACCTCTTCAAAGCTGTAGATGCGGTCTTAAGCAAGGATTATGATTTTAATTTAGAGTACGACCCCTCCTCATCATTTGAGGTACGACTCCAATCCCTCACAAATCACATGAATATAGTCTATGAAAAACATAAATTAATTATGTTTATGACTGTTTCTAAAATGTGGAAGTACGAATTTTTACGAGAAAATTATTTAATGTATCAAGATCGCATAAAAGATAAAACCGAGGAAGTTCTTCCCGAAGTTTTAGGTTTCGATGCTGAATCGAAGCATTTATTCCATGCAAGCCTATCCTTTGCAATGTGGACAAGGCTTCGAGGTCAAAAATTAAATAATAGTCAGATTAAAAAGGCTATGCTCAGGCAATGCCTCTTGATTGCAAACGATATCAGGTAATATTGAATTACTTATATCTTAGAGCTATTTCTCTAATCTAAAATTTAATCCAGCATTAGCTTGCAGTCTTGTAATAAGTTTTTCGCCCATTGCTGGTGCTGGAGTATAAATACCTCCAACAAGATCAGGGCATTCTTTAACCAAACAGATTGCACTTTCAGCAATCATTTTAGAAGTTGAGCCGTACCCAGGATCCATATCTCCTGAAACAGCTGCATGAATAGTCGATCCATCAGCTAAGTCCGCACAAAAAAGAACATCATAATTTCCATTATCTCTTGATTCTTTGGATGGACCTTCACCAGGCGCTGGTGCATCAGCCAACGGATTCATGCTGCCAACAAATTCTGCCGCAGCTTTGCCCTCTTCACCCGGGCCTTGAATCCACATCTCGTTATAACAAAAATCTTCTCCATACATATGATCCATTAAGACATTGGATCTATGAACATTTTTGGTATTAATAGGAGCCATAAAAAATGGAGCGACCCAAGTTTGAAGTTTTTCATCATACATAGCTTTGGAGTCTGGAGTTTGCTCAGGTCCAGTAAAACCGTTAGACAGCGAAAATGGGTTTGCCAACACTGCAAATAATTCTGGTTTTTCTTTTAATGATGACATAGTTGCACTTAATGAAGCCGCTGTTCCACCAGAAAACTCGCCATTCATTGCTCTCACTCTTCCTCTAACATTAGAAGCAGGTTTACCATGTTGAGCTATGACTTCTTTTTGCAAAAAGTAAACACCTAGGTCAAAAGGTATGCTGTCAAAACCACAAGAAAAGACAATTCTTGCTCCAGTCTCCTTCGCCTGCTCAGCATGCTCGTTGATCATTTCATGCATCCATCCTGGCTCGCCGCATAGATCAACATAATCTGTTCCATTTGCAGCGCATTGTTTAACAATGCTTGGGCCATAAAGTTGGTACGGTCCAACTGTGGTTAATACGCATTTTGTTTTTTTAACCATTTCTGCAACACTTGATTCATCATTACTGTCTACTGTTAAAAGAGCCACATCATGGGACACACCCAAGGTATCTCTGACCGCAATTAACTTCTCATGACTTCTTCCAGCCATTGCCCAAGAAATGCTTTCATCATTACCATATTGATTAAGCATGTATTCCACAACCAGCTTTCCAGTAAAACCTGTAGCACCATAAACCACGACATCAAAATTCTTATCACTCATAAGAGTCTCCTTTGTAAATTATTTAATTAATAGCCAGCTTGTTCAGAATTGATAGTTTGCAGCCATTCATTATCTAAAACTTCATAATTGCTAGAGTTAGGCTTCAAGCAATAAATCTGATCAGACACTTTATCAATATTAAATGCCTCATTCCTGAGATCATTTTTCTTCAATTTAAAAGTCCCTGTGGTATCCATTTCTTCAATAATCCTTATAAAAAGAGGACGAGCGTATTTAGGGAGGCTATTTTCTACATGGTTAGAGAAGCCTTGCCAATCAAAGCTACTGGCATCTTCAAGACTAAAAGCAGCCATGCCAGCTCTACCCTCACAGCCTGGTATCTCTACCCCATATACATTTGACATATTCACATCCTTGAAGCCATTTAAAATCTCACCCACTTCATTCGTTGAGACATTCTCTGACTTCCATCTAAAAGTATCCCCGACTCGATCGACAAATTGATAGTGAGTTTTACCCAATGCATAACCTACATCGACTGTTTTTATAAGATCTCCTGTATTAAACCAAGCATCTCCTTTTTCAAAAACATCTCTTAATATTTTCTTTTCAGTAGCCTGAGCATCTGTGTACCCATTAAAAACAGAATTCGGTGATATAAAAACAATCAATAATCCTGGATCATGATTAGTTATTTTTTTACAAGTCCCGTCTTCATTTTTAATAATCTTATCTTCAGCAACATCGTATTCAATCAAAGCTACTTGGGCATTAGTCATGCCAATAGTTTTATCCTTATTTAATAGATTCATAAAGAGAGCATTGCCCTCACTTGCGCCATAAATTTCAACAATTCTTTCGACCCCAAACCTTTCTTTGAAAATGTCCCAGACATCTGGTCTAAGGCCGTTTCCAACCATCACTTTAAGAGGGTTATTTTGCTCAGCTGGTGTTGGCTCTGTATTAGCCAAATACCTACAAAGCTCACCTATATAAACCAATGCAGTTGTATTATATTTTTGTACTTCATCCCAAAAAGAGGAGGCAGAAAATTTTCTTTTAATGAATGTAGAAGCTCCAGCCTGAATAACAGCACATATTCCTAACATTAAACCGGTTGAATGGTATAAAGGTAAGCTATTGTGCATGCAATCTGTTTCGTTAATTCTATAGCCAGCTATCTTAATGTTAACTGAGGCGGCCATAAGTTTTTGATTTGGGCAAATTGCTGCTTTTGGAACTCCTGTAGTTCCAGAAGTAAAAATATAACAGGCAACATCTTTTACTCTAACCGAATTTGTTTCTTCTAAATTATCGTCGTCAGAAAGATCTAATTGAGCTTTAAGATCTATTGCCCAATCTGGCAAAGAATACTGCGCAGTATCTTGTGCCCATAAAAAATCTTCTTGTTTGGTAATATTAATTTGATTTAACACATCCTCTAGAGGGCTAGCTCTTTCTGCTCCAACTATACATTTCACAGCATCAGAAGAGTTAATGCAATGAATCAAAGGATCGCCTGTCAAGCTTGTATTAATCAGGACAGCTATTGCACCAATTTTATTTAACGCCAACAATGAAATAAGAAAACTAGGTCGATTTTCCATAAACAAAACCACCCTATCACCATGCTTCACACCAGTTGAAACTAGATATCTTGCCATGCTGTTAGCAACTTTATTTGTATGACCGTATGTCCACATTTCATCTTCAAAGTATAAAAAAGGCCTTTCAGAAAATTTCTCAGTTGTATCTTGAAAAAGATGGGCCAATGAACCTGAGTCTTCTGGATCTGGAAATTTATAACGCATGACTGGGATTAAATATCTCAGCTCACCTACTACCCTAAAAAATTCTATTACTTTGTTAAACAATTGTTTCCCCCTAAATATAAAACCTGCTGATGCTTAATAGACAAAAAACAGTTAATGGATTCTATCAAATATCAACATTATTAGTCACAAATAAAAAAATGAGCCGTACTAATATAATGACCGTAATCTATTTAAATTCTTTGGAAATTGTATATATCGCCCAAATCTAATAATTGAGTTAATTCATCTAAAAATGTATAGGATTCTTGCATAAACTTTATATCTAATAAATCTTCTGGGTAAAGTTTATCCCTGTAATGTTTGCTGACTAGTGCCCTTAAATCCATAAGTTTTGTTGGGCTTAGCAAAAATTTTTCATTGAGCTTATCAAACTCATCATTGTTTACTACAGCTTTAAATCTTAAGCAGGCTGGTCCTCCTCCATTCATCATACTTTGACGAATATCAACAAATTCAAGGTGCTTGATGGGTGATGAAGATTTAATTTCTTCCAGCCATCGCATGCAATTAGGATGATTGTGAACTTCTTCTGGCAGGAGCATCATCATCTCGTTATTATCAACAGTAATTAATTGCGAATTAAGCAAATAACTTGATACAAGGTCATCAAGAGAAATGTCTTCAGAGAGAATTTCAATTGGGTGAAAGCCTTTCACATGTTCTTTGAGATGGTGCAACACTCTTTCTAATTCGACCCTGTCTGCAAATGCTTCTTGATGAAAGATAAAAACCTCTTCATTAGCCAGACTCACAATGTCATTATGAAAACTCCCTGAATTAATGGCTTGTTCGTTTTGTTTTAAAAATAACACTCGTTCTGGATCAAGTTGATGTTGGGTTGAAACTGCTTGAGAAATTTCTTCTGCTTGGCGAGCAATAATGCCCTGATGCGATTCAAATGCAGAGCTTCCATAGACAAAAATTTGAAAGCCTGGAATGAGATGCTGCGCACTTACTCTTAGGTGATTCGCAGCGCCCTCGTCACCATAACCTGAAATATTTTTAATTGGTTTATGCACCTGAGCAATTCCTCCAAACATAAGCTCTAATTGAGTCTTTGTAAATTCATGCTCAATGGAACGATGGAACATAGAATTTAAATTGGCTGGAGTGATATGGATGTTTTGATCATAGCTATCAATACTAGGAGAGAAAGTTGCTGCATTGGCTGCCCACATTGATGAAGCAGAATAAACATTTTTTAATAAAGCTGGATTTTGTTTGGTTGCCTGATTGATGACCTCTTCATCTGTACCACCAAATCCTAGAGCTCTAAGAGTCATTAATTGTGGGCGCTCATGAGGCAAGAAAAATCCCTGTGGAATCCCTTGATCCATGATAAGCCTCATTTTATCAAGACCCTGCAATGCAGCGGCTTGAGGATTTGAAGTTTGGTTAAGATGTTTTTGTGAGGCTAAATTACCTCGTGATAAACCAGCATAATTATGTGTCGGTCCAATTAAACCGTCAAAATTAATCTCCCCCGAAAAAGTCATCTATAGTTTTTTTACAATTGAGGCCTTTGGCCATGCACAATAATCTGCAGCATAAAAACCTGCAGGTCTTAGGTTGCCACTTCTTCCTATTCCGCCAAATGGAAAGGCTCCAGATGCGCCCGTCGTAGTTGAATTAAAATTTATCACACCTGCATTAATTCTTTGTGTAAATCCCTCAAATAATTTCTCATTGTCTGAAATGAGACCAGCTGCCAAACCATATTTTGTATTATTTGCTTCTGCCACAGCATCATCAAAAGTATCAGCAAAATACACCTGCAACATTGGACCAAAATTTTCTTCATCATAAGATTTTTTCATGCCGGTAATATTCATCAGACTGGGGGTAACCAAGTTAAATGAACCTCTAACTTTACGAGCCTTCAAAATTGATTTGGCACCCAGCTTGATTAGCTTATCTTGAAAAGCTAAAAATCCATCAGTAGCTTTGGGTGAGATTAACGGTCCGTAGTAAAGATTTGCCTCATCTGTGTAGGAAAGCGATTGAATCCTCTGCTTCAATTTAGCTAAGATTTTCTTGCCATTATTAGTATTAGGAAGAACCAGGCGACGAGCACAAGTACAACGTTGGCCTGATGAAATAAATGCAGATTCAAAAATAAGATCTACTGCGGCATTAATTTTTTGAGTCGACCAAACCACCAATGGGTTATTGCCCCCTAATTCTAAGGCTAGGATCTTCTCTGGGTAATCAGCCATGATTTTATTAATTTGTTTGCCAACTTTGTAGCTGCCAGTGAACAGCAATCCCTTGTTTAGGGGATGCTTGCAAAGACCTTGGACTATATCTTTGCCTCCATGAATCATATTAATCACACCAGCAGGTAATCCCGCTTTATCCCAAAGCATCATCATGTACTCTGCAACCATAGGAGTCGACTCGCTTGGCTTATAAATAATCGTATTTCCGGCAATAAGTGCGGGAGTTATATGCCCATTGGGTAAATGTAGCGGGAAATTAAATGGCCCAACAACCGACATAACACCGTGAGATGCATGTTTAAGACTTGTCTGCATGACGCCAAGAGAATTTCTTTCAGAACCTGTACGTTTTTTATATGCAAGAATTGAATTATTAAGCTTGGCCAGAGTGGCAGCAACCTCAGAAGCAGCATCAGCATGAGTTTTACCGGTTTCTGTTGAAATAAGCTTAGTCATTGGCAACTTATTCTTTTCAAGCAAAGTATAAAATTTTCTAATAATTTTTATTCTTGTTTGGATTGATTCAGCTGACCACCCATCATGACTCTTATAGGCAACATCCATTGCTGCATTTAATTGAGAAGCATTGGCAAAATTGCCCTCCCAAACTATTTCACCCGTCAAAGGGTTCATGGATTTAAATAACTTGCCTTTTCCAGAGGACCATTGATTTTGTATGTAAAGCATTAGTTAACCTGCGCCAGAGAGCCTGGCTTTAAATTCAAAGCTTTTGCTACTTTGGCTGAGATGAAAAGCTCCTTCTTATCTTTATCAAAAGCATAATTTTCTTTGACCACAGCAAAATCATCAATGGATGGATTTGCAATAAAGCCAAAACGATCAAAGTTAATATTTCTTTTGATCACAATAGGAAATAACTGTGCAGACTTAACCAAAGGGATATCTTTAATTTTTGCCTCCAAGCATGGCCCTCCATCTAAAACGTCGATCAAACCATTTGGTCTAAAGTTTTGTTTTCTTAACAGTGAATATGCTGGCATGGCATTGGGATGAGGTTTGCCAATAACTCTTTGTACTTTTTTTGGCATATGTTCGATGATAAATGGATATTTGGGAATAGATTCCATAATAAAATGATTGTCTATGTAACTAATTTCATCGGCTTTAAAAAAATCAAGATTAAAGAAAGTTTTACTAAATGAATTCCAAAAATAAGACTCGTCTTTAGCATTTTTAAATCCTCTAATCTCAACAAATAGCTTTGGATCAAAGCGTTGCTGATGAGCAGACATAAAAATGAATCTAGAAAAAGAAAGAAGTGAGCCTCGACCCTTCCCTCTGAAAGCTGGCTTGAGAAATAAAGTTCCTAGCTCGGAATATGGCTGCTTGCAAAGGTGAAGAGAAAGCACATCTAAGTCCTTAGTGAAATTGAGAGATTTAGATTCAAGCTGTGAAATAGACTTCTTAAAAAAAACTGAAGGCTTCTTCAATGAAACAGAGGTATATACAGCTGATAACCCAACAATGCGACCATTGTCTTCTAGAACGAATAAATAGCTATCTTGATTTGGTTTCTTAATTTTTTTATTTCTAGATTTCTCTGACCAAGCAATTCTTTCTTTGATCTCTTTGGGTGTTTTTGGCATGGTGGTCATGCCTTTGCCAGAATGCTTAACTAAATGCTCAACACTTTTAAAATCTGAATTTTTTACAAGCCTTACAACTTTCATAAAGTCATTATAACAACTATAGGCTCTTGGGAGTTGTGATTAGTATTCGATAAATTGCTATTTCAATTTACAAATAATTTCATTATAAAATTTTTCCATGCCTTCGATCTTTTGTTCTAGAGGTGCATCATTCATCGTTCCATATAGCATCCATGGATATGTGGTCATGGTCGTGACACCTAAATCTTTCATTTGCCCAAAACCTTCAAGACTAAAAGCATCCCAGCAACTAAAGCAAATAAATTCATAATTTTCTTTGGGAGGTAGCTCTTGTCTTTTTTCATTTAATTTTGCCATCAAGGCTTCGAGCTCACTTAAACTATGCATATCTGAAATCCAGCCATCATGCCTTGCTGCCCTGTTGAGAGCTGGCTCTGAAAAGCCGCCAACATAGATAGGAAGATCTTTTCTTGGGGCAGGCAGCATCTCTAATTTTTTGAAATTAAAAAATTGACCTTTGAACTCAACCATCTCCCCAGACCAAAGCAATTTCATAATTTCAAGCATTTCATCAGCTCGGGCTCCTCTTCGTCGAAACTCTTGACCGCCTGCTTCAAATTCTTCTGGCATCCATCCCATGCCTATTCCCAAGTCAAACCTTCCATTAGAAACCGCATCAAGGGTGGATACTTCTTTGGCCACTCTAAGTGGATTTCTAGCCGGAAGAACATAGACGCTAGTATAGAATCTAATATTTTTCGTAGCCCCAGCAAGAAAAGATAATGAATTTATGGGGTCTGGCCAATCGGTGCCCTGTTCCCACCTCACACTTCCATCATCAGTGTATGGATAGGGAACTGAAAAATTTTCTGGATGAATTAAATGATCTGAGACAGCAAGGAAATCATACCCAATCTCATCAGCGGCTATACCCAATGGTTTTATTTCATCCATTGGTAGCATTGATAGAGGTATTGCAAATTTCATATTCCCATAGCCCTGGTAACAAACCAAAAAGTTCCCATAGAGAATACTACAGCACCCGTAATATTATGAATAGAGCTGTAATAAGACTGAGAAAAATAACGTTTTGCTAATGCAAATAAACCGAGTATTCCAAAAGCTACTGCTAACTGACCCAATTCAACTCCAAGATTGAAACTTAAGATTATCTGCCACAATCGATCCTGAGGAATGCCTACTTCTGCAATTGATGAGGCAAATCCCAGTCCATGAATTAATCCAAAAAATACAGTAATCATCAAGGGGATCCATGGCGAAGAATAATGATACGTCAGACTTAAATAAATGGTTAGAAATAATGCTAAGCCTAATACTAGTAGAGGTTCTAGAACTCCAAATAAGGCTAATGGAAATAATGCAATAGATGCAAATATCAAATGTTTCATTCCCTCATCAAATTCAAAATGATGCTTGAAAAACTTTTCAACAGCTAAAAGTAAAATTGAAAATCCTATTAAAATCTCAACCATCTCTGAATGCACTCTTAAAACATTCATAGCACCAAGACCAAGAGTTAAGCTATGTCCTATAGTAAACCCAGTAATAGCAATAACGAGGTTTCTAGCTTGATATAGGAGAATGAGGCCTAGCAAAAATGCTAGATGATCCCAGCCACTTAGAATATGCTCGATACCTGAAATTAAATAGCCCCAATAGGAGCTTTGATTTCTATTGGATTGAGATAAAGAATTAATCTGCCAAACATCGGTTTGACTTGCGAACATAAACTCAGGAATGGTTTCACCATCTATGACTCCCCTAGCAATATGGGTATGAGTAACGCCTAGGTCTTGAAATAAAGAAATTGAGACATTGGATGGTAATGTTGAGCACTTAAAATCCCAATAGAATTTTAAAACGCCAGCCGCATTATTTTCATTGAAATCTACTGGTTGATTTAGCTTGCATTTATCTCCAAGAATAATTGCATCGTCTAAATAGTTTGTAAAATCTTTATATGATTGAAATTTTATGCCTGGATTTAAAGCTTCAAAAGTACCCCTTTTAATGGTTCCCGTGATCCTAACCTCAACTCCACTTTCAAGATTGAGAAACTGAAACTTTGAATAAGATTCGCTACGATTATGGGCTTCCAGCGGCAACAAAAGCTGGAAGATAAATAAAAGTAAAAGTTTTTTAGAGGTCATTTGCCTTAACAACGTCATACCAATTTCTTAAGTCCTCTAAATATTCGTCTAACAGCTCCTCCCCTTTGAATCGAATAAATTCAGACTCCACTTGTTGATAGACATCATTAAATTCAGGTGCGCTTGATATAATTTTTTGCAGAGGTACTAATAAATGAAAATTTCCATCAAGCTCTATCAGCTCACTCACCTCGCCTTCCTCCAGACTTAATGCAATCTGAGTGAGAGAAGGCCCAATGTATTCCCTAATTTTCATTGCTGGCAGTAAAACATTAGGGAGGCTAATTACTTCATTTTCAGCAAGCTGTTTTGCAGCAGCAAGATCACCTTCAACAAGTAGGTCTCTAGCTTGATTGCCAGCAGTCGTTTGATTGCTCTTAAAACTTAGCTTTAAAAGTTGCAGCTTAGGACTGGGCGTAAACAAATCTTTATTCACTGAATAGAAGTCTGCAAGGTCTTGCCTCGGAATGCGTAAATCATTTGTCTCAGCAATAATTGAACCAATCATTTTTTGAATGATTGTGCTTCTAATCTCGGTATCATTCTCAATCATTCCAAGATCAATCCCTCGCTGAATCAACAACTCCTCATCGATCATTCTTTCGAGGATGTTATCTGGATCTGAGTCTATTAATCCGGTTTTCCTTGATTGAGCAATTGATTCTAAATAAATCTCATACTTTTCTTTTGAAATTGCCCTCTCATCAATTTTAGCAACCCAATTTAGCTGAGAGACATCAATCTCTTTTACAAAACTTGAGCCTATAATTCCAATGGAGATGACCCCACCCAAAATAAGCAATGGATGAATTCCAAGCCTCCATTTAAAAAAATTTTTGTGATTTGATGTTGGGGTCAAGGTCATCTTGATATGTTCTATATCATCCTCTAGATATACCTCTCCCTGAGGGACAAAACCAAAACCCTGATAAAAATTTAGAAGCCTGTATTGTGCAGATAAACCTATCTCATAATTTGCATACTTAGATGCACAAAACTCAATGGCCTCCTGAGTTAAAATCTTTCCAGCACCTTCTCTTCTAATTTTTTCGGCAGTTAATACTCTACCAATTTCTGGCCCTTCGTAACGTTTTCCAGGCTTTGCAACTCTAAGATAACCCACCAACTCTTTGTTTTGATAAGCAAGCAGATGATCGCAATCTTGATCTTTAAAATCAGCATCAATAAATGGACAATCCTGCTCAACAACAAAAACTTGCTGACGAAGATTGAGCAATGCATATAATTCATCTTTTGTTAGCGCGGAGTACGATTTCCATTTAATTTCCATCCGATGATTATATTTGTTTTATTCCGTATAATCTAAATTCAAAATTAGGAGTTCTAAATGAGTGAGTTATACAACATAAGCGTTAAAGACATTGAATTAAATTCAGTGGATTTAAGTAACTATCAAGGAAAAACACTATTAATTGTGAATGTTGCTAGTAAATGTGGGTTTACTCCCCAATACAAAGACCTGCAAAGTCTCTATGAAAAATATAGAGATCAAGGATTGGAGGTGCTGGGCTTTCCGTGCAATCAATTTGGTGCCCAAGAAGCTGGAACAAACGAAGAGATTCAATCATTCTGCGATCTTACATTCAATGTCTCATTCAAAATGTTTGATAAAATTGAGGTTAATGGTTCAAATGCCAGTCCGTTATTTAAATATCTAAAGCATGAGTCTCCTGGAATTCTTGGTACAGAAGCAGTCAAATGGAATTTCACTAAGTTTCTTGTTAACAAAGACGGTCAAGTGGTAAAAAGATTTGCTCCCAAAGATGGGGAGTCAGCAATTGAGTCTGAGATACAAAAAATTCTCTAAACTAGATATTTAACCTCATTAGCAAAGCATCCTCTTTTGGGGAACCGCTATAATAATCTGGTCGGATGGCGTCTTTAAGGAATCCTCTTTTTTCATACAAATTTATCGCTGGTAGATTAGAGACTCTCACCTCAAGGGAAATTGTTTTCACTCCAATTGTTCTATTTTGAAGAATGATTTGTTGCAACAATTTATCTCCGAGACCCTTGCCTTGATAAGCTGGATCTATAGCAATATTTAATAAATGTGATTCAGGGATAATTGGAGAATAGATAGCAAATCCTAAAATATCACTATCTTTATGCATCACGACTGAATAATGGCCAACTTCCATTGAGGAAAAAAATTGTGCTTTTGTCCATGGCATTTGATTCGTCTTATTTTCTATTTCTACAATAGATGAAATATCATCAAAGCTGGCAGGCCTAATCAAAGCAATCATTTAAGTTGATTGCAAAGGCTTGAGCTTACTCCAAAGATCTTTCTTCAGGCTCGGATTAGATAGCATATCTTCCAATGCTGGTGAACTAATTAGGTCTAGGCCATCAAGGAAATTATTTAACTTACAAAATACTAATGTGGCTTTAAGATCAGAAGAACCTTTAAAATCTTTTATATTAAAGGGCTCTTCAGAGGAAGAAGTGATAACCCCTTGAGAGGCTGATTGGTTGGGACCACTAATTGCCCCAATAATAGCTTCAAGCAACTTTACCTCTTTTTCTGAGTATTCATCTACAGAATTAGCATGTAATGTTAGAATATTGTCCTTTTGAAAGAAGTAGATGTTAATTTCATCATTTTTAGTAGGATTTTTGGCATCCTTAAATATAGGGATACCTATTTTAGAGAGAATATACTGAGATTTATTTGATAGCATCACAAAAGCAATCATGAAAGATTTAATAAAAAAATACAAACCTTTTGAGCCTATTCCTTTGAAGGGAAGAAATTGGCCAAATAAAGTTATTCAATCAGCGCCAAGATGGTGCTCTGTTGATCTGCGTGACGGAAATCAAGCTCTCATTGAACCCATGGGTCATGAAAGAAAAAAACGAATGTTTAAACTGCTTTGCGATCTTGGATTTAAAGAAATTGAAGTCGGTTTCCCAGCAGCCTCTGAAACTGATTTTGAATTTGTCAGATGGTTAATAGAAGAAAAAAAGATTCCCTCTGACGTTACAATTCAGGTACTAACTCAAGCGCGTGATCACATTATTGAAAGAACTTTTGAATCTCTTAAGGGAGCCTCGCAAGCAATTGTTCATTTTTATAATTCAACCTCTGCCCTGCAAAGAAAAGTTGTTTTTGATCAAAATAAAGAAGGTATTAAAAAAATTGCAACAGATGGTGCTTCACTAGTCAAAGAACTTGCATTGGCTAATCCTGAAACAAAATGGTCTTTTGAATACTCTCCTGAAAGTTTTACTGGCACAGAACTCGATTACGCAGCAGAAGTTTGTGATGCTGTAGTGGATATTTTAAAAGATGCATCTTCTGAGAAAATCATCATCAATCTTCCTGCAACTGTGGAGATGGCAACTCCTAATGTCTATGGTGATCAAATCGAGTGGATGAATGAAAATTTAATGAATCGTGATAGCATTTCTCTTTCATTACATCCGCACAATGATCGCGGAACAGCGGTTGCAGCTTCTGAGTTTGGACTAATGGCTGGAGCTGATAGAGTTGAGGGAACCCTATTTGGTAATGGAGAGAGAACTGGTAATGTTGATATTGTTACCATTGCGCTCAATCTGTTAACACAGGGAATAGATCCAGAGCTTGATTTTTCTGATATTAATGCAGTTATTAGAGAAGTTGAATACTGCAATCAACTTCCTGTTCATCCAAGACATCCTTATGCAGGAGATCTTGTTTTCACTGCCTTTTCGGGGTCTCATCAAGATGCGATCAAAAAAGGGCTTAATGCTCTAGAGAAATCAAATAACCCAGAATGGGAAGTCCCCTATCTACCTATTGATCCAGTAGATCTTGGAAGATCATATGAGGCAGTTGTTAGAATCAATTCACAATCCGGAAAAGGCGGGATAGCATTTATCCTTGAAAAAGATCACGGCGTATCCCTTCCTAGACGACTACAAATCAATCTCAGTGAAAAAGTGCAAAAAGTTGCTGATGAGACAGGGAAAGAAGTTATGTCTAGAGATATTTGGAAGGTTTTTGAAAAAAACTACATAGCTGTTGAAGGCAAACTTGATTTAATTAATTATGCCTTATCATCAACAGAAGATTCTGGAGGAAATACATCAGATCAAGTAGAAATTACTTTAAAAGATCAAAGTGATGAAGTGACTCTCTCTGGGATTGGTGGGGGTCCTATTGAGGCTTTTGTATCCGCAGTCAATAGTCATTTTTCAACATCAATTACTGTCTCCGACTATCATCAACATTCAGTTACATCTGGCGCTGATGCAAAAGCAGCTGCATTCATTGAATTAACTCAAGATGGTCAAAATGAGTGGGGTGCTGGAATTGATGGCAATACTGTAAAGGCCTCTTTTCAAGCCATTGTGGCTGGACTCAATAAACTAATTACTTAAAGTCAGGTTGACGCTTTTGTAAGAAGGCTGAAACTCCTTCCATATTTTCAGCTGAGCCAAAAATATTATTTTGCGCTTCGGCTTCCGCATTAAACGTTTCATCATAAGACTGAGTTAATGAGTCATTCATTAATTTTTTTGTTAATGATAGGGCTTGAGGAGACCTCTTTGATAGATGCTCCGCCCATTTTTTGGTTTCAGCGATTAAATCGTCTAATTCTACTACTTTGTTAGCGATACCCATGCTTAAACAATCAGCAGAGGATATTTTCTTCGCCTCAATTGCATATTCTAAAGCTCTCGCATAGCCAATGGCTCGTGTTAAGAGAAAACTAAGTCCGCCATCTGGCACTAGAGCAATATTACTAAACACAGACATAATGTATGCATCTTTGGCCATAATTCTTAAATCACATGCCATAGCCAATGCAGCTCCAATACCAGCCGCGGCTCCATTAATGGAACCAATAACAGGTTTTGGCATTTCAATTATATTTTTTAAAAAAGGATGATAGCCTCTCAGCAAAGCATCTTTAGTATCTGACCAGGACGCATCTCTCTCAGTTAAGTCAGCACCAGCAGAAAAGCCCCTGCCCTCTCCGGTTATTACCAGCACTCTGATTTGTGAATCATTTTTTACCTTTTCGGTAGCCTCTCCCATATCCCAAACAAGCTGTTCATTGAATGCATTCATCATTTTTGGACGATTAATCGTTATAGTGGCTACCCTATTTTCAATCTCCAAACTTATAGTTTCATAACTCATATTTTTCTCCAAATTAATTGATTATTTCTCATTTAAGATTAAATCACCATCACAAAAAGTTAAAAAAGCACTCTTATGATCATTATCTGCTCTTGACCAATTGACCTTTGTTCTTGCGCTGGGGCTAGAATAAATAAATGCTTTTAAAATTTCGCCGATAATTTTTTTATTTGGCATGGCCACATTATTGATTTTTATCCAATATCTTATGACCTCAACACAGGTATCTTCCTCAAGATCAAGCAAGAACTTTCTATGTAATATAGGGCCTATTATATTTTTTCCAAATTGATGATGAAGCAAAAAATCATGGACTTTTTTTTGCTTTGAAACCAGCTCTGCTGTTTGTTGGATTTGAATGTTTGCATTAGGCCATCGATTTGAAGCCATCTTAAGAACTTCATTGCGAATAAAGTTACGATCCTGATTGACTTCAAAGTTAGTTTCATCAGAGATAAATTTAATATCGTTTATAAGCAAATACTCAATTAGGTCAGACTTAGAATAACCAAGCCAAGGCCTTAAAAGCTTACCTTCACCCAAGTTACGTTTTTTCATTGGTCCTTGAAGTCCATCTAAGCCTGTCCCTCGAAAGAGTCTAAATAAAATTGTTTCGGCCACATCGTCTGCATGATGGGCCATTAATAATTGATCATTTAATTGAAGAATTTCTTGAAAGATTTTATATCTTGCATTTCTTGCAGCTGATTCAAGGCCTGATTTTTTTACATTTATATTTACACCATGGCTCTGAAAAGGAATATTTCTCTCCTCACAAAACTTTTTGCAATGATCCTCCCATTGATCTGAGTCTTTATTTAATGAGTGATTTATGTGGATTGCTGAAAGATTCCCATGCAAAAGTTGTTTTTGATTAAGCTCATAACAAAAATGCAAAAGTGCAGAGGAATCTCCACCACCGCTAAAAGCTACAATAATATTTTTTTTTGAGTCAACTAAATCAAAAAAAACTTTTGAATCAAACAAGATTAGGCACCAATTTTGACCAAGCGTTGATAACGTCTTTGAAGTAGCTCCTCTTGAGAGAATTTTGATAGCTCAGCTATATTAGATAACAAAGATGATTTAATATTTGCAGAAACCATATCGTAGTCCTGATGGGCTCCGCCAATAGGTTCAATAATAATTTCATCAACGATACCTATGTTTTTTAAATCATTTGCTCCTACCTTCATGGCTTCAGCAGCCTCTGGAGCCTTTTCTGATTCTCTCCAAACTATCGAAGCACAAGCTTCAGGAGATGCTACTGAATAAGTTCCATATTCTAAAATCGCAATATGATCACCCACACCAAGTGCCAAAGCTCCTCCAGAGCCTCCCTCACCAGAAACTACAACCAAGATTTTTGTTTTAAGACTGGACATAACTGCAAGATTCCTTGCAATTGCTTCACTCTGTCCTCTTTCTTCACCCTCCACGCCTGGATATGCTCCTGCAGTATCAATAAAGGTAATAACAGGCATATTAAATCGCTCAGCCATCTGCATTAATCTTTTGGCTTTTCTGTAACCTTCTGGCTGTGGCATCCCAAAGTTTCTCTTAACTTTTTCATCAGTATCTCGGCCCTTTTCATGCCCAATGATCATGACAGGCATGCCTTCGAGTTTTGCAAGACCTCCAACCAAAGAGGCATCATCAGCAAATTGACGATCACCATGAAGCTCTTCAAATTCATCAAAAATTCTTTCAATAAAATCAAGTGTGTGCGGTCTGTTAGGATGACGCGCTACTTGCACTTTTTGCCATGTAGACAACTTTGAGTAAATTTTTTTTGTCAATTTAGTTTGTTCAGATTTTAACTTATCTATCTGAGGTAAAAGTTCCGGATTGTCTGAAGCAGCTAATTGCAAAGCTTCTATCTTCTCTGCAATTTCTGCTATTGGTTTCTCGAACTCTAAGATATTAATGCTCATTTATTTAGTTTAATCGCCTCATCGCCAAACATATCCTTGAGTATTTTGATATTTTCAGATGAAGGCATCAGTTTAAAGTTATCTCCAAGCTCTATTATAGCCTCAGAGTCCTCATGAAGAATTTTTAAGTGTATTTTACAATTTCCGTGCTTCCAGAAATCTCCATTCAAATTTTTTAAACTGGTCATATGAGTTTGAATAGAATCATTTGGCAAGCTTCTTGCATCTATCATGATAGATTTATTACCTTGGCTCATCTGCGATTCTAACGAAGTCACAGATCCCACTTTCATCTTATACATTCTCCGATTTAATTCTTTAGATTTATAGTCATCAATTTCAACCGACCCAGCAAAAATAAGAATAGAATTGGCCTTGAGAATTAAGTGGTGTTTCTCTAAAACATCGGTACTCACTGTTCCTTCCATGGCGCCTGTTCCATCGTCAAAGCTAATAAAAGCAATTTGTTTATTTGAGCGATCTCTAATTTGCCTGTATGAGTTGAGCAAACCAACTATTTTTACTCTGGTAATATCATCTGTAACCTCACTGATCTTATGAGATCGTAAATTTTCGACCATGCCTTCAATTGCAATTACTGGATGTCCTGAGAAGTAAAATCCAAGAGCGTCTCTCTCATGATTCAGTAAATCTTCTTTTGATAAATCCTTCACACTTACGTATTTCTCATAAGGATCAAATGTTTCTTCCATTGAAGCAAACAGATCAGATGTTCCAGCCATTTGTGCGCTGTTTTTTTGCCCTTCTCTTAGCATGTCTTCCATGCAAGCTAATGCTATGGATCTAGATGGCGCTAATTCATCAAATGCTCCAGCTTTGGTCAAAGCTTCAATTGATTTTTTACCGCCCAACCGAATATTTACTTTTTTTGTAAGATCAAAAAGATCCTTGAAAGAATGGCTTTTTCTTACTTCGATCAAATGATCGATAAAAGAATCTGCAACTCCTTTGATTGCCCCTAATCCATATTTAATATGCAGATCTGCATTTACATTAAAGTGTTTATTACTAGTTTTAATATCTGGAGTTAATACCTTTATTTTCATCTCTTTACATTCATTAATCAGAGTGCTGATCTTGTCGGTATTGCCTAGTTCTGTTGAAAGAACAGCTGCCATAAAGTGCTCAGGAAAATATGTCTTTAAATATGCGGTTTGATAAGAAAGCATTGCATAAGCTGCGGAATGAGACTTATTAAAACCATAACCTGCAAATTTTTCAATTAGATCAAATATTTTCTCAGCAGTCGCTTTTTTAATATCATTTTGAGAGCAGCCATCCACAAATATTTGCCTTTGTTGTTCCATCTCTTCAACTTTCTTTTTACCCATAGCTCTGCGTAAAATGTCAGCCTGACCAAGGGAATAGCCCGCTAAAACCTGTGCAGCTTGCATAACCTGCTCTTGATACAAGATTACTCCATAGGTCTCTGATAATACTGGTGCAAGCAATTCATGAGGAAAAGTCACTTTGCTTTTTCCATGCTTTCTATCAACAAATTCGTCATGCATGCCTGATTCCAAAGGACCAGGCCTATACAAAGCCAGCAAAGCAACGATCTCTTCAAATTTTGTAGGCTTCAATCTTCGAATCAACTCTCGCATACCTGTAGACTCTAGTTGAAATACAGCGGTAGTTCTTCCAGAAGCAAGTAAATCAAAAACCTTAGGGTCATCTAGAGTTAGGGAATTGAGATCCAGAGCCTTTTTATTTTTTTCACTTAGGGACTCGTTAATCGTTTTTACTGCTCGATCTATTACTGTAAGAGTTCTGAGCCCAAGAAAATCGAATTTAACCAATCCAATAGTCTCAACATCATCTTTATCAAATTGAGTCATGAGTGAGTCAGACTGAGGATCAAAGTAAGTGGGGCAGAAATCTGCAATTGATCCAGGGGCTATTACTATTCCTCCTGCATGCTTACCAACATTCCTAGCTATTCCCTCAAGTTTATATGCTAAATCAATGATCTCAGAAACCTCATCCTCATCCTGAATCATTTTCTTAAATATAGGTTGAGAACTGATCGCTTTCTCTAGAGTCATACCTGGAATGAACGGTATCATCTTAGAAATACGATCACCTAAAGCGTAAGGTTTGCCCAAAGCTCTTGCAACATCCCTGACAACAGCTCGTGCTGCCATCGTTCCAAATGTAGCGATTTGAGATACGGCAGATTTTCCATATTTCTGCCCAACATAATCAATAACCATATCCCTTTTATCCATACAAAAATCAATATCAAAATCTGGCATCGATATTCTCTCTGGGTTGATGAATCTTTCAAAAAGAAGATTATGTTCAATTGGATCTAGCGCTGTTATCCCTAGAGCATATGCAACTAGTGAGCCAGCTCCTGATCCTCTGCCTGGCCCAACTGGGACATCATTATCTTTAGACCATTGAATAAAATCTGCAACTATTAAAAAATAACTAGAAAATCCAGTTGCATGAATTTGGGTTAACTCATAATCCAAGCGTTTTAGATAGATCTCTTTTTCCTCTAGTAAATAAGATTCTATAATTTCATCTAATTTTGTTTTGGAAAGTTCCGATAAAAAAGAATTGAAATCATGCTCCTTTGGAACTGGATATTCTGGCAAGAAATATTGATCTGTTGTAAGCGTGACATTACATTTTTGCGCAATGGCTAAGGTATTATTAATTAGAGTATCAGGATCACAATCACTAAATAACTCAAAGATATCCTTTGAAGATTTAAAAAATTGCTCGGGACTAAACAACCTCTCTCGATTTGAATCATTTAAAGTCTTGCCGGTATTAATGCAAACTTTTGTCTCATGAATATCAAAATCTTCTTTTTGAGAGAACATAGCGTCATTGGATGCAATAACTGGAATAAGAAATTCAGATGCTAATGGCACAATGCATTGTATGAATTCTTCCTCAAAGCTTTTACCGACCCTTTGAAGTTCAATGCAAAAATCATCCTGAAAAGTTTCTTTAAAAGAAAGTAATTCTGTTCTTAAATCTTGATTCTTTTTAAGTTTAGCAAGATTAAAAATAGTCGATGAGGGGCCGCCTGCTACCACTATAATATTTCCGGCACAAAGACTTAAATCCTCAAAAGTTATAGAAATATAACCATTTTCTTGCTGGAGTTGAGACTTTGAAATAATACCCATCAAAGACTTTAGCCCCTCATTGTTTTTTGCAAGACAAAGAATCTCACCAAACTCTCCAGAATATGATTTTAAGTTTAAAGTAGTCCCCGCAATAGGTTTAATCCCTGCTTCCTCTGCCTTCTTAAAAAATTTCACCATGCCAAACATATTATTTAAATCAGTTAAAGCGACTGCTGGCATGTTTAGTTTCTGTGCATTTGCAATGATCTCATTGATTCTCAGCAATCCTCTAGAAATGCTAAATTCTGATGAAACTCTGAGATGAATAAAGGAAGTTTGCATAAAAATTAAATAATGACTCCCTTAAACGATTTACGATGAAATGATGTATAACCTGACTCTTTAAGAGCAGTTAAGTGATGCGCAGTTCCATAACCTTTGTTTTTTGCAAAATCATAAATTGGATATTTTTTATCTATTTCTTTCATGAAATTATCTCTATGCACTTTAGCTATAATCGAAGCTGCTGAAATTTCTGAAATTAGCTTATCACCCCCAATCACTGCCTTGCAATTTACCTCAATATTTGGAATAAATTTTCCATCAACATAAACCAAATCTGGTTTAATAGATAAATTCATTATAGCTTCTTGCATAGCGAGCAATGTCGCTTGATGAATATTTATTTCATCAATTTTATCATTTGAGATACTGGCAAAACTATAAATAGATTGTTCTTTAATTACTTTAGCTAAAGCCTCTCTTTTAGAGGCAGAAATTTCTTTTGAGTCTCTCAACCCCAATATAGGATTCCTTAAAATTACAGCAGCAGCTGTAACTGGGCCAGCCAAACAGCCCCTACCAACCTCATCTACTCCAGCAACAATCACAATAAATGATTAATTGCATTAGCAGCAACCTCAAAACCTTCTCCACTCATAGAATTATGAATCTCAGCGATATGAGATTGATACTTTTCAGGTTCAGAAGATATTTTAGCAAAGCTACTAACAATAGAATCAGGAGATAAGCCATTTTGAATTAATTCTGGAAAAATGTGCTCCTGAAGAAGTAAATTTGGCAATCCAACAAAAGGAGTTGTGACCAATCGACTCAAAATTGCGTAATTAAGTTTATTAGTTTTATAGCAAATAATTGGCACTGAGCCCAAAACTGCGGCCTCTAATGAGGCGGTTCCTGAGGTCACAATTGAAATAGAGGATAAGGCAAGAAAATCTTGAGCACTATCAGTTGAAAGCTTATATGGAATCTCATTAATGCCCTTAACTGATCGAATCATCCCAGCTAATTGTTGATTTGCAGCTGGTATTAAAAAAAATCTATTTGAATTTAAAGTAAGAAGTTTTTTTGCTGCTGCAACATAAACTGGCATCAATTGTGAAATTTCGCTTGCTCTGCTTCCAGGTAAAATAGTAATAAAATCCTTTGTTGAGTCTAAGTCGTGTTTTAAAATTATCTCACCAGCCTCTTTGGCTTTTAATTGATTGAATGGATGTCCAAGAAAGAAACTTTGCATATTTCTTTCATAATAAAAATCACATTCAAACTTAAATAGGCACATTGTTAAATCTACATATGCTTGGATAGATTTAATTCTATTTTCTCTCCAGCCCCACACTGAAGGACTTACTACTTGAATTGTCTTAACGTTCTTTGATTTAAGCTTTTTATGAAAAAACATATTGAAATCAGGTGAATCTACACCAATAAAAATATCAATATCCTTTTCAAGAAAAAGATTCAATAGCTTTTTTCTTATTGAAAGAATTTTTGGAAGATTGATTAAAGGATCAATAAGGCCCATTACATGCAGATCTTGATAATTAATTCCTGGGGGCGTATCGATAATATTGGCATTTACCTCAGGTCCACCTAGACCGAACAAATCAACCTCAAAGATATTTTGCAGTGATTTAACAAGCCTTGATCCTAGCCTATCGCCTGAGTGCTCGGCAGCAATAATACCAACTTTTATCTTCTTTTTTGACACCTAGCGCAGTAAGCCTCTTTCAGATCTCTCAACTGAAGAAATAAAAGTTGTAAGGGCTGAATTATTTTCTTTATTTAAAGCATACAAGTGCTTGATTGCTTCATCGAGTGAATGACCTTTTCTATAGATAATTCGGTAGGCTTTTTTTACTAAGTTTATCGAATCAGTATCAAAATTATTTCGTTGCATTCCAACCGTATTAAGGCCTATTGGTCTTGCCGGATTAGCCGCAACTTTAACAAATGCTGGCACATCCATCGTAATCAATGTGTTTAAACCAGTAAATGAATAATCACCCAAAGAACAAAATTGATGTACCAGAGTAACAGCACCAAGAATTACGTTATTTCCAACTGTGACATGCCCAGCCAAACCAGCAGTATTTGCAAATACATTTTGATTGCCAACCACACAGTCATGAGCAATATGTGAGTATGCCATGAACAAATTTTCATTACCTATAACTGTCTTAGACTTATCCTGAACAGTACCACGATGAACCGTAACACCCTCTCGAAAAATATTATATTTACCAATCTCCAGGGTGGTAGCTTCACCATCGTATTTTTTATCAGGAGTGTCCTCACCGATAGTAGAAAATTGATAAAAAATATTTCCTGCACTGATTTTAGTAGGTCCTTTAATCACCACATGAGAATGCAGAACGCAATCAGGCCCTATTTCAACATCAGGCCCGATGACACAAAACGGACCGATCTTGACAGATTGATCAATTTTTGCAGAAGGGTCAATAACAGAATTAGTCATTTTTATTTTGAACGATCAGCACAAAGAATTGTTGCTGCACAGACATTTCTGCCATCTACTTCAGCCTTGCAATCAAACTTCCAGATTCCTCGTTTTTCAGATCTTATACTTGCATACAAATTAATTACATCACCAGGACTTGCAGAATTTTTGAATCTCACATTATCAACTCCAACCAAATAATAAATACTCCCCTCATCAGGAGTTTTGTTCATAGTCAAAAATCCTAAAATACCAGAAGCTTGACCAAGAGCTTCAATAATTAAAACGCCGGGCATAACTGGCTTATTGGGAAAATGACCATTAAAAAAATCTTCATTAATAGCTACATTTTTTTGCGCATGTATGCTTTTACCTAATTCAACAGAAACAATTTTATCGACAAATAAAAATGGGTGCCGATGAGGTAAAAGCTTTAGTATGTCTGAAAATTCATAGCTCATTTTGATTTCCTTTGCTTAATGAAGACTGAAGATTTTGCCCAATCTTTTTGTTCCTGTGCTGGCATTATACCGACATAATTTCCAGGCTTATCAATACTTTTAGTGATAAGAGTATGAGCGCCAATTGAGACATTATCAGCAATATTTAAATGGCCAAGAATTCCTGACAAACCGCCCATTTGAAGGTTTTTTCCAACAGTTGTTGAGCCCGCTATTGCACATGATGCTGCTATTGCAGAGTGCTCACCCAGAATCACATTGTGGGCAATATGCACTTGGTTATCTAATTTCACCCCATTGTGGATTTCAGTATTTTCTATGGCTCCTCTATCAATCGTACACCCTGCCCCAATCTCTACATTATCTCCAATTATCAACTTGCCTAATTGCTCAATTTTAATATATCCATCCTTTTGGGGTGCATACCCAAAGCCATCAGATCCTAGTATAGAATTAAAATGAATTATAGTATTTTTTCCAATTTCAACATTCATTGCTAATGAAGAGTTTGCGTGAATAACAGAATTTTTACCTATTTTACACTCAGGTCCAATGTAAACATTTGTGCCAATAACAGCAGAATCGTCCACCTCTGCAGTTTCATGGATAAAATTAGAAGAAGTTTGATCAGCATAAGGATTTATATGCTTTGCAAATAATGAAGAAATTATTGCATAGGCAACATAGGGGTCATCCACAATAATGCCTGAACCTTGAAGTGCTTCAGATAACTCAGGACTGGCAATTATTGCAGAGGCAGATGAGTCTTTGAGAAACTTTTTGTATTTTGAGTTTGCCAAAAAAGAAATGCATCCAGAGGATGCATTTTGAATAGTAGCTATTGAGCTAATGACTACCTTGGGATCGCCAATCAGCTTCCCATTAACTTTATTAGCTAGGTCTTGGAGGCTATACGATGGCCCAGACAAACTTAGTTGTTGTCTGCGCCATTGGCTGCAGCAACGTCAAGCATGGATGTTACATCATCTGTAAGATCAAGAGCCGTGTCAGCAAATAAAACATTTTCTCTGCCGAGAAGTAATTTAACTTCTTTGGCGGCGATCAATTCGGAGAGAATCTTCTGAAGAGAAGGATTAAGATCTCTAAAAACCTTATCAGCAGTTTCACTTTGTTTGGCTTGAACCTTACCAACAATAAACTCTATGTCCTTACCTTTTTCTTGAATATCCCTTTGCATATCAGTTATTTCCTCTTGTGAAAGAGTTTCCGCATCTTTTTGGAGTTTCTCTGCTAGAGCTTGTCTTTCAGTTTGAAGCAAAGTTGCTCGCTCAATATTTGCTGCATATTCTGTTTCTTCTTCCAAAGCTTTAAAAGCATCTTGGGCAACTTGAGTTGCTAAGACAGCATTACGCATATCAATAACTGCAACTCCTTCCATGGCAAATGCTGAAGAAGAAGCAAAAATTGCTGCAATAAATAATGGTATAAATAATAATTTTTTCATGTTTAATCCCTTACCGTATAATGGTTGCTTTATTTTATAGCAATTGAGATAAAAAACACTACCTTATAACCTAAAAGACAGTGCCTATAGTAAATTGGAATTCTTCTGTCTTATCAAAAGGTCCGTCATTAAATGGTTGAGAGAAACTAAAGCTCATCGGACCAAATCCAGTAATCCAGGTTACTCCCACGCCTATTGAATATCTCAATTCATCAACGGAAGGCTCGAAACAATTAATTTGATAATCCTGACAATCTGTTGAAAAGACATTTCCAAAGTCTAAAAAGAATGCTGATCGCATAGATCGTTGATCTTCAATTATAGGTAATTTGAAGATAAGTTGCAGACTACCTTCAACGAGGAAGTTTCCACCAATTGGATCTCTTGCTTGTTGATAAACATAGGGATTCTGTCCAATAGAATCTGGCGTTCCATCAAAATCAGTATCAATGAGCAAAGGGCATTCTTCTGTAACTGGATCAAAGTTATAACAAGGAGACGGTGTAACTCTTGGCCCAAGTGTATTTGACTCAAAGCCTCTTATAGATCTAGGCCCTCCAGAATAAAAATTTTCAAAAAAAGGAGTTTTTTTGGTATCTCCATATGTATCAATGTATCCAAGCTCGCCAGTAAAACCAAAGACTAGATTTGCAAATCCAATGGGACGATAAAATTTTTGTCGAATATTAGTTTTATAATAAGTCAGATCACTTCCAGGGATTGTGGCTTGCAGCATTACATCGGTTGAAGATCCGTAGGTAGGAAACATGCCCCGATTTAGTGTAATTCTAGACCAGACAGCTTGAGCTTTTAAGACATCAAATATAGTTCCTTCGGAAGTTAAGAAATCTGAAATTTCTCTTGATGGCAATGACCCCGCGTCAATATCAGTATTATCAAAATTTAAATTCAATCCAATTCTTTGTGTATCACTAATTGGGTAGCCAAATTGAACTCCTGCGCCTTGTGAATTTGTGAGGTAATTGGCCACATTAAATTCACCATAATCAGTCTCTCTAAAATAAAGACTATAGCCCCTACTGACTCCATCCATCGTAAAATAGGGATCAAAGAAGGAAACATTATAAGACTCTTGATAAATACTCTTATTTATTCCCAAGATGAACCTATTGCCGGTGCCAAGGAAATTATTATCGGATAGGTTAAGACCGAGGTTCATTCCAAAATCACTATAACCAATTGAACCTCCAACGGAAGAGGTGCTTTCTTCCTCGACTGAAAATTCAATATCTACTTGATCTTCTGAGCCAGCTACAGGAATTGTTTCAACATTCACTTCTTTAAAAAAACCAAGTCTCTCTAGGCGAACCTTTGAGGCTTCAATCAGATTATCTGACGCCCAGGCACCCTCAAACTGACGCATTTCTCTTCTTAAAACCTCATCATTTGTAAGGTAATTGCCGCTAAACTGAATTTTTCTTGCATAAGTTCTATTGCCTGGTTGAATAACAAAAAGCAGCGCAACTGTTTGATCGTCTTCGTTGATTTCGGGATTTCCTGAAACCTCTGCAAAAGTGTATCCCTCATTACCGAGGAGGTTGACCAGGTACTCTTCAATTTGAGTTATCTGGGCTTGGGAATAGATAAGATCTTTTTGACTTTCCATTATGGGAAGATACATCTCCTCATTTAATGGCATGTCTCCAATTACATTGACATCATCAATCTTATACTGAGCCCCTTCGCTGATACTTAAGGTGATGAAAACATCTTCTTTATTCTTTGAAATAGATACCTGAGATGATTCAATTGAGAATTTTAAATACCCTCTATCAAGATAATAAGATTCTAAATTTTCAATATCTCCTTCAAGTTTTTCTCTAGAGTACTTATCTTTATTTGACAAGAATGCATACCACTTTCCCTCCTTGAGCTCAAAACCCTCCATCAATTCATCATCAGAAAATATTTCATTTCCAATAATGTTTACTTTTTTGATCGCAGCACTTTCACCCTCATCGATAATAATTTTAAGATTGATAGTATTTCTAGGCATTGGAGTTGTCTCAACTTCAACGCCTGCTCCATATCTCCCTTGAGACGAGTATTGACGAACAAGCTCACTTTTCATACCGTTTAGGGTCGAACGTTTATAAACTTGTCCCTGGGAAATACCTGCGCCCTCAAGACCTTTTAATAAATCTTCCGATTTCAACGCCTTATTTCCCTCTAGCTCTATCAAGGCTACAGAAGGTCTCTCCAAAACGCTCAAGATTAAGGCATTTCCATCTTTGGCAATTTGAATGTCATTGAATTGACCGGTAGAAAAAAGCGCCCTTGTAATGTCAGAGATTTTCTCTTTAGTCATGGTGTCGCCAACACTTACAGGAATAGCTGTAAAAATGCTGCCAATTGAAACTCTTTGAAGACCAATGATTCTAATATCAGTAATTAAAAAATCATCAAAAGCAGACACAGCAAGGGAAACAAATATAGAAAAAAATATTGCAAATTTTTTCATATTTATAAATTATAAAAATTTAGAGATGTCGTTATAAATTGCAAAAATCATCAAAGATCCAACAGCAACCCAACCAGACATAAAGAATAGATTTTCCATTTTTTCTGACATTGGCGACCCTCTGACAGCCTCAATACCAAGCATGACTAATTGGCCGCCATCCAGAACTGGTATGGGAAGAAGATTCAATACGCCTAAGCTTATGCTTAACAAGGCCATTAAATATAAAAATGGGAGCAATCCTGCGTTCGCTGTGTCTCCAGCCATTTTTACTATTCCAATCGGACCGCTAAGATTTTGAGTGCCTAAATCTCGCGTTATCATTTTGCCAACAAACATTAATGTTTTGAGGCTTAAGTTATATGTTTCATATGCCCCTTTATAAAAAGATTCAAAAATAGATCTTTTTAAGCCAGGCATCACTCCTATATATTTTTCTTCTAGACCATCAGGGTTTTTTCTTACTCCTAAAGGAATATTCAAAAAAACGGTCTTGCTCTCTCTTTCTACCTTAAGGTTAATATCTGTTCCTTGATAGTCTCTTAAGAAGATCTGTACATCCTCAAATGAATTAATCAACTGATTATTTACTTCAAGTATCCGATCATTAACTTTTAGTCCATTAACACGCGCTAAAGAATCTTTTGCAATTGCGCCTATTGTAGGTTGTAACTTCATAGATAAATTGAAGCCCATAAAATTTTCAGGCTCATTTTGCTCATCTTGGTTGGAGAGATAATCGGTTACTGGAAGAGACACCGTATATTCAGATCTATTAAGACTACTTAAAAAAATAAAATCAATCGTCCCAGTTTTTCCAGACAATGATAAAAGTTCTAGCCTAATATCCTGAAGACTAGACACCCTTTTATTATTTATAGCAATTAAAACATCCCCACCCTTTAGAGATGAGTTCTCCTGGAAATAAGAAGATGAAATAGTAGTAACCTCTGGAATGAACTGACGCTCAACTGAACTTGCAAAAATTGTTGAAAGAATACCGATGGCAAGTAAAAAGTTGGCAACAGGGCCAGCTAGCATTACAAGCGCTCTTTGCCATTTTGGCCTACTTTCAAAAGTGCTTGCATTCTGTTCGGGAGTTAAAGGTTGCAGCAAGTCTAATTCCTGTTCAATAGCTTTTTCAGTATGAAAAGCTACATATCCGCCCAAAGGGAGAGCAGATAGAGCAAATTCAGTGCCATGCTTATCAAGTTTTTTATAGATAACCGGGCCCATGCCTATTGAGAAGCGATAGATGTGGATATTACACATCCTTCCAACAATAAAATGCCCAAATTCGTGTATGGCAATGAGAATGCCTAGTAATACTATTGCTGAAAGAAGATAAATCATATAATTGAAAAATTTAGTTTAAGGATTTTATCACCTTCTCTGCTTGAATGCGTGCTTGTTTATCATATTCGAATATATCGTCTAGTGTGCTTACCTTAGAACATGAAAAGTGATCAAAAGTTCTTTGGATAACTTGGTATATATCAACAAAATTAATTTTCGAACCTATGAAAGCATCTACAGCAATCTCATTTGAAGCATTGAAAATAACTCCTAAATTTCCTTTCTTATTGCAGACTTCTCTAGCCATATCAAAAATTACTTCTCTTCCTTCTGAGATGGGCTCAAATGATAAATTCAATCCAGGAAAATTGATTGCTTCAAAATTAATAGGTAGTCTATGATCCAAACCTAATGCATTTGCAATGGGCACTTCCATGTTGGGATTGCTCATCTGAGCTATTGTGGACCCATCAATAAATGTAACCATAGAATGAATAATACTTTGAGGATGAACTACAATTTCGATTTGGGATTCAGGAATCTGGAAAAGATAATGAGCTTCAATTAATTCTAAACATTTATTAGCTAAAGTAGCTGAATCAATTGTAATCTTGGGACCCATATTCCAGGTAGGATGATTTAAAGCATCTGACAATGTTACTGAATTTAAATCTTGAAAAGTTTTTTCTCTAAAAGGTCCACCTGATGCAGTGATCATAATCTTAGAAATTTCTTTTAGGTCTCTTGGTCGGGGAAAACATTGATGGATAGCATTATGCTCGCTATCAACAGGAATAATTTCTGAGTTTTTCGATTCAGCAAGCGGCATTAAAATATCACCAGCGGCAACAATACTTTCTTTGTTTGCAATAAGAATAGTTTTTCCTGCATCTACAGCAAAGTAACTTGCCTTTAAACCAGCAAACCCTGAGATTGCTGAAATTACAATATCAACGCTTGGATCTTGAATCAGTGATTGTAATTCATCTTCAGTGCTCAGAATGCTTGAATGTGATTGAAGCAAATCATGTGATTGATTGATACGAGATTCAGCTACGAAAATATGCTCTGGACAAAACTCTTTTGCTATTTGTTGAGCTTTATCCAGATTGCCCCCCAGTCCAATACCAAATAAATGAAAATGTTTTTTATTTTGTCTAATAACATTTAGGCAGCTATCTCCAATACTGCCCGTCGCTCCCAATAAAACAATATTCTTCATGACATTAACTTAGTTAATAGAATAAAAATTGGTACGACGGCAATATGTGAATCTAAGCGATCCCAAATACCGCCATGTCCAGGAATTAATGACCCACTGTCTTTAATCGACTTGTCTCTTTTAAGGTGACTTTCAAAATAATCGCCGATAAATGCAAAAGGCAAACTGATTAATGAAGCTAATGCCAAATTAAATGAAATGAGATTATAAAAGTAAATTATTGATAAAAAAATTACAACAAATCCAACTCCACCCAACAAACCTTCAATAGTTTTATTTGGACTGATTTCTGGAAATAGTGGAGTTTTACCAATGCTGCTGCCGACTAAATAAGCACCAACATCAGCTAATACGGTATTAAATAAGATTACAAATAATACAAAGAATTTATTTATATTATCAAATTCTAAAAATACTATTAAATATATTAGGCCATACACAAAGCCAAGCACTAAGAAAAATCCCAAATAGTTATTATCAAAACTTAAAAGAGATGAACTTTTTTTGAATACCAAACAAAAACTATATATCAACCAAAAACTGGTGATTATAAATAGAAATATATCTAAAAAGTCTTTTGTATAAACAATAGAAAATAGAACGAGGATTATAAAAAATATGATTTGTTTTAAATCTATTTTTGTCTCAGATAGCAACAGCCATTCTTTGATTAACAGAAATCCAGTAGCTACTAAAAGGCCCAAAATAAGAAAAATATTTTGCAAATACAGAACTCCAAATATACAGATGACTAAAGTTAATGCAGCGGGTAATCTTTGAAGAATATTTTTAATCAGTTCGTTTGCCAAAACGTCTCTCCGTATTTGAAAATGCTTCTAAACACTTTACAAATTCCTCTTCCGTAAAATCTGGCCAAAGTGTATTTGTAAATTGAATCTCAGTATAGGCCAGATGGTATAACAAGAAGTTACTTATTCGGTGATCTCCACCAGTTCTAATCAATAAATCTAACTCATTGATAGGTGCTTTTAAGTATTTGAAAAAAGTCTCATTAGAAACATCTTCTGCAGAGAGCTTTTCTAACTTGATATCATTTGATATTAGTTTTGTTGCTTCAATTATATCTGCACGACCTCCATAACCAAGAGCAATATTTAATTTAAGTCTTGAATCTTCAAATGCAGTAGCACTTTCAGCTTGACCGATTGCGCTAACAACTTCATCTCCAAAAGAAGCGTAGTCTCCAAAAAAATTTAATCTTACCTTCTGATCAATCAATTCTGGAACTTGAGAATCTATGGCGCTAATAATGAGTTTTTTAATCCCAAGAATTTCTTTTTTAGGACGTGACCAATTTTCAGTACTAAAGGCATATAAACTGAGAGACTCTATCTGAGCTTTTGCTGCAGACTCAACGATTTGTCTAACCACATCAACACCTTTTTCATGTCCTGAAGTAACATTCAAAGCATTCTTTTTAGCCCATCTTCCATTACCATCCATGATAATTGCAGCATTAATCCCTGAGAGGTTAAGTGTTGATTGCTTATTTTCTGCCATTCTGGCTGGATACGAAATGACTAAATTTCTATTAAATCTTCTTCTTTTTGTTTAAGCTCTGCGTCAACAAGGCCAATAAAATAATCAGTTTCTTTTTGCACTAAATCTTCGATACGCTTGAGATCATCCTCAGAAAAATCTCCAGCTTTTTGTTGATCTTTTGAAGTATTGTTTGCATCTCTTCGAGTATTTCTTATAGAAATTCTAGAATTTTCAGCTTCGTTTCTTGCTTGTTTGATGTACTCTTGACGGGTCTCTTCTGTTAAAGCAGGCATTGTCAGTCTAATTAAATCACCACTTGTACTGGGATTTAAACCTAAATCAGATGCCATAATTGCTTTTTCTATCTCTCCAATCAGAGATTTATCCCAAGGAGAAATAGCCAAAGTTCTTCCTTCCTCCACAGAAATATTTGCCGCTTGATTGATGGGAGTTGGATTTCCGTAATAATCAATCTTCACTGAATCAAGAATGCTTGGATTGGCTCTGCCAGTTCTAATTTTGTTAAATTCATGTGCTAGTGAATCAATGGCTTTCTGCATCTTAGGTTTGATTTGATCAATAATTTCGTTCATAACTATGATATTAATGTTCCAATTTCCTCACCGCAAGCAATTCTTTTTAAAGCATCTGGGTGATTTAAGTTAAATACTTTCAATGGGAGACTATGATCTCTCGCTAGAGTTAGAGCAGTTGCGTCCATTACTTTGAGGTTTTTTTGAATTGCTTCATCAAACGAGAGTGATGGGTAAAATTTAGCATTATCATCTTTTTCAGGATCAGCAGAATATACTCCGTCAACTCTAGTAGCTTTTAACATAATGTCTGCTTCCGTTTCTATAGCCCTGAGACATCCAGCACTATCAGTAGTAAAAAATGGATTGCCGGTTCCAGCTGTGAAAATTACAACGAAATCATTAGATAGCAGTTGAATTGCTAGTCGTCTGTCATAGTGCTCAGCAACTCCAGCCATTGAAATGGCTGACATCACTCTAGTCTTGACCCCAGCTCTTTCTAAAGCGTCTCTAAAAGCAATTCCATTCATGACTGTTGCCAGCATCCCCATATGATCACCAGCAACCCTATCCATTCCAGCTTTGCTTAATTTTTCACCTCGAAAAAGATTCCCTCCTCCAATTACAATTCCAATTTGTGCTCCAAGCTCTTTACAATCTTTAACAGATTGAGCCATTTGGTCTAATATTTTAGGATCTATTCCATGGTCATCATCTCCAGCAACAGCCTCTCCGCTAAATTTTACGAGAAGACGTTTATAGGAAAGTGATGTCATTGTTGAAGTTGTTCAGCTACCTCTGCTGCAAAATCTTTAGCCTCAACCTCTATACCTTCTCCAACTTTAAAACGGGTAAAGGCTAAAATTGATGTGTTGTTTTCTTTTAATAATGCTTCAATTGATTGATCTGGATTTTTAACAAACCCTTGAGAAACTAAAGTAACCTCAGACAAGAATCTCTTAACCTTGCCTTCTACCATTTTTTCCATAATTGATGCATCTTTTCCAGACTCCTCAGCTTGGGCTAAAAATATTGATCTTTCTCTCTCAAGTAGCTCAGGATCAATATCCTCTGCTTGCAAGCAGCTCGGATTGGTTGCAGATACATGCATAGCTAAATCTTTAGCCAACTCTTTATTATCAGAATCAATAGAAACTAAAGCGGCCAATTTTCCGTCTGAATGAACATATGATCCAATACAACCACCAGATGAAACTTCAAGTGTTTCCAGTCTTCTTAATTGAATATTCTCCCCAATTGACTGAATTAAGGATTGTCTTTTGTCTTCAAATACCAAACTTAGATCAGCAATATCCTTGACGCAATTACTGACAAGATGATCAGCTACATCATTTGCGAAATCCTTGAACTGAGAATCTTTTGCAGCAAAATCTGTTTCTGAATTAATTTCTATAAGACTGGTATATTTAGAATTCTCGGCAACCTTGACCTCACCATCCGCAGCAACCCTAGATGCTTTTTTCTCAGCCTTAAGCGAACTATTTGCTCTGAGAAAATCTAAAGCTTTTTGAAGATCACCATCTGTTTCAACTAGTGCCTTTTTGCATTCCATCATGCCTACGCCTGACATTTCTCTTAGTTCTTTGACTTGACTTGCGGTAATGCTCATTTTTCTTCCTTAGAATCTTCGGCAGCATCCTCTGATACGCTGAGATTTTCAGCAGATATTTCCTCAGATTCGTCTGTTGATTGATCGCTTTGCTCAACTTTGTCCTCTGCAGACGCCTCGTTTGCTTCATCTTTTTCAATCGGCAAATCTTCTTCAGGTTCGCTTAACTCAGCCTCTTCAACAAGATTTAATGCTTTCCCAGAAGTTACTGAAGCCTTTTTAACTTTTACAGCTGGAGCCTCATCATCAGCTTGAATGTTAAGAGCTCCGCCCTGAGATGAAGCCAAGCCTCTAGCACAAGCATCAATGATAACTTTTGTGATTAATCGAATAGATCTAATTGCATCATCATTTCCAGGAATGATGTGATCTATTCCTTCTGGATTTGAGTTAGTATCTACCAAGGCAATTATTGGGATACCCATTTTCTTTGCTTCTGTGACTGCTATTTTTTCATATGCAACGTCGACCACAAATAATGCATCTGGAAGACCCTTCATATCTTTTATGCCTCCAACGCTTGCATCTAACTTTTCATATTCTTTGGTGATATCTACGGCTTCTTTTTTTGAAAGTTTGTTAATTCTTCCTGATGACTGCAACTCTTCAATATCTAAAAGACGTCTAATTGAACCTCGTATCGTCTTCCAGTTAGTTAAAGTCCCGCCTAGCCATCTTTTATCGATATAAGGTAAGCCGATAGAGGAGGCTGACTCTTTAATAGTTTTAGATGCAGAGCGTTTAGTGCCAACAAATAAAATTCTGTTTCCTTTGGAACAGACCTCTTCAGCTTTCGATGCAGCCGCATTGAGACACTCTTGAGTCATCTCAAGGTCAATAATGCTAATTTTTTTTCTAGTATCAAAAATAAAGGATTCCATTTTAGGGTTCCAAAATCTTTGCTGATGACCAAAATGAACGCCTGCATTTAACAGGTCTTTGATAGAAACAATACTCACAATTTCCTCCGGGGTTAATACTCCGGTACCTCATAATGTTGACTCATTTTAACGAGCACCCCAACAATAATCCTTTTGGCACCTTCGGGATTTAAAGTTTGTGTATTCTATAGAAAAGTTGGGGTAGATTAAAGCTTTTTATTCAAGAAGTCGGCAAAGCTATACTCTCCAGCTTCTTTGGAATGAATCCACTTAGCGGCCTGCAAAGCACCTCTTGCAAAAATATTTCTGGAGTTTGCAATGTGCTGAAAAGTTGTGATGCCCTCTGCATTTTCAAAAATAATTCTATGAATTCCAAAGATATTGCCAATTCTATGAGATTGAACGTCAATAGGGCGAGCTATTGAACTTTCAGGCAAATTCTCTAAAAAACTTTGAATTTCTATCGCCGTTCCAGAAGGAGAATCTTTTTTGTTTGTGTGGTGAATCTCAATGATTGTGCACTTTGAGGGGATGCTAATTGACGATAAATACTGCTCTATTGAACTCTTTAAATTAGCGATTCCAACTGACATATTAGAAGCAAGCAATATGGGAATAGATTTTTTTGCACTATCGACTATTTCTAAATCCTTGCCTGAGAGACCTGTAGTTCCTGAGATTAAAGGTATCGAATTCTCAATACAAACATTGACACAATCAACAAACCCCTCTGGAGAAGAAAAATCTATTACAGCAGATATATCATTTAAATCTTTTGCTTGTAATTGAAAGTCCATGGCTTTCACATCAGACTGAATGCATTGAGCCTGGATTGCTTGGCCCATATTTCCGTTGAAGCCATTTATTAAGATATGCAATTTTCTACTTGCTATGAAATTCGTCGGAAGCTTTTTTGAAAGATTGCTTTATTGGATGATGTTCTTCGCCAGCAATTGATTTGGCAAATTCTTCAAACATCTTGAGTTGAGCCTTCGAAAGATTTACTGGGGTTTCGACATTAACCCTGCATAAAAGGTCACCTCTTCGAGAATCTCGAACTGAAGCAGCACCTTTGCCTTTGATTCTAAAAATCTTACCTGTTTGTGTGTAGGAAGGGATTTTTAGAGCAATTTTTGATTCAAGACCAGGAACATTGATCGTTCCGCCTAATAAGGCGATTTCAAATGGAATCGGGGCTTCAAAATATAAATCTCTGCCATCTCTCTCAAAAATTTCGTTATGTGCAACTTGAATAGCAACGTAGAGATCGCCGGTATGGCCTCCTCTTGCTGCACCCCCTTCTCCAGTTAGTCTAACTTTATCTCCATTATCTACGCCAGATGGAATACTTACAGACAGGGATTTAGTTTCTTGCTTAACTCCAGCCCCCCTGCATGAACTACAGTGATCCTGAATAATCCTTCCTTCACCTCTACATGCATTACAGGGTTGTTGAACTGAAAAAAAGCCTTGTTGCATTCTGACCTGGCCAACACCATTGCACTGGTTACAGGTAACAGGAGACGAGCCTGGTTTAGCTCCAGATCCAGAACAAACATCACATGACTTATCTACAGGTATTTTTATTGTTTTCTTGACACCAAGAATTGCATCTTTAAGAGATAGTTCTAAAGTATATTGCAAGTCTTGGCCCCTTGCTGCCCTACCTGCAGAGCTTCGACCGCCGAAGACATCACCAAAAATATCTCCAAAAATATCTCCAAAATTAAAATCTTGGAACCCGGCACCTTGACCTCCACCCATACCTTGAACGCCTGCATGACCAAATTGATCGTAAGCTGATTTCTTTTCTGAATCAGACAAGACTTCATAAGCCTCAGCAGCTTCTTTAAATTTCTCATTTGCAGCAGGATCATCTGGATTTCTATCTGGATGATATTTCATGGCTAATTTTTTAAAAGCTTTTTTTAATTCTGCATCTGACGCAGTTCGGGAGACCCCCAAGACCTCATAATAGTCTCTCTGTGACATTATTTACTTTTCTTCTTCTTTAACTTCTTCAAATTCAGCATCAACTGTATTCTCATCACTAGAAGTCTCTTCTGCTCCATCTGGGGCACTTTCCTCAGCTTGAGGATAAAGTTTCTGAGTTAATGGGGTTAGAACCTCGTTAAGGTTTTTTGTAGCCTCTTCAATTGCTTCTAAACTGTCTTGCTTAATAGCTTCTTCTAGTTTGAGAGTAGATGCTTCTACTCCGTCTTTTTCCTCATCGGTCAGATTATCTCCAGCTTCAGAAATAGACTTTCTAGTTGCATGAACAAGCATATCAGCATTATTTTTTGCTTGAACCAAGCTTTCAAATTTTTTGTCATCCTCTGCATTAGCCTCAGCATCTTTTACCATTTGCTCAATGTCGTCATCAGAAAGTCCGCTGGAAGCCTTGATGACAATCGACTGTTCTTTTCCAGTATTTTTATCTTTGGCTCCTACATTAAGAATACCATTTGCATCTAGGTCAAAAGACACTTCAATTTGAGGAGTGCCTCTAGCAGCAGGAGGAATATCTGTTAAATTGAATTGACCCAGAGATTTATTTTGAGCTGCTTGTTTTCTTTCGCCTTGAATTACATGAACCGTCACTGCAGATTGATTGTCTTCAGCAGTTGAGAATACCTGAGATTTTTGTGTTGGTATGGTTGTATTTTTTTCAATTAATGGAGTAGCGATTCCTCCTAGCGTCTCAATACCGAGTGTTAAAGGGGTTACATCAAGCAATAGCACGTCTTTGGTATCACCAGACAGGACTGAACCCTGAATTGCAGCACCAACTGCAACGGCTTCATCAGGATTAAGATCTTTTCTTGGTTCTTTGCCAAAAAAATCTTTAACCTTTTGCTGAACCATAGGCATGCGAGTTTGCCCTCCAACAAGCAAAATCTCATTGATGTCACCGATCGAAAGCTTAGCATCCTCTAATGCGAGTTTTAGTGGAGCCAAGCTTCTGTCTACCAAATCTTCAACTAGTGATTCAAGTTTAGCTCGCGTAATCTTATGAACAAAATGTTTGGGACCTGAGCTATCAGCAGTGATATAAGGCAGATTAATTTCAGTTTGATCAGATGAAGAGAGTTCAATTTTTGCTTTCTCTGCGGCTTCTTTTAAACGTTGGAGAGCCATTGGATCGCTCTTTAAATCAAACCCAGATTCTTTTTTAAATTCATCAACAAAATAATCAATTAATTTAAGGTCGAAGTCTTCTCCACCCAAAAATGTGTCACCGTTTGTGGACAATACTTCAAACTGATGTTCGCCATCTACCTCGGAGATCTCAATAATTGAGATATCAAAAGTACCGCCTCCAAGATCATACACAGCAACAACCGAATCGCCGGTATGTTTATCTAAACCATACGCTAATGCCGCAGCAGTTGGCTCATTTATAATTCTTTTTACTTCAAGGCCAGCTATCTTGCCTGCATCTTTTGTTGCTTGCCTCTGTGAATCATTAAAATAAGCTGGAACAGTAATTACTGCCTCTGACACTTCATGGCCCAAATACTCCTCTGCTGTTTTTTTTAATTTTTTTAAAACTTCAGCTGAAATTTGAGGAGGTGCTAATTTTTTATCATCAACTTTTACCCATGCATCACCGTTGTCTGCCTTCATAATTTCGTATGGCACCATGTCCATATCTTTTTTTACAACATCGTCATCGAATCTTCTTCCGATTAACCTCTTGATTGCATATAAAGTCTTCTCAGGATTTGTTACAGCTTGTCTTTTTGCAGGAGCGCCTACTAAAACTTCATTATCTTCTGCATAACCTATAACTGATGGAGTTGTTCTTCCACCCTCCGCATTTTCAATAACTTTTGGTTGTTGTCCCTCAACAACAGCTAAACAACTGTTTGTTGTTCCTAAATCAATTCCTATAATCTTTGACATAATATTTTCCTAATTTTTAATTACGGAAACTCTGGCAGGTCTTACAACCCGGTCATGAAGTTCCCAACCCCTTTGAAATATATTTTCAATTTCATTATTTTCTTTTTTTGGATCCTGTGAGGTCATAACAGCCTCATGCTTAATTGGATCAAAATGCTCATTAACAGGATAGATGGGTCTAATACCAAATTTATCAAGTGCAGACTCAAAAGATTTCAAAGTTAGCTCTACACCTTCTTTATCTTCTGTTGTTGAATCTTTAGAGAAATTGTTCAGAGCATGCTCAAGATTATCTACAACAGGTAATAGCTCATTAAGAAGTCTCTCTACCCCGTATTTATGAGCTTTTTCAATATCAGAAGTATTCCTTTTAAAAGCATTGTCTAGCTCAGCTCTTGATCTTAATAATGCCTCTTCGAGATCCTTGATTTGATCCTCTGCAGTCTGAATCTCATTGGCTTCTTCGAGAGACGAATCTATATCTAGTTCTGGCGATTCTTCCTCATCTAAAACAATATCATTATCTATAGACTCATCTTTAAGATCAGTTTTATCTTTTGCTTTTTGTTTTTTTGCCATCTTTATATCCGATTAATAGATATATTGGGATGACCCATGATTAGTTCAAGGTTAAAAGTTAATTTATTTAATAGGTTTAACGTATAGAACCATGCTGTGATCAACTATTTCATAGCCCATTTCATTTGCAATAGATTCCTGACGTTTTTCGATTAGCTCATCGTGAAACTCAACTACCTTACCAGTTTCTAAACATACCATATGATCATGATGGTCATCAGGTGTGATTTCATAAACTGCATGACCCTCTTCAAAATTATGCCGCGTAACAATACCTGCTGATTCAAACTGAGTTAACACTCTATATACAGTTGCTAAACCTACATCCTCACCAGAAGCAATTAGCTGCTTGTAAATATCTTCAGCACTCAAATGACGATTATCATCGGATTCAAGAGCTTCTAAAATTCGTATTCTAGGAAGGGTTGCTTTTAGACCAGCTTTTTTTAATTCAGTATTTTCTTTACTCATGAACTTTTCTATGTATCCTCTTTCAAAGTATAATCAAATCAACCCATGAAGCAATTAACAAAAGCCTTTTTAATCATTATTTTATCTCTTGGTGGGATATCAAGCTGCTCCTCTTTAGCGCCGTTTAAGGTAGCAGTTTTACAAGGTAACATTATTGAAGATGAAGACGTGGCGCAACTTGTGAAAGGCCTTACCAAAGATCAGGTGCAATATCTCTTGGGGACTCCTCTGCTTAATAGCCCCATCCATCAAAATAGGTGGGATTATTTCTATTCAGTGAAAGTGGGTGAAACAGTGGTTGGTGAGAAAAAATTATCACTATCATTTGATAATAGTGAAAAGTTAGATAATTGGGTGCTTGAGGAAACCTCCATAGAATAGCTAAGAATTTTTCTTTACCTTGGCCTTATTTTTTCTTCTTTCTTTAGGGTCTTGAAAAAGTGGTTTGTAAATTTCTAACCTCTCCCCTTGCGACATTCTATAATTCAGAGGCTTAGCCTTGAATTTTCCATCTAATTCCTCACCATTTATACCAACTCTCAACATACTTACTTCTTGTTTATGTATTTTTTGAATTTCTGATAATTCTAGGACTTCTTTTGCGGTAATACTTTCTGAAACATCCAGCTCAAAAAAACTAGAAGCATCTGCATTTTGAATGGAAACATAAATTTTCATTTTAATAACTGACTTGCAAAAGCATTTATAAACTTGTTTCCAACCTTGTCTATCATGGACTGAGGAGCAAGAATTTTGAGAATAAATGGTAAGGTAAATGTAGTTTTAAATTTTACCCTTGTTCGATTTTTATCTATCACTTCAAGAGTCCAAAGGGCCCGAAAATCTGTAAAGGGGCCCTTAGATTGAGTGATGCTAACCTCATGACCGCTAATTTTATTATTTGATTCAAATGAATAGATTTTACTTAATAATGAAAATACTAGTCTGCCCCTAACAAAGCCATCATCAAGATCAGAGAGACGGGAAGATTCGAGGCAACCTGGTAAAAATTCTTTATATAACTCAAAATTGTTAATCAATAGAAGTATTTTATCTGGGGGTGCAGAAAATATTTCTGAACCCTCAAAACTACTCGACATTGTTAACTTGCGAGCTGGTAAACGAAGACTGCTGCAACAAGAACTGGAGAGATAAATTTGATAAAAAATCTCCAGGTTTTGAATATCATAAGGTCAATATCAGAGAACTCATCTAGGGCAAGGTTAGGCTTCAGAAACCATCCAGCAAAAATTGCAACCATCATGCCTCCAATAGGCATTAGAAACTGATTAGCTAAATAGTCGATTGAATCTAAAAAGTTAAGATCACCGATAAAAGAGATATCAGACCATTCATTAAAACTTAGTACGCTGCCTATACCTATTACCCAAGCAGATAGCCCGAGGGTTAAAGCAGCAGAAAAACGCGAAACTATCTTTTCTTCCTCAAAATATGCCACACTTGGTTCAAGCAAAGATATAGCACTACTTAATGCTGCGATTGATAATAATGCAAAGAAAGCTGGCCCAATAATATTGCCAAATGGCATGTCAACAAAGGCGGATAATAAGCTTACAAATACAAGACCCGGTCCCGCACCTGGTTCAAGTCCATATGCAAATATAATAGGAAAAATTGCAAGGCCAGCTAATATAGCAATTAGAGTATCCAAGCCTGCAACCGTGAGTGAGGTTTTAAATATATTTTCTTCCTGAGGCATATAGGATCCGTAGCACATGATGGAGCCCATGCCTAAACTTAAACTAAAGAATGCTTGACCCATGGCTCTCAAAAAAGTTGTGGCATCTACTTCTGAAAAATCTGGAGCAAACAAAAAATTTAAACCTCTGGCAAAATCACCATTAATCATTGCGTTTATGACCATTACCATCATCAAAATAAATAACATTGGCATTAACAATCGAACCATTCTCTCAATCCCTCCAATCACGCCTGCTGAGATAATAATAATATTTAAGACTATAAATATTGAATGCCAGAACAATAATCTAGACGGGGAAGAAGTAACTATATTGAATTGTTCAAGTGAAGAAATATCAGGAGTTGGAAAAGCAGCAATAATAATATAATTTAAACAAATTCCAGCAATCACGCTGTAGAAAGAAAGAATTAAAATCCCTGAGATCAAGCCGCCCCAGCCTACAGCCTGCCATCTGCCTGATTGCTCAGAATCTATTGCAGCAGTTTTCATAGCGTTAACCGGACTTTTTCTAGCACGCCTACCAATCATTATTTCTGCCATCATGATTGGTAGTCCAACTGCAAGGATGCAGAGAAGGTATATTAATACAAAAGCTCCGCCTCCCTCTGTTCCAGCTTTGTATGGAAAACCCCAAATATTTCCCAAGCCTACCGCTGAGCCAGCTGCTGCGAGCACAAATGTCCATTTTCCTACCCAGGAGACAGTTTCATTAATTTTTGAAAAAGTATTTTCGCTCATATTATTTATGTGTAAGGATTATACAAAAATGCCAAAGAGGTTATGCAACATATTGTAACTAAGTTTGTAATTAAATTTCTTGCATTTGCATATTTAATATTTGATTGAAAATATGTGCTATTTTTCTTCTCAAATCTTAGAAAGGCTTGCAGAGACAAAATTAACAAAATTAGGCTAGATGGTAAATTGATAAATGTTGCTAAAGATACTCCAAGACCCAAAAGAGAGAACCCAATAGCAAGCCAAAGGTTTTTTGATGAGGCATTAAGTCCCTCCCAGCCCCAAATAATACCTCCTAAAAACGCAACTATTATTCCACCATAAATAGCCAGTGCCTGGATTGAATAAAGCGCTATTGTCGGATTAAAAATCCATGGAAGTAAAGCCAAAAAGATAAATAGGGATAAGCCCCAGTATATTAAAGTTACTTTAGTTTTTTGCATAAGTGCCCTCAAAATTTGCAAATAGTTTGAACAGATTCATAATTGTGAGAATCATTATGAATGCTAAAAATAATAATATCATCGTCAAGAATAAAAATGCCGCAAGAAATTATCACTTGAGTGATAAATTTCAAGCTGGCTTAGTTTTAGAGGGCTGGGAGGTTAAAGGTTTGAGGAACGGAAAAGTCGATGTAAAAGATTCATACGTAACTCTTAAAAATAATGAAGCATGGGTGATAGGCCTTAAGATTGATCCACCCGCATCTTTAAAAAATGATCAGATAGACCCAACAAGATCTAGAAAATTACTTTTAAACAAAAGGGAAATAAACAATATCCTTGAGGCAGTAAGTCAACAAGGCCTTACATGTATTTTAACGTCTATCTACTGGAAGGAAAATAAAATTAAATGTGATATTGCTATAGGCAAAGGAAAGAAAACTTTTGATCAAAGAGAAGACGTCAAGCAAAGAGATTGGAATAGAGAAAAACAAAGAATTTTAAAAAACTCAAATCGCTAGTCATTTTAATATATAATCATCCACCCCTGGGGGCGAATTGGGTTCGACGTTTTTATTGGATTCCAAAGCGCATGCCAAGATTGTGGTAACTCTTGTAAAACATACTACAAAAAAATTAGTTGCAGAAAACGACAACTACGCTTTAGCCGCTTAATTGGCTAACCAATGCAAGAATTGTCTATGGTTTGAAGCATTGGCAAAATACATAGTCTAGTTTTGCTGTGGAGTCTTAACACAGTAATGCGAATCCTAATTTAGACTAGCCTTTAATACCCTGCTCTTCGGGTCATTAAGGTGAAACATAAAGAATGAGCTAAGCATGTAGAAGTCAGGTTGAAGAACTAACGGACGCGGGTTCAATTCCCGCCGCCTCCACCATTCACCATTCACCATTCACCATTTTGTCTATTAAGATATTTGATTAATTAAGTAGACAGATACAGCCAACATCATTAAACTAGCGCTTCTTATATTTAAAGATATGGCAAATAGTAAACAAGCAATTAAACGAGCTCGACAGAATGCTGACAGATATAAGTTAAAGCATTCTCAAAGATCTCAAGCTAGGACCGCAGTTAAAGCAGTACGTAATGCTATTGCTGAAAATAATAAAGAGTCAGCTTCAGAATTGTTGAAGACTGCACAAAAGGTATTAGACTCATCAGCTGCTAAAAAAGTCATACATAAGAATGCTGCTGCAAGAACTAAAAGTCGCTTAGTAAAGGCTGTAAAACAACTAAGTTAATCTTGTAATCCTGTCATTTTGTTGGCTATCATGCCCAGCAATTTTTCAGTTTCGTCTCCTGTAAATCCCGAAATAGCAATCACTCCCTCATTACTAATATTTAATGAAGACATTTTCTGTTGAATGACTGCAATAAGCTGTTGTTGTTTTTTTTCTTCGAGGGTGTCTTTTTTATTAAGAGCAAGCCATATGCTTTTTTCTAAAAGACTTTCGTCATAAGTCTTCAGTTCATTAATCAGGACTGTGAGTTGTTCTTCAATTGAGATTTCTGGATTTTGTGGATCCAATAAAATAAGCAAATGACCGGTTCTGGAGATATGTTTTAAAAAGTTTAGCCCCAAACCTGCTCCTTCAGATGCTCCTTCAATCAAGCCTGGAATATCAGCAATAATATATGAGGTATCATAAATTTGAACAGTGCCTAAATTAGGACGGAGTGTTGTAAATGGATAATCTCCAATCTTAGGTCTTGCTGCTGAGACACTATTTAGAAAAGTAGATTTACCAGCATTAGGAAAGCCAACTAAGCCAACATCTGCAAGGGAACGTAACTCTAATCTGATAGAAAATTCGTCACCAGGCCAGCCAGAGGTATGCCGCCTTGGTGCCTGATTTGTGCTTGACTTAAATCTAAAGTTTCCAGCTCCTCCCTCACCACCTTTGGCAACAAGATAGTCTATTGCCTCATCACAACAATCATAAATAAGCTTATTGGATATAGAGTCAAAAATTACGGTGCCCTTTGGGACCATTACAATAAGATCCTCAGCATCATGACCTGTTTTTTTGTTGCCAGCTCCCGATTGACCATTTTTAGCAATCAAGTATTTTTGATTTCGAAAATTTACTAGGGTGTTGAGGTTGGGATCAACTCTAAAAATAACGTCTCCGCCCTTTCCACCGTCACCGCCATCTGGCCCCCCACGCGGAATAAATTTTTCTCTTCTAAAACTTGTACAACCCGCACCACCGTTTCCAGCTCTTGCTTCTAGCAGAGCTTCATCGATGAAGTTCATAATTTACTGGGAAATGACGTTGACTGTCTTTTTTTGCTTAATGCCTTTGTAAGTGAACTGCACTTGACCTGCTGAAGTGGCGAATAAAGTATGATCTTTACCCATACCAACATTTACACCAGGATGAGTATTAGTTCCACGTTGACGTATTATAATTTCACCTGGTTTGACAATCTGACCACCAAAACGCTTCACACCAAGTCTCTTAGAATTAGAATCTCTTCCATTTTTACTGGAACCACCTGCTTTCTTATGTGCCATTTCTATTTACCTACGTTGATTTCTTTGATTTTAATCTGAGTATATCTCTGTCTGTGTCCAATTTTTCTCATGCTATGTTTTCTTCTACGGAACCTAAGGATAGAAACCTTTTCACCTTTCACTTCTTCAACTATCTCAGCTACAACTTTGGCATTTTCTATGTATGGCTGTCCTATCTGAACATCATCACCATCTACATAAAGCATGACATTTTCAAAAGCATGATCCACCCCTGATTCTTCTTGCATAAGATCGACTTCTAAGACTTGTCCTAGCTCAACTTTATGTTGTTTTCCACCTGCTTCTATTACTGCATACATAGTTATCTCTAAAGGTGGCAAAATATACGCTTTCTGAAGGAAATTATCAATACTTATGTATAATTTTAGGCTTCTAATTATTTAAGATGTACGTACTCAAAAAAACCACTAAAGCCGAACTCGGAAGAGTTCAATCCACTATCAAAAAAGAGCTTGCTAGCGAAAAAATAATTCAAGAAATTTATGAATATATATTTAATTCAGAGGGCAAAAAAACTAGAGCTTTGTTATGTTTGCTTGCCTCTAAATCGAAAGACATAAAGTCCAATAGCAGAATTAATTTAGCTAGTATTATTGAACTTTTGCATACAGCAACATTAGTTCACGATGATGTTGTGGATGAGTCAGAGCGAAGACGTGGAACGAAATCTGTGAATCAAGTCTGGACAAATTCATACAGCGTCTTGATGGGTGATTTTATATATTCCAAAGCCTTTATTTTAATGGTAAAACTTGGGATTCCTTCTGTATTAGATGAATTAGCAAAAGCAACCAATGACATAGCTAGAGGCGAAATTATTCAGTTAGAGCTCTTTGAAAAAAAACAACTGATTGAACTTAAAGATTTACTCAAAGTGAGCTACTTAAAAACAGGTAGGCTTTTTGAGGCATCTGCAAAAACTGGGGCAATGCTTGCATGTAGACCTAAAGATGAAATTAAAACATTCGGGTTGCTGGGAAAGGCTTTGGGAACTGCATTCCAGATTCAAGACGATATTCTCGATTATGAAGCACTAAAACTAGATACAGGAAAACCGGCCTTGAAAGATTTCAAGGAGGGGAAAATTACATTTCCTTTATATTTTGCTCTTCAGCATGCTGATACAAATGATAAAAATTATATTATGGGTCAATTAGGGAAATCAAAGATATCAAAAAAAGATCAAAATAAAATTTATCAATTAATACAAAATAAAAAAACACAAAAAGAAATTAACGCTTTATTAGAAAAATATACAAAAGAAACCTTAAAACATCTTAACAAATTAAAGCATCATGCCTGCTACAATGAGATACTAGGCTTAATAACCTTCTCCAAAATAAGGAAAATATGACATTTATACCTGCCTCAAGTTACTCAAAAGATGATTTAGTGGCATGCGGAAATGGTGATCTATTTGGTCCAAGTAATGGGCGATTACCAGCTGACGAAATGCTTATGTTCGACTCGATTGATCAAATTGACAAAACTTCAGGTAAATACTCCAAAGGAAAAATTATTGCCAATCTAAATATTGAAGACAGTTTATGGTTTTTCAAAGTACATTTTAAATCTGATCCAGTAATGCCAGGATGTCTTGGCTTGGATGCTATGTGGCAATTATTGGGATTTTATCTTTGCTGGCTCGAATTACCTGGTTATGGAAGAGCATTAGGCTCAGATAAAGTAAAGTTTTTTGGTCAAGTGACCCCTAGTGCAAAAATTGTTAGGTATGAAATTGATATAAAACGAGTGGTTAACAGAGGAGCAGTGGTTGGCTTTGCTGATGGGAATATGTTTGTAGATGATCGTCACGTTTATTCTGCAGATGGTTTAAGAGTAGGACTATTTAAGGATACAAGCGAATTCTGATGAAAAATGTGGTTGTAACTGGCATAGGTGTTGTCTCTTGCATAGGTTCAGATACTCAAGAAGTATTAAATAGTCTTAAAAAAGGAAAGTCAGGCATTTCGAAAAACTCCACATATTCAGATATGGGTTTTAGAAGCCATGTTTCTGGGTCAATTAACCTTGATTTAGCTGAATTAATTGACAGAAAGACTCTTCGTTTTATGAGTGAGGCTTCAGGATTTGGATATATTGCTGCTCAAGAAGCTCTTTTGAATGCATCCTTGGAACTTGAGGAAATGGATACCTCTAGAATTGGCATAGTGGCGGGATCTGGTGGTGCATCTTCAGCAGCTCAAATAGAGGCATCAGATACTGCAAGAGAGCGAGGGCCTAAAAGAATCGGGCCCTACGCTGTTACAAAAACAATGGGTAGTACTGTTTCAGCTATCTTGGGCACTACACTTAAGCTGAAAGGAGTGAATTACTCTATTTCATCTGCTTGCTCAACTAGCGCTCATTGCATCGGCCATGGAGCAGAACTTATTCAATTAGGCAAACAAGATATTATTATTGCAGGGGGCGCAGAACAAGAACACTGGACTTCATCTTCCATGTTTGATGCTATGGGTGCCCTTTCCTCTCAATACAATGATATGCCTGAAAAAGCCTCAAGGCCATTTGATATCGATAGAGATGGATTTGTAATTGCTGGTGGTGCAGGTATGTTAATTCTTGAAGAAGAAGAACATGCCATCAAAAGAAATGCACCTATCATTGCAAGGCTAAAAGGTTATTGTGCAAACTCTGACGGCTATGACATGGTATCTCCATCAGGCGAAGGTGCTGTGAGATGCATGAGTGAAGCACTTGAAGCTTATGGATCTGATGTGGATTATATTAATGCTCATGGCACAAGTACTCCTGTTGGAGATCTTGCTGAACTGAGTGCAGTAAAAGCAGTGTTTGGTAAAAATGCTCCAGTGATTGGATCTACAAAATCAATGACTGGCCACTCCTTAGGAGCAACTGGAGCCCAGGAGGCAATTTATTCTATCTTAATGATGCAAAATGATTTTATTGCTCCATCGATCAATATAGATAGCTTGGTTGAGGAAGCAGAAGGGTTGAATATTTGTCAATCAACCATAGAGCAAAAATTAAATGCTGTAATGAGTAATTCATTTGGTTTTGGTGGAACCAATGCAAGTTTAATTTTTAGCAAGTCATAAAGAGGAAGCTATATGGAAATCTTATACCCAATGTTCGTTGTGATCTTACTCTCAGGGGTTCTATTTTTAATCATGGCTGGTACTAGAGTGCCTTCTATTCTAAAACATTTTGGAAACTTACAGGCTGCCAAGCATTCTGATGATTTAAGACCCAATCTACCAGACCTTGGAAGAAACATCACAGATAATTACAATCATTTATTTGAGCAGCCAACGCTTTTTTATGCTTTGGTTACCTATATTTTTTTAATGAATCATATAGATCTTATGCATGTATATCTTGCATGGTCTTATGCTGTTCTGCGCATCGTTCACTCAATTATTCAAATCACTTCAAATAATGTTTCATATAGAGCGATAGTTTTTATAGCATCGGGATTGTGTTTGGTCCTAATGATCACAAAAGAAATTATCTTTTTCTTAAGCTAATCGAGACCCATTAATAGCTCCTTTTTGGGGAACAGCTAAAATAATACTTCCATCAGATTGGGTAAATCCCGTTACAAGACACTCTGACATAAATGGCCCAATCTGTTTTTTAGGAAAATTAATGACTGCTGCAACTTGCATGCCTACTAAAGACTGGGGATTATAATGATCAGTAATTTGAGCAGATGATTTTTTAATACCTATCTCCTCTCCAAAATCTATAGTCATTTTTATCGCAGGCTTGATTGCCTCTTTGAATTCTTCTGCATATAGAATAGTCCCAACACGCATATCCACTCTCTCAAACTCCTTCCAAGTTAAATCATCCATTATTATTCCTTATCGTCCCACCATGGAAAAAAGTCAGGCATATCTGACGATATCAAATTTTTAAATTTTGCTGGACGCTTTTCCAAAAATGAATTTACTCCCTCTTTAGCATCATCTGATGCTCCCCTAGAATCAATGGCCTTGCTCTCTATTACATGGGCATCATAAGGATCACTTTGACCAAATGACCTCCAAAGCATTTGTCTAGTGATGGCTATAGAGATCGGTGCAGATTTTTCTATAAGTTCTTGGGCAATTTTTATTGCGTCATCAATGAGATTTTCTGGTTTGTGAATACTTGAGATTAATGAGATTTCCAAAGCTTCCTTAGATTCGATAATTCTTCCAGAAAATGTTAAGTCTAAAGCTTTAGAAATGCCCACAATTTTTGGAAGAAACCAACTGCTACATGCATCAGGGACTATCCCTCTATTATTGAATACAAATCCAAACCTTGCATCTTCAGATGCGATTCGAATATCGCCAGGTAGTTGCATGGATGCTCCAATGCCAACAGCAGGACCATTACAAGCAAATATAATAGGTTTTAAAAATTTATACATTCGTAAGGTAAGAATGCCGCCTGAATCTCGCCTAAAATCATCCTCTTTAACTGCAAAATTATCAAAAGATGGATTGAATGTATCTTTTCCACTGCTGAGATCAGCACCGGCACAAAAAGCTCTGCCTGCTCCAGAAATAATTACTGCTTTTAAACTATCGTCTGCTTCTATAGTATCCAAGGCGCTTATCATCTCTTCCATCATCAGAAATGTAAAAGCGTTTAATTTTTCTGGTCGATTCAATAAAAGAACAGCAAGATTTTCATGCTGTTCTATTGTAATTGTTTTGAAAGTCACCGAAATCTAGAAAGGTATATCTTCCTCTGAGATTTGAGATGCTTGGGATGGGGCTGATTGAGAGGCTGGTTGTGATTGATCGTAAGCACCTCCATCACCAGAAGATTGCCTACCACCTAGCATGTTCATCTCATTGCCAAGTATTTCTGTCGTGTATTTATCATTCCCCTCTTTATCTTGCCATTTTCTAGTTTGCAACTTCCCTTCAACATAAAGTTGGGAACCTTTATCAAGATATTGTTCAGCAATTTCTGCAAGTTTTCCAAAAAAGACAACTCTGTGCCATTCTGTTTTTTCTCTTTGCTCTCCAGAATCTTTATCTTTCCATGATTCTGAGGTCGCAATTGAAAGTGTAGCGACCGCTGTGTTTGTTTGGGTATATCGCATTTCAGGTTTTTGCCCTAAATTACCTACCAAAATTACTTTATTTACTCCTCTAGCCATAATTACCTCTTATAATTACTTAAGTTTAACTCGAAACAAATCAGCTGGATAAAAATTCTGCAAATAAATGGAAAAAATTTCTATAAAAGGTGCCCGAACGCATAATCTTAAAAATATCTCTTTAGATATACCTCGAGGGGAATTAATAGTTATCACTGGATTATCAGGCTCTGGAAAGTCATCTTTAGCATTTGATACTATTTATGCCGAAGGCCAAAGACGCTATGTAGAATCTCTTTCAGCATATGCAAGACAATTTTTATCTATGATGGAAAAGCCAGATGTAGATCAAATTGACGGGCTGTCTCCTGCAATATCTATTGAACAAAAATCTACTTCTCATAATCCCCGATCAACCGTTGGGACTGTTACAGAAATATATGATTATCTCAGGTTGTTGTATGCAAGAATTGGAATTCCAATTTGTCCAGATCATCACGAGGAACTCTCCGCCAAAACAGTTAGTGAGATATGTGATGAGATATATGCACTTGGTTATGATAAAAAAATTATGGTTATGGCTCCTGTTATAAGAGGAAAAAAGGGAGAGCACCTTGGTGTTTATGAAGACCTTAAAGCTGAAGGGTTCGTCAGAGTAAAAATTAACGATGTTGTTTATCCCTTAGATGAATTTCCAGCATTAAATAAAAATCAAAAACATGACATTTCAGCTATTGTTGATAGGTTGAAATTACAAAAAGATGATGACAACCGATCTAGATTATCTGAATCTATTGATACTGCTCTCGCTTTATCTGAAGGTCTAATTCAAATAGAGGTTCTTGATGAAGAATCAGAGGTGCTCCTTTTTTCTTCAAATTTTTCTTGCTCTCAGTGCGGTTATTCAGTGAGTGATTTGGAGCCTAGAATGTTCTCTTTTAATAATCCTTTTGGGGCCTGTGAAAAATGTGATGGATTGGGAGTAATTCAGTACTTTGATCAAAAGAAATTAGTCTCGGATGATTCTGCAACTCTTAATGAAGGTGCCATAAAAGGGTGGAACAGAAGAAATAGATTTTATTTTCATCAACTAAAGTGTTTGGCTAAACATTATGATTTTGATTTGGATACGCCATGGACATCCTACTCTGAAGAAATCCAAAATATTCTCTTATGGGGATCAAAGGATAAAATTAACTTCTCTAAGAGTTTTAGGAGTGGAAGCAAAATAGTCCGGCAACATCGTTTTGAAGGGATCATTCCTAATACTGAAAGAAGGTTTAAAGAAACAGATTCAGAGTTTATTAGAAATGAGCTAGCAAAGATGCTTTCAGATAGTCATTGTGACGCGTGCACAGGCTCTAGGCTGAAAAAAGAATCAAGAAATATTTTTATAAATGAAACTCCTATTCAGAATATTACAAATCAAAAAATATCAGATGCATTATCTTTCTTTCATAATATTCAACTTGATGGTGCTAAAGCAACAATTGCTGAAAAGATTTTGAAAGAAATTAAAGAACGTCTTACATTTCTTGAAGATGTTGGTCTCAATTATTTAACTTTAGACAGAGGAGCGGGAACTCTCTCTGGTGGAGAAGCCCAAAGAATCAGATTGGCAAGTCAAATTGGCTCTGGTCTAGTAGGTGTAACCTATGTTCTTGATGAACCTTCAATCGGTCTGCACCAAAGAGATAATGAGAGACTTATTAAAACTCTTTACCACCTAAAAAGTCTTGGAAATACAGTCATAGTGGTTGAGCATGATGAGGAAGCAATTAGATGTGCTGATCATATTATCGATATTGGTCCTGGTGCTGGAAAGCATGGTGGAGAAATCTGTGCTCAGGGAAAACTAATAGATATCTTGGAAAGCAAAGAATCTATGACTGCTGCCTATCTTTCTGGAAAAAGAAAAATTGATTTTCCTAAAAGCGCGAAGAAGCCCGATCAATTTATTGAGATAGTTGAAGCATACGAGAATAACTTACAGCATGTAACTGTAAAAATTCCTGTAGGAGTGTTTACTTGTATTACTGGCGTTTCAGGTTCGGGTAAATCGTCGTTGATAAATCAAACCTTAATGCCAATGAGTAGTTTTTTACTTAATAAAGCTAATCTCAATAAAGAAATTAAATGTAAACAAATTAAAGGTTTAGAGCATTTAGATAAGGTGATTGGTATAGATCAATCTCCTATCGGTCGTACCCCAAGATCTAATCCAGCAACCTATACAGGGCTCTTCTCACATATTAGAGATTTATTTTCTCAATCTGAAGAAGCAAGAACCAGGGGTTATAAACCAGGTCGATTTAGCTTTAATGTTAAAGGTGGAAGATGTGAGGCATGCCAAGGTGATGGAATGATAAAAGTTGAGATGCACTTTCTAGCAGATATCTATGTCAAGTGTGATAATTGCCAAGGCAAGAGATATAACGAGCAAACTCTTGAGGTTAAATATAAAGGAAAGAATATTGCTGAGGTTTTAAGCATGACTGTTGAAGAAGCGCTTGAATTCTTCCAAGCAATTCCGGCAATTAAAAACAAACTTCAAACTTTGGCAGACGTAGGCCTTACTTACATAACGCTGGGACAATCTGCCACTACATTGTCTGGAGGAGAAGCACAAAGAATTAAGCTTGCTAAAGAGCTTTCAAAAAGAAGTACTGGTAAAACGTTATTTATTCTAGATGAACCAACGACAGGTCTTCACTTCTATGATATTGAATTGCTTCTGGGTGTTCTAAAAAGACTTTCTGATCAGGGTAATACAGTAGTAGTGATTGAGCACAATTTAGATGTAATCAAGTCAAGTGATTGGATCATAGATCTTGGTCCTGAAGGAGGAAGTGATGGAGGATTGATTATAGCTGAAGGGCCTCCCAGCAAAGTTGCACAGTCTAAAAAGTCTTATACGGGTCAATACCTAAAAGAGGTCTTAAAAAACTAAGCTGCAGAAGAGCCTTCTTTAAGCTCTGGCTCGGCTATTTCTGTTGTGCCATCTAAATCCCTGTCAACCCATTCAACATAAGCCATATCAGCTTTATCTCCTGGCCTAAAACCAGCCTTGATAATTCTTAAATAACCACCTGGCCTATCTTTTGACTTAATAGCAATTTCAGTAAAGAGTTTATTAACAGCAGAATCTAACCTTAGCTTATTAAATGCTCGTCTTCGATTCGCCACAGAGTCGTCTTTAGCCATTGTTATCAAAGGCTCTACAAAAGATCTTAACTCCTTAGCTTTTGGAACTGTTGTTTTTATAAGCTCTCTTTCGATAAATGCGATAGCAAGATTTTTCATCAAAGCTTTGCGATGAGATGAGTTCCTATTTAATTTTCTACCTGATTTTCTATGTCTCATTTTTTTAACCCATTGGTGGCCAATTTTCTAATGTTGTGCCAAGAGAAAAGCCTCTAGATGCAAGAACATCCTTTATTTCATTTAAAGATTTTTTACCTAAATTAGGAGTTTTCAATAGATCAAATTCAGTTCTTTGAAGAAGGTCTCCGATTAAGAATATGCTTTCAGCCTTAAGACAGTTAGTAGAGCGAACTGTTAGTTCTAGCTCTTCTATTGATCTCATCAAGAATGGATCGAAATCATTCTGATCTTTTTTCGCTTCTTGTTCAGCTATTGCATCAAGGTCTACAAACGCTGCTAGCTGTTGCTGCATTATAGTTGCAGCATGTTCTATTGCCTTCTTGGGATCAAGCGTGCCATCTGTTTCCAATTCAACAATTAACTTATCTAGATCAGTTCTTTTTTCAAAACGAGCATTTTCTACATTATAAGCAACTCTTCTCACCGGACTGAAAGAGGCATCGACTTTTAGCGCACCGACTGAGGTTTCTTCTTCATTTCTTGCGTCGGCTGGCTCATACCCTCTTCCTGTTTTTACTGTTGCTGAAAGAGATAAGCTAACCTTATCTATCAATGAAGCCACATGATGTTCATCATCAGGTAACTCGACATTACCAGGAACTTCAAATGAGTTAGAAGTCACCTCACAAGGACCTGAAACATCTAATTTAATTACTGCACTAGTGCCCTCAATTAGGCTAATAGGCATGTCTTTGAGATTCAATAGAATATCAATTACATCTTCCCTTACACCTTCTATTGTAGAGTATTCATGAGAAATGCCATCGATTGTGACATCTGTTATAGCTGCACCAGGCATAGAAGATAAAAGTATTCTTCTTAATGCATTGCCCAGAGTATGACCAAAACCTCTCTCCAATGGCTCTAAAGTAATTTTAGATGTATTGTTATCTTGATCGTCAACCTGTATGTCAGTTGGGACTAAAAGATCTATTACTGATGTTTCCATAATTTCCTTCCGTTTTTATGTTTATAAATAATTATTTTGAATAAAGCTCAACAATGAGATTTTCATTAATTTCAGCACTTAAATCAGTTCTATCAGGAACAGATTTGAATACACCCTTGAGAGTTTTAGAATCTACTTCAAGCCACTCACAGGCTTCTCTTTGATTGGACAAATCTAATGCGCTCTTAATTCTTAATTGTGTTTTAGATTTCTCTCTTACCTCAAGCTCATCACCGGGTTGAACTTGATACGAAGGGATATTGACCATGGCACCATTTAAATGAAAAGCTTTATGAGATACAAGTTGTCGAGCTTCTGCTCGGGTTGATGCAAACCCCATTCGATATACAACATTATCTAATCTTTGCTCAAGATAGCTTAAAAGATTCTCACCTGTATTACCTTTTGATTTTGAAGCTTTTTTATAATAATTTCTAAACTGCTTCTCTAGAACACCATACATTCTTCTAACCTTTTGCTTTTCACGAAGCTGAACACCATAGTCTGATAGTCTGCCACGTCTGAGACCATGAACACCTGGTGCCGTTTCCATATTACATTTTGATTCAATGGCTCTTGCGCCACTTTTCAGATAAAGGTCTGTGCCTTCTCTTCTTGATAATCTTAATGATGGACCTCTATATCTTGCCATTTAACTCTCCTATACCCTACGTTTCTTAGAAGGACGGCATCCATTGTGAGGCAATGGGGTGACATCCGTAATACTTTTAATTTTTAAACCGCATGAATTCAATGATCTAATTGCAGACTCTCTTCCGCCTCCTGGACCTCGAACTTTTACATCTAAGTTGATCATGCCAAACTCTTTTGCTGCATTTCCTGCTTTTTCAGCTGCTATCTGAGCCGCAAAGGGAGTACTTTTTCTTGAGCCACGAAAACCAGAACCGCCTGATGTAGCCCAACAAACAGCATTACCTTGCTTATCGGTAATGGTAATAATTGTGTTATTAAAAGAGGCATGTATATGAGCAATGCCATCTGAAATTACTTTTTTAACTTTCTTTCCAGTAGCCATCGATTATGCCCTCATTGGTTTTTTAGGGCCCTTGCGAGTCCTTGCGTTAGTTTTTGTTCTTTGTCCATGGACAGGAAGCTTTCGTCTGTGCCTTATTCCTCTATAACAACCTAGGTCCATTAATCTTTTAATATTTGTGCTGACTGATCGTCTAAGATCACCCTCAACAGTATATTCTGCAACTGCTGTTCTAATTTTCTCAACTTGTTCTTCTGAGAGATCAGAAATCTTCTTCGAATAATCTAATTTCACACTGATACAAATATCCTGAGCAGTTTTCTTACCAATTCCATATATGTGTGTAAGAGCAATCTCAAGATGCTTATTTTCTGGTACGTTTACGCCTGCGATTCTAGCCATATTTTTTAACCTTGCTTTTGTTTATGTTTAGGATCAGTTTTGCAAATCACATACAAAACTCCTTTACGCCTAACTGTTTTACAATTTCTACAAATCTTTTTAACTGATGCTCTTACTTTCATAATTATCTTTTATAGTTTTTTAAATTAGCTTTTTTTAGTAGAGAGGAGTATTGATTTGACATCATGTGAGACTGAACTTGAGACATAAAGTCCATCAATACAACAACAATAATTAATACAGAAGTTCCACCTAAGTAAAATGATACTCCAGCAAAATTTATTAAAGCCAAAGGAAGCAAGCATATTAGCGTCAAATATATACTGCCAAATACAGTTAATCTTGCTAAAACACTGTCAACGTAGGCAGCTGTTTGCTCTCCCGGCCTGATTCCAGGAACAAATCCTCCCGATTTTTTAAGATTATCTGTTACTTCTTTTGTATCAAAAGTTAAAGCAAGCCATATAAAACAAAATGAAATAATAAGAGCTGAAAAAGTAAGTATATATAAAGGCTGTCCTGGGTTAAGTGCTAAAGAGATTGTTTGCAAAAAACCAAAAGATTCAGCTTGCCCAAACCATGTAGAGAGTGAAGCAGGAAAAAGTAAAAATGTGCTAGCAAAAATAGCTGGAATTACACCAGCCATATTAACTTTAAAAGGTAAGTGACTAGCTTGAGCTTGCATTAATTTTCTGCCTTGCTGTCTTTGCGCATAATTAACTGTGATGCGTCTTTGCCCTCTTTCAATAAATACTACGACAGCTATAACTAACATTGCTATAACACCGATGCCAATAAGCAATAATATATTTAGATCACCTTGGCGAGCTTGTTCTAATGCCTGACCAATTGCCCCAGGAATTCCAGTCAAAATACTTGTAGCAATAATGATTGATATTCCATTTCCAATTCCACGTTCAGAAATTAGTTCTCCAAGCCACATTAAAAAAATTGTTCCTGCAACGACACTAAAGACTGCCGAAATGAAAAAAGAGGTTCCAGGCTCATATGCAAGACCGCTTGCTCCAAGCGTTACTGCTAATGCTGAAGCTTGAATAAAGGCTAATACAACAGTCCCATACCTTGTATATTGAGTAATTTGATTTCTACCAGCTTGGCCATCTTTTTTTAGCTCTTGTAAGTACGGGATGGAGTTTGAAAATAACTGCATAATAATTGCAGATGAGATATATGGAACAACATTTAGCGCGAATATACTCATCCTTTCTAATGCGCCACCTGAGAACAAATTAAACATCTCAAGAATGGTTCCTTGATTTTGATCAAATAAAGCAGCTAGTCTTGCAGGGTCAATTCCTGGAATAGGAATATGAGTCCCTAATCTATAAACAACAATGGCCATGAAGACAAACCTTAGCCTTCTCCATAAATCGCTCATTCCTTTATTTTGATCAGCCATATAAATTACTCAGCAGAATCCTCTTTAGCCTTAGAAGTTTTTGTATCTGTTTTTTTTGAAGTTTTAATAAATTTTTCTTTAATTGGCTTTGCTTCAATCGATGCAACTGTTCCGCCAGCTTTTTCTATAGATTTCTGAGCACCTTTAGTTACAAGAATTCCAGTAACAACCATCGGCTGAGCAATCTCACAGATACCAAAAATTTTTACTTTTTTAGTTGATTGAGAAATAATTCTTTTAGCTTTTAAAGTATCAATATTAACTTCAGACATGGAAGCAATATTTTTGAGGTTAACCTCTTTTAAACTTCTATTTACTCTTGAAGAAAAACCAAACTTAGGGATTCTTTGCTGTAAGGGCATTTGACCACCTTCAAAACCTCTGGCAATAGACCCGCCTGATCTAGATTTTTGACCTTTGTGACCTCTACCTGCTGTCTTACCTGTTCCAGACCCAATACCTCTTCCTACACGCTTTCTATTTTTTGTCGTGCCAGTGCTGGTAAGAGTATTTAATCCCAAAGAATTATTTGTTTCTGAATTTTCCATTATTAGCTCTCTTTAACTTCCAACATATCTCTAATTTTATTAATCATGCCTCGATTACTTGGTGTATCTTCTACAGTTACAGTCTGCTGTAACTTTCTAAAACCAAGTCCTTTTACACATTTCTTATGATTTGGTAGCCTGCCAATGCTGCTTTTAATAAGTTTGATATCTATTGTTTTATTACTCATGATATTTCTGCTGTCTTTTTGCCCCTTCTAAAAGCGACTTCTTCGGGAGATTCCATTGAACGCAACGCATTGATCGTGGCTCTTACAACGTTCACTGGATTCGTTGATCCGTAACATTTAGCTAGAACATTTTGAACCCCAACAAGTTCTAATACTGCTCTCATTGCTCCCCCAGCAATAATTCCGGTTCCTTCTGCAGCAGGCTGCATATAAACTTTAGCTGCACCATGCTTTGCCTTCACTGGATACCAAAGTGTGGATGCGTTTAAACTCACATCAACCATATTTCTTCTAGCATTTTCCATAGCTTTCTGAATTGCAATTGGAACCTCTTTTGCCTTGCCTCTTCCAAACCCAACTTTTCCCTTGCCATCACCAACAACACATAAAGCCGTGAACCCAAATATGCGACCACCCTTTACAACTTTTGCAACTCTGTTTACCTGAACAAGTTTTTCTTCAAGGGCATCTTGTTGTTGCAAGCTATTATTTTGTTGACTCATTTTTTAAAACTCCAATCCAGCTTCACGAGCTGATTCTGCAATGGCTTTTATGCGGCCATGATATTTATAACCTGAACGATCAAAGACTACTTTTTTAATACCTGCTTCAATTGCTCTTTCTGCTATTTTTTGCCCAATAGCTTTAGCTGAACTTATATTATTTGCAGCAATCTTATCTTGCTTTTCATTTGTTGAAGCTGATGCCAAAACTGTTGATCCAGTGGAATCAAAAACTTGAGCATATAAATTTTGAGATGACTTAAAAACAGATAATCTCGGCTTGTCTTGCTGAGAGATTCTGATTCGAGTTTTTGCTGCGCGTCTTATTCTAGAGTCTGATTTAGAGTTCATTGATTATGCTCCTGCTGCTTTTTTAGCTTCTTTTCTTCTAATATTTTCATCTGCATATTTCACACCCTTACCTTTATAGGGCTCTGGAGGTCTAAATGCTCTAATTTCTGCAGCAACCTGGCCTAAAACTTGCTTGTCATGACTCTTTAGAATAACTTCCGTTTGAGATGGTGTTTCTACATCAACTTGTTCAGGGATTTCATAATGAACTGGGTGAGAAAATCCTAAAGTTAGTTCTAACTTCTTGCCGTTAGCCTTAGCCCTGTATCCAACGCCTACCAACAATAATGTTTTTTGAAAACCTTCGGAAACACCGATAGCCATATTATTAATTAAAGATCGAGCTGTGCCTGCAAGTGCGGTTGATTCTGTAGAAGATTCATCGTAAGAAATAGTAACCAAATCATCTGCGTGACTTGCTGATACTGAATCTGGAAATGCAAATTCAGATTTGCCTTTAGGACCTGATAATGAAATAGTCCTCTCATTCAAGGTAACTTCTACACCTGATGGAATTGATACTGGATTTTTAGCAACTCTAGACATGATTAAAAGACCTCACAAATAACTTCGCCACCAATATTTTGAGACCTGGCATCTTTATCACTCATCAAACCTTTGTTAGTTGAGAGCACATACATACCTAATCCATTTTTAACCTCAGGAAGATCTGAGGACGATGAATATCTTCTTAAACTAGGTTTTGAAACCCTTTTAATTTCTCTTATTGCAGGAGCCTCATTAATATATTTAAGAGAAATGCTTAATGAATCTTTGCCATCTAATGAAATTTTTTCGCATGAAACCAAATACCCCTCCTTCACAAGCAAAGATACTAGCTCATGCTTGAATTTAGAAAAGGGCGCATTTACAACCTTTTTACCACGCATGAGGCCGTTTCTAATTCTTGTCAAACAATCTGATGTAGGGTCTTGAAAACTCATAATATTACCAACTTGATTTAACCAATCCAGGAATGTCACCGCGCATTGCAGCTTCACGTAATTTAATTCTACTAAGTCCAAATTTTCTATATACAGCATGAGGTCTGCCAGTCAAAGAGCATCTTCTTGTAACTCTTGAGGGGCTTGCATTTCTAGGGAGCTTTTGTAATTTTTCAAAAGCTGCCATTTTTTCTTCATATGAATTTTCAGGATTTAAAAATGCATCTTTCAATGCCGCCCTTTTCACCGCAAAACGGTCTACCGTTTTTTGTCTTTTGATATCTCGAGCTATTACTGATTTTCTTGTCATTTACTTGTACCTTATTTTTTAAATGGGAAATTTAATACTTCTAATAATGCTTTAGCATCTTCTTTGTTAGAAGCTGATGTATTTATGCAAATGTCCATTCCCCGGATCTTGTCAATATTGTCATAGTTAATTTCAGGAAAAATAATTTGCTCCTTAATACCCATACTGTAGTTGCCCTGACCATCAAATGATTTAGGATTAAGCCCTCTAAAGTCTCTCTCCCTTGGAATTGCAATATTTACCAAGCGCTCTACAAAGTCATACATTCGGTCACCTCGTAATGTAACCTTGCATCCAACTGGCCATCCCTCACGAAGTTTAAAGCTTGCAACTGATTTTTTTGCTTTTGTTATAACTGCTTTCTGACCGGCTATTAACTCTAAATCATTTACTGCAGATTCCAGATGTTTTTTATCAGTTAAAGCTTCTCCAACGCCCATGTTGATAACTACTTTGGTAAGTTTTGGCACAGCCATAATATTATCAATGCCCAATGTCTCTTGTAACTGAGGCAGTAATTCTTTATTGAAGGTTTCTTTTAAATTCATGATTTGATTTCTTTTTTATCTGATGAGTAAACTCTTAATTTCTTATCTCCATCTATTTGAAATGAAATTCTGTCTGCTTTTTTTTGCTTTGGATTCCAAATTGCGACATTTGAAAGATTAATTGCAGCCTCTTTTTCAACTATGCCACCTGTTTCTCCAAGCTGCGGATTAGGCTTAGTATGTTTTTTCATCATATTAATGCCTGTAATTACTGCTTTATTATTAAACTTAGAAATTTTTTGAACAGTGCCCTTTTTTCCTAAGTCTTTTCCAGCAATAACAATAACCTCGTCACCGGTTCTTAATTTCGTTACTGTTTCAATATTTTTTCTCATTACAAAACTTCCGGGGCTAGTGATAAAATTTTCATATGCTTGCCATCTCTGAGTTCTCTAGTCACTGGTCCAAAAACCCTAGTACCAATTGGGGCTTTGTTACCACCAATTAAAACAGCTGCATTTTCGTCGAATTTAATTAAGGAGCCATCTCTTCTCCTTACGCCTTTTTTTGTTCTCACTACTAATGCATCAACAACCTGACCTTTTTTTACTTTGCCAGTTGGTATCGCTTCTCTGATTGCTACCTTTATAACATCGCCGATATTTGCATAACGTCTCTTTGAGCCACCAAGCACCTTGATGCACATAACACTTCTGGCCCCACTGTTATCAGCTATGGTTAGTATAGATTGCATTTGGATCATGACTGAACCTCCTGAATCTCTTCTGCGGAAGCAATAGCTTGTTCTTCAGAAAGAAGCTTCCAAGTTTTAGACTTAGAATAAGGTTTGCATTCTTGCACTGTAACAACATCACCGATCTTGGCAGTATTACCTTCATCATGAGCATGAACTTTTGTAGAGCGCTTCATAATTTTACTATATGTAGGATGCTTCACTTTGCGCTCAACTTTTACAGTTATTGTTTTATCAGCTTTATCGCTAATAACTACGCCGGTAAGCTGTCTTGGATTAGTACTCATGCAGGTGCTTCCTCAGATTTTTTTTCGTTAATAATAGTTTTTATTTGAGCAATCTTTTTTCTATCAACTGTTAACAAATGCGATTCATTAAGCTGGCCAGTTTTGTGCTTCATCCTATTCTTAAATTGATTTTCTCTAATTTCTAAAACTAAACTCTCAAGAGCTTTAATATCTTTATTGCGAAGGTCTTTAAGATCACTTGTTAACTTTGCCATTTTTATAATGCCTTTTTAATAAATGTAGTTCTGACTGGTAACTTAGCTGCTGCAAGCTTAAAAGCCTCTCTAGCTACCTCTTCTGATACACCAGCCATCTCATATAAAACTGTTCCAGGTTGAACAAGGCTTACCCAATATTCAACATTGCCTTTTCCTTTACCCATTCTTACTTCTAATGGCTTTTTGGTGATGGGTTTGTCAGGAAATATACGAATCCAAATATTACCACCACGTTTAATTGACCGAGTCATCGCTCTTCTTGCCGACTCAATCTGGCGAGCTGTGATTCTACCCCTAGTCGTAGCTTTTAAAGCATACTCACCGAAAGCAATGGTATTTCCTGATTGAGCAAGGCCTCTATTTCGGCCCTTATGCATCTTTCTAAATTTTGTTTGTTTTGGCTGTAACATGATTAACTTCCTTGATCCTCATCTTTAAAAGGATCACCTAAAACTTCACCTGTATATACATGAACCTTCACACCAATTAATCCATATGTAGTTGCGGCTTCTGCAACTCCATAGTCTATGTTTGCCCTTAAAGTATGCAGTGGCACTTGGCCCTCTCTATACCATTCGGCCCTGGCAATCTCTGCTCCACCCAATCTACCAGAAACTTCTGTTCTAATTCCTTTAGCACCTTGTCTCATAGCGCTTTGTACAGCTCGCTTCATAGCTCTTCTAAATTGAACTCTTCGCTCTAATTGTTGAGCAATTCCTTCAGCAAGTATTGTTGCATCAAGGTCTGGTTTTCTAACTTCTTTTATGTTGACTTGAACTGGCAAGGTAACAATCTTTTGCACTGAAGCCTTCAAAGATTCAATCTCTTCACCCTTTTTACCAATAATAATGCCAGGTCTTGATGTATGAATGTTTACAACAAAATTTTGAGCAGACCTTTCAAGCTCTACTTTACTTATTGAAGAAAATCTTAATCTGTCCTTGATATGATTTCTTACCTTGAGATCTTCAATAAGATTCTCTCTGAAAGATTTTCCTTTTGCATACCACAAAGCATTATGCTTCTTGATAACACCAAGTCGAAAGCCAGTTGGATGAACTTTTTGACCCATTACTTCTCCTGATCCGATAATATGATTTCAATATGGCAAGTAGGCTTAATTATTCTGTCAGCCCTGCCTCTTGCACGAGGCTTCATTCTTTTGAGTCTCATGCCCTGATTTACAATGACTGACTTCACAACCAATAAATCAATATCGGCCTTGTCATTGTGCTCAGCATTTGCAATTGCAGATTCTAAAAGTTTTTTAATTACAGCCGATGCTTTTTGTTTATGAAAAGTAAGAAAGTCCATCGCGGCATGAACTGATTTACCTCTGACAACATCAGCAACTAGACCTGCTTTTTGAGCAGATAATCTAGTACCTTTTAAATAAGCTCTTGTTTCCATTATTTTGCCTTCCTATCACCTGAATGCATTCTAAAAGTTCTTGTAATAGCAAATTCACCTAGTTTGTGACCAACCATATCTTCATTAATGTATACAGGGACATGCTGCCTTCCGTTGTGTACAGATATCGTTAAGCCAACCATGGCCGGACTGATCATAGATCGTCTTGACCAAGTTTTAATTGGTCTCTTGCTATTTTCACTAATAGCTTTATCAACTGCCTTTTGCAGTGATAAATCAATAAATGGTCCTTTTTTAAGTGATCTAGGCATTACTATTTCCTTTTAGCTCTTCTTCTAACAATCAGATCGTCTGTTCGTTGATTTTTTCTTGTTTTATAGCCTTTAGTCGGTATACCCCAAGGTGTCGATGGGTGTCTTCCACCAGAGGTCCTTCCCTCTCCGCCTCCATGAGGATGATCAACTGGATTCATAGCTACACCTCTGACTGTAGGTCTCACACCTCTCCATCTTTTAGCTCCCGCCTTACCTAATGAACGTAAGTTATTTTCTTGATTTGAGACAGTTCCTAGGGTTGCTTTACAAGCTGATAAGATTTTTCTCATTTCCCCAGATTGCAATCTTAATGTTGCGTATATGCCCTCTTTTGCAACCAATCTTGCAGATGTACCAGCACTTCTTGCAATTTGAGCTCCTTTACCAGGCTTCATTTCTACACAATGAATTGTTGTTCCCAAAGGGATATTTGCTAATTTCATACAGTTACCGGCTTTCATTTCTGTTTGATCGGCTGAAAGCACGGGATCACCTAGCTTAATCTTACTTGGAGCAATAATGTATCTTCTTTCACCATCAGCATACTTAAGCAAGGCTAGGTGCGCAGATCTATTCGGATCGTACTCAATTCTTTCTACAACAGCAGGCACATCTAACTTATCTCTTTTAAAATCTATTACTCTGTAATGCTGCTTATGCCCACCACCCTGGTGTCTGACTGTAATTCTGCCATTATTATTTCTTCCGCCATTTTTTGATTTTTTTTCAAGTAAAGCTTTATGAGGCCGACCTTTATATAGATCAGACTTGATTGAGATAACACCTCTTCTACCTGGACTAGTTGGTTTTGCTTTTATTACTGCCATGATTAACTAATACCCTCAAATTGAATCTCAGAACCTTCTTTCAATGAAATAAAGGCTTTTTTGTAATCTGATCTTTTGTATATTCCAAATCTGTTTCTTTTTGTTTTGCCTTTTTGTGTTGATGTGGTGACACTTTCAACTTGAACATCAAATAAATCTTCAACAGCTTTTTTAATTTCTGATTTAGATGCAGATAAGTCCACTTTAAATACAACCTGGTTTAAGCTTCCTATAGATGTAGCCTTTTCAGTAATATATGGTGAATGAATTAATGTAAGTAATTTTTCTTTATTCATTAGACCCAAGCCTCAATTAACTTGAATGCAGCAGGAGTAACGGCAACTTTTTCAGATCTTAATAAAATAACAGGGTTAATTTCTTTAACAGTTACTACGTCTACATGAGGAATATTTCTAGCTGAAAGGTACAAATTTGTATCCATCTCATCAAGAATGATAAGCACATTATTAAGATTGAATTGCTGAAGGAAGCTGTTCATGTCTTTGGTTTTAGGTGCATCAAATTTAGGCTGCTCGATGGCTATCAAACGATTCTGCCTATGTAATTCAGAAAATATAGAGCTAATTGCAGCTCTATACATTTTCTTATTAATTTTTTTGGAGTAATCTCTTGGTGTTGCCGCAAAAGTTACTCCACCACCTCTCCAGATAGGACTTCTAATTGTTCCTGCTCTTGCTCTACCAGTTCCTTTTTGTCGGTATGGTTTTTTACCGCCGCCTCTTACTTCCGATCTAGTCTTTTGTTTGTGAGAGCCTTGTCTAGAACCAGCTAGATATGTAACTACAGCTTGATGAACTAGGGTTTCATTAAATTCTTTACCAAAAGTTGTATCAGAAATTTGAACATCGGTTTTTTTGTTATCGATATTTAATAAGTCTAATTTCATTTTTGTTTCACCGCAGGGGTAATTTTTAGTGTAGATCCATTAAAACCAGGGACTGCACCTTTTACATAAAGCAAATTATTCTGAACATCTGCTCCCATTAATTTTAAACTTTGAATAGTTTTTGTTTCGTGCCCCATATGACCAGACATTTTCTTCCCTTTCCAAACTCTTCCAGGAGTTTGACACTGGCCAATTGAGCCATGAGCTCTATGCGCTAAGGAATTACCATGTGTTGCATCCTGCATGGCAAAATTATGTCTTTTAATTACGCCTGCATATCCCTTTCCTTTGGAAGTTCCAGTAACATCAACCATTTTTCCAACTTCAAAAATATCAGCGGTCAAATGATGACCAATCTTTAGCTCATCGGTTTCTTCAGTTCTGAATTCAAATAACTCTCCATTAGAGATATTCTGTTTCTTAAAGAATTCTGTAGATGATTTTGTTAGATTTTTAGAGGTATTCTTGGACACAACAATCGCGCTATATCCATGCTTCTCATGCGTCTTAATATCAGCAATAAAGTTTGCTGCAACTGAAATAACTGTTACAGGAACGGATGTGCCATCTTCTTGAAAAAGTCTCGACATCCCTGATTTTTTTCCAACTAAGCCAATGCTCAATTTACTCTCCTTTTATACGGGGCTAAAAACCCTCTATGGCCGCTAAGCGTTAAAAAAGTAACAAATTAGCTCAAGCTAATTTGCACATCAACCCCAGATGATAAGTCGAGCTTCATTAAAGCATCGACAGTTTTATCTGTAGGTTCTACTATATCCATAAGTCTTTTGTATGTTCTAATTTCATACTGATCTCTTGCATCTTTATCTTTGTGCGGAGATGTTAAGATTGTTGTTCTTTCTTTCTTTACTGGCAAAGGAATTGGTCCTTTAACAATCGCGCCAGTTTTTTTTGCAGTTTCAACAATTAATTTTGTTGAAGCATCAATCAATCTATAGTCAAAAGCTTTTAAGCGGATTCTTATTGATTGATTGTCCAATTTATTTAATTCCTATATATCTGCTTTATGCAAAATGTTGCGTATTCTATGACTCTAAAGCCCCTAATGTCAACAAATTTAGGGTATTTATGAGTGTATTGTTTTAAGAAGTTTTTAACTGCTCAGCAATGTTATTTGGAACTTCAGCATATTTAAGAAATTCCATGGAGAAACTTGCTCTACCTTGAGTGGCAGACCTTAAATCAGTTGCATATCCAAACATCTCCGATAAAGGAACTTCTGACCTCACAGTTTTTCCAGTTGGGATTTCATCCATTCCTAAAATTATCCCTCTTCTTCTATTTAAGTCGCCAACAACATCACCCATATGCTCTTCTGGAGTAACAACTTCAACAGCCATCATTGGCTCCAAAAGGACTGGACGTGCTTTAAGACAACCTTCTTTTAGTGCCATAGACCCTGCTATCTTAAAAGCCATCTCACTTGAATCAACATCATGGAAAGATCCATCATATAAGGTTGCTCGCAATGCAAGCAGCGGATAGCCAGCAATTACACCATTTTTCATCTGCTCTTGAATGCCCTTATCAACAGCTGGAATGTACTCTTTGGGGACTACACCACCAACTATCTTATCAACAAATTCGTATTCATCATCTAGTCCTAGAGGCTCTAATTTAAGCCAAACGTGACCATATTGACCCTTTCCACCACTTTGTCTTACAAACTTACCCTCTATATCAACTGATTCTCTAATTGTTTCACGATAAGAAACCTGTGGTTTTCCAATATTTGCTTCAACATCAAATTCTCTTCTCATTCTATCAACTAGGACGTCTAAATGAAGCTCTCCCATTCCTGAAATAATAGTCTGGGCGGACTCCTCATCAGTATGAACCCTAAATGAAGGATCCTCTTGTGCAAGTTTGCCTAGAGCAACTCCCATTTTTTCTTGATCTGATTTTGTTTTTGGCTCTACAGCTACTGATATAACTGGTTCAGGAAAATCCATTCTTTCAAGAACAACTTGATCGCCTAAATCACAAAGAGTGTCCCCAGTAGTAACATCTTTTAGTCCGATACATGCCGCGATATCCCCAGCACGTATCTCTTTAATTTCATTACGGTCATTCGAATGCATCTGAACCATACGTCCAACCCTTTCTTTCTTCGTCTTGGTTGAGTTCATTACGCCATCACCTACAGAAAGTACTCCTGAATAAACTCTGATAAATGTTAAAGTTCCAACAAAAGGATCAGTAGCAATTTTAAAAGCTAGGGCTGAGAATGGTTCTTCATCTGAAGAAGACCTGCTTATTTCAACCTCCTCATCATTTGGCAATGATCCTTTGATTGCCTTAACTTCATTTGGAGCAGGCAAGTATTCAATTGCTGCATCTAAAACCGCCTGAACACCCTTATTTTTGAATGCTGAACCACAAAAAGCAGGTACAATTTCATTTGCAAGAGTTCTAATTCTAATGCCTTCTTTAATCTGTTCCGCGGTTAATTCACCGTTTTCCAAATACGCATTCATTAATTCTTCATTTGCTTCAGCTGCACTTTCAACCATAGACTCTCTTAATGATTCGCATGTGTCCAGAATATCTGATGGAATTTCTTGCTCTTCAAAAGTCAAACCTTGATCATCCTCATTCCAGAAAATAGCTTTCATTTTGACTAAATCAACAACGCCTTTAAAATCTTCCTCAGCTCCAATGTTGTATTGCATCGGCACAACATTTGCCTTTAATCTATCCTTGATTTGATCAGTTACCCTGGAGAAATCCGCTCCAGCTCTGTCCATTTTGTTTACAAAAACAATTCTAGGAACCTCATATCTATCGGCTTGTCGCCAAACGGTCTCTGATTGTGGCTCAACGCCAGACGTGCCACAAAATACTACAACAGCTCCATCTAAAACTCTTAGAGATCTCTCAACCTCAATAGTAAAATCTACGTGACCTGGAGTATCAATAATATTAATTCTATGCTGAGGAAATTGTTGCTCCATCCCAGACCAAAAACACGTGGTTGCAGCAGAGGTTATCGTGATTCCTCTTTCCTGCTCTTGCTCCATCCAATCCATGGTAGCTGCACCATCATGAACCTCACCTATTTTATGTGATAAACCTGTGTAAAAAAGAACTCGCTCTGTAGTTGTAGTTTTACCTGCATCAACATGAGCACAAATACCAATATTTCTGTACTTACTAAGTTCAGTCTGTCTAGCCATATTTAAACCTATGAAATGTTACTAATTAAAAACGGAAATGTGAGAAGGCTTTATTAGCTTCAGCCATGCGATGAACATCTTCCTTTTTCTTCACAGCAGAACCTTTGCCTTCTGCTGCATCAGCTAGCTCACCTGCTAACCTGTGATCCATGGACTTCTCACTTCTTTTTCTTGCAGCCTCTACCAACCACCTCATTGCAAGTGCTTGTCTTCTTGAAGGCCTTACTTCTATTGGGACTTGATATGTTGCCCCACCCACTCTTCTTGATTTCACCTCAACCATTGGGCCGATAGTGTCCAAAGCTTTCTTAAATAGTTCTACAGGATCGGACTTTGCTGTTTCATCAATTTTATTAAAAGCACCGTATACTATTTTCTCTGCAACAGATTTTTTTCCATCTTTCATGATGTGATTCATGAACTTGGCAACAATAATATCTTTGTACTTTGGATCAGGAAGTATTTTTCTTTTTTCAGGACTTCTTCTTCTTGGCATACTTATTTACCTTTTTTAGCTCCATACTTAGATCTTCGTTGCTTTCTATTTGCAACGCCAGATGTATCTAAAGAACCTCTGACAGTGTGATATCTAACTCCTGGAAGATCTTTGACTCTTCCACCACGAATTAAAACAACAGAGTGCTCTTGAAGATTATGACCTTCACCACCTATATAGGATGTAACCTCATACCCACTAGTCAATCTAACTCTGCAAACTTTTCTTAGTGCTGAATTTGGTTTCTTAGGAGTGGTTGTATACACACGGGTACAAACGCCCCTGCGTTGGGGAGATTTCTCCAATGCAGGAACATCGGTCTTCCTCACTTTAGGTTTGCGAGGTTTTCTTATTAATTGATTTACAGTAGCCATATTTTAATAGTTGGTCGCGATTTTATAGACATGATTCACTACGGTCAACATTATTCCTCAGTTTCTTGTAATTCTTGTCGCAATGCTGCTTCGATATCATCTTCGGATAGCATTGATTCGGATGAATCGCTTGCTTTCTTAGCCGCCATTTGGTCATGGAACTCCATTCCTGTTCCAGCCGGTATCAATCTTCCAACAACAACATTTTCCTTAAGGCCTCTTAAGTAATCTACCTTACCCGTTACGGATGCCTCTGTTAGAACACGTGTAGTTTCTTGGAAAGAAGCAGCAGAAATAAATGAATTAGTCGTGAGTGAAGCTTTGGTAATACCAAGCAGCACTCGTTCAAAGCGAGCAGGTTCTTTTTTTGCTGCTACCGCTTTAGCGTTTTCTTCAACTAATTCTGCGTATTCAACCTGATCACCTTGAATGAACTTAGTATCTTCACCATCAATGATTAATGCTTTTCTAAGCATTTGACGCAAAATAGTTTCAATGTGCTTATCATTAATAAGAACGCCTTGAAGCCTATAAACGTCTTGAATTTCATTCACAATGAAATTAGTTAACTGAGGAATGCCTCGCAAACGCAAGATATCATGAGGACTCAATGGACCATCGGATATGATATCTCCTTTTTCTATTCTTTCACCCTCAAAAACTGTAAGTATTCTGTGCTTAGGGATAAGCATTTCAACATTTTGAGTTTTCTTGGTTGCGCCATCAGGAGTAATAACTAATCTAACTTTACCTTTAGTTTCTTTTCCAAATGCAATAATTCCACTTTCTTCAGCAAGTACTGCTGCATCTTTTGGTTTTCTTGCTTCAAAAAGATCAGCAACCCGAGGAAGACCACCAGTGATGTCTTTAGTTTTTGATCCTTCTAAAGGAATTCTGGCTAATACTTCTCCAGCATGTAATTTCTTACCATCTTTTAAATTAACCAATGCCTTTGCAGGTAACGAATAATTTGCTGGCGTCTTATGTTCGCCTAACGGTACCGGTTTGCCTTTAGCATCAACAAGAGCGATAGCTGGAACTTTATCTTTTCCTGCAGAGGGTCTCTCGGCAACGTCAATCACTTCAATGCTACTAAGCCCGGTAAGCTCATCAGTTTTTGAACGGACACTTACTCCATCATCAATATCTGTAAACTGAACTATGCCTTCTACTTCACTGATAATTGGACGAGTATATGGATCCCAACCTGCGATTTTTAGTCCTGGCTCAACATTAGTTTGATCTTTAACAAATAAAGTAGCTCCATAAATTAACTTATGTTGCTCTATTAATTTACCCTTTTCATCGGTCAACGTAACCTGGCTATTTCTAGAAACAACAACTTCTTGCTTATCTTTGTTAGTAACTGTTTTTATATCTGAAGAAAAATTAATCATTCCAGCATTATTAACAACAATCGCATTATCTTCTGAGGAACTTGAAGCAGCTCCACCTATATGGAATGTACGCATGGTTAACTGCGTTCCTGGCTCGCCAATTGATTGAGCAGCCACAACTCCAACAGCCTCACCTCGATGAACTAGGTGTCCTCTAGCTAAGTCTCTTCCATAGCACTTGGAACAAACACCATAACTTGCTTCACAGGTCATTGGCGATCTAACTTTTAGAGATGAAATGTTCAGCTCATCGATTTTCTTCACTGAATCCTCATCAATAAGATGTCCAATAGGATAGACCTCTTCTTCATCTCCATTGAAAATTGGCTCAGCAATTACCCGACCTAGAATTCTTTCAGTAAGTGGCTGAATAATATCTCCGCCTTCTACAATTGAAGAAACAATGATTGATTGGTCAGTACCACAATCATCCTCAACAACAACAGAGTCCATTGCAACATCACAAAGCCTTCTAGTTAAGTATCCCGAATTAGCAGTTTTAAGGGCTGTATCAGCAAGACCTTTACGAGCTCCATGAGTGGATATAAAGTACTGCAGGACGGATAAACCTTCTCTAAAATTTGCAGTAATTGGTGTTTCAATAATTGAGCCGTCTGGCTTAGACATTAAGCCTCGCATTCCAGAGAGCTGTCTTATCTGAGCCGGAGATCCCCTAGCGCCAGAGTCTGCATAAATAAAGACAGAGTTAAATGAGGCTTGATCAACCTCTTTACCTTCAGTATCTTGTACTTGATCAGTGCTAATTTTTGTCATCATTGCTTTTGCAACTTTTTCATTTGCACGAGACCAAATATCGATTACTTTATTATATCTTTCGCCTTGAGTTACAAGACCAGACTCATACTGTGATTCAATTGCTTTTACTTCTTTTTCAGCTGCATCAATAATAGATGGCTTCTCTTCTGGGATAACAAAATCGTCGACACCTATAGAAGATCCAGAACGTGTTGAATGCTCAAATCCAAGATACATCAGCTGATCTGCAAAAATTACAGTGTCCTTCAGCCCAGCTTTTCTGTATGAAATATCTATTAGATTTGAAACAGATTTCTTGTCCAAAGTTTTGTTCACATTGTCGAAACCAACTTCAATTGGCGAGATTCTCCAAACTAAAACCCTACCTACAGTCGTATCTTCAAGAAAAGTTCCTTTATCAGCATTAGTAATTCTAACTTTGATATTTGCATGTATGTCCAAGGTTTCAGATTCATATGCTCTTAGAACTTCATCGGGGTTGCTAAATACTCTTCCATCACCTTTAACATTAACTTTATCTCGAGTCATATAATAAAGACCCAAGACAATGTCTTGTGTGGGATTAATAATTGGCTCGCCGTTTGCAGGGGACAAGATATTATTTGTTGACATCATAAGAGCGCGAGCTTCAAGTTGCGCCTCAATAGAGAGAGGAACATGCACAGCCATCTGATCTCCATCAAAGTCAGCATTAAAAGCAACACAGACCAATGGATGAAGCTGAATTGCCTTACCTTCAACAAGGAGAGGTTCAAACGCTTGAATTCCTAATCTATGAAGGGTTGGAGCTCTATTAAGTAGAATTGGATGTTCTCTAATAACCTCTTCTAAAATTTCCCAAACCTCAGGAGTTTCACGTTCAACTAGTTTTTTGGCTGCTTTAATTGTAGTAGCAAGTTCTTTTTGCTCAAGCTTTCCGTAAACATAAGGTTTGAACAGTTCAAGTGCCATTTTTTTTGGCAGTCCACACTGATGTAATTTCAGGTTAGGACCTGCAACAATTACAGATCTGCCTGAATAATCAACACGCTTACCAAGTAGGTTTTGTCTAAATCTTCCGCCTTTCCCTTTGATCATATCTGCTAAAGATTTTAATGGTCGCTTGTTAGTTCCAGTTATTACTCGACCTCTTCTACCATTGTCAAGAAGGGCATCAACGCTTTCTTGAAGCATTCTTTTTTCATTTCTGACAATAATATCTGGAGCACTTAACTCTAATAGGCGCTTCAATCTGTTATTTCTATTAATCACCCTTCTGTAAAGATCGTTAAGATCTGAGGTCGCAAAACGACCTCCCTCTAGAGGAACCAAAGGCCTTAGATCAGGGGGTAATACTGGCAACACATTCATAATCATCCATTCTGGTTTATTTCCAGACTCATTGAATGCTTCAAGTAGTTTTAATCTTTTGGATAGTTTCTTAAGCTTAGTTTCTGAATTAGTTTGTGGAACTTCCTCTCGAATGATTCTAATCTCCTCTTCTAAATCAATTTCTTGTAACAGCATTTGAACGGCTTCTGCACCCATAGAGGCTGTAAATTCATCGCCATATTCATCAAATGCTTCAACGAATTCTTCTTCCGTTAAAATTTGACACTTTTCTAATTCTGTTAAACCAGGATCAGTAACAATATAACTTTCAAAATACAAAACTCTTTCAATTTCTCTGAGTGTAATATCAAGCAGTAATCCAATTCTTGAAGGAAGAGATTTCAAAAACCAAATATGAGCAACAGGCGCAGCAAGTTCTATGTGCCCCATTCGCTCTCTTCTTACTTTAGCTAATGTAACTTCTACTCCACACTTCTCGCAAACAACACCACGATGCTTCATACGTTTGTATTTACCACAAACACACTCATAGTCTTTTACTGGACCAAAAATTTTGGCACAGAAAAGACCATCTCTTTCTGGTTTGAAAGTACGATAGTTAATAGTTTCAGGTTTCTTTACTTCACCAAATGACCAAGATCTGACCATCTGTGGAGAAGCAAGCCCAGCTGTAATTGAAGAAAAATCTTCTTGCTTTGCTTTTAATGAATTTAGTAAATCTTTCAATTATTTCTCCTAATTTTCAGAATCAAGTTCTAAGTTGATTCCAAGTGATCGAATTTCTTTTGTCAGAACGTTGAAGGACTCAGGGATATTTGCATCCATTTCGTAGTTTCCATCAACAATATTTTTATACATTTTAGTTCGGCCTGGGACATCGTCAGATTTAACTGTGAGCATCTCCTGGAGAGTATATGAGGCACCATATGCTTCTAGAGCCCATACTTCCATTTCACCAAATCTTTGGCCACCAAACTGAGCTTTTCCACCAAGAGGCTGTTGAGTAACAAGACTGTATGATCCTGTTGAACGAGCATGCATTTTATCATCAACTAAATGATTGAGTTTAATCATATACATATATCCAACTGTTACAGGTCGCTCGAACTGTCTACCAGTCCTTCCGTCAAACAGAGTCAATTGACCGGACTCAGGAAGATCAGCAAGTTTTAATAATTCTTTAATCTCAGATTCTTTGGCGCCATCAAACACAGGAGTGGCAATTGGCAAACCTTCTGTTAAGTTGCTTGCTAAAGATAGAATTTCAGCATTATTAAACGAGTTAAGATCTTCTTTGATTGTCGCGTTTTTGTTGTAAAGCACATCTAGGTATTTTTTGAGCTCATCAGCTTTAGCTTTAGCTTTAATCATTTTATTGATTTTTTCTCCTATACCTTTTGCTGCTGATCCCATATGAGTCTCAAGAATTTGCCCAACGTTCATTCGAGAGGGAACACCAAGAGGATTCAAGACGATATCGACAGGGTTTCCATCATTATCATATGGCATATCCTCAATCGGCATAATCTCGGAGATAACACCTTTGTTGCCATGTCTACCTGCCATCTTATCTCCGGGCTGAATTCTTCTTTTAACTGCAAGATATACCTTTACAATTTTGATGACGCCAGGAGCAAGATCATGTCCTCTAGTGATCTTTTGTTTTTTCTCATCAAAGCTTTCTTGAATATCTTTAAGGTATTGTTTTAAAGCCTTTTCAGCATCTTCGATTTTAGTATTTGAGGAGTCATCAGCTGTTCTAACTGATAATAGATCGTCCAAACTCAGCTCTGATAGATCATCAGCCGATGGAGTAGAGCCTTTCTTGAGCCCTGGACCCTTAGAAATCTTGGAGCCCTTAATAATGTCTACAAGACGGATTCTCGTTGCATCGTTAATAATTTTAATTTGATCATCAGCGTCTTTTTTAGCAACAGATAAATGATCGAGCTCTATCGATTGAGTTCTTTCATCTTTCTCCATTCCATCTCTGGTAAAAACTTCGACTCCAATGACGGTACCGTTAATGCTTGATGGCACTCTCAATGAGGTATCTTTTACATCAGAAGCTTTTTCACCAAAAATTGCTCGCAAAAGTTTTTCTTCGGGAGATAATTGAGTTTCACCTTTTGGAGTAATTTTACCAACTAAAATATCTCCAGCCTTAACTTCAGCTCCTACATAAACCATTCCACATTCGTCAAGCTTTCCAAGGGATCCTTCTCCAACATTTGGAATATCAGCTGTTATCTCCTCAGAACCGAGTTTTGTATCTCTTGAAATACAGGTTAATTCTTGAATATGAATAGAGGTGAATCTATCTTCTCTGGAAACCTTTTCGGACATCAAAATAGAATCTTCAAAGTTATATCCATTCCATGGCATAAAAGCAATTCTAATGTTTTGACCTAATGCTAACTCACCGTTATCTACAGATGGTCCGTCAGCAAGGATATCTCCAAATTTAACTTTATCTCCAACTGAAACCAGGGGTCTCTGGTTGATACAAGTATTTTGATTAGATCTTGTGTACTTAGTAAGGTTATATATATCAACAGCATTATTTGAGTTCTTGGAATCAGTAACGCGAACAACGATTCTTGCAGCATCAACATTTTCAACAATGCCATTATTCTTGGCGACAACGCAGACGCCAGAATCACCTGCAACAATTGTTTCAAAGCCAGTTCCTACAAGAGGTTTCTCAGGCTTTAGGACTGGGACAGCTTGGCGCATCATATTTGAGCCCATTAGTGCCCTGTTAGCATCATCATGCTCAAGGAAAGGAATTAATGAAGCCGCGACTGAAACAACCTGCTGAGGAGCAACATCCATTAAATCAATTCTTTCTGGACTCATTAAAGCAGAATCACCATTATGTCGAACTGGCACAAGATCGTCTGCAAACTTTCCTGATTTATCAAGTACTGCATTTGCTTGAGCAATAATATGCTCTCCCTCATCAATTGCAGAAAGATAAATAATATCGTTAGTCACTTTTCCTTTAATAACTTTTCTGTATGGACTCTCGATAAAACCAAATGCGTTAGTCCTTGAGTAACATGCAAATGAGTTAATCAGTCCAATGTTAGGTCCTTCAGGAGTTTCAATTGGGCACAATCTTCCATAATGAGTTGGATGAACATCTCTCACTTCAAAACCTGCGCGTTCTCTTGTTAGACCGCCTGGGCCTAGCGCTGATACTCTTCGTTTATGAGTAATTTCAGATAAAGGATTATTCTGATCCATGAACTGAGATAGCTGGCTTGAGCCAAAAAATTCTTTGATAGCAGCGGTAACAGGTTTAGCATTAATAAGATCCTGTGGGCCAAGCTCGTCTGCCTCAGCCATGCTGAGCCTTTCTCTTACTGCTCTCTCAACTCTTATTAAACCAACTCTAAATTGATTTGCAGTCATTTCTCCAACCGATCTGACGCGTCTGTTGCCTAAGTGATCAATATCATCAACTGTGTCATGCCCATCTCTTATGGCCACAATTCCTTGCATAACTCCTAGGATGTCATCAAGATCCAGAATGCCAGGTGTCTCTTTTGTTGTATCTATTTTTAACCTACGATTAAATTTCATTCTGCCAACTTCAGAAAGATCATAGCGCTCATGATTAAAAAATAGATTTTGGAACAATTGCTCAGCTGAATCCTTAGTTGGCGGCTCACCAGGCCTCATCATTCTGTATATTTCAACTAATGCTTCCAGCCTGTTTGAAGTTGGATCAGCTCTAAGAGTTGTTGATATATATGGACCTTTATCAAGCTCATTAATATACAAGGTATGAAGCTCAGTAATATTTGCTTCCCTTATAGCCTCAATTACTGATTGATCTATTTCAGTATTTGCTGAAACTAACACTTCTCCAGTCTCTTGATTGAAAAGATCTTTCGCGAGGACTTTACTGATTAAAAAGTCATCCTCAACCTTTAGTGAAGTCATTTTTGCTTGCTCAAGTTCACGAACATGCCTAGCAGTAATTCTCTTATTGGCCTCAACAACAACTTTTGATTTAATTTTTAAATCAACTGGTAATGTTTGACCTCGTAATCTTGATGGAATTAATTCAATGCTTATTCCAGCTTTTTCTATTTGGACGGTATCAACTTCATAAAAATTCTGAAGGATTTCCTCGGTGCCCATATCCATGGCTTTTAAAATTATGGTAGCTGGTATTTTTCTTCTTCTGTCAATTCGACAAAATAGATTGTCTTTTGGATCAAATTCAAAATCTAACCATGAACCTCTGTATGGAATGATTCGAGCAGAATATAGGACCTTACCTGATGAGTGAGTTTTGCCCTTATCATGATCAAAGAAAACACCTGGAGATCTATGAAGCTGATTAACAACAACTCTTTCTGTACCGTTAATTACAAAGGACCCATTTTCAGTCATTAATGGAACCTCTCCCATGAAAACTTCGCCTTCTTTTACATCCTTCACTTCTTGGAAGTTAGTGTCTCGATCATATATTACTAGACGGACTACAATTCTAAGAGGGGCGGAATAACTAAGGCCTTGTATTAAGCATTCTTGAACTGTGTAACCAGGCCTTCCTAGTTCATATGAAACATATTCAAGGGCAGCATTGCCAGACACACTCGTGATAGGAAAAAGAGTTTGGAAAACCTCTTCAAGACCCTTATTCTCTCGAGCACTGACTTCAACATGTTGTTGAAGAAATTGTGAGTAAGATTCAAGTTGAGTCTCGATTAATTTCGGAAGTTTCATAACCTTTGGAAGTCTTCCGAAGTTTTTTCTTATTCTTCTTTTTTCTGTATAGCTATATGACATATGTCGCCCTTTAAAAATGTTTTATTGAAAGATTATTTAAGCTCTGCTGTTGCTCCTGCCTCAGTCAGTTGCTTAAGCATTTCTTCAGCATCAGCTTTCTTAACAGCTTCTTTTAAAGTGTTAGGAGCGCCATCTACTAAATCTTTGGCCTCTTTCAATCCAAGTCCAGTAATAGCACGGACAGCTTTAATAACTTGAACTTTTTGATCACCAGCTGCAGTTAAAACTACATCAAAGTCATCTTTCTCTTCAACAGCTTCACCAGCGTCACCACCAGCTGCAGCAGGAGCAGCGGCTACAGCGGCAGCTGCAGTAACACCGAATTTCTCCTCAATAGCTGAAATAAGTTCAACCAAGTCCATGACGGACATTTCTTCTATCGCACTTAGAATATCGTCTTTTGATATTGCCATTTTTTTCTCCTAGATTTAGGCGTTAGCCTGTTTGTTGTCTCGAACTGCAGAAAGAACCCTAGCCAATTTACTTGGCACTTCATTAAGAAGTGTTGCAAATTTACCAATGGGTGCTTGAAGCACTGCAGCAATTAACGTTAATGCTTCTTCTCGTGATGGCAGAGATGCAAGAACATCAATCTGTGATCCATCAAGAAGTTGCCCTTCCACAACCAAAGCTTTGATCTCAAGAGCCTCAAAGTTTTTTGCGTAAGTTTTTAACATCTTCGCCGCTGCACCTGGCTCAGCATATGAGAAAGCAAAAAGTGAGGGACCTGTTAACACTTCATCGGTGCAACCAAAGTCAGTGCCTTCAAATGCCAATTTTGCAAGAGAGTTTTTAATTACCTGGATATGAACTCCAGATTCTGTTCCTTGTTTCCTAATCTCAGTTAACTCAGAAACCTTAAGGCCTCTGGCATCTGAAATAACAAGCGAAGAAGCAGAAGCTGAAACTTCCCTGACTTCTTGAACTATTCTCTCTTTATCTTCTCTAGCTAACGCCACAGCAATTCTCCTATTAATGCCTTTCGGCTAATCGGTGACAAACCGCCTTCGCAATTTGAACACCACCTACGTAGGAAATTAAGCTTTCGCACCTACGGTCTTTGACGGCTGCGATTAACGCAACAATCTAGAGTCAAAAAAGACCCTAAAACTTATACAACTAAGGATGCAGGGGTAACTTTTACACCTGGTCCCATCGTGCTACTCAAAGCAACACTTCGAATATATGCACCTTTAGCAGTAGCTGGCTTTAACTTTCTTACTTCTTCAAGCATAGCTGCTGCATTTTCTTGAATTTGACTGGATGAAAATGAAACTTTTCCGATACACCCATGCAATATTCCGTTTTTATCTGTTCTAAATCTCACTTGGCCTGACTTAGCGTTATTAATTGCTTCACCAACCTTTTCAGTCACTGTACCTGTCTTAGGATTAGGCATGAGGCCTTTTGGTCCTAAAACCTGACCCAGTTGGCCAACAATCTTCATAGCAGCTTGAGAGGAAATTACGACATCAACAACAATCTCTTCTTTTTTAAATTTCTCTGCTAAGTCCTCCATTCCAACAAAATCGGCACCAGCATCATTAGCCTCTTTTGCTTGATCTCCATCTGCAAAAACTGCCACGGTAACTGTCTTGCCTAGAGAATGAGGAAGAGTAATAGCGCCTCTGACATTCTGATCAGATTTACCTGGATCAATACCCAATCTGAGGGCGATATCTACAGATTCATCAAATTTGTTAGATTTAACAGTTTGAAAAATATTCATTGCTTCTTCCAATGAATAAGTATTCTCTGGATTTACAAGCTCTAACAATTGTTTTTTCTTTTTTGTTAGCTTAGTCATTATTTAACCTCTACTCCCATACTTCTTGCAGTGCCCGCAATAATTTTGACCGCCTGATCCATATCATTTGCATTCAAATCCTTTTGTTTTGCTGTGACTATTTCTTCTAATTGTGCTCTTGTAATTGAGCCAACTTTTTCTCTATTTGGCTCTCCACTTCCCTTACTGATTCCTGCAGCCTTCTTGATAAGAACTGATGCTGGCGCTGATTTAACTTCAAAAGTAAAGGATTTATCTTCATAAACAGTAATTACAACAGGCAGTGGTAAGCCCTTTTCCATATTTTGAGTTTCTGCATTAAATGCATTACAGAAATCCATAATGTTAACTGCTGCTTGACCAAGAGCCGGGCCGACTGGAGGACTCGGGTTAGCTGCACCTGCAGGTATTTGTAATTTTAAAATTGTTGCTACCTTCTTTGCCATTATGTTTTCTCTATTTGAATGAAATCTAATTGAACAGGAGTGGACCTTCCAAGAATTTGCACTGAAACTTTGACACTGCTTCTTTCATAGTCAACTTCCTCAACAATCCCATTAAAATCATTGAATGGACCATCGCAAACTCTGATAACCTCACCTGGCTCAAACAGAGTTTTAGGTCTTGGAGCTTCCTCGCCAACTTCAATTCTATTAATAATATTATCTACGTCACTCTTTGAAATAGGGGCAGGCTTATCTTTTTTGCCACCAACAAATGTACTTACTCTAGGAGTATGTTTGACAAGCTGCCAGGTATCATCGTTCATTTCCATTTCAATTAAAATGTAACCAGGGAAAAATTTACGCTCTGTTTTTTTCTTGGCACCACTTTTTAATTCAACAACAGACTCGGTCGGTACTAAAATTTCGCCAAATTGATCTTTTAAGCCAGCTAGCTCAATACGCTCTTCGAGTGCAGCCTTTACTTTAAGCTCATATCCCGAATAAGCCATGATTACGTACCAATTCACTGTATTACTATCCTAAAATTAATTTTGTTAACCAACTTAAAAGAGATTCTAATGCCCAAAAAAATAAGCAAAGAACTATAATAGATCCAAAAACAACCATGAAGGTTTGAGTTGTTTCCATTCTTGTAGGCCAAACAACTCTTCTCATTTCAGTTCTTGACTCTCGCATTAATGATACTGCTCCTTTGCCAAAAACAGTTGTTGCAAGAATAATAAGGGCGATGATGAAAAGAGCAACAACCACTAAAACTCTGTATATAAATGCAACTTCTGTGTAATAGCCATTTCCAACAATAGCTGTGGCAAAGATGCTAATGGACAATAACCATTTGATCTTGTCGGCAATGTTTGATGCTTTACCTTTTGCCATATTTCTATCTTTAAACCAGCTCCTTGGCAGGCCAGGAGGGACTTGAACCCCCAACCTACGGTTTTGGAGACCGTCGCTCTACCAGTTGAGCTACTGGCCTAAATTTTTCTCCTATAAGAGACAAAAATGCCGAGCGTTAATCTCGGCAAAATTGTAAAATTGTTAAATTACTTAATAATCTTAGCGACTACGCCAGCTCCAACTGTTCTACCACCTTCTCTAATCGCGAATTTCAAACCTTCTTCCATAGCGATAGGAGCAATAAGTGTTACTGACATCTTGATGTTGTCACCAGGCATAACCATCTCAACACCTTCTGGTAATGCGCAAGCACCTGTTACATCAGTTGTTCTGAAATAAAATTGTGGTCTGTAATTGCTAAAGAACGGAGTGTGTCTACCGCCCTCTTCTTTGCTTAAAACGTAGATCTCAGCTTCAAATTCTGTGTGAGGATTAATGGAGCCTGGAGCACTTAGCACTTGACCTCTTTCTACTGCATCTCTTTCGATACCTCTTAGTAGAACTCCACAGTTCTCACCAGCCCTTCCTTCATCAAGAGATTTCCTAAACATTTCAACACCAGTACATGTTGTTGTGGTTGTATCTGAAATACCAACTATTTCTAATGGATCACCAGTTTTTACAATCCCTTGCTCAATTCTTCCGGTAACAACTGTTCCACGTCCAGAAATAGTAAATACGTCTTCCACAGGCATCAAGAAAGGTTTTTCAATTTCTCTAGCAGGCTCTTCAACAAATGAATCCAGTGCCTCAATTAATTTTGTTACAGCAGGCACTCCAATGTCAGAAGTATCTCCTTCTAATGCTTTTAATGCACTACCTGTAATGATAGGTGTGTCGTCACCTGGAAAATCATATGTATCTAGCAGCTCTCTGATTTCCATTTCGACAAGTTCTTGTAATTCAGCATCATCAACTTGATCAGCTTTGTTTAAAAAGACAACAATTTTTGGAACACCAACTTGCTTAGCGAGAAGAATATGCTCTCTTGTTTGAGGCATAGGACCATCAGCAGCACTAACTACTAATATAGCTCCATCCATCTGCGCGGCACCTGTAATCATATTTTTGACATAGTCAGCATGTCCCGGACAATCAACGTGAGCATAATGTCTTGTAGTTGAAACATACTCAACGTGCGAAGTAGCAATAGTAATACCACGCTCTCTTTCTTCAGGAGCATTATCGATATTTGCAAAGTCCACAACTTCGCCACCAAATACTTCGGATGCAACTTTTGTTAAAGCAGCAGTTAATGTAGTTTTACCATGGTCTACGTGGCCTATAGTTCCAACATTGACATGGGGTAACGTTCTTTCGTATTTTTCTCTAGCCATTTCTTGCCTCTCTTTTTATGAAATTAACTCTAAAATCTACCTATAAAATGGAGCTCATAACCGGACTTGAACCGGTGACCTCTTACTTACCAAGCAAGTGCTCTACCGCTGAGCTATATGAGCCCGAATTACAGTATCCAAATTTAAGGTGGCGTATTATCCCCTTAAAAATTGATAAACTCAACCTTTTTTGCACTAAATATTCTTTTAAAAAATGGTGGAGGAGGCTGGATTCGAACCAACGTACTCGTAGAGAACAGATTTACAGTCTGCCGCCTTTAACCACTCGGCCACTCCTCCATTTCAAGGGTGCTATTTTTGTTCTAGAATGAGATGAAGTCAACTAGATTATTCATAACTTGCACAAATTAACACAAAAAGAAGTTTTTAAAGGCTTAAATATGGAGAAAATAGATTCTTATCTCCTAGATACTGTTGATTCAACTAACACTTATGCAAAAGAAAAACTATTAGCCAAAGATTACCTTGTTGTGATTTCAGAACAACAAACTGCTGGAAGAGGAAGACAGGGAAAAGAATGGTATAGCCCTGATGCAGGAAATATTTATATGACTGTCAAATTTAGAGACTCAAACCCTGCCCCGCTTAGCCTCGTCGTTGGACTTTTAATTTCAGAGGCTATGGATTCAGCCTCGGGTCAAAAAATTAATGCAGCTCTAAAATGGCCAAATGATTTATTGATCAGTAAAAAGAAAATATGTGGAATTTTAATTGAATCTGAAATTAAGGCAGAAGATGTAGAATACATAGTTGGAATTGGAATTAATTATTCCCTGCCTGAAAAAGAATCTTGGTGGGGAGAAATTGGTGATCTGTCAGATATCCTTCCCCGAGAAAAATTAATTAATAATATTTTGAAAGGAATTATTAATTATTTAGAGAATGGTTATCAGAACTGGCAAGACGCTTGGGAAAAAAGATGTATGCACATAGGTATTGAATTAGAGGCTGTATCAAATAATCAAAAGGATAATGAGATAGGTATCTTCAAAGGAATTGATGAAGAAGGTAAAATGCTGCTACAAACAACAAAAGAGCTCAAAGTAATTAGTTCAGGTGAATGCTCAATAAGAGGTATATATTAAATCAATGATTCATACAATTTTTAAAACAGAAATTAATCACAATCAATCCCCTGCCATCGATTCTATAGTATTTGGTGCAGGTTGTTTTTGGGGGGTAGAAAGAAAGTTTTGGTCCTTGCCGGGAGTGATAATGACTTCAGTTGGCTATGCAGGTGGGGATCATTCTGATCCTACCTATGAGCTTGTGTGTGCTGGAATCACGGGTCATGCAGAAGTCATAAAAATTGACTATGACCCTCTAAAGATTCCATTATTAAATTTATTAAAAATTTTCTGGGAGTGCCATGATCCAACGCAAGGGATGAGGCAAGGTAATGATGTTGGAAGTCAATATCGATCAGTTTGTTATTGCGATAATGAAGATTCTCTGGGGACGGTAAAAGCCAGCATGGATCAATATCAAAAAGCTCTTCAAGAAAAGGGTCTGGGTGTTATTACAACGGAAATAAAAAGCAATCAACCATATTTCTTTGCCGAAGAATATCATCAACAATATTTAGACAAGAATCCAAATGGTTATTGCGGTATAGGTGGTACAGGTTGCGAATTTCAAGCATAAAAAAATGGCCTCCAATGAGGCCATTTGTTTTGCTTAGATCAATTAATCAGGATTATATTGCTTAAGACTTACCTCCATGTAAGATCTTTTAAAAGTTCCATATTTGCTTGCTTCAGGTGAAAACTTTGCAAACTCTTTAGATCCATACATTCCTTTTAAAAATTTTAATGCGTCCTGTGGTGAGCTAAATGATGCCCATATCTCATGAGTGATTCCATTTCCATTATTGCCTAATAAATGAGATTGCAAACCATATGCATTTGCAGACCAATCATATTCTTCAATACTTTTTGCAAATTTGCTCCAAAGCGGAACGAACTTTGTAGGATTAGTAATCTCATGACTCCAACGCAGAGTTACAACATTTGTAGCTGCGTCTCCAGCAATAGTTACACCGATTGAATGAACAGTTAAGGTATCCGAGATAATTTCAGCACCTATATCATTCATCATTTTTCTAAAATCTCTTCCAGCTTGAGATGTTGTATAGATTTGACCAGACTTGGCGTATTGATCTTCATCAAGAAAGTACCAACTAATGCCATGAGTTGAATCGTCCCACCCATTTTGTTGAACGGCAAAAAAATCTACTTCAAAATTCTCTGCTGCTACCTCAGGTGCTGACATGTACTTATCAAAAGCAGCAAAGCATTGCTCCGGCTCAGGACAGTTAAACAAAAAATTTGTTTGGTACATAGAATAATTAGCTGGCAAATGATCATCAGCTGATACTCCAAAACTTAGTACCAAAGTAAATAATAAAAATATTTTTTTCATAAGTTTTCTCTTAGTAATTTAATAATGATTAAATTATACCCATATATTGAAACTAAATTAGTGCAAAAATTATTCAACTTCCAACATTCAATTTATTGATGTAAAATTTCGATCTTTGCCGGTATAGCTCAGTTGGTAGAGCAGTTGATTTGTAATCATCAGGTCCCGAGTTCAACTCTTGGTGCCGGCACCATTCAAATATCTTTTAAAAAATAAAAAAAATAAGATATGGAATTCCAATCCAAGCGTACCAATTAATTAGTCTAGGAATTTCCTCACTCCAATTGTTGTATCCGGGTAGAATGAAAATAATTACAGGCAGTATTAAAAGAATTTCAAAAAAAGTCTTCAGCATAATTATCTGAACCAATCCTCGTCTGCCATTCCACTTAAGCATCTTAGGAGGAATGCCAAAACTCTTTTTTCGGACTCATGCAAATTATTAATTTGAGATTTGCTAAATATTGAGCCTCGAAAGGTTTTCTTCAAAAATGATTTTGGCGTAAAGTCAGAGTTGAATTTCCTTAAGAATTTTATATACAAAGGAATTAAGGGAAGGATTTCTTCTGATGTGTGATTAGTTTTAGATAATTTTTCAGCGAGTGATTTTGCACCCATAAGAAACTCTTCAGCAAGAATAGGGTCCTTACCATCTGCAAATTCTTTTGCTACAGATTTAGCACTTTCCTCTCCTTCTTTTAAAAGATACTGCAAAACGCCAATAATACTAGCGCAATATACATCAACATTAATTTCCTTACTCATTATCTGAAACTAGTGAGAATAGGTTTTGACTTTATTGTTAAAAAGAATCCAGGCATGAGCCTGTGATTTAAATTCATAACTTTTAGGCTCATCGTCACTCTTATCAAGAACATGGCAGTCTTGAATTAGAGGGACATCGTCAGTATTAATTAAGAAATTATAGGTAGCATAATCAGTGTTAACAATTACATTAAATAAAGTGTCCGATTCTTCATAATAGTTTATGTTAGGCATACTCAAATCATACATTAATAAAAGTAATAAAAATTAACCTTTTGTAGTCATATAGCAGTCAGATTAACCAATATTGACTACAGATATTTTTCTGTAGTCAGGCATAAACGTTGTATCTAAAGGCTTAAAAGGTATACACAGTTGATTTGTAATCATCAGGTCCCGAGTTCAACTCTTGGTGCCGGCACCATTTTTCCTTAGCTCCATTCGATTAAAAAAATATATTTGCTCAGTTGAGTAGTATGTTTTTGGCATAAAAATTGCATTTATATTTATGTGCGCTAGGTATTCATTCTTTCCCCCTAAGAAATTGAATACATATTCATACCAATGCTTAGCGTACTTTCCCCCTAAAAATGGTGAAGGGTCTTGTATAGACCCTTCATGTTTTTTTAAAGATTGAATTCTGCAGTAATATTTATTAAACGTCCCCTTGGATCATGAACTCTTGTATCAAAACTAAAGTCAGGAGCGTCATATAGTAATGGAGCTTTCTTATCAAAAGCATTGATAATTCCAAGACCTATCTTCATTTCACCCAATGAAAGCTGAAAAGATTTTTTCACTGAAAAGTCATGCACTAAAAATGATTTTACATAATTTGTATAGCCAAGGCTGATAGCAGATGCAGGTATCTGACGATCATTTGAATATCCTTCGACATATCTTGTATTCATTCCTAATAACAAATCATTTATTGTCCAGCTTAAAAATGTATTCAATCGTATTTTAGGTAGTGAATGGGTATGGGCGTCATAATTGAACTTCCCCACTCTATTGACCATCATTGAGCGCAATTCCTGATCTCCAATATTATTATCCTCAGGAGTTATAAATTCAGAAAATTGAGTTGCCTGAATGGAATACTTTAAGTCTCCATATTTAGTGACTTTAAGAAAATTTATCTCTGCGTCTATGCCATTGATTTCTGTTTTTTCTTCATTGAAATATGAAGTACTAACGGCTATCAGTTCTCCAAACTGATTTCTTGTTACGCTGGCTGCATAAGGATTGGTGTTTAACAAAACTTGAGCGCTCTCTGCTTCAATTCTATTTTTATAATTAATTGCCCAATAACCTAAAGTTAAATCAAGCTCATCTGTAATATCCCATACAAATCCCAAAGTTATATTTTCTGAAGTTGCCGGCTTTAAGTCTGGATTTCCTAAAACTGCTAAACGAACAAATGGTGAATCATTTATATCTCTTACACTTCCAAGCCGAATCTCGGAGGAAAACATTTGAGCCATCGAAGGAGCTGTAAAAGAGGTGCCGATAGAACCCCTCAATAAAAAAGCTCTTGAGACTGAATACTTAAATGAAAATTTTGGGTCAAATGATGATTCATTATCTTGTTTTTCATAGCGACCAGATAAAATTAAGTCCAATGCATCGCCAAAATTTTTATTTGCTTCAAAGAAAATAGCTTGTTTTTTTCTGTTCGTACTAACGTTTGTCCCACCCCCTAGAAATAACAAATCTGCGCCTTTAGTTAATTTTCCAAAAGAATCAAATGCCACTCTACTCATTTCAGAATAATCGATTCGCAAATCCTCAGAATTAAATTGAAAACCTAAAGCAAAGTTCGCTCCATTCTTCTTGCCTCTCAAAATTCCATCCAAGGATATAAGGCTGCCAGTCTTAGTTGAAGTCTCAGAGCCCTTTATGTAATCAATCAAAGTTGCTGAATTTTCTAAAGGTAAAAATATATTCCACTGCTCATTTCTATTTGGACCACCTGCGCCCAAAATTGCAGCCTCAAACCTTGATTCTATAGTATCTGGTCGATTGTGCTTATTCTCATGTTCACTAGCAGTTAGAGATAGTTCAAAATCTAAATTTTGAGAAATATCAAAAATTAATCTATTGCTGAAATGATATTGGAAGATAGCCTTGGGTGAATTGGGTGATGGGAAAGCAGAACCTAAAGGTCTGCCATACCAAATCACTGGTACATTGAATGGACTGCCTCCCTGCCCTGGCAAAATTTTCTTAGATAAATATGACAGAGCTGGATAAGATGGGGATTGTGGATTGTCATTCACATCAATTTTGGCTATTAGCACAGTGGCTGAATAATCAATCTTTTTATTAGATCTTGTAAAATGAAGATATCCTTTCAAGTGATCCTCATCATTAACTATATTAAACCTTTCGCCATATAAGAATTTACATCTAGGTCCAGCCAACACCCCTCCGTTATCAACACAATTTGGATCAGGCACTGTTTGATTTTTGTTATAACTTCCGGCATATATACCAGAAGCTACTGAATCTGCTTGAGTAACTTTAAAGCTATTCCCCAGACCGCTTAGACCCAATTCAGCAAATTTGGGAATTCTTGCAGCATTTAGAGGGGATTTATTTAAAGAGCTTAATGCAAATACATAGTTTCCTCCAAAAACCTCGCCTCCAAAAAGCGCACCTAAAGAATTGTCTCTTTGATCATAGTTACTAGTTTTCTGACTGCCAAGCGCAAGCCGCATTCCGGTAAATTGTTGATAGGTTTGAAAATTGATCACTCCTGCCACAGCATCGGAGCCATAAAGTGAAGTGGCTCCATCTTTGAGAATCTCTATTCTGTTAAGGGCTATTTCAGGAATAATATTTATATCGATATAGCCCTCACCTTCGTCAGAAGGTGTCCCAGAATGTGTCTGACGTTTTTTATTAATTAACACAAGGGTTGATGCGTGATCCATTCCACGCAAAGTGATGTTTGCCATGCCCTGATCTACACCATCCAAAGCATTGGTTTGAAAGTTAGAACCTGAGGCAATGCTCAGGTACTTGCTTAGCTCAGCTACAGAGGATACTCTCAAATTTTTAAAGTCTTCCCCTGAAATAATATCTACAGGTGATGCATTAAATTCACTAGATTCTATATATGAAGCAACTGAAATAATTTCTTCGGTGTCTTGGGCTAAGACCAAATTGTTTGCAAAGGTGAAAATAAAAAATGGAAGTAAAATTCTCAAGTTCATGCAACAGATAATTAATAATTTTTAATGATTATACGTATTTTAAAAATAAAAAAACCGGAAACCATTTGTGAACAGTTTCCGGTTCTTAAACCCTATTTTAAAGAAATTAGAATGTTAGGTTAAACCTAATACCGTAATTTTTTCCAGGTAAAGGCACCTGAGTTTTAACATATGAGGAATGATTCCTAGCAATCTCATCTAGCAAGTTGTTTCCAAACAATGAAACAGTCAAGTCTCCTTGGCCGCCAAAATCAAAACTTCTAGATAATTTAGCATTCAACATTTGATAGCCATCTGTATTAGTCTCAGCAAGCCCTATGTCATTCTGTTTTTCAACATCCTTAAACATCAATCCAAAAATTGTATTATCTTGGGAATATTTCAGTTTAAAAATATTTCGAGCTGGGTTTAATCGAGGAATATTTCCACCATTAGAAAACTCTCCAGAAACTTCATCTCTTCCAAATGATAGAGTTAACTCGCCAGAACCTAAGTCCATGGTGTTGCCAAATTCAATCTCATAACCATCTAATTCAGCATCTTGTTGAAGATAATTCGCAAGAATTAAACCTCCATGATCATCATGGCCTTCTTCATGCTCTTCATCATGTTCTTCATGCTCTTCTTCAGTTTCATCTTGAAGATAAATGTAATTATCAACATCATTCATAAATACAGAAGCTTTAGCAAAAAAGCTGCCATTTTTCATGTTAAGAGTGAAATCTATATTATTAGATGTTTCTGAATCTAAATTTACATTACCAACCTCAAATCTAGCGGTTGCTAAATGCGCTCCATTCATAAACATTTCAGTAGTTGAAGGGGCTCTTTCTACTGAAGAAAACCCAAAATCAACACTGAGGAAATCATTAAGATCTCTTCCAATATTTAAGGCAATACTAGAATTGTTAAAAGATTGATCGTAATAAGCGACTTCACTTTCCTCATGCTCATCATGATCTTCTTCCTCGTGATCTTCATCCTCATCGTGATGCTCTTCTTCATCATGATGCTCTGATACTATAGACCCTTCGTTATCAATCATGTCATATCTCACACCAAAATCTAAATCGAAAGAATCAAAACTTCGGCTCAAATAATAACCAAATGTAAGCTCGTCTCTTGATGCAGGAGTCATAAATGCCTCTGCTCCAATAACGGAAGTATCCTCATTCACAAAGTTGATAGCAAATTTTTGAGAAACTAAAGAATTTGATAAATCAAAGATAGCTCCTGCTTCTATCGCATCATTTGTGAAGGTGGTTGGTCCTTCGGAATGGCCTTCATGCTCGTCATGCTCCTCGTCATGATCCTCGTCATGATCCTCTTCTTCTTCATGCGCTTCTTCAGCATGTTGCTCAGTGAATGAGTAATCAGTATCTCGCATAAAAAAATCAACTTTTTTTACTAAATCACCGGCAATATTGAAAGATCCTCTGATATCAAATTTCTCAGAATCGGTACTGCTAAAAATTCTTTCGCCCTCATGCTCATCGTGGCCCTCTTCTTCTTCACCATGCTCATCACCATGCTCATCACCATGCTCATCACCATGCCCACCATGACCTTCACCGTGATATGGGATTCCATACATGCTTTCAATGCTTGCCAATGAAACTCCAAGATAACCCCAGTCACCTGTAGTGGATGCACCAAATTTAAATGACTCTGATTCAAAATCAGAATTTGCCAAGAAGCCTAAGTTTTCTTCATGCTCCTCATGCTCCTCTTCTTCGTGATCATCATGGTCTTCATCTTCATCATGATGCTCTTCTTCTTCATGCATAATTGCTCCGTTAGGCACATCAAAATTTCCAAGAGAAGTATTTTTATATGCAAGGCTAACGTTTATATTGCCGCCAACATTATCTTGATAAAAAAAGCTTTGGCTGTCCCCATCATTAACCGATTGTGATTCAGCCCCAACTTTAAATAATCGCTCTACATCTTGCATGGCTATAGAGTTATCAACAATATTGACGATGCCGCCAACTGTTCCGTTAGTATAGAGTAGAGATGACGGCCCTCTAACAACCTCTATTTGCTGCACATTACTCATGTCAACGTCATTAAGATGATCAGCACCAAGGCCTGAAACATCCCGATTAACCATGCCATTGTCCAGGACTTTAACTCTTGTACCTGACATCCCTCTAATGATTGGCTGACCGACTGCGGAGCCATAATCTGCTGAAGAAACGCCCAATAAATCATCTATGCTTTCGCCTAAACTCTGGGTGGCTTCAGTTGCAATATCATCGCCGCTTAATATATGAATTGGGTCAGCCAACTCGCTGGCAGGCTTATCAATGAAAGCCGAGCTTACGACAATTTCATCCATATCATCAGCGAACAAGGTGTTGATTGAAAAAGTGGCTAACAGTAAAAAAGCAAAATTATTAATTTTCATAAGAACCTCCTAAAAAGAAAAATTAAAATTTAAAAAAGATTTAAATATTAATTTTTGGCGGTGCTTGAGAATTAAAAGGTTTGTTTTCTTGTAGATTTACTTTAAGGGGAAGAATTTCATCTACAAGTTTAGGAAAAATTTTGCTTGGAATAGAAACAATAACTTCTATATCTGAAGAAACTTCATTGTGGCAAGAGAGACACTCTAATTCAGGCCCCTCAGTTAAGGGAGCCTCATCAATGTGTGCAAATGAATGGAGTGCTATACTTGCAAGGAAACATAACCCAATAAATGAGATGTTTTTGCTTTTAGGTCCGAAATTCATGAAGCGATATTATAGCATCACAAAAAAATTACAATAGCGAAAATTGAATGTATAAAGAAGCGATCCAAGATGCCATTTCAATGCATGAGCTTCCGTCAAAATGGCATTCTGATCTTATAAATGAAGCAAAAACTGTTGCTAATAAAAAAAAGGAAGCTAAGCATAGAAAAGATTTAAGAAAGCTAAATTTTGCAACCATTGATGGAGAGGATGCTAAAGACTTTGATGATGCTGTTTACTGTGTAAAAAATAGCAATGGTTTCACACTTTATGTAGCTATTGCAGATGTATCCTTCTATGTAACTCCGGGCTCAAAAATTGATAAAGAAGCTAAAAAGAGAGGTACTTCTATTTACTTTCCAGAAACAGTTATCCCGATGCTTCCAGAGAATTTATCAAATGGGATATGCTCTCTCAGACCTAACGAGGATAGATGCGCAATGATATGCGAAATGTCTATTGGTTTAGATGGTGAAAGAAATAAATATAAATTTTATGGAGGCCTTATTAATTCAAAGGCTAGGCTGACGTATAAGCAAGTTGAAAAACATCTTAAAAAGTTATCCGATTTTAAGCAGGCTGGTGTTCGTGACTCCATAAAACACTTGAAAGATCTTACCGACCTTAGATTAAAACTCCGTAATCAAAGAAGCGCATTAGAAATTAATCCAAAAGAAGCAATCATAGAGTTAAATAAAAACAAAGAGGTTAAAAATATAGTCATAAAGAAATCTCTTTTTGCACACAAAATTGTAGAAGAATCTATGCTTCTTGCTAATGAGTCTGCTGCTGAATTTATGCAAGATCGTCTAGACCTTGGCGTGTATAGGATTCATGAAAATCCTGATGCAAGCAAGCTAGAAGTACTAAAGAAACATTTTAAAATTCCACCTAAAGCGGTCAAAAAGCTATCCCCTCTAGAAGTTATAAATTTGTGTCTTAAACAAGCTAACAAAAATAACGACGATACTGGTCAAATCTTAGTACTTCAAACTCTTGCAAGAGCAGAATATTCAACAAATAATTTGGGGCATTTTGGATTGCAATTAAAGCAATACTCGCATTTCACATCACCAATAAGACGGTATCCTGACTTATTAGTTCATAGATTGATTAACTCATCTCTAGCACATAAAAAAATTCAAACTAGACAAAATGAATTGCAAGATGATTGTGAGAACTCTTCCATGCTTGAAAGACGAGCTGAAAAGGCATCTAGACAAGTAGAGCAAGTGTTGATTTGCTCCTATCTAAAAACAAAAATAGGATCAACCATGAATGGGGTCGTCACTGGTGTAACAGACTTTGGTTTATTTATTAATTTAGAGCCTTACTTTATTTCGGGACTACTGCATGTCTCTGATTTGCCTGATGACAGATATTATTATTTATCAGATCGTAATGCGCTGAAGGGAAAAAGAAGAGGAGGGATTTATAAGCTTGGGCAAAAAATTAAGGTTAAAATTGCTGCTATCTTCCCGCTGGAAAGAAAAATAAATTTAGTTATTTCCAATGGAGAATAACAATTCTGCAAATCTTCGGGTGGGTTTTCATAGCATCGAAATTCTACTAGAGATTTCGCCAGAAAATATCAAAAAAATATTTGTGCCAGCTAATCGCAATGATAAAAGAGTCCAAAATTTAATCGTCATGGCTGAGAATGCTGAAGTTTCAGTAGAGAGAAAGAAAAGTTTAACTCAGCACCCTGAAGCTATTCTAAAAAATGAAATTAATCTTGGGCTTAGTGATCTTAAGAAATATGAGGAAAGCATTCAGCACAATAATCCTACATTTTTGGTCATTGATAATGTTATTGATCCTCGTAATCTAGGAGCATGCATTAGATCTGCGGCTGCTAGCAACGTTGCTGGCGTTATTATTAACAAACATCATTGCTCACCAATCACACCATTGGTTCGGCAAGTTTCTGCTGGTGGTGCAGAGGCAATTCAAATTTTTACAGTAACTAACTTAATCAATGCCATGAAACACTTTGAGAAGCTTGGATATCTTATTCTAGGCACAAGTGAGCACGCTGAAACAATGCACACTCAATTAGATCTTAATCAACCTACATTGGTAATAATGGGCTCTGAAGAAGATGGCGTAAGAGAAAAAACATTAGATAAATGTTCTCAAATTTGTACTTTATCAAGGAATAAATCAATTAACAGTTTAAATGTATCGGTTGCTACTGGCGTAATACTTTTTGAAATTGTGAGGCAGAAGTTAGTATAAAATTCATTTACAATGGCTTAATTAAAAAAATCTTTGAACAATTTGAATGCTTAACCAAAGAACTATAAAAAATCCCATCAAGGCTGTAGGAGTTGGTCTACATAGCGGGAAAGATATGACATTGGAGCTTGTGCCCGCACCAATAGATGCAGGCATTACTTTTATCAGAACAGATCTAGATCCTGAAATCAGCATTCCGGCAATATTTGAGTATGTTGGAGATACAACCCTTTCAACTGCACTGTTTAAAGAGGGTTATAAAATTGGAACAATTGAGCATCTGCTATCTGCAATTGCAGGTTTGGGGATTGATAATTGCATCATCAAAGTTGATGGTCCTGAAATTCCTATTATGGATGGCAGCGCAAGCCCATTTGTATTTTTAATTCAATCGGCTGGGTTAGAAATACAAGATAAATTAAAAAAATTTATTAAAGTAAAAAAAGAAGTTCGAGTTGAGCGAGGAGATACATATGCAGCGATTAAACCATTTGATGGCTTTAAAGTTTCTTTTGAAATTGACTTTGATGATCCAACGATCCAAAAGCATGCACAAAAATCATCTATTGATTTCTCCTCTACCTCTTTTGTAAAAGAAGTTTGCAGAGCAAGAACTTTTGGTTCAGTAAAAGACATGGATTCTCTTCAGTCTCAAGGACTTGCTTTAGGGGCAAGTGTGGCTAATGCAATTGCTGTTGGTGAAGATGGTATTTTAAATGAAGAAGGTCTTAGGTTCGATGACGAATTTGTGAAACATAAAATGCTTGACGCTATAGGTGATTTATATCTTCTTGGGCATAATCTGATTGGTCAATTTTCTGGTTACAAATCAGGTCACTCACTCAATAATGAATTATTAAGAAAAATTTTGGCATCTGAAGATGCTTGGGAAGTTGTCACATTTGAAGATTCTTCGATTGCCCCCATATCATATGCAAGAGCTCCTTTTGGGGACGCTGTATAGCTCTGAGTACAACAAAATAATTATTAACGATTAAATTCATGTCATTTTTAACCAAAATATTTGGAAGCAGTAATCAACGTGCATTAAAGCGCATGCAAACATCTGTAGATCTAATCAATGAGCTGGAATCAGATTATCAACAACTTAGCGATGATGAGTTGGCGAATCTTAGAATTAAACTAAAAGAATCTTCTCAAGATATAAACTTCAATTTATTAACTCATGCTTTTGCAGCGACTCGAGAGGCAAGTGTTAGGACGATTGGTCTAAGGCATTTTGATGCTCAGATGCTCGGTGGTATTGCTCTTTCAGAAGGAAATATTGCTGAAATGAAAACTGGGGAAGGAAAAACTCTAGTTGCTACTCTCCCCGTATACCTTAATGCAGTGAAAAATAATAAAGTAGTATTAGTAACAGTGAATGATTATCTGGCTCAGAGGGATGCCGATTGGATGAGACCAATATATGAATGCCTTGGTTTGAGTGTTGGAGTAATATATTCAAACCAATCAATTGAAGAGAAGAAATCTGCATACCAATGCGATGTAATCTATGCAACTAATGGAGAGCTGGGTTTTGACTATTTAAGAGATAATATGGCTCTGCGTGCAGAAGATAAAGTTCAATGCTCGCTTGATTTTGCTATTGTTGATGAAGTGGATTCCATCCTTATTGATGAAGCCCGAACACCTTTAATTATTTCTGGTCCCTCAAATGAGAGTGCTGACTATTATGTTCAAATTAAAAAAATTATACCGAATCTTAAACAGCAATTAAGAGAGGGAACTGAAGATGAGCCACTTACCGAGGATGAAAAAGGTCACTATATTATTGACGAAAAAAATAGATCAATAGAACTCACCGACGATGGATACATGGTTGTTGAAAGATATCTTGAAGATCTAGGATTGCTTCAATCTGAAGATAGCTTATATTCTGTTAGCAATTTAAAGATTATGCGTTATGTAAATGCGACTTTAAAAGCTGCATTTTTGTTTAAGAAAAATATTCACTACTTGGTTAGAGGTCAAGAAGTTCTGTTAATTGATGAGCATACTGGCAGAACAATGCCGGGAAGAAGAATGAGCGAAGGCATCCATCAAGCTCTTGAATGCAAAGAAAACACGCCTATTCAAAGAGAATCCCAAACTCTTGCATCAACAACATACCAAAATTTCTTTCGACTCTTTAAACAACTTTCTGGGATGACAGGTACTGCTGATACTGAGGCAGCTGAATTTGCTGAGATATATGGACTAAATGTTTCGATCATCCCCACTAATAAACCAATGGCTAGAGATGATAATGACGACTTGGTTTTTCTTACTCAAGATGCAAAATTTAAAGCATTGATTGAAGAAATAGAGCTTTTGCGCAAAAAAGATGCGCCAATTCTGGTTGGAACAGCCTCTGTTGAATCATCAGAAATAGTATCTGCCTTATTGAGTAAAAAAAATATTTCACATCAAGTGCTTAATGCAAAACAGCATGAAAAAGAAGCAGAGGTTATTGCAAATGCTGGGCGTCCTGGAGTAGTTACTATAGCTACAAATATGGCAGGAAGAGGAACTGATATTGTCTTGGGAGGCAAAGAAAATATTGGTGATGGTGAATGGGAAAAGAGACATAAAGTAGTTCTCGAGGCTGGTGGTCTTCATATTCTTGGAACTGAGAGACATGAGTCTCGAAGAATTGATAACCAATTAAGAGGTCGATCAGGGAGGCAAGGAGATCCAGGGTATTCAAAGTTTTTTTTATCATTGGAAGATGACTTATTAAGATTGTTTATATCCGACAGCCGCAGAGGCCTCTTTGAAAGAATTGGAATGGGTGATGATCACATAGAGCATAAAATGCTTTCCCGTGGCATAGAGAATGCACAAAAAAGAATAGAAAGTAGAAATTTTGATATCAGAAAAAATTTATTGGAATATGACGACGTCGCGAATGATCAGCGACAAGCAATTTATTCACTAAGAAATCAACTTCTCAATGAAGACAATATTTCAGAAGCAATCAATGATCTTATTAATGAGGAGATGCATGCAGTTTCAAATGATTTTGTTCCTTTGGATTCTGTTGAGAGTCAATGGAGACTTGAGGAGTTAGATAAATATCTTTTTGATCATTACTTCATTGAAGAAAACATAGCGACAAAAGTGAGGAGTGATAAGAAGCTGGCCTCAGATTCAATTGCTAATCTTATTGCTGAAAGTGCAGCAAAAAAATACAAAGAGAAGTACGTCAAGATTGAAGACAACCTTGCTCAACTTGAAAAGCAAGTAATGCTACAAATCTTGGACGTTCACTGGAAAGATCATCTATCTGAAATGGATCATTTAAGACAAAGCGTTGGTTTGAGAGCCTATGCACAAAAAAATCCCAAAAACGAATACAAACGTGAAGCTTTTGAAATGTTTGAAGTGATGTTGAATGAAATTAATAGCGAGGCAATCAAAGTGCTCTTTCGAATTGAACTTGCCAGTGAAGAAGAAATTCAAGAGTTAGAAGCAAGATCTCGAGAGGCTCAGCAAAATAGAGAAATGAACCTTCAACAAGAACAAATTAAACCAGTCATAGGTAACGACTCAAATCCTGAGCCAGAAAAATTAACCAAAGTTGAAACAGTCAAAATAGATGAACCAAAGTTACAACGAAATGAAATAGTAAAAATTACTAATGGCAAAGATACAAAGGAATTAAAGTACAAAAAGGCGAAACCTATGCTAGAGACAGGTGAGTGGAAAATTATTTAAATTGAGCTTACTCTTGATAGAAATCTTCTGATTCAATTGGCCTGCTTATAAGCTTCTCTTCATTGGTCCAAGTTCCAAAATCAATTAATTTACATTTCTCTGAGCAAAAAGGGCGATAAATATTAGCTGGGCTCAGATCAGCGTCTTTTTTGCATTGAGGGCAATCCTTCTTCACTTTTTAGATAAGCCTAAATAAAATTTATGCATTGCTAATGATCTAACTTTTAAATTTTCTAAAGAATCATTATTCGGAATAACATCATTAGCAATGCTTAACCTTTCTTCTCTTGAGCATTGAGAATCTATGATTTTTTGAATTTGTTCATTTGAATTATTATCTCGTAAAGTTGCCCTTTCCAATTGAATCTTTGGGTCACAATCGATGACAAGAATTCTATTATAGTTACTCATACTGTTCGTCTCAAAAATTAAGGGCACCATGATAATTGAATAGACGGAGTTTGAGGTTGCTATCCTTTTTGTCATCAAATCCTTGACTAATGGGTGAATGATAGATTCTAGAACTTTTTTTTTCTTATTATCATCGAAAGCTTCTTTTCTCAAAAACGCTCTATCAATCAATCCGTTAGAATCAATAATTTTTGAGCCAAAGTAGTCCACGATGCTTTTATAACCGGGTGAATTCTTATCAATGACCTCTCTAGCTAATTCATCTGCATCTATAACAGTGATCCCTTCATCTTGAAAAAAATTAGCTACAGCTGATTTCCCAGATCCAATGCCACCAGTAAGTCCAATAATCATTTTTGGGGGTTAGTATTTATAAAACTTGGAACATTATGTGCCCAAGAGCTTTCCTCAACTCGTGAAGTAATAAACCATTGGTTATTGATTTTTTGATAGGTATCGTTGTACCACATGCCCAAAAAAAAGACTTGATTATCTTTTGCTTGCATGGGATTAAAACACATGACTTTACCGCTGGCTGAATCACCATCTAAAGTAAGAGAAATATTTGAAATTAAATGCTGATAATTAGGAAAAGGATCCAATGCTGTTTCTAGGTAATGAATAATTTCTTGGAGATTGCCTGATATTCCGCCTACTGCTGTGTAATCAATATGAGCATCTTTTGTAAAAAGATTATTAAACTCCATAAAATTTTTAGTATCTACGGCGGTGGCATAATCTGTCACAAGTTTTTCAAGTTCCATGCGATCTGAAATTTCATATATATCCATTTAGTTATTTTAATACAAAAAAAAGGCCCTCAGAAAAATCTGAGAGCCTTTCAAAGAAAAAAGCCTGACGATTACCTACTCTCACACAAGGAGACCTTGCACTACCATTGGCGTGAGTTCGTTTCACTTCTGAGTTCGAGATGGGATCAGGTGGTACCAAACTGCTATTGTCATCAGGCAAACTGGTATGTAATTCTTTTCACTACAAATATGTTATTCCTGAACAATGGAACCTTTTTTAAGGTTACATGATCAAGCCTCACGAGTTATTAGTACAAGTTAGCTCAACGCCTCACAACGCTTACACACCTTGCCTATCAACGTCATAGTCTATGACGACTCTTTAGTAGACCGAAGTCTATGGGAGATCTAATCTTGGGAGAGGCTTCCCGCTTAGATGCTTTCAGCGGTTATCCCTTCCGAACATAGCTACCCGGCAATGCCACTGGCGTGACAACCGGAACACCAGAGGTTCGTCCAATCCGGTCCTCTCGTACTAGGATCAGCTTCCCTCAAATCTCCAACGCCCACAGCAGATAGGGACCGAACTGTCTCACGACGTTCTAAACCCAGCTCGCGTACCACTTTAAATGGCGAACAGCCATACCCTTGGGACCTGCTCCAGCCCCAGGATGTGATGAGCCGACATCGAGGTGCCAAACACCCCCGTCGATGTGAACTCTTGGGGGGTATCAGCCTGTTATCCCCGGCGTACCTTTTATCCGTTGAGCGATGGCCCTTCCATTCAGAACCACCGGATCACTAAGACCTAGTTTCCTACCTGCTCGACCCGTCGGTCTCGCAGTCAAGCATCCTTATGCCTTTATACAATCTGCATGATGTCCGACCATGCTTAGGATACCTTCGTACTCCTCCGTTACTCTTTGGGAGGAGACCGCCCCAGTCAAACTACCCAGCACACACTGTCCTCGATCCGGATTACGGACCTGAGTTAGAGCCTCAACTTTACAAGGGTGGTATTTCAAGGACGACTCCACTAAGACTAGCGTCTCGGCTTCAAAGTCTCCCACCTATCCTACACAAATAAAGTCAAAGTCCAGTGTGAACCTATAGTAAAGGTGCACGGGGTCTTTCCGTCTAGCTGCGGGTACACTGCATCTTAACAGCGATTTCAATTTCACTGAGTCTATGGTGGAGACAGTGTGGCCATCGTTACGCCATTCGTGCAGGTCGGAACTTACCCGACAAGGAATTTCGCTACCTTAGGACCGTTATAGTTACGGCCGCCGTTTACCGGGGCTTCGATCAGGAGCTTCGCCGAAGCTAACCCCATCAATTAACCTTCCGGCACCGGGCAGGCGTCACACCCTATACGTCATCTTACGATTTTGCAGAGTGCTATGTTTTTAATAAACAGTCGCAGCCACCTAGTTTCTTCGACCACCATTAGCTTAAAGAGCAAGTCTTATCACCAATGGTGGCGTACCTTCTCCCGAAGTTACGGTACCATTTTGCCTAGTTCCTTCACCATAGTTCTCTCAAACACCTTAGTCTTCTCGACTTATCCACCTGTGTCGGTTTCGGGTACGGTTCCTTATAATCTGAAGCTTAGAGGTTTTTCCTGGAAGCATGGTATCAACTACTTCCCACTCAAAAGAGTGGTCGTTATCAGTTCTCGACCTTAAAAGATCCCGGATTTACCTAAGATCTAAGTCTACAACCTTGAACACGGACAACCATCGCCGTGCTAGCCTAACCTTCTCCGTCACCCCATCGCAATTATAAGAAGTACAGGAATATTAACCTGTTTTCCATCGACTACGGCTTTCGCCCTCGCCTTAGGAGCCGACTCACCCTGCCTCGATTAGCGTTGGACAGGAAACCTTGGATTTTCGGCGAAGAGGTTTTTCACCTCTTTGATCGTTACTCATGTCAACATTCGCACTTCTGATACGTCCAGCATGCCTTACAGCACGCCTTCAACCGCTTACAGAACGCTCTTCTACCATCTTAAATAAATTTAAGATCCGTAGCTTCGGTTTATGATTTAGCCCCGTTATATCTTCCACGCAGGCCGACTCGACTAGTGAGCTATTACGCTTTCTTTAAAGGATGGCTGCTTCTAAGCCAACCTCCTAGCTGTTTGTGCCTTCCCACATTGTTTCCCACTTAATCATAATTTGGGACCTTAGCTGACGGTCTGGGTTGTTTCCCTCTCGACTACGGACGTTAGCACCCGCAGTCTGTCTCCCATGCTCGTACTCATTGGTATTCGGAGTTTGCATCGGTTTGGTAAGTCGGGATGACCCCCTAGCCGAAACAGTGCTCTACCCCCAATGGTAATACATGAGGCACTACCTAAATAGTTTTCGAAGAGAACCAGCTATCTCCGGGTTTGATTAGCCTTTCACTCCTATCCACAGCTCATCCCCTCATTTTTCAACATAAGTGGGTTCGGGCCTCCAGTCAGTGTTACCTAACCTTCACCCTGGCCATGGATAGATCACCCGGTTTCGGGTCTAATTCCAGCAACTGAGCGCCCTATTAAGACTCGGTTTCCCTACGCCTCCCCTAAACGGTTAAGCTTGCTACTGAAATTAAGTCGTTGACCCATTATACAAAAGGTACGCCGTCACAGAACAAGTCTGCTCCGACTGCTTGTAAGCACAAGGTTTCAGGTTCTATTTCACTCCCCTCGCCGGGGTTCTTTTCGCCTTTCCCTCACGGTACTGGTTCACTATCGGTCAGCTGAGAGTATTTAGCCTTGGAGGATGGTCCCCCCATGTTCAGTCAAGATTTCACGTGTCCCGACCTACTCGATTTCACTTTTAAAAAATTTTCGCATACAGGGCTATCACCTACTATGGCCATACTTTCCAGTATGTTTTGCTAATTTTAAAAAAGCTTAAGGGCTAGTCCGGTTTCGCTCGCCGCTACTACCGGAATCTCTTTTGATTTCTTTTCCTCTAGGTACTTAGATGTTTCAGTTCCCTAGGTTTGCCTCATATACCTATGTATTCAGTATAAGATAATGTGCTTATGCACACTGGGTTCTCCCATTCGGAAATCTCCGGATCAAAGGTTGTTTACCACCTCCCCGAAGCTTATCGCAAGTTACTACGTCCTTCATCGCCTTCAGCTGCCAAGGCATCCGCCTTGTGCTCTTAATTACTTGATCATATAACCCTAAAAAAGGGCTATATACTTAGTTCTCCTTTTAAGCGAACTAAGTTTTTTTGTTATTGTTTGAGAATAACTTAATAAAATTTTCTTCTATTAAATGCAGTGATCTACGTGTACATATCAAAAAGATATGACACTGGTGTAAATATCATAATGATATAAACACTAGAAAATTACATACCAAAACTTATAAAGATCTTCTTTTAAATATTTGATTACTCGTGTGGGCACTCTAGTACGAAAGTATCGTTAAGGAGGTGATCCAGCCACAGGTTCCCCTACGGCTACCTTGTTACGACTTTACCCCAGTCATGAAGCACACCGTGGTAAACGCCCTCCCGAAGGTTAGACTATCTACTTCTGGTGCAATCCACTTCCATGGTATGACGGGCGGTGTGTACAAGACCCGAGAACGTATTCACCGCGACATGCTGATTCGCGATTACTAGCGATTCCGACTTCATGGAGTCGAGTTGCAGACTCCAATCCGGACTACGAAGAATTTTCTAGGATTAGCACCACCTCGCGGCTTAGCGTCCGTCTGTATTCTCCATTGTAGCACGTGTGTAGCCCTATACGTAAGGGCCATGATGACTTGACGTCGTCCTCACCTTCCTCCGGTTTATCACCGGCAGTCCCCTTATAGTTCCCGACCGAATCGCTGGCAAATAAGGGTAAGGGTTGCGCTCGTTATCCGACTTAACGGAACATCTCACGACACGAGCTGACGACAGCCATGCAGCACCTGTATCTTAGCTCCCGAAGGCACTGCTTCATTACAAAGCATTCCAAGTATGTCAAGTATAGGTAAGGTTTTTCGCGTTGCATCGAATTAAACCACATGCTCCACCGCTTGTGCGGGTCCCCGTCAATTCATTTGAGTTTTAGCCTTGCGGCCGTACTCCCCAGGCGGTCAACTTACTACGTTAGCTGCGCCACTGAAGAACATAGTTCTCCAACAGCTAGTTGACATCGTTTACGGCGTGGACTACCAGGGTATCTAATCCTGTTCGCTACCCACGCTTTCGCACCTCAGTGTCAGTACAGATCCAGGAGGCTGCCTTCGCCATTGGTATTCTTCACAATATCTACGCATTCCACCGCTACACTGTGAATTCTACCTCCCTCTATCGTACTCTAGTGAATCAGTTTTGGATGCAGTTCCCAGGTTGAGCCCGGGGATTTCACATCCAACTTAATAAACCACCTACGCGCGCTTTACGCCCAGTAATTCCGATTAACGCTTGGACCTTCCGTATTACCGCGGCTGCTGGCACGGAATTAGCCGGTCCTTATTCTGATGGTAATGTCACGGTTATTGGATATTAACCAATAACTTTTCTTCCCAACTTAAAGTGCTTTACAACCCTAGGGCCTTCTTCACACACGCGGTATGGCTGGATCAGGCTTGCGCCCATTGTCCAATATTCCCCACTGCTGCCTCCCGTAGGAGTCTGGGCCGTGTCTCAGTCCCAATGTGGCGGATCGTCCTCTCAGACCCGCTAAAGATCGTCGCCTTGGTGAGCCTTTACCTCACCAACAAGCTAATCTTACGCAGGCTCATCTAATAGCGAAAGCTTCAAAGAGAGGCCTTCTTTCTCCCGAAGGAGGTATACGGTATTAATCCGAGTTTCCCCGGGCTATCCCCTTCTACTAGGTAGATTCCTACGCGTTACTCACCCGTCCGCCGCTCTACTCATATCCGAAGATACTTTCTCGCACGACTTGCATGTGTTAAGCCTACCGCCAGCGTTCAATCTGAGCCATGATCAAACTCTTCAATTAAAATCATGTTGTGTTACTTTTATAAAATATTAAAAGTAACTAAAAATATATATCTCGTATTTTGAACACCCACACGAGTAACCAAATATGTTAAAAGAACTTGCCAGCTCTAGGCCGGAACGGAGAATTGTATACCCTTAGTTATAAATATCAACCAGTTTTATCACTAATTTTTATCTTTATTTACTAGGCGTTCTGAATGAAGAAATTGCATCTTTGATCTAAGCTCTGCCCCAACCTGCTCAATAGAATGAGAAGCTGTATTTTTACGCTTCTCTTTCATGATTGGGCCGCCTGATCCATCATTACTTTGTCGACAATCGTTTAAGAATTGATCTGCAAATTCACCAGTTTGAATTCTTTTTAAAATTCCTCTCATAGCTTCTTTTGTGTCATCTGTAATGACCTCTGGACCACTGACGTAGTCTCCAAATTCAGCAGTATTAGAAATTGAATAATGCATGTTTGCTATTCCACCCTCATGAATTAAATCTACAATTAATTTTGTTTCATGTAGGCATTCAAAATATGCCATTTCTGGGCTGTATCCAGCCTCAACTAAAGTCTCGTAGCCTGCTTTAATTAATGCTGTCATGCCACCACATAAAACAGCCTGCTCGCCAAATAAATCAGTTTCAGTTTCTTCTTTAAAAGTAGTCTCAAGAACACCCGCTCTCGTTCCTCCGTTAGCCTTGGCATATGAGAGCGCAATATCACGTGCGCTATGATTATTGGGATTGCTACCATCTTGATAGATTGCAATTAAAGATGGAACCCCTCCACCATTTAAATAGGTGCTTCTTACAGTATGACCAGGCCCTTTTGGAGCAATCATAATTACCGATGTTTCATCATTAGGAATGATTTTCTTAAAATGAATATTAAATCCATGCGCGAATGCTAAAACTGCTTTAGATTTTAAATTTGATTTAATCTCTGATTCATATAAGCCCTGTTGAAATTCATCGGGGGCAAGTATCATCACTATATCTGCATCACTAACAGCCTCGGCAACTTTTGCTACTCTAAGTCCAGCATTTTCTGCTTTTGACCATGATGATGAACCCTCTCTTAAAGCAACTGTAACCTCAACTCCAGACTCATGTAGATTATTTGCATGAGCATGTCCCTGTGATCCATATCCAACGATAGTAACTTTTAGATTTTGAATAATTGAGATATCCGCATCATCATCATAAAAAATTTTCATTCTATTTTTCTCCTAAATTTTTAAAATCCTTTCACCTTCATGTAATCCTATGCTTCCAGATCTAGCTATTTCGAGAAGATTTACTTTTCCGATGGATTTTATAGCAACCTCTATATCGCTAGATGAACCCCAAGCAGACATTACTATGACATCTTTGTTTTTTTCGTGAATCTTTCCATTCAAGCTCTTAACAATTTTTTGTATTTTTTCACTATGTTTAAACTTAATCATAATAAATTCATACTCATGGTGATCGCCTTCTGTTAAATCAGATACTTTTATAACGTCAATAATTTTATTAATTTGTTTTGTAATTTGCTCAACATCATTCTCAGATCCTCTGGTAGTAACTGTCATTCTAGAATAAGTTCCGTCAAATACCGGCCCCACATTAAGAGTTTCAATGTTATAGCCACGCTGATGAAATAAACCCACTACTCTAGCAAGAGCTCCGGGTTTATTTTCGATTAATATGGATATAATTCTTTTCATGCTTTGGTATTTTTTTTGATCCACATATCCTTCATGCTGCCATTTGGAGCAACCAACATGGGGTAAACATGTTCGTTTGGGTCAACATAAACATCAATGAAAACTAATCTATCTTCCATAGCGAAAGCTTTTTCTAGAGTTTTTTTGAGCTGAGATTGTTTAGTAACTTTCATACCCACATGCCCATAGGATTGAGCGAGCTTTACAAAGTCAGGCAATGAATCTGCGTATGTGCTTGCTGAGTGCCTTCCTCCATAGTTCATATCTTGCCATTGCCTTACCATACCTAGTGCTTCGTTATTTATATTTATAATTTTTATCGGTAGATTGTATTGCAAGCATGTTGATAATTCTTGGATGCACATTTGGATGCTTCCCTCACCAGTTACGCATACCACCTCATCCTTTGGAAAAGCTAATTTTACGCCCATAGCAGCAGGAAGACCAAAGCCCATTGTTCCAAGCCCGCCTGAATTGATCCATCTTCGAGGTTTATTAAAATGATAGTATTGCGCAACAAACATTTGATGCTGACCAACGTCTGAAGTCACAAAGGCATTACCGTTAGTTGCATGATAGAGCTCTTGAACAACAACCTGAGGTGCAATCATTGAAGATTTTATTTTACTTAAATACAAATCATGGTCGAGACCATGTTTTTCACGCCACTGAGAAATTTGCATGTTCCAATTATCTAATGCATCTGAATCTATTTTGATCTTTGAACGTTTAATTTCTTTAATCAATGCAATCAATGATTCTTTAACCTGACCAACAATTGGAATATCAGCATTAATAATTTTAGAAATTGAAGCAGGATCTATATCAATATGAACAATCTTTGCATTGGGTGCAAACATTGAAGGAGTATTGGTAATACGGTCATCAAACCTGGCACCAATTGCAATAATAATATCGGCATTATGCATGGCCATATTTGCTTGATAAGTTCCATGCATACCAAGCATTCCCATAAAATATTTATCTTTTGCTGGGTATGCCCCCAGACCCATTAAAGTGTTAGTTACAGGTGCTTTTAATATTTTATTTAATGATATTAACTCTTTATGAGCATTACCTAGGATAACTCCTCCACCGGCATAAATCACAGGACGCTCAGCAGACAAAATCTTCTTGCTAGCTTTTTTTATCTGACCAGGATGGGGGAAAACTCTGGGTTGATAGGAACGTAAGGAGATCTCTTTAGCCCTTTTATATTCAAAAAGTTGAGCAGGATCTGTTTTATCCTTTGGAATATCTATAACAACTGGACCCGGTCTGCCAGTTGTAGCTATATGAAAAGCTTCTTGAACAATTTGAGGAATATCCTTAGCATTTTGAACAATAAAACTATGTTTAACTATAGGTCTGGAGATGCCAATCATGTCTGTTTCTTGAAATGAATCAGTTCCAATTAAATGGCTTTGAACCTGACCGGAGATAACAATGAGTGGTATAGAGTCCATGTAAGCAGTTGCAAGTCCTGTAATTGCATTCGTTGCACCAGGGCCTGAAGTAACCAAAGCAACGCCTGGCTTCCCTGTCGCACGAGAATAGCCATCTGCAGCATGGGTAGCACCTTGTTCATGACGAACTAAAATATGCTCACAAGCCTTTTGTTTAAATATAGAGTCGTAAATGTGCAATGCAGCTCCACCGGGGTAGCCAAATATAAACTTTACCCCCTCATCTTTAAGGGCACGCATTAACAGATCTCCGCCTGACAGTTTCATTTATTTAAGGTATTTACTTTTAAGTATGGTTTTATACATCAATTATGATGAAAAACAAGTTTTTTGGCTGATCTAAAAGGCTTTAGCGGTTATTCCATTTCTTTAATTAAAGATTGCATATCTTGAGGAAGATCTGCTTGAAATTCATAAAAAATACCTTCTTTCTGTGAAGATGGAAATCTAATTTTTGAGGCATGCAATGCTTGTCTAGAAAAATTCTGGATATGGCCTATTAATTCTTTAGTAGTATTTTTAGCGATAAGATTTCTAGGGTTATACAAGCTATCGCCAATTATTGGCAATTTTTGGTGGCTTAAATGAACTCTTATTTGATGCGTTCTTCCTGTTTCTATCTCAATAGAAATATGAGAATAGCCTTTATAAAACTTGATTAAAGAAACATGAGAAACAGCATCTCTTCCAAAATCAGTCGCTCTCATTTTCACTCTATTTCTAGGATCCCTTTCCAAAGGATGATCTATGGAAAAACTTCCAATCACTTGCCCGACAACTATTGCCTCATATTGCTTAAAAATCTCTCTATCTTGAAGCTTAGTAACAAAAAAATTTCTAAATTTTTCATTTTTAGCAACCACCAATAGCCCAGAGGTATCTTTATCTAATCTATGAACTATGCCGCATCTGGGCAATTTTTTTAATTCTGGAAAATGAAATGCCAAAGCATTTGCCAGGGTGCCGCTATGACAACCTGCGCCTGGATGCATTACCAAACCTGGCGATTTATTGATAATTATAAAATCTTCTTCCTCATGCAAAATATTAATAGGTATGTCTTCGCCTTCCCAAGAGACTCTGTTTTCAAAAATTGGATCTAAAGACATTTCATCACCCGTATGCACTTTGTCTTTTGCTTTAAGGATTTCTCCATTTACCAGAAGATTTCCTTGAGATATCCATCTTTGAATTTGGCTTCTTGAAAAGTCTTCGAATAATGAGGTTGCAGCATGATCCAGTCTAGAATTATTCTGCTCTTCATTGATATTTTTATGGATCATATGTGTAATCTAAAAACTATTTCACCATCTTACAATCTAAAGTAATTGAATTAACCTAAATGCTCTAATAAATGTAAAATACAATACCGAATATGCAAATAAAAAAATATATACAAGTTAATATAGCTGTAGCGATAATTCTAACTCTGTTTATTACAAGTTGTAATTCTGATGCGCCAGTTATGGAGAGACCTGAAAAGGTGTATTACGATACTGCGCAAAGGAGAATGAAGGCCAATAATTTCTTTTCTGCTATTGAGTCTCTCCAAGCAATTGAAGCAAGATACCCTTTCGGCCGATATGCAGAACAAGCTCAATCTGAATTAATATATGCTTATTATATGAATGGTGAAGATGAAGCTTCACACGAAGCTGCCGAAAAATTTATTCGCCTCAATCCCAGACATCCAAATATTGATTATGCCTATTTTATGAGGGGAATAGCTAGTTATACCAGAGACAAAGGTATTTTTGCGAGAGTATTTAAGTCTGACCTATCAAATAGAGATATTTCTGGTGCAAAACAAGCATTTGGAGAGCTGTCTGAATTTTTAACACGATTTCCGCAAAGCCAATATGCTCCATATGCCTCGCAAAGATTAGTATATTTAAGAAGTTTAATTGCAAAAAATGAATTAGTTGCTGCTGAGTATTACCTAAAAAGAAAAGCATATGTAGCTGCTCTTAGGAGAGCTAAGTATGTAATTGAAAATATTCCTAATACATCTGAAAATATGCGGGCTTTGCAAATTATCAGAGAGTGCTATAAAGCTCTTGGTTATTTTGAATTAATGAAAGATATCGAGAGTGTTATTGAGGCAAATGGAGGCTCAATTATTGAGAGCTTAGAGCCATCTTCATGGAATTTCTTTTCAAGAAAAGCTCCTCAACCTAATCAAAACTAGAGTAAGCTAAGAAATTATTGAATACAGCTCTGCTGTAAGAAAGTTACTGGTTCGATACAATTCCGTGGGCTTGTGCTGCTGATTGCAGATAAATCCATATCCAATTCCTTTATCTGGATCACCAAATGCTACTGCGCCTCCAACCCCAGCATGACCAAACATTTGATTATTAAAAGCTGGTGAAATATTTCCGACATTCGCTATTCCTTGAGCTAACTCATAACCCAACCCGAATTTTATTGGAGCTCCAAACAGCACTGAATCAGGTCCATTTGAGTGAGGTGTAATAGCATTTTGAAGAGACGCTTCACTCATAATAGATATTCCATCTCTTGAACAACCATTACTCAAAATGCCAAATAAAGTTGCTAAGCTTTGGGCAGTTCCATGTCCGTTTGCTGAGGGGATTTCTGCCATACGCCAATCATGAGAATTGACGTAATTATCATCATCCTCTCTTTCCTTAAAAGCCTCTAAAAAATCTCCACTCAATAAAGCGCTCTTAAAATTTTTCAGTCTTTGTGGTAAGAAAAAGTCAGGTACATATTTTAGAAACTCTCCTGGAAGCTTTATGTTATCCCTGGGTATCATTAACATATCTGCACATCTTGCAAAATCGCTATTAGTGAGACCAATGTGAAAGTCGATATTCAATGGGTCCGCTATTTCTTCTTTAAAGTATTTACCAACAGAGCGACCATCTACTCGCTTAATCAGCTCTCCAACTAACCAGCCAAATGTTAATGCATGATATCCCTGAGAGATTCCAGGTTTTCTATAAGGAGCTTGAAATTGAAGTTGCTGGGTAAACTTATCCCAGTCTTGAAATGAACCTGCCGGAATTCCATCTTTAAATCCAAACATTGCAGCTCTATGACACAACAAATCGCTGACCTTGGTATCCTCTTTGCCATTACAACCATATTCAGGCCAATAATGATCGACCTTTTTGTTCGGATCTAATTGATCTTGATCGATTAGCCTAGATACACATGTTGCAGTTACCGCTTTGGTAACAGAGAAAACATTAACCAAAGTGTTCTCTTGCCAAGCTTTTGTTTTATTCGCATCTTGATGCCCGCCCCAAAGGTTAACAATTATTTCACCTTTATGCTCAATCGAAAGCGCTGCCCCTGTTTCAAATCCACTCTCTATAGCATTAGCAAAAGCATCATAAACTTTTTGAAATTGAGGATCGCAATAACCTTTTATCATATTTCTCTATAGTTTTTTATATCACCACTTTTCAATCTTCCCTGATAATTTGCAAGCTCTTTTTTAATTACTGGAGCTAAAATATACAGTCCTAATATGTTTGGAACAGCTACAACAAAAATTACAGCATCTGAAAAATCTAAAACTGCAGTTAAATTAATCGTGCAACCCAAAGCTATAAATATACAAAAAAATACTTTAAAGATATTTTCTGCTAATGCAGATTCTCCAACAATATATGTCCAACCCTTCAAGCCATAATATGACCAAGACAGGATTGTTGAAAATGCAAACAATATTGCAATAAATGATAGGGGCAGTACTGACCAGCTTAAAGTGCTACTAAACGCTTGAGAAGTCAAAGCTATGCCTTGAATTCCTTGATTTGCCATTGAAGGCTCATAGACTGTGGTTAAAATGACTAAGGCTGTAAGAGTACAAATAATGACTGTATCTATAAATGGTTCCATCAAACCAACATAACCCTCAGTTACAGGTTCTTGAGTTTTAACTGTGGCATGAGCTATTGCAGCTGAGCCAATTCCAGCCTCATTAGAAAATGCTGCTCTTTGAAAACCTAAAATCATAATGCCCAACATTCCTCCACTCATCGCACTCGGATTAAATGCTTCTGTTAAGATTGCTGAGATGGCCCATGGAACCTTTTCTGCATTCATCACAATTACAAGCAATGCTCCAACAACATAAGTGAGAGTCATGAATGGAACGAGCTTTGAAGTGACCCTTGCAATACCTTTAATACCACCAATTACAACTAACCCAACTATGCCAGCTAGGATCGAACCAAAAAGCCATCCTTTATCTAGAAAATAGCTAGCATCTCCTCCTGTAATAAAGATAAATTGCTGAAAAGCTTGGTTGGATTGAAACATATTACCAATACCTAAACATCCAACAACAATAGCCACCGCATAAAATAATCCCATCGGCTTAGCAAGCCAAGATAAATTTTTTTGATGCAATCCAGCCTCTAAATAATACATAGGGCCCCCAGAAATACTTCCATCAGAATTAACTTTTCTGTACATCACTCCAGCCACGCATTCTGCAAACTTTGTAGACATGCCTAGGAACCCAGCAACAATTAACCAAAATGTAGCGCCTGGACCACCAATTGAAATAACAATGGCTACTCCAGCAATATTTCCAATTCCTACAGTCCCAGAAACAGCTGTTGATAGTGCTTGAAAATGAGTCAACTCACCTTCGTTATCTGGCCTCGAGTAGTCTCCTCTTAATAATTGGAAAGCATGTTTAAATCCACGTAGATTTAAAAAATTAAAGTAGGCAGTAAAAAAAATAGCTGCTCCGATTAACCATAAAACTATTAGTGGCATTGAAGCTCCAAAAATTTCAACCTCATAGAAAATAAAAGACGATAAGAGGTTTGTAATAGGTTGAACGGTTGCGTTAATTGAAGCATCAATTCCAGAAGCTGATAAAGGAGATGAAACAATTGCAATAATGCAAGAAATAAGTCTATTGCTTTTCATGAATTGAATATACTACATTAAGAAAAAATAATATTTATGAAAATTGGAATCCTTAACTCAGATACTGTCCTAATAGATGGAGCCTCAGCCTTTGGTCAATATCCTGAAATGTTTTCTAAAATATTCTGGTCTGTAGATCCCAATATTCAATTTCAAACCTATGAAGTTCAATTCGGTGACTATCCAAGAGACATAAATGAATGTAATGCCTATTTAATTACCGGAAGTAAGGCGAGCGCCTATGATGATGATCAATGGATCCATGACCTCAAAAAGTTTATTCAAGCACTAGATCGAAACAAAAAAAAATTGGTGGGCGTATGTTTTGGTCATCAAATTATTGCAGAGGCACTAGGAGGTTCTGTGCGAAAATCTCCGAATGGCTGGCATGCTGGAGTTGATTCAATTTCGTTCAATCATAATGGCTATGAATATGGAGATAAAGGGGAAAAATATAATTTAGTTTTTAGCCACCAAGATGAAGTTGAAAACCTCCCAAAAAATGCAACTTTAATTGCAGGATCTTCGACATGCCCAAATGGAATGTTTTATATTGAAAATCATATTCTTTGCATCCAAGGACATATTGAATTAGAGAAAAAATTTGCAAGGATGATATATGATTTCAGAAAAGATCAAATTGGAAATTCTAAGTATCTCCATGCTTGTGAAACGCTAACCATTCAAACTAATGAATATGAGATTACAAGTAGTCTTTTAGCATTTCTAAAAAAATAACTTAATAGGGTTTGTCGCCATCAATTGCGACTCGCTGCAACAATCTGTGAGATGGAAAATAATCATTGATTGGCTTATGTTGAGTGCTTCGGTTATCCCATATAGCAATTGAATTTGGCTCCCATTTAAAGCGACATGTATATTCAGCGGTAATTATGTGATCATACAAAAATTGTAATATTGCTGTGCTTTCTTTCTCAGGCAATCCAATTATTCTTGTAGTAAACAACGCATTTACAAAAATTACTTTTTGATCGCTTTCAGGATGAACTCTTATAACAGGATGCTGAACAGGAGGATTATCTGCTACTGCCTGTGCTAGTCGTTCCTTTCCACCTGGCTCAGCTAAACTTTCCTTAAATCCATAACTAAAATCATGTTCAGCCTCTAAAGTTGAAAGAAATTCCTGCATATTCTTTGACAGGCCCTCATAAGCGGCAGTCATGCTTGCCCACATAGTATCACCACCTTTTGGCGGGCAAATTTTTGACCTTAAAACAGAGCCGAGAGGGGGATGTTTCCGAAAAGTCATGTCAGAGTGCCACACCTCTATCTTGGAAGGTTTGTCTGCGGTGCTTTCTAAGATAGTAATTTCTGGAAATCCATCTACTGTTTCATATGCAGGATGAGTTTGAACTGGCCCAAAAGATTCAGCTAGCGCTTTATGTTGAGCAGGAGATATATCTTGATCCCTAAAAAAAATAACTTGGTGCTCTACGAGTAATCTTCTAATTTCAGCGTAAACATCTAAAGAAAGATCTTGGCATAAATCAACTCCATGCAATTCTGCACCCAAGGCTGCTGCAACTTGTTTTACTTGAAACATAGGCTATATGTACTCTAACTCTTTTGCAGTTTACTCTTTTAGCTCACTATCAATCAAGACTGCAATAAGCAACGCAGGCTCTTCTCCATGATTAACCCATGCATGGTTTGTACCCCTTTGAACCACAGTATCAAATGGCTCTAGCCTTACCTCTTCTTCATCAAGTAGGAGGCTGACATCACCTTTTAATAAAATAATATAGTCGATAGTCTCTGTTTTATGCATTGCGGGATGTTTGGAAGTATCAATCCTATGATGAGCCGCACCTATTCGATCAAAGGCTTCGGCTGCAAGATCTTGCAAAACATCCCAAGGAACACCATCTGGAGTTGGATTGATTTGAAAATATCTAAACTTCGTTCCATTAGCAGGAGGCGATAAAATTATTTCTGAGTCCGCCCTATCTAAATTATCAGTTACATCAATAGGCATGCCGTCAGTATTCCAAATTTCAAAAAGACCGCCAACATCTTCACCAATTGATCTAGCTGGAGGGCCATCAATAGTAATAACTGATTTTCCTGCTTGATTGTGACCTGTAATTATTCTTCTCATATCGTTGCTTCCAATTTTAATTAAAGTTTTTTTGATTCATCATATGAATATACCTTAGCTTTTTTTTGCTTCGGATTTTTAATTAGATGAACCTCGTAACCATCTACATTATTGATCTCTTTGATTCCGTCAATATGCATTTTTTTATTTCTAAATTTACTCATACTCATGATTTTTTTCTTTGCAGATTTAGGATTACCTGCTGCCACAAAAAAATTAATGTGGGATTCATAAATACCTTCTCCAACTTCATCATCATAAAAGCCCACATGAACCATAAATAATTTCATACTTATCTCTTAAAATTTATATCTATTAATTTATAGCTTTTTTGAAATCGCGTAGCAAGCAGGAATGTAAAACAAAGCAATGATTGCAGACCCAATAACTCCGCCAGCCATTGCCCAAGCTAAAGGCTTAAAAAAAATGCTAGTAATTAGCAATGGTAAAAATCCACCTATAGTTGTAGCTGATGTAGTAATAACATGACGGGTTGATCTGATGATGACTTCAACCAGATCTTCTTTGGTTATTGGTGAATTGGCATTTGCCTCTTTAATATGTGACAAAACAACAATAGAATCATTAATAGATAAACCTGCTAGCCCAATGGCGCCAACCAAGCCAATAAACCCAAAGTTAGCTTGACCTATTGTTAAGCCCAAAAATGCCAATCCTGTGCACCAAAACGCAACGCTTAAAATTAAGCCGGCTTGTCTAAATGAATTTAATGCTGCAACCAATGCAATAATTATTAAGATAAAAAATAAAATTGCTGATGAGAATATATTAGATTGAGATTGCCCTCGTGCCTCAGCCTCTCCTCCTACCTCAAAAATATATCCAGGAGGAAGCTCAGCTTTAAAAGTTTCCAACTTATCTGCCAAATATTTTTCGGTTTGCGATGGAAGCAAGTCAGGCCAAATCCATGCTGAAACTTGATTTTGCCTCTTGCCAGCATCACGAGAAACAAAATTAGCTTGATTGGTTACCTTGAACTCCCCATAGTTTGAAGAATAATCAAAACCTTCCTGAGAGGGAACGGATAAAAATTGAGTTGATTCGATTGAATCAGTTGATGATCCTCGTATTTTGATTGATAACTCTTTATTTCCATCAAGCATGGTGCCAATAACTCTACCTTCACTTGCAATCGCTAACTCATTAATAAAAAAATCTCCTGAAATTGAGCCTAATGCAAGATTGGATTCATTAAAGGCAAACTCCAAGTTTGTTGCTCCACCAGCAAGCTCACTTTTAGTTAAGAATACTCCTGGAGCATCTCTCACAATTAACTCTAATTTTTTTCCTAAGGCTCTAAGGATATCTAGATCAGGCCCATCAATGCTGTACTCAACTGCTGCATCAACAGGAGGCCCCGAATCAAATTTATCTACAATAATTTTTAAGTCAGGATTTTCAGCAGTGAGTCTTTTTGCAAGCTTTGGTAGTTTCTCAACCATTTCTTTGTAAGAAGTGCTGATATAAACACCTTGTGCTAAATTATTAGCGCCCAAGGCTGTATCTCCTCCAACAACATTATAGAGGATTCTTGGTAATCTTCTCCCAATAAACCAAAAATCATCTTGCACAATTTCACTTTTAGCAATGGAATCTCTTAACTCTAAAACTGCTTTTTCTGAACTTTCTACATTTGAATTTTGCGGAAGCTCTACCAGCACCTTAAACATATTTCTATCAAGCTCAGGAAAGAAATCTGCCTTTAAAAATGGAAAAGAAATAAAACCAAGAGCAGGCAATATCATTGCAATCATGATGCCTCTTTTAGGAACATCATATGACCAAGTCAGAATAGCTCTATATCTTCGAAACAGTTTTTCATTTGAGTAGCCATTGCCACCAAAGATTTCTTTTTCAAAAAATTTTATTTGATCTAAATAGTTTAAGAGGACTGGCACTACAAAAAGTGCAAGGAATAGCGAAGAAGTAATTGAAAGGATAACTGTTTTTGCCATACCTCCTACAAATTCTCCACTAGGGCCTGCTCCGGCAGCAATTGGAAAAAAAGATAGTGCTGTTGTTGCAGTTGCTGCAGCAAGAGGTATCCATAGATGTTGAAATGTTTCATATGAGGCTTGCTCTCTAGAATGTCCTAAGTTGCGCCTATATTTGAAATCTTCGACCACAATAATGGCATTATCGATCAGCAAGCCGAGAGCAATAATAATTCCAGTCATTGAGGTTTGATGTAAAGGCAGTCCAAGTAATGTGCAGCCAAATAACACTAAAAAAATAGTTAAAGGAATAACCGATCCAACAATTAGGGCTGATTTAAAACCGAGAAGGAAATAACTAATCCCGACGACAATCAAAATCGCAAATAAGATGCTTGTATATAAAGTATTAAATTTTTCTTTAAAATAATAAGATTCGTCATACACTTTCTCGAGTGAAATCTCTGAGGGTAATTGATCTCTGAATTCATTAACTACCTTTTCAATATCATCGACATATAGGTCCACTCTTTGTGAGAAAGCTCCACTAATGTTGACCAATACAGATCTTTCTCCATTAAAAAGAGAAAGTTCTTCTGGTGGATCTCTTGGATTTTTTGACAAAGTCGCAATGTCACCCAAACGTATAATCTCGTAGTCGTTAAAAACCTTAATTGGTAGGTTTGCTACTTGTGAAATATTGGTTAAATTATCTTTTGATTTCACAAGAAGCTCTTTTCCATTTTGTGAAATTTGTCCGATTGGTTTTTTTGTATCTAACCCAGATAATACTTGTGCAACTTCTTGAAAAGATAAACCAAGCGCAGACAATTTAGCATTATCTATCTCAACTAAAACCTCCTCATCGGCAGCACCGTATGTATGACTTCTATCTGAACCACTGACATAGGCTAGGGTTTGTCGAAGATCCTCTGCAATGCGTGATAAAAGAATTAATGGAGTTTTTCCATCACCATTCCAAGTTAATGAATAAAGAAGCGTTATTGGAGGACCGCTACTTCTAATTAATTGGGGCTTAACATCTTGAGGCAATACAAATGATGCTTGATCCATTTTATCCTGAACTTCAGACCATACTTGCTCTATGAGAGAGGGTGGAACCTCATCTTTGATAGCTAAAACCGTGGTTGAAAATCCCTGGGAAGCAAATGAAATAATTTCATCAAGTTCATATACCTCTCTCAGCTTGGCCTCCAGCGGTTCTAAAATTTGTGTTTCAATTCGTGTTGGCGATGCTCCGGGATATATGCTTTGCACTGATGACCATCGCTGAGCAAGCTCTGGATTCTCTTGTCTAGGAAGAGTGCTAAGAGAAAAAATACCAGCTAAAAAGATAAAGGTTAACAGTAAACTGAAGACCCTAGGTCGATCAAATAAAATCTTGAGCAGAATCATTATTTAGTTTGTTTTTAAAATTTCATTCTCAATCACCTTCTCAGCTCCTCCAGATACCACCATATCTCCAGTTGAAATAGTTCCTGAAATATATGCGTTATCTCCTTCAACATGAATTAATTCAACTATTTCTTTAGCAACTTTGAATTGGTTATTACTATTTTTTGAGACTGTATATAAATTCCACAAACCTTGCGTCCCTTGAGAAAGAGATTTCAAAGGAACCCAGGCGCCAGTTTCGGATTTCACTTGTTGAAGCTGAAGGTAAGAAATTGATCCCGGGCTAATGAATGTCTCAAATTCAAATATGCATAATCTATTATCTGACCCTTGATTGCTCATTTTTGTAAACCGCTTAAGCGTTGCGGGCAAAAGTCTCTTATCAATAAAGAAACTGTAAGAATTTCCTTCTACCAAGCTATCGATAACATAGCTAGGAACTGAAACATGAGCTTCTACAACTGTTGAGTCAATAATTTCTAAAATTGGTACTCCTGGACTAATGACTGTCCCAGAATCAAGAAACCTATTTTGAATATATCCATCAAATGGAGCACGAATAAAGGTTTGTTCTAATTTCACTGAAAATAAATCTACTTGCGCTTTGGCAATAAGAAACTCTGAATTAGCTCGATCCAATTCCTGACTAGAGATAAACCCTTTTGACTTTAAATCTTTAAACCTATTCAAGGCTTGATCTGCTAAATCAAATCTTGCCTGAGCTTGATTTAAATTTGCTTGCATTTCAGCGGGGTCCAAAGCTGCTAATATGTCATTCCTTTTCACAGCATCGCCGATATCAATTTTTACTTCAGAGATTTTGCCGGGAACTTCAAAGGCCAGCTTTGAATAATTTAATGGAAGTATTTTTCCAGGAAATCGCTGAGTAGTATTATAAGAATCTTGAATCTCAATCGTTGTGATTTCTAAAGAAGAATTTGAGGAAAGATCAAAAGCTAAAAAGAAAAATAATAATGAGTTCAGAAATTTATTCATAAAATTTAGTGTGGTATGCTATTAATGTTAGCAGCGTAAACATAGTATATAATTAATGTATTCACTGTCAACATTATTTTGATTATGAAATATCATCACGGTAATTTAAAAGAGGAGCTAATCTCTAGTGCTTGCAATATATGTGAAGCCAGTGGTCATGATCATATGAGTTTAAGATCTATTGCTAAAGAAGCAAATGTATCACAAACAGCACCTTACAGACATTTTAAAACTAAAGAAGATCTTCTTGCTGAAGTGTCGAAAAGGGGGTTTGAGAAACTAGCAAAAATATTAAATCAAGCATCCAGTCAAAATGAAAACATGACAGCAAAAGAAAGATTTATTGAGATGGGTTTTGCCTATGTAAAATTTGGTTTGGAAAGAAAAAATACATATGATTTGATGCATAGCCCTATTATAAATAAAGCTGATTTCCCTGAGCTCTTAGAAGCAGCATCTTCAGCCTTTGATGAATTAATAAAAATAATCGCAGAATTAAATCCTGGAATTTCTGACGCAGACCTCAGTCGACAATGTATTCGTCACTGGGCACAGGTTCATGGCTTAGTGGGTTTGGTTGGTGATACAAAAATTGATGAGTCTGTCGGAACTAATGCTGGGGATGCAATGTCAATTGTGACAAAAGATTTGAGATCCTTTCTAACAATGGCCTTAGATTTTTAATCTATTGTTATTTGAATCTTTTCAGAATAAATGGGCGGGTTGTGAGGTATGTGCCTAAAATCACCAAGCAACAACTGCAAAGTGTGTTCTCCTTTTGTTAATTCAAGCTCGACTTCTGTTTGACCTTTTCCAAAATGAACATGGTTTTTATCAGCTGGTATTGGAAGATTTAGTGGAGGCAGATCAGCATCGATAATTAAATGATGATGTCCTGTGTGCAAAATTTGTGTTCCAGCTGGAGCAACACCAAAGTTCTCTAAACCAAATCTGACTGTCACTTTTCCTGAAATAGATTCTCCATCATTTGGAGAAATAAAATACACAGAAGCATTATCATTACTGGGTGATAATTCTATTGCATGCAATGAGCATGAAAGTAAAAAAATAAATATATATCTCATCTAGCCTAAGTATCCTCCATCTGCGTACATAAGGGTATTGAAGTTGTCTTCGCTTTGCGAGCTTTCAACGCTCGCAATAACAATTTTATGAGTATGATAAGCAATAGTTTCTTCAACTTTACAAAATATATTTGATTGAGCCTGTTTAACAAAAGGAATATGGCTGGTATCCCAAAAATCATTCTCAAATCTTTGTGATTCAAGTTTCTTGGAGCTACAGAGATTAGAAATTTCTTGCTGATGTTTTTGAAGAATGTTGATGCATAAATTCTTTCCTCGAGTCAAAGCATCATGAATGCTTGCCTCTTTATTGACGCAAACTAAAATTGAGGGAGGATCAATTGTGAGAGAGGTTACAGAGGACGCCGTCATAGCATATGACTTACCTGATGAATCTTTTGTCGAAATCACACTTACCGATGCGGCTAAAAATCTCATAGCAATTAAAAATTGTTCTTTAGACATAGACGTTATAATTTATACTCTGTAAAAATTTTAAAAATTGAACACGTCAAGCATAAGAATAATTGGAGGTAGACACAAGAGCTATCGAATAGTTTTTAGAGCTACCCCTGCCCTAAGGCCAACAACTGATCGTGCAAAAGAAACTTTATTTAGTTGGCTTCAATTTGAATTAGAGGGTAAATCTTGTCTTGATTTGTTTGCTGGCACTGGCAGTTTAGGTTTAGAGGCCTTATCAAGAGGCGCGCAGCATGTCACATTTGTGGAGAAAGAAAAAAGTTTGTTCAAAAGTATTAAAAAAAATATTATTCATCTTGGCTATGAAGATAAAATTCAAGCCGCATGCATTGATGCTAGTAGGTGGCTTAAAACAAATAAACAAAAATTTGATGTTATTTTTTTAGATCCTCCATTTGACCAAATTGACTATAAAGTTTTAATCAGAACAATCTATCAAAGTAATGTTTTAAATGAGAGCGGGAAGGTGTTTCTTGAAACAAATAAGCATACTGAGCTCAAATTAAGTAAAACCTTAAATATTCTGAAAGAAAAAACCATCGGAGATGTAAGGCTCATGATTTTACAATGAAGATAAGAATAGCAACTAGACGCTCCCCACTAGCAATGCTTCAAACCAATGAGTTCATAGAGCGAATTAAACTCTCTAATCCTGAATGCATTTGTGAGATTGTCGAAATGGAATCAGAGGGTGATCTTACAGATGCACCCTTACACACTATTGGCGGGAAAGGATTGTTTGTGTCAAATTTAGAAGCAGCTTTAGTAAATGATGTTGCTGATATAGCTGTGCATAGCCTTAAGGATGTGCCTGCATTGATAGATCCACAATTTAGCATTGCAGCAACTCTGCCAAGAGAGGATTATGGAGATGCTCTTCTTTTAAGAGAAGGTTTAACCATTGATGATTTATCAAAAAATCTTAAAATCGCTACATCAGGACCTAGAAGAAAATCTCAGTTACTTTCGATGAATTCAAAATTAAACATAGTGCCAATCAGGGGCAATATTCAAACCAGAATTAATAAAATTAATACTGATAACTTGGATGGTTTAATTGTGGCTAAAGCAGCGCTGAATAGATTGAAAATTGTGCACCCAAACATGTACTTGTTTTCAGAAGATCAGATGTTGCCAGCAGCAGCTCAAGGGGCAATTGGTATAGAAATTAATACCGATGAGCTTGAATCTCAATTAGGTAATTTACTTAAATTGCTTAACGATGAATCAACCTATCAAGCTACACAAATTGAAAGAATGGTTGTTGCTTCTCTAGAGGGTAATTGCTTATCTCCAATTTCTGCGTTGTGTAAAATTGACGCTCAAAATGCAGAACTTCAAGTGAGAGTTTCAAACCAGGATGGATCTAAAGTTTATAATGAAGTAGTCAAATTTGAATTAGATAATAAAATTGATGCTTTGCAAAATTTAATAAAAACACTAATTAAAAACGGTGCCAAAGAAATTATTCAACAATAAATGATTGTAAATACAAGGCCTGCAGATCTTGGCCAAAAAACTAATTCTTTGCTTGAAAGCTCTCACCAAAACTTTGTTCATATACCGCTCACAAGAATCTTAGAAACTGAGCCGCCCTCAAAAACCTTGGAATATATAAATAATTTAAAGGGTTATGATGTTTTGATATTTACTAGTCAATCTGCTGTGATCTATGGTCGCAAATTTTATCAAGAGGCTATAGTTGCCAATATAAATATTCCTATTCTTGCAATTGGGCTGGCAACTCAAGAATCTTTACTTAAATTTCAGCTTACTTCATCAACTCCACCTACATTTGATTCTGCCGGTTTAGCAAATGTCATCAAAGAAATGGGCTACAAAAAATGTCTGGTCTTTTGTGGGGAACAAAATCCTCGAATTGTAACTATGACTGATGCAGATATCGATGCATTTCCTTGTTATGCATCTCATGATGAAACAAATGTTGATGTTTCAAAAATCAGAAATGAAACTAAGTTAGTAGTCTTAATCTATACGCATCAAAGCTTAAAAGTATTTATTAAAGAAATGCCGGTTAATGAAAATCAAGAGGCAGTATTGATAGTTGCGTCAAGAAGAATAGAAGAGTTAGCCAAGGAATATGGTTTTAGAAAAATTGTATTAGCAGAATCTCCACATGATAAAGAGATGGTCAAAGCAGCTTTAGCAGAGGTCTAAGCTAAACTATTTCTTCTTCCCATTTCCATTGCCACTTTTCATTGCGCTGAAGAATTCGTCATTTGTTTTAGAGGATTTTAATCTTTCAATTAAAAATTCTATTGCTTGTGAATCTTCCATATCATCAAGGATTTTTCTAAGAATAAACATTCTTTGGAGTTCTTCTGGGCTTGTTAAAAGATCTTCTCTTCTCGTTCCTGAGCGTCTTATATTAATTGCTGGGTAAATTCTCTTTTCAGCAATTTTTCTTTCAAGATGGATCTCCATGTTACCCGTTCCCTTGAACTCCTCATAAATTACTTCATCCATTTTAGATCCAGTTTCAACTAGTGCGGTTGCAATAATAGTAAGGCTACCGCCCTCTTCTAAATTTCTTGCAGCACCAAAAAATCTTTTTGGTCTTTCAAGAGCGTTAGAATCAACACCGCCAGAAAGGATTTTTCCAGAGGCGGGCTGAACTGAATTATATGCTCTACCCAATCTAGTAATAGAGTCTAATAAAATAACCACATCTTTCTTGTGCTCAACGAGTCTTTTAGCTTTTTCAATCACCATATCTGCTACCTGAACATGCCTTGTTGGAGGCTCATCAAATGTGCTTGCAACAACCTCACCTCTTACAGTCCTAGACATATCTGTTACTTCTTCTGGACGCTCATCAATTAACAACACTATTAATTCAACCTCAGGATTATTTTTAGTAATTGAATGAGCAATACTTTGCAGCATTAATGTTTTACCTGCTTTTGGCGGCGAAACAATTAATCCGCGCTGTCCCTTACCAATTGGAGAAGCCAGATCAATAATTCTAGAAGATAGATCTTCTGCAGATCCGCTACCCTGCTCAAGGGTTAGACGGGATGTTGGGAAAAGAGGAGTTAAGTTCTCAAAGAGAATTTTCTTTTTTGTTTTTTCTGGAGCTTCTTTGTTGATTGTGTCGACGTAAACCAAAGCAAAGTACCTTTCGCTATCTTTGGGAGGTCGGATTTTTCCATGAATTTCATCCCCTTTTCTCAAGCTAAACTTTCTAACTTGACTGGGAGAGACATAAATATCATCCGGTCCAGAGCAATAAGAACCCTCTGGGGATCTTAGAAAACCAAACCCATCATTTAAAATTTCTAGAACCCCTCCACCATGAATATCAACACCTTCTTTGGCTTGTTGTTTAAAAATGCGGAAGATAATTTCTTGTTTCTTGAGTCGCCCAACATCTTCAATTCCAAGGCTTTCAGCAATATCTACCAATTCATTGATTGGTTTAGCTTTCATTTCGGTTAAGTTCATAAATGTGTCTCTGGTTTGTAGGAGTAAAAGATTGTGATTTGATAGATAGCTATAAAGCTAGGATGAGAAAATGATAATTCATTTCCAGCAAGATGCAAAGTTTTTTATAATTCTGCCGCTATAAAATCCTCCAGTTGTTGCTTACTGATGGCACCTATTTGAGTTGAGGTCACTTCACCATTTTTAAAAATTAAAAGAGTTGGGATTGATCTAACCCCAAATTGAACTGCCAAATCTTGATTGGAATCTACATCCATTTTGCAAACCTTTACCGACCCAACCATTGCATCAGCAACTTCTTCGACTGTAGGCGCAAGTTGTTTGCATGGACCACACCATTCTGCCCAAAAATCAATTAAAACAGGTAGATCTGATTCTAGAACTTCCTGATTAAAATTTGCAGATGTAATTTCTTTGACGTTGTCACTCATGAATTTAACTCCGATGCTATTTGCTTTGCTGCGTAGGTTAAGATGGCATCAGCACCAGCTCGTTTGCAGCACAGTAGTGATTCTAACATAACATCTTTATCAAGCCACCCCTTCTCAATACTTAACTGAAGCATCGAATATTCGCCGCTCACTTGATAAACAAATGTCGGTATTTGGAACTCACATTTAATTGCGTGAACTACGTCTAAATATGCTGTTCCAGGCTTTACCATAACAATATCTGCTCCCTCTTCTATATCCATAGCTGTTTCGTGAAGAGCCTCATCAAGGTTTGCAAAATTCATCTGATATGTTTTTTTTGAAGCCTTACCAAGATTAGCAGAGGATCCAACAGCTGCTCTAAACGGTCCATAAAAACTAGAGGCGTATTTAGCAGCATAGGATAAAATTACTGTATCGACGAATCCGTTTGACTCCAAGATATTTCTAATGACTCTAACTCTTCCATCCATCATGTCAGATGGAGCAAGAACATCTGCCCCAGATTGAGCTAAAAGCATAGCTTGATCTTGAAGTAATTCTAGCGTTTGATCGTTATCTACATTGTTGTCAACCAATACACCATCATGCCCATGATCCGTATATGGATCGAGCGCAACATCGGCAATCTTAATAACCTCCGGAAATCTTTCTGCCAAACCTTTCAAAGCAAGACAAACTATATTTTTATCATCAAAAGCATGTGAACCATTTTTATCTTTTTTTGCTGCATCAATTGCAGGGAAGATAGCAACTGATTTTATCCCCTTATTAATTAATTCTTCTGTTTCTGCATAAAGTGAATCTAAATTATGCCTATATATTGAAGGCATTGAGGGTATCTCAATTTTCTTTTCTGTTTGATCTGCAATAAAAATTGGCTGAATCAAATCATTGGTGCTCAAATGATTTTCGGCAACAAGGTCCCTTAAAGAACCTTTCATTCTTGTTCTGCGAAGTCTTGATTGAGGAAATGTTCTTTTAATCATAAAAATTAATCAGTGATAGCGCCTTTTGATGCCGACTGAACTGTTTTCTTATATTTTGCCAACACACCACTTTTTGGGGACAAATTTGGATTTTTCCAGCTTTCAGATCTTTTTTTCATCTCATCATCAGTAATATTTAGGAATAAAATGTCCGCATTGGCATCAATAGTAATTTCATCTCCATCTTGAATGAGAGCAATAGGTCCACCTAACTCTGCCTCAGGACTAATGTGTCCAACCACAAAACCATGTGTCCCTCCAGAGAACCTACCATCAGTTATGAAGGCAACTTTATCTCCTAATCCTTGTCCCATAATTGCAGAAGTGGGTTTAAGCATTTCCCTCATTCCAGGCCCACCTTGAGGCCCTTCAAATCTAATCACAACAACATCACCCTCTACAATTTTTTTTTCAAGAATCGCGGTCATGCCCTCTTCCTCTGAATTGAACACCTTTGCATTACCTCTAAAGACAGTACCTTCTTTGCCTGTAATTTTTGCAACTGCGCCCTCTGGCGCTAAGTTTCCATAAAGCACTCTTAAATGACTAGAATCTTTAACTGGTGTAGATATGGGCAGAATTATTTTTTGGCCATCTGGATATGGCAATACTGCTTGAAGATTTTCCTCAAGCGTTTTGCCAGTAACAGTCATGCAGTCTCCATGCAGCATTCCTTTCTCAAGCATCAATTTCATCATAGGAGCAATTCCACCTATCGCATTAAGTTCACTCATAAAGTGAACTCCGAAGGGCTTTATGTCTGCCAAAACAGGGGTAACTTTGCCAATGCGAGTAAAATCATCTAAATCAAGATTAATACCAATAGAATGAGCCATTGCAAGGAGATGCAACACAGCATTTGTTGATCCTCCTAAAGCAATCACAACTGCTATTGAGTTCTCAAAGGCCTTTTTTGTCATGATATCACTTGGCTTTATATCAAGATCTAGTAAATTTTTGATGGCAGAACCTGCATTCTGACAATCTTGTTTTTTATCATTTGAAACTGCATCTTGACTGCTGCTTCCTGGTAAGCTCATCCCGAGAGCCTCAATGCTCGAAGCCATAGTATTGGCTGTATACATGCCGCCACAGGATCCAGGACCTTTAACTGAAACTTCTTCAATTGCTATTAGTTCTTCCTCACTAATACTGCCTTTTGCATATTCACCAACTTTTTCACAAACAGTAACATAGTCAGTATTGATTGGGCTTGGCTGAATTGAGCCACCATAAATAAATAATGAAGGCCTATTTAATCTTGCCAGTCCTATTAATGCACCTGGCATATTCTTATCACATCCACCAATCGCAACCACTCCATCATAGCCTAAGCATCCAACAACCGTTTCAATGGAGTCTGCTATAACCTCTCTTGAAACCAATGAATATTTCATTCCTTGGGTTCCCATAGAGATACCGTCCGAAACTGTAATAGTATTAAAAAGAACTCCTTTACAATCAGAAGCATCAATAGACTCTTCTACAATGTCTGCCAGTTTATTTATGTGCATGTTGCATGGAGTGACTTTTGACCAGGTAGATGCAATCCCAACCAATGGTTTTAAAAAATCTGCAGTTTCAAAGCCAACACCCCTAAGCATTGAGCGAGAAGCAGCCTGGTGTGGTCCATCTACTAAATTTTTTGAAAACTTTCTATTAGACATAATTAAACAGTTGAATAACGTAATGCGGCATTGAGAAGTTTATCAGTATAGTCTTCTTCTGGGCTTGAGAAAACTTGTTTAGCAGGTCCTGATTCAACGATGCGTCCATTTTGCATTACAAATATATAATCTGACATTGATCTAACCACCTTAAGATCATGGCTGATAAATAAATATGTTAATTCATAATCTATTTGGATATTTTTTAATAGTTCAATAACCTGAATTTGAATAGATCTGTCTAGTGCTGAAGTGGGTTCATCTAAAATCATAAATGAAGGATTTAAAATAAGTGACCTTGCAATTGCAACTCGCTGCCTTTGTCCACCAGAAAACTCATGCGGATATTTAAATCTATCATCTGGATTAATCTCTACAGCATTTAGACAATCTGCAATACGTTCATCTTTTTGTATTTTAGTGAGATCAAAATGAACATCTAAACCTTCTCCAACTATTTCTCCAACAGTCATTCGAGGTGATAAAGAGCCATATGGATCTTGAAAAACAATCTGAATATCTTTTTTAATAGCTTTTGATTCCTTTGAATTTAACTGATCTATATCCACACCGTCATACAGAACTGAGCCATGATAATGAATTAGTCCAGCTAAAGCCTTACCAAGAGTAGATTTACCAGAGCCAGATTCTCCGACTAATCCAATTGTTGATTTTTGTGGGATAGAAAAGTTGACATCTTTTACTGCATGGAAAAAGTCTTTTTCAAAGAAAGTTTTATTCGGCAGAGGATAAAAAATATTTAGATCCTTAACTGTTATTAATGGAGGCTCTTCAGTAAGAGAATTTTGCTTTATTGATGGCTCAGAATTAATGAGTTTTTTGGTGTATGGATGCTGTGGATCTAGGAATACGGATTTTGTATCACCTTGTTCTACAACAGTTCCCTCTTGCATAACTGTGATGGTATCTGAAAATTTTTCAATTAGTCCTAAATCATGAGTGATGAACAATATTGACATTCCTACCTCATCTTTTAGCTTTGTCATCAAATCAAGAATTTGAGCTTGTATAGTCACATCAAGTGCTGTTGTAGGCTCATCTGCAATTAATAACTTTGGTTTATTAGCTAGAGCCATTGCAATCATAATTCTTTGACGCTGTCCGCCAGAAAGTTCATGAGGATATGAAGAAAATCGTCTGTCGACTTCAGGAATTTCGACTAAATTCATCAGATTTTTTGCCTCTAATATGGCTTCTGATTTAGCTTGTGCTTTATGCAGCAGTATAGATTCGACAATTTGATCGCCAACCCTATGATATGGATTTAACGAAGTCATAGGCTCTTGAAAAATCATTGAAATTTGATTTCCTCTAATCTTTCTTAGCGTTGTTTTATTTGCAGTAAGGATTTCTTCTCCATCAAATATAATTGATGACTGGTCACTGTATGAGGCCTTAGGTTCTGGGAGTAAGCGCATAATAGACATTGCAGTAACAGATTTGCCTGATCCAGATTCACCAACAAGACCAACAATCTGATTTTCATTTATTGATAAATTTAAATTCTTTACAGCAGAAAACTCAGTTTTTCTTACTTGGAAACTGATAGATAAATTTGAAATTTGAAGTAATGGTCTCATTATTTTAAAAAGTTTTTATATGTCTTAAGTAAGTCTTTTGTTGCACCTTTTGCAGCCTTTAGAGCGGTCATATTAACAAAACCATGAATAAGATGGGGATAATGAATTTGCTGCACTTCATTTCCAGCATTATCAAGAAGCCTAGCGTATGCCTCTCCCTCATCACTAAGGGGATCAAAACCCGCGGTAATTATTAAAGTTTTTGGAAGAGTTTTATTTGAATCAATAGTTAAGTTAAATACTGGATCATGAAGATTATCCCTTGAATTCATTAATTGTTCCCAAAACCAAATCATTGCTTTCTGGCTTAATAAAAATCCACTTTTAAAATCAATCTGAGATTTAGAATTGCATGAAGGGTCTGTCATTGGATATATGAGGCACTGTGATAAAGGCAACTCCAAATTATTGATAGCTCTAAATGTTGAAAGGGATGCAGAAAGATGCCCTCCAGCACTGTCGCCACATAGACTGATTTCGCTGATAGGCAGATTTAATTCTTTTGAGAGCCATTCAAGTGCAAAGTTTGCATCTTCCAAAGAAGAAGGGAATTTATTTTCAGGCGCTAATCTGTAATCAAGTGAGAATATTTTTACTCCCATTTCTGCAGCAAAGAACTGCAAAGCAGCATCATGACTTTCTATGCCACCTAATACATAACCTCCTCCATGAAAATATAAAATTGGTGAAATGCTTCCAATCTTTTCTGGGCGATACTCTCTAATCGCAAGACGTCCAAATTCACTTGTTAATACGTGATCTATTGTTTTTATAGGCATACCAGGACTTGAACTAAGTGGAAGTCCCTCCATCATAAATTCTCTGATTTCTTGAGGTGAATCAAATAAACTTGGATCATCCAAACCATCCGCTTGTAATGATTGCAGTCCTAAAAAAATCTGAGTTTGAAAATCTAGGATTTGATTGTTAATAATGATACTTTTTTTAAAAGTCATACACCGAAGTAACCACACGGGAATCGAAAAGAAAATTTTTAAAAATAATTTAATAGTCATGGTTTCTTTTATAATGCTGCAATGAATTTTAGGAATTTATTATACTCGTTTGTTTTTCTATCCGGATTTATATTTAGTAATAACAAGTTTGAACAAAAAGACATATTAAATGTTGATGAAGCCTTTCTTGTAAGCACATTAATTGAAGCAAATAAAATCCTGATTTCTTGGGACATTAGGCCTGGATATTACCTATATAAAAAATCAATTTTAATTAAGGTAGGTGACGATTCGCTTGAGTACAATTACATATTAAAAAATGAATCAAAGATATCTGACGAGTTCTTTGGCGAATCAACTATTTTTAAAGGTCCTTTAAAGGTTGATGTCGAGCTTTCAGATGTTAATCTAAACAAGCTCAATAGTTTAAAGATCATTTATCAAGGCTGTGCCGAAGGTAAGTACTGTTATCCAAAAAGGGTCAAAAGTTTTTAAAATCGTTTAAATTCTTAGAAAATCAATATAAAATCTTTAAAAATGAAAATATTAGTAATACATGGTCCTAATTTAAATTTGCTTGGTATTCGAGAGCCTGAGGTTTATGGCTCAGCAACGATGGAGGAAATTAATCAAGGTTTAGAAGAAAGAGCAAGCTCTCACAATATTAACGTTGAGGCTTTTCAAAGCAATGCTGAGCATGAGATTGTTACAAAGCTTCAAGAGTCAATGAATCAAGTAGATTACATAATCATAAATCCTGGAGCTCTAACCCATACCAGTATTGCAATAAGAGACTCCCTTCTTGGAATTGGAGTTCCGTTTTATGAAGTTCATATATCCAATATCTTTGCGAGAGAAGAGTTTAGACACAAATCCTATTTTTCTGATATAGCAAATGGGGTTATATGCGGACTTGGCACTCAAGGATATGACCTCGCACTTAGACATATAATTGATAACTTTAAGGACTAGAAAAAATGGATATTAGAAAGATCAAAAAATTAATTGAAATGCTGCAAGACTCAGACTTAAATGAAATTGAAGTCAAAGAAGGTGAAGAGTCAGTGCGAATTGTTCGAGGAAGCGGTCAACCAATTGAAGTCAATGCCACTTCATTTGCCCCTGCTGCAATTAGCGCTCCTTCAGAAAACAATGAAATTTTAGCTCCTGAATCAGGTTCAGTAATTAAATCTCCTATTGTTGGAACTTTTTATAGAAAACCAGCACCAGACAAGCCGCCTTTTATTGAAATTGGTAGTCAAGTCAATGCCGGAGATGTTGTTTGTATAGTTGAAGCAATGAAGATGATGAATGAAATTAAGTCGGAATTTACCGGTAAGGTATCCGTCATTAATATTGAAGATGGCGAACCTGTTGAATTTGATCAATCGCTAATCACTATAGACTGATGTCAAAAAAAATTCTTATTGCCAATCGAGGGGAGATTGCTCTACGAGCTCTTAGAGCTTGTAAGGAGCTAAGCCTCAAAACAGTTGCAATATACTCAACCGGTGACAAGGAACTCAAGCACTTAAGATTAGCAGATGAAACTGTGTGTGTTGGGCCAGCAAGTCCCCTCGAGAGTTATTTAAACATCCCCTCAATTCTATCTGCTGCTGAATTAACTGGAGCAGACGCTGTATATCCAGGATATGGCTTTCTTGCGGAAGATGCTGATTTCGCTGAAAGATGTGAAGCTAGTGGCTTTGTATTTATTGGCCCATCTTCAAGTGTTATTAGGCAAATGGGAGATAAGATTACTGCAAAAGGTCTTGCGGAGGAGTCAAATATACCCATAGTGCCCGGCTTTAAAGGTGCAATACCTAAAACTGATGAAGAAATAAAAAAAATAGCTGGGGGAGTTGGCTATCCCATGATAATTAAAGCCTCGGCGGGAGGTGGCGGCAGAGGCATGAGGGTAGTTCAAGAGGAGTCAGAACTCATCAGCTCATTGCAACTTACTAAACAAGAAGCAAAGAATGCTTTTGGAAATGACACAGTATATTTTGAAAAGTTTATTCAAAACCCCCGTCACATTGAAGTTCAAATTGTTGCTGATGGAAAAGGTAATGCAATACATCTTGGTACCAGAGATTGCAGTATGCAAAGGAGACATCAAAAAATTATTGAAGAAGCTCCTGCTTTAGATATTGATCAAGCGGCTTTAGAGAAAACATTAGAAGCATGTTTAGAACTTTGTATAAATATACAATACTCTGGAGTTGGAACTCTTGAGTTTCTTTATGAAAATGGACAATTTTATTTTATTGAAATGAACACAAGAATCCAAGTTGAGCATCCTGTATCTGAAATGATTACCGGCTTTGACCTTGTGAAAGCACAATTAAAACTTGCTCTGGATATGGAAATTACACTTGATCAAGAAGAGATAATATTCCGGGGTCATGCTATGGAATGCAGGATCAATGCTGAAGATCCAGAGACATTTACTCCATCACCAGGAATAATTAATAAAATGCATCCACCTGGAGGGTTCGGTGTAAGATTTGATTCACATATTTATTCAGGGTACCTCGTGCCACCTCATTATGACTCTCTCCTTGCAAAAATTATTACAACCGCAAACACCAGAGAGTCATGCATTAAAAGGATGTTAAGTGCTCTTGATGAGTTTTTTGTTGATGGCATAAATACAAATCATTCCTTGCATCAAAAAATATTAGAAGATCGAACCTTCTGTCAAAATGAACACAATATTAATTATCTTGAAGGATCGTTTTTAAAAAAATGAGTGCAAAAGAATACAATCCTGCAGAAATAGAAAATATCATTCAAGAGTTGTGGAAACAAAATGATGCCTACAAAGCATCAATCTCGGAAACAAAAGAAAAGTTCTATTGCCTTTCAATGTTTCCATATCCCTCAGGGAAATTACATATGGGTCATGTACGAAATTATACGATTGGAGATGTAATTTCTAGATTTAAAAGAATGCAGGGTTTTAATGTTCTTCAGCCGATGGGATGGGATGCTTTTGGATTACCAGCAGAAAATGCAGCGATAGAGAATAATGTCTCGCCAAAAAAATGGACAAATAAGAATATTGAGAGCATGAAAGTGCAGCTTGACGCACTGGGTTTTAGTTATGATTGGAGTCGAGAGATTAATACTTCATCACCAGAGTATTTCAAATGGGAGCAATGGTTCTTTATTCAGTTATTTAAAGCAGGATTGGTGGAGAGAAAGAAATCTGAAGTTAATTGGGATCCTGTAGATAAAACGGTTTTAGCGAATGAACAAGTTATAGATGGCAAAGGATGGCGATCAGGGGCAGAGATCGAGAGAAAAAAAATAGATCAGTATTTTCTAAGAATTACTGATTATGCAGATGAGTTATTGAAAGGCCTGGAATCACTTGAGAGCTGGCCAAATCAAGTGAAATTAATGCAAAAAAATTGGATAGGAAAATCTAAAGGCTTGAGTTTTCATTTTGAGATTGAAAATAATAAAGAAGTTCTAGAAGTATTTACCACAAGACCAGATACTATTTTTGGTGCAACATATTGCGCAATTGCTCATGATCATCCATTGATAGACCAATTAAAAGATAATACTCCGAGCATCAGAGAGTTTATCAATGAAAATAAGGGCAATAAAAAAACTGAAGCTGCGATTGCTAAACAAGAAAAGAAAGGGGTTGATACAGGTCTTAAAGCAATCCATCCAATAACTAATGATTTAATTCCAATTTGGATAGCTAATTTTGTTTTGATGGAATATGGAACAGGAGCTGTTATGTGTGTGCCTGGACATGATCAGCGAGATTATGAGTTTGCTAAAAAGTATGATCTACCTGTTTTGCAAGTAGTTGAAACTGCATTAAATCAAAATGTAAATTCTGAAGCCCTTGAGGAAAAAGGATTACTGATCAACTCTGGTGAATATAACGGATTGAATTTTGATGAAGCTTTCATCAAAATATCTGCATATTTAGAAGCTAAAAATAATGCAGAAGTTCAAACTAATTTCCGTCTTCGAGATTGGGGAATTTCTAGACAACGATACTGGGGATGTCCTATTCCAATAATTCATTGTGATGAGTGTGGCCATGTGCCTGTTGCAGAGAAAGATCTGCCAGTAGAGCTGCCCGAAATTGACGAGAATACTTCTCGCGGTATGAGTCTAGGCGGGTTTAATGAATGGAAAAAAACATTTTGTCCTAATTGTAATAAAGAGGCAGTAAGAGAGACTGATACATTTGATACATTTTTTGAAAGCTCTTGGTATGCTGCAAGGTTTGCCTCTCAGCCAAATAATGCAATGTTAGGTGATGAGGCTGATTATTGGTTACCCGTTGATCATTATATTGGTGGAATCGAGCATGCAATTCTTCATCTCTTATATGCTAGATTTTTTAATCTACTTTTAAGAGATCAAAAACTCATTCAATCATCTGAACCCTTCCAAAGACTTCTCACGCAGGGAATGGTTTTGGCAGATGCATTTTATACAAAAGATGAAAACGGAAATCCTGAATGGGTAAACAAAGATTTTGTAAGCATGAATGGAGAAAAATCAACGCTGAACGATGGAAGAGAAGTCTTCAAAGATGGCATGTCCAAAATGAGCAAATCAAAGCTTAACGGAATTGATCCAAATATCATGATAGAAAAATATGGCGCAGATACAGTTCGGCTTTATATGATGTTCACTTCTCCTCCTGAACAATCTCTTGAGTGGTCAGATACAGCAATTGAAGGCTCATATAGATTTTTAAGAAAAGTTTGGAACTTAATTTCTGACAAAACGATCTTCAATAAGGCGCCACCAAAAGAATTGACTCAAATCGAACAAGGATTGCGCCAAAAAAGCCATCAAACTTTAAAAAAAGTTACCAATGATTTTGCTGAACGTAATTCTTTTAATACAGCGATAGCATCCGTAATGGAGCTATTAAATGCAATACCTGAATCTTTTAAATCTGAGAAGGCAACTGATTCTGAGAAATTCTGTATTGATGAAGTGATTCAATTTACGTTAAAAATGTTATCGCCAATTACTCCTCATATCAGCCTGTATTTATGGAAACAATATTCAGAATCTGATGGAGCTGATTTTGAAAATTCTTGGCCAATGTTTAATGAAGAATTTCTGAAATTAGAGAATTTTCGGCTTGTCATTCAGATCAATGGAAAAGTAAGAGGCAAAGAAACTGTTTCAGTGGATATGGAGCAAGCTGAATTAGAAAAGCTGGCGAAAGAAAATGAAAATGTTAAAAAAATTCTAGCTAATCAGCCTATAAAAAAGGTAATCTATATAAAAGAAAAATTAATTAATTTCGTAATTTAAATGAACTACATCACACCCTTCGACGATTATCCAATTCACCAAGCAATAGAACCTCTAACTATACCTGGCCCCACTGATAGAAATTTTTATGACAGATATTTTTTTAACGGCATGGATCCTGAAAATGAGTATATATTTGAAATAGGTATAGGAATTTATCCAAATCGACATGTCATTGATGCTCACTTCAGCATTTCTTATCAAGGAAAACAATACTCATTTCATGCTAGTCAACGACTAAATCAAAACAGAGTACCTATTAATATTGGTCCTATGTGCTTAACAATTAATGAGCCCATGAATGAACTAACATTTTCTTTAAAAGATCCTGACAACAAACTCAATTGTAATCTTAAATTTTCAGCTAATTCTGTAGCACATCAGGAGCCTAGATCATTGATGATGGAAGGCACCAGAACTATTATGAATACCATTAGATTTACACAACTGGGAAAATGGACGGGCGAAATATCAACAGAGGCTGGAACATTAAATCCTAAAGCAATATATGGGATTAGAGATAGGTCATGGGGTGTAAGACCAATAGGTGAACCTGAAGGCGGAGCTCCTGGAATGCTAAATCAAGAGCCTGGAGTTTATTGGTGCTGGGCTCCTGTTCATTTTGATGGTTTCTGTACACAATTTGGAACATTTCAAGATAGAGATGGTAACACCACTCAAATTTCTGGACATAAACTACCTTTGTATGAAGATATGTCATTAGCTCCAACAGATATAGAGGTTGAAACTATTCACTCTCTTCAGCATTCTGTAAATTGGCAGAAAGGTTCGCGCTGGGCTACTGGAGCAAAAATTTCAGGTGTGCTAAAAGACAATGAAAATTTCGATCTAGAATTAGAGACCATGGGTCCGATATTCTTTTGCAAAGGAATTGGGTATCAGCATGATGAATGGAAACATGGAATTTGGAAAGGTGAAAGTGAAACAGGCTATGAAGTTTGGGACCTATCAGAAATCGATCCAGGAGACTATACCTTTTTTCATACCCATCAAATCGCTAAGGCGACATTAGGCTCAGAGGAAGGTATTGGCATGTTAGAAAACTTAGTGGTTGGAAGACATGACCCATCTGGGTTTGAAGATTTCTTTGATGGAGCAAAATAAATTTAATAAGTATTTTTTAATACTCATATCTTTTTTTTTAATATGCAGTTGTCAATTTGACTGGATTGAACAGCGCCATGTATACCTATATAAAATTGAGTTTGGGCCGAGCATAAAAAATTCGTTTGTACAAAAATCAACTAAATATTTCTCTATAGATCCAACTAGTAGCAATTACCGCCTCAAAATAATAGATCTTCAATTTAAAAAGAAAAATTATTATGGGGGCAATGCTGCTAGGTCAAAACAAATAGAAATTACCGGTGAGCTTGAATATAGCCTCTCAAGCATAACTTCTAATCAGAATGCAACACTGCAGATCTCAGGCTCCATTCCTATTAATGAAGCTAATCCACAGGCAGAAATGATGGCGCAAAGAGCGCTTATTGAAGAATTAGAAGTGTTATTACTAGAAGATCTTATTGAGGAGTATTGGTTAGTTGAAAGTTAATTTTTTGAATTTTTCTGATCCAAAAGATCATCATTATTTTCTGCTTACTGGCGAAGAATTTATTCTTAAACAAGATGCTGTTAAGCATATTTTAGATAAATTAGGAAACAAAGGATTCAATGAGAAAGTAATAATTTCTCAAGATGAATTAGATAAAACTCAAGAAATAATCTCAAGAAACATGGGAGGATCTTTGTTTCAAGAAAACCTAATTCTTCATATCAAACATACCTCAGGAAAATTTCCAGAAAAAATTAAGACTCTGCTTGCTGATGAGAATATATTTAAATCCCAAAATATTGCATTGATTATTGAATCTACTATTGAAAAGACACCAGCTAGCGGTGCATGGATTAAGAATTTTGATGCTCATGGACTAATCATCAGTTGTAATAAACTGAAGTTAATAGAAGAAAAAATGTGGCTGAAAAGACAGTTAAAATTTTTACCAAAAGATTTACTTCCAATATTTGGAGGTTCAATCTTTCAAAATAATGAAGCCAATCTTTTGGGTCAAAAAAATGAAGTTGCTTTGCTTAAACTTTTATTTTTAAATCAAGATGGAGTTCATGAGATTAAGACAGATCATATAATTTTTGGATCGGGTATCAGTGCATTTGAGCTCGAAGATTTATTGATTAGTAAAAATTTTAAAAAGGCGCTCTTAACGATAAATTTCATGCGAGAAAATGATCGGCAAAATTCTGCTCCCATTATTTGGATAATTGCTAAAGTTATCAATGCTTCTTTAGAGTCGCTTAAGGCTTCTAATAAAAAATCTGCATTGATAAAAAGTGGAGTATGGTCCTCCAAGATTAATCTTTACTTAAGTTTTATCAAACAAGCTAATTTAAAAGATTTTCTATGTTTAAATGAAGAAGTCTTGAAAATTGATCTCATTAACAAGGGCTTAATGAAGGCTGAGACTTGGGAACAAATTGAAAGAGTTATTCTGAAGCTGCAAGATGCGACTGCATTGCAGAATTAAATAACTCAGTAACATCTTGGTAAGGTTTATAATTTTTTTCAAACTTGTATTCTGATCCAATTAAATTAGTTAGAGGCAGTAATCCTTTTGTCGAACTAGTCAGCCATATGCAAGGGGAATGATTGAAATCTGATATAGCACATCTCCCCTCTAGCACAGAATAGGGGGTGTCCTGCAGCGCATCAATTAAAATTGCTCTTGTAATGCCAGGAAGAATATTTTCAGACAAAGCTGAGGTCCTAACTTTACAAGACGAGTCAAAATAAAACACGTTACTTGCGCCTGCCTCAGTCATAATCCCGTCTCTATGCATAACAACTTCCTTGCAACCTAATGATTTTGCCTTATTCATTGCCAGCACGTTTCCTAACAACGAAGTGGATTTAATATTGCATTGCCCCCATCGATCATCTTCACACAACATTGCGCTTATAGCAGAAGACGGAAAGCTCGCAGGCATAGCGTAACCAAACCTCTCTACCTCAAGATCATCTTGATAAAGGTGCGCCCTGATATTATCTACACCTCTTGAAATTTGATAGTAGATATACCCATCTTGATCGGACAATGTGGCTGCAAGTTGCATAATGTCGTTTGTAACATTCTTAAAATCAACATTCATACTCATTAAATTAGCGCTTTGTATCATGCGATCAAAATGTTCTTTATAACATAACGGTTTTCCTGAGAAATATGGAATTACTTCATAAATGCTGTCTGAAAAAGTGTAAGCACGAGATAATGGCGACACTCTGATTTGATCAAGTGTATCTAATTCACCTTGATAGATTGCTGTGCAATCAGCCATTTTGACCCAAAGAAAATAGGCTCATGATCCAAAAAACTATACGAGCCCATATTCTACCAAAAAACCCTTTAGCCTCAACAGACTCGATAGCAAAAAGTGGGGCTGAAAGAACTACTCTGTTATTAGAAATGAATTCAATATCACCGACTACATCGCCTTTAGATATTGGGGCTTGAATATTATTATTAAATTTATAATTTGCTTTTATATTTTTAAAATCTGATCGAGGCAAAGTTAATAAAATATCCTCGTTGGTACCCAGGGAAACCTCATCGATTTTACCTCCCCAAACCTTAGCGGTAGTTATCTTTGTATCTTTAGTAATGAGTTTCTGCGTGGCAAAAAATCTAAACCCATACTCAAGAAGTCTTTGAGATGAAGTCAATCTTTCATTTTCTGAAGGGCTGCCTGCTACCACTGCTATTAATCGCATATCATTTCGCTTAGCAGAAGAAATTAAACAATAACCAGCAGATTCAGTATGGCCAGTTTTGACTCCATCAACAGAATCATCTCTCCATAAAAGCTTATTTCGATTAAGTTGTCGAATGTCGCTATAGGTATATTCCTTTTCCTTGTAGGTTGCGTAATGATCTGGGAAATTATTTATGAGTGCTTTTGTTAAATTTGCAAGGTCTTTAGCTGATGAAAAATGATTTGGATCTGTCCACCCCACAGCATTTTGAAATAAGGTGTTGTTCAGACCTAGCTCAGATGCATAAGCATTCATAAAATCAACGAATCCTTCTTCAGAGCCTGCAACATATTCAGCCATCGCTACTGTGGCATCATTTCCAGACTGAATGACTATTCCGGACAATAAGTCACGAACAGGCACTCTTTTACCAGCTTCAATAAACATCTTAGAGCCACCTGTTTTCCATGCCTTTTCACTAATTAAAACTTTATCATCAAGGCTGATTGCGCCACTGGCTATTTGATCTGCAATAACATATCCGCTCATTACCTTTGTCATGCTTGCAGGGGATATTTGATTATCAGAATTGAATTCAGCAATAACAATATTTGTATTAGCCTCAAGTAATATATAGCTATCTAGATTTAACTTAGGTGCTTTAGGCACCATTGACTGAGCTAGTCCATCTAGGCAAAAAGTAACGAGCAGGATAAAACAAAATATTTTTTTCATAAAAATTTTACTTAAATTCTAAAGATAAATCATACACGGCTTTAGCATAAAAATGACTACGATTATATTTGGTTATGGCAATAAAATTATCGTCGCCTATAAAGTATAAGTCTTTTGGTTTGCTTAATAGAATGGTTTGCCCAATTTTAATAATATTTTTATCTTTGATATTATTAAGAGTTATGAGCTGTTGTAATTCAAGATCATTACTAATTGCAACTGATAATAAACTATCTCCCTTCTTAATAACATACTCTTCTTTAAGGCCCTCAGTATATTGGAGAGGAATATATTTATTTAAATTTTTTTGGTAATTGTAGGTTTTGTTAACTGTATTGAGTTGAACTTTTTTAACTATAGCCCCGCCTCTTTTCCACCCATGTTTTTTTAGATAATTAGCAATGCTGGCTACAGCATCAGGCACAGAATTAAATAAGTCTGCATATCCATCGCCATCATAATCTATTGCATAAGCCCTATAGCTTGATGAAATGAACTGTCCATACCCCATAGCTCCTGCATATGATCCTTGCACTGATTCAATGTTTAAATTATTTTCTCTTGTAAGAATAAAAAATTGAACAAGTTCACTTTTAAAGAATTTAGATCTTCTGGGAAAATCAAAGCCAAGCGTTGCCAAGCTATCAAGGACTCTGTAGTTGCCTTTAATTTTTCCATATCTAGTTTCTACTCCAAGAATGGAGGCAATGATTTCCCTAGGTACTCCAAACTCATTTTCAACTCGATCAAACAAAGCAGAGTTTTCACTTATAAATTTTTTACCATTAATTATTCGCTTCTCTTCTAAAAAGAGTTTTTTATATCTATCCCAAGTCCAAGTAAACTCAGCAGGAGATGACATTGATTCTAAAATTCGTTCTTGTTTCTTCGCACTTTGAAGTATCTGAAGAACATAGCTTTGATCAAAGCCGTGTTCTGATACAAGTGTTTTTATAACTTCCTGGGCTTCTGGATGCTCAGAGTAATTAGCAAAAACAGTATTTGGGAAAAAAATAAAAAGTATAAAAAGATATTTCATTGAGGTAAGAATTTTTTATGCGTGCCCATAGAAACAATTATGCCAAAAGCAAGAAATAATGACATTAAAGATGATCCTCCCTTGCTTATAAACGGTAAAGGCATACCAACAACCGGAAGTAGACCTACAACCATACATAAATTGATAATTAAATTTGCAGCAAAAGTTAAACTTAGGCCTCCTATAACTAATCTGCAAAATCTGTCTCTTGCACTCAACGCTAAATAAAAACATCTCAATAAAATAAATAAATAAATGCTTATTAACAAAAGCACTCCAATAAATCCAAATTCCTCTCCAATTACAGAAAAAATAAAATCAGTTTCTGTTTCTGGAAGGAAATTTAATTGTGTCTGTGATCCTTCACCAAAACCCTTGCCTAACAAACCTCCAGAACCAATCGCAACTTTTGATTGGATGATATTCCAGCTTGCTCCAAATGGATCTGACTCTGGATTAAAGAATGTCGCAATCCTCTGACGCTGAAATGGTTGCAAAAGAATATTCCAAATAAAAGGTGAGCTTATTATTAATACAACAAAAGATCCTCCTATAAAAGTCCAACTTAGACCGGAAAGAAACAAAACAAACAATCCTGAACAAGCAATAATTAATGCTGTTCCAAGATCTGGCTGTCTAAAAACAAGAAAAAAACAACAACAAATAATCAACAGACTAATAATTATTTCTTGTCTTTGTATGGGTAGTTTCTTATTAAATAAAAAAGAAGCTAAAAATATTGGTACTGCAAGTTTTAGCAATTCTGAAGATTGAAAAGAAAATGGGCCGAGCCTTACCCATCTTTGCGCTCCATTTATTTCAGGTCCAAATAAATAAGTAAGCCCTAACAGCAACAATGAAAAAATTAAAAATAAGCCTGAAGTTCTTCTAAAAATATCTGGATCTGGTTGGCTAACTAAAATCATCATAATGAATCCAGCAATAACATAAACCATCTGTTTTAAAACAAGGTATATGTCTAAATTAGAGGCAGAAAATAGAAAAAATAAGCCAAGGGAAGACAATAAGAAAAGGCTAAAAAATAAATAAGGATCGAAGTATATTTTTTGAAATGGTTTATTCATCAATTAAACTCTTTAAAACCTCAATTGCTACTGGTCCAGCAACTGCCCCTCCGCTCTCTCCGTTCTCAATTACCACAGAGACTGCATATCTTGGGTTCGGCATTGGACCAAAAGCAACAATAATAGAATGATCCCTAAGTAACTCTGAGGTTCTTACCTTTTGATAAGCTTCTTTGCTATCTAAACTAACAAGCTCAGCTGTTCCTGATTTTCCAGCTACTTGAAATTCTTTGAGATCACGTATGCTTCTAGCAGTTCCATAATCACTCTCAATAACGCCAAGCAAAGCTTGATGCATTTTTCTCCAATCTGAATCATTAAACCCTTCATCTTTCCAAATCTTTAGAGCTTTTTTTTGGTTGCCTAAAGCAACAAGAGAAGGTTCAATAAACTGCCCCTTGGTAGCAAGGATGGAAGCATAGTTTGCTAATTGCATTGGGGTTGCAACTAAATACCCTTGCCCAATTCCTAAATTAACTGTGTCGCCCTTTAACCATCCTGCATTCATGATGCTATATTTCCATTCGGGAGTTGGTACGAATGCCTTATCTTCGTCAAAACAATCGAAACAAACTTTTTGTCCAAACCCAAGACTGGATAAATGATTTGATAATTCAGTAATATCTGCTTGGTATGCAAGCGAGAAGAAGTAAGTGTTCGAGCTTACCAAAAATGCTTTATGCATATTGACCATACCATGACCTCCCTTTCGCCATCCTCTAAAGATTCTTCCAGTCTCGGGTAAGGTAAAAAATCCAGGATCTTTCATCTCAAAATCCCAATTTACAATATTATTTGATAGCCCATACATGCCAATTGCAGGCTTAATTGTGGATGCTGGTGGATACCTTCCTTGTAATGCTCTATTAAAAAAAGGTTTATCTGTGTTATTGATTAAAGCCTGAAATTCATCCTCGCTCATACCATTTGAAAGCTTATTTATTGAATATCCAGGAGAGCTATATAAAACATTAATGCCTCCAGAATCTAAGTCTATGGCAACTACTGCACCTTTCCTATTACCAAGGAATTTTGCAGCACTTTTTTGTGCATCAATATCTAAATTGGTATATAAATCAGCTCCTCTTTCAGGTTTCGTAAGAGACAATGGTTGAAGAAATTGTCCTTTTGCATTCATTTCATAAACTCTTTGTCCATGCCGACCACTTAAATGTTCATCATAAATTTCTTCCAAACCTGTCTTACCTTTAATTAGACCTTGCGCATAAGTTAGCTCTACGTCTTTCCAATGACTTCTGGGAATTTCAGGTATTGAGTTAAAATCATCTTCAGTTCTGGATGTATATCCTAGAACGTGTGAAAAAATATCTGGGTAATCGCTAATTCTTCTGTAGCGTTTTGCTATAAATGCATTCTGAAAATTAAAACTCCTTACATTAAATCTGGCAATTTCTTCATCAGACAGATCTTTTTTTAAAACCAATTCCTTGTTTACAAATGCTTTTTCTTTTTGAAGCTTTGTGTACCTATATTTCTCAGTTTCAGAGAGATAAATAACAGGTTGAATCTCTTCTAAAAAAGAATCTATATTTAAAATGAGATTAGGACGGGTAATTAAATCAAAGGTTGGTTCATTTTTAATTAAGACTTTACCGTTTCTATCAAAAATCTCGCCCCTAAGTGACTGCACCGGAACTGCATAATTTTTATTTTTTAATGCAGCTAGCTGATAGTCTGAATAACCAGAGATTTGCAAAGTAAAAACTTGTATTAGGACAGCTACCAGCCCTATGATAATTAAGCTAAAAAGTAAAATTGCCCTTGAAGAAAAATTATTTTTTTCGATCTGTCTTTCTTCAAAAATCATTATTTATGATATGGATGGTTTTTATGAATTGTGCTCGCTCTATAAATTTGTTCCATTAAAAATATTTTAAAAAGCCTATGAGGAAAAGTTAATTCAGAAGCAGATAAAATTAATTTCGAATTTTTCAATAATTTCTTGGAGGCTCCATGAGCGCCGCCTATGATAAAATTAATATCTCTCCCTTGATCAAGGTGATTCTGCAAAAGACTTGCGAAATCAAGGCTATTAATTTTTTTACCTTGCCTATCCCATAAAATCACATGTGCATCTTGATCAACATATTTTAATATCTCTAAACCTTCGGCCTCTAATATAGAGTCCTTATCCATAGATTTAGAAGAAAAAGGCTTCACCTCAACATTAGAAACTTGAAAGTGATTGGGTAACTGTTTGGTGTAAAAATTTAGTGCCTGTTTCTCCCAATCAGATGGCTTGTGGCTAATGCTAATAACTTTGCATTTCATTATGCAGAAACAAGAGTCTTTTCACCCCATAAACTTTCTAAATCATAAAATTCACGAGTCTCTTGTTGCATTATATTCACAACGACATCTCCACAATCGACCAAGATCCATTCTGAGTCATCCTGACCCTCAACTCCAACAAAGTTATGTTTTTGCAGTTTAAGTGATTCAATTAATTTGTTAGAAATAGCTTTTGCATTTCTTGAGGAAGATGCAGTAGCTATTATGAACCAATCGGCAAAACCTGAAATATCCCGAATATCTAAAACAAGAATATTTTGAGCTTTTAAATCATCAAGTGCTTCGAAACAGATTGTTTTTAAATCATTAGTTTTCATAGCGATTATTCACCTTATGATGCATTTTGAAATTGTTTGAAATATTTTTAATGTTACGTCCAAGCTTAATAATCAGAATATCTAACTTAAAAGAATAAATCTATTAAATATTTCTAATTTATATACTCTTTCAATCAATCTTTTGATTAAGATAGATCTATGAATTTTATAAATTCTTTTATCCAGTGGTTTTCTGATCACCCTGAAATACTAGTAGGTTTAGGGATATCTTCTATTTTTATTTTTTTACTGAGTATTTTGGGTATTAGTTGGTTTGTAGCAAACATGCCAGAGGATTATTTCCTGGAATCTAAACGAAAACCGACGAAATGGCGAAAGCAAAAACCGATGCTGAGATTAGCAGTAATATTTGGGAAAAATATAATCGGACTCTTTCTGATTATTGGAGGTTTGTTGATGCTAGTATTACCAGGCCAAGGCCTTCTCACAATAGTAACTGGATTGTTATTAATAAACTATCCAGGAAAATATAGATTAGAGCAAAAGCTTGTTGGCAAGCCCTCTATTTTTAGAGCTTTAAATTGGATAAGAATAAAAGCTAATAAGCCACCGCTCAAAAGAAAAACTACTTAACAATAAAATGAAGTTTTTTAAATTTTATTTCTTGACTGGTAGCATGCTCTAAGTTGTATAGTTCTAATGAATGTAATATAGGTGTTTAAAAGATAAGATCTGAAAAATTAATGTAGGAGAGAATATGGGGATTAAAAATCAAAAATGGATTTTAAAAGAAAGACCAAGTGGATTAGTCAAAGACTCAGATTTTGAGCTTGTTACAGAAACCCTTCCCGAAATTAAGGAGGGTGAAATTCTGCTTGAAAATATGTATCTGTCATTTGATCCAACACAAAGAGGCTGGTTGAATGATGTGCCTGGATATCTTCCACCCGTTCAGATAGGTGAAGTTGTTCGGTCAGGTGGCATGGGAAGAGTTCTAGAATCTAATAATTCAGATTACAAAGTTGGTGATTTAACATTTGGTTTTGTGGGTTGGCAAACTCATTGTGTAACAAAACCCGAGGCTGATGATAGGTTTAGAGTCGTTCCCGATCTTCTTCCTATACCAACGATGTTAAATGTTATGGGCACAACCGGCATCACCGCTTACTATGGCTTAATAGAGCTCGGTGATCCGAAACCAGGCGAAACTGTTTTAGTTTCAGGAGCTGCAGGCGCAACAGGATCAGTGGTGGTTCAGATTGCTAAACTTAAGGGATGTCATGTGATAGGGATAGCAGGTGGCAAGGAGAAGTGTGATTGGCTCAAAGAAGTTGGTGTGGATGATGTTATTGATTATAAAAATTTAAATGTTCAAGAAGAATTACCAAAAATTGCAAAAAATGGAATCGATATATATTTTGATAATGTTGGCGGCGAGATTTTAGAAACGGTTCTTAATTTGATCAACATAAATGCTCGGGTACTTTTGTGTGGTGGAATTTCATCTGGCTATGATGCAACTAGGCCACCTGATGGACCAAATAACTTATTTTCTTTAATCATCAAGAGAGCAACAATGCAAGGATTTTTAGTCCTAGATTATCTTCCACGATCGCATCAAGCTCTTGAAGAAATCGCTACCTGGGTTATGGAGGGTAAACTCCAACATAGGGAAGATATTCAAGAGGGTATTGAAAATTGCCCTCAAACTTTGAATAGACTCTTTACTGGAGAAAATAAAGGTAAGCAGTTATTAAAAATTTAAGTGGAATTTTCTGAAATTTTATTGACTAGTTTTTCTAGAATATTCATTCGCTGAGTTGCATCAAATGCTTCTAGTAAAGCTTGCTTTTGAGTGGTTGTAATTGGAATTAGGCCTGCTAATTGATAACTTACAGATTCAGCTGATAGCAGATCAATCTCTAAAGGCAAAGATTTGACTTGTGGATGTTCTTTGAGCTGACTAAGAACATTTATGAGCTCAGGAAATTGAGCTAATACAGCCTGATCATCAACCGCTGGCTCGGCAATTGGAGAAATGGAAGCATAATGCAGCCCTGATTCAATTTGCTCAACAGATTTTATAGATACTTTCTGAGATCCTTTTACAGTGATTCCTAGCAACCCATTAGGCAATTGATTGAAATCAATAATTTCAACAAAGGTTCCCTGAGACATAAAACTCTCACCGGATTGATTATTTTTACTTAAAGTAATGACAAAGCCGGTATTAGTGCTCATGCAATTCTTTACCATGGCAAGGTATCTAGGTTCAAAGATTTGGAGAGTTTGTATAGTTCCAGGCAAAACAACTAATCCCAAAGGGAAGACTGGAAGTTTATTTGCTTTTGATGAGGTCAATAATTGGCTCCGATATTTTTTTACTATCTTTGTTGCTCATTATTAATATAACATCAATATTATCTATATCCCTTTTTAAGTCTTCCAATAAAGAATTTATGGAATCGTACTCAAAGTTTTTATTTTTTTTGCTGGATAAATTTAACCAATAGACTTGCTCTAAACCGGAGGCGCTATCATACAATTCGGCTCCATGGTGCCCTTGAGACATCGTATTCGATGCTAGCTCTATAATACCCGCTATTTTTTGAGAGGAAAAATGATTGATGGCTGCTTGAACTGTAAGAGAGATTGCTGTGGGATGATGCGCAAAATCATCAATGACTATTTTGTCATTATGCTTAAGTACTGTTTCGAATCTTCTCTTAACTCCCTTCGAATTTTTAAGTGCTAAAAAAGATTCCTGTGGGTCAATTCCATGAAGAAAAGATGCATACATAGCCATTACTACATTATTGAAATTGTGCTGACCATGCATTGGGAGATCACTCACATCAAACCTTTGATCCTTAAAATAAATAATTCCCTCATCTACTGAAAGCTTTATATTATCTTCTCCACCAAGTTTATGTGTGTTTGACCAACAACCCATCTCAATAAGGCTTACGATATTTTCATCGCTGTCATGAAAAAGTATATTTCCATTTGCAGGAACTGTTCTTATTGCATGATGAAATTGTTTTAAGATATCTGATAAATCACCAAATATGTCAGCATGGTCAAATTCGATATTATTTATAATGAAAGTATCTGGATGATAATGAATAAATTTTGAGCGCTTATCAAAAAATGCTGAATCATATTCATCAGCTTCAATAACAAAAACTTCTGAAGTGCCTAAGCGTGCAGAATTTTTAAATGAATCGCTCACACCCCCAACCAAGTATCCAATATCCATACCCTGAGCTTGAAAAATTTCACAGATCAAAAATGATGTTGAAGTTTTTCCATGCGTTCCTGAGACAGCGATAACTGTTCGATCACGAATCATTTCACCTAACATTTTAGGGCCAGAAGTATATTCAAGCTTTGAATTTAAAATATACTCAACACATGGATTGCCCCTACTTAATGCATTACCTATTACATAAAGATCTGCAGCAGGCAAAGAAGACTCTTCATAGCCTTCTATCATTTCTACGCCCAAAGAATCTAACTGATCAGACATTGGTGAATAAAATTGTTTATCGCTTCCTGAGACTATGTGACCTTTTTCTACAAGAATTTGCGCAAGCCCACCCATAAAAGTGCCACAAATGCCTAATATATGAATTTTCATTTTTAAATATTTGTCGGTAACATTTGTTACCATAGACCAAATTAATTAATTTATAAACCAATGAAAAAAAATGCTTTTTACGCTCAATCTGGTGGCGTTACATCTGTCATCAATGCATCTGCGTGCGCGGTAATATTAGAAGCAAAGAAATCTGCGAAGATTGGAAAGGTTTATGCGGGTAAAAATGGAATCTTGGGAGCTTTACGTGAGGAGTTAATAGATACCTCCAAAGAATCAAAAAAATTTATTGAGAGCTTGAAATATCGGCCAGGTGGAGTTTTTGGTTCATGCAGATATAAATTAAAAAGCATAGAAGAGAATTTGAAAGAATACAAAAGATTAATTGATGTTTTTAAAGCTCATGATATAGGTTACTTTTTTTATAATGGTGGAAATGATTCTGCTGACACTGCTTTAAAGATATCTCAGATAAGCAATAAACTTAACTACCCTCTGCAATGTATAGCAATCCCTAAGACTGTAGATAATGATCTTGCTGTTACTGACTGCTGTCCCGGATTTGGGTCAGTCGCAAAATATGTAGTTACCTCTACCATTGAAGCTGCGCTTGATGTGGAATCAATGCATGAAAGTTCTACAAAAGTTTTTATCCTTGAGGTTATGGGAAGACATGCTGGCTGGATCGCGGGATCAAGCTGCTTGGCGCAAGAAAGTCATCCAGGCGCACCTCATATAATTTTGCTTCCTGAGGTTAGTTTTAATCAAAAAAAATTCTTATCAAAAGTAAAAGATACGGTTAAAAAAAATGGATTTTGTGTGATCGTTGCATCAGAGGGAATTAAGGATTCTAAAGGAAAGTTTTTGGCTGAGTCAGATTCAAAAGATGCATTTGGTCATAGTCAACTTGGAGGTGTTGCACCTCGGTTGGCGGACCTTATCAACAATAAATTAAAATTAAAAAATCATTGGGCTGTTGCCGACTATCTGCAAAGAAGTGCTAGTCATCTTTCATCAGGCGTTGATAGAGCTCAGGCTTATGAGGTTGGCAAAAAAGCGGTGCAATTTGCTGTAAGAGGACAAAATGGCGTCATGCCAGTAATAAAACGTAAAAGCTCAAAACCATATAAGTGGGAGGTAGTCTCTGCATCATTAACAAAAATTGCAAATGTTGAAAAAAAACTTCCGGCTGGATTTATTACAAAAGATGGTTTTGGAATGACAAAAAAAGCTCGAAGTTATTTTCAACCCCTCATCGAAGGTAAGGTTGATGAGATAAAAAATATAAATTATCAGACTGGCAAAATGGAAATGGTAACTAAAAAATTAAAGGCCTGGGGATAACGCATTTAGGTGACTAATAATTCTTGTCAATTCATTTTTAAGAATTAGCTTATCCTCTTCATTCAAAAATGAGCCAAAATAGAATCTCTTCCCTTTGGATTGAAAGCAAAATTGTTTTGAGTTGTGCTGATCAATTTCTATCTCAAGGACAGCAAAGCTTCTAAACTCTTCCCAGCTTTTTTCTTTGATTAGCCTCCCTGACTCTAATTTAATCCTCTCATTCGAGATATAAATAATCTCTTTCTGCTGGCTCCAACGAAAACTAATATAAAAACAAGTTAAAACAATGATCACTTCTAAACCGGCAAAGGGTAGGATCAATGCAGCACCCATAAAAAGAAAAAAGAACCCGATAGCAAAGCAGATAAAAGCTATGCTTCCTAAAAAAAATACTCGACTCCATCCTCTTAAAGAATAATTAGGAGAAATTTCTATTAAAAAATTATTTTCTGTAGTTTCTTGAATCCTAATCATATTACAATGGTATATGGTCACAAGAACAGATTTCAACCGTTACATGATGCCGACATACAAGCCGGCTGAGTTCGTTCCCTCCAAAGCAAAAGGATCTTTAGTTTGGGATAAGCAAAACAAAAAATACATAGATTTTGCATCTGGAATTGCTGTTTCTAGTTTGGGGCATTGCCATCCAATTCTTAATAAAGCCTTAGCAGATCAATCTAAGAAAATTTGGCACCTATCGAATTTACTAACTAATGAGCCAGCACTTAGATTAGCTAAAATTTTCTGTAAACAAACTTTTGCTGAAAAAGTTTTCTTTGCGAACTCTGGCGCTGAAGCTGTTGAAGGCGCAATAAAAACTGCTCGAAAATATGCATATCTAAATATCAGCAAAAAGAAGAATGAGATAGTCTCCTTTTCTGATGCTTTTCATGGTCGAACAATGATGGCTATTGCTCTTAATGGATCAGATAGATTTATTGAAGGTTTTGGTCCTATGCCAGAAGGAATCAAGCATCACCCATTTAATGAAGAAAAAAATCTAGAAAAAGCTATTACCAAGAAAACTGCGGCTGTAATTCTTGAACTTGTTCAAGGAGAAGCAGGAATTATTAAAGCAAAAAAAGGATTTGTTCAAAAAATTAAAAAATTATGCAAACAAAATAAAGCATTGTTAATAATTGATGAAGTGCAATCAGGTGCTGGAAGAACAGGAACATTATTTGCTTATGAACAGTTTGGTGTTAAGCCCGACATAATGTGCTGCGCTAAAGGTATAGGTGGAGGAATGCCTATTGGAGCAATACTAACATCTTCAGAAATTGCTGAATGCATGCAGCTTGGCTCTCATGGATCTACCTTTGGAGGCAATCCATTGGCCTGTGCTGTTGCTGAGCAAGTAATGACCATGCTATCCAAGAAATCATTACTTAATGGAGTTAAGAAAAAAGAAAAATTATTTTTAAACGAACTGAAAGAAATCAACAAAGAGTTTAAATGCTTTGATGCGATTAGAAGCTCCGGATTGTGGATTGGATGCAAGTTAAATGTAACTGAAAACTTTAATTTAGATACAATGATGAAAGCATGCTATGCAAAAGGGCTAATGATTTTAAAAGCTAATAATAATACCATTCGCATAGCACCAAGCCTCATTATCGAAGATGACATGATTCTGAAAGGTCTAAAAATATTAAGAGAGGCTATTCAGGAGCAACTTCGCTAGATTTTGGAATCTCTTCGAGCACAATCCTTCCATTATAACCAGTAGGCAATACCCTTCCTCGTTTTGCTCTTGAGGAAATATATTCTTCTAATTCTTTTAAAGACCACGTTTTTCCACCGGTCTTCCCCTCATGATGTATATGAAGCTTACTATCTTCTGCTAAACAACAAACATCCATCATAAACTCTGATTTTTCTTTAAAGGCTTTGGTTGAAATGCTGATGAGTTTATTTCCTTTTCCTTTGGGTAGAACTGGAAGTTCATCTATAGGAAAAATTAGCATTTTGTTACTTACCTTCCCTTTATTATCCTGCGAGGAAAAAGTTGCTGCAACAAATTTATGATCTCCATTGATTGCAATTGGAGAAATAACGCTAGCTCCTTCTGGAGTTTTCATAAATTGCTTGCCTTTTTTTTGATTTGAAATTGCATTAGATAATGAACTAATAAAACCAAACCCAGCGGAATTTGAAATTAAGATCTGAGATTCATCAGAACCAATTGCTACGCCCTCAAATGTAACACCTGACTCAGCAACAACTCTTCCAGTCAATGGCTCTCCCATACCTCTAGCAGATGGCAAAGAATGTGCTGGCAATGAAAATGCTTTACCGCCTGAGTCAAAAAAAACAGTAGTCTGATTATTCCTTCCTTGCGCGAAATGCTGTAACTTGTCATCTCCCCTATAGGTGAGACTACTTGGATTAATATCATGGCCTTTGGCTGATCTGATCCAACCAGCCTTGGATAGGATTACTGTGACTGCTTCTGATGTAACCACTTCCTCTTCAGAAAACGCCTTAGCATCTGAAGCTGATTCAATTGGAGAATTTCTATCATCTCCAAAATTATCTTTAATTTCTTTAAGCTCATTTTTGATGTAAGTTTTTAGCCTAGTTTTTGATTTGATAATCTTCTCAAGATCAGATCGTTCAGCCTCAAGTAAAGTTTTTTCTTCCTCAAGCTTAATTTGCTCTAACTTAGCTAGTTGTCTCAAGCGAATTTCTAAAATTGCATTTGTCTGAATCTCTGAAATTTTAAAAACTTTCATTAGCTCTTTTTTGGGATCATCACTATTTCTAATTATGTGGATCACTTTATCTAAGTCTAAATAAACTATTAATAGGCCCTCTAAAATATGAATTCTATCGTGGACCTGATCTAATCTATGCTCCAATTTTCGCATTACAGTTTGCTGTCTAAACTTCAGCCACTCTGCAATTAAATCTTTCAGTGCGAATACTCTTGGAGATCCTTTTAGACTAATTAAATTCATATTAGATCGATAATTCTTCTGTAAATCTGTAGTTGCAAAAAGGTGGTTCATTACTTCAGATGCATCTATGCGATTTGATTTTAAAGAAATTACTAATCTAACTGGCTCTTTATGATCTCCCTCATCTCTTAAATCAACCACCATAGGAAGTTTTTTCTTTTGCATTTGATCTGCGATTTGCTCAAGAATTTTTGATCCAGAGGCTTGATGAGGCAAAGCTCGCACAACAATATCATTACCCTCAGTATCCCAGTGTGCTCTTATCTTGAATCCGCCTCTTCCAGTCTCATACATCTCAACAAGTTCTTCTGATGAAACTATGATGGGTGCTGGATTGCTAAAATCAGGGCCTTTGATAAATTTTAATAGGTCTTTTGTTGTCGCTTTTGAGTTATCTAACACATGTATACAAGCATCTAAAACCTCATTTATGTTGTGAGATGGGATATCAGTTGCCATGCCAACAGCAATACCAGTGGTTCCATTCAGCAGAATACTTGGTATCTTCGCAGGCAAGATTGTTGGCTCAAGCAGCGAACCATCAAAATTAGGCTGCCAATCAACAGTTCCTAATTTGAGCTCTGAAAGAAGTAAATCAGCAAATCCTGTAAGTTTGGATTCGGTATAGCGCATTGCAGCAAATGATTTAGGATCATCTTGAGTGCCCCAATTCCCTTGCCCATCTACAAGTGGGTATCTAAATGAAAAATTTTGGGCCATTAACACCATAGCCTCATATGCAGCGCTATCTCCATGAGGATGAAATTTACCAATTACATCTCCAACAGTCCTAGCAGATTTTTTGTATTTTGAACCAGCATTTAAACCCAACTCACTCATCGCATAGAGAATCCTTCTTTGCACTGGCTTCATACCATCTCCGATATGAGGAAGGGCACGATCTAAAATGACATACATTGAATAGTTGAGGTAAGACTCCTCTGCGTATTCCTTTAAGCTAATAGAAGTAGGATTTTTATTCATAATTAAACCGTTACTATTTTTCCTCGTTTTTCAAGCCACTCTTTTCTCGCTCCAGCATTTTTCTTTGAAAGCAATAAATCCATCATGCTATTTACATTATCAGTCGCGGTAATGGTAAGTTGAACCAATCTTCTCGTTTTGGGATCCATGACTGTTTCACGTAACTGAGAAGGATTCATTTCCCCCAAACCTTTAAATCTTTGAATGTCTATTTTTGGTTTTCCAGGCTTAGTCTTTAATTTTTTAACTATTAAATCCTTTTCATCTTCACTAAGCGCATAAAAAACTTCCTTTGCACAATCTATCCTAAATAATGGCGGCATGGCCACATAAATATGTCCAGCTTGAATCAATGGCTTGTAGTGTCTCAGAAAAAGCGCACATAATAATGTAGCAATATGGAGACCATCAGAATCAGCATCAGCTAAAATACAAATTTTTCCATATCTCAGAGATTCAATATCTGAGCTTCCTGGATTAACTCCAATGGCTGTGGAGATATCTTTTATTTCTGCAGATTTCATAATCTCTGCGCTTTCTAAATCCCAAGTATTTAAAATTTTTCCTCTCAGGGGCATAATTGCTTGAAATTTTCTTTCCCTTGACTGCTTAGCAGAACCTCCAGCTGAATCCCCCTCCACAAAAAATAACTCTGTCTCATTTAGATCTGTACTATTACAATCTGAAAGTTTTCCAGGAAGTGCGGGACCTTGAAATGTTTTCTTTCTATCAACTACTTTGATCTCTTTTGATCTAGCCTGAGCAGATGCAATAGCCAATTCAGCTAATTTTTCTCCCTCCTCTGTATGTTGATTGAACCATATACTGAGGATATCTTTAGTTGTTGAGTTTACAAAAGCCTGATGGTCTTTTGAGTCTAATCTCTCCTTTGTTTGACCCGCAAATTGGGGGTTAGTTAACTTTGATGAGATAACAAAAGTGCTATGCTGCACAACATCATCAGCTGTTATTTTTAAGCCTTTTGGAATTAAATTTCTGAACTCACAAAACTCTTTTACCGACTCCAATAAACCTGCTTTGAAACCATTCATGTGAGATCCACCTTGAGCAGTTGGAATAAGATTCACATAAGATTCATTCATTAGATTTTTTGCTGGCTGAGTAGACCAATTCAACACAAAATCAAGTGCATTATCATCTGCCAGTTTGCTACAAGAAATTGATTCTTCCAGAAGCAATTCAATATCACCCGAAGACTCAGATAAATACGAAATTAATCCATTTTCATAATTCCAAGAGATCTTCTCATTCTTCTTATCATCATGATATTCAATAGTTAAACCTGGGCATAATACAGCTTTTGCTTTTAGCAGATGCTTTAAATTATTCTTTTCAATATTGATAGTCTCAAAGTATTTTGGATCAGGCTCAAAGCTGATGGAGGTTCCGGTATTTCTAGGGCCTATATCTCCAACCTTTTTTAAATCTGAAGTTTTATCACCCCCTTGAAAATTCATTTCAAACTTGTGACTATCTCGTTTGATCTCTACAGAGAGATTTTGCGAAAGAGCATTAACTACAGATACTCCAACGCCATGCAAACCACCAGAAAAATTGTAATCCTCCCCAGAGAATTTTGCTCCAGCATGAAGTTTGCACATTATTAACTCTACTCCGGAAACCTTGTGCTCAGGATGAATATCTATTGGCATACCACGGCCATCATCAATGACCGAAATAGCTCCCTCTTTATGAAGAATTACTTTTATCTTTGAACAGTGGCCGGCTAAAGCCTCATCAATTGAGTTATCTAAAACTTCTTGAATAAGATGATTGGGGCAAGAGGTATCTGTATACATGCCAGGTCTCTTCCGGACCGGATCTAAGCCTGATAGAACTTCTATAGACTCTGAATCATAATTTTTAGCCAATTAATATTTCCTGATGCTAATGAACTTTTAATTAGTATTCTACTCTAACTAAATTGAAAGAAAGCTATTAATTTAAGAGATTTTAGGAGATTTTTTTACAATAGACTAAAATAGAATAAATTATATTTAAGTGTAAAGTGAACTTGACATACCATCTTTATCAAGTTCTAATGTGTGCACTGTAAACATTAAAAAATTTTAATATGAAAAAAATATATCTGATCACATTTCTACTTGCCGTTAGCATTAATTCAACTGCTGACAGCTTGCTAGATATTTACAATGATGCATTAGAAAATGATCCACAATATAAATCAGCAGAATTTTCATATTTATCAGGCAAAGAAATTAAAGTCCAAGGGCGTGCAGCCCTCCTTCCAAGCATAACAATTAGCGCTCAAACAAACTGGAATGAATATTATCAAAATGGAAATCTTCAAAATCAATACAATAATTTCAGTACTTCAGCGCGTCTTACGCAGCCCTTACTTCGTTTAGATACATGGTTTAAATATAGACAATCTAAATTTCTCACAGATGCAGCAGAGGCTGATTTTGCATATTCTCAACAAGGTTTAATTGTTAGAACTGCCGAGCTTTATTTTAACGTTTTAAGAGCTATTGATAATTTAAGCGCAGCTCGATCAGAAGAAAAAGCAATTAAAAAACAACTCGATCAAATTCGACAAAGATATGAAGTCGGTCTTGCAGCTGTTACCGAAGTTCAAGAAGCTCAATTAGCTTTTGACTTAAGTATTGCCTCAAGAACAAGAATTGAGGGGGAAGTTTATACCGCAAAAGAATCACTGAATGCTTTGGTTGGTCGAGAAATTATTTCTCTTGATGGGCTTGTGAATGATTTAGATGTATCAAACCCCATTCCTGCTTCTAAAGAAGAATGGGCAAGAAAAGCTGTTGAAAATAATTTTAGATTACAGGCCGCAAACTTAAGAAAACTAGCATCGAAAAATAATGCGAGAAGTGTTGCCTCAAATCATTTACCAAAAGTTGACATTGTTGGGGCGCAAACTGAATCAGAAACTAATCAGTACGCTTATGATGGATTAAATACTGGTGGGGCTTTCAATATTACTGTTCCAGATGAAACAAAGCGAGATACCTACAGCCTTCAGCTATCCATGCCCATTTTTCAGGGAGGTGCTGTAATCTCAAGAACTAAACAAGCTTATGCAGAGTCAAATAAATCGTCAGAGGATGCATTATTTGCTGAGAGAAGTGTTATACAAGATGTTAGGAGTCAGTATTCAAATGTAGTGACATTGGTTGCAAATCTTCGTGCTCAGAAACAAGCAGTTGTTTCTGCATCAAGCGCTCTAGAGGCAACAAAAGTTGGTTATGAAGTAGGCACGAGAAATATTGTTGATTTATTACAAGCTGAAAAAAATCTTTACAGCGCTGAAAGAAATCTCTCCAATGCAAAATATGATTATTTGATTACGACTCTTCGTCTTCATTTGGCTGCAGGCACCTTAAGTCCTGAAAACCTTATTGAAATAAATAATTTGCTCGGATAATGTTTGGTCTTAGTTTGAGATTAAGTCTCATGTTCACTCAATGATTCTGGATTACTCTAAATCTTATATAAAAAAAATACTCAAAGAAGTTACAACAATTGCTGTCGTTGGTGCTAGCGCGAAGAAAGAAAAAGACAGTTTTAAAGTCATGCAATCACTTATTGAAAATGATTATAGAGTCTTTCCAGTCAATCCTAATGAAGAAGGTAATTTAATCTTAGGACAGCGTTGTTATAAAGATCTAAGCTCGATTGATGAAACAATTGATATGGTCGATATTTTTAGAACTTCAGATGCAATTATGGGGATCACCAAACAATCAATCGAAATAAAAGCTAAGGTCCTTTGGACTCAATTAGGCATAATTAATGCAGAAGCAGCAGATTTAGCAGAGAAAGCTGGCCTAAAAGTTGTTATGGATAGATGTCCAAAAATAGAATTAGAGAACATGCATTAGACTTCAAAAAAAAAATAGCTTTTAATAAATTTACGATGAATAAAAATGCACAAATCTTAATCAAAGAAAGGTCCAATAATGGAGTCCTTCGCCTCATTATGAATGACTTGGTATCTAAAAATTCATTATCCGAAGAAATGATAAATCTTTTACTAGATGAATTTAAAAGTGCATCAAAGGATGAATCTATTAAAGTAATAGTGTTGGCTGCAAATGGAAATGTATTTAGTGCCGGTCACAACTTAAAAGAAATTACAGCAGCTAGACAGAGCAAAGACAAGGGAGAGAAATATTTTAAAAACCTTTTTGAATTATGTTCTGCATTGATGCAACTTATCATTAGTGTGCCACAGCCAGTTATTGCAGAAGTTAACGGTATTGCTACAGCTGCAGGGTGTCAGTTAGTTGCAAGTTGCGACCTGGCAATTGCAACGCAAGAGTCTAAATTTGCAACTCCAGGAGTCAATATTGGCCTTTTTTGTTCAACGCCAATGGTTGCTCTTTCAAGGAATGTTGGCAGGAAAGATGCAATGCAAATGCTGCTTACTGGCGATCTAATTTCCGCTAAAAAAGCAAAAAAAATAGGATTAATTAATGATGTAATTGGCAAAAATGAACTTGATGAGGCCGTAAAAGATTTATCAGCCAAGATAGCTAGTAAATCCTCTATGACTATCAAAACTGGAAAAAAAGCCTTTTATGTCCAAGCTGAAATGGATTTATCTAAGGCTTACACATATACATCAAAGGTTATGGCGGAAAATCTTCTTAATGAGGATGCAAAAGAAGGTATTGATGCTTTTATAAATAAAAGATCGCCAGATTGGAAAGATGAATGATTGAAATTCAATCATAATAATTTCTATCTTTTAGACACGCATGCGCAACATACCTTTTAGATAACAAAAATGCCTGAATTACCAGAAGTAGAAACATCAGTTCAAGCCATTCAGGAATTTGTTAATCAAAACATAGAATCTATAAAAATATACAATCCAAACCTTCGGTGGAAAGTAAATAGCTCAGCTTTTAACGCCTTAAGCGGAATAAAGGTTAAGGAGATCAGCAGAAGAGCAAAATATATATTAATTTATCTAGATCGATCGCAAATACTCATTCATCTGGGAATGACCGGAACACTGAGGATTGCTAAAAAAAACTCTAATTTTTATAAAAAACATGATCATGTCGAATTTATATTTCAAAGTGGTAAATTAATTTTCAATGATCCAAGAAGATTTGGATCTATGCATTTTATTAAAAAATCAAATGAACATTTTTTATTAGATAACCTAGGTCCCGAGCCTCTTTCTAAAGAATTTAATGGAGAATATCTTTTTCAAAAAATTAAAAAATCTTCTTCTCCAATTAAAACTACACTAATGAATCAAGCTCATGTAGTGGGTATAGGAAATATTTATGCGAATGAGATATTGTTTGAAGCAAAAATTCGTCCTACAAGAAAAAGTAAAACAATTACAAAAAAAGAGGCGAGCAAAATTTCTCTATCTACTAAAAAAATTCTGAAACGAGCTATCAAAGCAGGCGGAACCACATTGCAAGATTTCTATCAGCCTGATGGCAACAAGGGATATTTTAAAATTGATTTAGCTGTCTATGGCCGGACTAACAAAACTTGCCTGTCGTGCAAAAAAGAAATGATTAAAAGAATAGTTCAATCTCAAAGAGCGACATACTTTTGTCGCAAATGCCAAGCTTAACCTGCAATCTTTTTTAATAATGCAGCTTTGACGTTGGGAGAAACAAATCTTGATACATCGCCACCCAGTGTTGCTATTTCTTTCACAAGACTGGATGAAACGTATATCAAAGTATCCTTGGGAGTGAAAAAAATACTCTCAATATCGGGTGCAAGACTTCGGTTCATAGTTGCTAATTGAAATTCATACTCAAAATCAGCCACAGCTCTAAGGCCTCTAATAATTGCAATAGCATTATTATCTCTTGCTAAATCTACTGTTAATTTCCTTGAATATCCTAAAACCTCAATCTTAGGATTATCTTTAAATATTTCTGAAATGAGTGCAATTCTTTCATCAACACTAAACAGTGGATTTTTAGAACGACTTTCAGCAACCCCAATGATAACTTTATCAAATAATGCTGCTGCTCTTTCTACGATATCGATATGCCCAAAAGTTATCGGATCAAAAGAACCAGGATAAATAGCAGTTTTCATTAGCGAATGATACTAAACATTCTTAATTCAGCAAAATCTTGTAATGGTTGTGTAAAATAAAGAATATGAAAAAAGTTGAACCTGAGCATATTAATCATTCCAAGTCGAAAAAAAAAGATATGCCAAGTGCTGTTGATGATGCAGCGAATGTGATGTCAAAATACCACAAGAAAACTAAGAGAATAAAAGATCAAAAGTATAGTTTCCCAGAAATAGACTACGAGAAACCACCGCATTATTAAAGCTTACTTTATGCCTCTTTGTTTGGATCCCATATAACTAGATTCTTGGTCTTCAGTCTATTGATAACTAGCTTGTATCTCGATTGCTCTTCACGCCATTCTGTTAGCCAATTTTCACCATCTCTTTCAGCATCAACAAAAACTGCATTTGTAAATGCTATAGGGATAATTATTGCGACATGGACCAATATACTTATGGGGATGCTATAGCCAATAAATCCAAGCCAAAATATTGCTATCAATCCGAAAAATATGCTCCAAATAGTAAACAAGACTAACATGAAGTATGTTTGGAGGCTCGGATCTATATGTTTGAGTGGATTAAACCTTACATCCATAACTGCCCTCCAAGAGTCGACTATGAAGATTATGAATCGTCTAAAAATATTCGGTTTTTTTATCATTAAGGTTAATCTTGATTACAGAAGATCATTTGTCATGACTTTATTCCATGCTGAAACAAAGTCATTTGCAAACTTTTCTTTAGCATCGTCACTTGCGTAAACCTCAGCTAATGAGCGAAGTTGTGAATTAGAACCAAAAGCTAAGTCAACTCTTGTGGCAGTCCTCACTTTCTCGCCGGATACTCTGTTCGCACCTTCATAGGTATTTCCTGTTCCATTTGGTTTCCATGAAACTGACATGTCCAGCAAAGTAGTAAAATAGTCATTTGTTAGTTGATTAGGATTATCAGTAAAAATGCCATAATCATTGTTGCTAATACCTAAAGATCTCATTCCACCAAGCAAAACAGTCATTTCAGGAGCGGTCAAGCCTAACAGTTGTGATTTATCAAGCATCATTTCTTCGGATGGAATATCAGATTGAGAGCCCAAATAATTTCTGAAACCATCTGCAACAGGTTCTAAAACATCAAATGATTCAACATCAGTTTGTTCTTGAGTTGCATCGCCGCGACCCTTAGTAAAAGGTACTTCAAGTCCTGAAGCCTTCTCAACAGCAATGTTGCCAGCCAGCACAATAACATCTGCGATAGATGCTCCTGTGTCTGATGAAATTTTTTCATAGATTGATAAAACTTTAGAAAGCTGCTCAGGCTTATTAGCTTCCCAATCTTTTTGAGGCGCTAATCGTATTCTTGCACCGTTGGCACCACCTCTAAGATCTGAATTTCTAAATGTTGAAGCACTTGCCCATGCCGTCTCGACCATTTCTTGAATGGAAAGTTCAGAATCAGATATAGCTTGCTTTACGATACCTAAATCATAATCAGTGTTTCCAGCCGGAATAGGATCTTGCCAAATCAACTCCTCATTGGGGACTTCAGGTCCAAGATATCTTCCCTTAGGCCCCATGTCTCTGTGCAATAATTTAAACCATGCTCGTGCAAATGCATCAGCAAACTCTTTTGGATTTTCATGAAAACGCTTTGAAATCTTTCTATATGCTGGATCTTCTCGCATCGACATATCTGCAGTTGTCATCATAGTTGGAACTTTTTTAGATGAATCCGCAGCATCTGGTGCCATATCTTCTTCTTTTTGATCTACTGCATGCCAAACAATCTTGCCTGCAGGTGTTTCTACTTTCTCCCATTCATAACCAAATAAAAGATCAAAATATCCATTATCCCATTTCGTAGGATCTGCAGTCCAAGCTCCCTCAAAACCACTTGTAATCGTATCACTGCCTTTTCCAGATGCATGACTGCTTTGCCATCCAAATCCCATATTTTCTAATGGGGCTCCCTCTGGCTCAGTTTGAACATGATCTTCTGGACCTGCTCCATGCCCTTTACCAAAAGTATGACCGCCGGCTACAAGAGCAACAGTTTCTTCATCATTCATTGCCATTCTGCCAAAGGTTTCTCTGACGTCTCTGCCACTAGCAAGTGGATCTGGATCACCATCTGGACCTTGAGGATTTACGTATATTAAACCCATTTGAACGGCTCCAAGTGGATCAGCCAAATCTCTCACTCCACTATATCTCTCATTTGTAAGCCACTCTGTTTCTGCACCCCAATTAATATCTTCTTCAGGAGCCCAAATATCAGGACGACCTCCACCAAAACCAAATGTTTTTCCACCCATTGATTCTATGGCTACATTACCTGCCAATATCAAGAGGTCAGCCCAACTGATTTTCCTTCCATATTTTTGTTTGATTGGCCAAAGTAATCTCCTCGCTTTATCTAGATTTCCATTGTCAGGCCAACTGTTAAGAGGAGCGAACCTTTGAGCACCAGTCCCTCCACCACCTCTTCCATCGCCAGTTCTATATGTACCTGCAGCATGCCAAGTCATTCTTATAAAGAATGGTCCGTAATGCCCGTAGTCGGCTGGCCACCAATCTTGAGAATCAGTCATAAGATCATTTAGATCTTTTTTAAGTGAGTCAAAATCTAGTGATTTAAATTCTTCTGCATAATTGAACCCTTCATCCATTGGATTAGTTTTTTTATCGTGCTGATGAAGTATGCTGAGATTAAGTTGGTTAGGCCACCAATCTTGATTGGATGTTCCAGTAGAACTATTAGAGGATAAGCTTCCATGCATTACTGGGCATTTACCTTCTGTATTTTGTGTTTCTTTACTCATAATTAATTCCGTAATAAATATTAAAATTCACTGCGTAAAGCTGTGGTATAGGCAAGTTTACATATTTTCTATATATTGGTAAATATATAAAAAAAGAATGTTATATTCGATTTTATAAATGATAAAATAGATGCTTGATGTTAACTTTAAAACAAATTGATTATGCTTTAGCGGTTGCAAAAACCCTGCACTTTAAAAAAGCTGCTGATCAATGCTTTGTTTCTCCGTCAACTTTAAGCAACGCAATTACCGAATTAGAGATGCAACTGGGCGTAAAAATTTTTGAAAGAACAAACAAAAAAGTTATTGTGACAAATCTTGGGTTAGAGATTCTAGCTAAAGCGAGAAAGATAAAATTAGAAGTACAAAATATTCACCAGCTTGCTCAACATAATTCAAAGGGCCTAAGTCAATCATTATCCATTGGTATTATTCCAACGATTAGTCCATATTTCCTTCCAGTGATTCTTCCTAAGCTGCAAAAGGAATTTAATAATCTAAAATTAAAGATAGAGGAAGGACAATCTCAGGTACTTGCAAATAGGGTTAGAGAGGGTGACTTGGATATGGCAATTTTAGCTTTGCCGTATGATGTACAAGATCTTATTTGCTTTAAATTTTGGGAAGAAGATTTCTTTTGGGTGTCCCATAATAAAAATAAAAATGCCGGCAAAGCTGAAATTAGAGCATCTGAGCTAGAACATTCAGAGTTAATGCTTCTTGAAGATGGGCATTGTCTTAAAGATCATATTTTAGATGCATGCAATATCTCTTCTTCATCTCAATATTCCTTAAAGGCTTCAAGTTTAAATACACTTATCCAATTAGTAAAAGGGAAAATGGGCACAACACTTGTTCCAAAAATGGCTTTAAGTGAATTAGTTGGGAACAAGAAAGGTTTGTCTATTTCTCACCTAAATGAGCCGGGTCCTCATCGTGAAATCGCATTAATCACCAGGCCTCATTTTGCAGGAATAGATAGTATCAGGATGCTGGTGAATTTTTTTGAGAAGTCCTTAAAAGCATTAGATAAAATTTAATCTTACTCTGGAGCATCCAGGAGATCTGTTTTCTGCCATTTGAGTGAAAAAACTCGAGAAATAAACTTAGCAGTACCTTCCCTTACCTCGATAACATCAGAATAGACTATGCCCATATCTAATTTAAAAGGCTTGTTATCTTTATCAAACATGTGACTAGCTACACAATATGTTTCTCCTGAATATAAATTTTCTTTCCACTCTCCTTGGACATTCATAATCTGATGCATTGTACTTTGATAGTTTTCAAGCTGCTGCATAGCAGTAATAAAATTTTCCAAGCCAGTTATTTCAAAATGTCCGCTCATAGAAAATTCATCCCACATGATGGAATTTAAAGAAGAGAATTTTCTTTGATCAATAAGAGATGCATATAAATTTGATAATTTTGAGGGAACAAGCAAAGTTGATAGCTTGGAAGTAATAATATCTTTTTTCATTATTTTTTGACCTCTGAAATAAGTTTCAGTACCTTATAAATATCATCAGGAGTCTGAACAAAATTGATTGGGAAAACTTCTACTTCATTTAAACCAGCAGCTATAGATTTCTCTAATTCTTTTAATGTTAAATCGATATTAGGGACTCCATTATCATCAACACATGTGGGTAGTTGACCACGGATTCTGGGTTGATCCTGCCTGCCCTCCTTTATAAATGCTTCCGATAAAAGATCTCTTCCTGCAGAAATAAACTCTCTGCTAGTTTTGATAGGGATCCAGCCGTGACCAACTTTAGAAATTTTTTGAGCATTATCATTCGTCATTTTTAATCCAAATAGCAGAGGCAAATTTTGACCTTGGACTGGTTGTGGATGGCACCAAATATCATCAAAATTAAAGTGTTCTCCATGAAAAGAAATTGGGCTATCTTGCCAAAGCAATTTACAGATATCTAAAGTTTCCCAGAATACATCAGCACGATTTTCAAAACTTAGCCCCGCTGCATCAAATTCCTCCTTTTGCCAACCCATACCTACGCCAAGCTCTAATCTTCCCTTAGATATGGCATCTAAAGTAGCAGTTGTCTTAGCAAGCAATGCTGGATTTCTTAATGGTGCAATTAGAATTGCTGTTGCTAGCTTAATTCTGGTCGTATTGGATGCGATCATAGTAAGTAAAGATAATGGTTCATACCATGGGGCCTCAGATGGAAGAGGAAATTTGCCAAAGGGGTACTTATGAAGATTTTTTCCCATCACCACATGATCTGTAACGCTTACAGAATCAAAACCTAGCTCTTCACCCATTTGAGAAATTTCAATATAAGATGAAATATCTCCACCGTAGAAGTTTTCCAACCCAAAAAGACCTAGCACTAACTTCATAGAATCAACCATTTATTTGTATCTTTGATTGTACGAATAATTTACATCTAATGCACTTTATATATATTTTAATAAAGTCATGGCCTAGAAAACTAAAATTACAGCCAGCAATGATAAGAGTAATTTCAAAACAATGTTAAAACTATCGTAAGAAATTGAGGATATTAATGCCTTACCTAACACTGCTCCTGCATAGCCAGTAACAGCTAAAATCATAATAAAAAAAAGATATTCTTCTACCGAAAAATTAAAAAAATATATAAATAAAAGAATTTTAATAGAGTGTTGGAAAATCATAACTGCGCCATGATTTGCAACCAATGATTCAGGAGATAAATTCTTTGTACGCATGTACGCGGTAACCAATGGTCCATTTGCGCCAATAAAAATACCTGCAAAACCGGAAATAAATCCACAGAACCAATCATTTCGCATCAGTGAGAGAATAAGATTATCTAAGGGAGCCCATGTTAAAAATAAAATTGTTCCTGCTATTAGCCATATCAAAATTTGTTCAGGCATAGCTCCAAATAACAGTATTCCTACTAAAGCTCCAAAAATAGTAGCAATCAAGATATTTTGTATTAAATGCCACTTAAAAAATTCTTTATATACATATGTTCTTGATAAATTATTTGAGAGCTGAATGGCTCCATGCAAAGGTATGAGAGTGCCGGGAGAAAAAGACTGCGCTAAGGCAACTAGCATGATTAACCCTCCCCCAAGACTAAAAATAGAAGTTAGCAAAGAGGTGAAAAAAGACAAGGCAGCAAAGAAACTTATAAATTCTAACGACATATAAGAGTGTGTTTTTAACTATAAAGGAATTAAGATTAACACATGACAAATATAGATCAGATTCTAGATACATTAACTTTGGATGAAAAAGTTTCCTTACTAAGTGGTTTTAATTCTTGGTATACCAACAAAATTGATAAAAAAAGAATTCCCAGTATAAAAATGTCAGATGGTCCTAATGGAGTTAGAGGTGACTCAAATTCTGGTAAATCCTCTGCTTGTTTTCCTTGTGCAATATCCTTAGGTTCAACATGGGATCTTAAGTTAATAACGAATATTGGAATCGCATTGGGTGAAGAGGCTCAAGCAAAAGATGTAGATGTTCTGTTAGGCCCAACTATTAATATCCATAGGCATCCATTAGGAGGTAGACATTTTGAAAGTTTCTCTGAAGATCCATTTTTAACTGGAAAAATTGCAACCAATTATGTTCAAGGTGTTCAATCTAAAAATGTAGCAGCCTGTTTGAAGCACTTTGTTGGAAATGATACTGAGTATGAGCGTCATGCCATAAGCTCAAATATAGATGAACAGACTTTAAGAGAAATTTATTTATTGCCATTTGAAATGGGCATTAAAGAAGGTAACGCAAAAGTTGTGATGAGTGCATACAATAAATTAAATAATATTTTTTGTAGTTCTCACCAAGAGCTGCTTATCAGCATCTTAAAAGAAGAATGGGGTTTTGATGGATATGTGGTTAGTGATTGGGGAGCAGCCCTTGAAACAGTAGAAAATGCGAATGGTGGCTTGGATCTTGAAATGCCTGGGCCTAGCAATGTTTGGGGCAAAGCATTGATTGATGCGATTGAAGCTAAAAAAGTTTCTGAAGAATTGATTGATGATAAAGTTAGAAGAATTTTAACAGTTGCTAAATTCTCAAATCGTTTGCAGAAACCTGAAATAAAAAATGAGGAGGCCATAGATCTGCCTGTTCATAGATCACTCTTGAGAAAAGCTGCTGCTGATGGGATGGTCTTGTTAAAAAATGAAGGTTTACTGCCTTTAAAGAAAAATATTAAAAAATTAGCAGTTATTGGGCCTAATGCCAAAGAAGCACAAATCATTGGCGGAGGTAGCGCAAGCTTAAAGCCACATTACCAAATTCATCCGCTTGGGGCAGTAAGTAAAAGACTAGGACCTGAAACAGAAATTATTTATTCTAAGGGCTGTCATACACATAAATTCCTTCCGAAATTAAATGAAAAACTTATGGGAAACAATGATGGTTTCTTGGTGGAATATTTTGATGGCAATCAATTTGAAGAAAAATTAATTTTAAAAGAGCATCTCATAGGAAGTAAGTTTTGGGTGTTTGAAGGTTTTGCTAAAGATGTAATTTCAAAAGAAGATAGGCCTAATATATCCGTAAAGTTTTCTTGTGAATATACGCCAGATATTTCTGGCTCACATGAATTTGAAATTTTTGGCATTGGACAATGTCGCTTACTAATTGATGATAATGAGCTTATTGATAATTGGACTACCAGAGATCCTGGCGAGGCTTTTTTTACTTTTAGCTCTGCATCAAGAAAGGGAACTGCTGATTTCCAAAAAGGAGAGACCTATAAAATTGAAGTTCAATATTATTTTGAAGGAGGTTTTCCTGCGGTTTATATTGGTTGCCAAGCTCCTGACGAGGTTGATATATTTCAAGAGGCTGTTGAAACCGCTACTGATGCAGATGAGGTTCTTTTGATTGTTGGCACTAACTCAGACTGGGAAACAGAAGGAAATGATCGGGCTGATTTCAATTTGCCCGCAAATCAAAATAAATTAATTGATGCAATATTAGAAGCTAATCCAAATACAGTCTTAGTTATCAATACTGGCTCTCCAGTTAATATGCCATGGATAAATAAAGCAAAAGCTATAGTTCAAACATGGTTCGCAGGTCAAGAGTTTGGAAATGCTTTGATTGATATTTTATCTGGAGAGGTGAATCCATCAGGCAAATTACCAACAACTTTCCCTGCCAAAATAGAAGATACTCCTGCTTATGCAAGCTATCCTGGGAATGATTTACAAATGAACTACGATGAAAAACTTTTGGTCGGACATAGATGGTACGAGGCACACTCAATTAAGCCGTTATTTTGTTTTGGCCATGGATTATCATTTACAAATTTTAATTATCAAAATCTAGAAATTAAAATTGATAATGATTATGCAGTCTCATGCAAATTTGAAGTTCAAAACATTGGAGATATTCCTGGGTTTGAAACAGCGCAATGCTATGTAAGCCACATAAATCGTCTACCTCATCAACCTTTTAAAACTTTGCAAGGTTTTATAAAGGAGGAAATAGATGTCAATGAAATTAAAAAATTGGAAATCAATCTTGGACCGAGAAATTTCTCCAATTGGTCAGTTGATAAACGTGCTTGGCAAATAAAAGGAGGCAAATATAGAATTCTCATTGGTTCCTCCTCAGAAAATATCCTTTTAGAAGCCAGTATTAATCTTGAGCAAGCGCTTGAAGTTCTCTAGTGGTTAATTTAAGTTGAGTAGCTTGAATAGAGCTATTAGACTCAAAGATTGTTCTGGGCCCAATTAAAGGAAAAATTAATTTTGATTTATGCAATACATAAGCTAAGGCAATTTGTATGGGCTGCACATTCCTTTCCTTTGCTAGCTCAAAACAGATCTGTCTTCTTTGCAAATTTTTTTCATAATGCCAGACTCTCATTTCTTCATCGAGGGTGGGATTTGAAAAGTGCTCATTCGATATTATTTCTTTTTTCTTAAGAAAAAATCCTCTTGCTTGAGAAGACCATGGAAATAATATAATTTTCTCCTCAATGAGATATTTTAAATATTGATCGTTAATGCCAACACAACCTGGCCACACAGGTTTAATCATCTCAGCTAGGCTAAAATTATTACTCAGGACAGTGAAAGGTTCTTTTGAATTTTTTATTGCATAGTTTCTTGCTTTGGAAAACCTGTCCATCTCCCAATTTGATGCACCTATTAGATCGACTAGACCTTCACTCTTGATCTCAGCTAATGCATCAATAAATTCTTCTACTGGGATATCTGGGTTATCTCTATGCAAGCAATAAATGTCTAGCTTTGAAGTTTGCAGACGCTCCAAAGACTGGAGCACTTGTGGACGAATGTGCTGAGGTTCACAATGAGGTGTATGTGCTCCTTTGCCAAGAACTATCACATCTTCTCTAACTCTTCTGGCATTAATCCAGTCGCCAAGATACTTATCACCCATGCCATGGTTGTATATAAAAGCAGTATCAAAGATCCGACCTCCAGAACCATAAAAATGGTCAAACATTGTAAAAGCATGTAGGTCAGAAGTCTGATTATCACAACCTAATGCTAATCTTGAGCCAGTCTTACTCAAACCAGGTAGTTCATGAGATTCAAGCTTAGTTTCCTGAAATAAATAAGCTTTTGATTGAAGAATTGGTGAATTTTTAATGCGGCTCCTGGGACAATCAATCTTCATTTCTTGACGCCACTTGTCTAGCCAGAACATATTACTTTGAGTCTCGGCATGATCAATAAATTTTGATTCAATTTTTGATTCTAAAATACACTTTGCAGCATGCTCTATCTCTCTAGCAAATAAGCCAACGTCATCCATGCATTTAATTTCTTTCCTATTCTGACCATTATGAGAAAGATAGATAGATGAATTACCTTCTTGAAATTGCCCACAATGCCATGGATCAGGAACCGAAATAGTATATTTACCACTTGATATAATAAGATTATTGGAGAAGTTCTCATTGATAGCACAACTTATTTTTGCTTCAATCGAATCAGAAAAAATCAAATGTGCATATGTTTGAAGATCAACACCCGTCTCATCTAATTGGCCTATTGCAGAGAGACTTTCGGGGTCTGCATAGGAGAGGTCCTGCAAATGACCTGCTATTAATTTGGACATCGTCAATGGATAGCAACCAACATCTAATATTGCTCCACCACCTAGCTCAGGATTTCTAAGTCTATGTGATTCAGGAACATCTGCTTGAAAACCAAAGGACGCCTCGATCATAATTTTATCTTGTGCATCTTTTAAAAAATCTAAATTATCTAAAATATTTCTTGTTTGTGGATGGACTCTGTACATAAAAGCTTCCATTAAAAAAATATTTTTTTCATTAGCAAGAGCTAATAAAATCATGCTCTCGTGAGCATTCATTGTGAGTGGCTTTTCGCAAAGAACATGTTTGCCATTTTTAATAGCCTCTATTGCATAAAAAAAATGTTCGCTGTGTGGAGTGGCAATATAAATTGCATCGATTTCTTCAGATGAAATAAAATCATCTAATTGGTAATGAGCGTTAATGTGAAACTTTTGAGCAAAGCTATTTACCTTTTTAGAATCTCTCCCAAGCACACTTATTAATTTAGAGTTTTTTGTGGCTTGGATGGAATATGCAAATGCATCAGCAATTGAACCAGGACCAATTATCCCCCAATTAATTTGATGCATTCCCAAATTTTCTTGATTCAATTTCTTGAATTAATTTCTTATGAAAGCTCTTATCTATTGGATAAAAGGAGACTAATACAAAGCTTATAAAAATTCCTGTAAGAGGTATCCAGGTCATTATAAATTTTAATCCAGCTAACGTTTCATCTGACTGAACTTCATTTGGCTCAAAGCCAATTTGAGTTAATGCGACGCCTAGTAAAATTGCTGCAAAAGCTATTGCACCTTTTTGAGCAAAAGTCATAAAGCCATACAATGAAGACTCTGTTCGAACTTTTGTTTTCCATTCTCCATATTCAATCGTATCTGGAAGCATTGACCAAAATAATACACCAGTAGCACCATTACCAATCCCTATAAATCCCAACACAATTAGCAACTCATTAAGGGAGGCGATTGGATAAAAATAAAAAATCAAGAATCCAACTAATAATAATCCCATTGCAACCATCCAAGAGTTTCTCTTGCCAATCTTTAATGCTGCATATGCCCAAAAAGGTATAGCAAAAAGAGCTGCTCCACTGCTCACTCCTAAAATTAAACCCTGATATTCATGGAGATCAAGAGCGTACTTTACAAAATAGATTAAGTTGTTATTAAACATAATAGATGTAGAGCCAAGAATTAAGATAGATCCAAAAACAATCCAGAAAGGATAATTTGTTGAAACTGATCTTGCCACCTTTGCAAAACTTGGTATCTCGGCTGGGCTAAAATTAAACTCTCTTTCTTTCACAAATCGGACGGTGATACTTAAAACAAGGATAGCCGTAAGGCCGCAAATCATGCCGAGAAAAATGAAACCTATTGCTTCATCACCTCCTCCAAACCATAAAACAATTGGAAAACCTAGCGCTGAAACTGAAAGAGTGCCAAAAGAAGCTCCTAACATTCGAGCAGTAGTCAATTTTGTTCGCTCATCACTATCATCAGTAATTCTGGCTGTAAGTGAAGAATATGGAACACTTACTACGGTAAAGCATGTTCTATGCACCAGATTCACAGTTAATAAAAAAATAAAGAGTGCAAACCCCTCAAATGGAGGAACCCAAAAAAGCAAAACAAAGGAGAGCGCTAGTGGAACTGAACCATAAAAAATATATGGACGATAACTACCCATTTTCGTTCTAGTTCTCTCTGCAAGATATCCCATAAAAGGATCCGTAATAGCATCCCAAGCTATGCCTAGAGCGTATATCCATCCTGCCAACAAAGGAGTAATACCAACCACATCAGTATAGAAATACAGAAGGTATAAACCCACTCCACTCCAATACAAACAAATGGCATAATCGCCAATGCCATAGGCAGCTCTAACGTTATTTGAAACTATATTTGAGGTCATAAATGTTCACTGACTATAACAGTCTTATCTTCGGTTGGTAATATTACTAGAGTGCATTAGTATTAAAATGTAGTAAAAAGATATTTAAAAATTTATGGATACAAAGGGGCTATATTCTGAGGGTTATGCTGAAAATAACGGAGTAAAAATATTTTATCGTGACTATGGTCCTATGGATGGAGATCCAATTCTCATGGTTCATGGTTTAGGAGCTCAACTAGTACACTGGCCACCACATCTGATAAATTTTTTAAAAGAACATAATTTCAGGCCAATTACTTATGACAATAGAGATGTTGGTTTATCCTCCCGGTTTTTAAATACTCCATCATTTGTTCTAGATTATTTAAAGTACTTTTTGAGATTGCCAATTAATTCAGAATATACAATTGATGACATGGCCAACGATGGGATAAAGCTGCTTGAAGCTTTAAATATAAAGCGAGCACATGTTTTAGGAACATCAATGGGTGGAATGATTGCTCAAATCATAAGTGCTCAATATCCTCAAAAAGTTAAATCATTTACATTGATCGCTTCAACAGCCTCAACACCAAGTCCGATTAATGCTCCGACAAAACCAGTGAGAGACCTGATGTTAGAAAGGTCTAAAAATCCTAATGCATCAATTGAGGATGTTATTGAAAGGGAGATTAAAATAGTCTCACTTATTGGTATGGAGGGACGAATTGTTGATACCCCTGAATTTAGAGAAGAAACAATTCAAAACCTAAATCGTGCCCAAGATGGCTCTGGGTATGCAAGGCAACTATTATCAATTCTGGCATCTAAAGGAAGACTTAAGAAAATACAGAAGATTAAAGCACCTACTTTAATTATTCACGGTAAACAAGACCCAATGATCCAGGTAAAAAATGCTTACAAAATGCATCAATTAATACCACACAGCAAACTCAAAGTTATTGAAGAAATGAGGCATCTTATTGAACCCGAGATCCTCCTTCAGTTTGAAGAAGACTTGTTAGAGCATTTAGAGCATGCCTCTTAATTAAGTTTGGATATTTAAAAGCTCTTCTTTGCTTATTAGTAACATATCACCAATCTGCATAAAGAGAGAATTTTCATATTGATCAACATTATCATCAGATAAAATTACATCCCAGATATTTGAAAGTATCTCTATTTTCATTCTTTTGGTGCAATTACTATTGATAATATTGATAAAAGGATTGAAAGACTCTTTGTGGCTTGTCCAATCTTTTAACTCTTCAAATGCTTCAGTAAAATTACCAGCGGGATATAAATCTAAATAGAAATTTTTTATCTCCTCTATCTCATTTTCATCTATCTTTCCATCCATTCTTGCAATTTCAATCATTAAGCATAAGACAGCAGAAACGTGCGGCGGCATATCCTCGGCGCTGCCTGAAATGTCAGCAAATAATTTTTTCTTAAAAATAGATAACATATATAGAAACAAAGGTATTAAAAAACAACTATACCAAGCTTTTTATAATTTTAGCCAAAAGCTTGTGCTATGTATGCTTTTATTAATCGACATTCTTATAAGAAAGTTCATTTATCGGGATTAAGTCTCCCTTTAAAACAGTGCCAAGAATTTCAATATTCTTCATCTCATTATTTTTAATCATTAAAGGATTTTTATTGAGTATAGTAAAGTTGGCATATTTTCCCACTTCAATTGATCCATACATTTCCTCTAATCTCAAAACATATGCTGCATTGATTGTCACAGCCCGCAAAGCATCAATTTTGCTGATTCTTTGATTGGGGCCAGCGACTTTACCTGCAAAATTTTCTCTATTTATAGCTGCGTGCATTAACATCAAAGGAGATGCCGGTGCCATCGGCATGTCAGAATGAAGTGCAACTTTAATGCCATGCTTTATAGCATCGCCTAATCTAACCATTTCCTGGGAGCGCTCATATCCTACCCCTTTTCTGCTATATAAATCTGAAAGAGCTGTTACATAATAGGGATTTGCGCTCACTACCACGCCCAATTCTTTCATTTCTTCTAATTGATCTTTTGCTGAATACCCAAAATGAACTACGGTTGTTCGGTGATCGCTTCTTGGATTACTATCTAGATTCTTTCTTAAAGTTGCTAGCAATCTATCCAAAGCCGCATCTCCATTTTGATGAATGTGAATTTGATATCCGTCATCCCAGAATATCTTAAAAAGATTATCAAAAGTATCAAGGCTCATGAGCCATGAACCCTGATGGTCGTCAAGATAGCCATCTCGCATAACCATATTTTGAGAATACATGGCGCCATCAGCAAATAACTTAATATGCTTTGATAAATAATTTAATTTTCCTGAGCCCCAACTTGTTTGTTCTTTTGCAGCATTCAAGACTTCATGAAATTCAAACTGCTCAGATAAATTTAATGCACTTGGAAAAAAATACGACTCAAAGGGTGAGTCAGTGTTTCCAAAAATAAAATTCTTTGCTTTTTGTAGATCCTTGTTATACATAGAACCCGGATTTCCAATAACAGTAATGCCATTACTATGTAAATAATCCCTTGTTTTCTGGAGGCCTTGAATCAATGCTGTCGGCGTTGCTAATACTTGCATCAATTTAGGCAATACAATGATAGCTCCTCGCTCGGAAAAGTGTCCCTCGTCAAAATTAGCTAAATGCTCATCCTCTTTAAGATTCTTATAGGCATTCTTATTAATACCCAATAATTCCATAGCTGGAGTATTTAAAATAAATTCATGAAATGATCGATGAATAATAATAATTGGTCTTGTTACAGAAATATTATCCAAATCATATTTGGTTAATTTTCCATGAAAATAGTGATGAAACCCCCAAGAAATTAAAGGCTGATTTGCTGGATGGTTTTTTTCAATTTCATATAAATTAGACAGATAATTTGCTCTGTCACGAACACCCTGAGCAGTTTTTGAAGGCAAGTGCCAATCCTCGATAGCTAAAATCTCAGAGTTCATTGTTACAGCTGCTAAAAATGGATGAATATGATGCTCAATAAACCCTGGTACTATGGTTGCATTTTCGTAAATAGATATTACTTCTGCATTTGGATAAGTTGCAGTTAATTTTTCTCTTGAACCAGCATTGATAATTATTGATCCTTGAGTGGCAACAGCTCCAAATGAATCATTGTTTGAATTAAGACTGACAATATCTTTCGCAATATATACCTTGATTTGATCGGCATTAACAATTGTTGGCGCAAGAATAAAAATTATGAGCAGACAAAAATTCAAAAAAGATAGTTTCATAGGAATCTTATAATAGGGTTTAATCCCAGATACGCATTAATCCCTCTTGCGCAGTAGATGCAATTAATTTTCCTGCTTTTGTATAAATTGATCCACGAGAAAAACCTCTAGCATTTTGTGATATTGGACTATGCATGTGATGCAAAACCCAATTATTAAAATTAACCTTTCCATGAAACCACATGACATGATCTAAACTTGCGCTTTGAAATTTTTTAGACATGAAATTTACCTCATGAGGATTCACTGCAGCACCAAGTAAACCCATGTCAGAAACATACAGAAGCAATGCTTGATGAATTCTCTCATCAGATGGCAGTTTCCCAGTTGGCTTCATCCAGGTGCTTCTATATGGAGGGAGCTTTTCAGCATTCAATAAATCAACAGGCTCAACCTGCCTTGTTTCTATCTCCCTCTCTCTTAACCACATTGGCAAGTAATCTTTAGGTATCTTTGATTTCAAATCTTTTCTAAGCTCTAAATCACTTTTTAATTTTTCTGGTCCCTGTATTTTTGGCATTTTAATTTGATGCATCAAGCCTTTTTCTCTCTTCTGAAATGAAATAGAGCAACTAAAAATTGCTTCTCCATTTTGTATTGCATTAACTCTTCTAGTAGTAAAGCTCTTCCCATCCCTAATACGGTCTACTTCAAATATTATGTTTTGTTTGAAGTCCCCAGGTCTAAGAAAATAAGAATGAAAAGAATGTACCATTCTTCCCTTCTCTACTGTCTGATAGCCAGCAATTAAACATTGAGCCATAATTTGCCCGCCAAAAATTCTTTGGAAACCGACACTTTGTCCGGTCCAAGAATACAAATCTCGGTCTATTCTAGTTAAGTTAAATAAATCGAGAGTGTTTTTTAGGGCCTTGCTCATGAATAGATAGATGTATTGAAGTAAAATTAATTTTACATTGATTCAATTAAAACTAGAACTTTATCCTTTCAAAAGTTAGCATAGACATCCATGAAATATAAAATTTTTAAATGTTAGATTCAGAAAGAATAAGTCTCCCTGAAAAACCCGATCAAAAATTCAATGTAAAAAAAACCTTTGGCATTGATTCTGATCTTGAGGTCCAAGGTTTTAAAGAAAAAACACAGTGGGTTCCTGAGATAGATAACACTTATGTCTTTGACAAGGATACTACCTTGGCAATCTTAGCGGGCTTTGAGCATGATCGAAGAGTAATGATTCAAGGATATCATGGAACTGGTAAATCAACTCATATCGAACAGGTTGCTGCAAGGCTTAACTGGCCATGCGTAAGAATAAATCTTGATAGCCACATTAGTCGAATTGATTTACTTGGCAAAGATGCGATTGTGTTGAAGGATGAAAAACAAATCACTGAATTTAAAGAAGGTATTCTGCCTTGGTCAATTCAAAATCCTGTGGCGATAGTTTTTGATGAATATGATGCGGGCAGACCTGATGTTATGTTTGTTATTCAAAGAATCCTCGAAGTAGACGGAAAATTAACTTTACTTGATCAAAATCAAGTAATCACACCCCATAATAGTTTCAGACTTTTTGCTACAACTAATACAGTTGGCATGGGTGATGTAACTGGTCTTTATCACGGAACTCAGCAAATCAATCAAGGCCAAATGGATCGATGGCACATACTTTCAACACTCAATTATTTAGAGCGATCTCATGAGCTGAATGTGATCACTGGAAAAGTTCCTCAGCTGAAATCTGCAAAAGATAAAGCCCTTATTAAGAATATGATACAGCTGGCTGATCTAACTAGACAGGGCTTTATTAATGAGGATATTTCAACTCTTATGTCGCCAAGGACGGTTATAACTTGGGCACAAAACTTTATTATTTTTAATGATATTAAACACTCCTTTAGATTAACATTTCTTAATAAATGTGATGAAGCAGAGAGACCGATTGTGGCAGAATATTTTCAAAGATGTTTTGGAGAAGATCTATTAGAAAGCCATAATCCAGAATCATAATTAATGAGTTGGGTTAAGAATCGAGAAGAATTTAAGCAAGCTGCTCTCTCAACTGCGAGAGCAGTATCAAAAAATCATAATTTAGAATCTACATCACAGGCATCTAGCCGACCTCCGTCTTCATCACAAATTTCATTACAATACCCTCCGCGATCATCTTCCCAAGTTGATGCATGGAGAGGTGAAGTAGATTTTCAATCATTCTGGCATACTTTTCATAATGAATATGCATCTTTAAAAATGCCAAAAATAGCTAGAGATTTTTTTACTGAGCTTGAGCTGTCGAGAGTTGAGATGGTTGGGGGAGACAGATTTCCTGGTGCCAAAATTAATTTGAATGCTTATCTAAATACTCAAGCAAAAAAAGGAATCGATAATAAAGTTCCTCCATTCAACCCATTGGCTGCAAATCTATGGTTAAAACAGCTCAATGGTGAGAACTTGCCCGAGGATAGTAAGAAGACCGTAACTGCTTTTCTCTCTTCTATCCCAGTAAACATTGATGATATCGGCAAACAATTAATTAAAGCTCAAAACTCTCAAGAAGATTTTCAATCTATTGCTCTAGATCTTATGAAAGATTTAGATTTAATGCACGAGCCAGAAATAAACGATGATCAAGAATCACTTGAAGATGAGTCAACAATGGAAGAGCCTCAAGACTATGATGAGCAGCAACAAGAGACTGAGGAAGATTCTCAAAATCAAACTATGGAGTCTAAGGCAGATGGAGAAGCCACAGAAGATACTGAAATGCTCGAGGAAGCTCAGGCACCCATTGATGCAATGTCTATTGATGAAGAAATTGACTTAACAAGAAATTTTAATGAAGACTTGGATCACACCTCTTATGAAGACTATAAAATTTTTACTACACAATTTGATGAAGTTATAAATGCAATTGAATTAGCAACTCCTGAAGAGTCTCAAAGATTAAGGTTGCAGTTAGATCAATTAATATCACCTCATCAAACAACGATTGGAAAATTAGCCAACAGATTACAAAGACTACTTCAGGCTCAACAAAATAGAAGTTGGAACTATAACCTTGAAGAGGGTTTGCTGGATACGTCTCAATTGCATAGGGTTATTACTCGACCAGGAGACCCGCTGAGCTTTAAGCAAGAAAGTGAAAGCAAATTCAAAGATACCGTCGTCTCTCTGTTAATAGATAGCTCAGGCTCTATGAGAGGTCGCTCTATGACCTTAGCAGCAATTTGTGGAGACATTATTGGAAGCACCCTTGAAAGATGTTATGTAAAAACAGAATTATTAGGTTTTACAACTAAACATTGGAAAGGTGGTGACGCAAGAAAAGCATGGGTAAATCAAGGCAGTCCTTCAAATCCCGGGCGTTTAAATGATTTGCGACATATTATTTTTAAGTCAGCAGATGACAATTTTAGAAAGGCAAGGAAAAGTTTTGGAATAATGTTACGAGAGGGATTGCTGAAAGAAAATGTGGATGGAGAAGCTTTAGCTTGGGCGCATCAAAGATTAAGTAAGCGTAATGAAGAAAGAAAAATATTAATTGTAATTTCTGATGGCGCTCCGGTAGACGACAGCACTCTATCTACAAATCATAGTAATTTTCTAGACAATCACTTGCGTCAAATTATTAATACAATTCAAATGCAAAGCAATGTAGAGCTTCTCGCTATTGGAATTGGGCATGATGTAACAAAATATTATGATAAATCAATTACGATAAATAGAGCTGAAGAATTAGCAGAGGCATTGCTTGATAAGCTAACTGAACTTTTCAATGATTAAAAAAAGGAATATAATAGTAATGTTTACACTGTAAACATAAAAAAATTACTGAGACAAATATGAAAATTACCAAAACAGATGGTCCTCCAGAGGATATTTTAAAATTTGATACTTTAGCAGTAGATAATGAACTAAACCTTTCGCCCGCCCAAGTAGAGGATGTCGCAGAAATATTTAGTACCCCCCTAACAGGAGCATATAACTGGGATTACACAGTTGCTGATAATAGAATCAAGAAACTTTATGAACTCGGTAAAGAATTAAATTGGAATGGCTCTATTGATCTCAACTGGGATTACACTCATCCTGCTAATGAACAAATTGTTCAAGCCGATGAAGAGCTGCCTCATGAGACCCTTGAAGCATACGAAAATCTAAGCGAAGAAGAAAAGATAGAATTTGATCGCCATGATACGGCTGAATTATTGAGTCAATTTCTTCATGGTGAGCAAGGGGCTCTTCTTGTTGCGTCTCAACTAACCTCATGCGCACCAACTTATAATGCAAAATTATATGCTGCATCACAAACATTTGATGAAGCAAGACATGTTGAAGTTTTCAACCGATATCTTCAAGAAAAAATAGGTATGCATTACCCGATCAACAAAAATCTAAAATTATTATTAGATAAAATTCTTACTGATGAAAGATGGGATCTCAAATTCATTGGAATGCAGATTGTTATTGAGGGGCTTGCTCTGGCAGCCTTCCAAATGCTTAAGGGGCTCTCGAAAGATCCTCTCTTAACCCAACTCCTGCATTACGTAATAAGAGACGAAGCCAGACATGTTACTTTTGGAATTAATTACTTAGAAGACTTTATCAAAACCTTAACTCCTGAAGAAATCGAAGACAGAGCAGAGTTTGCTTATGAGGCATGTGTTATCTCACGAGAGAGGCTCATCAATACCAAAGCAATGCAAAAATACTTAAAGATGTCTGAGGATGAAGCAAGAGAGTTTGCTTTATCAACAACAGCTAATGCAACTTTTAGAAATTTCTTGTTTTCAAGAATAATGCCAAACCTTGCAAGAATAGGTTTATTAACAGATAAAGTTAGGCCAAAATTTGAAGCACTGGGGCTGCTCGAATATGAGAATGCGCCAGATGATTTTGAGTGTGACTGGGACGAGCTTGAAAAACCGCTAGAAAAATTTGGTGAAATCCCTCAAGCAATTTAATCAATTAATTGTTGGGTTACTTTTTCTAAGTAGTCCAATCTATTCTGCTGTACAAATTATTCAGCCATCTGAGAATGCCTATGAAGATATTCAGGAAGCTCTAATATTAGCTGAGCCTGGCGACGTCATTAGGTTAACAGCAGGAATCTTTCATCTTCAAGACTCTTTATCACTTGATATCGAGGGGGTCCAAGTTGAAGGAGAGGGTATGGATCAAACCATTCTTAATTTTGCTAATCAGCAAAGTGGAGCTCAAGGCCTTAGTGTTACCTCAGACAATGTAACCCTTCAAGATTTCTCTATACAAAATGCTAAAGGGGATGCAATTAAAGTAAAGGGTGTTACCAATATAAAATTTTTAAGAGTTAAAACAGAATGGACAAATGGACCCAATCCAAAAAATGGAGCATATGGTCTATACCCTGTTGAGTCAAAAAATGTATTAATTGATGGTTGCGTCGCTATAGGTGCCTCAGATGCTGGGATTTACGTAGGGCAATCACAAAACATTATTGTTCGTAATAGTAGGGCTGAATTTAACGTAGCTGGTATTGAAATTGAAAATTCATACTATGCAGATGTTTATAATAACATTGCCACTAACAATACTGGGGGCATACTAGTTTTTGATCTGCCCGGATTACCTCAACAAGGTGGTCATCATGTGAGAGTGTTTAATAATCGCTCGGTTGGGAATAATACTGATAATTTTGCTCCAGAAGGAAATATAGTTGGCGAAGTTCCAAGAGGCACTGGAATTATTATTCAGGCAAATTCTCATGTAGAGATTTTTAATAATGAAATTGGAGACAATGATACGGTTAACATTGCAGTAGTGACATACGGAAATGAAACAGATGATAAGAGTTACTATCCGCACCCTAAATCAATTCAAATTCATGGAAATAATTTTGGCCCAACAGGCTACAATCCTGATACAAGCAAAGGAGAATTAGCTCAAATTCTGTTTGATCTTTCGGGAGGCAATATGCCTGATATCTTTTGGGACGGCTTGCTCCCACTATCGCAACTTATTTTAGGGCAACCAGAAAATGAAAAAATGATCATTAGCAACAATGGAGATGCTTCTTTGTTAGCCATTAAGCCCATTGGCTATATGATTCCTTTTCTAGAGCCTGCAATACTAGATATTAATGAATTTGATGGAGAAATCTCACCGTTAGCAACAGTAGAATTTGATGAAAATTTTTAAACAATCTTTTTTTTCATTTCTTTTATTGACCTGTTTCTCATCTCAAATAAAAAGCGCCATTGACATAGATTTAGAAAATTTTTCAAAAGCACCAAAGTTTTTATCTGAATTTGGTTTCTTTCAGGATATGAGAAATCAGATTCCAGCTGAAAGTGTTCACCCCTACTCTCTTGTTAGTCCCTTGTTCTCTGATCAAACAGACAAGCTTCGTTTTGTATATGTTCCTGAGGGAGAGAGGTTGGGCTATGTAAAAAATAAAGTTTTTATTTTTCCAGTTGGATCTACTCTGATTAAAACTTTTGCCTATCTTAATAAAAATAGTGCATTAGATCAGCAATTGCTTGAAACGCGACTTTTAATTAATACCAATTCAGGTTGGAAGGCTATTAGCTATGTATGGAATGAAAACCAAACAGATGCCAGAAGATCTATAGCTGGAGCAACTATTCCAACAAGTTTCATCGATTCCGATGGAAAGACAGTTGATGTTCGCTATCGAGCTCCAAATCAAAATCAATGCAAAGAATGTCATCAAGTAAACAAAGTTATGACGCCTATTGGTCCAAAAGCAAGGAATATGGATAAGGCTGTAAATTATCATTCAGGAGAAATGAATCAATTACTTTATTGGGCAGCATTAGGTTGGATTGATGAAAAGCTTGAATCAATACCAATATCTAGTTATGACGATATCAACGCTTCTTTAAATGATCGAGCACGAGCATACCTTGATATTAATTGTGGGCATTGTCATATTCCAGGAGGTTCTGCTGATACTACTGGGCTGTATTTAAATTTAATTGAGAATGATCAGGAGCAACTTGGAATATTTAAAAAACCAGTGGCAGCTGGGCGTGCAAGCGGTAATTTAAAATATTCAATAGTCCCAGGCCAACCAAATGAATCGATTATGCTTTTTAGAATGCAATCATTGGATCCAGGAATTATGATGCCAGAATCAGGTCGAGCTCTAGCAGATGAAGCAGGAATCAATCTCATTAAAGACTGGATAGACAAACTATAGTCTTTAAATTTGTCTAGAAGCCCATAAATAATTCATAATAACTTTTTATATATTGGAGATATTGTATGTCTAAACACTCTGCATTAAATACTTTTGGAAGATCTGGCAATCCAGCATTTACAAGAAATTTTGAAAATACTGAATCTTTTTCTCAAACTGAGCGCATGACGCTAGATGGAGCTGTTAATAAAACAGCTATATTGTTAGGCCTATGTTTTGCTGGAGCATTTGCAGGGTGGAATGTTCCTGCCTTAACAATACCTGGCTTGATAATTGGAACCATTCTTGCATTTGTAACAATTTTTAGAAGTCCTGCTAAAGCTGGATCTACAGCCCCATTTTATGCTGCTTTTGAAGGTATGGCACTTGGAGGAATTACAGTTTTTGCAGAAATGCAATATCCTGGAATTGGAATTCAAGCAATTGGTCTGACATTTGGTATTCTGGCCTCTTTATTATTTTGTTATAAAAGCGGCATCATAAAGCCAACTGAAAATTTTAGATTGATGCTATTTTCAGCAACCATGGGTATATTCCTTTTATATCTTGTAAGTTTCATCATGTCTTTCTTTGGTCCTGGCATTGGATTTATTCATTCTAATGGAATCTTTGGAATCGGCTTCTCCTTATTTGTTGTTGGCATAGCAGCACTAAATCTTGTGCTAGATTTTGATTTTATAGAAGACGGTGCTGAGAAAGGCCTACCAAAGTATATGGAATGGTATGGAGCTTTCTCGCTGATGGTAACTCTGGTTTGGCTATATATTGAAATATTACGATTGCTCATGAAATTGAGAAGTAGATAAATGAATAGTATTTTTTTTGGAATTTTGACAATACTGTCACTCTTTATTTTTATGAAACTTGGAAAAATCAAGGCATCAAAAAAGCAAATGAATCGAGATGACCGCATCAACTGGAGCAAAAGACGTAAGTCAAGTGTTCAAGAAAGTCGTGACGGATCAAAAATTATCGAAGGCAGTGCTGAAGAAATTGATGATGAAACTAAGCAATAATTAACGGGATGTATGTTGCGATAGATTTTGGAATCTCTAATACAGATATAGCTATTTTAGATAAAGATAAGATTTCATTCTTTAGCGCTCCCTCTGACTCTGCCAACATTAGCCTGGATACGATTAAAGATTTATTTATAAAAAATAATATATCTATCTCAAGCGTAAAAACCATTGGTGTGACTGGTGGTAAATCCTCTGATCTAGATAATTCAATAGAAGGAATTGAAATTATCAAAGTTAATGAGATCGAGGCAATAGGTTTGGGTGCAAAAAAATTATATGGTATTAAAAATGAATCTGCTCTTGTGATTAGTGCCGGTACTGGAACAGCTTGTGTACATGTTCAAGGAAATGAATTTAATCATATAGGCGGCATCGCAGTTGGGGGCGGGATGCTTGAAGGACTGGGCTCATTAATCTTTAAAAACTCTAATGGTTTTGAGATCAACGAATTCGCGGATCAGGGCTCTCGAGCTGAATTAGACTTATTGATTGGAGATGTAGTGAACAAAATAGGCAGCCTTTCTCCCGAAATAACTGCTGTTAATTTTGGTCAAGTAAAAAATTCTTCAGCAGATACAATAGAAAATACTGCAGCATCATTATGCAATATGATAGGAGAGGTTATTGGAACAGTGGCCTATTTAAATGCATTATTAATTGGCTCTGACACAGCATATTTTTTAGGAAGAACGTCATATCTTTCTAAAATAAATAGTGGCATCAATGAAAGGCTAGGCTTAGCTGGAATAAAAGGCAAATATAATGAAAATCGTGAGTATGGCAATGTCATTGGAGTAATGGAAAAGATAAAGATTAATCTATAAAGATATCAAGCTTCGAACAACTCCATTACCCTAGAAACACATAAATCTATATCTTTGGTATTGCTAACTGTGTGATGCGAATATTTTTTGTATAATTTCTGCCGCTCCCTAAATGCATCTTCAATAGATTGACTTGGAGCTTTTGCAAAACCTCTATCTTGAAAACTAGGAACTCTTTCTAAAATTTGATCAAAGGGTACCTCTAAGAATATTACTGTTGAATGTTGTTGAATATGCTCCATTGCTTCATAGCTATAAACTGCACTCCCTCCAGTCGATAGTATAGTTTTGTTGAACTGAATATTTTTAAGAACTAGATTTTCAATTTCTCTGAGCTTGATATACCCCTCATCGTCAAGAATCTTTTGTAAACTTTTGTCATATTGACTTTCAATCAAAGCATCGCTATCAATTAACTTGAAATCAAGCATCTTTGACAGTTGCATGCCTACGGCAGACTTCCCTGCTCCAGCCATTCCTATGAGTGAAATTGAATTTATCATTTTTTGTAAGATACTATAATTGCATCTGAGTTATATTTTATATAAATAAAATACAAAATAAGGTTTCTATGAAAAATAAATTTTTGTTCTTCTTGTTATTAGTTCCATCTTTATATGGAGAAACAAAACTTATAGTGCTTGGTTCTGGAACACCAAATCCAGATCCTTATAGAGCTGGTTCAGCATATGCAGTAGTCGTAAATGAAACTGCGTATTTAGTTGATTTTGGACCAGGAGTTGTTCGAAGAGCTGCATCTCTCTCACCGCCTTGGGGTGGAAAAGTTGAAGCTATGAATGTTAAAAATTTAGAACATGCCTTTTTAACTCATATTCATTCTGATCATTCAGCAGGCTTGGCTGATCTTTTACTAACTCCTTGGATTATGGGAAGAGAGAGGAAGTTAAACTTGTATGGTCCTAGTGGGTTAAAAAAAATGGCCTCTTCTATTCTCAAAGCTTTTGAAGAGGATATTAATTATCGTATCTACGGAACCCAGCCATCTAATAACATAGGGTACAAATTTAACTTTAATGTTCTTACTGAAGGTATAGTCTATGAAGATGAAAATATTTCTGTAGAAGCATTTAAAGTCCCGCATGGAAGCTTTGATGATGCATATGGATTTAGATTTACTTCTAGCGATAAAGTCATAGTATTCTCAGGCGATACGGGACCATCAAAAATATTAGAGAAATTTTCTAGTGGGGCAGATATATTAGTTCATGAGGTTTACTCTCATGCTGGGTTCCTTAACAAAACAAAAGATTGGCAAACATATCATCAAGGCCATCACACCTCTACATTTGAGGTAGCGGAAATAGCCTCTCGCGCAAAACCAGAGCTATTACTTTTATCTCACATACTATTTTGGGGCTCAACAACAGAAGAAATTCTAAATGAGGTAAGCTCAAAATATGATGGGCAGATCAAGATAGCTGAAGATTTAATGATAATTCAATAATGGTGGAGCTACGCGGGATCGAACCGCGGACCCCCTGCTTGCAAAGCAGGTGCTCTCCCAGCTGAGCTATAGCCCCACACGAGGAAACAATTGTACAAGATATCTTTTCCAGTGCAACAAAGTATTCCTGAAAAGCAATTCAAGGCTCGCAAGGGATTGATATACCCCAAAACTTGAAATATATTAAAAAGTTACAAATATCAATAAATTCAAATTAGGGAGCTTGGGGAGAGAAATTACCATGTTTCTAATTACCAATCCCTTTTGAGTAAGGCTCCTCAGAGGAGGCTACCATAAACCCTGCGTTCGTCTTAGGGAACATATCTGAAGGGTTCAGGGAGTAAAGCTACCACAACTTTTTTTTGGCAGCCTCCTATGAGAAATCAATTAAAACTTATAGCTAAATCCTACTTTAAGAGTTCTAGGTTTTTGAGATCTAGCACCTTCAGATGGTGCTCTTGAAATAATATCTGCATCATCAGAGACATTTTCTATGATTGCATATATATCCATAGAATCGCTCAAAGCTTTTCTTATATTTAAATCAATAATTGTGTGAGCATGGATTTTATTATAAATCCCACATGCTGCTATTGAGCAAGAACTGCCGACATCAATCAATCTCATATTTCCACTTAAGCCGTTCTCTGTTACAAAGCCTGCAACCAATGACATTGAAGAACTAGGAATGTAGGGTAAATCATCTCCTGCTGCTACTACTCCAAAATAATCACTCTCTGAGCTATTATTAAAAGTTGCATCTGTTGATGTATAAGCTAGTGCTACGGGGTAACTAACTCCGTCACCTTCAAATATCCAGGAACCGCTAAATTCAAGACCCTCCACATCGGCAGAACCACCGCTAAAGACAGCAGACTCATCAGGATTACAAGCAGCTCCACTTACAAGAGTACACTCAGCTGCAAGATTTGAGTATTCACTTGCAAAATAGAACATCTCAATATTTGTCGCTCCATCAGAATATCTAATACCAAGTTCAGTATTATCTGCTTCTTCTGGATCTGCTCCAAACATAGGAGTCATTCCCTCATGAAATCCTGCTACTAAGGTAAGCTTTTCATTTACCTCATAAGTAGCTCCAAAACTTTGAGTTGTATGATCGTTTTCAGCAAAGGTATCTCTATTGTCAGCTGGGCCTGTTCTAACCAATGTTAAGTTTGGTCCTGCGCGATCCGACCACCTTCTGTGACGTTGATCATAGTCCTCAGATCTGTAACCTACAGTTATATCTAATCTTCCAAAATCCATAGTATCTTGAAGATAGTATGAAGTTGCGCTAGATTCTCTTAATCTGTTATTGCTATTATTTAAGCCAATATAACCATACAAAGCAGACAAAGAACCATCTGCAGCTTGATCTGCATATTCGTGAGCCTGAACTCTACTCTCAGAATCTTCCATGTCTCTGTAACCTAATGTTAAGTCATGGATTCCCAATGAAGTATTTACAGTAAATTGATAGCCTTCGTTAGTGTAATATCTGTTGTTATGCTTGTACTCAATTTCTACTGGGAGCTGACCGTCAAGAATGGCTTGAGCATTTGCGCTACCATTATTAGCATCACTAATTAATTCATTAATATCGTCCTGCTCTCCATGCTCTTTATCATTATTGAAGTCGCTAACTTTAAACCAATCTCTGTGATAGTCATTCTGCCATGAAGTAAATTGAACATTAAAATTTTCAAAATTACCTACATAAGTTAATGAAGTCTGCTCACCATCGTTCATCATTTTATCGTAGGCAGTTGCTCCATACCTGACTCTTGGATTTGCATTAAAGCTTGCTTGTGATAGACCAACGTAGGATTGATTAGAAGTTTCATCAAGATCAACCATTTTGAAGGTTAACGAATGAGCGCCGCTTTCGTATCTAGCTTTGACCATAAAGTCAGATTTATCAAAACCAGTATCGCCACCAACATTGGCTATAGAGTCAAAACCATCACTTTCATGCTCATGTACTTCTACCAGAGCTCCAAAATTACCACTGGTTCCTCCAAAATAAGCATGAGTCCGCATCATTCCATTTTCACCGAGTTCTTGAACAAATTTTCCTGAATTCGTGCTCGGGATAGGCGTGCTGATTAAGTTGATTGCTCCTCCAATGGTTTGAGGTCCTTGAGAAACAGCTGCAGGTCCTTTTAGTACTTCAACTGAATGTATTCTACCTGTTGTCGGAAAATAATATGCTGAAGATGAAGTATATGGAGAAGGAGCAACAAGAACACCGTCTTCCATAACGGCAACTTTTGCAGATCTTTCAATAGCAGTACCTCGAATGGATATATTTGGCCTAAGTCCATAACCCTCTTCAGTTCTCATGTATACACCGGGAACTGCCGTCAGAATTTTTTGGATATCAGTATCCATGGCCTTTAATAAGTCATCATTTGAGATAATTTGTCCAGATCCCGCTAGTTTTCTTTGATCTTCTGCGGACCCGATGATTGTTACTGATTCTATGACTTCTTCTTCATCAGCAAAGGCTGGAACAAAGAAAAGGATTGTTAACAACCCCATAATTACAAAATTAATTTTTGTATGAATATTTGGCCAATTTTCCATTATTATCTCCTTGAAATATGCTCAAGAAGACAATTGGTCTAATTGAGAATGGTAATGATAATCATTCTCATTTAGATTTACAAGCTTTTAGAATTTTTTTTTAATTATTTCCTTTAATTGCAAAATATAGCCCTAGTGCAATTAAAAAGATCTGCTCACTCATAAACAATTTTTGTGTGATGAACCAATCAGCATGAGCTAAATAGAATGCTCCAATCATTATCACCAACACTGCACCGCCACCCAGTCTAGTAATAAGATGTCCCGCTCCACCAAGAAAACCACCTATGATCACTGCTGCTCCAGCACCAACCTCTCCAACAGCTACCAGACTAGAAACAACCTCAGGTGCTGCTATTCCCATGCTTTCAAACCATGTAACCATCTTTTCCGGAGGCAAAGGAAATTTTCCTAACCCATGAAGAATAAAAGAAACTCCTAATACTAGTCTTAAAATCCATGGTGCCAATCCCTCAAAGGGTTTTGCAACACTATCTAAATAATTTGAAATGCTCATATGCTCTCCTATTTTTTTATTTATTGTAGCTGATGTCTAATTTAGAATTGTAATAATTTATTCTATCCCTATATTTATAATATAAAGGAGATCAGCATGTTTAACCCACTAAAAATGGCAGGCGATATGAAGGGCATGGAAAAAATGCTTAAACCTGCACTAGAAAAATTTATGCAAGAGTCAGGTTTTGTGAAAGAGTCTGAATTAAAAAAACTTGAAAAGAGAGTTGCAGAGTTAGAAGCAAAAATAAAAAATATTTAGTTATAAAAATTAAAGCTATATTCTAATTAAAGGATTTAAGCTTACTCTATCAGGAATCTGATCTGCACCAGGAACATTTCTAGCAACAAGAAAGGGTTTAAGGGCTTCGATAGCTTTGGGCTCATCATAGTGTCCAATGCCTGGATGAAGATGATGCACAAAATGAAGTTGCATGGAATGATTTAAATATCTTGGCATCCAATGAGTCCAGAATCGAGTGTTTTGATATCTTCCAGTAGAAGTCCCAAGGTGTGGAAAGTAAGAGAAAAAGACTGTTGTATAAACCGTACCTATCTTGGCGGGCAGCCACCATAATAATAAGGTTTCCAATGGAAACATAACAACCAGCACTAAGAGGATAAATCTATATAAAAGCGCGATTGGAATTGCTTTTTCAAAAGAATTTACAAAAGCCTTGTCAGCTGAAAAAACTTTAAGATACTTTTCATAGTTTACTGTTGAGCCATCTAAAACATTTTTAATAACTTTCAGCACAGAACTAGTATGCGCATTAAGATAGTCAGGATCTTTTTCTGGATCATTGGTATAGGCATGATGTTTCATGTGGGTCACTCTCAAAAGATGATAAGGATATATAAGAGTAATAAGAGTTATGTGACCAACGAACTCATCAAGCCATCTTAGCTTAGGATTGCCTCTAGAATAATTGCCATGTTGAGCTTCATGAGATGGCAAATAAGCAAAACATGCGCATAGGCTTGCGATTAAAAATCCTACCCATAAATCTATAATGCCATTCAGGACCAGCGGCCATAGTGAAAGCCAAATGACTGTCTGCCCCAAACCTATTAGAATCATTTCCCACTGAAATCTTTGTGAAAAGCTTTTAGCAATTGCTTTTTCTTTCTCAAATGAAAACTCTGCAGCAATTTCTGGTGATTCTCTCATAACCAAGCTCCCCTAATTTTTGCAACAAGTCCAATCAAGGCTCCTGCTCCAAAAGCAAACACTGAAACATATGGCGAATCTCCAACTAAACTAGATTTTTGCAGGACTGCATTAATGATACTTCCCAAAAAAATTAGGCCAAACCAAGCCATTTTCCAGTTCGAAATATGATCAAAAAATTTTTCAATTAACATTGATATCTATTATGAACTTAAAAATGATATTTTGTCATAATTTTATAATGTTTCTTGTGCAATCGCATGAAGCTTTATATCAAATATTAGAACAGAGTTAGGAGGTATAGTGGGTCTGCCCTCTTTACCATATGCTAGATCAGGATGAATAAAGACTCTCCAAAAATCACCTTCTTGCATAAGAGAGATCACCTTTTGACATCCAGGAATTAATTGTGAAAGTTGAATGGTTAAAGGCTCACCAATCTCAATAGAGCTCCAAAATACAGAATCATCCATTAATGTTCCATGAAAATCTGCAGTAATTATGTCTTCAAGTTTTGGGCTAGATGCATCGCTTTGAGATGATTCTAAAATCATATACTGAAGACCTGGTTCAATTTCTACCACCTCAGAGTTTGATAAATTCTGTCCCAGAAATAATTCACTTTGTTGCAAATTTATTTCTATATTTGATGATTTGCTGCATGCAGAAATAAAAATTACTATTGTTAAAAAGATAAATAGATTTTTCATCTACTAATTATGCCAAAAATTTAGTCTTTGGTATTTCTGATAATTTTATTCTTTAAAATCTTTGCAAGAGATATCTTCCAAATCTCATCTAGATAATCAATAAATTCAATCCATTGATGCAGTTTGTCTCTATGAAAAAGCTTGTTGCCAAATTTATATCCAAGCGACATTTTATTGATTTGACTTTGATTCAATTGCAAACTCTTAACCATGTAGGCGATATCAAAGCATGGATGATTCACTCCAGCGTATTCCCAATCTAGGAAATAATATTTTTGGTTCCAGAGTAGATTCCCCTGATGTAAATCATTATGCGAAAGCACTTTATTTGCCCTATCACGCAATAATTCTTTATATAAATCTAATGCTTTATTAAATAAATTTTTCTCAGATGGGTCATCCAGCAAACTTTGATATAAAGCCATTGAATTAGAGAATATATCTACAGAATTCTGAGGAATTGGATGGCTGTGAAGAGAATAAAGACAGCTACCTAATTGATATAAAGTGTCTGAATTAAATTTCTTTCCGGCAAAAGGAGATTTAGCCTCAGGAATATACTCCCATATCAAGATGCCTGCTGAAATATCGCTATAAAGCACTTTTGGGGCAAGGTCTAAGTGACGGATATCCTTGAGTATATTTTCTTCATGCTGCCGATCAATTGCTAGTCTTGAAGCAGCGAAAAGATCCAATCTTATAACCGCCTGAACATCATTGAGAACACCTAAATAAATATTTGAAATTGAGCTTAAAGATAGCTCACGCTCTAAAATACACTTCCCAGGAATAGATTTAATTTTATCTATGGTTGACTGCATCATTCTCCTTCAGAGCTTGCCTCCACGAACGAAAGCCAAACATTATTATTACTATATAAATTCCAAACAAACATGCTGTGAGCCAAAGATCTCTTGAAATAAACAATAGTATTGAAATTGAATCAACAACTAACCAATATAGCCAATTTTCGAGCAATTTTTTTGCGACCATGTAAGTTGCCACTACTGCTCCCCAAGTCACTAAGGCATCTAGGAATGGAAGTGATGAATCTGTGAATGTGCTTAGCAAAGTGCCCGAAAGAAATGACAGTATTAATATCATTGAAAGAGCAAAAAAATGATGTAATTTACTCCAAGTATGTACAACAAAATTTTCTTTATTTATTGTTTCCTTTTTCCATTGTGACCAACCATAAAAACCCATGAAGACATAAAAAATTTGTAAATATGCCTCCATGTACAATCCAGCTGAGCGCATTATAAAAAAGTATAAAGCCGAGCTAATAATTCCGCAGACCCAACATAAAATATTCTGTTTGACCGCTAAGACAAGATATAAGATTGCAAGAATAACCGCTGATATCTCAATCCAATTCTGAAAAATATAGTTAAAAATCATATCTCGCTGTAAGGCCTAGATGCCTTGGATCACCATGTCGCTCGTATAGAGTGTCTTTGAAATCGGGAGCTTCATTTCCAAAATAAAAACCACGAACTGAATAATATTCATCAAATACATTTCGAGCCCAAATAGAGTATGTCCACCGTCCAATTGAATAATCATAATTTATATTTGTTAATGAATATGACTTTGATTGATTATCGTGAGAATCAGAATAATAAAAGCTGCTTTTGCCAACTAAATCGATCGATAAAGATGCTCTGTCTGTTATGGACCAATTAATTCCTAATGCGAAACTTTTTTTAGGTGCATGCGCTTGAGCCCTGCCCTCCAAATCAGGTCTAGACTTCCAATTATTGATATCTGTTTGCAGTAGGCCAAATCTTGAAAAGATATATATAGACTCTGATAGCTTCATATCAAGATTAAGCTCTACTCCTTTATTTATTCCTTCCGCAGCATTCTGAGTTAAAAAAGAGAATGTATTTGGGTCTGTTGGATCAACTTGAGTAGATATTAAAACTTGCTGGTCATCTCTATCAGAATAAAAAATTACAGCAGAGACACTCATCATCTTATAAAAGAGCTGAGAATTAAATCCAATTTCGTAATTCGTTAAAAATTCAGGATCATAATACAAGTTACTATTTTTGGATGATGGTGCCAGGCCAAGATTAAGGTTAAATCCTCCATGATTGAAACCTCTTGCAATGCTTATAAAAATATTAGAGCTATCATTTAAATTTTTATTAAGAGAAATTTTTCCACCTGACATTTTATCTGATGGATTAAATAACTCGCCCAATGAATCTGCATATTGTGATTCATAATTTTCCCATCGGGCTCCCATTGAAAACTTTAAAGATTCATTTATAAAGTAATCTAAATTTCCAAAAAGTGAGAAACTTTCAGAAGAAAATTTGCTTGAAAATAGAGATTCACTGAAATAAGGGCCGAAGGGATCAGATGGGTCCCCATATACTCCGTCATCCTTTTTATAATTGCCTTCGGTAACATCAAAGTAACTAATGCCAATAACCCATTCAGTCTTTTTATTTAAATCAAAATCAACTGAATCTGAAACTAATCTAAATTCCTGGGCAATAGTCTTTCTATTTCTTATAGTTTCTGAAAAATAGTCATAAATATATGGCGCATGAGATAATGGGTTGCCCCAATCTGCATCGTAACTGATAACAATATCTGAATCGGTCATGCTACTTAAGCTTTGAAATTCTTTTCCACTAAGCTGGTGAAAGATTTTTATTCCATACGCATTTGTCTTTTGAGAATCCATTCCGGGCCTATCTGAAAGGGTATTCAAGCTTCCATCAATTGCCCATATATCTGCAGGATCATTTAGGTCTATTTGAGTAATAAGAAACTTGAATATTGTTTTATCTGAGAAATCCCAGTCAATTTTTAGACGATAGGTGCTTTCATCTTTTTTCGATGTATCTGATTTGCCTGAATACAAGTTCTTTCTAAATCCATCTGAATAATCTTTTCTGAGGGCAAGTCTATACGAAAGATTGTCACTGAAGTTAGTTGGCCCTCCAAATGCAATCCCTGCATTTAAGGTATTAAAAGTTCCTGAAGTAAGCTCACTGATTGCCTCAAATTTTTCAGTTGGCTCTTTTGTTTTTAAATAAATCAAGCCAGCCATTGCATTAGAACCAATTCTAGAGCCTTGAGGCCCTCTATGAACTTCAATTTGTTCTAAATCAAAAGTTGTTGCTATGCCGCCTTGACCTGAGTAATCAATATCATCTATTAAAAATCCAACCGCAGAATTTGGAGTTCTTTCATATCCAGATCTCTCGCCAATTCCTCTGATTTGAAAATGTCTAGCTCTAGAGTCACTTGCAGCAAAATTAAGATTTGGAACTAAATATGAAAGATTTTCAAAATGTTTTACTGGTTGAGATTCTAGAATTTTTTTATTAAGAATAACAATGCTAGAGCTTTTCTGAAGCGCTGAAGATTCCCGCCAATTTCCCTTTACAATTATTTCCTCAACATCCTCAGTCAACAAATCAATGCTTATAAATATAAAGAGAAGTGAAAAAAAAATACTTTTATAGATTTGCATGCAATTCCTCCGCCATTATTGTATGGATCAGGTTCAAAGGGTTTCATATAGATCTCAGGTTAAAACCACCCCTTTGCAATTTATATAATCTTATAAAATAAGTTTCATAAAATCTATATTTTTTAATCCCTTAAAAATAATATTTCTATTAAGCTATATACTTAAAAGGAACTTATTATTTGAGCTTATGCTTGATGCTCTAATAAAAAATATAAATAAAGTGTTGAATAATAAAAATAATATGAAATATAAACTAAAAAGATTGAGTGTATTCTTTCTCCTCATTCCCTTGATAGCTGAGGCAGGAACTGTTAATAAAAGCCCAGCAGATTCTAGAGAATATGAAACTTTTACTCTGAAAAATGGAATAGAGGTCATCACTGTAAGTGATCCAAGTCTTGCTACATCTGCAGCAACTCTAAGTGTTGAAGTTGGTCAATTTCAAGATCCAAAAAATGCTCAAGGAATAGCACATTTTCTTGAGCATATGATTTTCATGGGCTCTGAAAAATATAAATCGCCAAATGAATATATGCAATTTATAAGTGAAAATGGTGGGCAAACAAATGCCTATACAGCTGCACAGCAGACAACTTATCTTTTTTCTATCAACAGCGATAAATTTCCTGATGCACTAGATAGATTAAGCTCAGCAATTAAGGCCCCTTTATTTAATGGTGACATGGTCGAAAAAGAAATTAATGCAGTTAATTCTGAGTGGCTTCTCAGAAGGCAATCTGAACCCTTCATAAGATCAAGGGCAGCTTCAATGACCGGCAACCCCAATCATCCTCGTATTCTCTTAGGTGTGGGAAATAAAGAAACGCTATCAGCAAAAAGAGAAACTTTATTAAAAGAATTAAAAGATTTTTATAATCAATACTATTCTTCCAATATTATGAAATTAGTTCTTGTTGGGAATGAATCTCCACAGAAGCTAAAACGACTTGCAAAAAAATACTTTGCCGGCATCAAAAATAAAAAAATCGATAGGCAGAGAATTAATATCCCAGCATATTTATCCACCAATCTTAAGAAGAATATATACATAAAAAGCAAGGAAAAATCATCTGGGATTGGCCTTGAATTTCCTATAAAAAATAATTTAAGTGATTGGAAGAAAAAACCTAATCAATATCTAGCAAAAATTTTAAATTCTCAAGAAAAAAATTCTTTAATGGGGAAATTAGACGATGAAGGATATATCCAAGGCGGTCAGGCATCATTTTTACCAGATGTTTGGGGTTTCGATGGCTCTATGTTTATTGACGTAAACCTTACCGAGTTTGGTGAAAAAAATAAGGACGATATTATTTCTATGATTTTCAATTACTTAAATATGATAAGTGAAAACGGCGTAACACTCGATCATTACAACGAACTGAAAGCAACTAACAACATCGCATATGATAATTATTCAAGCCTGCCCCCATTGCAAGCTGCATTGACCTTGACTGAACGCATTTTTGAAATAGAACCAGTTCATTTGATTGAATATGAATATGTAACTGAGGATTTTGATGCGGATCTCATCCTCAGCGTATTGAGTCAAATGAAACCAGAAAATGTCAGAATCTATCATGTAGGTCCAAATGAAGAAATCAATCAGCAACTTCAATTTGCTGATGGAGGATATAGAGTTGAAGATATTAAAGATTCAGATTTTCTAAATTGGGAAAAATCTCAATATGCTCTTGCCATACCTGCAGCTGAATTAATTGAAGATGATGATGCTGCTTCTAATAAAATACTTGCTGGGTTTGAGACTCCTCAAAAAGTATTTTCATCAGAAGGTGTCCAAGCTTATTTATCACATACTCAAAACTTCAGCGGCAAAGAAAGCATGCTCCAAATTGGCCTAATTTCTGAATTACCTATTATCAGTCTAGAGAACTACATTGCTTCTGGTTTATTGACTGTGATGTTTATTCAAAAAAATAGAAGGTTTTATCAGAGGGCATATAAACGAGGCATAGCTTTGGATCCATCTCCGGATGATCAGGGCAATATGATATTTAGATTCTACGGAAGAAGCAGTAAACAAATTCAGTATGCGAAACAACTAATACAGAAATATTCTGAGTTCGCGCCAGATGAAAGAACCTTTAAAAATGCAACTAAAATTTTGCAAGATTATTGGGAAGGTTTTGATGAGCAAGATGTTTCCGACCAATTAGATTGGTACACAGATAATGCAATCAAACGACCGCCGAATATATATTCAAAAAAACAAATTCTTAATGCTTTAAATAATTTTCAGCTTGCAGATGTTGAAATTTTCCAAAAAAAATTAAATCAGTCTATCTTTCTTGACATATACGGACATGGTCTTTTTTCACCGGATGAATTTAAATTATTCGCATCTGATTCAAGAGATCTACTGGGTGCAACTACAGCAACTGATCCATGGCATCTTGAGGATAATTTCAATGTTAAGACTGGCACTTCTAGAATGAAGAAAGTTAGCATTCCTAGAGATGGCATAGGAATGGTTGATATAAGCATTTATCCAGAGAAATCACTGAAAGTATTTAGCCAATTTAGAATTTTAAATAAACTACTAGCTCCTACTTTCTTCAATAGCTTGCGAACTGACCAACAAGTTGGATATGTGGTCAATAGCTTTGAGAGCAGAATAAGGGAATATCCAGCAATATCAATGGTAATTATTAGTGACAACACAGACTTACAAAGTCTTAAAGAGAAAATTATTAATTTTCAGTATGGATTTGCTATTGCTCTTGAAAAAATAAATGAGAAAACGGTTGAAGGTACTAAAAAAGCAATTTTAGATGATATGAATCAAAAGCCGGAAAATATTTATGTCGAGTCTGGTGGCTATGTTTATGATTGGCAACAAGGCAATTACTTATTTGATACCCAAGAACAAGTCAAAAAATATATAGCGGGCTCAACAAAACAAGATTTAGTTGACCTGAACAACTCAATGACCTTTGATGGAAAATTGATGAATATTAATGTTCAGCTTAGAGGCAAGGATTTCAAGGATAGTGATTTCTTTTCATGGGCAGCCATGAATGATTGATTGTTAGTCTTTTAAATTTATGCATCGCAACATATTATTTTTCATTTAAGTTAGTTTCAAAAGTTTCTGTTAATGCCATCACAGAAAATAAGGTAAGCAACGAGGCAAAAGAAATATATACAGAGACCCAAACTATTCCATAGTTGTTCCAAAGAAAAGCTGCGATAGTTGGAGCAAATGCTCCTCCTAAAATTGCTCCAAATTGATAACCCAACGTTGCTCCGGAATACCTTACCTCTGTAGTAAACAGCTCTGTAAAAAATGCAGCTTGGGGACCATACATCATAGCGACAAATATTAAGCCAATTGTTATAGCCAGAACGATCAGCCAAAAGTTTCCAGTGTCGACAAGGGGAAATATCGCAAAGGCCCATAAACCTGTAAGAATTGCGCCAGTCATAAATATACCCTTTCTTCCATGACGATCTGAAAAAGATGAAAATATAAATTGCAATGGAACCATTATCGCTGATGCAATTAAAACAGCAGCCAACATATCATCTCTGGACATATCTGCGCTTGTAACTCCATATGCAAGCAAAAAAGCTATTAAAATATAAAAAGTTACTTGGATCGATAGGAAGGCACCTGCAGCCAATGCGATTCGATTTGGATATTTTCTTATTGCTTCAAGTATTGGTGATCTCTCTATTGATTCCTTGTGATCTTCGTCAACTTGCTTGGAGGCTTGTAGCTCCTGAAAAGCATCCGTATCTTCTAGATTTAATTGAATATACATGCTTATTCCAATTAAAATTGCACTCGCAAGAAAAGGTATACGCCATCCCCAAGCATAAAAAGATTCCTCAGAAACTAGTGTGCTCGTTATTATAAAAGCAAGATTGGCCAGAATTACCCCTACAGGAGCTCCAGCTTGAGCAAAAGCACCATAGTAGCCTCTTTGAGTAGATGGAGCACTTTCAGTAACTAACAACATGGCTCCTCCCCATTGTCCGCCAATTGCAAGCCCTTGAGCAAATCGAAGTGAAGTAAGTAATATTGGTGCGGTGATGCCTATCATTGCATATGTAGGTAATAGGCCTATCAAAGTTGAAGATACTCCCATTAAGATTAAAGCCATAACTAAAGTTTTTTTTCTGCCAACTTTGTCGCCATAGTGACCAAAAATAATCCCGCCAATTGGCCTTGCAATAAAACCAGCTGCAAAAGTTAGCAAGGACAAAATTAAAGCAGTAGAAGGAGTGGCTTCACCAAAAAAAGCTGTTGGAAATATTAATGCTGCAGCGGCACCGTAAAGAAAAAAGTCATACCATTCTATGCTGGTTCCAGCTAAAGCTGTAAGCGCAACTTTTTGCATGTTTGATTTTGATTTATCAATATTTTCCATACAAAAAATTTTTAAGGATTAGATTCTATTAATAAATTTGGCTTGCCTAGACGCTTTTCTAGCATAAACTCATCGTATAATTTTCCTGTAGCGGTATAGGCTCGAAATCTTAGAATATTTTTATCAATATCAATAATTTGATAAAGCTGAGTATTCTCCCCAAACTTTTTAGCATAGCTCCCCTTAGTAATTTCATACATTTTGGGGCCACTGACGGAGACTACGTGCACAGTCCCAATCTTAGGATCATATGCTTGCTGATAACCTGTTGGAATATTTTTAATATTCTTAGTTTCAATTAAGCCAGTTCTTGCGTAAGTATGATCATGGCCACTTAAAACTAAATCAACTTTAAATTCGTCTAATATTGGCTTCCATAATTGGCGCATGTTTTTGTTATCCCGATCAGAAGCAGGTGAATAAAATGGATGATGAAAAGTGATTACTGTCCAACGATTTAGATTATTTTCAAGAGTGTTTCTCAACCAACTCACCTGATCCTCAATAGCAATATTGGAGTCTAATGATATAAAACGAACACCTTGATAGTCTATGTAGTATAGGGTTTCCTTTAGCCTTTCATCAGGAACATCTTGAATCGGAAAAGAGAACTGTGGTCTCCAGTGGCTGCTTACTTTTTCAATACCACTTGAGTTTCTAAGACGATCATATAAAGGAGCTTTGCCACCTAAAATAAATTGATCAGCAAGTTCATCTTTTGAAAATCCTGTTATTAATTCAATTCCTTCATCAACTGTTATTATTTTTCCAGAGTCCTGAAGATCTATTGTTCCTGCTTTACCCTCGGAATCTTCAATATCAAGTATAAGCATTCCTGGAATATCATTATTGTAAGATTTAATATCAATATTGATCCTTTTGCCCTCTTTGGTTGTCCATATTCTCTTCAGCTCTGAGTCCTTCTGATATTCATGGTTTCCTGGCGTTGCAATAACAGGAATAGTTCCGTTGACCCAGTCAGGTCCTTGATGCCACTCACCCCATTGCGAATCCATATTGTGAACATCAACAAGATCTCCTGCATGAAGTGTAAATGCTGCCCTTGGGGCGTCTCGGAATGCCTCTCTGAATACCCTTGACCAATGAGTCTTTACTTCATTCTGCGCATCACCAAAATAAATAAAGCTAAAAGGTTTTGCTTCAGAACTAGCTGTTTTGAAATGATAATACTCCGTCCAATTTATGCCGTCTCCAACTCGATATGCATAGAGAGTGTCTGACTTTAGATTCTTAAATATGACACTATGATAATGAGCCTCATTGATGTCGCTTTTAAAATAAGTTGTTTCTGCTTTAACTTCTTTTGGATCAAGCGCCCTTCCATTTGAATTTGCTATTGCTAGCTGTGCAATGCCTTCCAAAACAGATACATCTGTTCGCCAATTTACTACCTGAGTTGAAGCAGGATCATCATTCCATGTTAAGACAACTCTGTCTGGCAGAGGAGATGGTAAATGAGCCATCTCGTCTGGATACTTTGCTGTAATTGAGTTTGTGTGAGCAAAAATATCTAAGCAAAAAGAGATAAACAAATAAAAAAGAAACTTTTTCATAAAGATTAATGTATGTCAGGAAATAATAAATTATATAGATAACAAAACAAAAAATATAATTTCGTGTTTGAGAGATCTTAAATATGGTGGGTCTGGGTGGACTCGAACCACCGACCTCACCCTTATCAGGGGTGCGCTCTAACCAAGCTGAGCTACAGACCCAATAGATTGGGAAAAGCGATTATAAACTAAACAATGATCTTGGGAAACTAACTAATAAATTAATCGAGCTTGCCTTCATCTCTAAGTTTTTGACGAATTTTTGTGGCGCTGATTTCAGTTACTGAGCTATCAAATATCTCTTCTTCAAATGTATATCCTACGCCACGACCATAAGTAATATTTACAATGTTTGGTACCAACATAATTTCATACTCTTGCCCTCTTTTGAAACCATCTTTTAAAAGGCCGGCTTCAATATTCTGACAAACAGCATCCCAATCAAAAGGATTATCATCTTGCCCATCTCCACCAGAAGCTCCCTGGACATCGCGAACTTGAATTGCTACCTGACCAGTTTTTGCAATGCACCTCTTGAATAGTGCTTGATGACCATCATGCCAAGGCTGCCATCTTCCTAACATCTGTACTGTTGGTTTTTTCCAATTAAACATTTTTTAAAATCTCCTTAGCCACATCATCATGATTATGCTCATTCCATTCTGTAATATGGAAATCAACCTTATCCGGGTTTTGGAAAAGCTTATTAGTATCTTCGTATCTTCCCTCCTTAATTGTATCCATCCAAATCACAATGTCAGCATCAAAATTTTCTCGCGTTTCTTTGGTGGGGCAGACAAAATCACATACAACATATCTTTCATGTGATTTTTCAAAATCTGCAAATGTCTTCATTCTCATAGACTGTCTTTTTCTACCTTCATCAGAAAAATCCCAATCATTAGACATCTTTCTTACTTGATCAGCGTTATACCATGCAGCATTAAGCAATGGCACTAATCTTTGTGTAAGGTAAGTTTTGCCGCTACCTGGCAATCCCATTACTAATATTTTCATCTTTTTTAACTTCCAAATTGTGGTTTATTTTTAACAGACTCATACAAACTAAAAAATAGATAAAATAGAGGCATTAATGTTGCATATTTTACAATGGTTGATGCAATTAGAAACCACAACAATCCATCTGTTCCAATAATGCCTCCAAAAAATCCAAAACCGAGCTGAATACTCATAAAAATTGCGGTGAGAGTAAAGAGTTTTGTTGCAACTTCATCTGTTGTATTCCAAGATTCTCCAAGAGAGTCCATCACGCCTTTATTTTCGAACATAACAAACAAAGGGAATAGTCCAAGGCGACCATACAAATAAAAGCCTGGCAAAATTAACATTAAGAAACCTAATCCGTATGCACAAGAGTGCAAAATATTAGCCCAAAGGAGTGGAAAAAATTTCTTCAATCCTGCAAAAAGCGCCTGATATGGGCTGATCAAGCCATCACTGGACAGTGAGCGAAAGGCCGTCATGCAACCACCGCTTAAAGCTACTGAGAGAATAAGAGAAACAAACACTAAGAAAAATACTTGGGCAGATATTTGTCCAATAGCCTCAAGAGCCGCAGTATCTGAGCCTGATTGAATATCTAAAGAAGCTATGAGGCTTGCCAAAGCGATTTCTAGCGTCATAACTGGGAGGCACAAGATAAATAAGTACCCAATGTTACTTAAACAAAAACTAATAGAAGAAAAAAACTGTTGCATATTTATATACTCAATTTGAAATTATATTATTAAAACTAGAGGGTTATTTTTTTAAATTTTCTTTTTCCCACTTGATAAATGGCGGAAGTGCCGGAAGAGATGATATGTTTTGTATCTATAATTTTCTCCTCATCAATTCTGACAGCGCCTTGTTTAATCATTCTCATTGCCTCTGAAGCGCTGCTAGTCATACCGCAATGTTTCAAAAGATTAGCCAGGGTAATTGAGCTCTCTGATAAAGTAAAAGATATCTCTTCTATATCATCTGGTATGTTCTTTTTTTGGAACTGATTAATAAAATTTTCTTCTGCTAAGTTGGCTGATTCAGCATCATGAAAACGGGTAATGAGCTCTTTAGCAAGCTCAATTTTAATATCCCTAGGATTCTTCCCTTTAGCTTGATCGCCCTTAAGCACATTAATCTCATCGGTAGATTTAAAACTTAATAAATCAAACCACCTCCACATTAACTCATCCGAAATAGACATTATCTTTCCAAACATCTCATTTGGCGCCTCATCAATCCCAACGTAATTATCTAAAGATTTAGACATTTTATTTTTTCCATCTAAGCCCTCAAGGATTGGAACAGTGATGACTACTTGAGGCTCTTGGCCATATGCCCTTTGAAGCTCTCTGCCAACTAGAAGATTAAATTTTTGATCGGTGCCGCCGAGTTCTATATCTGCTTTTAGTGCAATAGAATCATTGGCTTGAATTAATGGGTACAAGAATTCATGAAGCGCGATTGTCTGATTAGACTTATATCTTTTATTAAAATCATCTCGTTCAAGCATTCTTGCTAAATTATATTGCGAAGCAAGTTTAATGATTCCCTCTGCGCCAAGTTTATTGCTCCACTCGGAGTTAAACCTAATATCAGTTAGTTTTGGATCTAAGATTTTGAAAACCTGTTTTTTGTATGATTTTGCATTTTCTTTTATTTCAGACTCATCTAAAGCTGGTCTTGTTTTATTTTTTCCAGAAGGGTCTCCAATCATTCCTGTGAAATCGCCTATTAAAAATACCACCTGATGGCCTAATTGTTGAAAATGTCTTAACTTGTTAATAAGCACTGTATGGCCTAGATGTAAATCTGGTGCAGTTGGGTCAAATCCAGCCTTTACAATAAGAGGCTTCTTTGATTTGAGTTTTGCCAATAGCTCCTCTTCGCTTATTAGCTCATCAATCCCTCGTTTAATTAGATTAAGATTTTCTTTCATGAGTTTTCATTTATTATAGTATTTAATCGAAAAAATGTTTGAAATCATATGGCTGAAGACTCAAAAGTTCATTTTGCATTTAAACCAATTATTAGGGGAATGGTGATTTCAGAAAGCGCAGATTTATTTCCAATCGGAAAAGTCTACTGTGTTGGCAGAAATTATTCTGATCATGCAAAAGAAATGGAAAGCAAGTTAGATCAAGATCAACCATTTTTTTTTAGCAAGCCTGCTCAAGCTGTAACGCAATCAAACTCAATTCCTTTCCCAACTCAAACAGAAAACCTGCACCATGAAGTTGAGCTTGTTGTTTTTTTGAAATCAGGCTGTTCGGATATCTCTCCAAGCGAAGCAAGCCAGCATATTTTTGGATATGCAGTTGGTGTAGATTTGACTAAAAGAGACCTTCAAACTGCTGCAAAAAAAAATGGAAAACCTTGGGACTTAAGCAAAGGATTTGATAATTCTGCACCTATCTCAAAAATTCAGAAAAATGAAGGAGTTCTCCTAAGCAAGGGAGTTATTTCTCTTAAAGTTAATGGTCAAGAAAAACAATCAAGCAATTTATTACATATGGCGTGGAAAGTGGATGAATTAATCAGCTGGTTATCAAAATTTATAACACTAAAGGCTGGAGATATTATATTTACCGGCACTCCCTCGGGAGTCAGCACGCTCAATCTAAATGATAAAATTGAAGCAGAGATAGAGAATGTTGGCACACTTTCTTTTGACCTAATTTAATAAATTAAGAAACGTGAGCACCTATAGACCTAATATCAAAACATGGCCTTTTGTATTGTTGGCATTAGTTGGAATTTTGTTTATTTATGATGCTGGTGTTGTACAAGAAACAGCCGCACCAGAAATAATTTCAGAAACTCTGCTATTGCCCAATCAAAATACTCCCAGCATGCAAAATAAGAAAATTCATGTTGTTCAAGAAGGCGAAAATCTTTCATTGATATTCGAAAAATATCAAGTCTCTTTAAATAATACTTACAAAATATTCAGAAAAGATGAATCCAATGAAGTAAAAAACATCCTTCCCAATGATAGATTAGAATTTCTATCCATAAATGGGAAGCTACAAGAAATTCATATTCATAAAGGGCCTCTTCTCTCTTATCACATTGCATTGTCACCAGAAATAACAATTAAGAGAATTGATAAAAAGCCAGAACTTATAAACTCTTTTAAAACAGGTGTTATAGATTCATCTTTCTATTTAGCCGGATTAAAAAATGACATTCCCGAGAGTGTCATCATGGATCTGGCTTATATTTTTGGTTGGGATATTGATTTTGTATTTGATATTAGGGTTGGTGATAGATTCAAAATTCTATATGAAATACCTTTTGTGAATGGGCAGCAAATCGAAAATGGCAGTATTTTATTTGCAGAATTTTATAATCAAAATAATCGATATACCGCAATTAGATACAAAGGTAAAAAAAAGAAATGGGAATATTTTAATGAATTTGGTGGCAGTCTAGAGAAAGCCTTTTTAAGAGCGCCTCTTGATTTTGCATACGTAAGTTCACATTTTAATCCGAATAGAAGACATCCAATCCTTAATACTATAAGAGCTCACAACGGAGTTGATTATGCTGCAAAAAGAGGGACTCCTATTCGCTCAACTGGTGAAGGAGTAATTCAATCTGTAGGTTGGAAAAGTGGGTATGGAAGAACAATAGTGATTCGTCACGGAGGTGAGATAACAACTTTATACGCTCATTTAGAGAAGTATCATCCGGGCATTTCTAAAGGCCTGAAAATTTCTCAGGGTCAAACTATAGGCTATGTAGGAGACTCAGGCTTGGCAACAGCCCCTCATTTACATTATGAATTTAGAATAGGAGATAAAAGAACTGATCCGCTAAAAGTAGCCCTTCCATCAGCATCTCCACTAGATCAATCTAAGATGAAGCAATTTGTAGTATTAAAAAATAATTACATAGAAATAACAGATCAGATATTATCTAAAGATCCAAATGAAAAACTCTTCAGATAAAATATTTATAGGAACCATGAGTGGTACAAGTCATGATGGGATTGATATTTGTGCTTTGAAGATTGCTAATCAAATTAGCTTATTAAAATTTTCTTCTTTTAAGTATCCAACAAAGTTAAGGGAAGATATTTCTAAAACAATCCAGCAACAAAAATTAAGTCTTAATATGTATTTTGAACTTGATAAAAAAATTGGAATTGCGTTTAGTAAATCAATAGATAAATTTCTTATCCAAAATAGAATAAATAAAAATAATGTTGCGGCCATTGGTCTGTCGGGGCAAACATTATTTCATAAACCAAAAGGTAAATTCCCTTTTTCTATTCAAGCGGGGAATCCAAGGATAATAGCCAATGACTCTGAAATTGATGTCATCAGTGATTTTAGAAATGATCATATTAAGCTTGGCGGAGAAGGCGCGCCACTTGTTCCAGAATTTCACCAAAAATTATTTGCAAAAAAAAATGTTCCTTTAGCTGTGTTAAATATTGGTGGGATTTCAAACTTTACCTACTTAGATGGAAAGCATAATTTCTATGGATCGGATTGCGGACCTGGAAACGCACTAATGGATATTTACTGTCAAAGTTTTCTTAATCGCCCCTTTGATAGAGGTGGTGAACATGCAAAAAAAGGTGTAATTCATCTCCCTTCGCTTAATCAAATGCTCAGTCATCCATTTTTCAGAAGGCGGCATCCAAAATCAACAGGGAAAGAAATATTCAATATAAGGTTTATTCCTAAGCAGCTTTTAAGAAGATCTCCTTACGATATATTAGCTACGCTTACTGAACTCACTGCTATCTGCATTGCAAGATCTTTGTGCTCACAAAAAAAATTTCCTCATCAAGTAATTGCATGTGGAGGTGGGTTGAGAAATATATTCTTGATAAACTCAATTGAAAGACACATAAATATGAGTCTCATTTCAAGCAATGATTATGGTTTTGATCCTCAGGCTATCGAGGCCATGGCATTTGGATGGATGGCAAGGCAGAGACTGTGCAAGAATCCTATTGTTGTAAAAGAAAATAAAGGGTTGATTGGAACTCTTACTAAACCTAAATAGTAAACGACTCACCACAACCGCAAGTTGTCTTTGCATTTGGGTTAGTAACCAAGAATCTTGAGCCAGATAAATCCTCTACATAATCTAAGGTTGAGCCATAAAGGTATGGATATGAAAGAGAATCTAATAAGATGGTAAATCCATCAAAATCAACAAGATCATCATCGCCCTCAGGATTATCATCAAACTTAAAACCATATTGAAATCCTGAGCACCCTCCACCAGTAACATATACCCTAAAATAATTAGATTTATGGTTAGGCAAAAGATCCTGAATGCGCTTCACAGCATTGCCACTTAGGTTAATTGATATCATTTCAGAGCTCATTGAATGTCTAGTTTATAGGATTAAAAATATATTCAACAATACTTAGTTAAAATATTTTTCTATCATGACCTTAGAAGCGCTAAGATATGACTTAAATGAACCTATATTTAGTTTTTAAAGTCCTGCATATTTTATTTATGGTTTCATGGTTTGCTGGTATTTTTTACTTGCCGCGCCTATTTGTTTATCACGTTGAGAGTGACAATCAAAATACAAAAGATCAATTAGCAATAATGCAAAAAAACTTAATTAGATTTATTACCCCGCTGGGCTTATTAGCATTGTTCTTTGGTTTGATGATGGGCTTTATTGGGTCTAATTGGATTGGGTTTTTTTCACAAAACTGGATTATCGCAAAAATTCTTATAGTTTTAGTTTTGATTTTCTATCAGGCTTACTGTTGGAAGATTCTTAAGGATCTTAGTTCAAATACTCATAATTGGACTGGCTTTAGGTTAAGAGTTTTTAATGAAATACCAGTTTTACTTTTGCTTGGCGGAATTGTCGCAGCTGTCTTTAAATTTTAAAAACACTAGAAAGAAATTTGATATAATTTGATATTGTCGGACTCGCTATCTATAAAAAATTTATCGCTAAATATCTTTGAAAAGAAATAATTCAGAATCGCTATTTGAGCAAGCTCAATCTCTAATGCCAGGAGGAGTAAATTCACCAGTCAGGGCATTTAAAAATGTTGGCGGCAAGCCTGTTTTTTTTAAATCTGCAAAAGGTCCTATTTTGACTGATGAAGATGAGAATCAATATATAGATTTTATTGGTTCATGGGGCCCCATGATTCTAGGGCATTCAAATCCAATTATATTAGAAGCTATTAAGGCTCAACTAGAGCTTGGAACAAGTTATGGTGCTCCGACAAGTATTGAAAATAGCCTTGCAAGCATCATTAAAAGTCAGGTTCCGTCAATGGAAAAATTAAGAATGGTGAATTCTGGAACTGAAGCAACAATGAGTTGTATCAGGCTTGCCAGAGGCTGTACAGGAAAAAATAAAATTATCAAATTCACTGGTTGTTATCATGGTCATGTTGACTCATTGCTAGTTAAGGCTGGTTCTGGTGTCTCTACTTTTGGCCTACCTGATTCACCTGGAATACCAAAGGAATTAGCGGCACTCACATACAGTTGTCCATATAATAATATTGAAGCTTTATCTAATGTAATTAATGAAATTGGTGATGATCTTGCTGCAATAATTGTTGAGCCCATTGCAGGCAATATGGGATTTATTCCCGGAGAGCCTAAATTTCTTAATACTTTACGAGAGTTATGTAATAAACATAATTCTCTTCTGATATTTGATGAGGTGATGTCTGGCTTTCGAGTCGGACTTGGAGGCGCACAAGCTATTTATCAGATTCAGCCTGACTTAACTGCTCTTGGAAAAGTTATAGGAGGTGGACTGCCTGTTGGAGCCTTTGGAGGCAAACAATCAGTTATGGATCAGCTTGCTCCATTGGGCCCCATATATCAGGCAGGGACATTGTCTGGAAATCCATTGGCAATGAGTGCTGGCATTGCCTTGATAAAAACTTTAATCCAAAAAGATCCATTTGATGAGTTGGAAAAATCTTCCTCAGAAATAATGACTCATACAAAAAATCTCATGAATAAAAAAGGTATACCATTTTCAACCTCTTCTATCGGTGGTATGTTTGGTTTTTTCTTCACAGAGCATTTACCAAATAATTTTGAGGATGTTGTTAAAAGTGATGATGATATGTTTAAAAAGTTTTTTTATGCTGCTTTAGATCATGGTATATACTTTGCGCCATCAAAATATGAAGCTGGATTTATATCTACAACCCATGACCAATCCATAGTGGACCAAACTAAAAGTAAGATTGAAGAAGTAATAAAGGAATTATAAAAATGAAAAATGATATTAGCGCAATTGGAAATGCTCTTGTAGATACTGTGTTTAAAGTAGAGCATAGTCTGATTTCTGAGCTTGGCTTAGAAATTGATCAAATGACTCTCTCAAGTGCAGAGGAACATGCCCCCATAATTGAAAGGCTCATTGCCTCTGGAGCTGATACTATTTCTGACTGTGGCGGATCTGCTACGAATAGCCTTGTTGCCGCAGCAAGCTTTGGTGCTAAGTGCTTTCATATTTGCAAAGTATCGGAAGACCAAGATGGAATAAGGTATCTCAAAAGCCTCAAAGAGGCTGGGGTTGATCATAAAGGAAATGCCGCATCGACAAACTCTATTCCAACTGGTAAGTGCCTGATTCTTGTAACTCCAGATGCTAAAAGAACAATGACCACTGCATTAAATATTAGCTCGCTGATGGATGAAAGTGATCTTGATCTAGATCAAATTGCAAATTCAAAAATCTTCTATATCGAGGGATATATGGTGACAAGCGAGGAAAATTACAAAGTAACTTTGCAGGCTCTTGAGCACCTTAAGAATTTCCCTGATGTAAAAGTGGCTCTCTCATTGTCTGATCCTGGAATTGTCATGGGATTTAAAGATAAATTTAATCACATTGCATCTTTTGGTTTGGACTATATATTTGGTAATGATGATGAGGCGATGGCTTTTGTAGATGCTGAAAATATTGAAGAGGCTTTCATCAAACTGCAAGAAAGATCTTATACCTCAATAATTACCATGGGAGAAAAAGGCAGCGTTGTGGTAACCAATGAAGAAATTATTAATACACCGAATGTTAATATCGATCCTATTGATACGAACGGTGCTGGGGATATGTTTGCAGGTAGTTTTTTGTATGCCTTGCTTCAGAATAATGATTTAAGGTCTTGTGCTGAATTTGCAAATTATGGGGCATCAAAGGTTGTAGAGACATTTGGACCAAGACTTACCCGTGAGGGATATAAGGAAGTATTAAATAATTATAAAAAAAGCTAGCTAATTGTCCCACTTTCTGATAATTTCATGCGCCTAAAAACTTTTATCCACTAACATATGCCAAAAAAAGCAGACTCAAAAAAATCTACTGCTAAAAAAACAGCCACTAAGAAAGCTACACTAAAAAAAGTTTCAGCTACGAAGGCTCCCCTTAAGAAAGCTCCGGTTAAGAAAGCTCCGGTTAAGAAAGCTCCGGTTAAGAAGGCTCCTGCAAAGAAGGCTACGGTAAAAAAAGCTACCACCAAGAAAAGAACTACTCCAATCTCCTCATATAAGGGCCGTAAGGGTGAAAAATATATGAGCGCTGCAATGAAAAAACATTTTAATGCTGTTTTAATTGAGTGGCGTGAACACTTGAAAGAAGAAATGCAAAAAACGTTTGATCATCTTAAAAATAAAGGTGAATCATATGCAGATCCAATAGATAGAGCTTCACAAGAAGAAGAGTTTGCTTTTGAGCTGAGGACAAGAGACAGAGAAAGGAAACTGATAAATAAAATTGCAAGCTCGCTAGAACAAATCAAACAAGATGATTATGGATACTGTTATGCTTGTGGAATAGAAATAGGAGTAAAAAGACTTGAGGCTAGACCAACGGCTACACATTGTATCGATTGCAAGACACTAGATGAAATTAAAGAAAAACAACTTGGTGGATAGCGACCCAGCTCAAAAAAGTTTCTTTTAAGCTTTTGAAAAAAAATAATAAAGCATCTTCAGCAAAAATTCCAAACACACTAAAGGGAAATAAATTCAGCCCTCTTGCAATGGAGATTGTTAAGAAATTAAAGCAGTCTGGCTTTCAGGGATATTTAGTTGGCGGGTGTGTTCGTGATTCACTTGTCGGAATCAAAGCAAAAGATTTCGACGTTTCGACAGATGCAACGCCTGAAGAAGTTAAAAAAATCTTTAGAGCATCTAGGATTATTGGCAAAAGGTTTAGGCTAGTCCATGTTTTTAGTAGGAATGAGCTGATTGAAGTTTCAACCTTTAGAGCAAATACCTCTAAAAAAGATGATGGCTCTGGAGTCGTAAAAGATTCAGAAGGAAAAATTCTTAGAGATAATGTTTGGGGGACCTTAGAAGAGGACTGCATAAGAAGGGATTTTTCTATTAATGCACTTTATTTTGATCCGATAGAAAATAAATTATGTGATTTTCATAATGGTTTACAGCACATACAAAAAAAAATTCTTGTCTCAATTGGTGATCCTCTTATTAGGTTTGAAGAAGATCCCGTGCGAAGTTTGCGGGCTATTCGATTCAGCTCAAAACTAGATTTTAAAATTTCTAATGACGTCAAAGATGCCATATATCAAAAAGGTCATTTGCTCGGAAATATTTCTAATGCAAGGATGTTTGACGAGTTTTGTAAAATTTTTCTTACAAAAAAAGCTCTTAATAACTTTAATAAGCTGGACTCATTCGGAGTTTTAAAATATTTAATTAATACAGATAATTATGTTGAAAATTCATTTGGTTTGAGATTTCAACATGCAGCACTAATCAATACTGACAATAGATTAAAGGCATCTAAATCTGTAACTCCAGGATTTCTTATTGCTGCTTTACTGTGGCCAAAGTTAATTGATGCATCTAAAGACAAAGGAAGTCTTAATCTGAGAAAGTTTTTCAGGAGCATGGATAGAATTATCAGAGAGCAACAAGTGTTAACTGCTGTTCCAAGAAAATTTCATGGATACATTAAGGATATTTGGTCTCTTCAATTAAAACTTGAGACCCGTTTGGGACATCAGCCCTATAAAATTTTAAATCATCCTCGCTTTAGAGCTGCTTATGATTTTTTGCTTTTAAGGGAGGAAGCAGCAAGAGACTCTCAAGGCATGGGTGCCTGGTGGACTGAATTTCAAAAGGTAAACCGACCCGGAAAAATTGAATTACTGAAACTGTTGAGAGAATCACGAAGCGGCCCAGTTGAGAAAAAATTTGGTTTCTTGGAAGAGTTAAGCTAATCTTTACCAAACAGAATAAAAACCTTATGGAACCAGCTTTACAGGAAGTTCCGCTTCCAAAATATATAGCGATAGAAGGACCAATTGGCGTGGGAAAAACTACCCTTGCTCATAAAATTGCTGAAACTTTTAATTACGATGTGTTTTTAGAGCAGCCAGCAGAAAATCCTTTCCTAAAAAGCTTTTATAGGAATCCTAAACAGTCTGCACTTGCAACCCAGTTATTCTTTTTGTTTCAACGCATGCAGCAAATTGAGGACTTGAAACAAAGATCATTATTCGAACCTGTCCGTGTAGCCGATTTTTTGATTCAAAAAGATAGATTATTTGCCGAGGTTACATTGTCAGAAGAGGAAATGGGTTTATACGACAAAGTATATGAGCATTTAACTTTAGACGCACCCTCACCTGATTTGGTAATTTATCTTCAGGCTCCAGTGGAAATTTTATTAGAGAGAATTAATAAACGCGGTAATCCTGACGAAAAATTTCTGACTGTGGATTATCTAGAAAGACTCAATGATGCCTATTCAAAATTCTTTTTATATTTTGAAAATGCTCCTTTGCTAATTATTAATGCAGCTGATATTGATCTTGAGGAAGGAAGTTCTGATTATGACATGCTTGTTAATAAGATCATGTCTGATCCAAGAGGCAAAAATTTTATAAATCCTCAACCGTCTATCCTATAAAGTTGAAGGAAATTTAGTGGCCGAAAAAACTTACTCACCCCCTCGACATCTACTTAATCCATTTATCAAAAATTTAGATGAATACAATGAAATGTATCAGTCGTCTATCGAGGATCCTCAAAGTTTTTTCGGAGAACAGGCTAAAGAAAATTTAGATTGGGTAGAGCCCTTTTCTAGCGTTCACAATAATGAATTTGTAGATTCAAAATGGTTTGAAGGAGGCAAGATTAATATTGCTTATAACTGTATTGATAGGCATTTAAAAAAGCATTCTGATAAGACTGCCCTTATTTGGGAAGGCGATGATCCCAATCAATCCTCAGAAATTAATTATGCTGACTTACACATAAACGTGTGTAGATTTGGAAATATTTTAAAGAGTTTGGGTGCCACAAAAGGATCTAGGGTTTGTATATACATGCCAATGATCCCAGAAGCTGCATATGCAATGTTAGCTTGTGCAAGAATTGGTGCAATTCATTCAGTGGTTTTTGGAGGATTTTCTCCAGAATCCCTTAAAGATAGAATTCTAGATGCGGATTGCAGCATTGTAATTACAGCAGATGAAGCAATCAGGGGTGGCAAAAAAATTCCTCTAAAAGAAAACGTTGATGCCGCCCTACTAGAATGTCCTAAAGTGTTGCATTGCCTCGTTATCAAACGAACAGGTGGGGATATTAATTGGATAACAGAAAGAGATAAAGATTATGAAAAAATGTTTGCAGAGGCATCAAGTGATTGTCCCTGCGAACCAATGGATTCAGAGGATCCATTATTCATTTTATATACTTCTGGCTCAACCGGAAAACCAAAAGGTGTTATGCATACATCCGGGGGATATCTACTGGGTGCACATTTAAGTTTTAAATACCTTTTTGGATATAAGGCAGACGATAAATATTGGTGTACTGCAGATGTCGGATGGATCACTGGTCATACCTATATTCTCTATGGCCCCTTGTCTAATGGAGCCACCAGTTTAATGTTTGAGGGTGTGCCAACATATCCTACTCCGTCTAGATTCTGGGATATTTGCGATAAGCATGAAATCTCAATTTTTTACACAGCGCCAACAGCGCTTAGGGCTTTAATGGCCCAAGGCGATAAACATGTTTTAAAAACAAGCAGAAAAAGTCTTCGATTGTTAGGAACCGTCGGAGAGCCAATCAATCCAGAGGCTTGGGAATGGTATTATAAGGTTGTTGGTAATGAGGCATGTCAGGTAATTGATACTTGGTGGCAAACAGAAACAGGCTCGGTTCTAATCTCTCCCATCGCAGGCATCACTCCAGTAAAACCAGGATCGGCAACTTTGCCTTTTTTTGGTGTTAAGCCAGAGCTTGTAGATGAAAATGGCTGTATTTTGGAGGGTGAGCAATCAGGTAATCTTATTATCACTCAATCATGGCCAAGCCAAATAAGAAGCGTGTATGGTGATCATCAAAGAATGATAGACACATACTTTTCTACCTATGAAAATGCTTATTTCACTGGCGATGGCGCAAAAAGAGATAAAGATGGTTATTTTTGGATTACCGGCAGAGTTGATGATGTGCTTAATGTTTCTGGGCATAGGCTTGGTACCGCTGAAATAGAAAGTGCTTTGGTGCTGCATGAGAAAGTTGCTGAAGCAGCAATCGTTGGTTTTGAACATCCTATCAAAGGTCAGGGAATCTATGCATATGTAACTCTTATGATTGGCGAAGAGGAGAATGAGGGCTTAATCAAAGAATTACGAAATTTTGTTGCTAAAGAAATTAGCCCCATTGCTAAGCCTGACCTCATTCAATGGGCGCCGGGACTTCCGAAGACAAGATCTGGAAAAATTATGAGAAGAATTTTAAGAAAAGTTGCTGGCGGAGAATTTCATAATCTTGGTGATACATCAACCTTAGCTGATCCTGCAGTGGTTGATAATTTAATTAAAAATAAACTTAGTTTATAAATAACTAATTAATAAACATCCCACTCCAAAAACTGAAGTCATGATCACTAAATAATTATTTACAGACTCTTTGTCCATAAACTGCATTTCCTGTTTAGACTGGTAAAAAAGTTGAGGTTTTATTAAGAGAGTTAATGAATTTAGTGAATGCATAAGGAATATTACAATTAGAAACCAATGATTTTCTTCAATGATTGCTGCAAAACTTATAAGCAAGAAAGGTAAATCAAAAATAAGTAAAATTTTTCTATTGTCGGGATTATAAATAAACCCAAAAATATTAAATCTTTCTTTTATTAGCCATAATGTTGCCAAAGCTGTAATCAAATACAGGCAACCCAATATAAAAGCAAACATCTATTTTATTTAACAGACCATTTTTTTTCTGCTAATTCATATTGAATCACTTCATCTTCAAGCAATTTGTATAAATGAGCTTCCAAACTCCATATTGCAATAGGATGCAATTTTGGGTCAACATCATCATAAACACTTTTAACTAAATCCTTAGAGGTTACCTTTGAAAATGTTTTTAGCTTAGAGATAACTTTTTTTTCTCTTTCTAGTCTATGGTCAATAATCCAGTCAACCACCGCCATTGGATCTCCAAGAAAATCTCCATGGCCAGGCCCTATTTTATTAAAATCATAATTCCGCAATAACTCTAAGGATTGCAAATAATCTTTCATGGACCCATCTGGATGCGCAATAACAACAGTCGAGCCATTCATAATGTGATCTCCGGTAAGCATAACTTTTTGTTCTTGAATGAAATAACATAAATGATTTGAAGCATGCCCTGGAGTATGAACCGCCTCTATGGTGTATTCATCTGTTTCAATTAAATCTCCATGTTTTAAAATACGATCGGGTTTAAATGTTCTGTCTTGGAGAGAATCATCTTTTGCAAGTAATCTGCCCATTAAAGGTATATTAAGCATTTCTCCTAGCACTTTAGCTGCGGGAGAATGATCACGGTGAGTATGGGTAACCAAAATTCGTTTAAGTTTTCCCTCAGAAAGTTTTATTAAATTTTCAATATGAGCATCAATTTTTGGTCCTGGATCTACAAGAGTAATATCCTCTTTACCAATAAGGTAACTATTTGTTCCTGGGCCTGTAAATACACTTCCATTAGAAGCCGTCACTCTTTCAATAAATGCTCTAGACATTTTCATATCCCTCCTCTCCTGGAAGAAAACCAACCCACTCGCCCTCTCTTTTAATAAATTTTGGAAGTATGGGTGGAATTGCATTATTTCCTAACCCTTTAAAGTGATTAAAAGCTTCTGTGCTAGTAGAAAATTCAGCTAACTTTTCAATATTTTTTATGGTTGGAAGAATCATACTCATCTCTCCATTTTGTAGTTTAGCCAAAGCATCTTCAGGTTTTATCCAAAAACTCTCCGTTAATTCAAAACCATCATGGCTGGCTAATTGCTCAACATTTACCTTAGCAAGAAAAAACCTTGTATCAAATCTTTTTGGTTCAATTGCAGGAGTTATCCAATGTGCACAAGGCACAATATTCTTCGCTCTTAATCTTAAAGATTCAGATATGCAGATATCTTTAAAAAAAATTTCTTTGTTGTTTAGTTTCTCTCTCAATTTGGAAAGCTTTTTAGTATTCTGCATGATTGGATCATCAGGATTAGCAAGTAAAACCCCTACTTCTTCGAAACACTCTCTAATACATGCAATCCAAAAAGATAGTCCATTGTCTGCAATTCCAAGCTGCTTAGAAGCTTCTTCATCATTCATTCCCTCGCAGTATGAATACAAGTCATTTTCAGAGTCTTCAGGATCTAATTTACCGCCTGGAAAAACATACAGACTCCCGAAAGGAGATCTGCTGCTTCTCTTAACCATGAATATTTCAAAACCACCCTCTTTTACCTCTCGCATTAAAATAACTGTTGCCGCTGGTTTAATGGGTGATGTCATAATTTATTTCAATAGTAGAGTGATTTATTATCCTTTAGAATACAACTTAATGGAAATTACAGACTCACTTGAAACTGATACAAAAGATGCCCCGGACTGGTTCCATTCTGCTATATCCCAAAGACCTAGATTAGAAAATCTTCAGCATCAACTTGGCAATCTTGCCTATCAAGTATGGGATAGAAATAATGCTAAAGATCTAGTTATCTTGATTCATGGCACAGGAGCTCATAAAAAATGGTGGGATCCGATTGCACCGCTGATAAACGAAGAATTTTCTATTATAGCTCCAGATCTTCCCGGTATGGGAGAGTCTGATCATAGAGAAGAATATAATTTTGAAGACTTTAGTGAGGCAATAGTTGCAATCATGCATCAGGAAAAAATTATTGGAGCTAGCCAAAAAGTTTATCTAGTAGGACATTCGCTTGGCGGACATGTCGCTGGCTTTATGGCATGTGAATTTCCAAGCCTATTTCATGGCGTGGTAATGATAGACTCTCCAATTCGCCCGCCAACATATGACTATGACAAACATCAAAGCACTGGTCCGCTAAGAAAAATTAAATACTATCCTGACAAGATTTCAATCATAGAACGATTTAGGCTGATGCCTCCTCAGGACTGTGATAATGCTTGGTATCTCAGATATATTGCGGAGCACTCAATTTTCAATGTGAAAGATGGTTGGAGATGGCGATTTGATGATAAGCTTTTTGCCACTCTTAGACGCCTGCATAATTATGAATTTAAGTTTCAGTGTCCGGCACTTTTTATTGCTGGCGGTAAAAGTCTCCTCGTAGAATCAAAGATTATGCAATACATAAGAGAGGCTTTCGAAGACTCTATGATAGTCGAAGTAATTGAGGATGCGGCTCATCATGTTCCGCTAGATTCTCCACTAAAACTCGTATTGCTTATTAATAATTATTTACAGGAGTGGGGTGAGCGAAAATGAAAAAAATATCAATAACTATATTAGGAATTCTTACATTGAGTGTTGGGACATTGTTATTGTTTATAAATAATCAAAGCATTGAGCCCTTGAGCGCATGTGAAAACAATGAGGAACTTAAAGTCTATTGTAATTTTATGAATCCTGAAGATTTGGCTCTCACCCCAGATGGAAATTTTTTAATTGTGGCCGAGTTTGGTGGAATGGCTCCATTGGTTGAAATGACAGCTGGTAAATTAAGTTTTTTCAACATTAAAAATAAGACCAGAGATAAAGCGAATATAGCTTTTGGAAAAAATGAATGGGGCTCTGATGACTGTGCTAGAGATCCAAGTATCCCCTTTGGTCCACATGGTATTGATTTAGTCCAAAGAGACGATGGGAAACTGCAACTTGCAGTCGTTAGTCACTATCCTAATGAGAGTATAGAGATGTTTGAGTTGGTAGATAAAAATGGTTGGATGCTTGAGTGGAAGGGCTGTATTGATGTCGATGGTCAATATTATTTCAATGATGTTTCCCTAGATAGGTCTGGGAACTTCTATGCATCTCATATGTTTGAATCTGACTTTTCTTTATTGAGCGCCTTATGGAATGTGTTTGCTAAATCAGATACTGGCTTAGTTATTAAATGGACTCAGAATAATAAATTTGAGGAACTAAAATATACAGCTGGCTCTTTTCCAAATGGTATTGCATTAGATGAAAAGAATAATAACCTCATAGTAAATTACAACTTAGGGGATAAAACTGTTCTATTTAACTTGAATTCAAAACAGCCTCTGGGAGTTTATGAGCATAATTCGCCTGATAATGTAATTATTAAAGATGGTTTTGCTTGGGTTACTAATCATGATCATTCTGTTATAGAGTCTTTGGGATGTGGTGAAGCAGTTAACTGTACGCTTCCTTTTTCAGTGAATAAATTATCTTTATTTGATCTTTCACTAATTGACTCCTATAAATTTCAAAGCAAAAACATGGGAGTCGGCACGGTTGGCTTGCCTCACAATGAATCATTGTGGATTGGCTCGTATCACTCAGACAGATTAGCAGAAGGCAGTCTATCTAATAGTGAATAGTATTTATACAGCTCAGCAGGTCAAAACTTACGAAAAAAATTCTTTTATTAATGAGGGTGATGCTCTGCGTGCAATGATGGAAGCTGCCAAGCAATCTGTAGAGATCTTAAATAATATTTTTTCATCAACCGACTTCTTGATTTTATGTGGGCCAGGCAATAATGGTGGAGATGGATATTTCATAGGCATTGGACTAGACAAATTAAACAAAAACGTTAAATGTGTAGATGTACTAGATGATGCAAAAAAATCTCCTCTATGTGAGCATGCATTTGAAAAAGCAAAAAATTTAGAATTCATTGATGTAAATTCGCTAAAAAAAATTTCTAGCAAAACAGTTGTAATAGATGCAATATTTGGAATAGGTGGAAGAATAGATTTGGGAAGTAGGATAGAGGAAATTTTAAGAGCCTGTGATAGATTTGAATCTAAGATTGCCATAGATGTTCCGACCGGTATAGATTGTGATACTGGAGAAATATCTCAGGCATGTTTTAATGCAGATAAAACAATTACATTTATTGCTTATAAGCTTGGGCAGCGAATCAACGAAGGTAAGAATTATTGCGGCAAGCTAATTTTAAAAGATCTTGGACTTGGTATGAATGAAAGTGTAAGCCCAATAATAAAGGAATTCTCTTTTGAGGATATAAAAGAAAATATTCCAATAAGAAAAGAAAATTCACACAAAGGTGATCATGGCAAGCTTTTGATAATTGCAGGAGATGAGGGTTTTGGAGGAGCAGGAATTATGTCTTCAGAGTCTGGACTAAAGACAGGAGCAGGACTTGTAAAACTGTTAACTAGAAAATCTCATGTCAGTTCAAGCTTGGCAAAAAATCCAGAGATCATGGTGTCTGGTGCTGATAATGCTCAAGACCTAGAAGCTAACTTAGAATGGCCTGATGCAGTTGTTGCAGGTCCTGGAATGTATAAAAACTTCTGGTCGGAACAAATACTATATAAGCTTCTTTCCTTTGTAGCAGATAGTGGCACTCCTACCCTTTTAGATGCTGGAGCATTAAGATTGCTAGCTCATAAAGCTTTTTCTCGACTTACACTGAATAGCCAAACAGTGTTAACTCCTCATCCAGGTGAGGCTGCTGAAATGCTAAATACTACCCCTAAAGAAATTCAAAAAAATAGAATAGCATCAGCAAAAGAATTGCAGAAAAAATATGGCTGCATAGTCGTTCTGAAAGGCAATGGAACAATTATTTGCGATAAAAATAATGCTTACCTATGTTCTTCTGGGGGCCCAGAATTAGCTGTTGCAGGCACTGGAGATATTCTTTCTGGAATCATTGGATCTTTAATTGCTCAGGGATTAACTCCACTTGATGCAGCAAAAACTGGTGTTGCAATTCATGCGCGAGCTGGTGAAGAGTTTGCTAATGATGTGGGCAAAATAGGGCTAGCTGCTAGCGAACTGATTTCTTATATTAGAAAGTTCTTAAATTAATTTTCAATGCTCGAGCTAAATTTACAGAACGAATCTAAAACATTGCTTCTAGGCTCAGCTATTGGGAAAACGATCAAATATCTTGAATTTAAAAATTTTGAAATTCATTTAAGTGGGGATTTAGGAGCTGGAAAGACAACTTTGGTAAGAGGCATTCTTCAATATTTAAATTGGAAAGATGTTGTAACCAGTCCTTCATATACCTTATGTGAAGAGTATGAAATAGATGAGATATTGTTATTACATGTTGATCTATACAGAATCAATTCTCATGAAGATATAGAAATATTAAATCTTGATAGGGAAAGTGCCATGCAGAAAATTATATTCATTGAATGGCCTGAAAATCTCCAGACAGAAAGGGATGTGGACGTTATAATTGGCCTTAATCATGACAAGCAGACAAGACATGCCTCAATAGAATGTAAGGATAGTGATATTGAATCCAGGATAAAAACTTACTATGAAAACCAATAGATTAAGACTTCTACTTGGAATTCTATGCATTTTTACTCTTACAGTGAAGGCTGCCAATCAAGTATCTTTTAGTGATATTTCTGAACTTGAATCGGGTAATTTAAAAATAGTATTCAGTCTCGATAAGGTTGCTTTAATTAATTCATATGCATTGGATGACCCTTCAAGGATAGTAATTGATTTAAAAAATACTTCTCTTAAAGGAGAAATAAAATCTGAATCATTCGCTCCTATAAAACTTATCAGGGCAAGTGAAGTGGGGGGCACTACTCGAATTGTGATTGATTTAAAAGGATCTGTTTATTGGAAAAAACCTTGGCAAGTAAAATACAAAGATCGTATTGACTTAGTTTTAGAGATTAAAAGAGATAAAAAAATCTCTACAAATCTAAGAGATATTATTATAGCTATTGATGCAGGTCATGGCGGAAGAGATCCAGGGTCAGTTGGTAAAAACATACTAGAAAAAGACGTGACACTTTTGATTGCGCGCGAGTTAGAACGAACCTTGAAAAATACTTATGGGTATAGACCAGTCATGATAAGGTCTGATGATAGATACGTAGGATTAGATGATAGATATCAAAATGCCAGAAAGCTAGGCGCTGATTTATTTGTTTCTATTCATGCTGACGGCTTTAGACTCTCATCTGTAAAAGGTGCTTCTGTTTATGTTTGGTCAGAAGAAGCCTCTTCAATCACAGCTGCAACGCTTTCAAAAAATAAATTAACCACAAGCCCTGAGGTAAAATCAAAGATTGGCAAATTAGATGTAAGGGATTTTGATGAGGATGCAGCCAGAACTCTTTATCAAATTGCATATGAAGCTAAAATAGATAATAGCGTTATATTGGCGGAAAAAATATTAGAGCAGCTAAAAAAAGATCCATATACCAAAATGCATAAACCCAACGTAGAATTTGCAGATTTTAGGGTCTTAAAATCAATTGATATTCCTTCGGTCCTTATCGAATCTGGATTTATAACTAATCCTGATGATGCCAAAAGATTAGAGGGCAAAGCAGGCAGAAGAATGATTGCTAGAAGCATTTTTTTAGGGATTCATAATTATTTTAAAATCAAACCTAAACCAAATACCTTTATGGTATCTCTACCACAATATGTTGAATATGAAATTCAAAAAGGAGATGTAATCTCAGAGATTGCCATTCGTTTTGGTGTTACCATTGATGAAATAATCAATTGGAATAATTTAAAAAATAAAAGTATTTATCCTGGTCAAGTAATTCAAATATCTATCTAATGTGGAATCTTAAAAATAAAACAGTCGTTATCTCAGGGGCTACAAATGGCATAGGAAAAGCAGCGGCTATTGAGCTGTCTAAGGAAAATCCAAAACTATTATTTACTTATAGAAATCAGGGTCTTGCAGATAAACTGCTTGCTGAAATTAAAGATCTCTCTCCAGATACTCAAGTCCACTCTGTATATTGTGATTTTTCAAATCAAGACTCCATCAAAAAATGTGCGAATGAAATTAATGATTTGTGTGAGCAGATTGATGTTCTTATTAATAATGCCGGCGTTGTAAATACCTCTTATTATGAAACAAATGATGGTATTGAAAACACATTTGCGGTTAATCATCTGGGATATTTTCTTTTCACAAATCTACTGCTTCACAAACTGAAAGGCGAAAATGAGACCAGAATTATAAATGTTTCATCTGCCGCTCATTCATTTGTAAAAGAAATGCAATGGCAAGATATAAATTTTAAAAATAATTTTGGGCAAGGCTTAAGGCCTTATGGACAATCAAAACTTGCGAACTTACTTTTTACAAGATATTTAGCAACAAAATTATCTACTGAAACTGTTTCAGTTAACGCCATTCATCCAGGCGGCGTCAATACTTCACTTGGCAGTCAAAATAAAGCTTGGTACAGCAAGCCCCTAAGATTGATTTTGAGGCCCTTCTTTAGATCGCCATTGAAGGGAGCTGAAAGCATTATTTATCTTGCAACTAAGCAAGATGATGGGATCACGGGTGAATACTTTGTGGATTCAAAAATACATAAATCAACTGCCTATTCTAAAAATCTTGAAGCAGCACATAAGCTTTGGAGCATATCAGAGGAATTAGTAAATCAAACTTTTGATCTCTAAAACTCTATAGGATCAACGTTGATACTCCATCGAACTTTCTTAGAGATAGCATTTTTATCATTAGTAAGTGAATCTGCTAAATAAATCAGAAGTTTATTCAAATTGATTCTCGTATTGGCCTGAATAACTAAATGATGATGATAGGAGCCCCTAACTTTAGATTGCATGGCTGGAATGGGCCCAATAAGCACACACGTGCTAGTATCTATAAATTGCTTGGCATAAGTTAACATTTCTATATTGGTTTGAGCTTTCGGTGATGAGGCTTTGATAGTGGCTTCAAAAGTATATGGAGGCTGATTAGTTGCTTGACGTTGCTTCATCAAAGATTTAGCAAAGTTTAAATAATTGCCACTCCTTAGCTGTAATAGGTTCTGATCATTGACATACCTCGATTGAACCAATACAGTCGCATTCCCATCTGAGCGTCCTGCCCTTCCGGCCACTTGAATGAGTTGCTGCCCCATTTCCTCTACAGCAGATGAATTTAAACTTGTAATGCCTTGATCAACATCTACAGTTACAACTAATTCTAAATTTGGAAAATCATGCCCCTTAATTAACATTTGTGTGCCTATGAGAATGCCTGTTTCAGCATTATTTATTTCTGAGAGTATTGTTTCTAAGGAACCAACTTTTGCCGTTGAGTCTCGATCCACTCTATGAATAGATGTGCCAGGAAAAAGCTCTTTTAACGTTTCTTCAAGTTGCTCTGTGCCTGTGCCATGAAATGATAACTGTGCCTTAGAACAACTTGGGCAGTGGGTTGGCACACCAAAGGCTGAGTCGCAACGATGACAAATTAATCGAGCTACTTGATGATGAAACACTAAACTAGAGTCACAACTATTGCACATAGCCTTCCAGTCACAATAAGAACATATAAATTGCGGAGCAAATCCTCGCCGGTTAATAAAGATCATGGCTTGTTTTTTTTGCTTTAAGGTTTGGCTTATAGCCTCTATTGCCTGAGGAGCTAAGCCGCTAATTAACTTCACCTCATTAATATCAAGGATAGAAAATTTTGGTGGGCTTTTTTGAGTTACTCTTTTGGTTAAGCTGATAGTTTTAAACTTTCTTTCTTCAACTAGTTTCAGTGTTCTTAGGGATGGCGTTGCTGAACCAAGGATAATTGGAATTTTTATCATCTGCGCTCTCTTGATTGCAATGTCTCGTGCAGAAAATTTAAATCCTTCTTGTTGTTTGTATGAGGCATCATGCTCTTCATCAACAATGATGAGTCCCAGTTTTGGCGCTGGCATCATTACAGCAGATCGAGTACCGATGATGACTTTAATCTCACCACTTTTAAATTTTTTCCAAGCTTTATAGCGAGCGGATGGTGTCATTTTAGAATGAAAAATCCCAACCGAATCTCCAAACTGATTTCTTAGCCTGCTTTCCAATTGAGGCGTTAAAGCAATTTCAGGTGCTAGAAGCAAAACTGATTTATTTTTTAATAATTGTTCATAAATGCATCTTATATAAACTTCTGTCTTGCCTGAGCCTGTTACTCCATGTAAAAGAGTTGGCGTGAATCCTTTTAGCTCATTTAAAAACTTTACAGCTTTAATCTGTTCAGAATTGAGAATTGTTTCAAATTCTAAGTTCTGTTCTATGATTTCTCTGTTACTCTTTATCATCGTTTCAGCCTCAAAGGTATTCTTCGTTTGTCTAAGATTTGTTGGCAAAAAGGAGTTAATCACTTCACCTATTGGATGCAAATAATAATCAGACGCCCATTTTAAAATTTTTAGCTCAGTTTTAGAAAAGATTGGTAAATCATCTAAAACCATATGAATGGGTTTAGTCTTGATGTTGGCCTCACTAATGACCTCTGTCACTATACCCAGCTTATTGGTTCTGCCAAATTTAACAGCCACCCTAGTGCCAGGAATAATCTGCTGATTTGAGTGATAGGTAAAGGCTTGTCTAAGCGGGACAGCTATAGCCACATTGTAAAAAAATTTACTCATATGTGTTTGTAAACCTAACTGTATTTGGTATAGTGCTCATCCAAATTTGATTTTATTATGAAAACAGACATACATCCCAATTATCAAGAAATAACTACAACATGCAGCTGTGGTAATGTGCTGCCTGTCATGAGTACGATGAAAGATAATTTGACATTAGATGTTTGTGCTAAATGTCATCCATTCTATACCGGAAAGCAAAAGATGCTTGATTCTGGCGGAAGAGTTAAGAAATTCCAAGATCGTTTTGGTGCATCAGGGGCCTCAAAGCCTGCAGCTAAAAAAGCTGAAGCTAAAGTTGAGGAAACCGCTGTAGAAGAAATGGTAGAAGAAGTCGTGGAGACTCCTGTCGAAGAGGTTGTCGAAAAAAATTCTGCTGAGGTATCTGATGTTGAAGAGGCAGTGGAAGAAGCTAATGAAGAAGAGGTTTCTGAAGACAATGCTGAAGTAGAAACTACTGTTGAATCAGATAGTGAAAGCAAAGAAGATAAATAAGCTCTTACTCAACTCCCGAACTACCAAATCCTTTATTTCCCCTCTTTGTTTCAGAGAAGTCTTGTACAACTCTTAATTTAGCCTGCTTAATTGGCACAAGAATCATCTGAGCAATTCTATCGCCACTGCTTACTAAAAAATCTTCAGTTGATCTATTCCAAAGTGGTACTTTCAGCTCGCCCTGATAATCAGAATCAATTAATCCCACCAAGTTACCCATAACAATTCCATGTTTCGAGCCAAGACCAGATCTTGGAATTACTAAAGCAGACAGGGTTGGATCTTCTATATAAATAGAAAAACCTAAAGGGATTAATTTGCACTCTTGAGGTTTTAGCTTAAAACTTTCCTCAACGCATGCTCTTAAATCTAATCCCGCTGAACCTTCTGTAGAGTATTCTGGCAATGGAATGGAATCACCAATGAGTGGATTTAGAATTTTTACTTTCAAATCAATCATGATTGAGCTCCTTGGGAGTAATTACGGATTCGAGAGTTAATATACCAGCATCTACATCTTTCCAATGATTAAAATTAGTAATTTTTGCGAAAGCACAGGTTGAGAATTTTACAATGGATTCATTGGTTAATGTTTCTGTAAGAATATGCAGTCCGGGATTATGTCCGATAATTAGTAAATTGTTTATCTCGTCATCTTGCTCTGTAATTAACTGGATGAGGCTTGATGCTGATGCATGATAAATGCATTCTTTTAAATTGCTTGTTGGCATAGAATCAAGAGAGCTCAATACAAGATCAAGAGTTGATTGTGTTCTTTCGCTTGGACTAGATAAAACAAGATCAAATGAAATGCTATGTTTTTGTATGTATTCAGACAATTGAATTGCATTGGATATTCCTCTTTTAGATAATGGGCGGTCAAAATCTCCAAGTACTGCATTATCCCAACTAGATTTGGCATGCCTAAGTAAAAATAAATTTTTCATTCTTGTTAATTCTATCTTGCTAAGACTCTCTATGTCCTATAAAATCGCGTTTCTATGAGTAAAGTATGTCAAGTAACAGGGAAGATGCCACAAAGCGGTAATCATGTTTCCCATGCGAATAACCGAGTGAAAAGAAAGTTCTTTCCTAATCTCCATACACATAAATTTTGGGTTGAGTCAGAAAACAGATTTGTAACTCTGAAACTGTCCACTAAAGGCATGCGCATCATAGATAAAAAAGGCATTGATGAGGTCCTCAAAGACATGAGATCTCGCGGCGAAAAGGTCTAATTAATAAACCACTGCTTCTGAAAAATCTCTAGGCCCGCCTAGTGCTTCTCTATCACTCCTAGGAGTACAATCATCTATATCCTCAACTCCATATTGGTTACCAACTTCTGCGGCCAGCAGTGTTTTTCCTGATAATGTCATGAGTTTTTCATCATCATATAGCTCATTAATAACCAAGCCCGCATATTCTTGACTGGCAGCGCCCTTCAAAAACTCTGCATATTGCTCTCCATGCATTTCGCTCACCTTTTGAGTTTTCTCATCTTTTACTATTCCAGACCACAAAGATAATGAACAAATATCATGAGGCTTTAGATCATAAGCCATATCAAATGCCATTTTATCTATGCCAGCTTTTTGTGCTCCATATATGGGCCCATGCATATAGCACATGGCTCCATGAGAAGAAATTTGAACTATTAACTTGCCTTTGCTTTCAATCATCAAAGGAGTCAATGCATGGGACAGCAAATAATTAGACTTAAGCCCAACATCCATCACAGACCAAAGATCAACAGATTTTTCCCAATAAGGCTTAGGCTGAACTAAATCATCATGAATCTGGCAAGCAGAGTGAATAAGCAGATCTAGCCTACCGAACTCTTTTTTAATATAACCAGACAATTCTAAAATTTCTTTTTGATTATTTAGATCAATTGAGTAGGCGATGCCATTTGCGCTCTTTTCCTTAATCTTTTCAACTGTTTCATCAAGACTGCTTTGAATCTCAAAGCCAAATTGTTGGACGGTTGATCCTTTCTTTTGGCTTCTTGCAGCACAAATAATAATGTCTCCCTTTCTGGCCATTCCTTCAGCAATGCCTTTGCCTACCCCCCTGCTGGCTCCTGTTACTAAAATTACTCTTTTATTTTGATTAGTCATATTGTTCTCCTGTTAAAATTGTAATAGATGATCTATCTTGCCTCCAAATCACCTCGAAGAACTGAGCTTTTACAACAAATTGGTGTAGAACATAAAATCATCGATATAGAGGTTGACGAAAATATTAGCAGCTCAAATTCTCCTCAAGAAAATGTCAGAGCGTTATCAGTATTGAAATGTCAGGAAGGTGTTCGCAAGGTGTTAACTGATGATGTAGGTTCTTTTCCAGTACTTGCTGCTGATACTATTGTCGTTTTAGGAGATAAGGTTTTTGGAAAACCAGAATTGGAATCAGATGCTATCTCGATGCTTCTAAAACTCTCAGGCAAGACTCACATAGTAATGACTGCAGTGACTGTTGGGATCATAAGTAAAGACCAAGCTAAATTTCACACTATCAATGTTGCATCGAATGTCGAGTTTGCAAAGTTAACTGAGATTGATTGTAAAGAATATTGCAAAACTAATGAGCCGTTTGATAAAGCAGGCGGCTATGGGATTCAAGGCTACGGCTCTGCTTTTATCAAAAAAATAGATGGTAGTTATTCTAATATTGTAGGTTTGCCCATACATGAAGTAGTTGAGCTTTTTAAAGAATTGGGGATTTCTTATTGGAATAAAAAATAGAGCTTTTTAAATTTTGTGAATACCAGATGCATGCAAAATAAAATTTTTCTTCAAAAAACTAAACTTATCCACCACCTTTAATCCAGAGTTACGGCCTAATCTTAGATAGGGATTATCTTGTTGAAAAAGATTAAAAAGGAAGTCGACTCCCCTTATCATTGATGCATTCAGCGTTTTTCTTCTAAGCTCATATTTCTTTAAAAAAGCCAATTGTCCAATTTCTTTATCAGAGTTAACTGCTCGCTCGATTTCTTCAGCAAGAATAATCGCATCCGAAATACCCAAATTAATACCTTGACCTGCTAAAGGATGAATGGAATGAGCTGCATCAGCAATTACACAAACGCCATGATCACAGTATGCATCAAGATGGTGAGCTGAAAGTGGGAATGAGAGCAATTCGCTAGTTACTTTTATTTTACAAGAAAGTTTCTTTTCGAACTTTTGAATGTGAGTAGAAAAATTTTCTAATGATAAATCATGGGCAAGCTCTTTTGGCATGGACCAAACTACTGAAAATTGATTTATCTCAGTACCATTCTTATATGGCATTAATGCAAAAATTTCTTTTTCATGAAAAACTTGAACCGCCTCTTCACTATTTAGTTCTGGAATTTCAACCAAGAATGTTTTAGCAATCTGCTCATAATCTTTAGAAAAATTTTCTGATGCAATAGACTTCGCCAAATTGGAATTCCTGCCTTCAGCAATTACAAGGAGATTGCTATCTAATGTTGATTCATTGCTTAGTGAAGCTTGAATCCCAGATTCTATTGTTTTAAAAGAAGTAATTTCATCTCCAATAGATACTGAGCTTTCAACTTTTTTAATTAAAGCTTCTCTTAATTCATTGAAATTAAAAACCTTTGCTAAATAATCGATGTTGGCCTCATGACAATCAAACGATAATTTTCCAGATCCAGAACCATCAAATATTTTCATTCTTTGAATAAGCGATGAGTTTGTTGTAATACCCAAATGTTCAAGTCTTTCACTAGCACTTAGGTTTAAAGTTAACGACCTAATATGATCATCTTCCGAGGAAACAAAAGGTTTTTTTTCAATAATTTTAAAAGGTATTTCTCTGGCAGCAAGCTCGAGACCTAGAAAAGATCCAACAATCCCACCTCCAGAAATCAATACAGATTGAGACATAAAAATTTAAGCCATTAATGCTTCGATTTCTCGAGGATTAGAGGGAACAAAGGCAGTTAGATTCTCATTGCCATTAGCGGTAACTAAAATATCGTCTTCAATTCTAATGCCAATTCCTTTCCATTTGTCTTCAACATCTGCTGATGATGAAATATAAATACCAGGCTCTACAGTTGTAACCATTCCGGGTTTAAACTTCATATAATCACCATCCTCCATATAGTCGCCTGCATCGTGCACATCTATGCCTAACCAATGACCTATTTTATGCATATAAAAATCTCGAAAGGCACCAGCTTCATGGAGCTCATCCATTGAGCCTTGTAATATTCCAAGGTCTATCAAGCCCTGAGTAATTACTTTTTCAGAAATTATTTGTGCGTCCATAACGTTATTATTTGTAGAAATTGCTTCAATGCTTTTGAGTTGAGCCTCTAAAACAACTTCATAGATAGCAAGCTGAGGTTCGGTAAATTTACCATTGATTGGATAAGTTCTGGTAATATCAGATGCATAAAGCTCAAACTCACAGCCTGCATCTACCAATAGCAACTCACCATCTTTAAGAGGTTTTGAATTTTCAACATAGTGCAGAACACAGGCATTTTCACCGCCAGCTACAATAGGAGTGTAAGCTGAAAAACGCCCACCCCTTTTTGAGAATTCGTACTGATAAAATGCCTCAATTTCTTGCTCTGTCATACCCGGCTTTACAAATTTCATGGCCTCTACATGAGCTTCAGCAGAAATCTTGCAAGCCTTCCTCATGATTTCAATCTCATCTTCATCCTTGATGAGTCTTTGATTGCCAACTTTGGATGATGCATCAGCAATATCAATGGCTGAGCTGTGTCTATCCTTCGATTTTGCAGATTTAATCCAATCAATTATGTCGGCATCCAATGTCTTACTTTTGCCAACAGGATAATAAACTTGATTGTGTCCAGCTAATAGATCTGGCAATCTATCATTGATCTCAGTGTTACTAAATGCCAGGTCAAAACCATGGTCTTGCATAGCGCCTTCTGGCCCAGCTCTATAACCATCCCAAATTTCTTTTAGTTCATTTTTTTCTGGAACAAAAGCTATGGATTGCACATCATTTTCTTCATTAATTAAAAGCACCAATGTTGATTCAGCCTCGTTAAAACCACTGAGATACCAAAAATTGCTATCTTGCCTGAAGGCATGAGATGAGTCTGCGTTTCTGTATTGGGTTGAAGCACCTGCAATAACTACAGCGGAGTTCTTCGGCAACATTGCGCCAAGCTGATTTCTTCGTTGTATGTATCTATTATTCATGTGCTCATTCTACTCTTTTCTTTTTCAAACTTCCCTATTTGCATACGAAGACTTAAACTTAATATATTCATATGAGTGAAAGTTCCAAAAGTTCTATCAATATTTTAATCAAAAAGACTGAAAAGCTTTTAAAAAGGTTTAATGAACAAAGAGGCATCATTGATGCTTACATCAAAAAAGAGAGAGAATGGAAAAAACACAAACTTTTACAAGCAAATGAAATAAAAAAACTTGAAAAGGTTAATTCCAAGCTAGCTAAAATAATTAAATTACATGAGCAATAAAGAAGTTTTAGATTTAATGATTATGGGCAAAAAGATATCAATTGCATGTCCGCCTAAAGACAAAGAAGGCCTAATCAAGGCAGCTGAAATATTAAATGAGCAAATAGAATCAATTCCAGATAAATCAAATGCATTAATTTTGACAAGCCTAGATTTGGCTTTTAAAAGTCAACTTCCTCAAGAAGGTACCGCCCTCTCGAAGGTAGAGGAGAAAAATCTAAATGATCTTGTTTCAAAGATCGAGCAATCCCTTAATTAAAATAACCTTCTCTTTTTAATATCAACTGATTTATAATCAAGTTAACTGGTTCATTCGCCAACTTATCGAGATTCTTTGAACCGATAATATATTTAAAGGTGATTTTCCACTGCTGCTGTTGTGCATTACCATTGAGGGAAGCCTGATGCAGTATGAGCTTCACCACCTGAGCTTTCGGTTCAGGTAACGATGAGTAGCGGTGAATTGGTTTTTAGTTAACACAAATGTGAAAACGAAATATAGACAATCTATCCTCCAAAAAAGAAATACTTTGGATTCATATGAGGTCTTAAATCTCTCGAAAATAATTCTAAGAAGTGCTGACTTAGAGTTGAGCTTGAGTGCTATCAAAACTCTAGGAAGTTACTTTTCTGCAAATAATGAAGTTGATCTTGAGACTCTTACCAACATAAGATTGAAAAAAAATCTCTTGACCACCTTTCCAAAGATTGAGCCAAATCATTCTATGAGTTTAATTGCGCCCAATGATTTTAAAAGACTAAGAAAAAATAAATATGATATCTTCGAGCCATCAGATGGGGACGAAATAAACCCAATTGATCATGAAATCATTATTATTCCAACGGTTGGTGTAGATAAAAACGGCTATAGACTTGGATATGGTGGAGGTTACTATGACAGATTTTTGGAATCTGTTACACAAACTAGTAATAGGCCTCTTCTGATTGGCTTAATTTATGATTTTCAATTTATTGATGACTCTTTCAATGAATTGCATGATATTAAATTAGATATAGTCTTTTCCGAACAACAAAGTAAAAAATTTTCTTGATTTAAGAATTTCTTTTTTAAATTTCTAATTTAGCAGCAAAACTAAAAATATCATCTGAAAGAATCTTTGGATTCTCCAATGCAGCAAAATGCCCGCCTGGATACTGATTCCATTGAACAATATTATAGATTTTTTCTGCCCAAACTCTTGGTGGTCTGGCGATTTCATTTTTAAAAATAGCCCCAGCCATTGGCTGAGATATTGGATTAAACGTGAATCCTAACGGGCCATTCTCGTAATAAAATCTCGCAGAAGATGTTATAGATTCTGTATACCAATATAGAGATACGATTGCTAAAATTTCATCAAGCGAGACCACAAGTTTATCTGTATCGTCTTTTGTCCATCCATGAAATTTCTCAATAATCCAAGCGGCTAACCCAACAGGAGAGTCATTTAAGCCATAACCAACCGTTTGGGGTTTTGTGCTTTGAATCGCAAAATATCCGTATCCAGTAGCTTGATATTTTTCTATATTTTTCATTCCTTCAGCTTCTTCGGGTGAAACGCCTTCCATGGGGTCTTGTCCATCGGGTGGAAAAGCTATGACTAAATTTAAGTGGATGCCTATACAGTTTTCTGGAAACATTTCTGCTATCCACTTTGTTATCATTGAGCCCCAATCTCCTCCTTGAGCAACATATTTTTTGTACCCCAAGGCAAGCATGAGCTCATTTTCAAGTTTAGCAACCTCTTGAGCATTCATGCCAGATTCAGTAGGTTTATCTGAAAATCCATACCCCGGAATAGCCGGACAGACTACATCGAATTCAATCCCATCCTTACCCTCTAATAGTATAGGCATGATTTTAAGAAATTCTTGAACGCTTCCTGGCCATCCATGTGTAAGGAGTAAAGGAATTGCATTCTTTGAATTAGATTTCTTATGTAAGTAATGAAGCTCAAGTCCTGAATTAGTTTTATATTTAAAACTACCAGCTTCGTTCAGTTTCGATTCATGTTTTCTCCAATCAAAACTGTTTCTCCAAGTTTTGACAGCATCTTGAAGATAAGACTTTTTAGCTCCTAAAGTCCATCGATCATCATTAACCTCATCAGGCCACCTAGTTATATCTATTTTTTTATTTAATAGTTCAATTTTTTCGTCAGGAATAAAAATTTTGAATTCTTTAATCATTACCTTAGGAACTCCTTGTAAGCGGTATTGTCTGTTTCTTCAACAAAACTATAATCCAAAGACTTAAGATGCTTTTCTAACGCATTCACAGATTTGCTTTTGTCTTCTATGCCGATTAATACATTAGCAAATGCTGCTCCAAGATTTCTATAATGAAATAAAGAAATGTTCCACTTTGAACCAAAATCTTTTAAGAAGCCCATCAAAGCTCCTGGCCTTACTGGAAATTGACATCTATACAATCTCTCAGAGTCTCTTTCTGAAATAATACTCTTGTGCCCTCCCACCATATGTCGAAGATGGTCGTTTGAAATTTTATTTTTAGTTAGATCAGTAAATTTAAATTTACTTTTTAAAAGCTTATTTTTAATTTTTTTAAATGCATCTTCATTTTCAGTTTTAATTCCTACTAGAACACGCGCATCTACCTTATTTGCAAATCTATAATTAAATTCTGTAATCTGCGATCGACCAAAGACTTTGCAAAGCTTTAAAAAACTTCCAGGCTGCTCTGGGATTTTGATGCTTAGGAGTTTTTCTCTATTTTCTCCAACCTCAGATCTCTCAACAATATAGCTAAGCCTTTCAAAATTTACATTTGCCCCGCTGCTAATAGCAAGTAGACGTTTATTTGAAATTTTTGAGGCGTATTTTTTTAATCCTGCCAAAGCTAGAGCACCAGCAGGCTCTGAAAGAACCCTTGTATCTTCAAAAATATCTTTTACTGCCGCGCATAATTCATCAATGCTGACAGTTATGACTCCATCAACACACTCTCTAATAACATCAAAATTATTTTTTCCAATGCGCTCTACTGCAACTCCATCTGCAAATAATCCCACCTCTCTTAATCTAACTCTTTTATCGGCTTTTATTGCTTCTGCTAAGCAAGCTGAATCTTCAACTTCAACTCCATAAATCTTAGTCTTATTTTGAGTTTGAGCTGCCCAAGCACTTACGCCTGCGAGGAGGCCCCCTCCTCCAACCGGAACAAAAATAACATCTAAGTCTTGATACTCATCCAAAATTTCTTTTCCAACGGTACCCTGTCCAGCGATAGTTAATGGATCATCAAATGCTTCAATAAATTCAAGCTTTTGTTCCTTTGCCATTTGCAATGCTTTTTTTGAAGCTTGATCAAAGTTATCTCCATGTAATAAAACTTTAGATCCAAACCTTTTAACAGATTTAACTTTTATTTCTGGGGTAGTTATTGGCATTACTATGAAACAAGGAACCTTAAGTTTCTTACATGCATTAGCAACGCCCTGAGCGTGATTACCTGCTGATGCCGTCAAAACACCTCTTTTTTGTTGCTGCGGACTTAAGCTAGCAATCTTATTATAAGCACCTCTTATTTTGAAAGAAAATATCGGCTGCATATCTTCTCGCTTTAAAAAAATATCATTTTTTAATTTACTAGATAAGTTGCCAGCAAAAGTTGTGGGTGTTTTCTCAGCAACATCATATACTTTAGAATTAGCTATCAAATCTAAATATTTTTTAGAAAATTTGTATGAGCCGGATTTTTTTATTTTAAGTCGCATAATAATTTAAGTATTATACCCATAATGAGCAATTCAAAATTAAATGCTTCAATTGAAGCTATAGAATATATAAAACCTAAAATTACACAGGATTCAATAGTTGGAGTTGGTACTGGGTCAACCGTTAATTACTTTATTGAGGAGCTTGCAAAAATTAAGCATATATTTAAGGGCGCTGTATCAAGCTCAGAGGCTTCTACTAAACTACTAGAGAACTTAGGTATCGATGTATTTGAATTAAATGATATTAATGAAATTCTTGTATATGTTGATGGAGCAGATGAAGTAGACGTTTCTTACAATCTTATTAAGGGCGGAGGTGGAGCCCACACCAGAGAAAAGATTGTTGCATCAGCATCAAGTGAATTTGTTTGTATTGTTGATGAATCAAAGCTTGTTGGTACATTAGGTAATTTCCCGCTTCCAGTTGAGGTCATGATTAAAAGCAGAAGCTATGTCGCACGCGAAATTGTAAAGCTTGGAGGATTACCTGAGCTAAGAAAAGATTTCTTGACCGATCAAGGTAATCAGATTTTAGATATTAAAGATTTAATAATTGAAAACCCATTAGATTTAGAACGAAGGCTTAATTTAATTCCAGGAGTTTTAGATAATGGACTGTTTGCAAACTGCAAGCCACAAAAAGTAATTGTGGGAAAAGACTAGAGTACTGCTGTGATAGCAGAAACTAGTTTTTCTGATTCTGGAGTTACTCTAGATTTGTAATGATCTATAACTTCACCATCTCGACCAATTAAATATTTTGCAAAATTCCATCTAGGCTCTTTTCCTGAGGCTGCTATAAGCTTTTTATAAAAAGGATGAGCGTTTTCACCTTTTACCTTAGCAGTAGCAAACATTGGAAAATCAACTCCATACTCTGTGCTGCAGAATTCAGCAACTTTTGCTTCTTCAGAAAACTCTTGCTTGAAATCTCTTGATGGGATACCAATCACAACAAAACCATCATCCTTATATTTAGAGTAAATTCTTTGTAGGGCAGCATATTGCGGCGTATAACCACATCTGCTTGCAACATTTACTACTAATACAACATTTCCTGAATATTCACATAAATTTAACTCATCATCTGAGTCTAAAACCCTGAGGTTGCTGTTTAACAAGTCGGAACATGCAAATACAGAAGAAGATAGTATAGATAGCGTAAGGATTAAAAGATTTTTCATCCTTTAAATATTACACCAATGGAGATATAGCGTAAACAGAAGATATGAATATTGAAACTAATGTGACTAATTCAACTTTTTCGACAAACTTTGCTTTCATAATTAACCTTTTTTAAAAGATATGGAGGGCCGAAGCCCTCCATGATTCCAGAGATTTATCAACAAATCATAGGGGGGGAGAAGTGTTGATAAACATCATTATATATATTTATAATCATATATCAATATAAATGATAAATAAATTTAAATTATTTTAATATATAAGATTTATTTATTTTGTAATAAATTAATGCAGAAACAACATATTTGAGCCTAATGCTGTAAAAAAATATATAATTTCAGATTGAAAATTTTAATCTAGAGATAATTATGACAAACGAATTAAAAGGTAAGGTAAATTATAGTACTAGCGGGAATATTGCTATCTTAGAGGTAGACAATCCACCAGTTAATCCCCTAAGTAGCGGTGTTAGAGCCGGCTTATCAGAATATATAACTAAAGCTAATGAAGATGATTCAATTGAAGGAATTATTCTTACTGGAGCAGGAAGATCTTTTATAGCTGGAGCAGATATCTCTGAATTTGGTCAAACACCTGATGGACCAGACCTCCATACAGCACTAAAAGAGATTGAATATAGCAAAAAACCCGTTTTAGCAGCTATAAATGGTACTGCTCTTGGGGGAGGTCTAGAAACTGCACTTGTATGTAATTACAGAATGGGAACAAATAAGGCTATAGTCGGCCTTCCAGAGGTAAATTTGGGCTTATTACCAGGCGCAGGCGGTACACAAAGGCTCCCAAGACTAATCGGACCTTCACAAGCCTTAAAAATGATGATTGCTGGAACCCCTCTTTCAGCTAAAAAGGCACTGCAACAAGGGGTAATTGATGCAATTTCAGAAAACTCTCTTATGGATGACGCAATTGTGTTTCTTCAGGAGAAAATTGGATCAGAGGTGCATCCCAAGGTAAGAGATAAAAATGAAAAGGTGCTTGAAGCAAGAGGCGATGATAATGTGCTTGCAGAGGCTAAAGCATTAGCAGCAAAAACTAGAAGAGGACAGTTTGCACCTGGCCAAATTATAGCTTGTGTTGAAGCTGCAATTAATGAAGATGATTTTGATATTGGAATGAAAAAAGAGTCTGAATATTTTTTAGAATGTTTAATGAATCCTCAACGTGAGGCAATGATCCATATCTTCTTTGGCGAACGTGCTGCCTCAAAAATTTCTGATGTCCCCAAAGATACTCCCCTCCTTCCAATTGGTTCAGCTGGAATAGTAGGTTCAGGAACAATGGGTGGAGGTATTGCAATGAATTTTGCAAATGCTGGCATCCCTGTCTTAATTCTTGATCAAGATGAAAAGAACCTAGAAAGAGGAATGGGAGTTATAGAAAAGAATTATCAAATGATGGTAGATCGAGGCAGAATGTCTCAAGAACAAAAAGATGTTGTGATGGGTTTGATTACCCCAACTCTTTCATATGAAGACCTATCCAATGTTGATATTGCAGTCGAAGCTGTCTATGAAAATCTAGATTTAAAACAAGAAATATTTAAGACCTTAGACACAGTTACTAATGATCACGCTATTCTTGCATCTAATACTTCTGGTTTAGATATTGATGCAATAGCTGCCTCAACGAATAGGCCTGGAAAAGTAGTGGGTACTCACTTTTTTAGCCCAGCAAATGTTATGAGGTTGCTTGAGGTTGTTAGAGGAAAAGACTCCTCAGATGAAACTATGGCTACTGTAATGTCTATTGGAAAAAAGATGGGTAAGGCAGCTGTTGTCTCACTAAATGCTCCTGGCTTCATTGGGAATAGAATGTTAGCTGGTTATACACATCAAGCGAATATGTTGCTGCTTGAGGGGGCGTTACCAAATCAAATTGATAGTGCTTTAGAATCATTTGGTATGAGCATGGGACCATTCAGGATGTTAGATTTAGTTGGTTTAGATCTTGGGTGGAGAGCAAGAAAATTAGCTGATATGGAAACTCCATTAGCTAATAAAATTTCAGATGCTTTATGTGAACAAGATAGATTCGGTCAAAAAACTTCTAAAGGTTTTTATAATTATTCAGAGGGCTCTAGGGCTCCAAATCCTGCTCCAGAAAATGAAGCTATATATAAAGAGATATCAGATCAAAATAATATAGAAAGAAGAGAAATATCTGATCAAGAAATTATAGATAGATGTATCTTAGCTCTTGTAAATGAAGGGGCAAGGATTTTGGAAGAGGGTGTAGCCCAAAGATCTGGTGATATGGATATAGTCTATATAAATGGTTACGGATTCCCAATATGGAGAGGCGGCCCAATGTTCTATGCAAATCAACTTGGTTTATCAGAAGTTATTAATAAAATGAGTAATTTCTCCGAGTTAGATAAGAATTTCTGGGAGCCTGCACCATTATTAAAAAAACTGGCAGATGAATCAGGTGCGTTTGGTGAAGCCCCTGCTCCAGAGGATAGATCAGAGTTGTTAAGCTTTAAAATGGCTAATATGGGTGGCGTATAGGGCTAAAAACCTTATAAATAGATATTTACAGCTGTTTTTGCTGGAACTATCTTAAAAAGCTCTAAAACATCATGATTTAGCATCCTGATGCATCCATGAGATGCTTTTTTACCTATTAACCCCTCTTCATGGGTGCCATGTATGTAAATGTATCTATTAAAGGAGTCAACGTTTTCACCTTTGTTAAAGCCTTCTGTTAAACCTGTAAGCCACATAATTCGCGTTGTAATAAAGTCATCAGGGGAGTCAATTGGTTCATGGATAATATTGACCTTCTGAGGTATATGTTCTCTGCTTACAAAAAATTGGTATTTAGTAACATTTGTTCCTATTTTTTTTTGTACCTCATGCATACCAAGGGGAGTCTTCAACGAGTTCTCTATCTGGCCCTCTCCATAAGCTGAACTAGATATAGGATAACTTCTAACAATATCATCATCGCTAAGTAAATAGAGTCTTTGTTCTGAGATGCTTACGTTTATAGAGTAGTCGGCAAGTAATGATAAAGATAGAATTGGAATCAATATTATTGTAAGAAGTTTCATGCTCTCAATCTTAATATAAGAACACTAATTAGCACAATAAGCGATAACATTGGCGCTAAAAGGAAGCCATAAAAATAGAAAAAACTGGATTTAGATGTTTTATATATAGTCCCATTTAAAAAGCCACTTTCTCCCTTTTTTAATATAGAAACAATTGTTCCTTTATTATCGACTATTGTTGATATTCCGTCTGATGTTCCTCTTGCAATCCATTTATTAGACTCTAATGCACGCGCTCTAACAATCTGAAGATGTTGATATGGCCCAAACGAACTTCCAAACCATGTATCGTTACTTATATTAACTATAAAATCAGAGTCTCTTATCTCTTGCAAATAGCTTAAAGGAAAAGCAATATCAAAGCATATCATCCCCAAGATTCTGAAATCTTTAAATTTCAGAAGGTCTTGATTAGCACTTCCTCTGTTTAATGATGACATCGGCATATTAAAAAATTCAATCAATCCCCTAAGCGTATTTTCAAAAGGTACATACTCACCAAAAGGTACAAGATGCCTTTTTAAATAGGTTTGGTCAGTGCCTAGAATAGTCATTGAGTTATATAGGTTATTATTTTTATATTTCCATGATCCAGATAAAACTGTCGGACCCTCTTCTATCCTTGCAATCAGTTTTTCCATTTTTGGATTTGAGCTCAAATAGGGCAAGGGTGATTCTGGCCAAATTATTAGATCTGCTCTTTTGTTCTCATTTGTTAAATTTATCAATGTATTTTCGATACTTGTATCTGATCCAGGCTTATATTTATCAAAAGGATCTAACGAGGGTTGGATAATAGAAAGATTTAAACTTTCTTCAAAAGTTTCGTTATTATTTTTTTGATAGGGTAGGAATATTATCAGGAAGATCAATCCAACAAATACAAAATTATTCTTTTTGTTAGCTATGCTTAAAGCAAGAAATGATGAAAAAAAATAAATAATATATGAAGCTCCATATACTCCAAAATTAGGTATGACAGCCTGACCATAGGTATCCAAAAATACTAGTCCTGGTAATAGCCATGGGAAACCACCTAATAATAAAAACCTAGCTAACTCTAGTAACATCAAGCAGCTTGAAATAATAAGGCTATTAATAAATATATTACTGTTAAATATTATGAGTTTTACAGCCGCAAAAGGGGTAATAAATACTAGTGACAATAATATTCCCATTAATATTATAATGGCAATAGATATTGTCAAATGAGTGTTTCCATAATAGTAAATACTTACTATTAACCACCCCGTTCCACTTATCCAATATCCCATTCCCCAAGAAAAAGTAAGCTTCAACGAATTGATAAAATTTGATGAATTAATAACAGAGAAAATAAGAACTGATAGGGTTAATGGGATGACCAACTTAAAATCAAACGGACTAAAAGCGAGGGTAGAGAGTGCGCCAACAAATCCTAAAAATATATATTGAATTAAAGGGATTTTATGTATTTGTTTTAATGGTGATGCCAATTTTTTTTATTTTTCTTTTGTCGGCAGCTGTGACTGCCAAAATCATGTCATCCAGTTCAATTTTATCGCCAACCTTCGGAAGGAACCCTAATTTGTTAATAAATAGTCCAGCTAAAGTTTCTGCATCCATACCATTAAAATTTTTGTTAAATTTAGCTTCAAATTCTGTTAGCTCCAATGTTGCATCAGCGATATATTCATACTCACTAACTTGAATTAGGTCTTCATCATCTGAGTCGTGTTCATCTTCTATTTCGCCAACAAGCTCTTCTAAAATATCTTCAATGGTTACTAGTCCAGATATTGTGCCGTATTCATCAATAACTATAGCCATATGAGATCGATCTTTTTTAAATTCTTCAAGCAGTGAGTCAGCTTTCTTTGATTCTGGCACAACTTTAATCTCTCTAATTAGATTGCCCAGATTAAATTCTTCTAAGTCTTTATTGATAATAGGTAGAAGGTCTTTAGCAAGCAATATTCCCTGAACTTCATTTTTAGCTGGCCCAAGCACAGGATATCTAGAATGGCCAGAATCAATAATTCTAGTAATCATCCCCATTGGATCTTCATCAGGCGCAATTATGACCATCTCAACCCTAGGCACCATAATTTCTTTTACAGTTGTGTCTCCCAATCTAATAGCTCGTTCTGCAATAAATTGAGCCTCTTTATCTATTAATCTTGCACTAAGTGCGTCCTCTAAAAGCACAGACACATCGTCTAAGCTTGATGGCTTGATCGTAAAGAAACGTTTTATTTTATTTAAGAAACTCGACGGAGGTTGATCTTTTTCAGTATCTTGATTCATCATATTAAGTAAGGATTAGCTATTTTAAAGAACTCTAGGTATTTTATCTCTTGAGCCTCCATTATATTGGCTTCCTGATATTTTTTATGATCAAAACCTATTAAATGTAATATTCCATGAGCTAATAGATGCATCATATGATCGTCTAGGCCTCGATTCAAGTTCTGTGACTCATTTTGGAGATAGGGCATGCTCATAGCTATATCACCAAGTTCTCCTGAAATTTTTTGTATATCTTTTTCAACAGGAAAAGATAAAACATTTGTATCTAATGCTTTTGCCCTGAAGTCTCCATTTAATTTGATCATTTCCTTGCTTGAAATAAGCTTAAGATTTACTTTTAATTCATACTCATGATGATCAAATAAAATATGCTCAGCTAAAAGCTCAAGCCTAGACTCTAGCTCAGATGAGATCTCTTGAAAGTGATGTTTTAAAATATTAAGGCTCACTTTTTTATTGATCAAAATTGTCATATGCATCCACAATCTTTCTCACCAATGGATGCCTAACAACATCTTTAGAATTAAAAACTGTAAAGCCAATATCCTCTAATCCATCCAAAACTTTTAAGGCATGGGATAGCCCTGACTCAATATTTTTTGGCAAATCAATTTGAGTCATATCTCCATTAATTACAGCATATGAACCAAAGCCCATCCTTGTTAAAAACATTTTCATCTGATCGACAGTAGTGTTTTGACTTTCATCCATGATTATAAAAGCATTGTTTAGGGTCCTGCCCCTTAAATACGCAAGCGGGGCGACTTCAAGAATTTCTTTTTCTAGCAACCGCACTACCTGTTCAAATCCTAGCATTTCGTATAATGCGTCATATAAGGGCCTAAGATAAGGATCAACTTTTTGCGATAAATCGCCGGGCAAAAAGCCAAGCTTTTCGCCAGCTTCAACTGCAGGTCTTATAAGAATAATTTTTTTAACCTCCTCTTGAACCAGCATCTCTACAGCCTTTGCAACTGCCAAATATGTTTTTCCCGTTCCAGCTGGACCAACCCCAAAATTAACCTCAAAATTTTTCATATTGCCCAGATAATTATTTTGATTTCTTCCCCTGGGTTTAATTGTTCTTCTGGGTGTCTTTATAATGTATTCATTACCGCTCGATGAGATAGGAGCGGGATTAATATCATCATTTTTATTTATTGCCATTTGGATGGTTTCCTTGGAAAGCTCTATTCCTTGAGTTGTTGTTGCATATAGATCTTGAATTGCATTAGAAGCTTTTATAATACTTTCTTCGTTACCAGAAATACTTACTTTATTTCCATTTTGAAAAATTTTAACTCCAAACCCTTTTTCAAGAATTTTTAAATTACCGTTTAATTCTCCAACAAAAGATTTAAGGTTTTTGGTATTTGCTGGTTCAAGCTTTAATTGCGTGAGATTTTGGTTTGTTTCTGCCATTAGGCTTTAAGAAACTCCTTCAGAATTGAAAATCTTGCCTGTCAATGAACGCTGGTATGCCTTGGTAATATCAATATCTACTAATTTACCTAGAATATTGATATTTTGGAAGTCAAAATTTACAACTCTGTTGCACTCAGTTCTTGCTTGCAACTGATTAACGTCTTTTTTTGATACTCCTGTAACCAAACATCTCTGAATAGTATTCACGAGATCATTGCTATAGCCCAGCTGCAGTTCATCAATACGTTTCTGAAGAATATATAAGCGTTCTTTTTTTAATGCTAATGGGACTATATCCTCAAGTTGAGAGGCGGGTGTACCAGGTCTTGCTGAATAGATAAAGCTGAACGATGCATCAAACTGAACCTCTTCAATAAGATCCATAGTCTGCTGAAAATCAAACTCAGTTTCGTTGGGAAACCCCACGATGAAATCCGAAGAAATCTTGATATTTGGTCTGACATTGAGTAACTTATTTATGATTTCAATATATTCTTCTCTGGAATAGTTCCGTTTCATTTTTGTAAGAATATCATTCGAACCTGATTGAACAGGAAGATGTAAATGACTGACTAATTGAGGAACGTGCCCATATGCGTCTATCAAATCATCAGTCATCTCTAATGGGTGTGATGTTGTATATCTAATTCTTTCAACTCCATCAATGCTCCCACATACTTCAATTAAATCTGATAAACCAAGCAATCGCCCATCCAATGAATATTTATACGCATTTACATTCTGCCCAACAAAGACTATTTCTGAAACTCCTTGTTCAACCAATCTTGCCACTTCATCAAATATTTGCTCAGGCTTCCTGCTAACCTCGTCTCCTCTGGTATATGGAACAACACAAAAAGAGCAATATTTTGAGCAGCCCTCCATAATTGATACAAAGCTAGATGCGCCTGTTGCATCTGGCTCTGGTAATGAATCAAATTTCTCCTCAATAGGAAAGGAAACATCTATAGCTTTAATCTTATTTTCTTCTTTTATTAAAGAGGGGACTTTATGAATGGTTTGGGGTCCAAAAATTAAATCAACATAAGGCGCGCGTTTATAAATATTCTTGCCTTCTTGAGTAGCAACACAGCCACCAACGCCAATTTTTAAATTCGGGTTAGTTTTTTTTAATTTATTAAGTCTTCCTAATTCTGAATAAACTTTTTCTTCAGCTTTTTCTCTTATGGAGCATGTATTCAGTAAAATAATATCCGCATCATTAGGATTATCTGTTTCTTCAATCGTAGGATCTTTTTTAAGTATCTCTAATGTTTTTTGGCTGTCATATTCATTCATTTGACAACCATAGGTTTTAATATAAAGTTTTGTACCCATATATCTAATTATGAAGAAAAAGACCACATATAAAATAATTTTTATGCAACTCGGAGAAATCTATGAGATTTTTGCAAAACAAATTTATCAAAGTGACATGTACGGTTTCATCGAGGTCGAAGAGTATATATTTAATCAAAATAAACAGCTAGTAGTTGACCCAACATCAGAAAAATTAGAAAAAGAGTTTAAGTCTGTTGAAAGATCATATATCCCTATCAATTCAGTAATTAGAATAGACGAAGTAGTTGAGTCTGGTGAAGCAAAGATCAAGCAAAATAAAAGCCAAGTATCTCCATTACCTATTAATATTCAGCCTGCTAACAAACAAGACTAATTCATCAAGAATAGCCTATTCTTTTGCTTAGCATTTAAGCAAATGACTGTTAATATTTTGTTATGAAAAGAAGACAGGCTCTTAAAATTTCTTCAATTGGAGCAATCGGTCTAACGGCGTCAATAAGTTCTGGCTGTGCAAAAAATACTTATTTTTTTCATCACGGCGTTGCCAGTGGAGATCCATTAATTGATAGAGTGATATTGTGGACTAGGGTAACCCCCAAACAAGCAGGTCCACTGGAGGCAATTCTTGAAATCTCAGAAAATGAAAATTTTTCCTCAATTATTTTTTCAAAGAAATTACAAACTTCTTCTTTGTCAGACTACACAATAAAATATGATTTTTTAGCAAAACAGTATTGTGATAGTGATGAGGGTTTTTTTTATAGATTTAGAGCTGGAAATGCAATCTCAGAGATTGGTAAGTCAAAGACATTTTCAGAAAAGACAATAGCTGCAAAAATTGGAATTTTCAGTTGTAGTAACTTTCCTGCAGGATATTTCAATGCTTACCAGGCTGCAGCTGAAACAAATGACTTAGACCTTTGGCTGCATCTAGGTGATTATTTATATGAGTATCCTATGGGTGGCTATGCAACAGACAAGGCAAAAAAACTAGGAAGAGTTCCTGAGCCCTTACATGAAATGGTTACTCTTGCAGATTACAGACTAAGGCATGCTCAATATAAAAAAGATCCGGCTTCCATTGCTTTACATAAACATGCCCCGCTAATTGCAGTATGGGATGATCATGAGTTTTCAAATGATGCTTGGAAGCGTGGGGCAGAAAATCACTCTGAAGATGGGTCAGAGGGAGACTTCTATGCTAGAAGATCGGCTGCTATCAAGGCCTACTACGAATGGATGCCTATAAGGGAGCAGCAAAATAAAAGACGAATATTTAGAGAGTTTAAGATTGGCAAACTAATTCATTTAATAATGCTAGACACTAGGCAATATGCCAGAGATAAGCAAATTCAACCAAAAGAATACTTAACCAATACTGGATTTAATCAGGCAAAATTTTATAACGACCTTAATTCTGATGATAGAGAGCTCCTAGGTACTGAACAGCTTGCTTGGATTGAAAATAGTATTTTAAATACAAATACTGTTTGGACTATTTTTGGTCAACAGGTCTTAATGGCGAAATTAAAGTTTCCTGATATAAGTAAGATGCTCAAGTCAAAAGAAGTTCCAGGTTTTCTAAAACCTTATTTAAAATTTTTAGGCTTAGGTATTCCTTCAAACCTGGATGCTTGGGATGGCTATCCTGCAGAAAGAAAAAAGCTTTACCAATTAATGAGCAATGCTAAAAAGAGATTCATTAGTCTTGCTGGAGACACTCATAATAGCTGGGTATCTGAGCTTGAGGACCAATCAGGTAAAAAAGTAGGTATTGAATTGGGAGCTCCCTCTGTAACTTCACCTGGCATTACGGATATATTAAATTTAGATGAAAAGAAATTTATTGATGGCATTATAAAAATTAACAAAGAGCTGCAATGGATGGATCCCTCTAATAGAGGATATTTATCTTTGCATTGTATGGAGGACAAAATCGTAGCCTCTTATAACTACATCAAAGAGCTAGAAAAGATTAATTCCGCAATTGCCTCATCTAAGACTTTTATTCTTCACAAAGAAGGTCTTAGATTGGAAGAAATTAAAACTTAGATTAATCAAACAGCATTTGCTTATATAGCTTCAGCTCATTAATAGATTCTTTAATGTCATCCTTGGCTCTGTGAGAACCCTTTTTTTCATATGTCTGAGCATCATTCATCCATCTTGAAATCAGTTCTTTAACTGAAGAAACGTCAACATGCCTGTAGTGAAAATATGATTCTAAATCTGGCATATATTTTGCGAGGAACCTTCTATCGTGAGAAACAGTATTCCCACACATTGGAGATACCTTGTTTCCTACATATTTTGAAATAAATTCTAGAGTTTCTATCTCTGCGGCCTGCTCAGAGATACTGCTTTCATGGACTGATTTGGTGAGACCAGAGTTCCCATGCTGATTAGTATTCCATGAATCCATGTTTTCAATCAGTTCTTTAGGTTGATTGATAACTAAATTTGGACCTTCAGCAACAATGGTAAGATTACTATCTGTGATAATAGTAGCAATCTCTATAATTCTCTCTTTGTCTGGATCTAATCCAGTCATCTCAAGATCAATCCAGATTAGATTTTGATTTGATTTTTGAGTAGACATAAATGTTGTTAAATTTTAACTATAGTGTATTTTGAGCCCAAGATGTTAAAAGTTCAAACCGGTCAAATAATTGAGTTCTACTCAAACTCCTGTTGTGTAGCTTCTGCAGGCAAAGAATTTAAATGCACAATACAAGGAAGAATTAATCTTGTGGTAGGTGATCTTGTTGAACTTAAGATAGTTTCTAGCAATGATTCCTTGCAAGGGATAGTGACAAAGCGCTTTGAAAGAGTCACTGCTCTTTATAAGTCCAAAGAAAAAGTCAAAAAGCCAATAGCCGCAAATGTTTCACACATTGGTATTTTAGTCACTAAAAGTCCTAAAACAAATCTTGAGTTTATTGATAAATGGATAGCAATTTCAAAGAATGCTTCAATAGAGCCTTTTGTTATTTTTAATAAAATAGACCTATTGCAAGATGATGCATTTGATGAAATTCAGAAAGTTTATAAAGGCATTGGGATAAAAACCTTTCAAATATCTGCAAAATTATCAACTAACATAGATGAGTTAAAAAAATATCTTTCTGAAAGAACCACAATATTTGTTGGTAACTCTGGTTCTGGAAAATCTACTTTAACCTCAGCACTTACTGGTAAAAAAATATTATCAAGAGAGCTTTCTAACAATCAAGGTGTTCATACAACTTCAGTTTCTACTCTTTATAAAGCAAAAGAAATGCAGATCATTGATTCTCCAGGAGTAAGGGATATTGGCATTGATCATTTAAAACCAAATGAAATCATTTTAGGGTTTCCTGAGATTATGAATTATTCCTTAAACTGCGCTTTTCCCAACTGCTCGCATCAAATTGATGAAGGGTGTGCCGTTATCACTGCTCTAAAAAATGGCGATATTAAGGAAAGTAGATACAATAATTTTATCTTTTTAAGCAAATAAGAGAAAAGTAAATGAATGAAAAAACACATTTTGGCTTCAAAGAAGTCGATGTTAATAAAAAAGCTGAGCATGTTGGAGATGTCTTTCACTCTGTTGCTGAGGAATATGATTTGATGAATGATGCTATGTCATTTGGCATGCATAGACTTTGGAAGAAAATGTTAATTGAGCTCTCAGAGCTTAGCGAAGGCTCTATGGCTCTAGATATTGCAAGTGGTACAGCTGATATTCCAAGATTAATTAACAAAAAATTTAAATCTGTATCAATGCATGTAACAGATATTAATGCATCAATGCTTGCTCTTGGGAAAGAGCGAGCAATTAATGAAAACTTCTTTCATAATTGTAATTTTGCCTTAGCATCTGGAGAGAGCCTTCCATATCAAGATCAAACGTTTGATTTAGTTACTGTTGGTTTTGGATTGCGCAATTTTACTGACAAGGAAAAAGGATTGAAAGAAATGAAAAGGGTCTTAAAACCTGATGGCGTCTTATTAATTTTAGAATTTTCTAAGCCTACAAATTCTTTTTTTTCTAAAGTTTATGATTGGTATTCCTTTAATATTATTCCAAAATTAGGCAGCTTTCTGGCTAATGATTCTAAAAGCTATCAATACCTGGCTGAATCGATAAGAATGCATCCTGATCAAGAGACATTAAAAAATATGGTTCTTGATGCTGGCTTCGATGACTGTAAATTTTACAATCTCGTTAACGGCGTTGTTGCTATTCATCAAGCAAAATAATTATGCAGATATCATTAAATAAATTTTTACAAGAGCTAAAATCTTTATCTCCAGGAGTTTTTAGTCAAATTGAGAACTTGTATCCCTTGGAATTTAATTTAGAAGTTTCTTCGATATCTAAATTTTCTATTGCTTTAAATCATGACACACAGGCTTTTAATTTCTTTGAAAATCCAAACCCAAACTTTTCAATAAAATTGAATGCTTTTACTATGTTGAATGCATTAAACAGTAAACAAATTCCAACAAAATCCATTTCTGGGGACGTTGAGAGTGCATTAATTTTTTTAGGCGCTTTGGCAAATATTGATATTGACTTAGAGCTTCTAGTCTATAAATATTTTGGAGATATCCCCGCAATAATTTTAAGAAAAGTAATTCTCACTCAATCAGCAGATAAAGATTCTTTGCGGCAGGAGAATGAAGCAAATAAAATCCTTGAATCTTTTAGAGATCTTTCAATAAGGCTTGATAGGCTTGAGCATGCTTTAATAAATTAATGAATATTCTTCTTTCAATTTTAGATTGTATAAAAATTATGTTTCAAGCATTAAGGTATGGTGTTGTAAACATACCAACAGACAACAGCGCTTCTGTTGCAATTAAAGCAATAGGGTTGTTGAATCCTTTTTTTATTAGTAATAGAAAAACTCCTCATGGCTTGAGAATTAGAAATTTTTTAGAAAGCTTGGGCCCCATGTTTATAAAATTTGGTCAATTGCTTTCAACAAGAACGGATGCTGTATCAGTCGAAATAACCACCCATTTAAAGGGCTTAACTGATCAGTGCAACCCATTTTCAACTGAGCAAGCCAAGGAAATAATTGAAAAGAGTCTAAACATCAAAATTGATGACGTTTTTGAAGAATTTGAGGATGAGCCACTTGCTGCTGCCTCATTGGCCCAAGTTCATAGAGCAAAATTAAAAAGTTCATCTGAAAGAGTTGTAATAAAAGTCTTAAGGCCAGGCATTCACAAGCGTGTTAAAAGGAATGTGCGAGTTATGAAAGCCGGAGGTTTTTTAATCAATCTATTTTACAAAGAGAGCGATAGACTCAAGCTTAAAGATGTAATTAATGATTATGAAAAAACAATTTTTAAAGAATTAGATTTAAAAGTTGAAGCGGCAAATACTACCGTTACTAAGAAAAACTTTGCTGATTCAGATCTATTATTTATTCCAAAAGTATTTTGGGATCAAACTGCGGTAAATGTTTTAACACTTGAAGAGATTGACGGCATAGCATGTACAGATATTAAGATGATGGATGAGCTTGGTATTGATAGAAAAATTCTTGCAGAAAATGGAGTGAAGATATTTTTAGACCAAGTGTTTAGAGACAATTTTTTTCATGCTGATATGCATCCAGGAAATATTTTTGTTAGCAAGATCAATGTTACCCAGCCAAGTTATATAGCCATTGATTGCGCTATCGTTGGATCTTTGAGCAGAGAGGATCAATACAATTTAGCAAGAATGCTTCAAGCAACACTAAAGCAAGATTACTACAAACTATCTGAGCTCTTCATAAGTGCTGAATGGGTATCAAATCAAACTAGTAAAGCGGAATTAGAGCAAACCTTAAGAGCAACCTGTGAACCGATATTTGAAAAGCCGCTATCAGAAATTGAATTCGGAAAATTACTGCTTTATCTATTTGATTCAACAAGGCAATTTGGTTTATCCGTCCAGCCCTCTCTAATACTTTTACAAAAAACGCTTATTCATATAGAAGGCATGGGAAGAGAAATATATGCAGATCTCGATTTCTGGGGTCTTGCTGAACCCTACCTTGATCAATGGATTGATAAACAATTTAGTCCACTCAAATTGAAAGAATTTCTTGAAAATAATCATTATGAAATTTTAGATAAGGCCTCTTCTTTGCCAGGTGAAATTTTTAACTTGCTTGATAACATAAAATTTATAGCAAATGATGGAAAAAAAAATACTGATCTCATTAAAAGCCTTGAAGCAAGTCTCCAAAATCAGCGAAAATGGCAAAATCTAACTATACTTACACTTATAGGTATTATTATGATTCTTGCAGGAACAATATTAGCGTAGGAATTAGGAGTTTATTATGGGAATAGGTGGAATAAGTTTTTGGCAAATATTAATCATACTGGTGTTGATATTAATTTTATTTGGTGGAAAAAAAATAAAAACCATGGGCTCGGACCTTGGAGAGGGCCTTAAGGGTTTTAAAAAAGCTATAAAAGATGATGACTCACCCAAAGACTCTGAGTCTAAATCAGACGATCAATAAAAATTGTTACAGATTGGATTTCTTGAAATTCTAATTATCCTACTTGTTGGGATAATTGTGATTGGCCCTGATCAGTTACCAGGATTCATAAAATCTATATTGAAAACCTTCACCAGATTCCAAAATAAATTTTTTGAATTTAGATCTTCCATTGAAAGAGATATTGGTGCAGAAGATCTTAAACAAGATATTTTTAATGAACTAAAAATGGAAGAGTTTGAAAAGGAAGATGATGACCGATCCAAATGACATGACGTTCATGGGACACCTAAAGGAATTGCGCTCACGAATAATCAGGATGTTCTTATTTGCAGGGATAATTCTTGTATGCTGTTTACCATTCACTAATCATATTTATGCTTTCGTGTCAGCGCCATTACTGGAGTTGATGCCCGCAGGCAGCAGTATGATTGCAACAGAAGTTGCCTCTCCGTTTATCGCGCCATTAAGGGTTACAATTTATTCGGCGCTAATAATATCGTTGCCTTATTTCTTAATTGAGCTTTGGGGGTTTATTTCGCCTGGGTTATATAAAAAAGAGAAGACTTTTGTTGGCCCATTAATACTTTCTTCAATATTGCTTTTTTATGCAGGGATTGTTTTTGCGTATTTTGTTGTAAGCCCAATTATCCTAAGTTTTTTTATCTCCTCTGCTCCAGACTCTATCCAAGTAATGACAGACATAAATAAATATTTAGATTTCGTATTAAAGCTTTTTTTTGCTTTTGGTTTTGCTTTTGAAATTCCCATAGCAACATTTCTTGTTATTACTACTGGATTAGTGTCTAAAGAACGCATAAAGACCATGAGGCCATATTTAATTATTAGTTTTTTTGTTATTGGAATGTTTTTGACGCCGCCGGACATCTTCTCTCAATTATTCTTAGCTATACCTATGTGGTTACTTTTTGAGATAGGGCTTTTAATATCTCGAGATCCAAAGAGCTAATCTTTTGGAAAATCTACATTAAGCCTTTCAATCCATGTGTCCGAAGAGGGCATTTGAGCTGACAAAATCATTTCTAATAATACTTGGGGATTGTCATTCACCAAGATTTGTTTTTGGTTTTCAAGAGAAACAAACTCCTCATCAACAGAGTGTTGTAACCAACTAAGGAAACCGTCGTAATAACCATTAATATTTAACAAGCCCACGGGCTTATTAATGCCTCCAAGTTGATTGCTTACCATAACCTCGAGAAGTTCATCCATGGAGCCAACTCCGCCAGGCAGAACAATAAAAGCATCACTAATATCTAAAAATCTTTCTTTTCTTTCAAAGAGTGAGTGCGTAATAATTGTTTCATCAATATTAGGATTGGTGAGTTCGAATTCATGCAGAGACTTTAGTGTAATACCGGTAGCTTTTCCGCCATTCTCAATAGCTGTGTCAGCCACAACTTTCATCAAGCCAACATTGCCGCCTCCAAATATAACTTCTAAACCTTGTTCGGCCATCATTTTGCCGATTTGCTGAGCTGCAATTTTATAGTCTGGTGATTTACCAAGATGAGCCCCACAAAATACTGATATTTTTTTAATTGTCATGATGGTAGTCCTAAAATATGTTTTGAAATAATATTTAGCTGAACCTCTGAGCTTCCTCCGGCGATAGTATAAGCCTTAGAATAGAAAAAAGACTTAGCAATTTCTTGCTTTAGCCCATCACTTGCCTC